>NZ_PSYA01000001.1:0-126323 GCF_002931395.1 Pseudoclavibacter sp. RFBI5 | reverse complement strand
GTGCGGCGCGGAGAGAGGGGGCAAGGGCGGGGCGAGGGGGTCAGGAGCCGCCCAGCAGCTGGACGGTACCGACGCGCGCATCCCAGAGCCGAAGCTCGGTGGCGAGTGCGGGCAGCGGCGCCAGCTCGAGCGCGGACACCGCCCGCTCCAGGTCGGCGAGCCTCAGGCGCCGGGCGAGCGTCACGTGCGGCGTCCAGCTCCCGGGCGCCGTGTGCGGCAGGTCGACTGCGACCTCCGCGTCGCCCGCACGCGCGTGCAGCTCGGCGTGGAACTCGAGCAGGCCGGCGGATGGCACGACGCTTCGGGCCAGGACGGCGCGCGTTCCGGACGTGAACAGCTGCGGACCGCCGAGCGTGAGGGCGATCGGCAGCCTGGCTGCTGCGTCCCGGACGGCATCGACGTCGAGCAGCGGCGGCCCGCCAGGATCACCCTGACCAGAGGCCGCCTCGGTACCCTCCCCTTCGCCCCACGCCTCATCTGGCGAGGCGCTGCGAACGAGCAAGGACAGGTGCGGACGGTTGCTCGCCCCGGTGTGCGCGCCCATGCTGGACACGCCCAGCTCCTGCAGCAGCCGCCACTCCTCCCGGATCTGCGTCTCCGCAGCGGTGTCGAAGAGTAGCTCCAGGCTGACGATGTCACTCACGGCCCACGCTCCAGCACCTCAGAGAGCGCGGAGTGCGCCGGCGACGGCTCGTTGCCCCGCGGCGTCGAGCTCGTGGACTGGCCGCGGGAGGTTCACGGTCGGCACGAGACCGAGCTGGGCGGCGATGGCGGATGCGACCCGGTAGCTGCCGTGCGCGCGGAACAGCTCCCACAGCGGGTCGAGCCGCGCGGAGAGGCTCATCGCGAGTTCCGCTTCCCCGCCGAGGGCGGCTCGCGTGATGGCGAGGCAGGGCTCGGGCAGGACTCCCGCGAGCACCGAGTACCAGACGTCGCAGCCGCCGAGCAGCCCGGCGGCCGCGTACGGGTCTCCGCTGATGCCGACGGAGATGGGCGAGCCGACCTCGTCACGGAGGGCGGTGACGCGGGCGCTCACCTGGGCGACGTCGAGGGAGGCCGGCGGGATCTTGATGGATCGCACGAGGTCGAGGCCGGCGATGCGCGCGTGCAGGGCGTCGCTCACGACGATCCCGGTGGTGGTCGGGTTGTCGTAGACGATGATCGGGATGCCCGAGGTGGCCGCAACGTCCTCGTACAGCCCGTACACCTCGTCTTCGGTGAGGGGCTGGTAGGAGACGGGGGCGAGCAGGACCGCCGAGGCCCCTGCGTCCTCCGCGGAGCGCAGGTTCTCGAGCACGTCGCGGGTGCGGAGGGCGCCGATGCCGACGATGACGGGCACGGCGCCAGCGTGCTGGACGGTGAGCTTCGCGACGGCTGCCCGTTCGGCGAGGTCGAGGTAGGCGTAGCTGCCGGTCGAGCCGAGGGCGCTGATGGAGTCGACGCCGGCCGACTGGAGCCGTTCGACGAGCGCCGCATAGCTGGCTGCATCGATGCCCGTAGATGTGACGGGTGTGAGGGGGAAGGCGCTGACACCCTCGAACAGCGAATCAGACATGGGCTCCCCCTTGCGCGTCGGTGTTCGTGGCGGGCCAGGGCAGGTTCAGGGCGGCCCATTGCAGGAGGAGCACGGTCTTGGCGTCCTGGATCTCACCGCTGGCGACCATGCGAAGCGCCTCATCGAAGTCGAGCGCGACGGATTCGATCTCCTCGCCCTCCTCCTCGACGCCGCCGCCACCGGTGACCGGGGCGCCCGCCGACCAGGGGGCCGCGAAGAAGTGGATGCTCTCGGTCACGGAACCCGGGCTCATGAACAGCTCGAAGACGGGCGTCACCTCGCCGACGACGACGCCGAGCTCCTCCTCGGCTTCACGGCGGATGGCGTCTTCCGGCGAGTCTCCGTCGAGGAGGCCGGCCGCGGTCTCGAGCAGCATGCCGTCGGGGTGCCCGTTGACGTAGACGGGGTAGCGGAACTGGCGGCCGAGCAGCACTTTCCGGCTCTCGAGGTCGTAGAGGAGGATCGTGGCGCCGTTGCCGCGGTCGTAGGTCTCGCGCTGCTGCGTCGCCCACTCGCCGTCGCGTCCGCGGTAGCGGAACGTGGTGCGCCGCAGCACGTGCCACCCGTCGGAGGTGACCTCGACGTTCTCGATCTCGACGTTCGGGTTGCGGGTCAGCTCGCGACCGGCCCGGTCGAGGCCGGTGCGGCCACGACTGTCGGGCACGTCGACGCCGAGGTGACCGTGGGTGAGTGCGTGCTCGTGAGACGACATGGCCTAACGATGCTTCATGCGCCCAGCGAGAGCAAGACAGGCGGCGTGGGAACTTCTAGAGCGCGTCCACGATCGTCAGGCGGCCATCCTCGTAGCTCAGCGCGCGGAGGTCGAGAACGTGCGCGTCGACGATGGCACCTTCGAGGTGGTCGCCGACGCCGATGATGAACCCGACTCCCGCGGCTCGAGCCGCTTCCACGCCCGCCGGGGCATCCTCGAGCGCGACGCAGTCGGCCGGGTCGAGCCCGAGCAGCTCGGCTCCTCGCCGGTAGGGTTCGGCGTCCGGCTTGCCCTTCGTGACGCTCTCGGCGGTCACGAGCGCGGTCGGGACGCGGTGGCCGGCTGCGAGCAGTCTCGCCTCCGCGAGGGGTCGGGTACCGGAGGTGACGACGGCGAAGCTGGCGTCGGGGATGCTCGTCGTGAGGTCGATGGAGCCGGGGATGGCGAGCGTCGCATCCGCCCCCGCGATCTCCGCGGCCTCGAGGGCGGCGAAGGCCCCGGCGAAGGAGTCCGGCGACACCAGCTGCGCAACGGTGTCCGCGGCGCGCACGCCGTGCTCGACCTGCGTGCGGAAGTCGTAGCCGGGCGCGTGGGTCTCAGCCCACGCGTCCCAGGCGACCGCGGCGGCTTCGAGCGAGTCGACGAGGACGCCGTCGCAGTCGAACAGGAACCCGGCGACGGGGTGGACGGTGGAGGTCATCTGTGCCCTTTCGAGAGCTGGAGGAAGCGTGGTGCGGGGCCGGCGGCGACGCGAGCAGGGCGGGAGCGTGTGCTCCCGCCCTGCTCGCGTGCGTTGCGCTGCCTTAGCGGCGGGAGCCTGAACCCGTCGAGGTGGACGCTCCGGCCGAGGCCGTGGTCGAACCGAGCTGCGCCGACTCGTCGATGTCTGCGACCTCGGCGCGCAGCTTCGCGCGGTCGCGGCGACCGAGCACGAGGGTGAGCGTGTAGAGGATGGCGAGTGCGACGAAGAGACCCACGACGATGGCGATCTGGCCGCCGGCGATGGAGAGGCCGCCGAGCAGCAGACCGAAGACCCCGTAGTCGGCGTCCGAGAACGTCGAGTTCGCGAGGCCGACCTCGCCGAGCACCGGCAGCAGGAGCAGCGGCAGGAATGAGATCGCGATACCGTTCGCGAAAGCGCCGAGCACTGCGCCACGGCGTCCGCCAGCGGCGTTGCCGATGACACCGGATGCCGCGCCGGTCATGAAGTGCGCGACGACGCCGGGGACGATGATCGTCGTTCCCATGCCGACCATGGCGAGCATGGCGACGATGCCGCCGACGAAGCTCGAGAGGAAGCCGATGAGCACGGCGTTCGGTGCGAAGGTGAAGACGATCGGCACGTCGAGCGCCGGCTTCGCGTTCTTGACGAGCTTCTCGGAGATGCCCTTGAAGGCGGGGACGATCTCGGCCAGCACGACGCGGACACCGGCGAGGATGATGAACACGCCCGCCGAGAACGTCGCGGCCTGCAGGAGCAGGAAGACGATGAAGTTCTGGCCGTCGGACAGCTCGGTCTCGATGTAGTCGGCGCCCGCGAAGAGGCCGACGATGACGTAGATGATCGCCATCGAGATGGCGACGATGACCGTGGTGTCGCGGAGGAAGCCGAGGCCCTTCGGGAAGTTCAGGTCCTCCGTGGACTTGGAGGTTCCCTTGCCGCGGGTCGCGAGGGCCACGAGGCCGCTCAGCGCGATGCCGGTGCCTCCCGTGTGGCCGAGGGCGACGTCGTCGGTGCCGGTGACCTTGCGCATGAACGGCTGCACGAGCGCCGGCGACACGACCATGTAGATGCCCTGGGCGATCGAGCCCCAGAGGATGACGGCCCACGGCTCGAATCCGGCCGCGCCGAAGATGACGGCGAACATCGCCGCGATGTAGAACGCCACGTGCCCCGAGAGGTAGACGTACTTGAAGCGCGTCGTCGCGGCGAGGAAGATGTTGACGACCATGCCGAAGAAGAAGATGAGCGCGGCCGCGGCACCGTAGTCGAGCAGCACCTGCGCGACGATGGCCTCGTTGTTGGGCACGACGCCCTGCACGTCGAAGGCGGCCTGGAACATCACGCCGAACGGGTCGAGGGACCCGACGACGACGCCGGCGCCGGCCGCGAGCACGAGGAAGCCGACGAGCGTGCGGACCGTGCCCTTCAGCACGTCGCTGAAGCCCTTGCCCTGGACCGCGAGCCCGATCAGGGCGATGAGCGCGACGATGACGGCCGGCTGGGTGAAGATGTCCAAGAAGACATCGAGTACTGCATCCATCGGATGCTGTCCTTTCGATGGAGCCGAAGACGCGGGAGAGCGCTCCGGAAGTTGGGGAGAAGGAGGGGACCGGCTACGCGGTCGCGATGCCGTTGCGGCTGAGCGCCTCGCCGACCTTGGCGCGCAGCTCGTTCAGGTCGATGATGCTGTCGAGGGCGACGACGTCGCCGAGGTCCTGGGCTGCTTCCGCGATGTCGCGTCCGACGAAGATGGTGTCGGCGTCACCGCGGCTCACGGAGCCGAGGTCGGCGTGGTCGACGGTCACGTCGGTGACGCCGAGCTCCTTGAGGACCTTCTCGATGTTGAGGTGGACCATGAAGCTGCTGCCGAGGCCCGAGCTGCAGACTGCGAGGAATTTCGTCATTGATGTTCTCCTGCGTTCAGGACCGCCATGACTTCGGCGGTCGTTGTCGCAGCGAGCAGGGAGTTGCGGGCTGCGTCGTCGGTGAGGAGCTCTCCGAGCTTGGCCATGGTGGCGAGGTGACTCGATGAGTCGGTCGCCGCGAGGCAGAAGAAGAGCGTTATGGGATGCGCGGGTTCGTCGTTGAGCAGCACGGCGGGGCGAACCCAGAGGGCCGAGAGGCCCGTGTCGAGCACGCCGTGCTCGGGGCGCGAGTGCGCCAGGGCGATGCCGTAGCCGAGGTCGATGTAGGTGCCGCCTGCCGCGATGGACGCGAGCATCGCATCCACGTACTGCCGTGTGATCGCGGCCGATTCGAGGAGGGGTTCGCTGACGAGTTCGATCGCGTCGCGCCACCCTTCGACGTGGTCGGCGAAGCGGATGTTCTCGGGGCTCAGATGGTCGATCATGTTCGGTCAGTCCTCCTGTGAAGGTGCGCCGCTCGAGCGCAGGCTCAGTGAGATCTCGCTGTTCTCCGGCGTATGCCAGGCCGTGCCTTCTGCAACGGCCCTGCCGTCGGCGTCGAACACGGTCGATGAGATCCCGAGGAGCCGCATCCCGACGGGGATGTCGAGGTTGAGGGCGATCTCGGGAGTCGCCTCCTCGACGGTGACGACGAGGTCGTTGCGGTGCAGGGTCACGCCGTAGCGCTCGTTCAGGTACGCGTAGAGGGACGCCTCGGAGAAGTCGGCGGTCTGCGCGTCGGGGAAGCGCTCGTAGGGCAGGTACGTGACGACGTACTGGTGCAGCTGGTCGTTCACGTAGCGCAGGCGGACGAGTTCGACGACGGTTGCGGCGAAGTCGATGCCGAGGAGCTTCGCGATGCTCTCGGATGCCGGCGCGAGGCCCTGCCGGAGCACACGCGTCTTGACGGTGTGACCTGCCGAGGTCTGCTGACGGTGGAAGCCGGTGACCTCGTCGGCGAATCGCTCGGGGTAGTGGACGCCGGCCTGCGGTTCGGAGACGAAGGTCCCTCGTCCGTGCTCTCGCGTGAGCCTGCCATCCTGGACGAGCCCGTCGACGGCGTGCCGGAGCGTGATGCGGCTCACCTCGAACTCGGCGCACAGTGTCGGCTCGGCCGGGAGCCGTTCGCCGATCTCCATCGTCGATACCCGCTCGAGCAGGCTCTTGCGCACCGCCAGGTACTTGCTGGTGCCGGCGTTTGCCTCCATGATCGCCTCCTCGCGCTCATCCGTGCCAACTGCATTCGTTATGTCGTCATGATGACACGAAGCTCGACCGAGCGCAACGCCGAACAGCGACCCCTGATTTTCCGGGCATCTCATGGCTTGCTTCCCAAGTCATTATGACGACATAATCACTCCATGACACTCATCACGGAGCCCTCCCCCGACGCGACCCTCGACAACGACCTCGACGCCGACGTCGTCATCGCCGCGCGACTGCTCTCGCTCGACGCCGTCGAGCAGGCGAAATCCGGCCACCCGGGCGCCGCGATCGCGCTCGCACCGCTTGCGACGCTGCTCTTCCAGAAGCACATCCGCCACGACCCGCGTGACCCCGAGTGGGCCGGGCGCGACCGCTTCGTCCTCTCCTGCGGACACGCCAGCATCCTCCTCTACACGCAGCTGCACCTGACCGGCTACGACGTCACGCTCGACGACATCCGCGCGTTCCGCACCCTCGACTCCCGCACCCCGGGACACCCCGAATACGGGCACACGGCAGGCGTCGAGACGACCACGGGACCGCTCGGCCAGGGCCTCGGCACGGCCGTCGGCATGGCCATGGGGTTCGCGCACGAGCGCGCGCTCTTCGACGCCGATGCGGACGCTGGCGAGTCGATCTTCGACCGCCGCGTCTGGGTGCTGGCCTCCGACGGCGACCTGCAGGAGGGCATCTCCTACGAAGCCGGCGCACTCGCCGGCCGCCTCGGCCTCGACAACCTCACCGTGGTCTACGACGACAACGACATCCAGATCGAGGGCGACACCCGCCTGACGAGCAGCGAACGAACCGCCGACCGCTTCCGCGCCCAGGGGTGGCACGTCGACGAGGTCGAGCTCCGGGCCGACGGCGAGGTCGACACCGCCGCAGTGGATGCGCACCTCAGCACCCCCGGCCCCGCCGGGAAGCCGCGCCTCGTGATCGTGAAGTCGCAGATCGCGTTCCCCTCCCCCGGTGCCGTCGGCACCGCGGCCTCGCACGGCGCACCGCTGGGTGCCGTCGAGGCATCCGCTCTCCGGGAGGTGCTCGGTGTCACGACGGGGCCGTTCGAGATCGCCGACGATGTCCTGCGCACCGCGAGGAAGGCCGGCGACCGCGGCGCCGAGCTCCACGCGCGCTGGGATGACGACGCCGCAGCGTGGCGGGCGGGCAGGCCGGAGCTCGCCGCCGCGCACGCAGCCTTCGCCTCCCGCGACCTGCCCACCGACCTGGACAGCCTGCTGCCCTCGTTCGAGGTCGGCACGAGCGTGTCCACTCGAGACGCGTCCGGAGCCGCCATCCAGGCCCTCGCCGCAGCGACTCCTTCGCTCTGGGGCGGCTCGGCGGACCTCGCGGAACCGAACCGCACGGCCATCCACGACGGTGGCTCGTTCCTTCCGGCGTCCACCGAGCTCGGCTCCTACGCCGGCCGCAACATCCACTGGGGAGTCAGGGAGCACGCGATGGCCGCCGCCATGAACGGCATCGCCCTCTCCGGCGGCTGGCGCGTCTTCGCCGGCACGTTCCTCGTCTTCAGCGACTACCAGCGCCCCTCCATCCGCCTGGCCTCGCTCATGGGGGTGCCGGTGACCTACGTGTGGTCCCACGACTCGGTCGCACTCGGCCAGGACGGGCCGACGCACCAGCCCATCGAGCACCTCGCGAGCCTGCGCGCCATCCCCGGCTTCACGGTCGTGCGTCCCGCGGACGCGAACGAGACCGTGGCCGCCTGGAGCGCCATCGTTCGCAGCGAACGGCCGAGCGGGCTCGTGCTCGGTCGCCAGGGGGTGCCGGTCCTCGACCTGCCGGCCGACGCGGTCCGCGCGGGTGTCCCCCGCGGCGGGTACGTCGTCTCGGATGTCGAGTCGCCCGCAGCAATCGTCATCGCGACGGGCAGCGAGGTGGCACTCGCGCTCGAGGCCGCGGAGCGTCTCGCCGCCGATGGCGTGCTCGTCCGGGTCGTCTCCATGCCGAGCCGCGAGTGGTTCGCGGCCCAGGACGCCGACTACCGCGAGGCCGTCATCCCGAGCGAGCTCACGGCCCGCGTGGTCGTCGAGGCTGCGACCTCGTTCGGCTGGCACGACCTCGCCGGCGTGCACGGCGAGATCGTCGGCATCGACGAGTTCGGCCTCTCGGCGCCCGCTGACCAGGCGCTTGCAGCCCGAGGCATGACCACCGAGCGAGTCGTCGAGGCGGTGCGGGCGACGATCAGCCGCTCTGCGTGAGGCTCCCCGCGTTGCACCGACGAGCCTCGTCGGTGCAACGCGGCGTCATGTAACCCGGCGGTCACAGGTCGCAGGAATAGCTTGCAGGTACAAGCGGTTGTTGACCTTCGGGTGGCAACGACCACGCCCCACAGACCCCGCGCATCGCGCATCGAACGGAGACCCATGACCGAGCAGCTGACCGTCCGCAACGAGACCTCCGTCCCCATCCTCGATGCCCTCTCCGACCGCTGGAGCCCCCGCGGCTTCGACGCGAACCACGCCATCGCGGATGAGGACCTCACGGCCATCTTCGAGGCGGGACGCTGGGCTCCGTCGGCGAGCAACACGCAGCCCACGACGCTCGTCGCCGGAGTCCGCGGCACGGCGACGTTCGACAAGATCTACGGCACGCTCATGGAGTTCAACCTCGCCTGGGCCGACCGGGCCTCCGTGCTCATCGCGGTCACCGTCGAGCACGAACGCGACGGCAAGCCCCTGCGCTGGGCCGAATACGACGCCGGCCAGGTCGCCGCACACCTCTCGATCGAGGCGCAGTCGCGCGGCCTCCACACGCACCAGCTGGGTGGCATCCACGTGGATGCCCTCGCCGAGGCCCTCGAGCTGCCTGCGGGCCGCACCCCGATCACGGTCATCGCCGTCGGCCAGCACGACGACTCCGACGCCGTGAGCGAGGAGATCCGTGCGCGCGACAGCTCGCCCCGCTCGCGCCGCGAGCTCAGCGACTTCGCCCAGATCGAGCGCTGAGAGCGGCGGATCGCAGCGGGCGACGCCGCATCCCGGCTCGCCCCAGCCGCGTGGCGTATACACGTTGACGGCGGAAGTCCCCACCGCCGGTTCCGGGCACCGAGCCCCGACACCGCAGGACCCCACTTCATGACAGCAGAAGCAGAGGACAGCACGATGACACATGTCAGCACCGCCGACCGCGCCAACCGTTTGGCCGAACTTCACCAGGCCCCGGAGATCCTCCGAGTCGTGAACGTGTGGGACGCGATCAGCGCCCAGACGGTCGCGGCCCTTCCGGAGACGCAAGCCATCGCGACCGCGGGCCACTCGATCGCGGCCTCCTACGGCTACCCGGACGGCGGCATGTCGCTCGACGTCGCACTCGCAGGGGCGAAGGTCATCGTGGATGCGGTGGACCTGCCCGTCACGGCAGACCTCGACGACGGCTACGACGACCCGGCGGAGACCATCCGTCGCGCGATCGGCCTCGGCATCGTCGGCGCGAACGTCGAGGACCGCCTGCGGCCGTTCGACGAGTCCGTCGCCCGCGTCGCCGCGATCATCCGCGCCGCTGAAGCCGAGGGCGTCAACTTCCAGCTCAACGCCCGCACCGACGCCATCGCGCGCGGCGGCGAGCGCCCCATCTCGGAGAGCATCGACGACGCCATCGCGCGCGGTCGCGCGTTCCTCGACGCGGGTGCGTCCCTCGTCTTCGTCCCCGGCGCGGTCACGCGCGAGACGGTGGAGCCGCTCGTGGAGGGCCTCGGCGCCGGCAAGCTGTCCGTCATCGGCCTCCCCGGCGCGCTCACCGCCGCCGAGTTCCAGGAGCTGGGCGTCGCCCGCGTCTCCTACGGACCGCTCACGCAGCGGGTCGCCCTGCGCGCGCTGCGCGACCTCGCCATCGACCTGTACGGCAACGGGGTCATTCCGACCGACACCCCGGCACTCAACTAGGCACGAGCATCCACGCCCCCGAGCGGGGCGAGATGCAGAGCGGACTTGTGGTCGTCAACCCTCACGGTTGACGACCACAAGTCCGCTTTCGTCGTCTGGGGGCGGGGGGGGGATCAGGTTTCGGGGAGAGAAGCCGAGGCCGTCGCAGACCTGAAGTGCGCGGCCAGCAGCTCCCCGGAGTGGATGATGTGCTCGCTCGCGGCATGCCTCGCCGCCTCCGCGTTCCTGGCCTTGATGGCGTCGATGATCTGCGTGTGGTCCGCACGGGTCGCCTCGGGCCACCCCTCGATCTGCGCGTAGAAGTTGCGGGGCACGTACTTCGAGAAGAGGGCGACGAGCCAGCGGAGCCTCGGAGCATCCACGATGTGGTTGAGCAGGTGGTGGAACTCGTTGTTGCGGGCCTCGAGCGCTTCGACGTCCCCGCGCACGGCCGCGGCGAGCAGCTCGTAGTGCAGGGCCTCGAGCACTCGCAGCTGCTCATCGGAGATGCTGCGCGCGGCACGCGCGGCGAGCTCTCCGGCCACGTTGGCGTGCACGAGGAAGACGTCTTCGATGTCCGCAGCCGTGATCGGGTGCACGCGGAACCCCTGGCCGCGCACGCCGTCGACGAAGCCCTCCACGCGGAGCGACTGCAGCGCCTCGCGAACCGGAGTCGCCGACACCTTCAGCCGCTGCGCGATCTCGTCGATCTGCAGGGATTCCCCGGGCAGGAGCACCCCAGAGATGATGCGCTCTCGGAGGTACTCGGCCGCGAACGAGCGCATGCTGCCGTAGCGACGGGCTGCGTCTTCGAGGCGTTCGTCGGGTGGGAGCGGCACGGGGACATCTTACTGAGCGGGCAATTCGGGCCGCGGCATGGCTTCCATGAGCTCCGCGACGGATGCGGTGCGGTCGCGTTCCACGAGCGCCCAGAGCGCGTTCGCGCACGTCTCGCCGACGAGCCCCCTCGCCTTGGCGTGCAGGTCCTGTCGGGAGGCGCGTGCGCCGGGCGAGCCGCGGTAGGCGCTCGTCGAAGCCTCGTGCACGGTGCCGTCCGTGAAGGTGACCCGCACTTCGGCGGTCCAGTCTGCCGGGAACGCCGCTTCGACCGCAGGCGAGGTCACACATCTCACCTTCCTCATGAGCGGGAGCAGCTCGTCCGCGAGCTCCGCTGCCCGGTCGAACTGGTCGACGGTCGCGGTGCCGGTGGTGAGCGCGAGCGCTGCGCCGAACGGCATGTTGAACTGCGCATCCACGGCCGATTCGACGCGCAGCTTCGCGTCTGCTGGCACGCTGACGAGGCGCGCGCCCGCTTCGATGACGGCCACCTCGACGTCGTCGACGTCGTCCGCGGACAGGCCTGGCCGCTGCGAGGCGACGTCGAGGAGCAGGTCGATGTTGCCGTGCATGTAGCGGCAGCAGGGGTAGAGCTTGATGCTCGTCCGCCAGGCGTATTCGCCTGGCGTGATGGTGCGCACACGATCGGGGTGGAAGCCGTCGCCGTAGTTCGCGAGGAACCCGTCGCGTCCTTCGAGGGCCGCGGCCGGCGCGACGAAGCCTACGGCGGCGAGCCGGGTCGCGCGGATTCCGACGGCCGCGGCGTGACCCGCGTTGAGGCGCTTCGTCCAGGCGCCGTCGGAGAGGAACTCGAGCGAGCCCGCCGCGAGGTTCGAGGCGAGGCCGATGGCGTCGACCGTCTGCGACTCGTCGAAGCCCAGGAGGCGGGAGACGGCTGCGGCGGCTCCGATGGCGCCTGCGACTCCGGTCGGGTGGAAGCCGCGGCCGTAGCTCTCGGCGGCTCCGAGGACGACCCCGATGTCGCACATCACGTCGTACCCGACGACCGCGGCATCGAGGAGGGCACCGTAGCTCGCCCCGTGCTCTTCCGCCGCGGCGAAGAGGGCCGGGAACAGCACAACGGCGGGATGCAGTGACGCTTCCTCGAAGGTGTCGTCGAGCTCCAGCCCGTGGGCGGTGATGCCGTTGACCAGCGCCGCATCCTCAGCGGACAGCCGGATCGCAGCCCCGAGCACAGACGACGGCGCGACGTCCGTGGCGAGCCCTGCGTAGGCGTCGCGTGCAGCTCGGGCCGACTCGCGTCCGCTGCCTCCGAGCGTCACGGCGAGGGCGTCGAAGAGCAGCGCGCGCATCCACGCGGAGCGCTCCCCGTCGAGGTCAACGGGGCCGAGGGCATGCTGCGCGTAGCTGCGAGCGAGTGACATGTCAGTTCCGTTCTTCGGTGGCGGCGAATTCGCGCCGGACGCGGTCGGTGTGCTCGCCCGTGTCGGGCACTGGCTTCATCGCCGGCCGGTAGGAGCCGGCCGTCACGGGGGGAAGGAGCGAGCGGGCTGACCCCCCAGGGGTCTCGACCTCGACCCACCTGTCTCGCTCCGCGAGCTGCGGATGCGCGGAGAACTCCGCCATCGTCCGCATACGCGCGTTGGCGATCGCCAGGGAGTCGAGGCGTCTGATCACCTCAGCGCTCGGGGTCTCGGCGATCGCCGCTCCGATGAGCTCGCTGAGCGCGTCCCGGTTCGCGACCCGATGCTCGTTGAGGCTGAACCTCGGGTCGTCGGCGAGCTCCGCCGCCCCCAGGACGTCGCGGCAGAAGCCCGCGAACTCCGTCTCGTTCTGGATGCCGATGAACACGGTCCCGTCGGAGGCTTCGAACGGGCCGTATGGGGCGATGGTGGCGTGGGATGCACCGTGCCGCTGGGGCGGGTGGCCGCCGTACTCGGCGAACAGGTAGGGCTGCTGCATCCATTCGCCGAGCGCCTCGAGCATGGAGACCTCGATGCGGTCGCCGACGCCGGTCCGTCCGCGCTGGATGAGCGCGGCGAGCACACCGGAGTACACGTACATGCCCGCCGCGATGTCGGCGACGGAGGCCCCGACCTTCGACGGCTGCTCCGGGGTGCCGGTCACCGAGAGGAGGCCGGCTTCACACTGCACGAGGAGGTCGTAGGCCTTCTTGCGCGTGTAGCTGCCGCCCGTGCCGTATCCGGAGATCTCGGCGTAGATGAGTCGGGGGTTGCCTGCCGCGAGTGCGTCGTAGCCGAGGCCGAGGCGGTCGAGCGCGCCTGGTGCGAGGTTCTGCACGACGACGTCGGCGGTCGCGGCGATGCTGCGGAACAGCTCGGCGTCCGCCTCGTCCTTGAGGTCGAGCACGACCGATTCCTTGCCGCGGTTGAGCCAGGCGAAGAAGCTCGATGTGCCGTGCACGGTGGAGTCGTAGCGGCGCGCGAAGTCGCCACCTGCACGCTCGATCTTGATGACGCGGGCGCCGAGGTCGGCGAGCTGTCGCGTCGCGAAGGGTGCGGCGACCGCCTGCTCGACGCTGAGCACGGTGATGCCGTCGAGCGGCCTGCCGTTCATGATGCTTCCCCGAGCGCGGCGAGCAGGCGCCGCGCTCGCCGCAGCACGGGTGCGTCGACCATGGCCCCGTCGACCTGCACGGCGCCGGAGCCTGCGCCGACCACGCGGCGGGCCCAGTCGATCTGGGCGTCGGTCGGCCGGAACGCCGAGGCGATGGCGGGCAGCTGGGCGGGGTGGATGGCGAGCATGCCGCCGAAGCCGAGGGCGACGGCGTGCGTGGCGGCGGACTCGACGGCCGCGACGTCGCGGATGCTGGCGCTCGGGGATTCGACTGGGGCTGGTGCCCCGGTGAGGCGCGAGACGAGGACCAGCTCGACGCGTGCCGCATCGAGCAGCGAGTCCGCGTCGCCGCCCGCATCGACCGCGAAGTCGAGCGCCCCGAAGGCGAGGCGCACGTCGAGCTCGGGCTCACCCGGGCCGCGGGTGACGAGCGTCTCCGCCACGCGAAGGCCGCGCACGGTCTCTACGAGCGCGAGGAGCGGCGCGCCACCCGAGGCGTCGCTCACCTGCCGGAGGTAGGCCCGCGACTCGGCCTTCGGCACGGCGACGCCAGCGAGGGCGCCGGGCGACCTGGCGGACACGTCCTCCAGCAGCGCGAGGTCGGGCGCGCTGTCGCCCGTGTCCGCCGGGTTGACCCGCACGAGCACACGACCGGGTGCGGCCGTGGCCAGCAGATCGCGGATGGCGGTCCGCGCCCGTTCCCGGTTGTCGGCCGCGACCGCATCCTCGAGGTCGAGGATCACCAGGTTGGCCCCGGAATCCAGCGCCTTCGAGAAGCGGTCGGGCCGATCCCCCGGGACGAAGAGCAGCGTCTGCGCTGCCGCGAGGGCGCTCATCGCTCGACCGCGTCGGGCAGCGACGACTCGTCGGGGCGTGGCGTCGGGGAGACGGGCAGGAACCCGCGTCTCGAGACCATGAACGTGCGTCGGAAGCTGATGACGACGACGCCCTCCTGGTTGTACCCCTCGGTCGCGACCTCGACGATGCCGACCGAGGGGCGCGAGCGAGACTCCCGGAGCGAGAGCACCTTGGAACGCGACGAGATCGTGTCTCCCACGAAGACCGGATGCGGGAGCCGGACCTCGTCCCAGCCGAGGTTCGCGAAGACGTTCATGGACAGATCGATCGTCGACTGCCCGGTGACGAGGGAGAGCGTGAAGCAGGAGTTCACGAGGATGCGCCGGAACTCGGTGCTCTCCGTGAGGCGCGCGTCGACGTGCACCTTCGCGACGTTCTGCGTCATGAGGGTCGACGTCATGTTGTCGTCCTCGGTGACGGTCTTGGAGAACGGGTGGTAGTAGAGGTCTCCCGGGGTGAAGTCCTCGAAGACCCGCCCCGTCCATCCTTCGACGATCTGCGTCATGATGCTCCCTACAGTTTGACGATGACGGTCTTGGTCTCGGTGTACGCGTCGAGCGACTCGACGCCCTTCTCTCTGCCGTAGCCGGACTTCTTGAAGCCGCCGAACGGGTACTCGACGCCGCCGCCCGCCCCGTAGGCGTTGACGTATACCTGCCCGGCCTCGACGCGCGCGGCGAGGCGGTGTGCCCTGGAGATGTCGCGGGTCCAGATCGCCGCCATGAGCGCGTAGTCGGTTCCGTTGGCGATGCGGACCGCCTCGTCCTCGTCGGCGAAGGTCGTGGCGACCAGCACGGGGCCGAAGACCTCCTTCTGCGCGATCTCGGAGCTCGGGTCGACGTCGGCGATGAGCGTCGGGGCGAAGAAGGCGCCGGCCCCGTGCCCGTCTGGCACGTGCCCGCCGGTGATGACGCGGCCGTCGGCGCCGTCGACGAGGCCGCGTACCCGGTCCTGCTGCTTGACGGACACGAGCGGGCCGAGGTCGCGGTCGTCGGAGCCCGGGCCGATGGTCACCCGCTCGAAGGAGGTCTTCAGCTTCGCGAGAAGCTCGTCGGCGACATCCTCGTGGACGATGAGTCGTGAGCCCGCCGAGCAGGTCTGACCCGCGTTCTGCAGGATGCCCTTCGTGATGAACATCGTCGCCTCATCGAGGTCGGCGTCGGGGAACACGACGTGGGGGCTCTTTCCCCCGAGCTCGAGCACCGCCGGGATCACGTTCTGCGCGGCCGCGGTCGCGATCGACGTGCCGACCGCAGTCGAGCCGACGAAGCCGATGTGGTCGATGCCCGGATGCTCGGCGAGCGCGGCACCGACCTCGACCCCGATGCCGGTGACGATGTTCAGCACCCCGGCGGGGATGCCGACCTCGACCGCGAGCTCCGCGATGCGCACCGCGGTGCGGGGCGTCTCGTCGGCCGGCTTCAGCACCACGGTGTTGCCCGTGGCCAGGGCGGGCGCGACGGCCCGGCCGAAGAGCTGCATGGGGTAGTTCCAGGCGATGACGCTGCCGCAGACGCCGAGCGCCTCCCGCCGCGTGTACACGTGGAACGCCGGATCGACGGGCAAGGACAGGCCGTAGTAGGAGTCGATGGCCCTGCCGTAGAAGGTGAAGTACCGAGCAGCGACCGTCGCATCCGTTCGCGCCTGGGTGAGCGGCTTGCCCGTGTCCTGCGATTCGAGCAGCGTGAGCTCCTCGCGGTTCGCGATGATGGCCGCCGCGAGCGCCTGCAGCAGGTCGGCGCGCACCTCCGGCTTGGTGGCGGCCCATCCGGGTTGCGCGGCCCGGGCGGCTGCGACCGCGGCATCCACGTGGGAGGCATCGCATCGCGCGGTGAGGCCGAGCACCTCCCCTGTCGCCGGGTCGATGTTCTCGTAGCTGCGCTCAGCGGCCACGCGCTCGCCGCCGATGTAGGCCGTCGTCGTGGCAGCTCCCGACGCGGTGTGCACTGATTGGGACATGTCTCTCCTGGAATCTCTGCTGGCCTGGAATCTCTGCTGGCCAAAAATCTCTGCTGGTCGTCGGCGGATGTCGACGTGGTGTCGCCGGTGATCAGTCGTCGATGACGATGCCGGCGCGGGTCACCTGCCGCGCCTCTGCGGCGGCGAGGGCCTCTGGCACCTGATCGAGGGTGTAGTCGGCGTCCACGAGCGACTCCCACGGGAACTGCGGCGTCGCCTCGATGAAGCGCACGGCCTTGCCCAGCACCTCGAGCGGGTAGCGGATGGCGGCGCGGATCTGCACGCCGGTCCGGGTGAAGAGGCCAGGGTCGAAGTCCGTGAACTTGTTCGGAGAGATGTTGCCGATCTCGACGACGATGCCGCCGGATCTCGCCGACCGCACCGACTCCGAGAACGCGGACGGCACGCCGGTGAGGTCGATCACGACGTCACCGCCCCCGCCCGTCGCGTCGCGGACGAGCTGCACGCGTGCCGCGCCGTCAGCGGCCTGCGAGAGATCGATCGTGTGGTGGGCGCCGAAGTCCTTGACCTTCTCGAGGCGGCTCGGCGTCATCTCCGCCACGTAGACCTCCGCCCCAAGCACCGAGGCGACGGCGGAGGCGCAGACACCGAGCCCGCCGGCGCCGAAGATGACGACCTTGTCCCCGTAGGAGACCTCCCCGAGGAGGCACCCGTAGTAGACCTGCGACAGGGCGCAGTTGGCCGAGGAGGCAGCCTTCGAGGTGACACCGTCCGGCACCTTGTACACGGCCTGGTTCGGGCCCACCGCATAGTGCGTGCCGAACGTGCCGAAGAAGTGCGGGGCCTCGTCGGCCTGCTTCGACCATCCCGTGTAGGCGTTGCGGCAGATGTTGCCGTGCCCGTTGTTGCACTCGGGACAGCGGCGGCAGGCTTGGAAGTACGTGGCCACGACTCTGTCTCCCACGGCGAGCGGCGCCCCTGCGAAGTCGGTCGTGACGCCGTCTCCGAGCGCGGCGACTCGGCCGACGCCCTCGTGTCCCATGACGCAGCCGGGTCGAACCAGCGGGTGGCTGCCGTGCAGGATGTGCACATCGGAGCCGCACACGTTGGCGCGGATCATGGACAGCACGACCCCGCCCGGCACGGGGGAGGGCACCTCGTAGGACCGGGACGCGGTGCGGTCGATGTCGTCGAGGATCGTCGTCGTGCCGTGCGCCTGCTGCGCATCGGTCTGGGCGTGCGTGGAAGCTGTCGCAGTCATGCTCCGGCCCCTCTCCTGGTGGTTGTGTTCGCCGTCGAGGCTTGCGATTCCGTTGCGCGAGCTGCGGCGGCCGTCGCGGAGGCGACCGATGCGCCGATGTCGTCGCCCGCACGCAGCGGGCGCCCCTGGAAGATCCCCTCGTGGGCGAGGATCGGGCGCCGGTCACCGGCGAGCTCCGGGTACTTGGCCTCGAGCTTCTCGCGCTTCTCGATCTTGGAGCGCCAGTGGGCGACCGCTTCGGGGCGGCCGCGATCGATGCCCTGCCAGCTGTGCGGCATCTCGGCGCGGCTGGGTCCTGCGTCGGCGGCGCCCCCGATCCGCACCGCGGAGGGGACACGGCTGGTCGCCGTCCCGCATCCGGGGCAGGCGGGGTTGTCGGCAAGCATTGACTCGATGCCGGCCTCGAAGCGATGCCCTTCCTGGCAGCGGAAGTCGTAGAGGATCATGAGTAGAACCCGTTCGGCGCGAAGGTGAGCTCCTTCTTCTGCTCTTCGTCGTGGCCGAAGATCACCTGGGCGTCGGTCTCCTGGGCGATGCGGCGGAGCTTCTCGACCGACTCGAGCCACGCGAGGTTGTTCCACACGATGGCCGCGCCGACCGCGGGCGGCCCCCAGGAGTCGGCGAGGTAGACGGCGTCGGAGGTGAAGATCTTCGTGCCGTCGTTGGGCAGGTCGACCTTGAGCGACATGGTTCCCCACGTGTGGCCCGGCGTCTGGATGACGCTGACGCCCGGCAGGATCTCGTCGTCACCGGCGATGCCGCCGATGTTGAGGCCCTTGAAGTCGTCGGGGATGTGCGCGCCCTGGTTGTACCCGGTGATGGTGGCGACTCCGTCGAGCTCGGCCTGGCTCGTGACGATGCGGGTCTTGCCGTTGTCGAACATCCTGGCGTTGGCGGCGTGGTCGAAGTGCAGGTGCGAGAGCACGAGGATGTCGATGTCGTCCGGGGTGAGCTCGAGCTGCTTGAGGCTGGAGTCGAGGTAGCCGGTGTCTGCCTGTGGGTCGTCGATGACGGGGAAGAACTCGTCGAAGCCGGTCGGAGCCCAGTGCTCAGCCCAGTTGCGTGGGACGCCGGTGTCCCACAGGATGCGCCCGTCCGGGTGGTCGATGAGCACGGCGTGCGTCGGCACCTGACCCCATGCGCGTTCGTCGTGGCGGTGGTCGCGGGTCTTGATGACCCTGCCTGGCTTGAGCAGCAGCCAGGTGAGGTCGGCTTCCATGGTTCCTGACTCCAGGATGTGGAGCTTGATGTCGTTCGTCACTTGCCATCTCCTTTGATTGGCCCAGCGGGGGAAGGCGCTCGGGCTCTGGGTGGCGAGCGTGAGGAGCGCTTCCCGATTACCGTAAGCGAATATATTCAAGGGGTCAATACCTTGTAGCCAGCTCTCAGCCTTGCTATGTTGGCGAATATCCTAAAAATATTTGACGGCCTGTCGCCCTGTCGCGAGTGCCGCCCCTGATCGAAGGAGAGCCGCTGTGACAAGCCGGACTGCCAGCGACGACAGAACAGCCCTGCGTGCGCGCACTGAAGCGGTCTGCGACGAATTCGACGACACCTACTGGCGTGAGACCGACCGCGAGCGCCGCTATCCGCAGGAATTCGTGGACGCCATGGGAGCTGCCGGCCTCCTCTCGGTCATGATCCCCCGCGAGTACGGCGGTGGCGGCTACGGCATCGACGCCGCCACGGGAGTCATGGAGGCGATCAACCGCTCCGGAGGACACTCCGCCGCCTGCCACGCGCAGATGTACACGATGGCCGCACTGCTGCGGCACGGCACCGACGCGCAGAAGGACCGCTACCTCCCCGGCATCGCGGACGGCAGCATCCGCCTCCAGGCGTTCTCGATCACCGAGGACGCCGGCTCGGACACCCTCGCCATCACGACCACCGCGACGCCCGACGGCGACAGCTATGTGATCGACGGCCACAAGACCTGGACGAGCCGGTTCGAGGAGTCCGACCTCGCACTCGTGCTCACGCGCACCTCCGAGACCCCGAAGGGAACCACGGACGGCCTCACGCTGTTCCTGCTCGACCTTCGCGAGATCCGCGCACAGCAGCCGGATGCCCTGCTCGTCACCCCGGTGCGCACCATGTTCAACTACGCCACCAACCAGGTCACCTACCGAAGCGTCCGCGTGCCCGCCGACGCGGTCATCGGACGAGTCGGCAACGGCTTCCGGCACGTGCTCGACGGCTGGAACGCCGAGCGCATCCTGCTCGCCTCCGAAGCCATCGGCGACGGCTACTGGTTCATCGAGCGCGCCGTCTCCTACGCCAAGTCCCGCCACGTGTTCGGACGCGCCATCGGAACCAACCAGGGCGTCCAGTTCCCCATCGCCGACGCCTACATGAAGGTTCGCGCGGCCGAGCTCATGCGGGACGAGGCGACCGCGCGCTTCGATGCGGGTGAGCCCGCCGGCGCGGAGGCGAACATGGCGAAGCTGCTCAGCTCCGAAGCGTCCTGGGCGGCCGCCAACATGTGCCTCGACACGCACGGCGGCTACGGATTCGTCGACGAATACGACGTCGAACGCAAGTTCCGGGAGACTCGGATGTTCTCCGTCGCACCCATCAACAACAACCTGGTCCGCAGCTTCGTCGCCACGAAGGTGCTCGGGCTGCCGAAATCGTACTGAACGGGGCCCACCCCCCGGGCCGCAGCATCCACCGCATGTATCGACGAAGGAGTCAACATGAACATCCAGGGAGCAGTCCTCGAGGAGATCGGCCTGCCGCGGCCGTACTCGGAGTCGAAGCCGTTGAAGGTCGTCGAGCTGGAACTCGACGATCCGGGACCCGACGAGGTCCTGATCCGCATCAGGGCGGCAGGGCTCTGCCACTCCGACCTGTCCGTCGTCGACGGGAACCGGGTACGGCCGACGCCCATGCTGCTCGGCCATGAGGCTTCGGGGATCGTGGAGAAGGTGGGTTCGAACGTCACCGACCTCGAGATCGGCGAGCAGGTGACGACGGTTTTCCTCCCCCGCTGCGGTGAGTGCGACAACTGCAAGACCGACGGGAAGCTGCCGTGCACTCCCGGCAGCGTGGCCAATAACGCCGGCTACCTGGTCGGCGAGCACTTCCGGCTGCACCGCGACGGGAAGGACATCTTCCACCACGTCGGCGTCTCCGGATTCGCGACGCACGCGGTGCTCAACCGCCAGTCGGTGGTGCCCATCGGGCACGACGTGCCCCCGGAGATCGCCGCCGTGCTCGGCTGCGCGGTGCTCACCGGTGGCGGCGCCGTCATCAACGCGGGCAAGCCGCAGGACGGCGACACCGTGATGATCGTCGGCCTGGGCGGCGTCGGGATGGCGGCGCTCCTCACGGCCGTCTCGCTGGAGAAGGGCAAGGTCATCGGCGTGGACGCGAACCCCGAGAAGCTCACCCGAGCCCTGGAGCTTGGCGCGAGCGAGGTCTACACGCCAGCGGAACTCGCCGAGAACGGCGTGAAGGCCCCCATCGTCATCGAGGCGGCTGGCCATCCGCGCGCCTTCGAGACCGCAGTCGCCGCTACCGGCGTCGGCGGCACGACGGTCACGGTCGGCCTGCCCTCACCGGATGCGCGTTCATCGATCGCTCCGCTCGGGCTCACCGGGGAGGCACGGACCATCGTGGGCTCCTACCTGGGATCGGCAGTCCCGGCTCGCGACATTCCCGTCTACGCGCAACTCTGGCGCGACGGGAAGCTGCCCGTCGAGGAGCTCATCTCGGGACGCATCCGGCTGTCGGAGATCAACGATTCCCTCGACAAGCTCGCCGACGGGCAGGCCGTGCGACAGGTCATCATCTTCGACGAGTAGAGCGATCGCCGCCGGGCTCCGACCGGGGCGAGCCCCAGAGCTGACTTGTGGTCGTCAACCCTCAAGGTTGACGACCACAACTCAGCTCTCGACTTCCGGGCCACCGCGCGCCTCGCGCCCCGCGCCTCGGGCCTCGGGCCTCGGACCTCGGACCTCGGACCTCGGACAGCACGCTGCCCTCCAGCACCCACGGAATCCGCGCGACCCCAACCCGGATGCCGAAGGCCCCCGCGAAACGCAGAGCTGACTTGTGGTCGTCAACCCTCAAGGTTGACGACCACAACTCAGCCCTCGGCGTTCAGGGGGACGCGAGCGCCGGGTGCCGGGCGGCGGGCGGTGGCCCGAGGAGTTACGCGTCACTCGGACGCGGGCCCGGACGGCGGACCGCGGGGTTACGCGTCACTCGGGCGCGGGCGCGGACGCGGGCTGGAGAGCTTCCGCGGCGGCCACGAGGTCGGGGTGCCCCGCAAGCCCACGGACCCCGTGCATCGAGTACGTCGCCATCATGATCGCGACCGGCACGTGATCGCCGACGAGCATCAAGGGCTCCGCCCCCTCGAACTGCAGCACCAGCGACCGCTCGCGCAACGACGGGTAGCTCGCGACGACCCCCGAGTACCAGAACGACAGCCACCGCCCGCCCGCGAAGCAGATCAGTCGCTGGTTCGAGACCAGGACCCTCGCCGTCTGCCACTCTCGCCACTGCTCCGCGGCTTCTCGCTCAGCGCTCGACCGGGCGGATGCGTTGCCGAGCGCATTCACTGCAAGCCCGGCCGCGACGAAGGCCGGGCTGCCGAAGAAGAAGCCGGAGGTGGTGGAGTAGCTGACGTCTCGCCCGTAGTAGCGGGCGTAGGTCGCTGGCGCATCCTGGAAGAACACCTCGTCAGGTGAAGCGCGGAAGTCCCACACTTCGACGGTCTGCGGGATGCGCTGCTCGAGCAGCTCATCCCGGAAGCGAAGCGCAGCCGTGAGCCGGTCGTGGGAGTAACGCTGCGCGTCGAGCCGCTCGCGCTCTCGGCTCGTGTACTTGCCGCGGCGGTGCCTGCTCTCACGGCGATTCACGGCGGCCCCTCGGAGCGCCGCGCGGCCAAGGCCCAAGAGGAGGAGGACAGCGAAGAGCATGCAGGCCCAGAAGAGCAGCGAGAGGCCGAGTCCCGTGAAGGAGCGGCCGACCTCGTCGTCCGCTGACGGAGCCCCCTCGAATCCGGAGAGCACCGGGGTGACGATGGCCGCGATGAGCACGAACACGGCCCCGAGGACGAGCAGCGGCACGAGCCAGCGCCCACGCCGCTTCCACCGCTCGGCCTCACCACCCTCACCGTGCTTCCGCGCGGCCCAGCGTCGTTCGACGGCGCGCAGGAGGTCGACTCGGACGACGTGCGTCGACAGGATCACCAGGGCGAGCAGCGCGGCGGGCAGGAGCAGGAAGTACGCGAGTGTGGCGAAGCTGAACGCGAGCTCGTCCGCCGATTGCGCTACGTGGAGCCGTTCGAGCGACTGGGGTGCAGCACCGAGCCCGAATGCGACCAGGGCGACGAGCAGCCCGAGCCAGATGAAGCGGCCTACCTGTGAGCCCCGTTTCGTCGTCATGACGCCAACGTACGACGATCCACCGACGTTCGGCCAGGTCAGTCCTCCCCCGCCAGGCCGCAGAAGCGAACGCACCGGCCGAGTGCGGGATCGAGGACGAGGGTCAGGCGGTGACGCCCACCTCGCCGGTCGCGGTCGCGTCCGCGACGTCGCGCCTGCTTGCGCGGGCACCGAGGGTGCCGCGGAACCACAGCGCGCCCGCGACCGCGAGGCAGACGAGGAAGGCGCCGAGTGCACTCACGACGGGCACGAGCGCCTCGCTCGGTCCTGCCACGAACGGCATGAAGGCGACGACGAAGAACACGACGACGGCGATGGGCGGCGAGAAGAGCAGCGGCAGCGTCCAGGTCGCGAAGAGCGGTGTCTCGCGCAGTGCGATCCACCCGAACGTGGTGCCGACGGCGTACACGGCGTAGGCGATGAGACCGACGATGAACGCGAGGAGGACAAGCGGCACGAGCGTGCCGAGGAAGAACTGGTAGGCGTCGCGCCCGAACAGCACCATGACGTCGTCGCTCGCGACGGGCGTGGACGTGAGCCGTCGCAGCGAGAGGGCGATGACGCCGACGATGCCGAGCACGGCGACGACGGGCGCGGCGATGAGTGGCAGTATCCAGCGCAGGTGCTCCATGCCGCTCAAGATAAGCGCGGTTGCGGATGCGCGCGGCGAGCGACGCGCCCGAGTTACCCACCAGAGACCTCCCGACTGCGCCTCCCTCCCGCCTCACGCGGCCCTCACCCGGGCGCAAGTGTGAGCCAGATGCAGGTTCCAGCGAACTGGAACCTGCATCTGGCTCACGCTTCTGTCATCGGCGCCGGCACTGATACTGACGCAGGCGCCAGGCGCCAGGCGCCAGCGCCCTACTCGATTGCCGCGGAGTGCGGCGTGGTGGACTGCACGGTGAGGGACTCGCCGTCGCTCGCCACGACGACGGAGATCGTGTCGCCGTCGCGGACCGTGCCCGCAAGGAGTGCCCTCGCGAGGCGGTCGTCGATCTCGCGCTGCATGAGCCGACGCAGCGGCCTGGCCCCGTAGATGGGGTCGTAGCCTCGCTCGGCAAGCCAGGCCCTGGCGTCGTCGTCGACCTTGATCGTGAGGCGACGCTCGCCGAGCCTGCGCTGCAGCCGCTCGATGTAGAGCGCCACGATCTGCGCCAGCTCATCCTGCGAGAGGGCGCTGAACACGACGATGTCGTCGAGTCGGTTCACGAACTCCGGCTTGAACGAGTGCCGGACGGCCGCCATGACGCTCTCCTCCCGATCCTCGGGGGTGAGGAGCGGGTCGATGAGGTACTGCGAGCCGAGGTTCGACGTGAGGATCAGGATGACGTTGCGGAAGTCGACCGTGCGTCCCTGGCCGTCGGTGAGGCGCCCGTCGTCGAGCACCTGCAGGAGGATGTCGAAGACCTCGGGATGCGCCTTCTCGACCTCGTCGAACAGCACGACCGAGTACGGCCTGCGCCTGACGGCCTCGGTGAGCTGCCCGCCCTGCTCGTAGCCGACGTATCCGGGAGGGGCGCCGACGAGCCGGGCGACGGAGTGCTTCTCCCCGTACTCGGACATGTCGATGCGAATCATGGCCTTCTCGTCGTCGAAGAGCAGCTCGGCGAGCGCTCGCGCGAGCTCCGTCTTCCCGACTCCGGTGGGGCCCAGGAAGAGGAAGGAGCCCGTGGGGCGGTCGGGGTCTGCGATGCCCGCGCGCGTGCGGCGGATCGCATCCGCGACCGTCGCCACGGCCTTCTCCTGCCCGACGAGTCGCTTGCCGAGTTCGGCCTCGAGGTGGAGGAGCTTCTCCATCTCGCCCTGCAGCAGCCTGCCGACGGGGATGCCGGTCCACGCGGCCACTACCCCCGCGATGTCCTCGGCCGTGACGTGGTCGTTGACGAGCTTGGGCCCGCCGCCTTCCGTGGCCTCAGCCTCGTGCAGCTGCTTCTGGATGCCGGGGAGCTCCCCGTAGAGCAGCCGGGAAGCGAGCTCGAGGTTGCCCTCGCGCTGCGCGCGGTCGGCGCGCACGCGGATGTTGTCGAGCTCCTCGCGGAGCTCGCCGATGCGGTTGAGGGATGCCCGCTCGATGCCCCAGCGCTCCTTCAGCTCACCGAGGCGCGCATTCTTCGTGTCGAGGTCGGCACGGAGCGTGGCGAGGCGCTGCCGCGAGGCGTCGTCGTGCTCCTTCTTGAGCGCGAGCTCCTCGAGGCGGAGACGGTCGACCTGCCGCTGGAGGGTGTCGACCTCCACCGGCGAGGAGTCGATCTCCATCCGCAGGCGCGAGGCCGCCTCGTCGATGAGGTCGATCGCCTTGTCTGGCAGCTTCCGGCCCGTGATGTAGCGGTTCGAGAGCGCGGCTGCGGCGACGAGCGCCTGGTCGGCGATCGACACCTTGTGGTGCGCTTCGTACCGCTCCTTCAGACCGCGGAGGATCGCGATCGAGTCCTCGACGCTTGGCTCGCCGACGAACACCTGCTGGAAGCGTCGCTCGAGCGCCGCATCCGATTCGATGAACTGGCGGTACTCGTCGAGTGTCGTCGCGCCGATGAGGCGCAGCTCGCCACGAGCGAGCATGGGCTTCAGCATGTTCGCTGCCGAGATGCTCGACTCTCCGCCGCCAGCACCCATGAGGGTGTGGAGCTCGTCGATGAACGTGATGATGCGCCCGTCGGATTCGGTGATCTCCTTGAGGACGGCCTTGAGCCGCTCCTCGAAGTCGCCGCGGTACTTGGCGCCCGCGATGAGCGCCGACATGTCGAGGCTGACGAGCTCCTTGTCCTTGAGGGATTCGGCGACGTCGCCGGCGACGATGCGCTGGGCGAGGCCCTCGACGACCGAGGTCTTCCCGACGCCGGGTTCGCCGATGAGCACTGGGTTGTTCTTGGTGCGCCGGGTCAGCACCTGGCTGACGCGTCGGATCTCGGAGTCGCGGCCGATGACCGGGTCGAGCTTGCCCGAGCGGGCGATGTCGGTGAGGTTGATTCCGTACTGTTCGAGTGCGCTCTTGGCCTCTTCGTCTGGTGCCTGAGCGCCTTGCATGTTTGCCATGGGGCTCCTTCGTCAAAGTTGCTTCCGACCCAGATGGATCAAGAGTTGAGTCGGTATGGCTCAAGTTTAGATTCCGAGACGGAATAACACCACCCAAAGCTGGGTGGCTCAGCCAACTCCCAGCGCAACCTCGACGCCTCCACACCGCCTCTGACCGGGACTTCTCTTGACGTGGCAGAGTTCCTGTCATGCCAGAAGCACCCGAAGAGTCGCCGCTCGACATCAACGCACTCCGCGTCGGCAGCGTCGAGCTGCTCGGCGAGCGATTCTCGATCGTCAAGGCCGGGCCGTCGGAGGCCGTGCGCGCCTCAGGATTCGGGAGCCCGAACTCGCTCGCCTACGCGGTCTTCGGCCGCCGATCCGAGCTCCTCGAGGTGCAGGAGCTCGATGACGCCGACGCCGCACTCGCCGCCGTCCGAGCCTTCGATGACGGCGACCCGTCGCTCCTCGACGCCATCGACGTCCACCAGGACGGCACCGAGCTGCGCCGCGCCATGTGGAGGGCGGCCAGGCTCGTCGAACCCGGCACCCTCGCGAGCTACGGCGACGTCGCGACCATCGCCGGGCATCCACGCGCCGCCCGCGCCGCCGCGAGCGCGTGCGGCGCCTGCCTCGTGGGCCTCTTCGTGCCCGTGCACCGCATCGTCCGCGCCAGCGGCAAGCTCGCGGGGCACGCTGACGACATCGCCGTCAGGCAGGCGCTCATCGACCACGAACGCGCGATGGGGATGCGCGGCTGACGGTCAGGAGCGCGCCGCGGTCGAGCTCCGCGCGTGCAGCACGGGGAGGACACGAGTGCGCTGCGCCGGTCGACGGGGACCCTCCTCGAGACGCGACACCATCGTCTCGACGGCCAGCCGGCCGATGTGCTGCTTCGGGGGACGCAGCGCCGTGATGGGCGGCTCGGCGTTCTGCGCCACCTCGTCGTCGTAGGCGATGACGGCAAGGTCGTCGGGGATCGACCAGCCGTGATCGCGGGCGTACTGCTGCACGAGCACCGCTTGAGGGTCGGAGTGGATGAGCAGGGCCGTCGCAGATGCCCGGCGGCAATCATCGAGCACTCGAGCGATGAACGCCTCCCTGGACTGCCCGTCCATGTCGTCGAGGTTCGCGTCGACGTCGACCACCGATTCGAGGCCGAGCTCCTCGACGGCACCGCTCCAGCCCTGCCGGAGCTGCGCGGAGGTCGGGGAACCGGTCGAGGTGAGGATGCCGACCCGGCGGTGCCCGAGCGCCGCGAGGTGGTCGGCAGCGAGTGAGCCGCCGAAGACGTGGTCCGTGGTGACCCATTCGAGGCTCGTGAGCGTGGCGACGGAGGAGGCGTGGCGCTCGGCGAGCACGACGGGCACCGGGAGGGACTCCAGCCAGTGCAGCAGCGCCCGTCCGTCTGCACCGCCCGTCTCCGGTGCGGCGATGATGCCGTGGAGGCCGCCCGATTCGACGAGGGAGGAGATCTGCCTGCGCTGATCGTCGACGGAGTAGCTGGCACCCCTGAGCACGAGCTGCACGCCGAGGTCAGTGGCCGCGGCCCGTGCGCCGACGATCACCTGCGGCCAGTAGTAGCTCAGCGACGGGGTGACCATGCCGACCCTGAAGCGAATCGCGGTCGCCTGTGCGGCGACCGATGGCACCGAGGTGTCGAGGCGGCTCCGCAGGGTCGCGCCGCCGTGGACTCTGGTCAGGAGACCGCGATCGGAGAGGTGCGTGATGTCGCGGCGGATCGTGAGCTCGGACACCTCGAGCTGCCGCGCGAGCGCGGCGACGCGGACGGATCCTGCCCGCCGCAGCTCGTTGAGGATCCGCTCTCGACGCAGGAGACCGAACGGCGGCATGTCGTCCACGGATCCGAGCGTACAGACATGTTCGCATCGCGTCGAGCATGAACGGTTCTGTTCGCTTTGCTGGCCTTTTCGCCGACCCCACTTCAAGATCAGCTCGGAAGCACACAGTCGTGCCCGCCGCGCACTCAACGAACGAGCCCGCGCGGACAGCGCACAGAACGGAGAGCGCACATGCCTCAGGACCATCGGCTCGGTCGAGTCACGAGCACGAGCAGGGTCCGCAGGCGGCGGATGAGTCTGGCATTCATCGCGGCCACGGCGGTGGCGATGATCGCGCCGGTTCTCGTCGCCCCCACGTCCGCGCAGGCCGCGGGATCGGATCCCGTCTCGGTGACCGTGGACGGCGCAGATGTCGCGGCAGCCGCAGAGAACGTCAACGGCCTCACGTTCAAGGGCTTCGGCGTGCTCACCGCCAACTCGACGAGCGCTCTGCTCCTCGACTACAAGGCGCAGCATCCGGAGAAGTACTGGGAGCTGATCGAGACGCTGTTCGGGGGCGACCGCCCGATCATGAACACCATCAAGATCGAGATGGGCAACGACCGCAACACCTCCACCGGGCCGAACGCAGCCACGATGCGCACTCGTGACGAGTACCCGAACGTGCAGCGCGAGCCCGGCTTCCAGCTCGCGGCCGACGCGCAGCTCGTCGCGCACGGCGACGTGCACGTCAGCATCCTGCGCTGGAATCGGCCGGCCTGGGCCACCACGCACGCCGCCCAGTACATCTGGTTCAAGAACACCGTGCTCGCCGCGTACCGCGAATACGGCATCATGGTCGACTCGATCAACCCGGACGCCAACGAGACGAGCAACCCCGAGGTCCAGCTCTACAAGGACTTCTCCGGCTGGCTCCGCGGCGACGACAAGGGCTACGAGAGCGCGAGTGCGGGCGACCCGAACAGCGGCTTCGCCTCGGACCAGGAACGGGACCTCTACCGATCCATCGAGACGGTCGCCGCCGACACGGTCGGGACTCCGCCGGTGTCCTTCGGCAACCAGATGACGTCCCCGAGCGACTCCTCGCTGCGTGACGCCGTCGACATCGTGGGCTTCCACTACTCGAGCGCCGACGACAACGCGGGCAACCTCAAGAAGGTTGCAGAGGAGCTGGACAAGGAGGTCTGGAACTCGGAGGGCCAGTCCACGTTCTCCAACTCGGCCGACCGGCCGAACAACACCAACAGCGACGAGCGGGGCGGAACGGGCACCGAATTCGGCGGCCCGAACAGCGCCCTCGAGATGGGCAACTGGGTCACGACCGGATTCGACGAGTCCCGACGCACCCTCAACATCTTCCAGCCCGCGATCGGCTCGTTCTACGACGGGTTCCAGTACTCCTCCAAGGAGCTCGTGAGCGCGCGCGACCCGTGGTCCGGCTGGCTGTACTACGACGGCGGCCTCGCGATGATCGAGCAGTTCACGAAGTTCGCGAAGCTCGGCTGGGAGAACGACGACAACACGGCGGGAATCTGGCGGGCGATCCCCCAGGCGTCCGACAGCGAGCTGGGGAAGGGCAATCCGCCGAGCGGTGCCCGCCTCGGTGGCGCGTCCTTCACGACCCTGGCGGCACCCGACGCCAGTGACTTCTCGACCGTCATCATCAACGACAGCAGCTTCACGAAGACGTACCGCATCACGGCCAAGGACATGGAGCTCGGGGCCGACCGCACGGCCGAGCTCTGGGAGACGCGCGCCGCGGACGACGGCCAGGCCTACAACGACAACTACCTCACCCCCATCGGCGAGATCTCGCCGGATGGGGACGGGCTCTACACCGTCGAGGTCAAGCCCTGGTCGTCGTTGACCCTCACGACGCTCGACCAGGCGACAGCAGCAGCCGACGGCAGCCTCGCGCCCAGGGACGGCTACGCCAGCTCGCTGCCGACATCCCCCGAATACACCGACCAGGACGGGGGCCGCGACGTTCTCGACACCGACCCGACCGGCGCCCAGAACGGTGTCACCGATGACGAGGTCCTGTACGCCGACGACTTCGAGTACGCCGGCGCAGGCAACATCAGCGGCTACGACCCTGCCACCGGAGCGCTGGTCGATTCCGGAGCGTCGTTCCTGGACAGCCGCGGCGCCAAGCAGAAGCCGAGCGGAACGCCAGCGCTGCAGCCGGAGGACCAGGGCGTGACCCCGCGCTACACCAACGACACCAACGGCGCATTCGAGTCGGTTGCCACATCCGATGCGACGCACGGCCGGGTGCTCAGGCAGCAGGTCGGCCCCGGCATGGCCGGCGGCGCGTGGAACAGCGGCGACCCCAAGACGACGATCGGCGACGCCCGGTGGGCGAACTACACCGTCTCGACCGACGTGCTCTTCGAGGCGGCGGGAGCGCAGTACGCGACCATCGGCGCCAGGGAGCAGGGTGGCACGGCGAACGGGCAGAACGTCTCGGCGGCCGAGCTCAAGGTCGAGCCCACCGGCGCGTGGACCTTCAGCCGCTACGGCGCGACGCTCGCGAGCGGCACCGTGGCAGGCAACGCGGAGGTCGCGTTCAATGCTGGTGCCGGCGTCTGGAACAGCATCGCCGTGACCGTCGCAGGCGACACCTCCACTGCCTCGATCAACGGCGTGCAGATCGCGTCGCACACGGATACCGCGCCGCAGGCCGCGGGGCGCATCCAACTCGGGTCCAGCTTCAACTTCGTGCAGTTCGACAACCTGCGGATCCAGACACTGCCCGGGTACACGCCCTACTACACGCAGATCATCGACGGGATGCACCAGAGCAGCTGGTCGAACACGTCGACCCCGGTGCTCGAGTTCGACGCCAACTGGAGCCACGTCAACGGACAGGGCATGTTCGAGTGGCAGCGAACCGCATCCAAGAGCACGGCCAAGGGAGCCGCACTGAGCTACTCCTTCACCGGAACGGGCTTGGACATCATCGGCGCCAACCCCGGCACCGCGACGCTCGATGTCGAGGTGGACGGGATCCCCGTCGCGCTCGCAGCTCCAACGTGGAGCGCAGGCAGCGCCCGAACGACCTTCACGCTCCGCGGGCTCGCGAACGGCGCCCACACGGTGGTCATCAGGACTGCCAACGACAGCGCACTCAACGTCGACTCGGTCGCCACGATCAGTGCGGTCGCCGACTCCGCGCGCGTCGACACGGGAGCACTCACCGAAGCCGTCTCCGCCGTCGCGCAGCTCGTCGAGGCAGACTACGGCCCCCAGTCGTGGGCCCCGTTCGCTGCCGCACGGACGGCCGCGCAGGCCGCGATCGCCGACCCGGTCGGCTACGGACTCGACGTCGAGGGCGCCACAGCGCTCGAACGGCGTCTCGACTCCGCGGCAGACGCGCTCACCCCCAAGGATGTGAGCGCCGACGTGACGGACCTCGGCTCCCTGGCCATCACGACCGCCCAACGTGCCCTGCCCGGCACACTCCTCCTCTCGGGTACCGAGGAAGAGGTCATCTGGACTGCCGCGTCGAACGCCGGCGCCACGACCACCGGCGAGCTCGCGAGCTTCGCCGCCAGCGGGCGCACCTCGGAGAAGACCGGGGCCGGCGTCTACCAGCGCTTCTCGGCGACGGTGCTCGTCGTCCCCGCCGATCTCGACTACTTCATCGATTCCGGCTCGAGCGGTTCGGAGGCAGGGTCGGCCCACGCGGCCGCGGCAGGCGTCTCGCCTGAGCTCCGCAACGAGACCGCCGACCAGAAGTGGGACGGCACCGCCCCAGGCAGCACGTGGGGGTACTCGACCGCGGCGACCACGCTCGCGAGCGGAACACCGCAGGATTGGGGTTCCTCCTACATCGGCGCCGACTTCAACAAGCCGGTCACCTACCACCTGACCCTCCCCGCCGGTTCCTACAACATCGTCGGAGTTCAGGCACCCCGTGCGGGACTCACGACGAACCTCTCCGCGAAGCTCACGGCGAACGGCGAGACCGTCTCGAAGACGGCGACCTCGACAGGGTCGGCGACGCCGATCGCGCAGACGCTCACGCTCGACGAGGAAGCCGTCGTCCAACTGGAGTTCGGCACCAATGGAACGAGCGGCTACAACGCACGACTCGCACTCGTCTACGTGCAGACGCTGCCACGCGACCTCGGCGTGCAGGGCGTGCTCGACACCGACGATCCACTCCCGAGCACGGTGAAGGTCGCGGACACCGAACGTGCCGTCACGTGGGAGCCTGCAGCCCACGAGCAGCCCCGCACCGAATACGAGACGATCACGGCCAACGGACGCCTCGACGAGAGCGACGCACCGGTCGTCGCGCAGTTCGAGATCGTGCCACCCGGGATCGTGTACTTCATCGACGCCGGAACGGACGGCGCCGCCTCGCCCCAGTACGCGGCAGTGTCAGCTGCCGTCGATGGACTGCGCAACGACAAGGTCGACCAGGTCTCCACATCCGCCACGCAATGGGGGCACCTCTCTGACGGCATGAAGCTGAAGACGGGGACCGATATCAAGGACAAGTACTCGACGGGGCTCTACCAGGACACCACCAAGCTGAGCTACCGGCTTCCTCTCGAGGCTGGCACCTACACGCTGACCGGCGGCTTCACCGAGTGGTGGAACCTCAGCAGGACCATGTACCAGACCGTGTCGGTCAACGGCACGGAACTCGCGAAGGGAAGCATCCCCCTCTCCGGTTCAACACCTAAGCTCTCCGCCGGCCTGACCTTCACGCTCTCGGAGGCGGCGACGGTCGACTACCTCGTGACCAACGAGGGCGCGGGCGGCGAGAAGCCGGTCATCTCCTGGCTGGCCGTCGCCGACGAGACGCTGCCGGGGACTCCGCAGAACGCCGTCGCGACGCAGGAGGGCGACACCTCCATCGCCGTCTCCTGGGATGACCTCGCCAACCCCGGTGCGGGCTTCGCGGGCTACCGCGTCTACGAGGCAGGGGAATCGGAACCGGTCTGTGCAGCGACCGAGACGAGCTGCACCGTCACCGGACTCGCTCCAGGTTCGACCCACTCCTACGAGGTGACCGGCGTCAACGCCTCCGGCGAGGGTCCTCGCTCGGCGGCGACCGCACCCGTGACGCTGCCGGAGGCGCCGACGGACGACGGCGCGACGAAGGCGCCGGGAAAGGGAGTGCTCTCCTCCAACGACGGCTGGAACACCGGTCTCCGTGACGGCGAGTTCCAGCTGACGATGAACCTGTGGTGGGGCGAGAACGGCTCCACCTTCCGGCTCTACCAGGACGGCCAGCTGGTCAGCACGACACCGCTCAGCACGAACTCGCCAGCGGCACAGTCAGCCGTCGTCGACATCGCCGGCCTGGCGAACGGAACCTACGTCTTCACCGGCGAGCTGGCGAACTCGAAGGGAACGACCGCAACGGAGTCGCTCACGGTGACGGTGACGAACGCCTCCCCCGGCGCCCCGTCCCTCTCCTCGGACAACTGGGACGGCGACGGCACCTACACCGTGACGGCGAACCTCTGGTGGGGTACGAACGCCACCGCCTACCGCTTCCTCGAGAACGGCGTCGAGGTCGGCACCGGCGAACTCACCGCGGCGAGCCCCGCCGCCCAGAAGGCGACGCTGCAGGTCGAGGGCAAGGCGCTGGGGCAGTACGCCTACACGGTCGAGTTCATCAACGCCGCAGGCACCACCGTGAGCACAACCCACGAGGTGTCGGTCACGAAGTAGCTGCACGCCCGAGTGGGCTCCGCGTCGGACACGAACGCGGCGCCCGCTCGGCGGCGTTCGCCGGGCCCGCGGCCGAAGCGCTCACCGAGGGCACCACCCAGTTCCCGGCCGCGCCCGTTCGATAGCGTCGTCGTCGACCCAGAAGCCGGCAGCGCCTGCCGAAACGCGACGCGAAAACGGGGGCCTCGATGCCAAAGAACCGCAACCGCAAGGGAGCGCTCGCAGTCCTCGCGGGCGCTCTCCTGCTCATCGGCCTCGTGACCGCTGCTGCGCTGCTCGGCCTCCCGACCGGCTGGGTGATCTTCATCGCCATCGCTGGTCTCCCGCTCGTCCTCGTGCTTGCCGCATTTCTCGGGCTTCGCTGGGGCGACGCCCGGATGGCCAAGGCTGGGCCCGGTGTCCTGACTGCCCTCGGCCCGGGGGAGATCCACGAAGTGGACATCGCTGAGACGTCCGTCGCGAAGCTCGGCTGGCGGGCCGCTGTGCAGCATCTCCCCGCTCAGCTGCCGCCGGCACGCATCCGCACCCTGGTGGTCGCTGGAGTCGTCGGCGCGGTCGCGGGCGTGTGGTTGACCGTGACGCTCACCGAGGCCCCCGGACCGTGGCAGACGACTCTCGGGGCAGCGCTCCTCGGCGTGACCGGGTCAGCGGCCCTCTGCCTCGCACTGCTCCTCGCCTGGCTGGTCATGGCTCACCGAGACACGCCACTTGATCGGAGCTCGCGCAGGCTCCTGGAGCAATCGATCAACCCCGCGAATGATCGCATCCGCATCAACATCGCGAGGATCGATGAGCTGCAGGAGGCGATCGATCAACGACGCACGGTCACCCCACTGCTCCTACCCATCGCAGCCGGCACGACGATAGCCTTCTTCACCGCTGCCGCCGCCGAGCTCGTCCTCTCGGGCGGCGAGCAGTTCCCCCGCCTGGCGTCATTCGCATCACTGCCGATCCTGCTCTGGATCGGGCCCACGGTTCTCGGCAGAGTCGAGCAGATCGCCCTGGCGCTGGATGAGGTGCGGTCGCGCGAGGGGGCCGCCTGACGTCCGCACCAGGGGTTCAGCCCTCGCGAATGAAGCGAGCTTCTCCAGCAGACGTCGGCATGACGATCTCCTCACCATCGACAGACAAGCCAGTGAAGCCGCTGTAGAGCAGGTCCTCCACTTCGTGGAGATTCGGATCGCAGCCGACCTCGGACGCGGCCCAGAAGTCGATTCGGATCCGGTTCCCAACCACGGAGTACGGGCCGGATGCACCGTTGCAGCCAGCTCCGGCGAAGGCGTGCTCGTCGGTGAACTCGATCGTCGCCGAGCCGAACTCCGCAGGGACGTCGGCTGGCGACTGGCTCACGACCCAGGTGCCGATCAGCTCCTCCTGCGAGAGCGTCGGTGCCGTGCAGGCTGCAAGAGCGAGAACGACGAGGGCAAGCGACGACAAAGCCACTCGGGTGCGGCGGGACGTGTGCTGCAAGATACCTCCGGTGTGGTCGAGTGCTCGTCGAGCATCCGCTCACCATCACCCTACGAAGACCACGCGCTGCAGACCAGGCCGACTGAGCCTCAGCCGCTACGCCGAGTCGCGCCTCGAGTCGGGTTCGGTCGTGGCGGCACGGATGAGGCCCGACGCCATCCGCCGTGCCGTGGCCGTCGAGTACCGCTCATCGCGGAGACGCATCGCGAGGTAGCCCGTGACGAGCAGCAGCAGCTCCTCAGCGAGGGACGCTGACTCGTCGAACGGGCTCGCGAGGTGCGTGAGCCGCGACCGCAGCGACTCGGTGTCAGTCTGCACCGCTGCACGGACCTCGGCGGGAGCGTCGGCGTACTCGGCGGAAGCCCCGAGGAAGGCGCACCAGCGAGAGCCGAGAGGCTGCTGCCGAAACGCGTCCAGGGCATCGAAGACGGCGAGCAGCTGCTGCTCGTCATCGCGATGCTTGGCGATCTCCGCATCCCACAGCTCGATCCAGGCACGGTGTCGGCGCTCGAGGGCCGCCGCGACGAGGGCCTCCTTGCTGGCGTATCCGCGATAGAGCGTGGCCGCCGAGACCCCCGCGCGCTCGAGGACGGCGTCGATCGGCGTCGCGTGGATGCCCGCCGTGAAGAACAGCTCGTCCGCGGCGTCGAGCAGCTTGGTCTCGGTCCTGGAGCGGATTGCCATGCCAACACTCTAGAGTCGTAAATATGAAACGATCGTTTTCGTTACGGGGTCGCCGCCCACTCCTGCTGGTCGCCTCGGGGACCGCCCTGATCGCAGCCACCTACGGGCTCGTCCGCCTCGCCTACGGACTCTTCCTCCCCGATGTCCAAGCGGAGCTCTCACTGAGCGCATCCGCCGCCGGACTCATCTCGAGCGGCGCCTCCGCCGCCTACTGCGCAGCCGCGCTCGCCAGCTTCCTGCTGGCGGCCCGCGCCCCGCACCTCTTCGCGGCCCTCGCGACCGTGACCGCTGCCGGCGGCGCGCTCGGCATGGCCCTCGCCGCTGACGGAGGCGTCTTCGCGGCCTCGGCGATCCTCGCGTCGAGCGGAGCCGGCTTCGCGTCACCCGCCCTGGTGGAGCTGCTGCACAGGACAGTCAAGAAGGAGCACGTGGGACGGATGCAGGGCGTCGTCAACGCGGGCACCGGCCCCGGCCTCGTCGCAGCAGGCCTCCTGGCGCTCGTCCTGCTGCCCGACTGGCGACTCGCCTGGACGCTCGCCGCGGGGGCCAGCATCGTGGCCGGCGGCTTGGTCATCGCCTCGACCTGGCGAGGAACCACCGCCACCACCGCGCGACCGGATGCTGCGCCCCGCCTCGCCCCCGTTCCGCCGCGATCGTGGTTTCGCCAGCACCTGCCCGTCATCGCCGCGGCGCTCTTCCTCGGCGCAGGCTCAGCCGCCGTCTGGACGTTCGGGCGCACCGCGCTCGTCGACGCAGGCGCAAGCCAGGAACTCTCCGCCGGGGCCTGGATCGCGCTCGGTGTGGGAGGAGCGGCGGTCATCGCCTCAGCCGGCAGACTCCAGAAGCTGACCTCTCGACGGGCCTGGCTCATGACCAGCCTGCCCGTCGCCGCGGCGACGGTCCTGCTCGGCACCTCCGCGGGGGTGTGGCCACTCGCCTTCGCCGCCTGCATCGCCTTCGGCTGGGGGTACACGGCCGGCACCGGCGTGCTCATCTGGTGGACGACGCGACTCGATCCCACCCGCGCGCCGGCAGGGACGGCGCTGCTGTTCGTTGTCCTCGTCCTCGGCCAGGCGCTCGGCTCGGCACTTGTCGGGCAGGCCATCGAGCTCGTGGGCATCCCGGGCAGCTTCATCGCATCCGCCCTGCTCGTGGTGATCGGCATCCTCGCCGCCTCGAAGCAACCGGCAGCGAGCTCACCGGCGCGCGCCTCGGACGCGCCTCCCGCGCAGGTCAGTCGTACTGCAGGCGCAGACGCAGCCGCTCACCGACCTCGAACTGCGCATCCGCCAGCTTGAGCGGATCGAGCTGCAGGTCACGGAGATCGATCGGGTCCTTGAGCTCCTCGCGGATCTGACTGCGGACCGCCAGCAGCAGCAGGCCGATGAGCGGGTTGCGGCTCGTGAGGCGCGGGTTGATGAGCTGCAGCTTCAGGTCGTCGCCGAGCTGCGCCTCCGTCGTGAACAGCAGACTCGCACGCAGGAAACCCCGCCGGACCTTGCCGGACGCATGCAGGTGCGCGCCTCGGGGGCCGGCCTGCGTGAGCTCGAGATCGACATCGGACACGTGGATGCCCTGGCTCTCCCCCGACTCCGTGACGATGGACACGAGCGCATCCACCACCTCCCGCTGCCTCGCGGAGACGTCGATCAGCAGCGTGTCGACGGGGAAGACCGTCGCGGCCTCACCACCCGCCGTGCCCTGCCTCAATGCCAGCGCGAGCTGCCCGCGATCATCCTCCGCCCAGTCGACGTGCACACCGGCGGCAGTGATCGACGCCTCGACTTCGGCGCCCTGGATGCGAACCGGGAGGCCCCGCACCCGCACCTCGGCGACGCGGGCGTCGGTCCTCGCGACCTCGGTGCCGAACTCGGGGAACTCCGGGAGCGGCGGCGCCTCCTCGACCGTGGCGTCGAAGGTGACCTGGACGCCCGTGAGATCGATGTCGATGCCGAGGAGGTCGCCCGCGAGCGGATGCGCGGTGACACGCGCCAGGTCAAGGCCGCGCACGTCCATGGTGTTGTCCGCGTCGAAGATCGGCGGCATCACCTCGCGCACGAAGCGCTCCAGCACTCGGGAGACCGCCTCAGGCGTCGTCGGCCGCGGGGCCGTTGCAATAACCAGCGCCTCGGGTTCGACCTCGGAGGATGCGTCGCCTTCTGGGCCATGCTGAGGAGTCTCCATGCCCTCAACCCTACGGGCGAGCGGGTGCACGACCCTGGCTGCGGGCCAACACCAAGTAGGATCGATCCTCGACGCGACCCAAGCGGACGCGACAGTTCACTCCGGCTCGACGAGCCCGAGCACCAATTTCGAGAGAAACGCAGCTATGGACAGCAAATTGATCGCGTGGAACGGCGACGTGCAGCCAGAAGCCGTCGAGATCCTCACGGGAGACGGCGGACTCGTCGTCGTCCCGACGAAGGTCGGCTACATCATCATGACCTCCGACAAGGAGGGACTCGAGCGGAAGTTCGAGGCGAAGGAGCGCAACCGCAACAAGCCTGGCGTCGTGCTGTGCGGTTCCCTCGAGCAGCTGCGCGAGCTCGCGCAGCTCACGCCGGAGATCGACGCGTTCTACGAGCGCCACTGGAACGACGACATCCTCCTCGGCTGCATCCTCCCGTGGAAGGAAGAGGCCGTCGCGGCCCTTCCCGACGACGGCACGAAGGAGCTCATGATGGACGGGCGCGGCACGAGCTGCTTCGTCATCAAGTTCGGCGTCCCCGGCGAGAAGCTCGCGAAGGAGCTGTACGAGAAGCACGGACGCTTCGCGTTCGCGAGTTCCGCGAACCCGTCTGGCAAGGGCAACCGTGGACTCGTCGAGGGCATCGGCGAGCGCATCCACGACCGCGCCGACCTCATCATCGAGGCGAACGACTACGTCGCATCCATCCAGCCTGAGGCCACCACGGAGACGCGCCACGAGCAGGGCGTCATGATCTCGATGGTCGACGCCGACGGAACGCTCATCCCCGAGCAGGGCGGACAGCGTTCCATCTCGCCGGCTCCCGTCGTGATCCGCAAGGGCCTCGACATCAACCGCATCATGGCGATCCTCGCTGAGTCGTTCAACAGCTGGGACTTCCGCCAGGGCGAGTACTACTGATTCTGGCTCGCACCGGGGGCTGAGCGCCTCTTGTGCGTACGGCAGATTCACGACGTGATTTGTCGGGCGGGCTCGCTACGCTTTCCGCGTGCGAGCCCGTTCTTCGTCTGCTGACCTCACCCGCCTCATCGCGTCGCGGCCCATCTCGCGTGCGCGCCTGCGTCGTGTGCTGAACGCGCCTCCCACGGCCGCGACGACGCGGGAGTGGTGGGGCGCCTTGTCGGAGGCCGAGCGCGCGCGTCTCCTGAAGCAGGTTCCGCTGCTTGTCGGCAACCTCGATGGCATCCCGTGGTCGGTTCGCGTGCGGGCCAACCGGGAGTCGCTCGGGCGTGCGATCGGTGCTTTGGAGTCGGGCGCCTCCATCGAGCGTGCGCTCGGCAGTGCGAGTGCGTTCGCGGGTGGTGAGATCAAGAGCATCCTGGCGGATGCGAGCCGCGGGGAGCTGCGCGACCGCGAGCGGCTCGTGCACCAGCTGCGGGAGCTGCACGGGGGCCGTGGCTTCGTCGACCGCGGCGGGAAGCCGCGCTTCGTGCTCGCGTTCGATCCCGAGCGGGACTCGATCGTCGAGTACGTGGGCGCGGCGATCTCGGAGTCGGAGGACCCGTTCGCGTCTCCGTTCGCGGAGGGGGTCACGTCGGTGGGGGTGTTCGTGCCCGGCAACGAGTCGCGGCTGCTCGACTTCGAGGGCAAGGCGCACACCATGTCGGAGCTCATTACGCTCGCGCCCGCTGGCACGGCCGGGCTCGTCGTGTGGCAGGGCGGGCGGTTCCCGCGTGGCCCGTTGGCGTTGTCGGCGGCGATGGCGGATGGGCTGGCGCGCAAGCTGGGTGGGTTCGTGAACTCGATCCCCCGTGACGGGCGCGTGGAGCTGACGGCGTTCGGGTTCAGTTTCGGCGGCGGCGTGACGGGGCGGGCGATGGCACTCGGGATGCGGGTCGACCGGGTCGTGCACGTGTCGAGTGCCGGGCTGGGGCACGGTGTGGCGTCGCTCGACGATCTGCCCGTGTCGGCTCGCGTGCCGCATTACTCGCTGCTCGCTCCCGTCGATCCCTCCGTCGGTCCGATCCTGGGCATCAACGTGCACCTGCCGTTCCTGGGGCGGGTCGGCCATTTCGGGCATGGTGTGGATCCGGCGCATGCGCCCGGGGTGGTTCGATTGGAGACGGGGGTGCTCGGTGCGGCGCAGGGGAAGCGCGCTGCGGGTGCGGCGCTGTCGCTCGGTGACGTGCTGACGGGGCACTCGGCGGTTCTGGAGCAGTGGGGGACGACGGCGAAGCGCAACATGGTGGCGGTTCTCATGGGTGGTGGCGCTGAGGTCGAGTTGGCGGCCGACGGCGGCGTGCTCGGCCGCATCGCGCAGCGTCTCGTCGTGCCGTACGTGCCGTTCCTGCGGGTGCGCGAACCGGAGCTGCGCAGCGTCGCCTGAACGGGTGCGGTGCCGGAGGTCAGCGTTCGTCGCGTTCGTGCTGCGGGGAAGCCTGCTGCGTGCGCGCACGGGTGGACGTGTGGGAGCGGGTTGGGTCGGCGAGTGGGCTGGTGGTGTGTCCGAGCGCCGTGGCGAGCTCGGTGGTGAGGCGCGGGCCCTGCGCGCGCTCCTCGACCGCGCCCGCTCGAGTGGGCCGCTCGCCGTGGCTGAGGGCTTCGCGTGCGGCGCTGGTGCGGGCGCCGAGGGCCGCGAGCGCTGCCGACGTCTCCGCGTGGGCGGGGCTCTGCGTGGTGTGGGCGCGGGCCGCGATGTGGGGTGCGTCGGCTCGGAGGTCATCGATGGTGGCGAGCACGTCGCCGCCGAGATCGGCTTGTCTGAGCACGAAGTTCGCGTCTCGGTCGAGTGCTGCGAGCCAGGTGTTCGCGTCGCTCGGGGTGAGGTTGTCGAGGCCCCTTCCGGCGATGACGGCTGCTCGGGCGTCGGCGCCGTCGCGCGCGCCGGTTGTGCTCGCAGCGTTCGTGTCGATGTCGGCTGCGTGGAGGGCACGACCGCCGCGGTCGACGACGAGCACCCGGTCGACGTGCCCCTCGGCGATGACCCGTTCGAGCGACTTGGGCATCTGCTCGGCGGCGACGTCGTGGAATGCCTGTGGGGTCCACCTGCCGGCCCCTTGGTCGCGGACCTGTTCCGCGTACCGCGAGAGCACGCCGAGCCGCGAGACCGCTTCGGGCACGGCAAGCGCGCGCACTTCGACGCGGTAGCCGGCATCGCGAAATTCCTTGGCCGTCGCGACGACGGCGTCCGGCTGTCGGAACGTCGTCTCGAACACCACGGATGCCTGACGTTCCCGCAGGTAGTCGCTCGACATGCGCGCCCACGCGCCAGCAGCCTGCGCCGTCACCTCCGGCATGCGAAGCGGGTCCTCCCGCATCACGCTCACGTAGTCGGGATGAAAGACTCGCAGGTCGTCCCCGATAACCGGGATAGCCCCTCGGAAGTCCTTCTGCACGCGACCCACCGTTCGCGTTTTCCCGGCACCGGGTTGTGCTCCAACAAGCACGAGCGTCGGCTCCGAGGCTCGTTGGGAAGATCGGAGAGCATCGAGTTCCGGCCGAATGGACTTCTCAAAGATCTCGCGCAGTTGCTCGCGGGTGACCTCTGACTCCGAGCTCAATGGTCCTCCGCCTTGAGCCGTGCGACGAACGACGCCCGGAGAGCTTGCACCGCATTGAGCGAGTACGTGTCGACTTCATCCGCCTCGATCCTGACGGCGATCTGCTTCTCCAGCCAGTGCTGTCGCTGTTGTTCAGAGCCGGCTTCATTCTGTCGAGCAACATAAAGACCCCTGAGCCGGTTCGCGGCTTCGCGCATGGCGTCGTAGATCATCGGGTCGTAGTCGTCGATGGGCTCGTCGCTGGGCATGTCGGTCATGTTCGTCCTCTCGTGGTGCGTGTCTGCCGTGGCGCAATCACCGTCGCGTTCATCCGGTGCCCCGGACTGCCCTGCCGCTGCCGCGCCCGCTGGCGACGATGCTCGCCTCTGCCCGGTGCCGCTCCAGCAGCTCGTTGCGCTTCCGGACGACGCTCACGTTCGACTGGGCGTCGACGCCCGCGACCTCCTCGCGGAGTTCGGCGAGCTTCCCCAGCCACCGCCTGGACTCGAGGTCGCTGCGGGCACGCGCTGCTCGCGCGGCATAGAAGGCGGCCAGCCTGCCGCCAGCATCCAGCAGGAGGTCGTACACCTCAGGCGAGTAGCCTCCCGTGCTCGGCACCCCTCGCGGGTCGCCGGGTGAACTGTCGAACGTCGTGGTGCGCGGCACGTGCTTCCTCCCGATTGCGTACTCGCGAACCTACTCGCGGCGCGACGCCCGGAACGGTGGAGGGGCGAATCTGTGGACAACGGCAGCCGACCACGCATCGCGGTCGGCTCCGTCGAGACCGGCAGCGCCCCTAGGCGAGGATGCGCTGCACCGCGCGCACGGGAATCCTGAGCCAGGCCGGCCGCTGAGATGCCTCGTAGATCACTTCGTACAGCGCCTTGTCGAGCTCGAAGACCCTGATGAGCGCGGCCGACTCCGCAGCGCTCAGCGGCAGCGAGCTCGACTGACCCCCTTGCGAGAAGGGACCAGACCCACCTCTCGCGTCGCGCGTGCCCCTGGCATCGTCGAAGTCACGCGCCTGCCTGCGCGCGGCCCGGCTGTCGAGCGTGATCGCGCCCGTGTGACGCCCGATTCGCTCCTGGCCACTCACGGCCGCGGCGTAGCCGTTCAGGAACGACTGCCGAGCACGGGCGGCCCAGTCACCGGCGACATCCCGCCCAGTCGTCATCTCCAACGACCCGGCGACGTAGTCGAACGATCGCAGGATGCCGGCGATGTCGCGTTGCGGGGCATCCGCCGTATTGCGCTGCTCGATGCTGCGCAGCGGCTCTCCCTCGAAGTCGAGGAACACCCAGCCGCTGCCCTCCACGGCAAGCACCTGACCCAGGTGCAGGTCGCCATGCACCCGCTGCAGCGTCGGCCAGTGCATCTCGGCGGCGTGCGCGTAGACCTCCTCCGCTGCACCCCGCAGGCGCTCGAGGGCCGGGGCGACGGCGATGGCCGCATCCAGGCGCTGCCGCATCGCGTCGACCTCAGCCTGCACCTTCAGGGCGCTCGCCTCGACGCTCGGCAGCACCTCGCGGAGCGTGCGATGCACCTCAGCGGTCGCCTCCCCGAGCGTGTACGCGGCGTCACCGAAGTCGTCCCCAGTCTCGGCGGCGCGCAGCGCCACCCGCCACGCATCCTCGACCCCGGGGAGGAACTCCTGCGCGAACACGAAGTTGCCAGAGGCGCGCCCGCTGCTGACGCGCGGGTCGGGCCAGTAGCCCGACAGGTGGCCGATGGCGGGCGGCACACGCACGGAACCGGCCGCGGCGAGCGCCGACTGCAGCGTCACCTCCGGGTTCTCGCCATCGTGCAGCATGCGGAAGACCTTGAGGATGAGCGGGGCAGCGGCGCCCCCATCTGGCATGCGCATCTCGCAGATGATCGACGAGTTCGACTGCTCCCCAGACAGCACCCGACTCGTCACGAAGCTGCCGAGCACGGCCCCGGGCATCGGCAGTCCGTACGCAGCGATGTCCGTCCGCCCACCGGCCCCCGCCGCGTGCCCCTCGCGCTCGAGCAGCGCCAGGAGCGCCCGAGCGAACGCGATGTCGTGCGGACCATCGACGACGGCGCTCACACGCCCGGCTGCGTTGCTGATCGACCCGATGTACCCGAGCGCGGGAACGCGCGCATCCACCTCGCGGAGCACGATCGGCACCTGGTACACGACCGGGACATCGCCGGAGGAATCGAGGATGCACGGCACCGTGACGAGATGCACCCCGGCCTCCCCGTTCGGGTTGGCGAGCACGTAGCTGCCGAGGTGCGTGAGCTGCGGCGTCCGACCCTCACCGCCCGAGTACCAGCGCTGCTTCGGCATCCAGTCGCGAAGCATGTGGATGAGATCGGTCATTGCGCCTCCGGTTCAGTTCCCCAGCCTACCGACCGGATGCCCGCCCGGAGGCGCGAATCCGCCACTTCTCGTCGCGATCAGCCGCGCCTGCGACTGAGCACCACCGTGAACTTGGCACCGCGCGAGATCTGCGTACTGGGGCCGACGATCCGCTCGAGCGCCGCACGGTGGGCCAGACCCGAGTTGAACACCGTGAGCATGCTGGCACCGGGCCTGAGCATGCGCGCGGCCTGCTCGAAGAGCGGATGCGCCATGTCCTCGACCACCTCGTGCCGGTCGTGGAACGGCGGGTTGAGGAGCACCACATCCACGGAACCGGTCTCGATGCTCGACCCCGCGTCCTCGCGGCGCACCTCGACCCTGTCTTGGACCCCCGCGATTCGCACCGTCTCGCGAGCAGAGGACACGGCAGCCCAGGATCGATCGCTCGCGATCACCTCGAGCTCCGGTCGCAGCCTCGCGAGCGCGACGGCCAGCACGCCCGTGCCGCAGCCGAGGTCGACGGCGAGGCCCGCCTCCGGGAGCTCGTCTGCGGGGAGGTCACGCAGGGCTGCGAGCAGCTCACGCGTGCCCAGATCGAGGCGCGGGCCCGCGAACGCACCACCGTGGCTCGCGATCGAGAAGCCGAGCTCGTCGGAGCTCTGCACGATCGGGTACGCCGACGCCGCGCCTCGCAGCTCCGCCTTCGGGGCGCTCGCGTGCAGCACCCTCGACTTCTGCCTGCCGAGGCTCGCCGTCACACGCTCGAACGAACGCTCGAGGGTCTCGTTCATTCCGCGGCTCATGTGCTTGATGCGTCCGCCAGCGACGATCCGCACCTCTGGATGCGCGTGCGCCGCGACGAGGCGCGCGATCTCATCGAGTTCCGCGAGCGACTTCGGCAGGCGCAGCAGCACGAGGCGAACGCCGTCGAACAGCGCCGGCTCCAAGCCGAAGCGAACGGCCTTGAGCGAACGGAAGCTCGCCCGCACTGCATCGTCGCTGGCCCGCTCCTCCGAGACGGCGTCGTGGAAGGTGCGGACCGTGTCCAGGTCGAAGCGCTCCGCGGCCGCGACGGCCAGCGCCCCCGTGGCGTCGCCGACGACCGCGAGCGGCGCATCCACCACACCCAGCTCGGCGGCTTCATCGAGGATGAGCCGGTCGACGGGGTCGGGCTCCGTGACGCCGGAAGCTGCGGCACTCAACAGGGGATCCGGCATGCCTAGGCGATGGTGTCGATGAGGGGCTCGGCCTCTTCACCGGTGATGTAGCGGCGGCCAGAGACCTCGACGACCGTGATCGCCACGTACTCGTTCCTGGGTGCCGCGATGAGCGGGCGCACGCCGAGCGCTTCCGCCTTCTCGAGCTCAGCCTCCGTGCTGAGCACCCGGGCTCCCCCGCGTGCCACGAGGCTCGTCGCGAACCCGTCGCCGAGGGCGTCGGATTGGAACACGACCTCCTTCGCGATGGAGGCCCCCGCGAGCTTGAAGCCGGGCGCCGACTTGAAGACGATCTCACCATCGCGCTCGCTGAACACGACGTTGATCGGATAGATCTCCACACGGCCGTTCACGGCGAACGCGATGCGACCGAAGGTCGTCGCGCGCAGCAGAGCGCGGCTTTCCTCGTCACTCAGGACGGTGATCAGTTGCTCGTCTTCCATGCGTCCATCATGGCCTGATCGACGCCCCCTCGCCTGACCGATTCTCGTCGCCGCGCACGAATCGACATCTGGGAGTCGAGTTACGACGCGAGCGGTGCGAAACTTGAGGCATCCCCCGAGCGACGTCCGCTCGATCCGACACGGAGGTCATCCAATGGGCTACGGCAGCGGCATCGCACTCATCGTCATCGGCGCCATCCTGGCGTTTGCCATCAACATCGACCTCGACGGCTTCGTCGACCTCAAGACCATCGGCTACATCCTCATGGGTGCTGGCGTCGTCGTCTTCATCCTGAGCCTCGTCACGGCGCTGCGCCGCAAGCAGTCCACGTCGACGACCCGGAAGGTCATCGACCCCAACACGGGCCAGGAAGTCATCGAGCGCACGAACCGCAGCAACTGACCTGAACGGTCAGCGCTGAGCTCGGCACCCGCTGCGCTCAGGCGGAGACGAAGAACAGGCGCTTGTTGGCGAACTCGCCGATCCCGATGGGGCCCATCTCGCGTCCGAAGCCCGAGTTCTTGACCCCGCCGAACGGCAGCTCTGCCGCCTCCGCCGCGATCGTGTTGACGTGCGCCATGCCCACCTCGAGGCGCTGCGCGATACGGGTCGCGCGCGCTTCGTCGCTCGAGAAGACCGAGCCACCGAGACCAAGCGCGCAGTCGTTCGCAAGGTCGAGCGCCTCCTCGTCACTCGACACTCGGTAGACCGTCGCGACGGGACCGAAGAGCTCGACGCCGTACGACTCGGAGTCGCGTGGGACGCCGGTGAGCACGGCCGGCGAGTAGTGGGCTCCCGGGCCGTCGGACAGCACTCCGCCGATCTCGAGCGTCGCGCCCTCCGCGACCGCCTTCTGCACCTGAGCCTCCACGGTCTCGGCCGCCGTTCGGCTGGACATCGGCGCGAACTGGCCCTCGGCCAGGTCGAGCTGGTCGCCGGGGACGAGTCCCGTCGCGAGCTTCTTCAGCTCCTCGACGAACTCGTCGTAGATGTCGTCCATGACGATGAGACGCTTGTTCGAGTTGCAGACCTGGCCCACGTTGTAGACGCGGAAGTCCCACGCCTGCTTCGCGACAGCCGCGACGTCATCCGAGTCGAGCACGATCATGGGGTCGATGCCGCCGAGCTCGAGCACGCACTTCTTCAGGTTCCGGCCCGCCTGCGCCCCGATGATCGCCCCAGCACGTTCGGAGCCCGTGAGCGAGATTCCCTGCACGCGCGAGTCGGCGATGAGCGTCGCGATCTGATCGTGCGACGCGAAGACGTTCTGGTAGCCCCCGACCGGGACGCCGGCCTGCTCCATGATCTCCTGAATGGTCAGGGCCGACCGCGCGCAGATGTCCGCGTGCTTGAGCAGGATGGTGTTGCCCAGCACGAGGTTCGGTGCCGCGAAGCGCGCCACCTGGTAGTAAGGGAAGTTCCACGGCATGACGCCGAGCAGGGTGCCGACGGGACGATGCTCGATGAACGCCTTGCCGGGAATGGTGCTGGGGATCTCGGCGTCGGTGATGAGGCTCGGGCCGTGCACGCCGTAGTAGTCGATGATCGACGCAGCGAACTCGACCTCGTCGATCGACTCCTGCACGGACTTGCCCATCTCGACGGCGATGAGGTGGGCGAGCTCGTCCTTGCGCTCGAGGAAGATCGCGGCGACGCGTCGCACGACAGCGGCCCGCTCCTGCACGCTGCGCTCACGCCATTCCCGGTACACGGTGTCGGCGCTCGCGACGGCCTGCTCGATCTGCGCATCCGTCGCGTCGTCGAACGTCTCGATGATCTCGCCGGTCGCGGGATTCTGCACTCGGTACTCGGACATTTCGCTCCTCGGTCGCACGGTTCGTCGGTGCCAGTCTGTCGCAAAACCCGCTGCCAGTTTGGTCGAATACCGGGACGCGGCTCTACAAAGCCGCTATTCGAACGTCGGTGCCCGTCCGTAGGCTGACCATGTTTTCAGCCAGAACAAGCCCGCACCCCGAGGAGCATCACGTGGACTCTGCCCTTCCCACGATCCAGCACTGGATCGACGGCGCCTGCTCGACCTCGACGCCCGCGCGCACCTCGCCGGTCTTCAACCCCGCACTTGGCGTCGCCACCAAGCAGGTCGCGCTCGCCGAGCAGGCGGAGATCGACGCGGCGGTAGCGGCGGCGAAGGCGGCGTTCCCTTCGTGGTCGAACGCCTCCGTCGCGAAGCGCCAAGGGGTGCTGTTCCGCTTCCGTGAGCTGTTGAACGAGCGGAAGCTCGAGCTCGCGCGCATCATCACCTCCGAGCACGGGAAGGTCGTCTCCGACGCCGCTGGCGAGATCCAGCGGGGCCTCGAGGTCGTGGAGCTCGCGACCGGGTTCCCCCACATCATGAAGGGCGACTTCACCGAGAACGCCTCGACCGGCGTCGACGTGTTCTCCATCAAGCAGGCCCTCGGCGTGGTCGGCATCATCAGCCCGTTCAACTTCCCCGCGATGGTCCCGATGTGGTTCTTCCCCATCGCGATCGCGGTCGGCAACACCGTCGTGCTCAAGCCGAGCGAGAAGGACCCCTCCGCCGCGATCTGGCTCGCGGAGCTCTGGAAAGAAGCGGGCCTGCCCGACGGCGTCTTCAACGTCCTGCACGGCGACAAGCAGGCCGTCGACGGCCTCCTCAACCACGACGACGTCGCCGCGATCAGCTTCGTGGGCTCGACCCCCATCGCGCAGTACATCTACGAGACCGCTTCCAAGAACGGCAAGAGGGTGCAGGCCCTTGGCGGCGCGAAGAACCACATGCTCGTGCTCCCCGACGCCGACCTCGACCTCGTCGCCGACCAGGCCATCAACGCCGGCTACGGGTCCGCGGGCGAGCGCTGCATGGCCATCAGCATCGTCCTCGCGATCGAGCCCGTCGCGGACCAGCTCATCGAGAAGATCACCGAGCGCATCAAGGGGCTCCGTATCGGTGACGGCACCCCCACCGACACGCACGCAGAACCCGACATGGGCCCCATCGTGTCGGAAGTGCACCGCGACAAGATCGCCTCCTACATCCAGATCGCCCACGACGACGGCGCCGACGTGCTCGTCGACGGACGCGAGATCAGCGCAGAAGGCGCCGAGGGCGGGTTCTGGCTCGGCCCGACCCTCATCGACAACCTCCCCACCACCAGCCGCGCCTACACGGAAGAGATCTTCGGCCCCGTCCTGGGCATCGTGCGCGTGAAGAGCTTCGAGGAAGGCGTGGAGCTCATCAACACCGGCCAGTTCGGCAACGGCACCGCGATCTTCACCAACGACGGCGGCGCCGCCCGCCGCTTCCAGAACGAGATCCAGGTCGGCATGATCGGCATCAACGTGCCCATCCCCGTGCCCGTCGCCTACTACTCCTTCGGCGGCTGGAAAGACTCCGCGTTCGGCGACTCCAAGGCCTACGGCCTCCAGGGCTTCCACTTCTACACCCGCGAGAAAGCCGTCACCAGCCGCTGGCTCGACCCCGCCAAGCACGGCGGCATCAACCTCGGCTTCCCCGAAAACGACTAGGAGGCGGGGCGCCCGCCCTGCGGGCGCCCCGTGCCCGCTTCCCCGCGTCAGAGTTGTGGCGAGATGCGCTTCGGTACCGCGGCAGCAGCATCAAGCCACAACGCTGTCGCGGACGGGCGAGACGTGCAGGTGCCGCGCGGAGACACGAGGGAGGATGCACACGTGCGAATCCTCCTCAAGCTCGAGCTCGACTGCCCAACCGAACTGCTCGCCGACGCCCTCCAACGGCCGGAAGCCTTCCGCGCAGTGGCGGGCCCACTCGCGGAAGTGCGCTCGCTCGAACCCGGCGGCTTCCCCGAACGCTGGTCGCCCGAGCGCCCCCACCGCGTCGAGATCCGCCTGCTCGGCGTGGTTCCGCTCGGCACGCAGGTCATCGACGGCCAGTACCGCGACCTGGGAGACGGGATGCACGAGCTCCGCGACCGCGGGTACCCGGAGTCGGGACTCATGGCCGTCATGACGACGTTCGAGCACACGATGGTCGTCTCGCCGCTGCCCGGCGGTCGCACGCTCTACCGCGACCAGCTCAAGCTGGGTGCTGGCCTCCTGACCCCGTTCGTGTGGTTCGGGATGTGGACCTTCTGGCAGAAGCGCGCCCTCAGCATGCGGCAGCTCGCAGACCGGCTCCGGAACGGGCAGTAGCCGCCGCGCTGAGTCAGGCGTCGTCGAGGAGGCGCATCGCCGACCACACCTCGGCCCGCCCCGCGAAGGACTGCAGGTCGATGCCGAGGAGCTGCTCTGCCGTGGTCACGCGGCTGCGAAGCGTGTGCCGGTGGATGCCGAGTGACTTCGCGACCGGGTCCCACGCGCAGTTCCCCTCCGTCCAGGCGGCGAGCGTGTCGAGCAGCAGGCGGCCCTGCTCCCCATGCTCGAGCAGGGGCTGCAGGACGCGGCGCGCGGTGACTCGGCCGTCGGCCGCCTCGAGCGCGCCGAGCATCCCCGTCGTGGCGAGGTCCTCGAACCGCACGGACGGCCGGTTCGGCGTGCTGCGCTCCGCGGCCTTGCGCGCCTCCGCGAGCAGTCGCGGCAGCTCGGGCCAGTCGCCGGGCGCGGAGGCGCCGGCCGAGAAGCCAGCTTCTATGAGCGCCTCGAGCAGTGCCGCGCCCCCTCGTGCTGGCACGATCGCCACGAGGTCGTGGTCCCGTGCGGCGAAGAAGATCGGCTCGGGACCGGACCCCGCGAGCCGCTCGAGCCGGTCGAGCAGCGCCTGCCCGGGTTCGCCGCCCCGCGCCTGCATGACCCGGATCGGAGCCGCGGGGAGCTTGCCCCACACCGTCTCGGCAGTGCGCGTCGCCACCTCCATCTCGCCGGCGAGGAGCAGCTCGAGGAGGCCGACGCGCAGGTGCCCGCGGGCCGCATCCAGCTCCCGATTCTGCTCGAGCGCGATCGACGCGTGACCGATCGCGCTCGCGACGAGGTCGTTGCCCGCCAGATCAAGCGGGGCTCGCCCGCCGACCGCGAGCACCCCGCGGAGCTGGCCGTGCTGGCCGACGGTCTGCAGGGTCACGTCACCGCTCTCGCCGTGCAGGTGCGCCCCCGAGCGACCGCCGCGCGCGAGGAGGCTCTGCACCATCCGCTCGATCTCAGGGGCTTCGCTCTCCGGCACCCGGATGCGCGTCTGCGCGTCCACGCGGAGCCCCGTCGAGTCGTAGAGCGCCACCCAGCTCTCCAGCTGCCGTTCGAGCTCGACGAGGATCGCGCCGAGACCGCCGGGCCTGAGGGCGGCCCTCGCGAGCTTGCGCTGCGCCTGCAGCGACCATTCGAGCCGCGCTCGCTGCTCGAGGGCGCGCTGGTCCGCGAGGTAGCGGATGATGCCGATGAACGGGGTGCGTTCGGCGACCTCGACGAGCGTCAGGCCGTGGCGCTCGCAGGCGGCGACGAGGGCAGCGGGCACCTCCGCGTGGATGACCTCGGTCGCGAAGCCGAGCGCCGCGATGTCGGCCGCCCGCAGTCGGGCGACATACGCGTCGAAGACGTCCTCGCTGGCGAGCGCTTGGAATCGAACGGTCGCGGTCGCGGAGACCGGCGAGCGCAGTCCGTTCGCGGCGCTCTGCGGCTGCGCTCCGGGGTCCGGCGCCTCGGACACCGCGAACTGCATGCCGTCGGTGAGCAGGAGCTGGCCGGCTTCGAGCCACGGTGTCGGGTCGCCGAGGTCGGAGCTATGCGCCCAAACGAGCTCGCGTTCCAGTGCGCTCGCGTCCGCGGCGTGCAGCACCCGCAGCTTGAACTCGGTCTCCTCCACGAGCTCGCGCAGCGTGACACTCACGCGAGCCCCCTGGGTGCGGAACCATGCTGACGCTTTTGTCGAGTCATGGCACCCATTCTCACCGATTTGACCACGAACGCGACGCATTCCGGGCCGCAGAGTGGAGACATGACCGCTCCCACCCTCAGCACCCACCTCAGCAACACGGACGTTCGCGAGCGCGACCTCGCCTCGGTGTTCCACTCCTGGTCAGCTCAGGGGAAGATCTCGCCGCTGCCCATCGCCCGCGGCGAAGGCGCGAGACTGTGGGACTTCGACGGCAACGAGTACCTCGATTTCTCGAGCCAGCTCGTGAACGTCACGATCGGCTACCAGCACCCGAAGGTCATCGCGGCCATCCAGGAGCAGGCCGCGAAGCTCGTGACGATCGCCCCGGCGCACGCCAACGAGACAAGGGCGAAGGCGGCGGAGCTGATCCTGTCGCACGCCCCAGAGAGCTTCTCAAAGGTGTTCTTCACGAACGGCGGTGCGGATGCGGTCGAGAACGCGATTCGCATGGCCCGCCTCTCGACGGGGCGCGACAAGGTCGTGTCCCTGTACCGCAGCTACCACGGCAACACGGGAGCCGCGATCGTCGCGACCGGCGACTGGCGACGCATCCCCAACGAGTACGCGCGCGGCCACGTGCACGCCTTCGGCCCGTACCTGTACCGCTCGGAATTCTGGGCCGAGACGCCCGAGCAGGAGAGCGCACGGGCACTTCGACACCTCGAGCGCGTCGTCCAGGCGGAGGGCCCCGCGTCCGTCGCGGCCATCCTCATCGAGAGCATCCCCGGAACCGCTGGCGTGCTCGTGCCGCCGCCCGGGTACCTTGCCGGCGTGCGGGAGATCTGCGACCGCTACGGCGTCCTGCTCATCCTCGACGAGGTCATGGCCGGGTTCGGGCGGACCGGCGAGTGGTTCGCGTTCGATGCCTACGATGTCCGTCCCGACCTCATCACCTTCGCGAAGGGCGTCAACTCGGGCTACGTGCCGGTCGGCGGGGTCATCATCTCCGAGGAGATCGCCGCGCGCTTCGATGAGGAGGTCTTCCCAGGCGGGCTCACGTACTCGGGGCATCCACTGGCCGCCGCATCCATCGTCGCGACCCTCGAGACCATGGAGGAGGAGGGCATCGTCGAGAACGCGGCCCGCCTCGGACGCGAGGTCATCGGCCCCGCACTGCACGAGCTTGCCGCACGCCACGACGTCGTCGGCGAGGTGCGCGGCAAGGGTGTCTTCTGGGCGGTCGAGCTGGTCAGCGACCCGCTGACGCGCGCCCCGCTCGCCGCGGCCGACATGGCGACCATCAAGTCGCAGCTCGTGGCCCGCGGCCTGCTGCCGTTCGTCGCCGACAACCGCATCCACGTCGTGCCACCCGCCGTCATCACCGACGCCGATGCGCTCCGCGGCATTGCCATCATCGACGAGGTGCTCGCCGGATTCTGAGCGCTGGGCCTCGGCGCCGCCGCACTCCTGCACGACTGGACTGCTGCGGCAATGGGCGTCGCCGCGAACGGAATCGCGTTTCCTGTCCAACTTCCGTGACGATTCGGCACCGGCGGACCGCCGGGGCGTCAGCGCAAGCACGGCGTCACGGAAGTTGGACAGCCGCGGCTTCGCGCCGCAGGGAACGCCCGCGGCCGAGGGCCTACTTGTCCTCGGGCGGCGGAATCAGCGCCATGAGCGCGGTGAGGCCGCCGATCACGAGGCCCGTCTTGGTGTGCGCGGCCGTCACCCCGCCGTTGGCGCGACGCTCGCCGAAGCGGTAGATCCACCGCTCGCCGGCGACAGCGGCGAGGATCGCCCCGGCTCCAGCAGCCGTGGCGAGCCCGCCGAGGGCGACCCGGCTCGCCGGAGAGAGCGAGATCCAGAACTGGGAGAAGCTCTGCGGCTTCCCGTCTGCACCGTCTTCACCGTTCGGTCGCTCGCCCGACGCCGGGTGTGGCGCATCAGCCTGCTCGCCTGGGCCGCCGATGAGCTCGCCCGGTGCCTGCGCCGCCGGCTGCACGAGCAGGTCAGTGTCTTCGATGCGTCCGCGCTTGCCGATCTTCAGCTCGTCGTACTCCGACGCCGCGAGCCCGCCGACGCCGAGGGCCAGCATCGTCTTCGCGACTCCGCGACCAGCCCTCGACGAGATCACGTCAGGGGTGGCGTAGTAGAGGGCGGTCAGCGCGCCCTGTCCCGCTGCCAGGATCGCGCGCTTGCGGAGGTCGGTTCTCGGAGAAGTCATGCCCCCATTGTCCCGACTCGGTCTGATCAGAGCCTCAGCGGCGAACCGCAGCGCGGCTAGGCCGCGCCTCCACCTGCGGCCATGCGCATGAGGTCGGAGTTCAGCTCGATGCCGAGCTCGGTTCCGCCTGCGCTGCCGAGCTCGTGCTGGTAGCCGCCCCAGTTGTCGCCGCGGATCGTCTGCTCGACGCCAGCCTCCATCAGGGCGAGGAGCTCGACGGATGCGCGCTCGATGCGGGACCCGAGGCCCGCATCCTGCCAGTCCTCGGTTGAGGCGAAGAGCGACGTGGGCACGGTCATGGTGCGCAGGTACGCGAACATCGACCGCATCTGCTCGTCCACGACAAGCGCGTGACGCGCAGTGCCGGCGGTTGCGGCGAGCACGACGGGCTTGGCGATGAGGAGGTCGTTGTCGAGGGTCTGGAAGAACGACGTGAAGAGTCCGCTCGGCCCGGCCTTGTAGACGGGGGCGGCCGCGATGATGCCGTCGGCGTCGCGGAGCGCCGCGATGGCGCGCTCGAACTGGGGGCCGAAGCTCTGCGAGCCGAGGGCTGCTGGCAGTTCGGGGAGGAGCATCCGCAGATCGATGTGCGTCGATACAACGTCACGGCCTCGTGTCGCCGCGAGCTTGGAGACGCCACGCTCGATGCGGTCTGCGAGCAGCTTCGTCGACGACGGGTCGCTGATACCGGCGTTGACGACGGCGACGCGGTAGGCGCCTTGTGCGTTGGTCATGGAAGTCCTTCCGAACGGGTTGAAGCTGAGGGGAGAGCCAAGAGGAGAGGCGAGGAGCCGAACGGATGCGCGGGGCCGGTCGAATGGGCCGGCCCCGCGCACTCGCTTCGCGGTCGCTAGGCGACGAGCGCGGTGTCCTGGTAGGGCGAGGAGCCGGTGACGTTGTCGCCGCGGTTCTCGTTGGGGCGCGGCTGGCGCGGCGCGGCGTCGCCGTACTTCGCGAGGACAAGCGACTCGTGCGTGGGCGCGTCGGGGACCTCGGCGGGGCGGAGCGCCTCGAGCTCGCGGCGCAGCACGGGAACCACTTCGGAGCCGAGGAGCTCGAGCTGGTCGAGCACCATTCCGAGCGGCAGGCCGGCGTGGTCCATGAGGAACAGCTGGCGCTGGTAGTCGCCGAAGTGCTCGCGGAACGTCAGGGTCTTGTCGATGACCTCCTGCGGGCTGCCGACCGAGAGCGGGGTCTGCTGCATGAAGTCCTCCATCCGCGGCCCGTGGCCGTAGACGGGCGCCTCGTTGAAGTAGGGGCGGAACTGGTCCTTCGCGTCCTGCGAGTTCTTGGCGATGAACGCCTGCCCGCCGAGGCCGACGATCGCCTGCGAGGCCTTGCCGTGGCCGTAGTGCTCGTAGCGCTGGCGGTAGAAGTCGATGAGGCGCATGTAGTGCTCCTTCGGCCAGAAGATGTTGTTCGCGAAGAACCCGTCGCCGTAGAAGGCGGCCTGCTCGGCGATCTCCGGGGTGCGGATGGAGCCGTGCCACACGAACGGTGCCACGTCGTCGAGGGGGCGGGGCGTCGAGGTGAAGCCCTGCAGGGGAGTGCGGAACTTGCCTTCCCAGTCGACGACGTCCTCGCGCCAGAGGCGGTGGAGCAGGTTGTAGTTCTCGAGGGCGAGGGGCAGGCCGGAGCGGATGTCCTTGCCGAACCACGGGTAGACGGGAGCGGTGTTGCCGCGGCCGAGCATGAGGTCCATGCGGCCCTTGGAGAGGTGCTGCAGCATCGCGTATTCCTCGGCGATGCGCACGGGGTCGTTGGTCGTGATGAGGGTCGTCGACGTGGAGACGCGCAGCGTCTTCGTGAGTGCCGCGATGTGCGAGAGGAGCACGGCGGGCGAGGAGGAGAAGAAGGGCGGGTTGTGGTGCTCGCCGATGGCGAAGACGTCGAGGCCGACCTCTTCGGTCTTCTGGGCGATCTTGACGATCGCGTCGATGCGCTCGGCCTCGCTCGGCGTCTCGCCGGTGACCGGGTTGCGTGTGATGTCGCTGACGGAGAAGATTCCGAACTGCATGTTCAGCCCTTTCGTTGTGGATGCACGGGCCGGGTCGGTCCTGGTTCTGGATTCCCAACTCCATGCATATGCATACAACGTAGCGCGTGCGGATCTATTCCCGCGTGCTCGACTCCACTGGCAGCACACCTTCGACGGGAGCAGCGACAGGGGCGGCGACGGCGGTTCGAGCCCGGATCCCGGGCACGCGCCCCTGGCTCGCGAGCACCCCCACCACAACGATCAGACCGCCGAGCGGCTGGTTCCAGTGCACCGACTCCCCCAGCACCACGACCCCCAGGATGACGCCGACAACTGGCGAGAGATAGGTGACGGTGGATGCGCGGGCCGGGCCCCAGTCGTGCAGGATGCGGTTGTACCAGATGTAGGCGAGTCCGGTCCCGAGCACGCCGAGCCCCGCGACGGCCAGGAGCACCGGCAGGTCGATCGCGACCTCGCCCCGCGCGGTGAGGGGCGCGAGGAGCCACACGATGACGGCGGCCAGGCCGATCTGGACGGTCGACAGGGTGATCGTGTCGTATCCCGAACTCGTGAGGAACCGGCGCATGTAGAGCCCCGCGAATCCGTAGGAGATGGTGGCGCCGAGGCAGGCGAGCTGGGCGGGCAGCAGCTCGGGCACCTGGCCCGTGCCGATGAGCTGCCAGGGGGCCGCGAGCACGACGACCCCGCTCAGACCGACCACGAGGCCGACGACCTGCGTGCGCGTGAGCCGCTCGCCGACGAGCACAAGCGGCATGAGCAGGAGCGTCATGATGGGTGTCGTCGCGTTGTAGATGCTCGAGAGGCTGCTCGGCATGTACTGCCCAGCCCAGGCGAAGAGCGAATAGGGCACAACCGCGAGCGCGAGGGACACGACGAGCATGTGCACCCAGATCTTCCGCCCCCTGGGCCAGCGTCGCCGAGTGACCAGCATGATCGCGACGAGTGCCGCGGCCCCCAGCGTGAGGCGTCCCAACACGAGCTGCGCTGGACTGAGCCCCTCGAGCCCGACTTTCATGAAGAGGAAGCTCGCGCCCCAGACGAGGGAGAGGACGACAAAGGCGGCGACGGTGCCGCGGGTGTTGCCGGTAGGACTCATGGGACTTATTGTTGGCGGCACCCCTACATGAGGCAAATGCATCTGCTTCATCCCCACATGAGGAGATCTCATGACCGTCACCATCGCCCAGCTCCGTGCGCTGGTCACGGTCGTGGATCGCGCGTCCTTCACCGTTGCCGCCACCGAGCTGGGGGTCAGCCAGTCGGCGATCTCGCACTCCGTGACGGGCCTCGAGAAGGCTGTCGGCGGCCGGGTCCTGCGCCGCGACGGCGGGATCACCCTCACCGCGCTCGGCCTCGGCGTGATCGAGCATGCCCGAGCCGCGCTGGCCTCCGTCTCAGCGCTGGAGAGCGCCGTGAGACGCGACGAGACCCTGTCCGGCACCGTCCGACTCGGGGCGGTCGCGACGGTCTGCCAGGGGCTGGTCCCTGACCTGCTGGCCCTGTGGTCCGCGCGGCTGCCCAACATCGCCGTGTCGATCTACGAGGGCGACGACGAGGAGATGCCCGAGTGGCTCGAAGCGGGACTCGTGGACGCCGCGGTCCTCGTCGAGCCATCCCCCGCGCCGCCAGGCGGGCTCCTCGTCGCCACGGACGAGTTCGCCGCGCTTGTGCCTGCCGACCACCCGCTCGCGCAGCAGGACTCGATCCCGCTCGACGAGCTCGACGACGACGGCCTCATCGTGTCGACGGGCGGATGCGAGACGCACGTCAGGAAGATGCACGACGAGCTCGGGCTCCCCTACGTCTTCTCGCACCGCGTCCGCGAGATGAGCACGATGTTCCGCATGGTGCAGCAGGGCATGGGTGTCGCCGTCATCCCGTCCCTGGGGCGCGGGATGCTCCCGGACGACCTCGTGATGCGCCCGCTCACGGCACGCAGGCCGCGGCAGCTCGTGCTGTCCGGGCCCAACACTCGCCCATGGCACCCGCTTGTGGGGGCACTCGTCGATGCGACTGGCGTCGACTTCGCGAGCACGGTGAAGGTCGAGCTCTGATGGCCCCTCAGGCCTCGGAGGGTTCGGCTCCTTCGAGGTACGCGACGATCGCGTCCACGATCTCGACTGGCGTGCCCGCGACGGGAACCACGACCCCAGCCTCCCAGGGCGCGAGCGGTTCGAGCACCTCGAACTGACTGTCGAGCAGCGTCGTTGGCATGAACTCGTGCTGTCGCGTTGCGAGGCGTGAGGCGACGAGGTCGCGCTGGCCTGACAGGTGGATGAAGCGCAGCTCTGGCACGCTCGAGCGCAGCAGCTCCCGATACCAGCGCTTGAGCGCCGAGCAGGCGACGATCGTCACGCGCCCTTCGGCGGCGTTGGCGGCGATCGTCGCGCCGATGACCTTGAGCCAGGGCACACGGTCTTCGTCGTCGAGGGGTGTTCCCGCCGACATCTTCGCCTTGTTGGCGGGCGGGTGCAGGTCGTCGCTGTCGATGAAGGTCACGTCGAGTCGGGCCGCCAGTGCCGAGCCGATCGTGGTCTTGCCCGTGCCCTGCACCCCCATGACGACCATGGGCGGATGCGCAGGAGCGGGACGCGCGGCGCCTTCGGCCTCCGCAGCGCTCACGACGCGGCCCCGTCCACGCGAGCGTCGGCGTCGGCGTCGGCGTCGGCGTCGGCGAACGAGAGCAGCACCTTCGACGACCTGGAGGCGTCACCGGCCACGGCAAACGCCTCGAGCGCCCGCTCGACCGGGAACTCGTGCGTGAGCACTGCATCCACGACCAGTGAGCCGTCGGCGAGCGCGCCGATCACGGCGTCGATCTCGTCGGTGAAGCGGAACGAGCCGACGAGGGTCAGCTCGCGAGTGATCGCGAGCGACAGCAGGGCGGGGACCTCACCGCTGCGCTGCAGACCGAGCAGGACGACGCGGCCCGCGCGACCGGCGCCACGGATGGCGCTGGCGAGCCCAGGCACCGTGCCAGACGACTCGATGACGACGTCGGCGTGCACGGCGGCGATCGCAGCCGCATCGCGCGCGTCGATGACGCGATTCGCCCCGAGCTCGGTGGCGACGGCGAGCGGCAGCTCGTGGAGATCGCTCGCGATGATCTCGCCGGCGCCGTGGTGCTTCAGCACGGCGACGACAAGCGCGCCGATCGGGCCGGCGCCGATGACGAGCACCCGCTTGCCTCGCACGTCTCCAGCCTGCCCGACTCCGTGCCAGGCGACGGAGGCCGGCTCGGCGAGGGATGCCAGCTTGAGGTCGAGGCCCGCTGGCAGCGCGCGGAGCATGCGTGCTGGCAGGGCGACTCGACGCGCGAATGCCCCCTGAGTGTGCGGGATGCGCGCGGCAGAGCCGAGATAGGTGCCGGCAGGAGAGAGGTTCGGTCGCTCGGCCGGGTAGGGCGTCACGCCATCCTCACCCTGCGTGGCGGGGTGGACGGCGACTTGCTGGCCGACCCGAGGGCCGCTCCCGTCAGCCGCTGCCTCGAGCACGGTGCCGACGATCTCGTGGCCGAGGAGGAGCGGGTCACGGAGGATCGACTCCCCCGCGGCCCCGTGCATCCAGTAGTGCAGGTCCGAGCCGCACACGCCGCCATACGCGATCGCGACGACGGCCTGATCCGGGGTCGGCTCCGGCTCCGGTAGGGCGTCGAGCCGCAGGTCGCCCTTGCCGTGGGCGACGACTCCGAGGTTCTCCTGGGTCACTTGCGATCTCCTTGCACGTCGAATGGTTCGTGAGTCAGACGCACGGCGTCACCAGCGGCACGCCCGCGACGGTGATCTCGATGAGGTCCCCGGGTTGGGCCGCGAACCCCGACTTCGGGGCGCCCGTCATGATGATGTCGCCGGGGCCGAGCGGCACCCAGCTCGTGACGTAGGCGACGCACTCGGCGATGCCCGCTGGCAGCTCCTGGCTTCCGGTGAGCACCTTCCGCTCGCCGTTGATGCGCACCTCGAGCTCGGCGGCGGCGAGGTCCGCTCCCGTCTCGATCCAGGGGCCGAGCGGCGTGTAGCCGACGCCGCCCTTGCCCTCGAAGTTACGGGGGTCGATGCTGCCCCGGTCTGGGTTCGAGATGTCGTTGACGGCGGTGAGACCGAGGATCACGGTGTGCGCGTCCTCCGCAGACACGTCGACCGCGTCACGGCCGATGACGACGCACACCTCGCCCTCGATGACGACCTTGCCGACGCCTCGGCGCAGCGCCACCGGGGTTCCGCTCGGCACGACCGTGCGGGGGCTCTTCAGCCAAGCCTGCACCGGAGAGGGATGCTCCGGGCCGTTCTGCGCGATCCCGACGACGATGCGCGGCTCGCTCGGAGCGAGCAGCGTCGCATCCGCGACACCCTCGCCCTCGCGCGTCGGCTCGACGCCGCGTGCGAACGCCTCGTAGGGGTCACTGCAGGGCACCCACGAGTCGCCATCGGCGAACGCGTGCGTGACGGTGCCGTCACTGGTCTGGATCCTGGAGATTCGCATCACACAACCGCCGTCATTCCGCCATCGACATAGATCGTCTGGCCGTTCACGAACGCCGAAGCGTCACTGGAGAGGAACACGAGCGTGCCGACGAGCTCGTCGACCTGCCCCCAGCGCCCGGCGGGCGTCCTCTGGGCCACCCAGGCCGAGAACTGGGCGTCGTCGACGAGCGCCTTCGTGAGCTCGGTCGCGAAGTAGCCGGGTGCAAGCGCGTTCACGGTGATCCCCGCCGGCGCGAGGTCGGCGCAGAGCCCCTTCGTGAGCATCACGATGGCGCCCTTCGTCGCACTGTACGGCGCGATCGAGGGGCGGGCGACCTGCGACTGCACGCTCCCGATGTTCACGATCTTGCCGGTGCCCCGCTCGAGCATGCCGCGAGCCACGCGGCGCGAGAGCAGGAACGCGCTCGTGAGGTTCGTGGCCAGCAGCTCATGCCAGTCGGAGTCGGTGAACTCGGCGATGGGGGCGCGCCGCTGGATGCCCGCGTTGTTGACGAGGATGTCGACCGTTCCGATGCTCGCCTCGAGTTCGCCGATGCCGGCATCAACGGCTGACGCATCCGTCACGTCGAAGGTCGAGACGATCGGCTCGGCCGTCGTTCCCTCGAGGCCGAGGGCCTCGGCGATGGACGCCGCCGCGCGCTCAGCTTTCGCCCGGTCCCGTCCGTGCACCACGACCCTGGCCCCCGCGGCGGCGAGACCGCCCGCGAGTGCCCGGCCGATGCCCTGGCTCGACCCCGTGACGAGGGCTGTCCGACCCGTGAGGTCGAACGCCTTCAGCCCGGCGGGGAGGCTCACGACTTGGCCCCCACCGCGGCGGATGCGCTGCTCGCGGTGCCTGCGGCAGGTGCGGCCTCGTAGATGTCCTGCAGGTCGATCAGGCCGGTGTCCTCCTCGTCGGTGGAGACGCGGATGGCGTCCTCCTTGCGGAGCAGGTCGCGCCCCTTCGTCTCTGGAACGAGGAACGTCGCTGCGGTGGTGATCGCGGCGAGCGTCGCGAGGTAGAGCCCCATGACCACCCAGTTGCCGCCGGTGAGCGTGAGCAGCCACGTGCCGACCACGCCGGCCAGGCCGCCGGCGAGCACGGCAGAGAGCTCTCGGGCCATGGCCACGCCGAGGTAGCGGTGCTTGTTGCCGAACAGCTCAGGGAGCATGGCGCACTGCGGCCCGAGCATCGAGTTGACGGCCACACCGATACCGACGGCGATGACGGCGATCGTGAGGGGTCCGTTGCCGAGCGAGAGCATCCACCATGCGGGGAATGCGAAGAGCAGCATGAAGACGGCGCCGAACCGGTAGACGGCGCGGCGGCCGAGCTTGTCGGAGAGGTGCCCGGAGAGCGGCACCGAGAAGATGCCGATAAGCGAGCCGATCGTGACACCCCAGGTCGCGATGCCGCGGTCGACGGGGTTCGCGATGAACGTGCCGGCGACGAACGCGAGCGACACGTTCTGGAAGATGTACGAGCCGCCGTTCTCGGCCATGCGCAGGCCGATGCCCGTGATGACGCCCGGCATGCCGCGGGTGAAGATCTCACGGATCGGGTGGTCGGCGACCTGGTCGCTCTTCTCGAGCTCGACGAACGTCGGGGTCTCACGGAGGCGCATGCGGATGAACAGCGCGACGAGGATGAGGGCGAAGGACCCGAGGAACGGGATCCGCCAGCCCCACGACAGGAACGCCTCGTCCGGCATGAGCGTCAGCAGGCTGAAGACCACGGCGGCGAGGAGCGTGCCGGCCTGGATGCCGACGAACGGGAGCGCGGAGAAGAACCCGCGGCGCTTCACGGGCGCGTACTCGGCCATGAGCACCGTGGCACCGGCCTGCTCGGCGCCGGCGCCGAAGCCCTGCGCGAGACGCAGGAGAACGAGCAGCGCCGGGGCCCACAGCCCGATCGTCTCGTAGGTGGGGAGGAGGCCGATGGCGGTGGATGCGCCGCCCATGAGCACGATCGTGATGACAAGCACACCCTTGCGGCCGAGGCGGTCACCCATCGTGCCGAAGAAGAGCCCGCCGAAGGGTCGGGCGACGAAGCCGACGCCGTAGATGGCGAAGGCCCCGATGACGGCGACGGCCGGGTCGCTCTGGTCGAAGAAGAGCTTGTTGAAGACAAGCGCGGTCATGAGGCCGTAGAGCGCGAAGTCGAAGTACTCGAGGGCGGAGCCGATGCTCGAGGCCAACGTCGCGCGGCGCAGGTTGTCTGCGTACTCCGGGTCGTCGGTCGGCACTGGAGGCCGGGTGTTCTCAGTCACGAAACATCTCCTTTGATGTGCGGTGCACCGAGGCCGTGGTGAGCCGGTCGGTGCATGCTTGCTGACCACAAGCTAACACTCCAGTGGACGACGTTCAACACTTTGAACGCACGAGATGTTGCCGAGGCCTGAGCTACCGCCCTGCCAGCGGGTTCGTGAGCTCCCGCGCAGCCTCGATGAGCGCCACACCGACGCGAGCGACGTGCTCCGCATCCGCGAGCTCCGTCGGCAGAGCCGCCCCGAGCGCAAACGGGGGATCACTCGGCGACCAGGAGGCGAGCGGCACCGCGACGCCCGTCACTCCCCCGACCGAGCCATTCGAGTCGATCGAGTAGCCGCGCTCCCGAGCGACGGCGAGGCAGTCGAGCAGCTCCCGCGTCGTCCCGATGCTCTGCGGCGTCAGCTTCGGGAAGGAGGCGGAGGCGCCGACGAGCTCCACAACCTCCTCGTCGTCGAGACGCATGAGCAGCGCACGACCCGAGGCCGTGAGCGCCGCCGGCAGGCGCGAACCCAGCGGCGTGCCCAACTGGTAGCGCCGTCGACCCTCGTGACGAGCGAGGTAGACCGTGTCCGGGCCGTCCAGCATGACCACCTGCACGAGCTCGCTGCGAAGCACGGGAGACGCATCGCATACCCCGAAGAACTCTCTGATCTGGTTGAACTGCTGCGCGAACGCGCCGCCGAGCTCGGCCGTGCGCCTGCCCAGCTGGTACCCCTGCGGCACACGCTGCAGCATCCGCCCGTCTTCGAGCACGGCGACCAGATTGGCGGTCGACGATTTCGCGATACCGAGCGCCCTGGCGATATCGCTCAGCGTCATGGGCGCGCCATCAGCGTCGGCCAGCAGCGACAGGATGCGCAGCGAGCGCGTCACCGCCGGTGCGAGGTCGCGCTCCGGCGCGTCCTGCGCGCCCGCCTTCGTTGATGCATCCGCAGCTTCTGGCACGGTGCCGCTCCTCGCCTCGTCACGCCTGCCGGCCCGTTGACGTCGCAACGGGCCCACAGGTGGGAAATCAGTAGAACTCGACGATATCGACAACGTTCTTGAGCGGCTCACCGTCGAGGAGCCGGCGCGCGTTCTCGGCGAAGAGCTTCGCGATCCGGGGCTCCTCTGCGCTCGAGAGCGCGGCCGTGTGCGGGCTGACGAGCACGTTCGGGTGCGCCCAGAGCGGGCTCTCGGCTGGCAGCGGCTCCACCTCGAAGACGTCGAGGGCCGCGAACCCGACGCGGCCGTCGTCGAGGGCCGCGAGAAGCGCGGATTCGTCGATGACCGTGCCGCGCCCGACGTTGGAGACGATGACACCCGGCTTCACGTTCGCAAAGACCTCCTCACCGAGGAGTCCCGTCGTCGCATCGGTGCCGGGGAGCGTGACAACGATGGCGTCAGCCTCGGACACGGCCGAGGCGAGCTGGTCGATGGGCACCAGCCTGTCGACACCCTCGACGGCCTCGCCACTGCGCGTCGTGCCGAGCACGGTGGCACCGAGGGCCGAGAACTTCAGCGCCGCTGCCTTGCCGATGCCGCCGAGGCCCACGATGAGCACGGTCATCTCATCGAGCTGGCGCATCTCCCAGCGGCCCGTCCACTGCCGGGCCGACTGCTGCTGCTGCAGGCGCGGAAGATCCTTCGCCCCGGCGAGCACGCCGAAGAGCGCGAACTCGGCGAGGGTCCCGCCGTGGACTCCGGCACTCGTCGTGAAGACGATTCGCTCGAGCGCATCCTGGCCGAGGCCCGCCGCCTTCACCTGCCCCCCACCGCCCGCCGCCGTCGCATGCACCCAGCGGAGTCGCGGGTTGGCCGCGACCGTGCGCGCGAGGGAGGCGGAGTCGACATCCGGGAGCCCGAAGAGGACGTCGGCCGAGTCGATCAGCTCGTCGAACGCGGCCTGCTGCTCGGGAGTTCGAGTCACGCTCGGATCTCCGGACCAGTCGGCGGGCCCTCGCATAGGCCGGTAGAACGTGTGGTCCCGCACGACTTCGAGTCGAGGCTCGAGGCGCTCGACGAGCTGGCAGAGCTCCTCGCTCAGGTCGACGGCGACGACCGCGCGCAGTTTCTGGGGGCTGTCAGTCATGGGATCCTCTTCGATTCGTGGCGACAGGTGCAGTCTCTCGTGGTGAAGTCTACGTCGATTCAACACTGTGGACACTGTCCTACACAATGATCAGCAGGCTAGGGTGTGCTCATGACCACTGCTGCTCACACTCCTCGCGTCGGCGTACTCGGCCTCGGCGCCATGGGTCTCCCGATGGCCGGCCACCTGCTCGCCGCGCACGGCACCCTCCAGCTCACTGGGCGCCGCCCCGACCGGGCAACCGCCCTCATCGAAGCAGGCGCCACCTGGCACAAGTCGCCACGCGAACTCGCCGCGGCCAGCGACGCGATCCTCGTCATGCTCCCCGACCTCCCAGAGCTCGAGGCCGTGCTCGCCGGGGACGACGGCCTGCTCGCTGGCGCAGGAGAGCTGCTCATCATGGTCGGCTCCACCGTGTCGCCAACCGGGCTCCGCGAGCTCGCGGAGCGCCTGGCCAGCGAGAGCGAGGGTCGCGTTCGCGTCATCGACTCCCCCGTCTCCGGAGGCGAAGACGGCGCGAAGGCTGGCACGCTCTCGATCATGCTCGGCGGAGGTGACGACGAGGTCGCGACAGCCACGAGCATCCTGAACCCCTGCGGACGCCCCGTGCACCTCGGGCCGCTCGGCGCCGGCGAGGTCGCGAAGGCCTGCAACCAGATGATCGTGTCGTCCACGATCCTGGCACTCGGCGAGGCGAGCGTGCTCGCCGAGCGCAGCGGCATCGATCTCGCCGTGCTCTGGGACCTGCTCGGCGGCGGCTACGCCGGATCCAAGCTGCTCGAGAGCAGGCGCGAGAAGCTCGTCACGGGAGACGACTCCCCCTCCGGCGTCGCCAAGTACATGGTGAAGGACCTCACCTTCGCAGCCGACGTCGCCGACGCGACCGGCACGCACCCAGTGCTGCTCCCCACCCTGCGGGCCGCCTTCGACGAACTCGTGGATGCTGGCCTGGGCGAGCGGGACATCGCCGTCACCAGACGCTTCGTCGCGGAACGCTCCGAGAACTAGACCGCGAGCGACGTCCGCGGCGCGAGGAACTGGATGTCCTCGCGAGGAACGCGCTGCTTCCCGCCGCGCAGGTAGCCGTAGGCGAGCGAGGTGACCACGCCCTCCTCGGCGTTCGGGCCCGCTGAGAACGTGAAGTCGAGGGTGAGCGTCGAGCCGACGGGAACCTCCTGCGTCGTGGTCCACACCTTGCTCGGCGCCGTGGCCCAGTCCTCTTCGTTCAGGAAGCCGGGGCGAGCAGCCCCGTCGATCGCCACCGTGGCGACGTCGAACGCGGTAATGAAGTCGGTCGGCTGGCTCGCGAACGAGTACTCGATGGTCTCGCCGGCAGGGATCGGGTTGGGTCCGGTGGACGTGATCGTGAGCTGCCGCGGGTAAGGAGTAAGTGTACTCGCTTCCATCGATCGTGACAGGATGCACTCCCCACACGGTCGAAAGCGTGGCATCCCACGGCTCGATGTCCTCGATCTGGGACGTGTACGTGACGGTGTTGTTGCTCAGGTCCGGGTCTCCGCTGGTGATCACCTCGACCTTCCAGGGGGCGAGGTCGGGGAGCATCTCCGTCAGCGCGCTCGGTTGAGTGGGAAGGACACGGAGCCGGCCCTCCGCCCCAGCCGCGATCGACTCCGGGTGCTCGGCCGACTGGGTCGAGACGTTCCCGACCGTCGTGATCGGCCCCGGAACCGAGCCTTCGGTCCATTCGACTGCCGTCGCCCAGCGGGCGTCCCAGCTCGCGCGCGCCGTGAATCCCGTCGGCGCTGGCGCCGTGCTCAGATTCGTGACGGAGAACATGGTCCCGACCGTGAGCGACTGGAGCTGCAGACCGTCCTCGCTGTACCAGGAGTCGGTGTAGCCAGCTCCGTTCGTGAGCTGGAGGTCTGCGCCGGTCGCGCCACTCGCGGAGGAGGCCGGGGCGGCACTGGCCAGAGCGATGACCGGAAGAGACCAGGCTGCTCCGGTGAGGATGCTGCGGCGGCCGATCTCGCGTCGCTCTCTGTTCGAGGCGCCGGCGGCGTGTGTGGAGGGTGTGGTGCGGGGCATGGCGGGGGTCCAATCTGCGGAAGCCATCGGGGAGGTCGTACGGCTACGGCTCTCGCACCGAGGTGCGGAGAAGAGGCGCTTACGATACCCGGATTTCCCCGGTGAATTCCCGCTATCACCCGGGGAGTTCTCCCCGGGCGAGAGCACTACCAGGAGAACGGCACGGCAGACAGAATGGTGACGCGCTGCTGACCGGCCGGTGGCGTGAAGGTCACCGTGCTGCCGACTCGGCTCCCCAGGATGGCCTCCCCGAGGGGCGAGTCCGACGAGTAGACGTCGATCGCGACGCTCGGGTCCAACCCGGCGAGCCCCCTGCTTCCGAGCAGGAAGGTCGCCTCGCGCCCGGCGTCGTCGAAGCGCACCGTGACCTGCATACCAGCCTCGACGAGCCCATCGTCGGGCTTGGCGGCGACCTCGGCATGATCGATGAGCTTTCGAATCTCCCTGCCGCGCGCCGACGAGTCGGCGCCCACGCGCAGCAGCGCCTCGAGCTCGTCCTGCAGGGCACGCAATGCCGTCGGCGTCATCCAGACCGTTTCCACGGGAACCTCCTCTTTCATGTCGCGAGGCGACAAAAGGGTAAACGATCATGATAGCCCAAAAGCCCCCAGAAAGGCCATTTACCCCAAGGATGAGAACGCGCAGGAAATGGACTATGGTCGTCCGGATACCCGCCAGCTGAGAAAAGGGAAGCGAGTAAGAGAATGGCAGACAGAAAGTCCAAGGAAAACGCGAAGAAGGCACCACAGCTCACGCTGAAGGAGCGACGCGCACTCAAGCGAGACAAGACCCAGGCAGAGGACCCGTTCAAGCGAAAGAGCTAGAACGACAGGCCGCACGGGGACACCTGAGACCACCGGAGGCTCCCATGCGCCTCCTTCACAGCTTTGAACGAGGTATCAAGCCATGTTTTCGTCGAACCCCGGCGCCTTTTCGGCGCCGGGGCATCGTCACGCAGGAAAAGCAGCCAGGAAGATCGTGCCCAAGCTCATTCTTCGGGGCGACGCGTTACCGTGCCTTGCCGCCCTTGATCCACGTTTTCGGTCCGATGAAAACGGACCCTCCGAACTCGAGGAACTGGCGGATTCTCCTGTCTCCCTGGTTATCGGAAGAGACGCCTCTCGAAGAGAGAATCGCCGAAGCTTGTCCGACCTCCTCCAGGAGGTCATGCACGACTGCGTCGCACTCTCCTCGAAGCTGCCGAAGCTGCGCCACGTCATCGTGGTGCTCGCGGACCCGGGCCTCAGTGATTCGATCGTTCTCACCGCCTGCGAGCAGGCCGCCTCGCGACTCTGCGAACGGGTCGCGAGAGAACACGGCGACTACCTGGTCACGACATTTCTCCTCGTCGCCGATTGCGACGACCCTGAGTTGCTCGCTCGACGCATCCGCGACCGAGCCGCGCAGCCACCGGCGACCGATTCCGCCTGCGCACTCGCCTGGGACGACATCAGGGCCGTCTCCATCGAGTTCGCGGCCATGAATCGCTACGTCTGACACCGGCGCAGTCACTCAGGGGCGTCCGCCTCCTCTGGGAGGCCGACGCGCAGCAGCCGGCGACCCCAGGCTCGCAGCGCGTCGACGAGTTCAGGTGGTCCGACGACCTCGCACCGGGCATCGAGCCTGGCGAGGAGGTAGACGACGTAGTCGAGGTCGTCCGTGCGCATCCGCACCTCGCTCCACCCTTCTTCGAGCTCGAGGACCACACCCCACTGGCCAACCTCAGCCCGTGCGTCCTCGGCTGGCACCTCGACTCGCACGACCGCCTCGTAACGGGTGGGCAGGTTGCGGATGCTCGACTGCACGAACGCGTCAGCATCGCCTCCCGGAATGGGCCGCGAGCCGAAGCTCTTCGGCAAGGACTCGACGCCGCGCATCCGGTCGAGGCGGAACGTGCGCCAGCCGCCCGCCCCCTCGTCGAACGCGACGAGGTACCAGCGGCGGGCGACCGGAACGAGCGCATGCGGCTCGACGAGCCGACTCGAGAGGGCACCATCACGCTTCTCGTAGTCGAACGCCAGCATCGTGCGGTCCCGGCAGGCCGTCGCGACGCTGGCGAGCACGGCGACCTCGACCTGGGGCGCCCCCTCGCGCGCCTGCCCGGCACCGACCGTCGAGCCGATACCAGCAGCGAGCTTGCGCACGTGCATCGGCAGCACTGGCACGATCTTCGCGAGCGCGCCGACCGCCGCGTCCTGCACCCCTTGGACCCCACTGGCAGTCACGGCCCTGAGTCCGAGCACGATCGCCAGGGCCTCCTCGTCGCTGACCATGAGTGGCGGCAGCGAACCGCCAGCGCTCAGCCGGTACCCGCCCCCGACGCCGCGCGTCGTCTCAACCGGGTAGCCGAGCTCCCGGAGCTGCTCGACGTCACGCCGTAGCGTGCGCGGGCTCACCCGGAGCTTCGCGGAGAGCTCATCGCCGGTCCAGAACCGGTGGTTCTGGAGGAGCGTGAGCAGCGTGAGCATGCGGGATCCGGTGGACATGATCCCATCGTAGAGAGATAGCGGCCAGTATTCGTCCGCAATTACCGTCATCGTGAATCCTGCAAGCATCACCCGACCCGCTTCCGAATGTCGGAGGACAGGTGGATGATGAGAACACCGATTCAGGAAATCAGGGATACGCATGGCCGACACCACACCCCCGTCCACACCTGAAGAACGCTCCTCGGCTCCCGAGGCCTCGCCGCGAGCGCTGCCACATCAGGACGTGCCGACGCTGGCGACCCTGCGCAGCTTCTACCAGGTGCTCGTCAACACGCTCATCGCCAACGTCACGACGAGTTACCTGTGGTTCGCGCTCACCTTCTGGGCGTACCTCGAAACGGGTTCGGTGCTGGCGACGTCCATCATCGGCGGCAGCTACATGCTGCTCGTGGCGGTCTTCGGCATGATCTTCGGCGCGATCGTCGATCACATGAAGAAGAAGGCCGTCATGCTCATCTCGAGCGCGGTGACCCTCATCACCTACCTGCTCGCCGGCGTACTTTACCTGAGCTTCCCGGAGGAGGCGCTCGTCGACTGGAACGGCATCTGGTTCTGGCTCTTCGCCGGCGTCATCCTGGTCGGCGGGGTCGTCGAGAACCTGCGCAACATCGCGCTGTCGACCACCGTCACGCTGCTGGTGCCCGCCGACCGGCGCGACCGGGCGAACGGCCTGGTCGGCACGGTGCAGGGCATCGCGTTCATGGTCACCAGCGTGTTCTCCGGCCTGTCGATCGGCCTGCTCGGCATGGGGCCGACCGTGCTCATCGCGATCGTCGCGACCGCAGTCTCGTTCGCTCACCTCCTCTTCGTGTCGATCCCCGAACGCGGCATCGCCCACGACCCAGAAGCAGGCGCCGCGAAGGTCAACTTCCGCGGCGCGATTCCCGCCGTCATGCTCGTGCCCGGCCTGCTCGCGCTCATCCTCTTCACGACGCTCAACAACCTCGTCGGCGGCGTCTTCATGGCGCTCATGGACCCGTATGGCCTCACCCTCTTCTCGGTCGAGATGTGGGGAGTCTGGCTCGGCGTCACGAGCATCGGCTTCATCGTGGGCGGCGGCCTCGTCGCGAAGTTCGGCCTCGGGAAGAACCCCGTCCGCACCCTCCTCATCGTCAACATCGGCGTCGCCCTGCTCGGCGCGACGTTCACCATCCGCGAGTACGGCTGGCTGTTCATCGTCGGCATGTTCATCTTCATGGCGATCATGCCCATCGCGGAGGCGGCAGAGCAGACCGTCATCCAACGCGTGGTGCCGTTCGAGAAGCAGGGACGCGTGTTCGGCTTCGCGGCCACCGTCGAGTCGGCGTCGACGCCCATCAGCGCGTTCATGATCGGCCCCATCGCGGAGTTCTGGCTCATCCCATACATGGAGTCCCGCGAGGGCCAGGAGTCGCTCGGGTGGATGCTCGGCGACGGCGATGCCCGCGGCATCGCGCTGGTGTTCCTGGTCGCGAGCGTCCTGCTGCTCGGCCTCGTCATCGTCGCGTTCGCATCCCCGCAGTACCGTCTCCTCTCGAAGTCGTACGCGGAGACTCCGCCGCCGAACTCGGAGGCAGCCGAGGCGGCTGAAGGGGCCGTCGTCGCGGAGGCACCGGAGGAGGCCGAGCGGCAGCGTTAGGCGTCGCGCCAGGTCTTCGCCACGACCCGAAAATCACCGTCGATGTTGGCGAGCGACAGGTGGTCCTCGAAGACCTGGTCGAGGATCCTCAGCCGCACCTTCGCGACGACCAGGTCGGCGGAGAGGAAGTCGAGCGACAGCAGCTCGTCCTCGCGCGCCTGCCCGACCGACTGCGGCGACGGTCGATTGGCGACGATCTCGCGCCACTCGGCGAATGGCATGGCGGTGAACGTCCCGTCGGTGACGTCGAACAGACTCGCGGAGCTGTCGAAGACCCGGTCGAGCTTGGTGACATCGCACTCGTGCAGCGCTTGGAAGTAGAGGTCGACGGCGGAGGTCACGGCGGGGACTGCGTGGAGTGACATGAGGGCGGATCCTTCGGTTGTTGGTGTGCCATCCATTCAATCCGGGGCTGCGCGGAGAGTGAAGGCTTGCTCAACGGCCCTCCGCTCTCGAGGGAACGGATTCCACGGTAGTTTCGGTCTCATGCCACCCGATCAACGGTCCAGCCTCGACGGCACCGATCATGCGATCCTCGCGCACCTGCAGTCCGACGGTCGCGCCAGCATCGCCGACGTCGCCAGGTCAGTCCTGTTGTCGCCCAGCGCGACGGCGGAGCGGGTACGCCGCCTCACGGACACCGGCGTGATCACCGGCTACGCGGTCACCGTCGACGCGGAGGCGCTCGGGTACACGGTCATGGCGTTCGTGCGACTCGCCTACCCCTCCGGCAACTACAAGCCGTTCCACGACCTCGTCGCGACGACGCCGGAGATCGTGGAAGCCCACCATGTGACCGGGGCGGACTGCTTCATCATCAAGGTGCTCGCCAGGTCGATGCGGGACCTCGAGCGGATCACGGGCCGCCTGGCGACGCTCGGGGGCATCACGACGAACGTCGTCTACTCCAGCCCGCTCCCCGCTCGCCACATCTCACCGGCATAACCCACCCGCTTCGGCGAGAATCGCCGTCATGAGCGATCGAGTCTCCCCCAGACAATTTCGGCAAGCGGACGGCACCGCCGACTGGCGGGTCGTGGGCGACGGTGCCCGCGCGAACTTCACGACCGGCGGCTTCGCGAAAGGTGCCGCGTTCGTTGCTGAGATCGCCCGCGCCGCCGACGAGGCCGACCATCACCCCGACGTGGACCTCCGCTACGGCTCGGTCATGGTGCGCCTCATCAGCCACGACGTGGGCGATATCAGCGAACGAGACACCGCCCTCGCCGCGCGCATCTCCGAGATCGCCCGCGGGCTGGGCATCGAGGCGAGCACGGGCGCCGTGCAGAGCATCCAGATCGCGATCGACGTCGTCGACGTCGATGCCGCGCTCCCCTTCTGGGAAGCAGTCCTCGCGTACGAGCGGCGCGGTGGCGAAGACCTCGCCGACCCGATCGCCGTCGGACCGAACGTCTGGCTGCAGCAGATCGACGCGCCCCGCGCCGAGCGGAACACGATGCACGTCGACGTGTACGTTCCACGCGACCAGGCTGACGCTCGCGTCGCAGCGGCGCTCGCCGCCGGCGGGCGCATCGTCGACGAAACCAACGCCCCGGAGCACTGGACGCTCGCCGACCCGGAGGGCAACGAAGTCGACGTCGCCCCGTGGCGCGACGACAGCCCATGGAAGCCCGAGTAGCGCGCATCCGCCACCGCAGCGCAGTGCGACGGAAAGTTCAGACCCGAGACGCCCCGAGTCAGCGACCGTTTCGCAGCTGACGACGCCCGCATAGCTTGGCCCGAATACGCCAGGTACCAGCGAGGTGAGGAGTCCCGATGTCCGCGCAACCCAAACCCTCAGCAGTGATGTCGATGGGCACGCTCCGGCTCGTGGAGGCGGGCGAGCAGGTCGAGCCACGAAGGCTCGCGCACGCCAGGACCGACGCGCAGCTCCTCCAAGAGCTGCGCGCACTCCGCCGGGAGAACAGCGACCTCGCCGAGAGACTCCACGAGAGTGAGGCGCGGCTCCGGGGCGTTCAGAAGCGACTCCGAGTCCTCCAGAAGGCCCGGGATGAGGGCGTGCCGAGCATCGACTTCGCCGACCAGGAGGAATGGGCTCGCCACCAGATCCACGTCAGCTGGCTGCAGAACTCCTCCGCGTTCGACCGGGCCGCGCATCCGCTCGGCGAGTACCTCGTAGGCCCCGCCTTCGCCGCCTCGGTCAGATCACTCGCGCCGCAGCTCCAGGCGAAAGTGTGGCGTGCGGCCGTCGACGTCGTGACCGGACGCGGTCGGCACCTGCACTCGAGGGGCGCGCATCCGCTGCGCAGCGGCAATGGCGCGCACGCCCACGACGTCGTCCGCGACGACGGCGCGAGGTGCTTCCGCTACTCCGTCGGCTTCAAGGCGGCGGGTGCCAGACGCCTGCACGCCTGGCACCTGCCGGACGGGCGAGTGGAGCTCTGCCGCGTCGTCGCCCACGGCGACATGTCACCGTGAGCCGTGGCCGACACCCCGGTCCGGCGGCTCAGACGGCAGCCGCGACATCGAGCACCCAGGTCACCCCGAAGCGGTCGCGGAGCATCCCGAAGCCCGCCGACCATGCCGAGGCGGCGAGCGGCTCGATGACGGCGGCCCCCACGGACAGGGCATCCCAGTAGGCGGTGATCTCGTCGAGCGTGTCCCCGCTCGCCGCGAGGAAGAAGGGCTGGGTCGTCACGGTGGCGCCCTGCTCCCGCCGCGTCTCTCCCACCGCGCCCGCGAGCCCCTCGGCAGCTTCGCCGAGGGTGTCGTAGGCGAGCACGCGGAAGCCGTTGGGGGCATCCACTCTCCCGAACACGACATTGGATGCGCCCGGCAGCTCTGCGGGCATCCCGAACTGCGCATAGGTGGCGATCCAGACCTCGCCGCCGAAGACGCCCGCGTAGAACTCGAGCGCCTCGCGCGCGGTGCCGGCGAAGTTGAGGTGGGTCGTCGTGGTGATGCTCATGGTGTTCCCGCTTCCTGACTGGATTCGAAGGTGCGCGGCTCGTGCCGCTGCGGCGAGGATGACAGCAGTAGCGGACGGGTTCGGTCCTCTACTCGGGGGACACTGATCGCATGACCTCGGCAACCTCCTCGCGCATCCTCACCCTGCTGTCGCTGTTGCAGACTCGGCGAGAATGGTCGGGCCTGGAGCTCGCCGAGCGTCTCGACGTGACCCCGCGCACCGTTCGCCGCGACATCGACCGGCTGCGCGAGCTCGACTATCGGATCGAGGCATGGAAAGGGCCCGCGGGCGGCTACCGCCTCGCGGCCGGCTCGGAGCTGCCACCGCTGCGGTTCGACGACGAGCAGGCCGTCGCGATCGCGGTGGCACTGCGCGGTGCGCCCGCACTGGGGGTCGACATCGACGATGCCGCCGCGCGTGCCTTGGAGACGGTGCGACAGGTCATGCCGTCGAGGTTGCGGCACCGGGTCGATGGCATCCGCTTCACGGGGTCGGCCGGCGCGCGGTCCGGGGAGCTCGTCGACCCAGACGTGCTCGAGCTCGTGAGCCGAGCGGCCCAGGAGCACCGCGTGCTGCGGTTCGACTATGCGGGCGGCTCGTCGCACGCCGCCGTCGACGCGGCGACCCCGACGCCCCCTCGGCGGGTCGAACCGCACACGGTGCTCGCACGGAACGGGCGCTGGTACCTCGTCGCCTGGAACCTCGACCGGAGTGAGTGGCGCGTCTACCGAGTGGACCGGATCGTGCCGCGGAGCCAGCTGGGCGCCCACTTCGAGGAGCGGCAGCTGCCGAGCGGCGACGCCGCCGCCTTCCTCGCGGCGCGGTTCACAGGCTCGAGCGCGGAAGACCGGTGGCCGTGCACGGGCGACCTGCTCCTCCACGCTCCAGCGCGCGAAGCCGCGAAGTGGTTGCCGGATGCGGTGGTCACCGAAGTCGACGACTCCTCCTGTCGGCTGCTGCTCGGCTCGTGGTCGTGGACCGGCGTCCTCGCGTCGATCACGAGGTTCGACGCCGACTTCACGGTGCTCGGCCCGCAGCAGCTCGTCGAAGCGTCCACGGCTCTCGCTGAGCGCCTTGCAGCGGCGAGCCGGCGTCCCTGAGCGTGGTCGGAGGTGGGACCCCGAGAATGATCGGATGCCTACGCTCATCGTGACCGCGCATCCCGACGAAGATTCCCTGACCCACGCCGCGGCGCTGCATCTGCGCGAACGCCTCGAAGCAGACGGCGTGGAGGTGGAGCTCGCGCACCTCGCGCAGGAGGGCTTCGACCCGCGGTTCACCGCGCGCGACCGCGCAGATTACAAGGGCGGGGCGATCACAGGTCCGGACGTGCTCGCCGAGCAGGCGCGACTCGACCGCGCGAGCGATGTCGTCCTTGTGTTCCCCGTCTTCTGGTGGTCGATGCCGGCGCTGCTGAAGGGGTGGATCGACCGCGTCTTCATCACGGGGTGGGCTTTCGAGCTGGGCGACGACGGCCGCGTGCTGGGCAAGCTCGGGCACCTGACGGCGCATCTGCTGCCGGTCTCCGGCTTCTCGGAGGCGTCCTTCGCGCGGCACGGCTACGAGGAGTCGTTCAGCACGCAGATCGAGCACGGTGTCTTCGACTACTGCGGCATGCCGCGCGGGGCGAAGGCGTTTATCCGCGAGTCGGAGGATGCGGCTTCGGTGAAGCTGGGCCTCGAGGCCGCCGTCGCAACGGTAGCCGCGGCGGTCGGAGCACCGAGCAAGGTCTGACACGAGCGGGCTACGCTCACCCCATGACCGACAAGCTCGTCTTCAGTGGTGAAATCGTGAACCCGGAATGGATGCCCTCGTGGTCCGTCATCGAGGTGCCCGGCTCCAAGGAGTTCTTCGGCACCGGCAAGTCGGTGAAGGCCGACACGACCGTCGACGGGGTGGCCGTGACCTCCGCGCTCATGCCGACCGGGCAGGGCGACCACTTCATCTCGGTGAGCGCGGCGCTCAGGAAGAAACTCAAGAAGGACGTCGGCGACCGCGTCGACGTGGTGATCGGGCACCTCGCGGCGAAGTAGGCCCCGCTACTTCGATCTCGCCTGGTAGGCGGCGCCGATGACGATACCGACGAGCATCCCGAGGCCTGTGCACTTTACGATGACCACACGGAGCATCGCCGATGACGCACTGCAAGGAGAACTGACGTGCACGAGATCACCTGCCCCCACTGCCACAAGGCGTTCAAGGTCGACGAGGCCGGATACGCGGATATCGCGAAGCAGGTCCGCGACGGCGAATTCGAGAAGGACCTCCACGAGCGGCTCGAGCTCGCCGAGCAGGCGAAGCGCGCCGAGATCGAACTGGCCGAGTCGAGGGTCGTGCAGGAGTTCGAGGCGGCCGCTGCGAAGAAGAACGCCGAGCTGCAGGAGCTGAAGGCGAAGCTTGAGGCGGGTGAGGTCTCGCAGAAGCTGGCGATCGCCGAAGCGCTGCAGAAGATCGAGAAGGAGCGCGACACGCTCGCGAACGAACTCGCGACGGCACGACACGAGCGCGAGGCCGCAGAGCAGCTCGCGGAGGCGCGGCGTGCCAGCGAACTGCAGCAGGCCGCATCCGCCAAGGAGACCGAGATCCAGGAGCTGAAGGCGAAGCTCGGCGCGCTCGAGACGCAGAAGAAGCTGGCCGTGAACGAAGCCGTGGGACGCGTCGAGAAGGAACGCGACGAGTTGAAGAACGGCCTGCAGCGGGCGGAGCTCGAACGCCAGCTCGTCGAGAACTCCCTCAAGGACAAGTACGAGACGCAGCTGCGCGACCGCGACGACGCCATCGAGCGCCTCAAGGACATGAAGGCACGCCTGTCCACGAAGATGCTCGGGGAGACCCTCGAGCAGCACTGCGAGACGCTCTTCAACCAGCTCCGCGCCACCGCCTTCCCGAACGCGTACTTCGAGAAGGACAACGACGCTCGCAGCGGCAGCAAGGGCGACTACATCTTCCGCGACTCCGACACCGACGGCACGGAGATCGTGTCGATCATGTTCGAGATGAAGAACGAGGCAGACGGCACCGCCACGAAGAAGCGCAACGAGGACTTCCTCAAGGAGCTCGACAAGGACCGCACCGAGAAGGGCTGCGAGTACGCCGTCCTCGTCTCCCTTCTCGAGCCGGACAGCGAGCTCTACAACACGGGCATCGTCGACGTCTCCCACCGCTACCCGAAGATGTACGTCGTTCGGCCGCAGTTCTTCATCCCCCTCATCAGCCTCCTGCGCACGGCGGCCACTGGCGCCCTGAAGTACAAGGCGGAGCTGGCGTCGGTGAAGGCGCAGAACGTCGACGTCACGAACTTCGAGGAGCGACTCGACGAGTTCCAGCATGCCTTCGGCCGCAACTACGAGCTCGCATCCCGCCGTTTCGGGGAGGCGATCGACGAAATCGACAAGGCCATCGCCCGGCTCCAGAAGGTGAAGGACGCGCTCCTCGGCTCCGAACGCAACCTGCGCCTCGCGAACGACAAGGCGCAGGACGTCACCATCAAGAAGCTCACGCGCGGCAACCCGACGATGACGCAGAAGTTCGCGGAGCTGGGCGGCGGCGACGGCGACGGCGACAGTTCCCAGGACGCCGCAGAGGCGAACGCCTAGGCTCGACGCTCCGCGCACCACTTCCGCGAGACCCGCGGAAACCCGCCCCCGACCCGCAGGAGACGCGCCCATGGCATCAGCGAAGAGCAGGACGCGAGAGCAGCACATCGCTGTCTTCGGCGGCAGCGGAAGCGGGAAGACGGTGCTCGTCTCCTCGTTCTACGGCCCGACGCAGGAGCCGCAGTTCGCGAAGGACAACCTGTACGAGGTCGTCGCCGACGACACGGGGCAGAGCGACAAGCTGTACCAGAGCTACCTCGGCATGAAGAACGCAGCGAAGGTGCCCGCATCCACTCGCTTCTCGCACACCGCCTACTCGTTCATGGTTCGGCCGAAGGCCTGGTCCCAGCAGCAGGCGAAGCAGTCGAAGCCGTTCGACGCGCTGCGCCTCGTCTGGCACGACTACCCGGGCGAGTGGTTCGAGGAGTCCGCGGTGGGCGCCGAGGAGACCCGTCGGCGAGTGGAGACCTTCACGGCGCTGCTCAGCTCGGACGTCGCGCTGCTGCTCGTCGACGGGCAGCTGCTCCTCGAGAACGAGGGCTCTGAGGAGCTGTACCTGAAGTCGCTCCTCACCAACATCCGCTCCGAGCTGCTCCGCCTCAAGCCCGAGCTCCTCAAGGACGGGAAGCCCCTGACGCAGTTCCCGCGCATCTGGGTGCTGGCGCTGTCCAAGTCCGACCTGCTTCCCGGTATGGATGCGCACAGGTTCAAGGCGCTCCTCGTCGAGAAGGTCAGCGACGAGCTCGACCAGCTGCGCCAGGAGCTGCGCGGCTTCGTGGAAGCACCCGAGGCGATGTCGTTCGCCGAGGACTTCATCCTGCTCTCCTCCGCGAAGTTCGAGCCAGGCAAGATCGAAGTGACCCAGCGCGTCGGAGTCGACGCCGTCCTCCCTCTGGCCGCGATCCTCCCCTTCGAGCGCCACGTCAAGTGGGCCAAGACGCTGCACGACGGCGGCAAGGTGGCCGAGAAGATCTTCGGCAAGGCCGGCGATGTGGCCGGCGTCGCGGCGATGGGGGCCCTGTTCGTCATCAAGAAGGTCAAGCTGCCGGGACCGCTCGGCCTGCTCGCCGGGCTCGCCGCATCCTTCGTCTCGAAGGATGCGATCGAACGCGGAGCCTCGCTCGCGGGCGACAAGCTCAAGGCAGTGAACGCGGAGGCGCTCGCCAAGCGCGACTACCTCACGGCGATGCTCACGCGCTTCAAGCTCGACCTCGAAGACGCCGAACGCAAGGGCATTCTCCTTCGGAGCAAGAAGTGAAGCTCATCTGGGCCACAAGGGGCCGCACCTGGGGGCATCGCTTCCTCCTCGACGGCGGCTACGCCGACCCCCTGCCCGAGTACGACAAGGCGTTCTCGAGCCTCGGCGACGACTCCGAGCTCTGGCATCTCGGGGACGACCGGGCGGCGCTGCGCTTCCCCGATCCCGAAGGACGCACTGACCGCGCCGGCCGCCCCATCTCCCACGAGTTCGTGGTCTTCGCCCCTGAACTGGACAACATCTCCTCCGCAGCGACCGGACTGTCGCTGATCTGGACGCAGCCCGTGATCGCGGCCAGGTTCGCCGACATCTGGGACCTGCCCGCCCCGCCCCGCGCATGACCGCGCTCGCCGCGAGCGACCGAAGCTGAACTCGAGAAGCACTCGGGAAGAAGGAGCCACGATGCAGCACCACGCTTTGGAACCCGAAGCGACCGGAACCGTCGGCGCCGGAGCCGAATGGCTGCACGACGCGAATGGCGCGCGCTCGCAGGCGGACCCGCTGCGCTGCGAGTTCGCGGGCTGGCTCGGGGATGAGCTCGTCAGCGTGCTCCCGGACTTCGTCGTCACCGGCGCACTCGCCGACGCGTTGCGCGCCTCGGACCTCACTGGGTTCGAGCTGCGCACGGCGACCGTCACGAAGTCGCCGGAGTTCGTCTCGTACGCTGGCGCGCTCCCGGAGGGCTGGGAGCGGCTCGCGCCCACCGGCCGTCCGGACAGGGACGACGACTTCGCCCAGCGAGATGGGATGCTGCTCGTCAGCGAGCGAGCCCTCTCGCTCCTCAACGGACACCGCATCGTCGAAGCGCAGCTCGCGGCGGCAGGAGAGACCGCCGAGGCGTCGCGGTTCGCGCGGCACCGCGAGGAAGCACGAGCAGCCGCGCTGCGCCGCGAGCAAGCCGCGCAGGATTCCGAGGCCGACGACGATGCCCGGGAAGTCGCTCGCCTCACCGCGCTCGTCGACGCGCTCGGCCCAACGGCATCCACGCCGCCGACGATGCGCGTCAACGGCGACGCGAAGCGCACGGTGGCCGGAGACCTCACGCTTGCGGCGGCCGCGCTTGGCAAGAAGATCGAGGATCCCGCAGCTCTCGCGCTGCTCCGGCTCATCGACGGACCGATCGAGATCAACCGCTCGGGCGCGTACCAGTGCGCCTACCGGAGCACCGATCGTTCCCTCATCGTGGGCATGAGGGGCGGCGCGGTGAGATGCGTCGAGCTCGTCTTCCACCCGCACCGGAACGCCCCGGAAGCCAACTACCCGCGCACGTCGTACCTGATCACGGGGCTCTCCCCGTTCACGCGCGAAGGAGTCCTCGAGCACCTCGGTGCCCCGAAGGAGGCCCTCCCTCCGGACGAAGACGAGCGAAGCCGCGACGAGTACAGAATCGGCCGTCAGCGCGTGATGCTGTACTGGAGAGGCCAGGACTACTCGCCGCGGTCGGTGATGGTCGGCCGGAAGGGCTGAGGGCTGAGGGCTGAGGGGTGAGGGCTGAGGGCTTTCACCAGGTCCAGCTTCGACGTCGTGCCCGCTGGCGCCGGGCGGAGCCGCAGCCCGCTACGCACCACGCGCCTCAGCTCTCTGCAGCGCGGCGCGCACCTGGTCCACGAAGCGTGTCGGCGTCGGCCAGAGCTGCGCCGCGGTGGCCCTGATGGCAAACCAGTCGATTTCCTGCAGTCGGTTGACGCGCCCGATGTCCTTCCGCCACTGTCGCTTGTCGGTCCGATGATGGTCACCCTCATATTCGATGGCGATTCTCTGCGCCCGATAGGCGAGGTCGACCCGTCCCACGAACTCCGGACCATTCCACACTTCGACGCCGACTTCCGGCTCCGGCAGGCCGGCGGCGACGATCACCAGCCGGGTCCAGGTCTCCATCGGCGATTCCACTCCGAGACGAATCCGCGCGGCGGCGACCCTCAGCGACGCTCCCCCCTCGCGATTGCCCCAGGCATTCGCGATGCCCGCCAGCTCTTCGAGTGAAGCAAGCGCTGGGGCTGCCCGCGCGCCGTCGGGCGTGACGTCCGGCCGGACCAGCCGCTCGTAGTTCGTGGAGGTCGCGACGAGTGCATCGCCGAGCACGACCAGCTCGGAGACCTCGAGACGTCTCGCGGCCGTCGCCCAGGTCAGCGCCGGCGAGGCGACCGGCGTGCCATGCAGATCGCGGGCATCCCACAACCGTTCATGGATGCTTCGCGACCGGATTCCGCGCCCCGCCGGCCGGTTCCGGCCCGCCGGGACGAGGACGTGCACCGTGGAGTCCCCGTCGAGGCGACGCGGGACGGGGAGACCCCAGACGCGGGCAGCGGTCACGCCGCCAAGAACACTCCGTTCCCTGAGGCGCGGCACGAACGCCTGCGCGATCTCGAGGGGCGTGGTTGCGATCCCGCGCATCCGAACGCCTCGGTGCGGGCTCGTGAACTCCGCTGAGTTCAGCTGGCCCGCCGTCAGTCCCGCGCGACGCCCGTCCCCGACGCTGAAGGGACCGGCTGCGGCGCCATCCGGCAGATTCTCGGGTCCAGACATGCGGCCAGAGTACGGACGCGCGCCGTCTCCTCCGCGTTATCCACAGCCGGGATACCGCCCGCGTCGCACCGGTGCGCCGGTGGCGCGGGCGCGGGCGCGGGCGCGGGCGCGGGCGCGGTGCCCCGGTCCCCGGTCCCCGGTGTCCCCGTCCCCGGCGGCTCGGCGGCTCGGCGGCTTGGTGGTTCGGTGACTCCGTGGCTCGGTGGCTCGGTGGCTCGGTGCCGGCTCAGGAAAGGCTCGTGCGGGGTTTTCGCGACGCTGATGGGTTTCTCGGATGCACGTGATGGGTTCTGGCGACCGGTGATGGGTAAAAACCCATCACGGTCGCCGAAAGCCATCACGACCCCGGCGTCAGCGGCAGGCACGGCCCGGGACAAAGGGAGGCGCGGGGCCGGTGCCTCGTCCCGCGGCTCGGTGACTCGGTGCCGGCCCAGAAAGGTCCGTGCGGGATTTTCGCGACGCTGATGGGTTTCTCGGATGCACGTGATGGGTTTCGGCGACCGGTGATGGGTAAAAACCCATCACGGTCACCGAAAGCCATCACGGCCCCGGCAGCGGCAGCCGCAGCGGCGGCAAGGGCGGCGGAAGCGGCGACGGCCGCCGCCGCTAGCTGCCGCTCTCCACGAGGTACAGCTTGCGCAGGGGCGCGCCGGTGACGGTCCACCGGGTGCGCATCCCTTCACCGAGTCGCACGATGGAGCCGGGTTCGAGGTCGATCGAGGGCAGTTCCGGCTCGAGGAACTCGACCGTCGCCGTGCCGCTGATGACAAGGAACACCTCGTCGGCCTCGACGTCGAGCATCGACCCGGCAGACATCTCCCACAGCCCGAACTCCGCGCCCGCGAAGGCACCAAGGTCGAGGGCGGCGGTCGTCGGCTCGCCGCTCACCTTCTGCCAGCCCTCGACGGGGTCGTGCGACAGGGATGCACCCCGCGCGTGCACGACCGAACCGGGGAGCATCCCGCTCACGTCCGCGGCACCGGCCTCGGCATCCGCCTCACGAGCACCGTCGCCGCTCACGAGTCGAACCCAAGCCCGACTGCATCCATCGTCTTCAGCCACAGTCCGCGCTTGCCTTCGTTGCGGTCGGCGCGCGCCATCTCGGCGAGCGACACCTTCGCACCGAACGACGCGAACGGCTCCGGCGGGAACGGCAGCGGCTTCTTCTTCACGAAGTCCATGCGCGTGCGCTCGGTCTCCTCGCCGCTCAGCAGGTCGAGGAGCACGTTCGCCGCGTACCTGGTCGCGCCGACGCCGAGGCCGGTGAAACCGGCGGCATGCGCGACGCAGCCGTCGTACTCGGTGTCGAAGAACGAGAAGAAGCGCGTGCACGTGTCGATCACGCCGCCCCACTTGTGGGAGAAGCCGAGCCCCTCCAGCTGCGGGTAGGTGGCGATGAAGTGCGCCGCGAGCTTCTCGAACGTCTCGGGGCGCTGGTCGTACTCCTTCTTGATGCGCCCGCCGTAGTTGTACACGGCGTCGTACCCGCCGTAGAGGATGCGCGTGCGGCCATCCGCATCCGTCACCAGTCGCGAGTAGTGGAAGCGGTTGTTGAGGTCGGTGATGCCCTGGCGCCGCTTCCAGCCGATCGACTCGAGCTGCTCGTCGCTCATCGGGTTCGTCATGAGCACGTAGTCGTAGACGGGGACCGTGTAGAAGCGGTCGCGCTTGATGAGCGCGGGGAACGCGTTCGTGCCGAGGGCCACGCGCTGCGCGTAGACGCTGCCTTCGTCGGTCCCGACCGTGACCCCGCCCCCGTCGGCGTCGAGCGAACGGACCGGGGTGTTCTCGAAGATCGCGACGCCCATGTCGAGCACCACGCGCCGCAGCTCCCACACGAGCTTCGCGGGGTTCACGAGCGACGTGCCCTCGCGTTCGTAGGCTCCCGCCAGGTAGAGGGGCGACGCAGCTTCGGCTTGCACCTGCTGCCGGTCGAAGAACTCGACGCCCGAATCTCCGACGGCCTCGTCCTCGAGTTCCGTGACCTGGTGGGGCTCGGTGGCGACGCGCAGCACCCCGGTCTCCTCGTAGTCGCAGTCCATGCTGTACCGCTTGACGGTGTCGCCGATCTCGCGCAGGTTCTCGAGGCCGAGCGCCTGCAGCTTCGCGAACTCATGCGGCAGGCGGTCCTTGCCGTTCGAAGCGCCGTGCGTGAGGCTCGCCTCGCAGAATCCGCCGTTGCGACCGGATGCCGCCCAGCCGACCCGCTGTCCTTCCAGGAGCACGACCTTTCGCTTCGGGTCGCGCTCCTTCGCCAGCAGGGCGGTCCACAGTCCCGTGTATCCGCCACCCACGATCACGAGATCGGCCGTGTGGTTGCCGCGCAGCGGGGGCAGGGCCTCCGGGCGGCCCGGGTCGTCGAGCCAGTAGGTCGTCGCCTTCGCACCGGCGAGGGATGCTGCGACGCGTTCCTCGCTGATCTCGGCTTCTGCTCGATCGAACGTGGTCATGGTGTCCTCCGTTTGGGGGTGATGGCCATCTGTCTGCTGGTGCCTATTCGTGTCTACCCTGCGTACCTACCGTTTGGGTGGACGCACTGTCGGGTGTTGATGGAAGCTCTCGACGATCCGTCCCCCGCTGCACGAAGACCCAGATGACAACACCGAGCGCCAGCAGACCGAGAGCGATGCCGAGCTCGAGGAAACCGCCGTAGCCGGTGACCGAGAAGCCTGTTGCCCCCACGACCAGGATGATGGCGAGGATCACGGACAGGACGATCGAAAGCGGGACGAAGAACCGGGGAAGCTTGATGGGCCTCTCCGCGTCGGGCCGGTCCTTGCGAAGCAGGAAGAAGCCGGAGACGGCGAGCAGGTGCGTGAGGATGTAGCCGAGGTTGCCCGTGACGATGATCGCGAGCGGGTTCTGCAGCACCACGAGGATGACGACGTTCATGACGAGCATCACGTTGAGCGAGCGGAGCGGCACGCCGCGCTTGTTGAGGACACCCAAGCCGCGGACCGTCACGCCCTCCTTGCCCATGTTGAAGAGAACGCGCGACGCATCCGCCACCGACGTGGTCATGATGAGCAGCAGCGAGGCGATGAGGCACACGACCATGAAGTCGGACGCGCCGCCCACCAGGTCGGCGAAGCTCGCGATGAAGAACGTGGCCGGGTCTTCGGCGATGGCGGCCTCACCGGCGTACCCGCCGAGGGTGAGCGGCACGAGGAAGAACACGCCGAGGCAGAAGAGGACGGATGCCTTGATCGCGCGCGTCGTGTCCTTCACGGAGTCGCGGTACTCGGGTGCGAAGGTGGCGCACACTTCGATGCCGAAGGTCGTCCAGGCCATGATGTACAGCCACACGATGGCCGTGTGGAGGCCCTCGATGCCGTGCAGGTTCCACGTGAGATCCATGGGCGCCCAGTCGGACTGGAACAGCGGGAACACGATGAAGACGAAGAGCGGGATCATGAGGATCGCCGCGGTCACGTAGACGAAGGTCATCGTCACGCGCACGCCGATGACGTTGATCAGGTACATGACGCCGATCACGATGAGCCCCACCATGACGGGGAACGTGATCGAGACCGGGCCGAGCTGCAGCACCCAGTCCTGGTCGGGGAACCACTGGGCCATGACGAGGGAGCCCGTTACGGCGCCGTAGGTGGCGAGGTTCGTGCCCCACGGCAGCCAGTAGCCGACGCCGGCGAGCGGTGCGACCCAGGGCGCGCGCTTCTTCCAGGCCTCCGCGGCGTAGTGCGCGATACCGCCGGACGAGTCGGGGAACATCGTCGCCAACTCCGTGTAGATCCAGTTGACCCCCATCGCGAGCAGCATCGAGATGGCCCACAGCACGGCGGCACCCCAGCCGCCGAGGCCGGCGATGGATGCGCCGAGCGTGGCGATCAGTGCGGCCGGCATGGTCATCGCCATGGCGAAGCCGTCGAACCAGCGCATCCGCTTGGGAAGGTGTTCCGCTTGGACCGCGGCGGGGATCTGTTCTGTCGACATGCGTGACTCCATCGATTCGGGGGCGGCGATGCTCTCGCCGTCGCACTGCGCCCACTCTGGCCCCGACTTCTTCGTCGGCGCAAGATATAGGCGCTCAAGTTGCTGAAAACGTAACTCTTGCGAAACATAACTGCTTGTTCGTGAGAATGCAACGCCGTAGGGTGAAGGGGATCGTTCACCACACAAGGAGGTGCGGAGTGACAACTCTGCCTGCAGCAACCCGTACCCAGCTCTTTCTCGCTGGAGACTTCGTCGATGGCTCCACCGGGGAGCAGACCGACGTCGTGAGCCCCGTCACCGGTCAGGTCATCGCATCCATCGCCGTGCCAGGCCAGGCCGACCTCGACAAGGCCGTCGAGAAGGCCCGGACGGCGCAGAAAGCCTGGCGCAAGCTCGGGGTCTTCGAACGGGCGAAGGTCTGCCACCGCATCGGCGACGCCATCGAACGACGCGTCGACGAGCTCGCGCGACTCCAGACGCTCGAGCAGGGCAAGCCCGTCGCCGAATCGATCGCCGACATCAAGGAAGCCGCGCAGCTCTTCCACCTGCACGCCGAGGATGCGCTGCGCCTCTACGGCGAGACCCTGCCATCGAGCGACATCGACAAGCGCATGTTCACCTACCGGGCACCCGTCGGCACGTGGGGCATCATCACCCCCTGGAACTTCCCCCTCCTCATGTTCACGGAGTTCGTCGCCCCGGGCCTCGCGACCGGGAACGCCTGCATCGTGAAGCCGCCGAGCAACACCCCGCTTGCCGTGCTCGCAGCCATGGACTGCCTCCTCGAGGCCGGCGTCCCCGACGGCCTCGTCAGCGTGCTGCCCGGCGACGGGCCGTTCGGCGCGCAGCTCGTGTCGCATCCCGGCATCGACGCGATCGGCTTCATCGGCTCCTCGGCGACCGGCGCGAAGATCGTGCAGACCGCCGGCCTCAAGCGCTCGCTGATGGAGTGCTCCGGCAACGGCCCCATCGTCGTCCTCGAGGACGCGAACATCGAGCGCGCCGCGAAGGCCGCAGTCGATTCCGCCTTCTACTGCGGCGGCCAGGTCTGCTGCGCGACCGAGCGCCTCATCGTGCACCACCGCGTCCACGACGCGTTCGTCGAATCGGCGCTCGCCTACGCGAGCTCGCACGTCGTCCTCGGCGACCCGTTCGACCCGGCCGTGAACCTCGGGCCGCTCAACAACGAGGGAGTGGCCGCCAAGATGGACCGGCACCTCGACGAGGCACGCCGCCTCGGCTTCGACGTCCTTCTCGGCGGTGGCCGAGCGCCAGGCCACCCCACCGGGCTGTACTACGACTTCACGATCGTCGACGGGGTCAGCGAGGCCAGCCTGCTGTCGCAGGAGGAATCGTTCGGCCCAGTGCTGCCGATCCTCACCGCGAAGGACGATGACGACGCGCTTCGGATCGCGAACGCCGACCGCCTCGGTCTGCAGTCCGCTGTCTTCACGGAGAGCCTCAGCAAGGCCTACCGCTTCATCGAGGAACTCGAGACGGGCCAGGTCATCGTCAACGACTCCAACGGCTGGTGGGACATCAACATGCCGTTCGGCGGCGCAGGCGGCAAGGGCACTGGATGGGGACGCATCGGGGGCATGTACACGCTGCACGACATGACCGATCTCCGCACCGGCGCCATCCACGTCGGCTCCTAGTCCGACCCCACCTCGGTCGGGTCCTGCCTCAGCATGCGCGCTGCGGCAGGACCCGCCCCGTCGTGCGAGCATGAAAGCAGGTCAGAACGTGATGACACCGCAGCACAGGAACCGAGGAGCAGCCGTGAACGAACTCGACGACATCGATCGGCAGCTCATCGCGATCCTGCAGAAGGATGGCCGGCGCTCTTTCAAGGACATCGCCGACGAGACCGGGCACCCCGCGTCGTCGGTCAGATACCGAGTCCAGCGACTTGAGGATTCGGGCATCCTGCAGATCGTCGGCATCGCGAACCCGCTCTCGATCGGCTTCGACCACCTGGCCATGGTGGGCATCCACTGCGAACCCGGAGCTGCGCGCAGCGTCTGCGAGTCGCTGTCCGCGCTTCCTGAGACGAGCTACGTCGTGCTCACGAGCGGTGGCTTCGACGTCATGGTCGAGGTGATCTGCCGTGACATGGAGCACTACAAGGAGCTCCTTCTGGAGCGACTCCAGACGACCGTCGGCGTGCGCCGAACCGAGACCTTCTTCGTGCTGGAAGCGCACAAGCTCGCCTACGGGTGGGGCGTCGGATAGTCGGCCGCGTTCTCCAGGTCTCGCGCTCGCACCGCATCCGGATCTTCCGGCGGATCCACCGCCTCCACCGCTACCCTCGGGCTCACGCGGCCCCACGATCGGTGCCGCGCCATCGATCAAGGGGAACTCATGACCGACATCACTGAACTGCTCGCGCTCATCCCGGTGGACGACATCGCCGGCAAGCTCGGCGTCGACAAGCAGACCGCGCAGCAGGGGATCCAGGCAGCGTTGCCGACCCTCATCGGCGGGATGCAGGCCAACGCGGCCGACCCCGCCGGGGCCGCATCGCTCGAGCAGGCGCTGGCGAAGAAGGACACGACCCTCGTCGACGGCCGTGTCTCGCTCGCCGACATCGACACGAACGACGGCCAGAAGATCGTCGACAACGTGTTCGGCAGCAACACCGACCAGGTCGCCGCCGCCCTCGGCTCGGCACCAGGCGGCCAGACCTCCGGCCTCGTGCAGAAGCTGCTCCCGATCCTCGCACCCATCGTGCTCGCGTGGCTCGCGAAGAAGTTCCTCGGCGGCCAGCAGGGCGCATCCACCACGGCGGGCGCGAGCTCCGGCGGCGGCCTCGAGGACCTCCTCGGCGGGATCCTCGGCGGCGGTTCGGCGTCCGGCAGCAAGGCGGGCGGCGCGGCAGGCGGCGGGCTCGGCGACATCCTGGGCGGAATCCTCGGCGGCGCCGGCGCGGGCGGCGCAAGCGGCTCGGGCGGCGGCGGGCTCGGCGACATTCTCGGCGGGCTGCTGGGCGGCGGCAAGCGCTAGGCGCATCGAGCGCGGATGCGCGGGAGGGCCCGCGAGCCCGGTTCCCCCCTCCCGCGTGCCCGCAGCCTGACTCCAGGCGCGTTCCGATCCGGCCGCTGCTTCGAAACGAGACCACCATCACCACTGCCAGCACCGAGAACCTGTGGGCAGCAATTGCGTTCGCCGCCTTCCTGATCATCACCGCATCCGCGATCGCGCTTCTCCTGATGAAATTGCCGATCTCTCCGGGCTCGAGACTGCCGCTGACGCCACTGGCCGCGCAGCACCGTCTGAAACGACTCGACGACGACAGCCGCGGCTGGGAGACAGCCTTCGCTGGCGAGCTCCTCTGGCTGGCGCACCGCGGGATGCTGCGCATCCACGAGGTCGACGATGCGGGTGGCGCGGCGAGAATCACCGACGCGGGCTACCGGCCCCCGGTTGCGACGGGGTGGGAGGTCGAGTTCCTCGGCGACGATCCGCTGCTGCCTGCCTGGTCGCAGACTCTCGTGGACACCTACTTCCCATCGGGGACACGCCGGCCAGCGGACCGGGCGCGAGTCGACCGCACCGGCAGGGACGATCCTGCCCGCAGACCGGCGCTGAAGACGAGCGTCATCGCCGATCTCGACCGCCACCGCGTCGACACGTCGGCCCGCGGCACCTGGGTGTCGCGGCTCCTCGGGAGCCCATACAGCCGCGCCTTCGCGGGCCTCCTGGTGGTGCCGATCGGCTTGCTGCTGCTGGCCCCTCTGCTCCCCGCCTGGGCGGTGCCCGTCTACCTCGCGGCGCTCGCCGTCGTCGTCGCACTCACCTTCGTGCGGTCACCCCTGCAACGCCGCTGGTCGAAGCTCTGGGACCGATACCGCGAAGAGAGCCAGTACCTCCACGAGCTACCGCTCGGCGAGCGCGGCGCGGGACCCACGAGAGTCGTCTACCTCGAAACGTTCGCCGAGAACCTCGGCTTCGCCGACGTCGTCCTGTACGGCCTATCGGAGGATGTGGCCCGCGGATACGCGCAACAAGCCGACATCATGGTGCGAGAAGGGCTGCTGGAGAGCATCCAGCCAGCCTGGCTGGTCCCTCAGCGCCAGCGGGTCACGCCGAGCCAGCTCACCGATCTCGTCGACGGATTCCTCTTCACCGTGCGCTGAGCGCCACCCCCTGCAGAATCCGCACCGCCAGGCCGCGCATCGGCCGACTAGCGGTGCGACGGGATGCTGAACCGCTTGATCTTGTCACCCTCGACAGTCACGAACGCGCGCGAGGTGCCGTTGAAACGGTTGCTGCGCCAGTCGAAGAACAACTCGGTCGTGTCGCCCTCGGTCGTCGCCTCCTTGATGACCATCTGAGCGCTCTGCCCGATGGCGTCACTCTGCGCCCAGCTGCTGACACCCTCTCGCCCTTCGAGCACGCGGCCCCAGTCATCGACGCAGCCGTCTTCGGCGAACGCGTCGACGAACGCCTGCTCATCACCGTCGTTGATCGCATCGACAAGGGCCTGCACCGGCGCAGGCACTGTGATCTCAGTCATGGAACCCCCATCTCGTTGCGGACGATCGCCGCCCGAACGGCCACAATGTAGCAAGCCAGCCTCCGGATTCCCGGGCATAGCCGTAAGCTCAGAATCTCAGGATGCGCGGCGACCAGCCCCACGCATCCGCCCTCCGGCTCCATAAAGGCAAGCCCGGCCCGTCACAAACGGGCCCCGTCAACAAGCAGAAGGTGAACTGAGCATGAGCGACTTCTCGCCCCTTGAAGTATTTGACCGTCGCGAGTCAGAAGTCCGCGGATACATCCGCTCATTCCCCGTGGTGTTCGACCGCGCATCAGGTTCGACCCTCGTGACGGCAGACGGCGACGAATACCTCGACTTCTTCGCGGGAGCGGGCGTGCTCAACTACGGGCACAACAACCCGCTGTTCACGAAGGCGCTCGTCGAGTACATCGAGCACGGCGGCATCCTCCACGGCCTCGACATGGCGACCTCCGCGAAGCGGGCGTTCATCGAGGCGTTCGAGCAGTACGTGCTCGAGCCGCGCGGCTACGACTACAAGATCCAGTTCACGGGTCCCACCGGCGCCAACGCCGTCGAGGCGGCCCTCAAGGTCGCACGCCAGGCGACGGGGCGCACGAACGTGGTCGCGTTCACGAACGGCTTCCACGGCCTCAGCCTCGGCGCGGTCGCCGTCACCGGCAACAAGAAGTACCGCGATGCTGCCGGCACGACCCTTGGCGACGTCACCCGCCTCCCCTTCGAGGGATACCTGGGCGACAAGCTCGACACGCTCGACCTGTTCGAGAAGATGCTCGACGACACCGGCAGCGGCCTCGACCTGCCCGCCGCCGTCATCGTCGAAGCCATCCAGGGCGAGGGCGGCATCAACGTCGCGAGCCCCGAATGGCTGCGACGCCTCCGCACGATCACGGAAGAGCGCGGCATCCTGCTGATCCTGGACGAGATCCAGGCCGGCATCGGCCGCAGCGGATCCTTCTTCGCGTTCGAGGAGTCTGGCATCGTCCCCGACCTCGTCACGGTGTCGAAGTCGATCTCCGCATCCGGCCTGCCCATGTCGCTGGTCCTCCTCCGCCCCGCAGTGGATGTGTGGAAGCCGGGCGCCCACACGGGAACCTTCCGCGGCAACAACCTCGCATTTGTCACGGCACGCGTCGCGCTCGAGCAGTACTGGGCTGACGACGTGTTCATGACGACGGTCGCGGAGCGTTCCGCCGAACTGCGCGCTGGCCTCGAGAGCATCGCCGCCGACTACCCGCAGTTCGGCCTCACGGTGCGCGGCCGCGGCCTCATGTACGGCATCGTCAGCCTCGACGACCGCGACCTGCCTTCGCGCATCTCCGCCGAGGCGTTCCAGCGTGGACTCGTCATCGAGACCGCGGGCGCTTTCGAAGAGGTCCTCAAGTTCCTCCCGGCGCTCACGCTCACCAGCGATGAACTGCAGACGGGTCTCCGCATCGTGCGCGAGAGCCTCGACGCGGTCCTCTCCGGTGACGACTCCGAAGCCGAGCACGCCGTGGAAGACCACGCCGCCTCGCACGCGTAGCTGCTCGCAGCACTCGACAGACGCGCCCCCGGCCCGACCTTCACGGTCGCCGGGGGCGCGTCTCTGTCTCTGCGCCCCGGGCACAGACAAGTCACCCAGGAACACCCTCCGCGCGCCGGCAACATGCTTCTGGCTCGCTCCTGTGGCTGTGGCTGTGGGGCGATGGCGGGAGTGGGAGTGGGGTCAGCTGCTTCGGGGTCCGCGGCCGCTGAACGTCGAGCCGTACTGGTGCGGCGCTGGAACGGAGGCTTCTGGATCAGACGCTGCGGCAGGCGCTGGCGCAGGAGGGGCAAGGTCAGGCGCGGCAGGTCGTTGAGCAGACTCGACCGGAGCTGGCGGAGCGGGCGCGTACCGAGGCGGGGCTGGAGGAGCCTGCGCCCCTCGGTCCTGTGCCCCTCCGCCATGGGCCGTGAGCCCCGGAACTCCGGACTCCGCGACGCCGGGCGCGCGCACCGCGAACCCCTGTCCTGCAGCTCCCTCTCTTGCAGCTCCCTGTCCTCCAGCTCCCTGTCCTCCAGACCACGGAGCTCCGGGCACCGGCGCTCCAGGCCCGCGCACCCCAGACTCCGGAACCGCAGACTCCGGCACGCCAGACCCCGGCAACCCAGACCCCGGGGTTCCAGACGCGCGCTGCACTGAAGCCGACAGCCAGGCGGCCTGCCGTTCGGCAGGGCGCGGCGCCGCCGCCCAGGGCGATGGCTTCGCGGGTGCGCCGCTCGGGGCATCCGGTACCGCTTGCTGCACAGAGAGCCCAAGGAGGGAGATGCCGCCGCTCGTGTCGGTGTCCTCGTGCAGGCCTGCGATGCCCGCATCGACAGCCCTGCGGCGCTCGGCCTTCCGGAGGTCCGACGCGGCCTTCGCCTTCTTCGCCCGGTGTCGCTGCACGAAGATCGCGACGAGCAGGCCGAGGCCGAGCACGAGCACGACGAGCAGCGCGAACGCGACGATGGTGAAGATCTGGTTGGTGCCGCCCATGGTCTGGTCCGCGTCCTCAGCGCATCGGGCGGATTTTGAGCTCGTCGACCGCCCCGCCAGCTGGAGTGTCGACGGCGAGGCGTACAGCTTGGGCGACGGCCTGGGGGGTCAGGTAGCGCTCCCGCTCGTAGCTGCCGTGCTCGAGCTGGCGCAGCTCCCGCTGCATGTCAGTGTCGACGCGTCCCGGGTGGATGCTCGACACGCGGACGCCGTGTTCGCGTTCCTCCTCGCGGAGCGCGTCCGTCAGCGCGCGCAGCGCGAACTTCGTGCCGCTGTAGACGCTCGTGCCCGCGCCGCTCGCGTAGCCGGAGCCTGAGTTGATCATGACGATCGTGCCCTCGCTCGAGCGGATGAGCGGCAGCAGAAGGCGGGTGAGGTCGGCGACCGCGAACACGTTGAGTTCGAAGGCGCGGCGGAAGCGCTCGCGTGAGCTCTCGGCGATCGCGTCGTGCCCGCCGAGCACGGCCGCCGAGTGCACGAGCACGTCGAGACGGCGGATGCTGCGGGTCGCCTCGGCGAGCTGACGCTCGTCGTAGAGGTCGGCCACGAACGGGGTGGCTCCGGGGATGCGCGCGGCGGCTTCGGCGACCGCGCGCGGCTCCCTGCCGCCGACCAGGACGTGGTGGGTGCGACCGAGCTCCTGCGCGATGGCCTCGCCGATGCCGCGCGTTGCGCCCGTGACGAGTGCAACAGGTCGCTGGGAGTCGCCTTCGGACCCAGCGGGTGAGCCGGTCTGGCCTACTTCAGTCATGGATGTTCCCCCGGGGGTGTGCGGCATGTGACCGCGGGCAGCCGCGGCTCCCACATTCTGCCACCGTCATGCCAGGCGCTCCCTCTGAGTCCGCGCACGAGGAGAGGAGGTGAGCTTCGTGCTCGGTGCCCCGCCCTGTGGCAGTCTTGAGCGGCAGACCCGCTCGAGAAAGCTCCAAGTGCCTCCCACCTCCTCGCCCACCGCGCGCCGCTCCGTTCACCGTTCCGGACGCCGTGCGCTCGCGGCCGCGGCGCTCATCGGCGTCGCGGCCCTGCTCGCGGGATGCACGCCCCTCGCCCCTCCGGCGACGTCGCCCGCAGACGGCAGCACCGCTCCCGGGTCCAGCCAGCTCGTCGACCTCGCCGGCGAGGTCGAGGCCGCCGCCGCCGAGGGTGACGATCCGACATCCTTCGCCGCTGATGCCCTCAACGTGCTCGGCGAGCTCGACGTCGCTCCGCGCGACGAATGGCAGGAGTTCGACCGCGAGGGCTCGTTCGGCGAGGGCTGGCAGGACCCGGACGGCAACGGCTGCGACGCTCGCAACGACGCACTGGCCGCATCCATGACCGAGGTCAACCGCAACCGGGACGGCTGCCGAGTCGACACGGGCGTCTTCGTCGACCCGTACTCGGGGGACGAGATCGACTTCCAGCGGGGACCCGACACCAGCCCGCTCGTGCAGATCGACCACGTCGTGGCGCTCGCGAATGCGTGGCGCACTGGCGCGAAGGATCTGTCGTTCGAGGAGCGGGTGGAGCTGTCGAACGACCCCATGAACCTGCAGGCGACGGCGGGGTGGGTGAACGACGACAAGAAGAGCCAGGATGCGGCGAACTGGCTGCCACCCGAGGAGTCGTACCGCTGCACCTACGTTGCACGGCAGATCGTCGTGAAGGCCACCTACCGCCTCTGGGTGACGCAGGCCGAGCACGATGCGATGCGCGACGTGCTCGAGGACTGCGCGTAAGCGCGACCTCGGAGCACGCCGCGCCGGTCGCGTGCGGCCCGCCGGTGCACTGACGTCTCAGCTCAGATGACGAGCAGCGTCGACCCGAGGATGAGCAGCACCACGGCGAGGCCGACCCAGCTGAGCCAGGCCCATCTCTTGGGCTGGAAGCGGAGCGCTGGAGAGCGCAGCACGCCGACCGCGACCGCCGCGAGCGCTGGTGCCAGAGCGAGCCCGAACGCCCAGCCGCCGACGCTCGCCCATGGTCCAGCGAACCAGAGGCTGACGAGGCCCGCGGCGGCGAGCAGCAGCCAGTTCACGATGGGCAGCGCCGCCTTCGAGCGGAACGCGAAGAGCAGGGCGAGGCCAGAAGCGACCACAGCGAACCCGAACGTCACCCACAACAGGAGCGAGCCCTGCGCGCCGAGGTCGGGCACCTCGGCTCCGCTGAGCAGCGACACGGCGATGGGGTCGACGACCTGCTGCGTGTTCCCCAGCACGACGACCGCCTTCTGCGCTTCGCGGTCGATCATGACGACGGAGGCGAACCCACCGGTTCCGCCGCTGTGCCAGGTGAGCGTCGGGTTCGAGTCGGCCGTGGGGTTCGTGACCTGCGTGCTCTGCCAGACCCAGCCGATGTCGCTGCCTTCGGCGAACTGAGCCGTCGGCTCGAGCGCCGACGCGCCAGGTGCGGAGCCGTCGAGGTTGGCGGCAGCCCACGCGGCGAGGTCGTCGATGTCGGTTGTCGTCGAGGATCCGGTCGGCGCGTACCCCTCGCCCCACCAGTGATCGGTCGAAGCGCCGTTGGCGAGGAAGCCTGGGGTGGTCTCGGCCGGCACCTCGGCCTCGGTCGTGGCGATGCTCGTCGACTGCATGCCGACGGGCCCGAGCACGCGCTCCTCGAGCAGCGACGGGTAGCTCTCGGCGCCAGACGCGTTGACGAGGGCCGTGCCGAGGAGCGCCACTCCGAGGTTCGAGTAGACGGGGCCCTGCGCGGGGTCGACGGGAGCGGAGGCCGCGTCGGTGATCATGGCGTCGCGCGTCTGCGGGCCGTAGGGGTTGCCTCCGGAGAGGGAAGCCGCGAGCGACTCGATGGCGAAGGCGGGGCCGAGGCGTGGGAGGCCTGAGCTGTGCTGGGCGAGGCTCGCGAGCGTCACCTCGCCGGCCGGAGTTCCCTCGAGCTCGGGGATGTGCGTCGAGAGCGGGTCTTCGGCGCCCACCTCCCCGCGCTCGATCGCATCGGCGAACAGCGCGGCGGTGAAGGTCTTCGTGACCGAACCCAGCTCGTAGAGCGTCTCGTTGGTAGGAGCCGCCCCGTTGCGGCCATCACCCGTCTTGCCCACCCCGGCCCACGTCGTGCTCTCCGGTGTGACCTCGGCGACGACGACGGAGCGGAAGCCACCGTGCCCGCCCACCGCATCCACGACCCTGGCCGCAAGCGCCTCATCGCCGGTGACCTGCGTGCCGAGCGACTGACGCTGCGGGCCGACCACCATGCCGAGCACCACCGCGACGATCCCTGCCACGAGTGCTGCGATGACGAGGATGCGCTTCGCCGGACCTCGCGGTGCTTCCGCGATCTGCGGCGCCCCGGCAGGGTGCTCCTGCTGACGTTCGTGTGACATTCGCTTCCCCAGTTCTCGGCCGTGTTCCTGTCCCGTCCTCCAACGCTATGGGCAGCCACCGACACCGGCCTCGGCCGTGGGCGGGAGATGCATCCGCCCCACGTGGGAGATGCGGCGAGCAGCCGAACCCGTCGCATGGCGTCGCCCGAGCGCGCTGCAGCGCTCGGCGTGGCAAGATCGGGGGATGAAGATCCTGTCGATCCAGTCGTCGGTCGCCTACGGGCACGTGGGCAACTCGGCCGCCGTGTTCCCGCTGCAGCGCCTCGGACATGAGGTGTGGCCGGTCTCGACGGTCGTGTTCTCGAACCACACGGGCTACGGCGCGTGGCGCGGTCCGCTCCTTCCTGCGTCCGATGTGCGCGACGTCATCCTCGGCATCGAGGAGCGCGGCGCGCTCGCCCAGGTCGACGCGGTGCTGTCTGGCTACCTGGGTGGCGAGGAGATCGTGGATGTCGTCGTCGACGCGGTCAAGCGCACCAAGGAGCTCAACCCGGCGGCGAGCTACACGTGCGACCCCGTCATGGGCAACGCGAAGTCGGGCTGCTTCGTCGCTCCCGCGATCCCGGAGCTGATCCGTGAGCGGGTCGTGCCGGTCGCCGACATCCTCACCCCCAACCAGTTCGAGCTGGGTTTCCTCACGCGCACGACACCCGCGACGATCGAGGAGACCCTCGACTCGGTGCAGCGCGCCCGCGACCTCGGGCCGCGCACGGTGCTCGTCACGAGCGTCGAGCGACCCGACCGACCTGAGGGCACGATCGAGATGATGGCCGTCGACGATTCGGGGGCGTGGATCGTACAGACCCCGTACCTGCCGTTCAAGGCGAACGGCTCCGGCGATGTCACGTCGGCCCTCTTCACGGCGCACTACCGCACGTCGGGCTCGGCAGCCGAGGCACTCTCCGCGACCGTCTCGAGTGTCTTCGATCTGCTGCAGACCACGCTCGACTCCGGCGAGCGCGAGCTGCAGATCGTCGCGGCTCAGGATGCGTTCGCGAACCCGCGCATGCAGTTCGAGGTGCGCGAGATTCGCTAGACAGCTGACGCGCGTCCGGGTACCCGCGCGCGCCCGGGCTGTCCTTCGCGTCCGAAGTTGTGGCGAAGTGCATCCGGTCGACGCCCGGACAGCACTCCGCCACAACTCTCGAGCCCCGAACCGCCGGGCCGGCCGGCGCCCGCCGTCCTACACGCGCGTCCCGCCCTGCATGACCCAGTCGAGGCGCGACTCGGCGAGCACGCTCACGTCGTCGAGCGGGTCGGTGGATGCGGCGATCAGGTCGGCGTGTGCGCCCGGCGCGATCACGCCGAGCTCACCTTCGCGCTGGAGCAGGCGGGCGGCCGTGGTCGTCGCGCTGCGGATGATGTCGATGACGGGCATGAACTCGGCGCGCACCTCGAACTCGCGGGCCTGGTGGCGCTGCATGCCGCCGAGCAGGTCGCTGCCGTAGCAGAGGTTGACGCCGCCCTTGTGGGCCTTCTCGAGCGCGATCTTGCCACCTTCGAGCACGTCGGAGACCTTCACCCAGTTGTCCTGCGGCAGGCCGTGCTCGCGACCTTCCTCCATGAGCGCCCAGTAGGTGACGAGGTTCATGGTGAGGTAGGCGTCGTGCTCGAGGAAGAGCTCGATCGACTCGTCGTCGAGGAGGTTGCCGTGCTCGATGCCGCGCACGCCTGCCCGGAGGGCCCGGTTGATGGCGCGCGCGGTGTAGGCGTGTGCGGTCACGTAGCGGTTGGCGGCGGTCGCCTCCTCGACGACGGCCTCGATCTCCTCGACGGAGAACTGCGTGGAGTCGACGCGGTCGGTGGGCGAGGCGACTCCGCCACCGGCCATGATCTTGATGTGGTGCGCGCCGCGGCGGATCTCGTCTCGGGCCGCGTGCCGGACGGCGGAGATGCCATCCACGACCCTGCCGATGTGGGAGCACGTGTACTCGCCGTCATGGCTGTCGCGGCCCCGCGAGCGCGGGTCGCCGTGCCCGCCGGTCTGCGAGAGCGCCTTGCCGCCGAAGAAGAGCCGCGGCCCTCGCACGAGGCCATCGACCTGCGCATCGTGCAGGCCGAAGTCGGCGCCGGCGACGTCGCGCACGGTCGTGAAGCCGCGGTCGAGCATCTCGCCCATGAGCTTCGCCGCCTGGAGCGCGACGTAGTTCGGCGATTCCTCACCCATCGAGGACAGGTCTGCTGTGTGGGCGGTGACGTGCACGTGGCAGTCGATGAGGCCGGGCAGGAGGTATCGACCGGCTGCGTCGAGCTCCTCGACGCCGTCCTGCGCTTCGATCTGGCCACCGACCCGCTCGAAGCGCCCGTCGCGGACCGAGAGGTCGCCCGTGCGGTACTCCCCCGCGTCGACGTCGAGCCACGTGGCGTTGCGGATGATCAGGTTCGAGGTCATGCGGATGCTCCCTGCTGCTCGGCGCTCTCCACGCCGGTGTCGATGATCTGCACGGCGCGTTCCTGCGCCGTCGGCGTGTAGGTGCCCTCCGGGGCGCACATGTTGACGGTGGCGAGCGGGGTGCCGTCCGGGCCCGGGCCCAGGATGGGCACGTTGAGGATGGAGCCGCAGCCGAGGGCCTTGATCGTGCTCGCGTCGTCGAAGATGCGGTCGAGGTCTGCCGGGGTGGCACCGAGGAACGGCTCCCCCGAGTCGCGGCAGGCGGCGACCCAGTCTGGGGACACCTGCGTCGCGACCTGCTTCGTGCCGCCGACCGGGTACTCGTCGGCGTGCGACGAGTAGATGCGCTCCATGACGGCCCCGCCCTCGGTGAAGCGAAGGACCGTGAACAGCACGACCCCCACCTCCTGCTCGATCGTGTGGTGGATGCTCGCCCAATCCACCGCTTCCAGTGCCACCTCGCTGTTCCGTCCGAGTTCTCCGTTGCGCACTCGTTCTCCATTCGGGGTCATGCGTTGCTCTCCTTCTTCTCGATTGCCTGCTTGTCCGTGCCCTTGCCGCTTCCCGTGATGTCCTCGAGCGAGCGCCCGGCGGTGCGGACGGCGAAGAGGAGCGTGCAGGCGACGCCGATGACGAGCACGGTCGTGGTCATGCCGAACACTCCGACGAAGCCCCACTGGGCGGCGAAGGTGCCGATGATGATGGGGGCCGTTATCGAGCCGATGCGGCCGAACGACGAGCTCATCCCGACGCCGGTCGCGCGCAGCCAGGTCGGGAAGACCTCCGGCGTGTAGGCGTAGACGCCGGCGTAGGTGCCGTTGAGGAAGAACGAGAGGACGATGCCGGCGACCGTGACCATGATCGGGTCGTTGGCCTGGCTCATCCACAGTGCCGCACCGGCGGAGCCGATGAGGTAGAGCGCGATCGTGAACTTCCTGTCGAGCTTCTCGTTGAGGTACGCGGCACTGAAGTAGCCGGGGATCTGTGCGAGGTAGATGTAGAGCGAGTACGTGAAGCTCGTCGTCACGTCGATGCCGCGGTCGACGAGGAGCGTCGGGATCCAGGTGAAGAAGCCGTAGTAGGAGAACGTGATGACGAACCAGATGAGCCAGGTCGTCGCCGTGATGCGCCACATGGTGCGGCCCCACAGGAACTTGACGGCCTTGATGAAGCCGAACTTGACGGGTGCTTCCTCTTCTGGCGCGTTCGGGTCGACGGCCGGGAGGTCCTTGCCGGTGGATGCACGCACTCGGTCTTCGAAGCTCGCGACCACCGCTTCCGCTTCCGCGTGCCTGCCGACGCTGGCGAGGTAGCGCGGCGACTCGGGGAGCGAGCGTCGCCACCAGAGGAGCATGACGATGGGCAGGAAGGTGAGGACCTGCGCCCAGCGCCAGCCGTCCTCCGACGCGGGGACGACGAAGCGGCCGATGAGTGCGGCGGCGACGAACCCGAAGGAGAAGAACCCTGCGAGCGTGCCCACGAACCAGCCGCGTCGGTGCTTGGGCACGAACTCGGAGAGGAAGGGCGCGATGATGGCGCTCTCGGCTCCGGCTCCCATTCCGGCGAGGATGCGCATGAAGAGGAAGATCTCGAAGTTCCAGGAGAGGGCCGCGACGAGGGATGCGACCGCGTACAGCACCAGCGACCACATCATGACCTTCTTGCGGCCGATCTTGTCGCCGAGGTAGCCGGCGAGGAGGGCCCCGAAGAGGAACCCGAAGGGGGCCGCGGAGCCGACGAGGCCGAGCTGCGCGGCCTCGAGGCTGAAGACGTCGCGGACGCTCGGCATGAGGAAGGCGACGATCGCGCCGTCCATGCCGTCGAAGGTGTAGCCGAGCCCGCCGATGAGGAGGAGCGCGTAGTGGGGTTTGCTGATCGGCAGGCGATCGAGCCGTGCTGTGAGTGACAACGGGTTCTCCTGAGGGATCGGAACGTCGGTGTTCGAGAAAGCATGATCCAGCCGCATCCATCATGCAACAGAGATTGCAGAAATGTAACCCGCGCGAAATCTCTTGCAGGATTGTCCGGGGAACCGACCCGCGGCACGCGACCCCCAGCGGATCCGTGCTGAAATGAACACATGCCAGCCGTCGAACCGCCCACCGACGACGAGACGCGACTCTCCCCCGACGCGTGGCTGCGGGGTGTCCTCGCCGGCAGCAATCTCGGCCCCACCAGCCAGAAGCTGGCGAACTACCTCGTCACGAACATCAACGCCGCCAGCTACGCGCAGGCCTCCGAGATCTCGGCGTCGGCGAGGGTGAGCGCGTCCACGACGACGCGCCTCGCCCAGCAGCTCGGCTTCAAGGGCTGGCCGGACCTGCAGCAGGCCCTGCGAACCCGCTACCTCGCACAGCTCTCGATGGTCGACATCGCCGAGATCCACGGCCTCACGGACACTCCGTTCCAGAACGCGCTGCGCAACGACGCCGCACTGCTCGCGGCCACGATGCGCGACATCGACGACGTCGCGATCGCCCGCGTCGCGTCGGCCGTGCAGTCGGCGAAGCGCGTGCACGTCACGGCGATGGGCAGCTTCGCCGCGGTTGGCCAGGCGCTCGTCCACAACCTGCAGATCGCCGGCTACCACGTGCACGCGCTCCTCGACCGCGACAGCGCGCTCTCGAACAGCGTCGCCCAGATGGGGGCCGGGGACCTGCTCATCGTGTGCAGCTACTGGCGGCACTACCGCACCATCGTTGCGGCCGCGAACGCCGCCCACCGGCAGGGCGCGACGGTCGTGGCACTCACCGACTACCTGCCCCCGCAGCTCGAGGGCGCCGTTGACGACCTCATCAAGATCCCCGCAGAGGGAACATCGTTCTTCCCGTCGCTCACCGTTCCCATGGCGGTGCAGCAGGGCCTCGTCGCAACGCTCGCGCAGCTCGACCCAGAGGCCACCAAGGTGCGCATCGACGCCGCCGAGCGGCTGTGGAACGAGCTCGACATCCTCATCGACCCGCGCGCAGCCGAGTAGGCACGAGGTCTTCAAAGGTCGCACTCACCAGAACGCCACCGTCGAACCGCTCAGACACGGCATCCTGCGTGCTTGGATGACGCCCATGACCGCACCCGCCGCGCCTGCCCCCGGCGCCCACGCGAACGAACCGCACGACGCGTCCATCCACGGCCGCCTGAACTGGCTACGCGCCGGAGTCCTCGGCGCGAATGACGGCATCGTGTCGGTCGCGGCGCTCGTCGTCGGCGTGGCCGGGGCCACCACCGCGACGCCCGCGATCCTCACGGCGGGGGCCGCGGGACTCGTGGGCGGCGCGATCTCGATGGCGCTCGGCGAGTACGTGTCCGTCAGCAGCCAGAGCGACAGCCAGCACGCGCTCATCGCGAAGGAGCGTCGCGAGCTCGAGGAGGAGCCCGAGGAGGAGCTCGCCGAGCTCGCGGGCCTCTACGAGCAGAAGGGGCTGACTCCGGAGACCGCGCAGCAGGTGGCCATCGAGCTCACGGCACGAGACGCGCTCGCCGCCCATCTCGAGACCGAGCTCGGACTGAGTGAGGAAGCCGTCGCGAGCCCGCTCGCCGCGGCCGGCGCATCCGCACTCGCCTTCACGACCGGCGCACTGCTCCCACTGCTGTCGATCCTGCTCCTGCCCGAGAGCATCCGAGTGCCAGGGACCTTCGCCGTCGTACTGCTCGCCCTAGCAGCGACCGGCTACTTCAGCGCTCGCATCGGGCAGAGCCCACCCTTGCGACCGACGATCCGCGTCGTTGCCGGAGGCGCGCTCGCGCTCGGCGCGACGTTCCTGATCGGCTCGCTGCTCGGCACCTCCGGCATGGTCTGAGCCTCAGAACATGGGGTGGTCGTGGATGCTCGTGGCCGGCACCTGCTGGAGCACGTCCCAGTGCTCGACGATACGGCCGCCCTCGAAGCGGTAGATGTCCGCGACGGCCGCGTCCGGGGCGCCGGGGCGGGAGGCACGCACGTGCACCATCGCCAGGTCGCCGTCGACGATGATGCGCTCGACGCTGAACGTCGCATCCGGCGACCCGTCGAACTTCGGCGTGAGCGCCTCGACGGCAGCCGCGGGCCCGTCGGCGATGTTCGGGTTGTGCTGGCGGTAGTCGGAGGCGACCAGGGAGTCGAAGGCGTCAGCCACGCGCTTGCGCGTATAGAACAGCTCGACGAAGTGCTCGAATGCGGCGCGGTTGTCAGTCATCGGTGGGGTCACGACCTTCGGTTCGCGGGGCGCGCCGGTGCCGACGCTGGCGATTCCAGCTTGGCGGCCGACGGCCCGAAGCGCACATCACGGGTGCGGATGCGCGGCATCAGCGCCGCGAGCACCGCCGCCGCTCACCCCTTCGGATGAAACGGGACACCGCAGGCGCCCACGTCGCCCTCCCCGACCGGAATCGCCCCTAGCTTGGTGAGCATGCTCCGAATCCTCGATCGCCTCTCCACCGCCCGACTGCGCTGGCTTCTCGAGCCCGCGGTGGGTGCGCTCTTCGTCGCACTGTGGTGTTTCGCTGAGGTTGGGCGGTGGAACAGCCACCTGCCGTTCTACGCGGCACCGGTCATCTACGGCGTTGCCATCGGCATCTCGCGACGTTTCCCGCGGGTCGCCCTGGGCATGGGGCTGCTGGTCCCGGTCCTGCAGCTGTCGGGGATGCTGCCCATGGCCTCGGCAAACGATTGGCCCGTGCACCTCGCCATGCCCCTCATCGTGTTCCTCGTTACCGTTCGCTCGCGAGGCGCACTCACCTGGGGATCGCTTGCAGCAGGCGTGGCCCATGCGGCCGGTCTTGCGTTCATGCTGGTCTACCTCGGGCAGTGGCTGCTCTGGACCGGGAGCTACGGAGCCGGTGTCGAGCGCTACTCCGCGAGCGGCGAGCTGTTCTTCCAGGACGGCGCCCAGGATATGGCGCGCAACCTGGGCCTCGGAGAGATCGACCTGACCATGCAGGAGAGCATGGTGCAGCTGATGACCGGGCCAGACGGACAGATCGCCGGCGTGACGGTCGCGCCACCCATGCCCGAGCTCCTGCTCTCGTCGGCTGCCCAGCTGGCGCTGGTGTTCGTCGCGTTGACCGTCCTGGCCTGGGCACTCGGCACCTCGACCCAGTTCGCGATCAAGTGGGCGCGCGAACGCGCCATGCGCACCGCGTTGGCGGAGGAGCTGTCTGCGTCCTCCACGGAGGTCATCGTGCTGCACGAACGGTCCCGCATCGCTCGCGAAGTGCATGACGTGCTCGCGCATTCGCTGACCGTGACGATCTCGATGGCGGACGGCTCGAGGCTGCTCCGCGAGTCGCGTGGCGAGCCCGCCGACGACCTGCAGAAGATCGCCGACAACGCTCGGAGCACGCTCCTCGAACTGCAGGGCCTCCTCGAAGACATCGGCGGGGCGGGCTCCGCCCCTCAGCCGAAGCTCGATGAGCTGGGTGCCTTGATCGATCAGGCCTCCGACGCCGGGCTCGAGGTCGAGCTGCGACACCTCGGCGAACGCAAGCGGCTCTCCCAGGTGCAGGAGCTGAGCGTCTTCCGGATCGTGCAGGAGAGCCTCACGAACGCGATGAAGCACGCGGGCTCCGAAGCGTCGGCAACGGTCTCCCTCGACTGGCGCGGCGCCGGGCTCTCCCTCAACATCGTCAGCACCGGGGCCAGCAGTTCGGGTTCCGCAGAGGATCCGCCGCAGCGCAGCGGCCTCGGGCTGACGGGAATGCGCGAGCGTGCGCGCCTCGCGGGCGGCTGGCTGACCGCGGGGGCCGAGCCGAGCGACGGCGAGGCGAAAGAGCGCCAGGTCTTCGTGGTGACGGCCTTCATCCCGACGCAGGACATCGTGCCGCGGGTCGCTGCGACCGAGGACACCCACCTCGCCGCCAGCCGCAAGGAGGACGCGCAGTGAGCGACGACACCGCCACCCAGCCCGTGGACATCCGCGCCGCTCGATCAGGCTCAGCCCCGCGCATCCGCATCGCCCTCGTGGATGACCAGGAGCTGTTCGTCTACGGCATGCGCATGCTCGTGGAATCTCAGCCCGACCTCGAGCTGGTCGGCACGGCGAGCGACGGCGAGGAAGCCGTGGAGCTCGTCGTCGGAGAACGCCCCGACGTGGTGCTCATGGACATCCGCATGCCCGGCCTCAACGGAATCGCCGCGACCAGGCGCATCCTGGAGGCGGCCCCGTACGCCGACGAGACGGGCCCGCGCCCGCGCGTCGTCATGCTGACCACGTTCAGGCAGGACGAGGCGGTGCTGCAGGCCATGCACAACGGCGCGAGCGCGTACGTCACGAAGGATGCGACGCCCGAGATGCTGCTGGACACGATCCGCGCCGTGCACGCTGGCGACGCCCCGGCGATGCCGGTGGGGCGCATCGCTCGCGGGGCGTCTCCGGCCCCGGAACCGACCGCGATCGCCCCACGCCCCGACGTCGCGATCGCCGCACTGTCCCCTCGAGAGCGGGAGATCTTCCTCCTCGCCGCGAAGGGGCTGCGCAACAGCGAGATCGCGGCCGCCGCGTTCGTGAGCGAGGCGACCGTGAAGACGCACGTCCGCAACGTGCTCGCGAAGCTCGAGCTGTCGAGCCGCGCCCAGATCGTCGTGTTCGCCTACGAGCACCGCCTCGTCACCGGGTAGCCCGCGCGCGGCTCGCGCCGCCGGGTCGCCCGGCGCGGCTCCGCGTCACCGCCCCACCCATCCGCCTCCTCCTCCCCTCCCCCCGTCTCTGCAGCCGTCCGGCAGGATTGTGGCGGAGTGCTGCCCGAGAGCTCTCGAACAGCACTCCGCCACAACTCCTCGAGCATCCGTCCGCGTGCGACGGAGCACGGGCACCCACTACTTCTCGTCGCAACGCTTGCGCCTCGCTGCGACAACCGCGCCGAATCCCACGCTCACCGCGCCGAGTCCAGCGGTGACCGCGCCAACCCCTCGGCCCACCCAGCCGCCGGTCCGCCATCCGCCACGCCCCATCCGCGGCTGCCCCCATCCGCCGCTGCCCCGCGGCTGCCGCACCCGCCACTCCCCACCAGAGTTGTGGCAAAGTGCGGCGCGCGCGCTCACGAACAGCACCGCGCCACAACTCTGCTCGGACTCCGGCGGTGGGATGCGGCGGCGCAGCGGTGGGATGCGGGACTCGCGGCGGCGAGCGCTACCGGTTGTCGAGCTTCCTGCGGGCGCTCGCGAGCGTCACGGCGATGCCGATCGCGATTGCGAGGGCGCTGATCGCAGCCACGAGCGCAGGCGACGAATCGACGCCGGTCTGCGCGAGTTCCCCGGTGGCCACTGGAGTCGAGGTCGCGCTCGTCGCCACGGGAGTATGGGTCTCGACTCCGGGAACCGGCACCGCCGTCGGCGTGACCGGGACAGCTGTCGACGTCTGGGTCGGCGTCGAAGTCGGCGTCGGCGTCGGCGTCGGCGTCGGCGTCGGCGTCGGCGTCGGCGTCGGCGTCGGCGCGGGCAGCGCTGCGAGGAACGCGGCCGCGTCGACGAGCCCGGCCCCGGCCGAGTCCGCGACGCTGACGAACTCATGGATGCTGCCGATAGGTTCGGCAGATGCCGTGATCGCGGCCCGCAGCTCCTGCTCCGTGATGCCCGGGCGGAGCTGCATCCCGAGCGCCGCAACTGCTGCCGCCGACGGTGCAGCAGCCGAGGTGCCGGTGAACGAGTAGACGCCCTCAGCGCCCTGGACAGCGCTTCCGAAGAAGTTCGTCCAGCCTCCGTCGAGCGAGGTGAGCGTCGGCGCACCCGAGATGGGCTCGGGCAGTGCGTCTGTGCTCGGGAACGCTTCGAAGTACAGCGTCATGGGCCCGGTGCCGCTGAAGTTCTCGAGCTCCGTCGGTGTGGCAGCGTTGGCGGCCGCGACGCTGAACGCTCGGGGCGTGCCGGCGTGTCCGTAGATCGAGGGCCCGACGATGTCGCCGCCGGTGCCCGCGGAGTACTCGGCGGCCCGGAGGTAGCTGCTCGGGAAGATCGTCTTCACCCGCGGGTTGAGAGCCGGTACACCATCGCTGGTGTCTCGAACGATCGTGTAGTTGTAGTCGCCGCCGGTGGGCTGGAAGCCCGCGAGCTGCACGGGCGAGCCTGCCGCGGGGAGGGGGCTGCCCGCGACGAGCTCGCCGGCGGCGTCGGTGACGGCGACCACGAGGCGGCTGGTGGCGGCCCCAGCGGGTTCAGCCCACTGCAACATGAACAGGGCGTTGACGTCGTAGGCGGCGAGGTCCGGGTAGGTCAGCGTGTTCGTGGGGTCCTCGCCCGCGCCCGGGTCGAAGTCCATGCAGTCGGCGCTGGTGATGTCGAACTGGTCGAGGTTCTCGGCGACAGCAGCCGGGCAGGCCGTCGGCCGGTAGGCGGGTGCCTCCCATGAGGAGACGACGCGACCTTCGCTCTCGCCGAGGCTGCCGACGATCGTGTCGTTGCCAGCGGCGGTGAAGAAGGGGATGCCGAGCGCAACCGCATCGTTGACGGAGTTGGCAGCGACTCCGTCCTGGAACATCGTCTCGTCGTAGTATCCGAGGTCGTCGACGATGATGTCGGCCCCAGCCTCTGAGAGACGTTCGACGGCGTTTGCGAAGCCAGCCTGCCCTCCGCTGCCGGACGCGAACAGCAGCGTCGAGCCGGGTGCGATGGAGTGGACCAGCTGGGCCATGCCGCGCCCCTCGTCGGTGCTCGGGGCCGCGCTCTCGACCACGACCTCAACGGGTTGCGTGTAGCCGCACGGGTTGCCGGCTCCCGGGAGCAGGCCCGCGGCCACATCCTCGTCCGGTGTCGACGGCAGCGTCACGGTCGCATGGTCGTACGAGTCGGAGATGATCCCGATGCGCACCCCCTCACCATCCACGCCATACAGGTCTCGCGCGAGGGGAACATTGAGGGGCTCGGTGAGGTTGGCCGGCACCGCGCGGCAGGTGTCAGCGGATGCGCTGGGGTCCGCATCCGGTTCGGTGGTGGGTTCCACAGCGGGTCCCGTCGTCGGCTCCGCCGTCGGTTCCGTCGTCGGCTCCGCCACCGTCAGAGCGTTGGCCGCATCCCACGCGGAACCGCTGGACACCGGCGAGAGAGTCTCCTGCACCGACTGCACGTTCGCAAGCCCTGCGACGGCTTCGAGATTGCCCGCCGGAACCGTCGCTCCAATCACGAGGTACTTCGCGGCGACCGCGTCGATGGTGCCGAGCGCAGCGAGTGCGTCGATATCGGCGGCCAGCGGGGGTGTCGAGTAGTAGACGGTGACCGCGACGCTGCCGCCGCTCAGCTGCAGGCTCGCCGGGCCAGACTCCGGCAGCGCGAGCTGCGTCGGCGTGGCCGCTGCGAGCTGCTGTTCCGCTGCCGCAGGGTCAGCGGACACGTCGACGGCCGCAAGGGCGGTCAGCCTTCCCGACAGCTTGTCGCTGTCATCGGTCGCCGGGGCAGCCGACGCTGCTCCGACCCCGAATCCGCCGAAGACGAGTCCGGCAGCGATGACAGCAGCTGTGAGGCGCGGGAGAGTACGAGCAGAATTCACCAAGTCACCTCAGGGAGTAGGCACTGAAAGAGGAGCGGGGGCTGGAACAGGAGCTGATGGTGCTGATGGAACTGGAGCCAAGAATGGCAGATGCGGCGGCACTTCCGCTACTGGAAGGCGCGGGCGAAAGCGTGCACGCCTCGCCGAGATCCGCGGGCTTGTCGCGGGCCGGGAAACGCTGGCCTCGGCGGTCGCTGTCGACGCCGCCCAAGAGCCGCGCTCCTCCTCTTCCCGACTTGACACCGACGTCCACACGAGCAAAAGTACAACTGGTACAGACCAGTGAGCGGGACCGAACAGACGGAGCGAGCAGAATGATCGTCAGCGCCGCGAACGTCATCACGCCGCACAGCCACCTCTCGCCCGGGTGGGTGCAGATCGAGGGAACCGTCGTGCAGCGTGTGGGCTCGGGGCGGCCCCCCGCGGACTCCGGCGACATCGTCGAACTCGGGGAAGCGACGATCGCGCCCGGCTTCGTCGATGGCCACGTGCACGGTGGAGGCGGCGCGGGGTTCGACGACGCCGGCGCGGGCGACGGACGCGGCGCACTCGCGGCGAAGACAGCGGTGCGCACGCATCTCGAGCAGGGCACCACCTCGCTCGTCGCGAGCCTCGTCACCGACGAGATCGGCGCGATGTGCGACTCGGTCGCGGCGCTCGCGACCCTCGTGGAGGAGGGCATCCTCGCGGGCATCCACCTCGAGGGGCCATGGCTGAGCCGCGAGCATCCAGGCGCCCACGCGCAGCAGCACCTCATCGAGCCGAACAGTCGCGATCTCGCTGCGCTGCTGGCGGCAGGGCGCGGGCAGGTGCGCATGGTCACGCTCGCACCCGAGCTGCCCGGTGGTCTCGACACCATCAAGGCGCTGACCGACGCCGGGGTCGTCGCCGCCATCGGACACACCGACGCCTCCTACGACATCGCCCGCGAAGCGCTCGACAACGGTGCAACGGTCGGCACGCACCTCTTCAATGCGATGCGCGGACTGCACCACCGCGAACCCGGCCCCGCCACAGCATTGCTCGAGCACCCGGATGCGGTGATCGAGCTCATCGCGGACGGCACCCACGTGCATCCTGCGGCCCTCCGCCTCGCCGCGGTCGCGAAGCCGCACCAGTTCATGCTCGTCACCGACGCGATGTCCGCCGCGTGCATGCACGATGGCGACTACACGCTGGGGTCGCTCGACGTCGAGGTGCGAGGCGGGGTCGCCCGCCTCACGCAGGGTGGCGCGATCGCCGGATCGACGCTCACGATGGCGCGCGCGGTGCAGTACGCGGTGGCCGTCGCCGGACTGCCGCTCGTCGACGTCGTTCGGGCTGCGTCGACCACGCCGGCGACTGCCCTGGGCCTCGAGAAGGTCGGGTCGCTGCTGCCGGGATACTCGGCCGACCTCGTCGTACTGGACCAGTCGCTCGGCGTACAGCGGGTCATGCGTCGCGGCGAGTGGGTTCGCTGAGCGACGCCCGCCCCCACGCAGCGGTGGCCGCCGGCGCTGCAGGCACTGCGGGCACCGCAGGCACCGCGGGCACCGCAGGCACCGCAGGCACCGCAGGCACCGCAGGTACCGCGCGCACCACAGGCACTGCAGGCACCGCAGGCACTGCAGGCACCGCGCGCACCACCCTGCCGCACCTGCCAGCGGTGATCCTGCCGTCCCTGCCACCTTCGCGCTGCGTCGGCGGCGACCCCCGTCATCCTTGGGCGCGTGATGGGTTTTGGTGACTGTGATGGGTTTTTACCCATCACCGGTCGGCAAAACCCATCACGCGCATCCGAGAAACCCATCAGCGTCGCGAAAACCCATCAGCGTCACTCGACCACGCGCGATCTGCCGCGTCAGAGCAGGCAACGGATGCACCGCAGCCGTTTCCCGCCCAGGGAGCGCAAGGCCGCGAATGTCCCCAGGCTCTCGCCCAGCCGAGGAAGCCGAATGCCGCAGCCGTCCCCGGATGTCCCCAGGCTCTCGCCCAGCCAGCCGAATCAGCCGAGTGCCGCAGCTGTCCCCGGATGTCGCCCCACCGAGGAACCCGAATGCCGCAACCGTCCCCGAATGTCGCCCCACCGAGGGAGCCGTGAAGGCCGCAATTGCCACCCGAATGTCGCCCGGTCGCAGCAACCGAAAAGCCGAGGTTCCCACCCGTGCCACCTTCGCGCTGCGTCGGCGGCGACCCCGTCATCCTGAGGCGCGTGATGGGTTTGGGTGACTGTGATGGGTTTTTACCCATCACCGGTCGGCAAAACCCATCACGCGCATCCGAGAAACCCATCAGCGTCACGAAAACCCATCAGCGTCACTCGACCACGCGCGCCAGAGCAAGCGGCGGATGCGCCGCGGCCGCATCCCCGCCGATAGGCCGATAGGCCGATAGGCCGATAGGCCGACGATAAGCCGAGGTTTCCGCGACGCCACGTTCGCGACGCCGACGGCGAGCCTCGTCGCAGCGGACGATATGGCGCGGCGGCCGCCTTCGAGGGCTACGCCTCGGGCTGGACGCCGGCTCGGTGCTCGACCGTGTACCGGTAGTAGTCGGCCATGGTGAGCTCGGCGGCCGCGGCCTCGTCGATGACGATCGTCGCCCGGCGGTGCAGCTGCAGCACGGAGCCCGGCCACATCGAGGAGACGGGCCCCTCGACCATTGCGGCGACCGCGCGCGCCTTCGACGCGCCCTGCGCGACGAGCACGACACTGCTCGCGTCGAGGATGGTGCCGAGCCCCTGCGTGAGGCAGTGCACCGGCACGTCCTCCGGCTTGTCGAAGAAGCGCGCATTGTCGGTGCGCGTCTTGGGGGCGAGCGTCTTCACGCGCGTGCGGGAGGAGAGCGAGGACGTGGGCTCGTTGAATCCGATGTGCCCGTTCGCCCCGATGCCGAGGAGCTGCACGTCGACGCCTCCAGCGGCGGCGATCTTGGCCTCGTAGTCCTCGCAGGCGGCGTCGAGGTCGGCCGCGAGGCCATCCGGCACGTGCACCCGCGCGGGGTCGAGGCCGAGCGGCTCGACCACCTCACGGCCGACCACGGCGTGGTACGACTCGGCGTGCGACCTGGCGATGCCGACGTACTCGTCGAGGGCGAATGCGCTCACTCGGCTGAAGTCGAGGCCTTCAGCGCGTCGGGCAGCGAGCGAGCGGTAGGTCTCCAGGGGGCTGGAACCGGTGGCGACGCCGAGCACCGCTTCCGGATTGCCCGCGACGACGTCCGCGATTCGTCCAGCTGCAAAGGCGCCGACCTCTGCCGGCCCGGCCATGATGACAACTTCCATGCGCTGCTCCTAGAGATCGAAGGCGATCGGGGCGCCTCAGTCCAGTCTGGACGTGCGGCCGGATCGGCGAGGCGTGTTGCGCATCACAATACCGGGAAACCGATGCGTGGTCTAGTCCACCAGGGGCAGCGGGGTGGGCTGCCGATCCGGCAGCCCACCCCGCTGATCCGAGCGCGAACTCAGTCCTGGCGCAGCCTCAGCTCGACGTCGCCACCCCCGAGCACGATGACCGGAGTCACGGCAGGATGCCCAGCCGCGCGGATGGCGTCGAGGTCGAACCGCAGGAGCGGCGTGCCCTCCACGACCTCATCGCCGACAGCGACAAGCGTCTCGAATCCCTCACCCTTCATCTCCACGGTGTCCACACCGACGTGGACCAGCACCTCGGTGCCATCACGGAGCTTCAACGCGACCGCGTGACTCGTCGGGAAGATGTGCGCGACGGTGCCGTCTGCCGGCGCCCACACGGTGTCGCCCGTGGGCTCGACCGCGACCCCAGAACCCATGATCCCCTGGGAGAACGTCGCATCCGGAACCTCGGAGAGCGGAACGACGCGACCGGCAACCGGCTGGCGCACGGTGAGCACGGTCTTCGTGGCGACGCCACCCTGCGAAGGCGCGGCCACCGTGGCATCCGCCACCGCGACGGGCGCGGAAGGCGCCTCGACTCGGCCTGCGATGAGGTCCTCCATCGCATCCTTCACGAACTGCACCTCGAGGCCGTAGATGACCTGCACCGACTTTCCGCCCGGCTTCATGATGCCGGCAGCACCAGCACGGCGGATGGCCGCATCATCCACCTTCGACACGTCGGCGATCTCCATGCGGAGCCGCGTGGCGCAGTTGTCGAGCTCGAGCACGTTGTCCTTGCCACCGAGCCCCTTGAGGATCGCGGATGCCTGGTTGAGGAACTTCGACGACCCTGTCGATGTCTCATCCACTTCGACTTCCTCGTCTTCGCGACCCGGCGTCTTCAGGTCGAAGCGCTTGATGATGAAGTAGAACGAGACGAAGTAGATGACGAACCAGATGGCGCCGGCCAGGAAGATCGCCCACGGATTCTGCGCCAGGGGGTTGACCCAGCCGAGCATGAGGTCGATGAACCCGCCAGAGAAGCCGAAGCCCATGCGCACCGGCAGCAGCGCCATGATGAACATCGAGATGCCGGTGAAGATCGCGTGGACCACGTACAGCGCCGGTGCGAGGAACATGAACGCGAACTCGAGCGGCTCGGTGACGCCGACGAAGAACGACGCGAAGGCACCGGACAGCAGGATGCCCGCGGTGACCTTGCGGCGGTTGGTCTTGGCCGTGAGGTACATCGCGAGCGCCGCACCGGGCAGACCGAACATCATGATCGGGAAGTAGCCGGTCATGTACTGGCCGGTGACGCCTGCCGTGCCCGTGCCGTTCAGGAAGTTGCCGAGGTCGTTGATGCCGGCGACGTCGAACCAGAACACCGCGTTGAGCGCGTGGTGGAGGCCGAGCGGGATGAGCAGGCGGTTGAAGAAGCCGTAGAGGCCGGCGCCGACCGGGCCGAGCCCGACCATCCATTCACCGAACGAGACGAGGCCGCCGAACAGCACCGGCCACACGAAGTAGAGCACGAGTGCGACGACGAGGGATGCACCTGTCGTGACGATCGCGACGGAGCGCTTGCCCGAGAAGAACGACAGGGCGGCCGGCAGCTGGACGTCCTTGAACTTGTCGTAGCAGTACGCGCCGATGAGACCGCAGATGATGCCGACGAAGGCGTTCTCGATGCGCCCGAAGCCGATGTTGACATCCTCAACCGGGATGCCCTGCAGCGTCGCGACCGTCTCAGGGCTGAGGAGCCGCGTGACGACGAGCCACGATACGAGCCCCGCGAGCGCGGCGGTACCGTCTGGCTTCGATGCCATTCCGATTGCCACGCCGAGCGCGAAGAGCAGGGGCAGGTTGTCGAGCAGCGCGCCACCTGCAGCGGTGAAGAAGGCCTGAACGAAGTTCTCGCCTGCCGTGTTGAGGATCCAGTACCCGATACCGGACAGGATCGCCGCTACCGGCAGGACAGCCACCGGCAGCATGAGCGACTTGCCGAGTTTCTGGAGATATTTCATGGCGTGACTCCATGGTCAAAGGAAAAGTTAGGGGGACTCTACTTGGAAAATCCGCCCTGGTATAGACCAGAGTTCGCCGGTGGTTCGGTTTGCGTCAGGAGAAGGGCAGCGTGAGGCGCTCCTGGAGCGGGAACGTGAGCTCGAAACGATCCGCGGGGAACGTCGCACGCGAGTACGACATGGGCAGGCCGCGGGCGATCGCGGCGCGAGTGAGACGCAGGACCGGGTAGCTCGCGGCGATGCCGAGCACCTCGATCTCCTCGGGGCTCGGCAGCGTGGCCGTGACGACCTCGACCCCCTCCGTCGGCAGCAGATCGAGCGTCTCGAGCATCTCGTAGAGGCTCCCCTTGGCCGTCTCCTCGTCGAGCTGCGGCACCAGGGCTGCGGGCAGCCACTCATCCTCGAGCGCGAGCGGACGGTCATCGCCGAGGCGCAGCCTGCGCAGGTGGATGGTCTCAGCTTCCGGCGGGAGCTGCAGGTGCTCTTCCACCTCGTCCGGGCGCTCCGTGCTGCGCACGAACGAGAGCACCCGCGTCTCGGCGCGCATCCCGTGCTCGCGGACGGCGCTCGCGAACGACCGCAGCCGAACCTGCAGGGAGACGGGCGGGGCGAGCTTCTCGGTGCCGATACCGCGTTTCGTGCGGACGAGCCCCTCACGCTCGAGGACATCGATCGCCGCCCGGACGGTCATGCGAGCCACCCCCAGCTGCGCTGAGAGCGTGCGTTCCGACGGCAGCAACTCGCCCGGGGAGAGCGATGCGGCGAGGGCGCGAACGCCCTCGAGAGCTGTTGAACCACTGACGCGTGCCATCCCGCCAGTATCCCATCGCGTCCGGGCCCGGGTACGACGACCGCAGCGCCACGGCTCGGCACGCCCTTGGCTCGGCTCGCGATCTCACCGCCCCGAAGAGGTCACTTTCCGCCCATCCCCAGCCCTCGGAAGGGCGGAAAGTGGCCTTTTCTCGGGATGGCGGGATGAAGCGGCGGGGCTCGGCGGGTCGGCGGATGGATGGGAACCAGCGCCGGATCGACCGACCCTAGGCACCACCGCCGACGAGGCCGGCGCGGTGCGCGAGGATCACGGCCTGGATGCGATCGCGGAGTTCGAGCTTCGCGAGGATGCGTCCGACGTGCGACTTCACGGTCGACTCGCTGAGGAACAGCTCGACCGCGATCTCGGGGTTGCTCAGGCCCTGGCCGATCGCGATGAGCACCTCGAGCTCTCGCGGCGAGAGCACACTCAGCTCGGGTGCCCCGCCGGGAGGAAGCGTGCGAGCTGCATCGGGGTCTGCGAGCTCCCCGACGTCCCGCGCCAGCGCCGGGGGCAGCACGAAGTCGCCCGCGTGGACGTCACGGATGGCCTGCATGAGCTCGGCCGGGCGCACATCCTTCAGCAGGAAGGCGCTCGCGCCGGCGTGCAGCGCCTGCGTGACCGAGGAGTCGCTGTCGAACGTGGTCAGGACGATCACGCGGACCGGGCTGTCACGGACGATCATTCGGGTCGCGGCGATGCCGTCGAGGTCGGGCATCCGCACATCCATCAGCACGACATCCGGCCGCGTTCGGGCGGCGAGCGCCACACCCGCGCGGCCACCGGATGCCTCGCCGACGACGGTGAAGTCGCCGTCCGCTTCCAGGACGAGGCGGAAGCCGGTGCGGACCAGGTCCTGGTCATCGACGAGAGCGACGCGGATCTTCACGACGGGAGCCCCTTCCCCGCAGAGGCAGCGACGGACGGAATCACGGCCCGAACGCGCCAGCCGGGATGATGCGCTCGGGGGCCCGCCTCGAGCATGCCTGCCACGATGTCCAGCCGCTGCCGCATCCCGATGAGGCCGGAGCCCGAGCCGCGGCTCGCTGCGCCGAGCGGCGCTCCGCTCGGCGGCCCGTCGTCGACGACCTCGAGACACGAACCGGACGGCGAGTGGGTCAGCGTCACATCGACACGAGCGTCGCGACCAGCATGGCGGAGCGTGTTCGTGAGCGCTTCCTGCGTGACCCGGTAGGCGACGAGCTGGCGCGTGGCGTCGAGATCAGGAGTGCCCTCCTCCGTGAAGCGCACGTCGAGCCCGGCGTCGCGGGAGCGGTCGATGAACTCCGGCAGCGCGTCCAGCGACGGCTGCGGTGCAGGATCGGCCGGAGTCTCGGCATCGTTGAGCAGCGAGAACACGGTACGCGCCTCGCGCATCGAGCGTCGCCCCGTGTCGGAGATGGCGGCCAGCAGCCCTCGAGCCTGGTCAGGGTCGCGGTCCAGGACCGCCGAGGCGCCGTCGGCGCTGCTCACGATCACCTGGAGGCCGTGCGAGAAGATGTCGTGCACCTCGCGGGCGATGCGGGCTCGCTCCGCGTTCGTCGCAAGCTGGGCGGAGCGGTCCCGTTCGATCGTGAGCTCCTCGGCGAGCTGGATGAGGGAGGCGATGAACCTGCGGCGCATCCCGACCGCGAGACCGATGAGGAGGGCCGCGACCCCGACGCCGAGGATGAGGAGGAGGTCGACCTGCCAGCGTCCGACGAGCGGCGGATCGTCGACGACGAGCCGGAGGGTGGACGCGCTGATCGCGGCGACGAGGCTGAGGCCGACCCACGAGAAGATCCCCACGCGGGGCATGCCGCCCGCCGCGATCGAGTAGGTCACGACGGCGAGCACGAAGAGGTCGGCGGGGAGCTGCAGCGGCACCGCCAGCGCGAAGGTGAGGGCCGCGGCGGAGATCGCGACGGCGGGCGCGGCGCGGCGCAGGGAGATGGCGATGCACCCCACCGCGAGCATGACGAGCTCGGGAGCGAGAGCACCCACGGGGATGCCGACGTACAGGGCCTGCCACCCGAGGATCGACCCGTTGAAGAGCACGTACACGGCCAGGAGCGCGGCGTCTCCGAGCGTGAATCGCGACGCCCTGGTCGGCTGCCCCTCGCTGGGCCGGGTCACGAAAGCACGCTCACGGGCAACACCGTAGCGCGGGCTCGTTCGGCGGGAATGAGAGCCTGTCGCACGAGGACGCCAGCCAGCCAGACGACCCCGACGGTCATGGCGACGAACTCGAGGGTCGCGCCGAGATCCGTCCGGAACCGCAGGAGCGAGAGGGATGCGCCCGCGGCCGCGACGAGGCCGGTCGCGCCGGCAGCTCCCCAGGCGACGAGCCGCGTCAGGCGCGGGAGCGAGCTCGTCGCGAGCTGCACCATGACGACGGCAGCCCCGGTGAAGCCCGTCGCGGCGAAGACGATGTGAACGAGGTCCTGCAGCGTCGAGCCCGGCGTGAACGGGATGGGGCAGCCGTACGTGCAGGTCACCTGGGATGCCCCCACGAACGCCAGCGCCGTGGCGACGAGGGTGCCGGATGCGCTCCAGCTCAACCAGCGCAGCCGTGATCGGATGCCGTGGAGCGACGGGGCCCCGAGGAGCGCGCCGACGCCGATTCCGAGCAGAGCGGTGTTGAAGACGTCGGTCGTTGGCATGCCCGTGGCACCTAATCCGCTGACATACACCTGCTCCGTCACCTGCGATCTTGTGAACCAGATCGTCGCGACGCTCACGAGGAGGATCGCGGCCGCCAGCCACATCGCGGTCGGCGTCGTGGGGGTCCGCTCTGCTTCGGTGAGTCTGTGCGCAAGCATCCCCTCACGCTAGGAATTCGCGGGCGGGAATTGAGCGAAGGCTCGATTTCTCATACCTGGGTACGAGCCGCGGGCCCGCCGGCTGAAGGCCGCAGGCGGAGGCGGACAGGCAGGTGGACGCGACCCGGCGGTCACGCGGGCCGGGCTCGCCTCGCGGTCCCACCGCCCCAAAAAGGTCACTTTCCGCCCATCCGCAGCCCTCCGGAGGGCCCAAAGCGACCTTCTCGCGGAGGCCGAGGCGCGTCCGGAGGCGGATGGGGATCCGGGTGCGGAGCCGGGCGCGGACGCAGAGGCGGAGACGGAGACGGGTGCGGAGGCGGACTCGGACTCGGGCACGCAGGCGAACGCGGCCCGGCGGTCACGCGGGCCGGGGCTCACCTCGCGGTCCCACTGCCCCGAAAAAGGTCACTTTCCGCCCATCCGCAGCCCTCCGGAGGGCCCAAAGTGACCTTCTCGCGGAGGCCGAGGTGCGTCCGGAGACGGATGGGGATCCGGGTGCGGACGCGGAGACGGGTGCGGAGACGGACGCGGACAGGCAGGCGGACGCGACCGGCGGTCCCACCGCCCCGAAAAGGTCACTTTCCGCCCATCCTCAGCCCTCCGAAGGGTCGAAAGTGACCTTTTCGCGGGGCGCGGGGCGGGCGGCGCGGGGCGGCGCGGGGCGCGGCGTCAGCCGAGGCTGACCTGCGACTTGTCGAAGGCGACGTAGCCGGCGAAGTCGTGGCCGACGCGTTCGGTCGAGCCGTCGAACGGCTCCGGGTAGCTCCAGGCCGCGTCACGGTACGTGGCGCCGTCGACGACGACGTCCCAGTACTGCGCGTGTCCCTTCCACGGGCACGTGTACTGCGTGTCGCTCTTCGTGAACGACTCGGAGTGCAACGACGACGGCGGGAAGTAGTGGTTGCCTTCGATGCCGACGAGCTCCGACTCGGGCGCTTCGGCGATGACGGTTCCGTTGACAGTTGCCTTCATGGTGGTCTTCCTTCGACGAATAGCGAGTGGGTAGACGGGAAGCGTCGCCCCGTCAGCTGGGAGAAGGGTGATGTGCGTGGATGCGCGTCGCTCGTACCTGGGAGAACGTCGGCAGCGACGCCGATCGCCTGCCCTACTCTCAGCGGCGGGGATCCGTGCCGGGCCCCAGCTCCCCCGCCATTGGAAGGTCCCCCGTTGTCGAACTCCGCACCCTCCCGCCCGTATCCGCTCGGCTTCAGCACCGTCGACGGCAGATCGAACTTCGCGGTGTACTCCGAGACTGCAGATTCTGTGGATGTGTGCACCTTCGACGAGTCAGGGGCTGAGACCCGGACGCGCCTCGAGCACCGCACGGGCCACGTCTTCCACGGCTTCGTCGACGAGTTGCAGGTCGGCTCCCGCTACGGGCTGCGCGTCGATGGTCCATGGGACCCGGAGCGTGGCCTCCGCCACAACGTGAACAAGCTGCTGCTCGACCCGCACGCCACGGCGGTCGAGGGCCAGTACGCGTGGTCGCAGTCGGTGTTCGGCCACGACATGAACGAGCCGGAGCGGCGCGACGACACCGACTCGGCAGGCTCGGTCCCCCTGAGCGTCGTCGCCGATCCCAGCTTCGACTGGGGCGACGACGTTTCGCCGCGTGTCCCCCTCGACAAGACGGTCGTCTACGAGGTGCACGTCAAGGGCTTCACGCAGCTGCACCCGGAGGTGCCTGAGGAGATCCGCGGAACGTACGCGGGCCTCGCGCACCCGGCGGCCATCAAGCACCTCGTCGACCTCGGCGTGACCTCGGTCGAGCTGCTGCCCGTGCAGCAGTTCGTGCAGGACAGCCACCTCGAGGAGAAGGGGCTGCGCAACTACTGGGGCTACAACTCGATCGGCTTCTTCGCCCCGCACGGCGACTACGCGGCCGCTGGCGACGGCGGCGGCCAGGTCGCCGAGTTCAAGGAGCTCGTGAAGGCCCTCCACGCCGCTGGCCTCGAGGTGATCCTCGACGTGGTCTACAACCACACGGCTGAGGGCAACCACCTGGGGCCGACGCTGTCGTTCAAGGGCATCGACAACGCCGCCTACTACCGCCTGGTGGAGGGCGATGAGAGCCACTACTTCGACACCACCGGAACGGGCAACAGCGTGAACGTGGGCCACCCTGCGGCGCTCGGGCTCATCATGGACTCGCTGCGGTACTGGGTGAGCGAGATGCACGTTGATGGGTTCCGCTTCGACCTGGCCACGACCCTCACACGTCAGGGCGGCGACGCGGAGCTGCACAGCGCCTTCCTCACGCTCATCCAGCAGGATCCGGTGCTCGCGCCGGTCAAGATGATCGCCGAGCCGTGGGACACGGCCGGGTACCAGGTGGGCGGGTTCCCCGCGGACTGGTCGGAGTGGAACGGCAAGTTCCGCGACGACGCCCGCGACTACTGGAACGGCAGCGACGCGACCCTCGGCACGACGGCGCAGCGCATCCTCGGCTCACCTGACGTGTACGAGGCGAGCCGCCGCTCGCCGCTGTCGAGCGTGAACTTCATCACCGCGCACGACGGGTTCACGCTCGCCGACCTCACCGCCTACAACGACAAGCACAACGCGGCGAACGGCGAGGACAACCAGGATGGCGAGAGCGACAACCGCTCGGCGAACGGCGGTGCGGAGGGCCCCACCGAGGACGAGGCGGTGAACGAGCGCCGCGCGCGCAAGCGCCGCAACCTGCTCGCGACGCTGCTCCTCTCGGCCGGTGTGCCCATGATCCTCGGCGGCGACGAGCTCGGCCGCACGCAGGGCGGCAACAACAACGCCTACTGCCAGGACAACGAGATCTCCTGGTTCGATTGGGAGGCGGTCGACGCCGAGCTGCTCGAGTTCACGCGGACGCTGCTCTCGCTGCGCGCCGAGCATCCCGCACTGCGGCCGGTCTGGTTCCGCCAGGCACCGGATACGGGTGCCGATGACACCGTGGACGTACTGCGCTCCGACGCGCGTGGCTTCGACGACGCGGACTGGGAGAACCCGGATGCGCGTTCCATCGCGTTCGTGTTCTCGCACGTCGGCGCCGACTCGTTCGCCCTGCTGCTGAACGCGGCGGAGAACGCCGTCGAGTTCACGGTTCCCGAGGCACCTCACGGCACCTGGGAGCTGGCGCTCTCGAGCGACGACGAGCAGCGCGTCAGCGACCCGGTGACCACGCTCATGGTCAAGGAGGGCTCGTTCACGCTGCTGCGTTCGCCGGCCGAGCGCTGACGGTCGCTGCGTCTCCGGCGCTCCCTGCGTCCGTGCTGACCGGGGAGCGCCGAGCGCTCAGTCTTCGACCCAGGGGCGCGCGAGGACGGCGTCCATCTCTCCACGGACGACCTCGGTGAAGATGACGAGGGCCTCATCCCTGGGTACACCGGAGAGCACGAGTTCCGGATCGTGCGGTCGTGCCGCATGCGACAGCACCACGGTTCCGGATGCGAAGGCGGTGACGAACCAGCCGTACGGGTCGCCGGCGCCGACGTCCGGCTCCTCATCACTCGCATCGTCGAGCTCGGCAAGCAGCGCAGGCAGGTCCTCGACTCGGGCGGGATCCGACGAGCCATCGAGGTGCATCACGTCCATGGCGTGCACACTACGAGGCCTCCCTGGGCCCCTTCTCCGCGAACGCCCCGGCGAGATCGACGGCGGTCCAGCAAGCGACGACGAGCAGCACGTCAGCGACCCGGTGACCCGGTGACCCGGTGACCACGCTCATGGTCGAGGAGCGCTCGTCCACGCTGCTGTGTCCGCCCGCTCAGCACTGCGTTCCGTGTCGGGCGTGGCCCCGCTCCGAACCGAGTCTCGCCGGAGGGGCCCGCGCGTACCCCACGTGCCCCAACGCCAGAGCCATTCGAGCGGTCCCTGCGTGAAGGCACGCAGCCAGAGCGTGCTCGCGATCCACTGCAGCACGAGGATGCCGACGACGATGCTGAGCAGCAGCGTCCACGAGGTGCTGTTGGGCAGGTCGAAGAGCGCACCTGCGGCGAGCATCAGCGGGGCTGCAGCGACGTAGTTCGTGAGCGCCATCTTTCCGAGCGGCGTGAAGACGGCCTGCAGGACACGCGCGGCGCGGGTCGTCATGAGCAGTGAGAGCAGCGCGATGTATGCGCCGGCCATCGCGAATCCGGCGAGCCCGGAGGCGAGGTCGAAGCCGGACATCCGGATGTCCCCCGCCTGCCAGATCGCGAGCGGGATCGAGGCCGCGGTGAAGGCGAGGAGCGCGACGACGGAGCCGCCACGCGAGCGGCCGATCGACTGCACGATGCCGTACCGAGTGAGGGCGGCGCCGAGGAGGAAGACGCCCGGGATGAGGGTGATGCCGCCACCCGTCAGCGCGAGACTCGCGACGATGAGCACGGCGGCGCCGACGGCGCCGGCCCAGCGCGGCAGCCAGGTGCTCGGGAGCAGCACGAGCAGGCCGGCGATGGCGTACGGCCACAGCGCGGAGCCGCTCTGCAGGAACTCGAAGGGGATGCCGATGGCGAGGAGGATCAGGAGGCGCCTGAGCAGCACGAGCCTGGGTCGGCGCGAGCGTCGCGCGGCGGAATCGAAGAAGAGCGCGAAGCCGATTCCGAAGAGCAGCGAGAAGATCGGGAAGAAGCGCTGCTGCACGAACAGCTGCAGCCAGCCGCTCGGGTCGCCGAGGTCGGCGGGCTGGAGCACGCCGGTGTCGTAGCCGAAGTGCACGAGCGGGGCGATGTTGACGAAGAGGATGCCGCAGAGTGCGGCACCACGGATGACGTCGAGGGCGGCGATTCGGCCACGGGCAGATGCAGGTGCAGCGGGTGCGCCTTCTGAGGAGGAGGGGGAAGTCAAGACATGCCTTTCGCGGCGCGGCCCGGATCTCGGGAATGACGCGACGACCCATCATCGGGCGGGGGCGTGACGGCTCGCGTCCTCCGCCGGATGGACCCGCGTCAGCCTCTGGGGTGACCTGGACGGCCCGCCGGGTTGGAGAATGGCAGCAGACACTCGGCTACGGACAGGACGACCTGCATGAACTCGCGGACATCACGTGCACCGACTCGCTGGGCGAGCTCTGCGCTGCTTCGCCTCGGCGCCCTCGCTGCCCTGAATGCGGTGGTCGCTCTGGCCCTGGCACCCGTGACGACGGTGTTGGCCACGGTGAACCCGCCCGCCTACGCGGTCGTCGCGTCGATGACGATGATGCTGCCGATGCTCGCAGCGCTGCTCGTGCCCCGTTTCGGGAGCGCGATCATCGTCGCGTTCTGTACCGGCATCTTCCTCATGATCACCCCGCTCGGGGCCATCGCCATCGTCGCCCTCTCCCTGCCCGCGCTGGTGATGGAGCTCGTCCTGCTCCTCGGACGCCTCGTCCTTCGGAGGTCCCGCCCAGGTGCCGAGGCGACGACGACCGACGTGCCGTGGACGACGTGGCTGCTCGCGTGCGCTGCCGGCGGGACCGCGATCGCCGCGATGTCGCTCCTGGTCCTCGCCCCTGGCGCAGCGACGCCCGGGCTCGTGGCGCTGCTCTTCTGCATCCGCGTGCTCACGTACACGACTCTCGGCGCGCTGATGCGCCGCCTGCGCTCACAGCTGCGTTCGGCCGGCCTGGTCTGATCGCCCTCCGGGGCGCCGCTGGTCGTCGAGCAGATGGATGGTGAGCGCGGCGTTGATCGCCTCTTCGCGTGAACGCACCCCGAGCTTGCTGTACAGCGAACGCACCTGGGTGCGGACGGTGTTGATGCTGACGTCGAGGCGCGCGCTGACTTCTGCGTAGCTGGCGTTGTCCATCAGCTCCCGCAGCACGGCGATCTCCCTCGGCGTGAGCTTCGGCGGCGCGGCGTGCTGGGACTCTTCCGGCGCGGTGAGGCTGTCGGGCAGGCTCGGGAGGAGGATGCCGGTCTCCATCGCGAGCGACGTGAGCTCGGCGTGTCCGATCGAGCGATGGCCGAGGAGCGGGAGCGTCAGCCCGGCGTTCGTGAGGCTCGCCGCGGCGCTCCGGAGCAGGGTGACCGCGGAGTCGCGGTGTCCGGTCCGATGGTGGGCAGTTGCGAGGGTGAGCTCGTGGTCGATGCGGTCGCGCAGGGTCGTGTCGCGCACGGGCGGATAGCGCAGCAGCACGCCGAGGGCATCGGTGTCCGACTGGCGAGCGAGGTCGACCTTCGCGCGAAGGGTGGCTGCCGGCACACGCCCGAGCACGTCGACGCCGCGAGAGTACTGCGCGGCGAGGGCGACGCGATGGGTGGCGAGCGCGACGTGCGCCGTCGAACGGTCGAGGTGCGCGGTCACGTAGCTCGGGAGTCGGCGCTGGCGTTCCGCGAGCTTCCTGATCTCGAGGATACGGTCGAGCCCTTGGGCGGGGTCCAGTCCGATGTGCGCCCAGGTCTCGGCTTCGAGGAGGAGGTGGATGTTCTCGATGGTGCCGTAGTGGGGGTGGAGCCGCGCGAGCACCTCCAGGGCTGCTTCGTAGCGGCCCGCCTCCAGGTGCAGGTAGGCCTCAGCGAGGCGAGCGGGCGAGCCGCTGTAGTCATCGTGCCGATGCTCCTGGCCGGGGACGCTGTCCGATTCCACGATCGCCAGCTGCGCTTCGGCGAGCTCCCCCGCGATCGCGTGGGCGCCCGCGCGCAGGGAGAGCGGGAAGTACTGGGCGCGGAGCGGTGCGCGCAGGCGGCGCGCGGTCGCCGTGCCGGAGATGAGCGTCTGGAGCGCGTCCTGGGTCGCCCCGGTGAAGAGCTGCGTGGCGGCGAGCTGGGAGATCGCGTGCGGGATGACGCGGTGGGCGTGCTCGTACTCGGCTGCGGGGAACTCGGAGAGCATCCTCGAGAGGCGATCTGCGTGGTGCCTGGCTTGCTTGTACGACCCGAACACGGTTCTGGCGGCGACCATCTCGAGGAGCACGTACATGAGCTGCTCGGTGGCAGATGCGGTTCCCCGTCGAAGCCCGATCCCGGTCAGGCTGAGCGCGAAGACCTCCGCGGCTCGCCACTGGTGGTCCTTCATCGCGAGGTAGCAGAGGGCGAGTTCCACTCCGAGGAGCGGCCATCGCGCGATCGTCACGCGCGGAAGCCGTTCGAGCGCTGCGACCACCTGGGGACGGTCGTCACCCAGCTCGAACCAGTGGTCCATGACGATGCTCGAGGCAAGCGCGTAGTCGGATCCATCGACCGCGGCGGTCAGCGCCGCGTGCGGTTGGCCTCGATCCTTGGCCCAGGCGGCGAAGGATCGGCGCTGGCCGAAGAGGGCTTTCGCGTCCTTGGCCCGCAGCGACGCACGACCTGCCCGCGCGGTGGTCGGTGTGAAGCGGAACACCGCCTGGCTCTGGCCGTCCTCCAGCACGAGTCGCTCTCGTGCGCCGAGTCCACGGCGCTCGAACTCGTCCAGCACCTGGGCTCCGGGGCGGGCGGTGAGCTGACCCGCCAGGGTCTCGTCGAGGAGGTCCGCGCCGATGGCGAGCGCGGCGAGGTCGTCGTCACCGCGGAGGATCGTCGCAGCGACGTAGTCGCCGAGCCGCTGGGTCAGCCATCGCTCGAGCACGTCGACCGTGTTCGGGTGGCCCCCTCCGGAGAGCTCGAGCAGGCTGAGCTTCACGAGCGCTGGCACGCGCCCCGAAGCGCGTTCGACGACGGCGGTCAGAGCTGGGGCGCCCATTCCGGCGCTTCGCAGCTCGGCTTCGATCTCCTCGGTCGTGAACAGCAGCTCCTCGGCCGCGATGACCTGCACATCCAACGACATGCGCGTGCGAGCGTCCTCGAAGCTCGTCTCCCGTCGACTGGCGATCACGACCCGGACACCGGGCGCGCGCGTCAGCAGCGAGATCAGATCCGCCTCCACGCTCGGCTGCTCGTCGAGATACTCGAACCCGTTGACGACCAGCGTCAGGGGGTGCGCCACGAGGACGTCCTCGACAAGCGCCTCGGCCGGACGGGCGTCGCCAAGCGAGGAACGCTCGGACCCGTGCCCGGGGAGGGCCGCTGCGACGTCACGCCAGAAGCTCTCGCGGGTCGCGCCCCCTGGATCGATGACGACGCGGACGACGCGGCGACCGTCGCCCTCATCCCACCCGTCGAGCACCCTCGACTTCCCGAAGCCCCATGGGGCGCGGATCACGACAGCCCGCGACGTGCTGGCGGAACCGAGCAGTGCTCGGAGTCGGTCACTGCGCGGTTCCTGCTGGGGGGACGGGTTCACGGTGTTCGGACGCTTCCGGGGATGGACGCTCGTGTCGGCTGGGGTCGCGCCGGTGCTGGGGGCAGCGAGCGCGAGTGCTGCGTGAGCATGATCGCACAGCTGTGGAGCACACTGATCGCGCGCGACGGCGAAGCCGCCGCTCTCGAGGCGCCCTCGGAGGGCCTAGTCCCCGCCGAGCGCTAGCAGGGGTTCACGGCGAGGTTGCCGAGTCCGATGACCATGTTCTGCGAGTTGGTCGAGTCGCCTGGCTGGAAGTAGCGGAACTCGACGGCTGAGACGGGCGCTGCCCAGGTGAGCTGCACGTTGCCCTGGTTGGACGTCGGTGCGATGTTGCCGTACGGCGTATCCATCCGGAAGGGATCCCCCGCCGTGCCGGCGCCGATGACGCGCGCCTGGCGCGCGGCGCTGAACCCTGTCGTCAGGACCTCGACGTTGTCGCGGTAGCCATTTGTCGTGGCGTCGATGTCGAGGAGGGAGAAGCTGAGGCCGGTCACCGGGCGGTTGAAGGCGATGCGGACCGTCGCCGAGTTGTTCGGGATCGGGTTCGAGAACTCGATGCGGTAGTAGTTGCCGGTGACGCCGCCCTGGGGGCCCGCCGCAACCCGACCGCTGGCCGCCGACGGAGTGGACCCAGACGAGTACGTGATCGAGAAGGTCGCGGTGGTGCTGGGGGCGGTGCCGGGAACGGTCACCGTCGTGACGTTCGCGCCAGCCGCGAGTGCTGCCCAGTCGAGGGTTCCGGCCGTGCACTGCGATGCGGAGGCGAGGGGGGTGGCCGTGGCGGCCGCGATGATCGGCACGGACCACACTGCGCCGGTGACCAGCGAACGACGAGTCAAGCCGGACTTGGCTTCGGTTTCGAGCGCGCTCATAGGGGACTCCTTGTCGAGGCGGGGGCCTCGGAAAATTCGAGAAGAGCACCGGGCGGGGGCTGCGGTGCCACACGAGTCGCGATGCCGCTGGACTCGGTGAGACCTCACTGTAGGTACGGACGAAGCCCTGTCCGGATGCCCTTAACATCGGCCTTCGCATCCGCGAGATCTCCCCGATCCCCGGGGAAAAACGTGGGTAAAACGCGACCTCGTGCGCCGAACCTGTACGCAAGCTGAGAGCCGAAAACGTGTTTGTGACACATCAGGGGTCGTCTGCGTCTCACCTGTACAAGCCCACACGGTGCATCTGCACCGGGGGCGGAGACCAGAAAGACAGAAGGAAGAGCATCATGGCGAACACCACACCCAACACGACTTCCGCCCACGGCACGCCTCAGACGTCCAGCAGCGTCGTCCCGACGACCTCGAACGGACGCGGCACGACGACGATCGTCGACAGCGTCGTCGCTCGCGTCGCTGGCATCGCCGCCCGCGAAGCACGTGGCGTCTACGACCTCGGCGGCGGCGCGGCCCGCGCGATCGGCGCCATCCGCAACGCCATCAACGCCACCGACCAGAGCCAGGGCATCAGCGTCGAGGTCGGCGAGAAGCAGGTCGCCGTCGACGTGACCATCGTCGCCGAGTACCCCGTCTCCCTCCAGGACGTCGCCGACGGCGTCCGCGCCGACGTGATCCGCGCCGTCGAGACGATCGTCGGCCTCGAGGTCACCGAAGTCAACGTCACCGTCAACGACGTCCACCTCCCCTCCGAAGACAACAACACCAACAAGACGGAAGAAGCGCGAGTCCAGTGAACACCGCATCCCTCACCCGAACCGGCATCCTCATCGGCGCAGTCCTCGCGCTCACCTGGATCATCCTCGGCTTCTGGGCGTTCTTCTTCGTCGCGATCGCGATGATCATCGGCGGCGTCATCGGACGCATCCTCGAAGGAAAGCTCGACGCCAGCGCACTCGTCGACGTCATCCGAGGACGGAACACGTCCTCATGAGCATCGCCGCGACGGCTCCGGGCGGCGCGGCGCAGCGAGGCACGACACGGCTCACCGCGAAGGCGCTGAACAGGCTCGTGTCAGCTGTCGCCGGTGACGCGCTCGGGGTCGACGCTGGCAGCGTCAGCGTCGACCTCGACGACCACAACGGCAACCTCGCGCTCCGTGTGCGGACCCCCATCCGGGTTCCGTCGCTCGCCCGAATGCGTGAGCAGCCGAATGCGCTCGCGCGCAGCGGCGGTCCACTTCTGGAGCGAGTCGAGAACGCCAAGACAACCATCCGAGACCGCGTGCAGAGCCTCACGGGCTCCCACGTGGACCAGGTCACCGTGCGGGTGACCGGGCTCGACATCAAACCAGAGGAGCGAGTCAGATGAGCAGCCACACGTCGCTCTACTCCCGCGTCTCCCGACGCGAGACGCATTCGCCTCGGTCGGCGCTCGCGATCGTCCTCGCCGTGCTGCTCATCGTCGTCGCGGCCTGGGTCGGCACCGAGGTGGTGCTCGCGCTCCTCGCCCTCCCGGCGCTCCTCGTGGCACCGGCTGACATGTTCACCTCCACGCTCGGGGTGCTCGAGCAGCCCGCCCAGTACGTCGGCCCCGCCGGCGTCGTCGTGGCCATCATCGGGCTGATCCTGCTCATCGCAGGCCTCGCCCCCGGTCGCCGTTCCCGCCACGTCCTGCGCTCGTCGCGGACCGCGACCGTCGCGGACAACGCGGTCATCGCGTCCGCGCTCGCCCGGCACGCGGCCCTCGCCGGCAGCGTCAGCCCCGACAACGTCACCGTCTCGGTCTCGCAC
>NZ_PSYA01000008.1:0-152994 GCF_002931395.1 Pseudoclavibacter sp. RFBI5 | reverse complement strand
CTTGCAAGAACAAGTGGCAGATGCTGATCTTTCTTTCGGACTGTCCGGCCCGTGCGACCCGCTCTCGCGTTTCGCTCCGTTGGCCTGACGAGTGATTACTTTACGCAGGGCGGGGTCGGCGCACAACTCAGGGCGCATCCCGGGCGTGTCGATGCATGCCCGCTCCCCCGTCAGGCCCGGAAAACCAGGCCAGCGAGGGTCTTCTTGCCCCGACGCAGGACTGCGACGCCGCCGGCCAGCGCTGCTGATGCACTCACGATCGAAGCCTCGTCGGCAACCCGCTCGTTGTTGAGCGAGACGCCGCCCTGGGATATCCCGCGACGCGCGTCGCCGAGGCTCTTCGCGAGCCCGGTGTCGACAAGAGCCTGAGCGACCAGCGTTCCATCGGCAACCTCCGCGTTCGGGAGCTCGAGAATCGCAGAGCGAAGCGTGTCTCCATCGAGCGCGGTGAGCTCCCCCTGTCCGAAGAGGGCGGCCGAGGCCGCGATGACTGCGTCGGTCGCCTCCTGTCCATGCACCAGCGACGTCACCTTCGAGGCAAGCGTCTTCTGGGCGACGCGCTTGAACGGCTCGTCTGCGACGAGCTTCTCGAGCTCCGCGATCTCGGCGCGCGTCAGGAACGTGAAGATCTTGATCCGCGCGATGACATCGGCGTCGTCCGTGTTGAGCCAGAACTGGTAGAAGGCGTACGGGCTCGTGAGGTCGGCATCGATCCAGATCGCGTTGCCCTCGCTCTTGCCGAACTTCGTCCCATCCGAGTTCGTGATGAGCGGTGTTCCGAGCGCGTGGACGCTCGCACCCTCGGTACGCCGAATGAGATCGACGCCGGAGGTCAGGTTCCCCCACTGATCGCTGCCACCCGTCTGCAGCACGCAGCCGTAGTTCCGGTGCAGCTCCAGGAAGTCGATCGCCTGCAGGATCTGGTAGCTGAACTCCGTGTACGAGATGCCGGCCTCGGAGTTCAGTCGCGCAGAGACGGCATCCTTCTTGAGCATGGAGCCGACGCGGAAGTGCTTGCCGATCTCCCGCAGGAAGTCGATCGCCGAGAGCGGCGCCGTCCAGTCGAGGTTGTTCACCATGCGCGCCGCGTTGTCGCCCTCGAACGACAGGTAGCCGTCGATCTGTCCGCGCAGCCCCTCGACCCATTCCGCGACGGTCTCTCGCGAGTTGAGCGTGCGCTCGGCCGTGGGACGGGGGTCGCCGATGAGTCCCGTCGACCCGCCGACGAGGCCGAGCGGCTTGTGGCCCGCGAGCTGCAGTCGACGGAGGAGGATCAGCTGCACGAGGTGCCCGAGGTGGAGACTCGGGGCGGTCGGATCGAAACCGCAGTAGTACGTGATCGGCCCCTCGTCCATCCGCGCCTTCAGCTCGGCCAGATCGGTCGAGACGTGGATGAACCCGCGCCACTCGAGTTCGTCGATGACATGCTCGAAGGTGGTGTCGTTCTGCTGGGTCGTCAGATCACGCGTAGTCACCGGGCAACCGTATCAAGCACCTGCCGCCTCAGCGCCGCCCCGCGCGGAGCGACTTGTGCGCGATATAGCGCGAAACGGACGGGTCTCCGTCGATCCAGAAGCGCCAGTCGAACGGCAGAGCACCACCGGGAGCGCCCACGCCGACGCGGAGCCCGCGCACCACAGCCCCTCTGCTGGAGCGTTCGCCCGAAACCAACGCGAACGGCGCCTCATCGAGCCGGGCACCGTCATCGCCGAAGGTCGCGCCGAGGGCCCTGACCAGGTTCCCGGGCCCACGAGCCAGCTCGTGGTCGCGCACGGGTGTCCCGGAACGGCGCCCCGCACCGCGGCGGGCTCTCGCGAGTTCGACGCCGTCGACCACTTCGCCTGCCCTCAGGAGCACTGCGGATGAGGTGCCCGACTCCCCCGCCACGACATTGATGCACGTGTGGAGCCCGTAGATGCGATACGCGTAGACGTGACCTGCCGGCCCGAACATCGTGGCGTTCCTCGCCGTCCGACCCCGGAAGCCATGCGACCCGGGATCCCCGGAGCCGGCATACGCCTCCACCTCGGTGAGGCGCACCGAGACCGTGCCGTCCGGGGCCGAACGCGAAAGGACCGCCCCCAGCAGCGCGTCTGCTGCCGAGAGCGGTCCCTCGAGAAGGGCCGCGCGGAAATCGTCATCCACGCGGACACCTAGGATGTGAGCTTTGCCAGCCGCTCGCGGAGCTCGACGATCTGCTCAGCGACGCGGACAGGTGCCGTACCGCCCCTGCCATCGCGAGTTGCCACGGACCCGTCGACCGAGAGCACCTCGCGCACCTCCGGCGACAGGTGCTCGGACACGGCCGAGATCTCCTCGTCGGTCAAGCCATCGAGGTCGACGCCCTTGGACTCCGCTGCCTGCACCATGGAGCCGGACACCTCGTGCGCGATGCGGAAGGGGACCTGCCGCTTCACCAGCCACTCGGCGACATCCGTCGCGAGCGAGAAGCCCTGCGGTGCGAGTTCGCGCATGCGCTCACCGTGGAAGGTGAGCGTCGCGACCATGCCGGTGAAGGCGGGGAGCACCAGCTCGAGCGTCTCGACGGAGTCGAAGATCGGCTCCTTGTCCTCCTGCAGGTCCCGGTTGTACGCAAGCGGGAGTGCCTTGAGCGTCGCGAGGAGGCCAGCCAGGTTGCCGATGAGGCGACCTGCCTTGCCGCGCGCGAGCTCCGCGATGTCGGGGTTCTTCTTCTGCGGCATGATGCTGGACCCGGTCGAGTACGCGTCGTGCAACGTGACGAAGCCGAACTCCTTCGTGTTCCAGAGGATGATCTCCTCCGAGAAGCGCGACAGGTCGATGCCGATCTGCGCCGCGATGAACGCGAACTCCGCGACCAGGTCACGACTCGCCGTCGCGTCGATCGAGTTCGGGGATGAGGATGCGAAGCCCAGCTCGCGTGCGACGCGGACCGCATCGAGACCGAGGGTGGAGCCCGCGAGGGCCCCTCCGCCGTAGGGCGACTCGTCCAGCCGGCGATCGAAGTCGCGCAGGCGGTCCAGGTCTCGAAGGAGCGGCCATGCGTGAGCGAGCAGGTGGTGCGAGAGCAGCACCGGCTGCGCGTGCTGCAGGTGCGTGCGCCCCGGCATGATGACCTGGATGTTCTGCTCCGCCTGCTGGGCGAGGACCTCGACGAGCGTCTCGACCTGCTCCGCGATGATCGCGCTGTGATCGCGAAGGTACATGCGCACGAACGTCGCGATCTGGTCGTTGCGGCTGCGACCAGCTCGCAGCTTGCCGCCCAGCTCCGGACCCGCGATCTCGATCAGACCGCGCTCCAGGGCGCCGTGCACGTCCTCGTCGTCGTCGGCCGCCACGAACTCGGCGGACACGACGCGACGTTCGAGCTCGGTCAGCGCGTCCAGCATGCCCGAGAGCTCGGCGTCATCGAGGTATCCCGCCGCCGCGAGCGCACCAGCGTGCGCTCGCGAGCCGGCGATGTCGTACTTCGCGAGCTGCCAGTCGAAGTGCGTCGACTTGGACAGCCGCGCGAGCTCCGGGGACGGCCCGTCGCTGAAGCGACCGCCCCAGAGAGCTCCCGGCGTGGTCACTCCCCCGGACTTCGAGGCGCCCTCGGATGCAGCCATGCTCAGAGTTCCGGCTTGTCGCGGCGAGCCGAGATCTTCGACGGAAGGCTCCACAGCTCGATGAATCCCTTGGCGTGCGACTGGTCGAACGTGTCGCCGGTGTCGTAGGTCGCGAGGCTGTAGTCGTAGAGCGACTCATCCGAACGGCGGCCGGTGACGACCGCGCGACCGCCGTGCAGCGTCATGCGCACCTCGCCGGAGACGTGCTCCTGCGTGTGGTTGATGAACGCGTCCAGCGACCGCTTGAGACCGGAGAACCAGAGCCCGTCGTAGACCAGGTTCGACCACTCGGCCTCGATCCCGCGCTTGAAACGGGCGACGTCGCGCTCGATCGTCAGGTCCTCGAGGTGCTCGTGCGCCTCGATGAGGGCCAGCCCGGCCGGGGACTCGTAGATCTCACGGCTCTTGATGCCGACGAGGCGGTCCTCGACGACGTCGATGCGGCCGACGCCCTGGTCGCCAGCGAGCTTGTTCATGAGCTCGACGACCTGGATGGGCGTCAGCGATTCCCCGTTGATCTTCACCGGGACGCCCTGCTCGAACGTCACCGTGACCTCGGTGGGCTCACGCGTCAGGTCAGGATCCTGCGTGTACGTGTAGAGGTCCTCGATCGGCGGGTTCCACGGGTCCTCGAGGAACCCGGTCTCGACGGCGCGACCCCAGACGTTCTGGTCGATCGAGTACGGGCTCTTCTTCGACTGCTCGATGGGCAGGTTGTGCTCCTGCGCGTACACGATGGCCTTGTCGCGAGTGAGCGCGAGGTCGCGCACGGGTGCGATCGAGGTGAGCTCCGGTGCGACAGCCGCGACCGCCGCTTCGAAGCGGACCTGGTCGTTGCCCTTGCCGGTGCAGCCGTGCGCGATCGAGTCTGCGCCGAGCTCGCGAGCGGTCTTCGCGAGGTGCTTCGCGATGAGCGGGCGGGACAGCGCGGAGACGAGCGGGTAGCGCTTCTGGTAGAGGGCGTTCGCCTTGAGCGCCGGGACGATGTAGTCGCTCGCGAACTCCTCGCGCGCGTCGACGACAACCGATTCGACAGCGCCGCAGTCGAGCGCTCGCTGTCGCACCTGCTCCATGTCCTCACCGGCCTGGCCGACGTCGATCGCGAGAGCGACCACGTCCTTGCCGGTGGCATCCTTCAGCCATCCGATGCCGACGGAGGTATCGAGACCTCCGGAGTATGCGAGAACGACGCGTTCCGTCATCAATGCTCCTAGCGTTTGAGTCGTGTGTTCAGTCTATGTGGGGTGGATGCGCGGGTCAGGCCGCGGCCTTGGCGAGAAGCCAGACGAGCAGCGCCTTCTGGGCGTGGAGGCGGTTCTCCGCCTCATCCCAGATGACCGACTGCGGGCCGTCGATGACGGCTCCGTCGACCTCGTACCCGCGGTCTGCCGGCAGGCAGTGCAGGAAGATCGCGCCAGTGGCGGCGTTCGCCATCGTGGCCTCGGTGACTCGGTAGGCGCTGAGCGCGTCGATGCGGGACTGCTTCTCGTCCTCGCGGCCCATCGAGACCCAGGTGTCGGTCACGACGACGTCTGCCCCCGCGACCAGCGTGTCGATGTCGTCGCCGACCACCACGGAGCCACCCGTCTCGGCGGCGATGCGCTCGGCATCGGCGACGACGTCGGGGCGCGGCTGGAAGCCGACGGGGGCGGCGATGCGAACGTGCATGCCCGCCGTGGCGCAGGCGAGCAGGTAGGAATGCCCCATGTTGCTCTCGCCGTCGCCGAGGAACACCAGCGTGCGGCCGGCTGGGTCGCCGAGGTGCTCGTTGACGGTGAGCAGGTCGGCGAGCAGCTGGCACGGGTGGAAGTCGTCGCTCAGCGCGTTCACGACCGGCACGAGCGCTCCGTTGGCCATCTCCTCCAGGCCGCTCTGCGCATAGGTCCGCCAGACGATGGCTGCGACCTGGCGCTCGAGGACTCTGGCGGTGTCGGACGCCGTCTCCTTGCCGCCGAGCTGACTGGAGGCGGTCGAGATGATGAGCGGCGAGCCACCGAGCTCGGAGATGCCGACGTGGAACGAGACACGCGTGCGCGTCGAGGTCTTGTCGAAGATCACTGCCACGCTGCGCGGGCCCTCGAGCGGACGTGCTGAGAAGCGGTCGCGCTTGAGCACTGCAGCGAGCTCGAGCACCTCGCGCTGCTCGGCGGGGGTCAGGTCGTCGTCGCGGAGGAAGTGGCGAATCACGGTTTGGCCTTTCGGTGGGTGGAGCGGCGAAGTCGAATCATCGGGCGCTGAGCGGGCAGGTGCACGTGCCTCACGCGGAGACCTTGGTGCCGAAGCCCTCGGTGGTGAAGATCTCCAGCAGCATCGAATGCGGGACACGGCCATCGATGATGGCGGCCTGGTCGACGCCACCCTCGACCGCCTCGATGCAGGCCTGCACCTTCGGGATCATGCCAGCAGAGAGCGTCGGCAGCAGGGCGCGCAGCTCGTCGAGCTTGATCTCCGAGATGAGCGAGTCGAGGTCGGGCCAGTCGCCGTAGAGTCCCGCGACGTCGGTCAGCATGATGAGCTTCGCCGCGCCGAGCGCCTGCGCGAGGGCGGAGGCGGCCCGGTCTGCGTTGATGTTGAGCGCCTTGCGGGGCGAGTCGATGTCGCTCGCGATCGAGGAGATGACGGGGATGCGACCGGCCGCGATATCCGCCTTCACGACCGTGGGGTCGACCGTCTCGATCTCGCCCACGAAGCCGAGGTCGACGGTCTCGCCGTCGATGAGGAGCTTCTTCCGCCGCGCCTGGAAGAGGCCGGCGTCTTCGCCGCTCGTCGCGACGGCGATCGGGGCCCGCTCGTTGATCGCGGCTACGAGCTCCCTGGCGACCTGCCCGCCGAGCACCATGCGGACGATATCCATGGCCTCCTCGCTCGTGACGCGGTAGCCGCCCCTGAACTCGCTCTCGATGCGCAGCTTGCCGAGCATCCGCGAGATGTGAGGTCCGCCGCCGTGCACGATGACCGGCTTGATGCCGGCGTAGCGGAGGAAGGCGATATCCGACGCGAACGCCTCGAAGAGCTCGGCGTCGACCATGGCGTTGCCGCCGAACTTGATGACGAGAACCCGCCCGGCGAACTCCTGCATCCAGGGAAGGGCCTCGATGAGGGTCTCGACCTTGGAGGTCGCCTTCTCGTACAGGTCAGAAGTGGTCATGCTGCCCCTTTCGGGCCGGTCAGAAACCGTCGGGCTGGTCGGGCAGACGCTCGGCGGCTGCCCCGCCTCGCGGGAGTCGCTCGCTCGTCAGGACGAGTAGGCGCTGTTCTCATGCACGTAGTCGTGCGTCAGATCGTTGGTCAGGATGGTCGCTTCGCTCACGCCGGCGTGCAGATCGATGAGCACGCTCGTGTCCCGAGGCGTCAGGTCGACCAGGTCCGCGGACTCGTGGGGCGTCCCCGCCCGGCAGACCATGACCCCGTTGATCGTGACATCGAGCGCCTGGGGGTCGAACTCGGCGTCGGTCGTGCCGACGGCGGCCAGGACGCGTCCCCAGTTCGGGTCGTTGCCGAAGATGGCGGCCTTGAAGAGATTCGAGCGGGCGACCGCCCGGGACGCGTCGAGCGCATCCTGCTCCGTCGCGGCCCCGATCGTCGTGATCGTCACGTCGTGGCTGGCGCCTTCCGCGTCCTGCTGCAACTGACGGGCGAGGTCGGCGCAGACCTCGGTGAGCACTGTCGTGAAGGCCGCCTCGTCCGGGGTGACGCCGCTCGCCCCAGAAGCCATGAGCGTCACCTGGTCGTTGGTGGACATGCAGCCGTCGGAGTCGACGCGGTCGAAGGTGACCCGGGTCGCGGCGCGGAGTGCCCGGTCCAGCGCCCCGGACTCGAGGTCGGCGTCGGTCGTGATGACGACGAGCATCGTCGCGAGTCCTGGAGCGAGCATGCCTGCCCCCTTGGCCATCGCGCCGATGACGTACCCGTCGCCGTCGCGGACCGAGCGCTTCGGCTTCGAGTCGGTCGTCATGATGGCCAGCGAGGCCTCATCCCCCGCCTCGACCGTCGCTGCCAGCGAATCGGCCGTGAGCTCGACCCCGCGCAGCACGCCGTCGCGGAAGCTCTGGTCGCCCACCCCGATGAGGCCGGTCGAGCAGACGAGCACGTCGCCCGCGCCGATGCCGAGCTTCGCGGCGACGGCCTCGGCCGTCTGGTGCGTGGTCTGGAACCCGAAGGACCCCGTGTAGCAGTTGGCGCCGCCCGAGTTCAGGACGATGGCCGAGATCGAGCCGCCCCTGATGGCCTCCTGGGACCAGAGGATCGGGTTCGCCTTGCAGCGGTTGCTCGTGAAGACCGCGGCGCAGGCCGCGCTCGGCCCGTCGTTGACGACGAGGGCGACGTCTCGACGCCCTTCTGACTTGATGCCTGCCGCGGCTCCTGCCGCGCGGAAACCTGCTGCTGCGGTCACACTCACGGTGCCACTCCGTCCAAGGGAAGACCGAGGGCCTCTTCGAGACCCAGGGCGATGTTCGCTGACTGCACCGCGGCGCCCGCGGTGCCCTTGCCGAGGTTGTCGATCGCCGCGACCGCCACGAAGCGGCCTGCGCGCTCGTCGATGCCGATGCCGATCGAGGCCCGGTTGGAGCCGGTCACGTCGCCCGTGCGCGGCCATTCGCCGTCGGGCAGGAGCTGCACGAACCGCTCAGCCCCGTAGGACTCCTCGTAGGCGGCGCGGAGCTGCGCCGCGTCGACGCCCGCTTCGAGGCGCGCCGTCGTGGTCGCCAGGATGCCGCGTGCCATCGGCACCAGCACTGGCGTGAACGCGAGGCTGACCTCGGCGCCGGCTGCGCGGCGGAGGTTCTGACGCACCTCGGGGTTGTGCCGGTGCTCCCCGGTCACTGCGTAGGGGTTCGCCGAGCCGATGAGCTCGGAGCCGAGCAGCGAGACGGCCGCCTTCTTGCCGGCACCGGACGGGCCGACGGCGAGAACCGCCGTGAGGTCGAGGGGATGCACGAGCCCGCGGTGCATGGCGGGTGCGAGTGCGAGCGTGATCGCCGTGACATTGCAGCCGGGAACAGCGACCCGCGAAGCGCCTCGGAGGTTCGAGCGCTGCTTGTCGGGCGCTCCAGCGAGCTCGAGCTCCGGGAGCCCGTACGCCCAGGTGCCGAAGAAGTCGCCACCGTAGTACTCGGCCCAGTCTTCCTCGCGCTCCAGACGGTGGTCGGCGCCGCAGTCGATGACCAGCGTGTCGTCGCCGAGCTCGGCGGAGATCGCGCCGGACGCGCCGTGCGGCAGCGCCAGGAACACGACGTCGTGGCCGGACAGCACGTCGGCGGTCGTTGGCTCGAGGACCAGGTCCGCGTAGCTCGCAAGGTGAGGGTGCACGCGCAGCAGCCGCTCACCCGCATTCGCGTGCGCGGTGACGGTGCGGACCTCGAGTTCGGGGTGCGAGGCGAGAATGCGCAGGAGTTCCCCACCCGCGTACCCGCTCGCCCCAGCTACTGCAACGGAGAAAGCCATGCCGTTCATCCTAGGCCGTGCCACCCCCGCGCGAGTCCGGCCGGCGCGGGCAGACCAGCCCTCGAGCGACGCAGACGGGAATGCGGCGGGCAGCGAGCTCGTTGCACTCGTAGGCTTGACAGGCTGAGACCGTCGACACTCGAGCGTCCGCGGTGCGAGGCCAACGAGAGGACGACGTGACACTGAACACCGAAGACGCAGCTTCATCACTCCAGAGCAGCGCAGCACCCGAGGGTGTCCACGCCCTGAGCGACGCCAGGGTGCTCGAGCTCCGACAGGATTTCCCGATCCTGGATCAAGAGGTGAACGGCACCCCCCTCGTCTACCTCGACTCCGGCGCGACCTCGCAGCGGCCGACTCAGGTCCTCGACGCTGAGCGCCGCTTCCTCGAGACCGAGAACGCCGCCGTGCACCGAGGAGCGCACACGCTCGCCGCGCTCTCGACCGTCGCGTTCGAGGACGCCCGTGAGACCGTCGCGGGCTTCGTCGGCGCGGCACCCGAGCAGATCTCCTGGACCCTCAACGCCACCGACGCGATCAACCTCGTGACGGGCGGCATCCGCATCGCCAGCGCGGGCAGAGGCGGCCCCCGAGCAGAGCGGCTCGCGATCGGCGAGGGCGACGAGATCCTCATCACGGAGGCAGAGCACCACGCCAACCTCGTGCCATGGCAGCAGCTCGCCCTGGACACGGGAGCGACGCTCGTCTACGTCCCGGTGAACGACCGGGGCACGTGGAGCGTCGACGATGCCGCAGCTCTCATCTCGAAGCGAACCAAGGTCTTCGCCTTCGCGCACGTCTCCAATGTGACCGGGCTCATCGCCGACGCGAAGCGCCTCACCGAGCTCGCGCACGAGGCCGGCGCCATCGTGGTCCTCGACGCCTGCCAGTCGGTGCCGCACCTGCCGGTCAGCTTCCCGGCGCTCGGCGTCGACTTCGCGGCGTTCTCTGGCCACAAGATGCTCGGCCCCAACGGCGTCGGAGTGCTGTACGGCCGCGCCGAGATGCTGGATGCCCTGCCGCCTGCGCGCACGGGCGGATCGATGATCAGCACCGTCACGATGGAGGCCAGCGACTTCATGGCGCCCCCGACGCGCTTCGAAGCCGGCACGCAACCCGTCTCGCAGGTCGTCGCCCTCGCCGAAGCCGTCCGCTACCTCGAAGGGGTCGGCATGGAGGCGGTGGCCGCCCACGAGGCCGAGATGGGCCAGCTCCTCCTCGGGGGCCTCGCAGGCATCCCAGGGATCCGCACGATCGGGGACGAGGTGGGCACCCCGCGCGCCGGGCTCGTGAGCTTCGAGGTGGAGGGGGTCCATTCGCACGACGTGACCCAGTTCCTCGACTCGAAGGGCATCGCGGTCCGCGGCGGGCACCACTGCGCGCAGCCGCTGCACCGCCGACTCGGGCTCACCGCGTCGACCCGCGCGAGCAGCTACCTGTACACGACGCGAGAGGACGTCGACCGACTGCTCTTCGCGGTCGGCCAGGTCCGCGCCTGGTTCGGGGTCGACGCATGAGCGCCCTCGACGGCCTCTACCAGCAGCTCATCCTCGAGCATTCCAAGAAGCGAACGGGCGATGGTCCGCTGCCAGACGCCGACGCCGAGCACTTCGAGCGCAACCCGAGCTGCGGCGACGAGATCACGGTCCGGGTCAAACTGGATGCTGATGGAACAGGGCTCTCCGAGCTCGCGTGGCAGGGCGATGGCTGCAGCATCTCGATGGCCTCCGCGTCCGTGCTCAGCGAGCTCGCCGTCGGCAAGTCGACGGCGCAGATTGAAGAACTCGTCGCCGCTTTCCGTCTGATGCTCCGAACTCGCGACGGCTCCGAGCCGGACGAGGATCTGCTCGAAGACGCCGTCGCCTTCCAGGGCGTCTCCAAGTTCGTGATGCGAGTCAAGTGCGCCATGCTCGCCTGGGTCGCCCTCGAGGCGAGCCTCAAGGAGGCTTCGGTGGCCCGCCAGAGCTGACCCCGGTCCGGGATCGGGTCGCCGTCGCCGCGCAGCCGAGCCGCAGGACACAGAATCGCCCGGCCCCAATGGGGCCGGGCGATTCGCGTCAGGGTGAGCTCAGGCGCGCATGGTGGCGCCGAAGCGCTCGGACGCCAACGCCGCGCCGGCTTCCTTGGCCTCGCTCGCCTCGGAGGCCGTCAGCGTGCGGTCCGTCGCCCGGAACCGGAGCGCGAACGTCAGGCTCTTCTGCCCGTCCTCGAGCCCGGTCCCCCGGTAGTCGTCGACGATCGTCAGCTGCTCGAGCAGCGCACCAGCACCCTCGGTGACGGCGGCAGAGACCTCAGCGGCCGGGACCGCCTCGGCCACGACGAGGCTCAGATCCTGCGTAGCTGCGGGGAAGGTCGAGATGGGCGCTGGAAGCACCTCTCTCCGAGCGAGCTCGATGACCGCATCGAGGTCGACCTCGAACGCAGCGACCACGCGAGGCAGGTCGGCAGCCTCGGCGATGTCCGGGTGCACCTCGCCGGCGTAGCCGACAACCACCTCGGCAGCTCCGTGGCTCAGGTACAGTTCAGCGCACCGGCCAGGGTGGAAGGCCCTGTGGGCACCCTGTCGCACCTGGATCTCCGCACCGGTCGCCAAGCCGAGCTGGGCGACGAGCTCGAGCGCGTCCTCCCACGACGCCGCAGTCGGCGCGTGCCCCGGGCGCTTCGGCTCGCGGTGACCGAGCACGATGCCGGCGGCGTGCCGCGGCTGCGGCGGGAGCCCAGCCTCCAGCTCCGCGATGCGCTCAGCCGTCGGCCGCACTGCGACCGCGGGAACCTCGTCCACGCCGTAGACCACGCCGGACTCTGGCTTGAAGACCGTTCCCGTCTCGAAGATCGCGAGGTCGGTGAGACCACGCGAGACGTTGCGGTGCGCGATCGTGAGCAGACCGGGCAGCAGACTCGTGCGGAGCCACGCGGCGCGCGGGTCCAGTGGGTTGGCGAGCTTCACAGCCGCCACCTCGCCCGCATCCGCCCGACCGAACGTGACCGTGTCCGTCTCCGCGACGAACGGGTAGCTCTGCACCTCGACAGCCCCGGACGCGGCCAGCACGTCGGCAGCCGCGCGGCGAAGGCGCTGCTCGCGGGTGAGCCCCCGACCCGGAGGCGCGACGGGAAGCCGCGACGGGATGCGCTCGAAGTCGCACAGGCGCCCGATCTCCTCGACGAGGGTGACCGGCTCGGTGAGATCCCCGCGCCAGCTCGGCACCGTCACGCCGAGGAGCCCGTCGGCCTCCTCCCAGACCTCGCAGCCGACGGCACGCAGCGCGCCGATCGTCTCGTCGAGCGTGTAGTCGACGCCCATGATCTTCGAGGCGGCATCGACGGGCAGCGTCAGCGACTCCGGGGCCGGGATCTGCTCGTGCACGCTGCCGGCACGCACCACGCGGCCGCCTGCATGCTCGATGAGCAGCTCCGCGACACGAGCGGCTGCCGGCTGAGCGACGCGAGGGTCGACACGGCGCTCGAAGCGACGCGAGGCCTCGCTCGGCAGCTTGTGGCGGCGCGCGGTGCGCGCGATCGAGATGGGCGAGAACGACGCCGCCTCGATGTAGACGTTCTTCGTCTCGCTGCTGAGCTCGGTCTCCGCTCCCCCCATGACACCAGCGAGCCCGATCGGGCCGCGGTCGTCGGTGATGAGGATGTCCTCGGCGCTGAGCGTGCGCTCCTTGCCGTCGAGGGTCGTGAGCTGCTCGCCCTCGCGCGCACGGCGCACGTGGATGGCGCCGCGCAGCTTGTCGAGGTCGTAGCCGTGGATCGGCTGACCGAGCTCGAGCATGACGTAGTTCGTGATGTCGATCGCGATGCCGAGCGGGCGGATCCCCGCGAGCCGGAGCCGCTGGGACATCCACGTCGGGGTCGCCGCCGTCGCGTTGATGCCCTCGACCACGAGGCCGATGAAGACCGGTGCCATGGGCTGGTCCCGCACGGACGCGTCGTCGTCGATCGTGACCTTGACGCGGACGTCCTGAGCATCCGCGGCGATGCCCTCGCCGAGGAGAGCCTCGAGCTGGGGCCGGAGCGCGGGGTCGGTGAAGGCCACGCCCGTCGCGTTCGAGTACTCGCGGACGAGCCCGCGGATGGACATCGCGTATCCGCGATCGGGGGTGACATTGACCTCGACCGCCTGCTCGGTGAGGCCGAGCAGCTCGATGGCGTCGGTGCCGGGGGCCGCGCTCACGCCGAACCGCGAGAGCACGATGATGCCGTCATGGTCATCGCCCATCCCGAGTTCAGACTGGGAGGCGATCATGCCGTCGGAGACGTGACCGTAGGTCTTCCGCGCCGCGATCGCGAAGTCTCCGGGAAGGACCGCTCCCGGGAGCGTGACGACGACCGAGTCGCCGACACCGAAGTTGTGTGCGCCGCAGACGATGCCACGCACGTCCGCGCCGCCGTCTGCGGCGAGCTGTCCTTCTGGCGCGACGCGCACCTGGCACCAGTTGATGGTCTTGCCGTTCGACTGCGGCTCCGGCTCGGCCGAGAGCACCTCGCCGACCACGATCGGACCCTGCAGCTGGGTGCCGTGCACGGCTTCGTCTTCGAGCCCGACGCGCACGAAGGCGTCGAGCACCGACGCGGGAGAGGCCGAGGCCGGGATCTCCGCGTACTCACGGAGCCAAGAGAGTGGAGCGCGCATCAGATGTGACTTTCGTTGAGAGGAGCAGAGGGAGCACGCACGGCTAGATCACCATTCCGAACTGGGTGCTGAAGCGGACGTCGCCCTCGACCATGTCGCGCATGTCGGTCAGCGCGTTGCGGAACATGAGGGTGCGCTCGACGCCCATGCCGAAGGCGAAGCCCTGATACTCCTCAGGGTCGACGCCAGCGGCGAGCAGCACGTTGGGGTGCACCATGCCGCAGCCGCCCCACTCGATCCACCGCGGGCCGCCCTTCGCGCCGGGATGCCAGATGTCCATCTCGGCGCTCGGCTCCGTGAAGGGGAAGTAGTTGTTGCGCAGGCGGATGCGAGCCTCGTCGCCGAACATCGAGGTCGCGAAGTGCTCCAGCGTGCCGCGGAGGTGCGCCATCGTGAGGCCCTTGTCGATCGCGATGCCCTCGAACTGCGTGAAGACGGGCGTATGCGTCGCGTCCAGCTCGTCGGTGCGGTACGTGCGGCCGGGGGCCAGCACGTAGAGGGGGACGCCGCGCTCGACGAGCGAGCGCATCTGCACGGGAGACGTGTGCGTGCGCAGGACGAGGTGGCGGTCTGCCGGCTCGACGAAGAACGTGTCCTGCATGGCGCGGGCGGGATGGTCCGCGTCGAAGTTGAGCGAGTCGAAGTTGAACCACTCGCTCTCGAGCTCCGGGCCTTCCGCGATCTCCCACCCCATGCCGACGAAGATGTCGCTCACGCGGTCCTGCAGCACGGTGAGCGGATGCCTCGCTCCGGTCGCGCGTGCCGGCCGTGCGACGGTGACGTCGACGGCTTCTGCAGCGAGACGCTCGGAGGCCTCCGCAGCTGCCAGCTCGCTCTCGCGCTCGGCGAAGGCGGCGTTGACGCGGGTGCGGGCCTGCCCGATGAGCTGGCCCGCTTCCTTCTTGCTCTCCTTCGGCACGGCCCGCATGGCGGCGTTCAGCGATGCGATCGCAGAGCCCTCCGCCAGATGCTCGGCGCGCACGCGCTTGAGTGCTGTCAGGTCGGGCGCCGCGTCGATGGCGGCGAGCGCCGCTTCGACCGCGGAGCCGACGGCTTCCTGCGTGATGGGGTTCGATGAGGCGTCAGACACAAGTGTCGAGTTTAGCGAACCGCGTGCACAACGGCTCCAGCATGTGGAAACACGCTTTCTCACCCCGTGAGAGAGGCCGCCTCGACGACTCGGCGGGAATCTGCGTTCCTCTCGCGCGACGCCAGAGATCCGCGAGAATCCGGCGATCTTCCAGGCTCGCGGTGTACCCATGAGCACCGAAATCCTGGCAGGGAAGCACCGATCAGGTAACCATCTCGTTTCGAAAGCGAGAAATAGGCGACGACGGAGTCTGACGCTGTGGTGGAATCGCACCATGCAAAATCAGAGCGAGCACCTCGTCGTCGTAGACCACGTCGAGAAGCACTACGGTGAATTCCACGCCCTGAAGGACATCAACCTCAGCGTCGAGCGCGGTCAGGTCGTCGTCGTCATCGGACCGTCCGGTTCCGGCAAGTCGACCCTCTGCCGCACCATCAATCGACTCGAGACGATCACCTCGGGAGAGATCCGCATCGACGGGAAGGTGCTTCCCAAGGAAGGGAAGGCACTCGCCGCGTTGCGGGCCGACGTCGGGATGGTCTTCCAGTCCTTCAACCTCTTCGCCCACAAGACCATCCTCGAGAACGTCGCTCTCGGTCCCATCAAGGTCCGCAAGCTCTCGAGGGCTGACGCAGAGAAAGAGGCAAAGGCGCTTCTCGATCGAGTCGGCATCGGTCACCAGGCCGCGAAGTTCCCCGCGCAGCTGTCCGGTGGGCAGCAGCAGCGTGTCGCCATCGCGCGCGCCCTCGCGATGAAGCCGAAGGTCATGCTCTTCGACGAGCCCACGAGCGCGCTCGACCCCGAGATGATCAACGAGGTCCTGGACGTCATGGTCGATCTCGCCAAGGAGGGCATGACGATGATCGTCGTGACCCACGAGATGGGCTTCGCCCGCAAGGCGGCCGACCGGGTCGTCTTCATGGCCGACGGCCAGATCCTGGAAGACCAGTCGCCGGAGGACTTCTTCACGCATCCGAAGACCGACCGCGCCAAGGACTTCCTCTCCAAGCTCATCACCCACTGATCGTCGGCGCAGACCCCGCATCGACGCTCACGCAAGACGCAACAGACTTCCAACAGAAGGAGAAGAAATGCGAAAGACCAAGCTCAGCGCCATTCTCGGCGCAGGCATCCTGGCCTCGCTCGTACTGACCGGCTGCGCCGAGGGCGCTCCGCCCGCTGCAGGCGGCGGCGAAGGCACCACGACCGGTGAAGCACCCGTCTTCGAGGTCGCGACGGACGTCACGATCGAGGGATCGCCTACGTTCGACGCCATCAAGGCACGCGGCGACAAGGTCGTCGTCGGTGTCAAGGAAGACCAGCCGAACCTCGGCTACCTCGACGCCGTCACCGGTGAGCGCACCGGCTTCGACGTCGACGTCGCACGCTGGATCGCCGCATCGCTCGGTGTCACCGAAGAGAACATCGAGTTCAAGCCGATCGCCTCCGCCAACCGCGAGCAGGCGATCTCCAACGGCGACATCGACTACTACGTCGGCACGTACTCGATCACCGACAAGCGCAAGGACCAGATCGACTTCGCCGGTCCGTACTTCGAGACCGGCCAGGGCCTGCTCGTCGGCGCGGACTCCGACATCACCGGAGTCGACTCGCTCGTCGCCGGTGTCACGGTCTGCTCTGCGACGGGTTCGACCCCGATCCAGAACATCAAGGACAACTACCCGGAGGTCACGACCACCGAGTTCGACACGTACTCGCAGTGCGTCGACCAGCTGATCAACGGCCAGGTCGATGCGGTCACGACTGACGAGGCCATCCTGATCGGCTACGCCGCCCAGGACCCCGACAACCTCAAGGTCGTCGGCGAGCCCTTCAGCGAGGAGCTCTACGGCATCGGACTCGCCAAGGGCGATGACGCCCTCCGCGACCACATCAACACCACCCTCGAAGAGGGCGGCGACGTGTGGCAGGCGATCTTCGACTACAACCTCGGCTCGTCCGGAACCACGGTCACGCAGCCAGCGGTCGACCGCTACTAATCCCACAGGCGAGCGGCGGCGAGACACACTCTCGCCGCCGCTCGTTCGCACCTAGGGCGCCTTGCGCCCTGTCTCAGAAAGGAAGGCGAGCGTGTTCGATATCTTCACGAACCACCTCGACCTGTGGAGTGAGGCCCTTCTGGGGACGCTCATCCTCTTCTTCGGGGGCGCGCTCCTCGCGCTCGTCCTCGGCTTCATCGTGGGTGCCATGCGAGTCTCGCCGGTCCCGATCGCGCGGGCGGTCGGCGCCGCCTACGTCAACCTCGTGCGCAACACCCCGCTCACCCTCGTGTTCTTCATCTTCGTCTTCGCGGTGCCCGTCCTCTTCCCCATGGGCCGCACCGACTACCTGCTGCTCGGCGTCCTCGCGCTGGGCGTCTACACCGCCACGTATGTCGCCGAGGTGCTCCGAAGCGGCATCAACACCGTCCCTGTCGGCCAGGCAGAGGCCGCGCGAGCCATCGGCCTCCCCTTCGGGCAGGTCATGACCCTCATCGTGCTCCCCCAGGCAGCACGCGCCGTCGTCCCGCCCATGATGAGCGTCCTCATCGCACTGCTGAAGAACACCACCGTCGCTGCTGGGTTCTCCGCCGTCAACCTGGGCATCATCCGCGCCAACATGAGCGAGCGAGGTGAGAACGCGATGGAGGTGCTCATCTGGGTCGCCATCGTCTTCATCGTCCTCGTGCTGCTGCTCTCGTGGGTGCAGAACGCGCTCGAACGCCACTGGAAGGTTGCCCGATGAGCCAGACCTCTGTTCTCTACGATGTCCCAGGCCCCCGCGCGCTCGCTCGCAACAAGCTGCTCGGGATCGCGACGGTCGTCGTCATCGTCGCCCTCGTCGCCTTCCTCGTCTACCGCCTCAGCGCAACGGGCAACCTGAGCGCCGACAAGTGGCAGATCTTCGGCTACGCGGCTATCTGGACGCAGATCGCGGAGGCGCTCTGGGCCACGCTCAGCGCCTTCCTGGTCGCAGCCGTTGGTGCCTTGGCGCTCGGATTCGTCCTCGCCATCGGCCGCCTGTCGGACCACGCGTGGGTCCGCATCCCGTTCACGGTCGTGGTCGAGGGTCTCCGTGCGATCCCCGTCCTCATCCTCATGATGCTTATGTACTACGGCCTGCCGGCCATCGGCATCAAGATGGAGCCGTTCTGGGCCGTCGTCATCGCGCTCATCGCCTACAACGGCTCGGTGCTCTCCGAGGTCATCCGAAGCGGCGTGCAGTCGCTCCCGAGCGGTCAGGCTGAAGCCGGATACGCCATCGGCCTCCGCAAGAGCGGCGTCATGCAGATCATCCTGCTCCCGCAGGCGATCCGCGCGATGCTGCCCGTCATCATCGCGCAGCTGGTCGTGACCCTGAAGGACACGGCTCTCGGCTCGATCATCACGTACAACGAGCTGCTCTACATGGCGAAGCTCATCGGCGGCCAGGCGGATTACGGTCGCCCGTACATTCCCGTCACGATCGTCATCGGCGCCGTCTACATCGCCACCTGCGTGCTGCTGTCCTGGCTCGCGACCGTGGTGCAGAAGCGCATCTCGCAGAACCCGAAGGTCATCGCGGGCGCCGCCCCAGAGCCCGTCACCAATGCGGGCAATGTGACCGACACGGAGCTGATCCTCGTGCAGCAGTCCGACGTGCTCGAGCTCGAAGAGGAAGCTCGGCAGAAGACGAAGCACGATCAGGCGGAAGCGCAGCGCCAGATCGATCTGCGCAAGCAGGGCGACGGAGACCGCGTCTAGGCGCGCTCCCCGCAGGAATGCTCCCCGCGAGCCGGCACCGAGAGTCTCTCGGCACCGGCCCGCGGGGAGTTCTCCGTTTCTCGAGAGGTTCCCCGTCTCCTGGGAAGTCAGCGCCGTCCCCCGACGCGCCGCTGCACCGACAGAGGCGACTAGCCTGTATCGGATGCGCGCTGAGCCCGGACTTCGAGAACTGCTCCGACTCTGGGAGTTCGTGCGGCCGGTCAGATGGAGCCTCTTGGCCGGCTTCGCCTCGGCCCTGACCGCAGCCGGGCTGAGCCTCGTCGGACCGCAGATCATCCGCCTCATCGTCGATGGCCCCGTCTCCTCCGGCGAGCGGGCGGCCGTCATCTGGGGCTCGCTCGCGCTCCTCGCCGTCGGCTGCTTCGAGGCGCTCCTCTGGTACCTGCGCCGAATCTTCGTGCTCACGCCCATGGTCGGCGTCGAACGACGCGTGCGGGATCAGCTCTTCGCCCGGCTGCAGGATCTGCCGGCGGCCTTCCACGACGCGTGGGAGGCAGGCCAGCTCCTGTCGAGATCATCCGTCGACCTCAACCGGATACGCCGGTGGCTCGCGTTCGGCCTCATCATGCTGAGCGTCAACCTGCTCACGGTCGTCGCCGGCATCGGCGTGCTCCTCTGGCTCGATCCGGTGCTCGGCTGCCTCTACGCGGTGTTCAGCATCCCAACTGCCCTCATCACCCTTCGCTTCCAGCGCGTCTACGGACACCTCTCCCGGCGCAGCCAGGACCAGGCCGGGGCGCTCGCGACGACGGTCGGCGAGGCGGCGAAGGGGATCCGGGTCATCAAGGCCTTCGGCCGTGGCGGAGAGTTCCTCGAGTCGTTCCGCGAGGAGGCGCAGGCGCTGCGTGAGACCGAGCTCGAGAAGGCCCGCCGCCAGGCCGACATGCGCTCGTGGCTCATCCTGCTCCCCCAGCTCGCCGTCGCCACCTCGCTCGCCCTCGGTGTGATCGCCGTCGCCGACGGCAGGCTCACGATCGGCGCGCTCTCCGCGTTCCTCTTCACGGCGCTCATGCTCGCCTGGCCGGTCCGCTCCCTCGGCTTCCTCTTCGCCGACACCCTCGACGCGGCGGCGTCGACGACCCGTGTCTTCGAGGTCCTCGACACTGCGACTGCAGTCTCCGACCCGGAGCACCCGCTCCCCGTTCCGGACGGGCCTGGGGTCCTCGAGTTCCGGGATGTGCGCTTCGCCTTCCCGGATGCGCCGGACGGCGACGAGGTGCTGCGAGGCATCGACCTCACCCTCGTGCCCGGCGAGACGCTTGCGCTCGTGGGCGCGACCGGGAGCGGCAAGAGCCTGCTGAGCGAGCTCGCCGTGCGCCTCCACGATCCGACAGCTGGCGAGGTGCGGCTCGACGGCACCGACATCCGCCGTCTCCGCCGAGACGACCTCAGGGGCCACGTGGCCATCGCCTTCGAGCAGCCTCTGCTCTTCTCGGCCAGCGTCAGAGACAACGTCGCCCTCGGCCGACCGGACGCGAGCGACGACGAGGTGCGGGAGGCCCTGACCGTCGCGCAGGCCGGCTTCGTGCTCGAGCTCCCGGAAGGCCTCGAGACCCTCATCGGAGAAGAGGGGCACAGCCTCTCGGGAGGCCAACGGCAGCGCCTTGCGCTCGCCCGCGCCATCCTCGCGCGCCCCCGCGTCCTCGTCCTGGACGACCCGCTCTCGGCCGTCGATGTGCGCACCGAGACCCTCGCGACCGAGGCCCTCCGGTCGGCTCTCTCCGGCGTGACGACCCTCGTGGTCGCGCACCGGTCATCCACCGTTGCCCTCGCCGACCGGGTCGCCGTCCTCGTCGACGGTCGCATCACGGCCCTGGGCGAGCACCGCGAGCTGCTCGCAGCCGACCCCGTGTACCGGGGTCTGCTCTGGCAGGGCGACCACGTCGATGAGGTAGTCGCGTGACCAAGCCCAGCGCTGCTGCACCCCTCGGGGTGCGGGTCGAGCACCTCACGAGCGTCGACCGCGACACTGCCAGACTGCTCCGACGGCGCTCGCTTCGGCTCATGGGCCAGCTCCTCGCCCCGCACAAGGCACGCCTCGTGTGGCTGGGGGTGCTCGTCCTCATCAGCCAGGCGGCGTCGGCTGCCGGGCCTCTGCTGCTCTCGCAGGCCATCGACACGGGGCTTCCCACGCTGCTCGACGGCGACGCGGCCCCGTTCCTGGTCATCGTCGTCGCTCTGGTCCTCGCGACGATCACCGACGCCGGACTCTCCAACCTCTTCACCCGGAATGCCGCAGCGCTCAGCCAGCGTGTGCTCCTGCGAGTCCGGACCCTGCTCTTCGAGCACACGGGGCGTCTCGGCCTCGACTTCCACCAGCGCTACACGTCCGGGCGAGTCATCAGCCGCCAGACGAACGACGTCGATGCGGTCGCCGAGCTCCTCGAGTCCGGCTTCGGCGACCTGGTCAACGCCGTCGCGCGGATGGCATTCATCGCGGCGGCCCTGCTCATCCTCGACCCGTTGTCGGCCCTCGTGGCGTTCGCGGTCTTCGTGCCGGTCGTGCTGGTCACCCGACGGTTCCAGGTCGTCTCCTCACGCCTCTACCGCGAGTCGAGCGAACGCTCCGCGCGCCTCATCGTGCGCTTCGTCGAGACCATCACGGGCATCCGCGCCATGCAGGCCTTCCGCGCCGAATCGCGAAACGCGGACGTGTACGGCGGACTCAACGGCGCCTACACCGACACCGGTCGGCGAACCGCGATGGCGTTCGGCAATCTCTTCACCGGCATCGAGCTCATCAGCAGCATCGGCCTCGCGGTACTGGTGCTCGTCAATGGCCTCCGCACGCTCGAGGGCAGCATCGGCGTCGGCGTTCTCGTCGCAGCCGCGCTGTACCTCGTGCAGCTCTTCCAGCCGATGGAGGCCGTCGGCATGTTCGCGAACACCTTCCAGTCCGCAGTCGCGGCCCTGGAGAAGATCTCGGGCGTGCTCGAGGAAGAGCCAAGCGTCGCGGCACCCGCCCGAGATGCCAAGCAGGATCCGGCCCGACGGACGGCGGACCACCGCGGTGTCACCGAGCCCGGTGACATCGCCCTCCGTGGCACCGCGTTCTCCTACGGAGACGGACCACTTGTGCTGCAGCGTGTCGACCTGCACATCCCCGCCGGGCAGACCGTTGCGATCGTCGGCCCGACCGGGGCGGGGAAGACCACGCTGGCGAGCATCATCGCCCGATTCGCGGACCCGACGCAGGGGCAAGCGCTCCTCGATGGCGTCGACCTCCGCGACATCCCGGACAGCGAGCTTCGACGACGCGTCATCACGGTCACGCAGGACCCCTTCCTGTTCCAGGGCACCGTCGCCTCCAACATCGGACTCGGGCGGCCGGGCGCGAGCCGCCAGGAGATCGAGGACGCCGCGAAGCTCATCGGCGCCGACCCGTTCATCCGACGCATGCCGAACGGCTACGACACCGACCTGAGCCACCGCGGAGTGAAGCTCTCGGCCGGGCAGCGCCAGCTCATCTCCTTCGCCCGCGCCTTCGTGGCCGATCCGGAGGTGCTCATCCTCGACGAGGCCACGAGCTCCCTCGATATCCCGAGCGAGCGAGCCGTCCAGAAGGCGCTCGGCACCCTCCTGCACGACCGCACGGCCGTCATCATCGCCCACCGCCTGTCGACCGTCAACGACGCCGACCGCGTGCTGGTCCTCGATGGCGGAGCGATCGTGGAGGACGGCTCCCCCGCAGAGCTCGTGGCGCGTGGGGGTCGCTACGCCGAGCTGCACAGCGCCTGGCTGTCATCGCTCGACAGCGACTGACGCGAACGCCCCGCCGCTCCCGCGACGCGAGCAGGATGCCCCGAACCCGACTGACATCCGCTGAGGACTCAGTCAGGCTCGCTGCCACGCAGACAGCCAGACAGCCAGACGCGCCGACGCGCAGGCGCGCAGAGATACAGAGACGCCCGGGACGCTCGACGCGAGTATCGCGAAGAGGCCCGGGCGTCCAGGTGCGCTGCGGTCAGGCGCGCTGCGCGAACGCGCTCTCGTACAGGCAGACGGAAGCCGCGGTCGCGAGGTTCATCGACTCCGCTCGCCCGTAGATCGGCACGCTCATGGTCGCGTCTGCATACGCGAGCTGCTCGGCGTCGAGGCCGCGAGCCTCGTTCCCGAAGAGCCAGGCGGTCGGCTGCGCCAGCTCGCCGGCGTCACGAGCCGACAGCAGGTCCGAGCCGTCGATGTCGGCGGCGACGATACGGAGACCAGCGTCGCGAGCGCGCGAGGTGGCGACGTCCAGGGTCACCTCGACGGCGATCGGCAGGTGGAAGATGGAGCCGGTGCTCGAACGCACGACCTTCGAGTTGTAGAGGTCCACGGTCCGGCCCGTGAGGATCACCGCGTCGGCACCCGCAGCGTCGGCCGCTCGGATGATCGTGCCCAGGTTGCCCGGGTCGCGCACCTCCTCGAGGATCGCGACGAGCTTCGGCGAACCGCTCAGCGCATCCCGAATGGAAGCGGGGAACTGACGGCACACGGCGATGACGCCCTGCGGGGTCCGTGTGTCCGCCATCGCGTCGATGGCCTCCTCGCTCGCGAAGTCGACCTCGAGCTGGGCCTCCTCGGCAAGGCCACGCAGCTCGGAGTGACGCTCGAGCGCCGTGGGCGTGACGAACAGCTCCTCGATGAGCTCTGGGCGCGAGACCAGTGCCTCGCGGACCGCCTGGGGGCCCTCGATGACGAAGAGGCCAGTCTCCTGACGCTCCGACTTCTGCGCGAGCTTCCTGACGTCCTTGACGCGCGCGTTGCGCGGGCTCTCGATCATGGTGTCGACTTCTTCCTGCGCGCGAGGCGCTGCGTTGCTTGAGTGGATGCTCATCGAGCCAGGTGCGGATGCAGAGTGCAGGCCCTAAGAAAAGAACATGCGGCCGAGAGCTGGACTCTCGACCGCATGTTCATACGGCCGGCACACTCAGAGAGCGAATCGGGCCGCGGTGGTGACTAGGCCGCTGCGCGCGGAGCCGACGTGTCGGCCGGGAGCGCCTGCTTGGCTGCCTCGACGAGACCGGCGAACGTCGCGGGCTCGTTCACGGCGAGCTCAGCGAGGATACGGCGGTCGACCTCGATGCCAGCAAGGCCGAGGCCCTGGATGAAGCGGTTGTACGTGAGGCCGTTCGCGCGGGATCCGGCGTTGATGCGCTGGATCCAGAGGCGACGGAACTCGCCCTTCTTGGCGCGACGGTCACGGTAGGAGTAGACCATCGAGTGGATGACCTGCTCCTTGGCCTTGCGGTACAGGCGCGAGCGCTGTCCACGGTAGCCGGATGCGCGCTCAAGGATGACGCGACGCTTCTTATGGGCGTTTACTGCCCGCTTTACACGTGCCATGTGTGTTGATTCTCCTCAGTAAGTGTGGGTGCGGGCGGCTTAGTGGCCGAGCAGCTTCTTGGCGACCTTGGCGTCTGCCTTGGAGAGCAGCTGGTCCTGGTTCAGTCGAGCCTTGCGGCCCGGCGACTTGACCTCGAGGTTGTGGCGAAGGCCGGCCTGCTGCTTCATGAGCTTGCCGCTTCCCGTGACCTTGAAGCGCTTCTTGGCGCCCGAGTGGGTCTTCTGCTTCGGCATTAGTTCTCCTCTGTGGTTGCAGACTCTGGTACAGACTCTGTTGCAGCTTCATCTGCAGATTCATTCGCAGCTTCGCCAGTTGACGGCTGCCCGTGCTTGGCCGCTCGAGACGCCTCGCGGGCCGCATTCCGCTTCGCGGAAGCGTCAGCCTTGACGTCGGACTTGTTTCGGAACGGGCCGATGATCATGACCATGTTGCGGCCATCGATCATGGGGTTTGACTCGACAGTGCCGTACTCCGAGACTTCCTCGGCGAAACGCTGGAGGAGGCGCACACCCATCTCCGGGCGCGACTGCTCGCGGCCGCGGAACTGGATCATGGCCTTCACCTTGTCACCGTCTTCGAGGAAGCCGATGGCGCGCTTGCGCTTGGTCTCGTAGTCGTGGGCGTCGATCTTCAGACGGAAACGGACCTCTTTGAGGACGGTGTTCGCCTGGTTGCGACGCGCTTCCTTCGCCTTCTGGGCGGCCTCGTACTTGAACTTCCCGTAATCCATGATCTTGGCGACGGGGGGCTTCGAGTTGGGGGCGACCTCGACGAGGTCGAGCTCAGACTCCTGCGCGAGGCGCAGCGCCATCTCGAGCTTGACTACTCCGACCTGCTCACCGCCCGGGCCGACAAGGCGGACTTCACTGGCACGGATGCGGTCATTGGTACGTGGTTCGCTGATGGAAGGCTCCTGACTTCACTGAATGTGGAAAGGAGGCGTCACACCAACCACGCTGCGCTCGCAGCGTGTTTCCACCCATCGCCACCGAGCCTGCGCATCCTGCAGCGAGTGCAGTTCGTGCGAACTCTGTGACCTCTTCCTGCACAGCCGCGAGGCCGGGCAAGGAAGGGAGTGGAGCAACCCGGTAACCTACGTAGAGCGGTTTGCGCGGGTGGGACGAATCCTCTTTCGTGGCCTCTGCACAGCAGAAACCGCTCGCCACATTACCAGAACTCCGGACAAAGGACCAGCGTGACCGACGCCTCACTCGAAAACCCCTCCGCAGCCGAGCCAGAGTACGGTGATCTGCGTCGCGACATCGGCGAAGTCCCGGCCGTCGAGCTCATCACGACAACCGCCGTCCACCTCATGAGCGCCGCCGCAGTCGCGTGCGGCCTGGACGAGGACAGCGGCGACGACGAGCTCGACCTCGACGAGGCCCGCAAGCTCATCTCGGCGCTCGCCGGTCTGCTCACCGCGAGCCTCCCCTACCTGGGCGACCACCACGCGCGCCCCCTGCGCGACGGCCTGCGCTCGCTGCAGCTCGCGTTCCGCGAGGCATCCGAGCACCCGGACCCCGTCGGCAAGGGGCCAGGCGAGGACCTCACCGGCCCCGTCTACGGCTGAGTTCGGACCACGGGACCACGGCCCGCTTGCCGAGCCTTCGGGCCGTCGAGCGGGCTTCGTCGATTCGTGGGTCGGCCTCCGGGCGTTCAGCGGCCTTCGGCGGGCCCGACCAGTTCCGCGACGATAGCCGCCGAGAGGGTCACGAGCGGAAGTCCCCCGCCCGGGTGCGAGGAACCGCCAACGAGGTACAGCCCATCGACGGGCTGACGGTTAGCCGGCCGCAGGAAGGACGCCTTCGCGCCGTTCGACGCCGTCCCGTAGATCGAGCCTCCGGGAGAGAGCGTGTCGCGCTCGATGTCAGCCGGGGTGCGGATGCGCATCCACCTCACGTGCGGCCGCACGTCGAGGCCTCGTTCGGCCATGAGCTCCAGCAGCGACTCCGCGTAGCGGTCGGCGAGCCCCGGCTCGTCCCAGTCGACACCGTGCTCCGGGTCATGCCTTGGGGCATTGACGAGGACGAACCAGGCGCCGCTGTGCGGCCCCGGAACGGTCGCCGGATCCTGCGGCGCCGAGACGTAGATCGTGGGCCGCTCGACCGGCCTCGGCCCGGACCCCGCGTGCGCCCCGACGCCGAAGACCGCATCGAACTCGGCGTCGTAGTCCTCGGCGAAGAGCACCCTGTGGTGCGTCGCCTCGTCGTGCGCGAAGCTCGCACGCTCGAGGTCGTCGAGGGCGAGGAGTATGACGAAGCCCGAGAGCGAGGGGTCGAGCTTCTCGTGGCTCCTGGCGGCGCGCCTGGCCCCCTCGCTGTGCAGCAGCTCCCCGTAGACGGACTGGGCGTCGGCGTTCGCGACGACGACGTCCGCGGCGAGACGCTCCCCCTCGCTCGTCTCGACCCCGGAGACCCTGGCGCCTTCCTGGAGGATGCGGGCGACCCTGACCCCGGTGCGAATGCGCGCCCCGCACTCCACGGCACGTTCGGCGATGGCCTCCCCGAGCCGCCAGAGGCCACCGGGCACGTACCAGGAGCCGTAGGCCTGCTCGGCATACGGCACCGTCGCGAGCGCAGACGGCGCCCGCCTCGGGTCCGACCCCGTGTACGTCGCGTAGCGATCCAGGAGTGCGCGCAGGCGAGGGTCCGAGAGGTCGCGCTCGCCGAACCCGCGCAGACTGCGCCACGGGGCCACCCGTGCGAGCGACAGCGGATTCACGGCGAGCGACGCGATCGCAGCCGCATCGATGGGCGATTCCAGGAAAGGACCCCTGGCGATGTCCCAGACGCGCTCCGAGCGCTCGAGGAAGCGCGCCCACTGCTGCCCGGTCCCCGCACCGAGCGCGGCGTCGAGCGCAGCGGGGATCTCCTCGATCCGTCCGGGCATGTCGAGCTCGCTGCCGTCGGCGAACCGGTACCGGCAGGCGACCTCGAGTCGGCGGAGCTCGACGATCGACTCGATCGGCGCCCCCGTCTCCGCGAACAGCTCGGCGAAGACGTACGGCATGGTCACGAGCGACGGACCGGTGTCGAAGAGGAAGCCGTCATGCTCGAGGGTGCCGAGCTTGCCCCCGACCTTCTCGGCCTGCTCGAGCACCGTGACGTCGTGGCCCAGCGCGGAGAGGCGGGCTGCCACGGCGAGCCCGCCGACCCCCGCCCCGATCACCGCGACCGTGCTCATCGCGGGGAGTCCCCCGTGTGCGCCCCGGAAGCCACGAGGGAGCGCTCGGCTCTCCTCGCCCGCCAGTCGCGCAGCAGCACGGCGACAAGCGGGATCGCGATAGCACCCATGATCAGGCCGCCGACGAGAGCCACGCTCGGTCGCTCGAAGAACGTGAGGTTGCCGACGACGCACGTCGCGTACGTCCACAGGTAGACCGTGAAGGGTGCCGCGTCGCTCGGTGCGCCGTCGACCTTCTGCGAGCGAGCGGCGACGGCGTCGATGAGCCCGCAGATGATGAGCGAGACCAGGTACCAGCCGAGGAAGTTCGTGAGCGGGATGCCGTCGACGCCGGGGATCCCCGGGTCAGGGTGCTTCCAGCCCCAGTGCCCCGAATCGACCATCTGGGGGTCGAGGAAGACATCCCAGGCGGTGAGCGCCCACGCGGCCACGGCGACGCGCACGATACGCCGCAGCGCGCCAGGCGCCGTGCCGATGAGTCTCCGCGCGATGATGACCGCGGGGTAGGCGATCGTCACCCAGGCGAGGGGCACGATGAGCGGCACCTCGAAGAGCGAGAAGCCGAGCGACGGCGTGTAGATGTACTGTCCGAACGGGAAGCTCGTGGCCACACCGACGACTTCCGCGAAGAAGCCGATCGCGGCGGCGGCGAGCAGCACGGAGGCGAACCGCGGCCCGCGGGTCGCCCAGGCGTGGAGCACCCCGGTGGCGGCGAGCAGGGCGACGCTCGCGATGGTCAGCGGCACGGTGCCGCCGCCGGTGAAGGCGAACAGGCTCTGGACGAACATGCCTGCTGCGAGTGTCACCCACATGAGTCGTCGTGTGATGGCGGTCATCTTGAGTCCGTTCCTCTCGGTCGTGGCTCTGGATCTGCGTCGTCTGACGTTCTGGCGGATGGTGGCCCGCTCTTCGCGGGGGAGGTCATGCAGTCGTGGCCGACCAGCCCTCGACGGCATCGACCGCGAAACGCGCGAACAGCTCCTCGGCGAACCATCCGCCCGCTCGGCTGTCGGCCATGGCGGCCCTGTGCGATGGTGCGCCGCTGATGAAGGCGCGAAGCGCCGGCTCGGACTCCCAGAGGGTGAAGGTGCCGAGGAGGCCTGCTGGCAGCTCGCCCATCCCGAACGCGAGACCGAGACCGCGCGACCTCGCGCGGAGGAGTTCGGCAGCGATGGGTGGCACGGTCCCCGTGAAGCGCGGCACCGACGAGGCCCGGATCCGCGCCCGCGTGATGACGGCCACCCGCTGCCCCTCCTCGGCCTCCGCGACGGCGGGCCCGAACGGCTCGCGACCTCCCCAGAGGCCGACCGAGCGAATGGCGCGCATCCGCACTCTGAGTCGCTCCCGCGAGCGTGCGTCCCACGCACCCACGAGGGCCCCTCGATCGAACGCGTCCGCAGCCTCGAGCGACTCCCAGGCGGCGACCAGCGCCCAATGCCCGAGGTCGGCGTCGCGCGAGGAGAAGCTCGTCGCCCGCGCCGTGCCCATGACACGCGCGAATCGCAGACCCTCCGGACGTCGACGGCCCAGGAGGTGCAGCGTGGTCTTCGCGGTCAGCGAGAGGCCGGCGCTCGCGCTGCCGGTTCCCCAGAGGTGGACGGTGGTGACCGTCACCGGCGGTCGACCTCGAGGGGGCCAGCGCTCCGGTCGCCCCGCACGTGCTTGAGCACCAGCTCGGCGCTGATCAGGCACATCGGGACGCCCACGCCGGGGTTGACGGTCGCACCCGCGTAGTAGAGCCCCTTGACCTTCGGGGACGCGTTGCCGGCACGCAGCATGGCCGACTGGGCGAGCTCATGCGACGGGCCGAGGATGCCGCCCCGCCAGGAGTTGTAGTCGTGCACGAAATCGGCGGGGCCGAGCGTCCGGCGAACCACGATGCGGCGCTCCAGGTCGGAGGCTCCCGTCCATTCGGCGAGCTGGGAGATCGCGAGATCGGCGATCCGCTCGACCTCTGCATCTCCCGCCCCATCTGCTCCTCCCCCACCGATGCTCTCCTCGCCCTTGACCGGGATGAGCAGGAACAGGTTCTCGTGCCCTTCCGGCGCAACTGCCGAATCCGTGGCGCTCGGCTTGCAGACGTAGACGGAGACCGGGTCAGGCAGGGCGACGCCCTCGCCGAAGATGGCGTCGAAGTTCTCCCCCCACTCCTTCGTGAGCAGCAGCGAGTGGTGCGGCAGGGCGGGCAGCTCGCCCTCGACGCCGAGCATCACCAGCACGGCGCCCGGACCCGACGAGGTGCGCTTCCACACGCGCTCCGGGTAGCTGCGGTACCGCTCTGGCAGCAGCCGCGTCTCCGTGTGATGCAGGTCAGCGGCGGAGACGACGACCTCCACGTCCTCGAAGTGCCGCTGCCCGTCAGCGTCGCGCCAGTGCACGCCACGGCTCCAGCCATGCGCCACGGCGATGTCCGTGACCTCGGCCTCGAGCCGGAACTCGACGCCGGCGTCCACGGCGAGCCGGTGCAGCGCATCCACCACGGCGGTGAAGCCGCCCATGGGGTACTGCACGCCCTCGACGAGATCCATGCGACTCATGAGGTGGTAGATCGCCGGAGCGCGGCGCGGGTCGGTTCCGAGGAACACCGCCTGGTAGGCGAGGATCTGCCTGAGCAGCGGATGCGTGAACGACTCCTCCACGAACTTCTCGAGCGGGACCGTGAGCCACGTCAGCAGCTCGGGGAGCTCGCGGCGAACGGGGGCGCCGAGCAGCGTGGCCGGGTTCTTGAACGTGTTGTAGAGGAACGATTCCTCCGCCATGTCCATGGCGCGTCTCGCGGTCTCGAGGTAGTCGTCGAAAGCGCCGAGCGCCTCGGGCTCGAGCTCAGCGACGAGTTCGCGCACGGCGTCCTGGCCGTAGGGGATGGAGAGGGGCTCGCTTGCGCCCCCCGCATGCTCCGGCTCGGGGAAGACGCGGTAGCCGGGGTCGAGCATGCGCAGATCCAGCTGCTCCTCGGTGCTCGTGCCGGCAAGCGCGAAGTAGTGGTCGAAGACGCTCGGCATCAGGTACCAGCTCGGGCCGGTATCGAAGCGGAAGCCGTCGACCTCGAGGAGGCCAGCACGGCCGCCGACCCTGTCGTTCTTCTCGAGCACCGTCACGGCGAAGCCGTCCCGCGCGAGCAGGATCGATGTGGCGAGGCCGGCCATTCCGGCGCCGATGACTACTGCTCGGGTGCTCATGATCGTGTCTCCAGAAGGACTCGTGCTGCGATGCGCGCCTTCTCGGCGCCGGGAACTCTCACGCGTGTGGTGCGCAGCTGGTCTGCCGGCGTCTCCGCGATGCGGTCGGCGAGCGCAACGAAGAGCGCGCTCGCGAGGGCCACGCCCCGTCGGCAATCCCTCGGAAGCAGCGGGATGCCCGCTTCCGCTGTCGCAAGATCGGCGCGGATGCGGTCGAGCCAGATGAGCTTGCGCCGCTCGTCGAGCGGCGCCGATTCCAGACCCTCCACCGGCAGGTAGTCCCTGCCGAGCCGGTCGGCGTCATCGCCCACGTCGCGGAGGAAGTTCACGTTCTGGAACGCGGCGCCGAGCGCGCAGGCCGCCGCGTCGATGCGCTCCCGCTGCTCCGGGGTGCGAGAGACACCGGTGAGGAATACCCGCACGCACATCAGCCCCACCACCTCCGCGGAACCGTAGACGTAGCGCCGCTGCTCCTCCACGTCGAGCGAGCGAGGTTCGAGATCCATGCGCATCGAAGCGAAGAAGGGCACGACCAGCTCGGCCCCGAACCCGCAGCGTCGCGCCGTCACCGCGAACGCGTGGACGACCAGATTCGTGCTGAAGCCCGACTCGATGGCTTCTAGCGTCTGCGCCTCGAGCCCGTCGAGCGCCGCGTGCTGCTGCTCGAGGGAGAGGCCGGCGAGCGCGCCGACACCGTCCACGATCTCGTCCGCCACGCGGACCAGCGCGTAGATGCTGCGCACCGGCTTGACCGTCCGGCGCCCGAGGAAGCGCGAGGCCGCCCCGAAGGAACTCGAGTAGGCGAAGATGACCTCCGCCGCGGACTTCTCCGCGGTGCGCGTGTACTGCTCGAGTGGCGACATCATGACGTTCGCCTCTCCAACAGCATCAGCAGACGCTCCAGCATCTCGGCCAGGTTCCGCTCCCCCTCGCGGCCCGACGCGCCCACGGCCCTCGCGGCGGCTCGTGCCCTCGAGAACTGGGCCGCGAGCTCCTGCTCGACAGCGGCGCGCGAGCCCGACGCGTCGATGAGGTCGCGCGCCTTCGCGCCATCCGCCTCGCTGAGCATCGGGTCGCCGAGCAGCGACTCGAGCTCACCCCAGACCGGGGTCCCGCAGGCCAGGGCGATGAGCGCCGTGAACTTGCCCTCCCGGATATCCGAGTACGGCGCCTTCCCGAGCTTGTGCTGGTCCCCGAAGACACCGAACAGATCGTCCTGGAGCTGGAAGGCGAGCCCGGCGGCGTCCGAGAACTGGGCGATGAGACGCGCATCCACCGAACCTTCGGCACCCGCCGCGATCAGACCGAGCTCGAGCGGCAGCAGCACGGTGTACGCGGAGGTCTTGTTCGAGCTCATCGACAGGACCTCGGCCAATGCCGGATGGTCACTTCGAACCGACAGGCTCACGTCGCTGAACTCACCGGCAACCGAGACCGCGAGGGCACGCTCGATGGCATCGAGCACGCGCAGACGAACGGCGTGGGGCTGATCGATGCGCGCAACCCTCAGGTGCGCTTCGGAGAGCAGGAGGTCGCCGACCAGGATCGCGGCGGCCTGCCCCAGGCGGTTGCCGCGCTCATCGTCGAACTCCGGTCCTCCCACGATCTCCTCGACGCTGCCGAGGAGATTCAGCTCCCCCCTGCGCATGGTGTCGTTGTCGATCACGTCGTCGTGGGTCAGGAACGCGAGGTGGAGCAGCTCGGTCGCGGTCGCCAGTTCCATGACCGACTCAGGCACCTCTGCTGCACCCGTGTAGGACAGGTAGGCCTGCATGACCAGCGCGGGGCGGAAGAGCTTCCCCCCTTCGGCGCTGCGCGCCGTGATGCGCCACAGCGTCGCGAGGCCCTCGTCGATCGCGGCCGCGGCAGCGACTCGTCCGGCCAGGAACTCCTCGATTCGCCTTCTCACCTCGAGCAGCTGCTGCGCTGCGAGGTCGAAGTCCGAACCCTGGCCACGGGGGCTCGCCAGAGGCTCACGGATCACTCGGCACCACTCCCTTTAGCTCGGTTGGCTAGCAATAAGAGTATCTAATTACTTCTGCTCGAGCGTACAGGCAAGCCTTCCCCGAGTTGCCGCGCCTGGTCAATCCCCTCAGCGCCTCCACCACGAGCGCTTAGAATCTCGCTGCCGCTTCTCCGCGTCGCTCGAAGCAGCAGTGCTGGCCCGCGCGAACGAGATGCCGAGCGAGTCGACCTCTGTGCGGAACGCCTCGCTCCCCTGCAGCAGCTCGCTGGCTCGGCGGGACAGATCCGCGAGCTCCTCGCGGCCAGCGTCACCACCGACGTGGAGCACCACACGCAGCTCGGGCCCAGCCAGGCGAGCCTCCGGATCGCCGGGCACGAGATCCATGCCAAGCACCTCGTCGAGCTCTGCCATCACCCTCGACAGCTCAGCCGTGACAACCGGGTTCACCCACGGGGCCGCCCAGCCCTGCTCCTGCGCGATCGCCCACACGGCCGGACGGCGGACGACGAACTCCGTCTCGCTCGTCGGATCAACCACGATGAGGTCGCTGCCCTCGGCAGCCGCCGAGATGGCCGCCCGCTGCATGAGCGCAGGCACCGGCCGAGCCTTGGGATTCCAGACCCTCATCGCCTCCGCCGAGGTGAACACGGGCAGGACGGTGCGACCGTCTGGGCCGGCGACCGTCACGATGGAGAGATCAGCGCTCTTGTCGACGGTCACACCCTGCGTGTTGACATCGGCTTCGCCCAGCTTCGCCACGAGCGGGATCAGCACGCGAGCCTGACGCAATGCGTCGACCACCGCGTCGGGACCCACCTCCCGAGCCCGGAAGCGCCGGATCGCCGCGACGAACTGCGCCGGCGCCGTGCCGTCGTCGTCGCGGAACGGGTTGTCGCCGAAGCTCCGCCCAGACCAGCTCTGGCCAGCAGAGTCGGCCTTGCTGGGCTGGAAATGCTCTGGCAGCGACGGCATGGGTCAGACCTCTCGAGTCAGGATGCGACGTCGAGCGCTTCGACGAGCGTGAAGGCCCCCGAGTAGAGCGCCTTGCCGATGATCGCGCCTTCGAGGCCCTGCGGCACGAGGCCACGCAGCGCCGCGATGTCGTCGAGACTCGAAACGCCGCCAGAGGCGACGACGGGACGGTCGGTCCGGTCGAGGATGTCGCTGAGGAGCTGGAGGTTCGGGCCCTGGAGGGTTCCGTCCTTCGTCACGTCGGTCACGACGTAACGTGCGCAACCGGCCTCCTCGAGCCGTTCGAGTACCGACCAGAGGTCACCAGCATCGCGCGTCCAGCCGCGAGCCGCGAGCGTGGTGCCACGCACGTCGAGGCCGACGGCGATGAGCTCGCCGTAGCGAGCGATGACGTTCGCCGCCCACTCCGGATTCTCGAGCGCGGCGGTGCCGAGGTTGATGCGGCGCGCACCGGCGTCCACCGCACGCTCGAGGGACTCGTCGTCACGGATCCCGCCGGACAGCTCCACATTGACGTGCTTGGCCGCCCGGATGACGCGCTTGATGACACTGCGGTTCTCCCCGCGCCCGAAGGCCGCGTCGAGGTCCACGAGGTGGATCCACTCCGCACCCTGCTCGATCCAGTCCTCCGCCGCATCCACAGGATCGCCGTAGTTCGTGGCGGAGTCGGCCTCGCCCTGAACCAGACGAACCGCCTTGCCGCCGGCGAGGTCGATTGCGGGGAAGAGCACGAGCTCCGGTGACGTGTTGAATTCGCTCACGCGCGTAGGTTCCTTGTTCTCGTTCTGAGGCGCCGGGGCATCGACGCCGAAAGGGGATGCCCTGGCAGTCCGGGCAATAGCGTATCGGCAGGCGGCGGTGCAGCGCGCCGATGCAGCAGCACTAGGCGCGCTTCGGCAGCGTCTCGATCCAGTTCCGAAGCAGGCGCACGCCAGCCTCGCCGGACTTCTCCGGGTGGAACTGCGTCGCCGACAACGGGCCGTTCTCGACTGCGGCGATGAAGCGCTCGCCGTGCTCGGCATGGGTCACCAGCACCGGGCGGGCCTTCGGATGCGGGTCGAGCGGGAGCTCATGCGCCGCGTACGAGTGCACGAAGTAGAAGCGCTCCCGAGCAATGCCGGCGAAGAGCTTCGAGTCCGCCGGGGGGTCGACGAGGTTCCATCCCATGTGCGGAAGGACCTCTGCCCGCAGTTCGGTCACCTCGCCCGGCCATTCGCCCAGACCTTCGGCTCGCCTGCCACCCTCGATGCCGCCGTCGAAGAAGATCTGCATGCCGACGCAGATGCCAAGCACGGGGCGCCCCCCTGCAAGGCGCCGGCCGACGATCTCCCCGATGCGCTGACGATTGATGGCCTCCATGACGTGAGCGAAGCTCCCGACACCTGGCACGACGTAGCCGTCGGCGTCGAAGGCGGCAGCGCGGTCGGCCGTCAGCTCGACCTCAGCACCAGCCGCTTCGAGCGCCTTCACGGCGGAGTGAACGTTGCCCGAGCCGTAGTCAGCGACGACCACCCGCGGACGTGCGACTGAAGTCACAGCGCGCCCTTGGTCGAAGGAATGCCCACGACCTCCGGGTCGAGTCGCTTGGCCGCGCGGAACGCACGGGCGAACGCCTTGAACTCCGCTTCGGCGATGTGGTGCGGGTCGCGCCCGCGGATGACCTCGACGTGCACCGTCAGACCGGCGTGGAACGTGATCGCCTCGAAGACGTGACGCACCATCGCGCCCGTGAAGTGCCCGCCGATGAGGTGGTAGATGAAGGCTTCCGGTTCGCCGGTGTGCACCAGGAACGGACGCCCCGAGATGTCGACGACGGCTTCGGCGAGCGACTCATCGAGCGGCACCCTCGCATCGCCGTACCGAGCGATACCCGACTTGTCGCCGAGGGCCTGGCGGATCGCCTGACCGAGCACGATCGCCGTGTCCTCGACCGTGTGGTGCACGTCGATCTCCGTGTCACCCGTCGCACGGACCGTGAGATCGGTCAGCGAGTGCTTCGCGAAGGCATTCAGCATGTGGTCATAGAACGGAACCGACGTCTGGATGTCGGCGATGCCGGTCCCGTCGAGGTTCAGGCTCAGCTCGATCGAGGACTCGCTCGTCGCGCGTGAGACGGTCGCGGTGCGTGGCGTCGTGGTCATCGCTCCAGCCTAGGCCTTCCCTGCATCGGTGATCTCGGCGAGTGCGGCCAGGAACGCGCTCGTCTCCGCGCGCGTCCCGGCGGTCACCCGAAGCGCGTTCGGGATGCCGACATCCCGCACCAGGATGTCGCGGTCGAGGAGCTGCTGGAACGTAGCCGCGGGATCCGCGACGTCGCCGAACAGCACGAAGTTCGCGCCAGACTCCCACGGCGTGTAGCCAAGACGGGGCAGCTCCACCAGCAGGCGGTCGCGCTGCTCGCGGATGGCGTCGACCTGCTGGAGCATGATCTCCGAGCACTCGAGCGCTGCGGTCGCGGCGGCCTGGGTGATCGCGGAGAGGTGGTAGGGCAGCCGAACGAGTCGGACGGCGTCGACGACGGCCTCGTGAGCCGCGAAGTACCCGACGCGGGCGCCAGCGAAGGCGAACGCCTTGCTCATGGTCCTCGAGACCACGAGCCGCTCGCGACCCGGGAGAAGGGAGAGCGCGGTCTCCCGACCATCAGGGAGGAACTCGGCGTAGGCCTCATCGACGATCAGGATGCCGTCGGTCGCGTCGTACGCAGCCGCGATCACGTCGAGATCGGTGACGGTGCCCGTGGGGTTGTTCGGCGTGCAGATGATGGTGATGTCGGGGCGCTCTCGACGAAGTGCCTCCGTGACGAGGTCCGCGGTCAGCGCGAAGCCGTCAGCGCGTGACACCGGAATCCATTCGGACCCAACCCCTCTGGCGAGAAGGGGGTACATCGAGTAGCTGGGTGTGAAGCTGAGCACGCTGCGCCCGGGGCCACCGAAGACCTGCAGCAGCTGCTGCATGATCTCGTTCGAGCCGTTGGCGGCCCACACCTGTTCGGGACCGATGCCCCGGCCCAGGTAGACGCTCAGCTGCTCGCGCAACTTCGTGAACTCGCGGTCCGGGTAGCGATTGAGTCCGGGGAGCTCGCGGGCGATCGCCTCGATGATTCGCCTGGCCACGACCTCCGGCACGGGGTGCGGATTCTCGTTGACGTTGATGGCAACGCGCACCGGCTGCTGCGGCGCTCCGTAGGGGGTGAGTCCGCGGAGGTCGTCACGGATGGGCAGGTCTTCGAACGAGGTCACCGCACAAGCCTACGACGCGGTCTGCGCCTGGAATGGGCTGTGGACTCAGTCGAGTGGGAGGGCGAGGCGCTGCCCGGCCTGAACCGTGCCGTTCTCAAGAGCGTTGAGCTTGGATATCTCGACGATGACGTCGCGGATATCGGAATCGCCCGCGACCTCCTCGGCGATGCCCCAGAGCGTGTCGCCAGCGCCGACGGTGACGTACTCGAACTCGACGCCTGCGGCGTCGCTCGAGGCCGCCGCGGAGTTCATGTGCGTGGCCCCGAGGGCGATGGCTGCGGCGACGGGCAGCGCAGCGATGGCGAGCAGGACACGACGGCCTCGGACGGTGAGGCGGAGTGGTGCAACGGCAGTGGTGTTCATGATTCCTCCTGATTCGTCCACATCTTCGAGTGGTCGAATGTATGTACTGAATATAGCTACGAACAAAGTGCCAAGTCAAGGCTTCCAGTTCGAATCTCTCGAACTTTCATCCACAACACTCGAAGAAATGTTTCGTACCTGCGTGCACCCTCGGTAGGGTTGGCGCTATCAGGCAGTGCATCACCTGCCACCGACATTCCGTGTCGGAGAGCGGACGGAGACGACATGGCCAAGAAGCCAGCGAGCGACATCTACAGAAAACTGACCGAGAAGCAGGAGCGCATCCTGACCTGCATCATGGAGTCGGTGCGCACGCGCGGGTACCCGCCGAGCATGCGCGAGATCGGCGACGAAGTCGGCCTCGTCTCCTTGTCGAGCGTCACCCACCAGCTCGGCCAGCTGGAGAAGTTCGGCTACATCAAGCGCAATCCGGGCATGCCCCGCGCCCTCGAGGTGCTGGTGCACTTCGACCACACCGACGATGGCGATTCCAACGAGACGGCTGAGGCCGCGTTCGTCCCGGTGGTCGGCAGGATCGCAGCCGGCATCCCGATCACGGCGGAGCAGCAGGTCGAAGACGTCTTCGCGCTCCCCCGTCAGATCGTCGGCAAGGGAGAGCTCTTCCTGCTGCGTGTCGTTGGCGAGTCGATGATCGATGCTGCCATCTGCGACGGCGACTGGGTCGTCGTGCGGTCACAGCGCAACGCGGAGAACGGCGACATCGTCGCCGCGATGCTCGACGGAGAAGCCACGGTCAAGACCTTCCGCAAGCGTGACGGCCACATCTGGCTGCTCCCCCGCAACAGCGACTTCGAGCCCATCCTCGGCGATGAGTCCGAGATCCTCGGCAAGGTCGTCGCTGTCCTCCGCTCCATCTGAGAGCAGCCGGAAGCACCGGCGCCTGCACACGTCAGCAGATGCAGAAGAGCGGCGAGCCCGATGGGCTCGCCGCTCTTCTGCATGCCTCCCTCAGGAGGACTGAGGCGTATGCGTCAGCCTGCGACCGCGAACGCCTCGAACAGTCCGAGCTGGTCGGGGTGGACCCGGGCCTTGAGCCGCGTGCCGCTCTCCACGTGCTCGAGCTCGAGCACGGCACCTCGCTCGTGCAGGTAGGAGACGAGATCGCCGCGCTCGAAGGGCACAAGGACCTCGATGGTCACCTCGGGGGTTGGCAGGAGCTCGGCGATGCGCCCGAGCAGCAGGTCGATGCCCTCACCCGTGTGCGCGGAGACGAAGAGGCCGTCGGGGGCGAGCCCCTGGAGCTCGAGGCGTCGATCGCTATCGACCAGGTCGGCCTTCGTGAAGACCACGATCTCGGGAACATCGTGGGCTTCGACCTCTCCGATGACGTCTCGCACCGTGGCGAGCTGCGCGGCGGGATCCGGGTGGGAGGCATCGACGGCATGCACGATGACATCGGCAGCCTGCAGCTCCTCGAGCGTCGAGCGGAAGGCTTCGACCAGCTGGTGGGGCAGGTTACGCACGAAGCCGACCGTGTCGGCAATCGTGTAGGGGCGGCCGTCTTCCGTCGCCGCCTTGCGCACCGTCGCGTCGAGGGTCGCGAAGAGAACGTTCTCGACCAGGACGCCCGCATGCGTGATGCGGTTGAGGAGGCTCGACTTGCCGGCGTTCGTGTACCCCACGATCGCGACGGCCGGAACCTGGTTGCGCTGTCGGGTCGCGCGCTTCACGTCACGCGAATCCTTCATGTCGGCGATCTGGTGGCGAAGCTTGGCCATCTTCGTGCGGATGCGCCGACGGTCGAGCTCGATCTTGGTCTCTCCAGGGCCTCGTGACCCCATGCCGGCACCGCCGGAGCCGACCTGGCCACCGGCCTGCCGGGACATCGACTCGCCCCATCCGCGAAGGCGCGGGAGCATGTACTCCATCTGCGCCAGCTCGACCTGCGCCTTGCCCTCGCGGCTCTTGGCGTGCTGGGAGAAGATGTCGAGGATCACCGCGGTGCGGTCGATGACCTTCACCTTGATCTCGTCTTCGAGCGCGCGACGCTGGCTGGGCGCGAGCTCGGTGTCGGCGACCACCGTGTCGGCTTCGAGCGCCGCGACGATCTCCTTGAGCTCAGCGACCTTGCCTCGGCCGAGGTACGTGGCGGGGTCGGGGTTCGGCCGACGCTGCAGCACGCCGTCGAGGACGACGGCTCCCGCAGTTTCGGCGAGCGCGGCTAGCTCCTGCATCGAGTTCTCGGCCTCCTCGAGGGAGTTCCTGCGGTAGACGCCGACGAGCACGACCCGCTCGAGGCGCACCTTGCGGTACTCGACCTCGGTGACGTCCTCGAGTTCCGTTCGCAGGCTCTCGACTCGTCGCAGCGACTGCCTGGCTTCTCGTTCGAGCTGGTCGCCGTCGGCCTCGCCGTCATAGCTCGTGCTGGCGCCGTCCTGCAGCGCCTGCGCTCTGCCGGAGGAGAACAGGGTCATCGTGGCGCCCGGTTCCTTCGCGGCTCGGAGGATTCGGTCGATCGCGTCGTTGCTCTCGCCTGGAGGAGTCTCAGAATCTCGCATATTCGTACTATTCTACGCCGGTGCTAGCGTCTAGGGGTGACCGCTCAGCATTACTTCTCAGCAACCCCGGACGGGCCTCTCGAGCGGCGACGCGTCGTCGCCAACCTCCGGGGCCGAACGGTGACCGTCATCACGGCAGGCGGTACCTTCAGCCCTGAGCACGTGGACCGCGGCACCCAGGCGCTCCTGCACGCAGCACCCCCGCCGCCCTCGACCGGAACCGCGCTGGACCTCGGGTGCGGCTGGGGACCGATCGCACTCGCACTCGCACTCGAGTCGCCCGAACTGGACGTGCGGGCCGTCGACGTCAACGAACGGGCGCTGCTGCTCACCGGTGAGAACGCGCAGGCCCTCGGACTCGACAACATCACGCCGACACGCCCCGAGGATGTCCCCGAGGACACGACCTTCGACCTCATCTGGTCGAACCCGCCCATCCGAATCGGCAAAGAGGCCCTGCACGAGCTGCTCTCCGCGTGGCTGCCGCGCCTCAGCGCCGAGGGAGAAGCCTGGCTCGTCGTCGCCAAGAAGCTCGGCGGCGACTCACTGCAGTCCTGGATCGCGGCGCAGTTCGGACCAGAGCTGTCCGTCGAGCGGCACTCGACGGACGCGGGCTTCAGAGTGCTGCGGGTGAGGCGAGTTCGCTAGCGAGCTCGTCCTCGATACTGCCCGTGAAGGCGATCTCGGCCGGCCCCGCCAGGAAGACATGCTCGACGCCGTCGACAGCTCCGACCGTCACCTGCAGCACACCACCCGGCACACCGACCGACCAGGCATCCGGCGCGCCAGCGCCCGCCCAGTAGCGAACCGCCAGTGCTGACGCGACGGCCCCGGTGCCGCAGGAGAGGGTCTCGCCGACGCCCCGCTCGTGCACGCGCATCCGGATGTGCCCGACGCCGTCCTGCACGAGCTGGTCGTGCGGGACGACGAACTCGACGTTGGCTCCCAGCTCAGGGGCTGGATCGATGAGCGGTGCATGGAAGAGCTCGAGCCGCTCGAGCTCTTCCTCGCTCGAGAGCGCGACGACGACGTGAGGGTTTCCGACATCGATCCCGAGCCCCGGGCGTGAGACGCCGATGTGCGGGACGGTGACGAGCGGCTCGCCACCTTCGAGGCGCCACGGCCCCATGTCGACCTTGAAGCCCGTGCCGTCTCGCTCGACGACCCGCAGACCGGCACGCGTGCCGATCTCCAGCCGGTCACCCGCCTCAAGGGTCACCAGCCCTGTTTCCGTGAGGAAGCGCGCGAACGCGCGCACCCCGTTGCCGCACATCTCCGCGATCGATCCGTCGCCGTTGCGGTAGTCCATGAACCATTCGGCCAGGGGGTGGGCTGCCTGCAGCTCGCGCCCTTCAGCGAGGTTCTGCGAGCGAACCGCTCGGATGAGACCGTCTGCGCCGACACCGAAATTGCGATCGCACAGCCGCGCCACGCGCTGAGGCCCGAGGTCCAGCTCCCCGTCCGGGTCGGAGACGAGGACGAAGTCGTTGCCGGTGGCCTGCGCCTTGGTGAACGCGAGTTGTGTCATGGGGCCAATGCTACGGAACTCTCGATCCCCGTGTGCGCCGTGCGTGGTCTCCCGGTCAGAGTCCGGCGGCCTGGAGGATGCGCTGCGCTGCGAACCCCTCCCCGCTCTGGGCGCGGACCGCGCTCTCGTAGCGTCGGAACCAGGAGACCTGGCGCCTGGCGTACTTCCGGGTCAAGAGCTGCGCCTCTGCGATCGCCTCGGCACGGCTCATCTCGCCCCGAAGCTCCGCGAGTGCCTGCTGGTACCCGATCGCGCGCTTGGCGGTGCCGCCCTGCTCCAGCCCGGCCTCGGCAAGCGCCTGCGTCTCCTCCAGCAGCCCCGACTCCCACATGCGCTCGACGCGGGCGTCGAGCCTGGGGGTGAGCACCTCCCGGTGCTCTTCGACGACGGCGAACGTCACGTCCCGCCATCTGGCTTCCTGGTCAGGCAGCTGAGCGCTGAACGGCTCCCCCGTGACCTCGATCACCTCGAGCGCCCGTACGAGGCGCCGTCCGTTGCGCGCGTCGATGGTGGCCGCGGCCTGGGGGTCGAGTGCACGGAGCCGCGCGAAGAGCGGACCGGGACCCTCGAGCTGCAGCTCCGCCTCGAGTTCGGCTCGCACGGCGGGGTCGGTCCCTGGAAAGCGCAGATCGAAGCAGACGGCCGCGATGTAGAGCCCAGAGCCCCCGACGAGGATGGGCACATCTCCCTCGGCCTCGATCTCCTCGATCAGCCCTCGAGCCCGCTCTTGATACCAGGCGACACTCGCGTCTTCCGTGACATCGAGCACGTCGAGCAGGTGATGCGGCACCCCCTCACGGTCTTCGGGGGCGAGCTTGGCGGTTCCGACATCCATGCCCCGATAGAGCTGCATGGCGTCGGCGTTGATGACCTGAGCTCCGCGCCCGGAGGCACGCAGGCGGGCGGCGATGTCCAGCGACAGCTGCGACTTCCCCGTGCCGGTTGCTCCCCCGATGGCGATGAACACGCTCAGCCGCGCCGGATCGTCGGGAGTCCGAGCGAGACGCGAGCAGGTGCCCCGGCCGGCGCGGGGACTGCGCAGCTCTCGGCAAGCGAGCGGTCCCAGGCGTCCCCCGCTCTCGTGCGACGGACGTCGAGGCGGCTCGATGTGGCATCTGCGACGAGGTGGAACGATGCCGCTCCCGTGATCTCAGCGGTGACGACATCACCGGGTCGTGGACGTTCTGCGCCGTCTGGGAGCGAGAAGTGCACAAGCCGGTTGTCCTCCGAGCGTCCCGACATGCGGTGTGTCTCGTCGTCCTTCTTGCCTTCTGCTGCGCTGACCAGGATGCGCTGGACGCTGCCGATCAGCTTCTCGTTCTCTTCCCGGCTGATGCGATCCTGCAGCTTCATGAGTCGCTCGTAGCGCTCCTGCACGACTGCCTTCGGCACCTGATCGGGCATCGTCGCGGCCGGGGTTCCTGGCCGGATGGAGTACTGGAAGGTGAATGCGCTCGCGAATCTGGACGCCTCGACGACACGCATCGTCTCTGCGAAGTCTTCCTCGGTCTCGCCGGGGAAGCCGACGATGATGTCCGTCGTTATCGCGGCGTGAGGCATCTGCTCGCGGACGCTGTCGAGGATGCCGAGGAACTTGGCGCTCCGATAGGAGCGCCTCATGGCCTTCAAGATGCGGTCGGAGCCCGATTGCAGCGGCATGTGCAGCTGGGGCATCACGTTGGGCGTCTCGGCCATGGCATCGATGACGTCCTGCGTGAAGGCCGCCGGGTGCGGGCTGGTGAAGCGCACCCGCTCGAGCCCATCGATGTTGCCAGCGGCACGGAGGAGCTTGCTGAACGCCTGCCGGTCGCCGAACTCGACTCCGTACGAGTTGACGTTCTGCCCGAGGAGGGTGACTTCGATGGCGCCATCGTCGACGAGCGCCTGGATCTCGTTCAGGACATCGCCTGGCCTGCGGTCCTTCTCCTTGCCCCGCAGAGATGGGACGATGCAGAACGTGCAGGTGTTGTTGCAGCCGACGGAGATCGAGACCCACCCCGAGTAGGTCGAGTCACGCTTCGTCGGAAGTGTGGAGGGGAACACGTCGAGGGACTCGAGGATCTCGAGCTGTGCTTCCTCGTTGTGGCGGGCTCGCTCGAGGAGACTCGGGAGCGCACCCATGTTGTGCGTGCCGAACACGACGTCGACCCATGGGGCCTTGTCGAGGATCGTCCCGCGGTCCTTCTGCGCGAGGCATCCGCCGACGGCGATCTGCATGCCCTCGTGCTCGCGCTTGATCGCGGCGAGCTGGCCGAGGTTGCCGTAGAGCCGGTTGTCGGCGTTCTCTCGAACCGCACAGGTGTTGATGACGACGATGTCCGGGTCGGCTCCGTCGGCTTCGACGTAGCCTGCCGCACGAAGGGATCCGGACATGCGCTCGGAGTCGTGCACGTTCATCTGGCAGCCCAGAGTGCGCACCTCGTAGCTCCGCGGAGTACCGTCCGGCTTGAGTGCTGCCGGGGATGATGCGATGGGTGTGGCTGTCTCGCTCATGATCCGTCAATTCTACGTTCGCTTCACGCCTGACCATTCCCACCGCTACGCTGACGGGATGCGAGCCATGACCTCAGATGACGGCGTCACGCCAGCAACTTCTCTTGCTCTTCAGCGAGGTCTGCTGCAGACCGATGCCGGCCCAGTGGAGGCTCATGGTGCGCGGGTCGCTGCGATCTCGGCCCCGAGCGGGGCTCTGTACGTAGGTCCCGCTGGCGGTGAGAACGGTGTCGATGGCCTGGTCCTCCGGACGAGCGGCGGCCCGCTGGCTGCGACGACGACGGTGGTGTCGGATGCGTCTGGGGCCTCGCGAGTGGAAGCGCTCACGGTCTCGACGAACGACGAGCCCGAGCGCTGGCGCGATGCGCCCCGCGAGGAGGCGTACTGGCATTCGCTGCCTGGCGAGCTGCAGGGCGAGATACCGGTGGTCGAGCCCCGTCACGGTCTGCTGATCGTGTGCGACGCGGGGCTGCGCGACCAGTACCGGCAGAGTGATTTCGCGTGGGATCGCTGGGTCGACGAGGTCGTGGCCCCCGCCGCAGCCGCGAGCTCGGAAGCGGCGGTTGCTGTGGCGTTCGCTGGTCGAAGTGAGGTGCTCCTGGCCCTGTCGTCCGTCTCGTTTCCGTCGGGTGCCGCGGTTTTCGCCGGGTTCGATGCTGGCCTGCAGATCGCTGCAGTGCATCTTGCGCCGGTTGCCGAGCATGAGCAGGAGGCTGCGATCGTTCTGGTGCGGCGAGCGCGCGCCTCGTTGCGTGACGGAGACCCGGCAGGGGCGACGGCTCAGGCTATGGCGGCGATCTCTGCGCTCGAAGCGGAACGTGATCTGCGCGCCGCTGGCCGAGTCGGATTCGTGCTCGCAGAGGCGCATGACCGTGCCGGTGCCCCGGCTGCCGCCCGCCGAGCCCTCGAGGAGGCGCTTGTCCGCCTCGAGGTGACGCGCGACGCCGAGGGCCAGCGAGTGGCGCTGGCGCTACTCGACGGGCGTGGCGCCGAAGAACACGCCGGCTGAACCGCTCGAAGACCTGCCTGACCTCGGTCCGCCCTGCACGACTTCGCGTGCCGCGTTGAAGGCAACACCAGCGGAATAGCCGCGTCGTGACAGGAAACCGGCGATGCGCCGGATCGCGACGTCGGGCTCCAGGCCCTTGACACGTCGAAGCCGGTCGGCGGCGAGGTCGCGAGCCCGTTCGAGCTCGTCGTCACGGTCGACTTCGGCGAGGGCCTCCGTCATGGCCTCAGCCGAGATGAAGCGCTCTCGGAGCGCGCGCTCGACTCCCTGGATGCCGGAGTGCTTCTTGTCTCGCGCCTTGTGAACAAGCAGCTCGGCGAGCCGCAGGTCGTCGAGGTAGCCGAGTTCCGTGCACCGTTCGATGACCTGTTCGATCTCGTCGTCGTCGAGGCGAAGGGACTCTTCGAACTCGGCGGCTTCCTCGGTGCCGTCCTCCGGAGCATGCGCACCCTTGGGATCTTCACCACGCCAAGCCCGGAGGAGGCGTCGCGCCTCCTCCGTGGACCGGTCGCTGCGAGCAAGGGCCCGCACGAGCGTCTCCTGCGCCTCCGCGGTGAGCCGCTCTCGAGCTTCCGAGTCCATCCCAGCGGGCACGACGGCCGTGAAAGCCTGTGTATCGCCTTGCCCGCCAGGGATGGAAACGAGTCTTGGAGCGCTCTCCGCTGCGGTGTGAACGCCCGACGCCGGGGCCTCAGGCGCCGAGGGGCGTGTTTCAGCCGGAGCTTCAGCGGCAGCGGGGCCGCGTTTGCGCCCCTCCGGTGACGCCCCGAAGAGGGGCGTCACCGGAGCGAGGTCGTCGGTCATGCGCCGCGCCGCTGAGCGACCTTCGCGTCGGCGACGGGCGCCAGTGGTGCCTCGACTGCCTCGGCAGGAGCCTCGGCAGACTGCCCGACGCCGAGCTTCGCCAGGATCTTGCGTTCGATCTCCTCAGCGATCTCGGGGTGCTGGATGAGGAAGTTGCGGGCGTTCTCCTTGCCCTGGCCGAGCTGGTCACCCTCGTAGGTGTACCAAGCGCCGGACTTGCGCACCAGGCCGTGCTCGACACCGAAGTCGATGAGCGAGCCCTCGCGAGAGATTCCGACGCCGTAGAGAATGTCGAACTCCGCCTGCTTGAAGGGCGGCGCCATCTTGTTCTTGACGACCTTGACTCGCGTGCGGTTTCCGACGGCTTCCGTGCCGTCCTTGAGGGTCTCGATACGACGGATATCGAGGCGGACGGAGGCGTAGAACTTCAGCGCCTTGCCACCGGCGGTCGTCTCGGGGCTGCCGAAGAAGACACCGATCTTCTCGCGCAGCTGGTTGATGAAGATGGCTGTGGTCTTGGTCTGGCTGAGACCACCCGTCAGCTTGCGGAGCGCCTGGGACATGAGGCGTGCCTGCAGGCCGACGTGGCTGTCGCCCATCTCGCCCTCGATCTCGGCCTTCGGCACGAGTGCTGCGACGGAGTCGATGACGACCAGGTCGACCGAGCCCGAGCGGATCAGCATGTCGGTGATCTCGAGCGCCTGCTCTCCGGTGTCTGGCTGAGCGACGAGGAGGGCGTCGATGTCGACACCGAGCTTCTTCGCGTACTCGGGGTCGAGGGCGTGCTCGGCGTCGATGAACGCCGCGATGCCGCCCGCTCGCTGGGCGTTCGCGATGGCGTGCAGCGTGAGGGTCGTCTTACCCGAGGACTCGGGACCGTAGATCTCGACGATACGTCCGCGAGGGAGTCCGCCGATGCCGAGGGCGACGTCGAGCGCGACGGAGCCGGTCGGGATGGTCTCAACGGGTGCGCGCTCGTCGCTTCCGAGGCGCATGACCGACCCCTTGCCGAACTGGCGGTCGATCTGAGCGAGTGCGGCGTCAAGCGCCTTTTCGCGGTCTGCTGGGTTTGGCATGGTGGTGATCCTCTCGGGATGTGGCGGTCGCCTCTCGGCTGTCGCGCGCTGATGGAGAGCGCTGACGACAAGGCGGATCGGGTTCCTTGGCTACTCGAGTTTCACGGTAGAGGCGACCACCGACATTCGGTGATCGAGACCCTGCAACTGTGGACAAGTCTCCGAGGAGTCCGACAGGAACACCCTACGCGCTTAGAACACGACTTCGAACATTCCGCAGGCGTGTCGGATCCGACACGGAGTCGCGCGGGCCGGAGATCAGCCTCGACGGTCGGGATCTATCGTGCCGACTCCGTGGCGCCTACCCTCGGGAACACCGGTGTCGATGCAGAGCGCGAGCCAGATCGCACGCGGCTCGACGCCATCGTCGAGGGCCTGCTTCGCGGTGCGATCGCCGAGGGCCCCCAACACGAGGTCTCTCATCAGCGAGCGCCCGTAGGCCTCGCCGAACTCATCGACCACGGCCCTGTCGAACTCGCTCTTGCGCATCCCCCAAGCGTACGCCGACGGCGCCGCAGCAGATGCTGCGACGCCGTTGGACGTACCTTCGAAGCCGTCCCGCTAACGAGTGACGAGCGGCTTGCGCATGCCGAGCAGCAGGTCGTCCGGAACCGTGTCCGGGATGCTCGTCTCAAAGCGCTCATGAACGGCCAGACGGTCGCCCACTTCGCGGTAGATGGTTGAGAGGGGGGTCTCGAGGGCTTCGGCCACCGAAGCGAGGATCTCGCTCGAGGCTTCCTTCTGCCCGCGCTCGACCTCACTCAGGTACCCGAGTGCAACCGAGGCGCGACCCGCGACCTGCCGGAGCGTGTGCCCCTTGCGCAGGCGCACATCGCGCAGGACTTCACCGATCTCTTGACGCGCTAGGACCATAGCGGGGTCCTCCTTACTGCCGTGTGCCAAGAACTGTAACTTACGAGACTTCGTGGAGACTTCGTCACGCTGAGAACAACCAAGCAAACCCCGATGGTATTCCTGAAAGAAAGCCGAATGTTGAGGCGATCCGACTCAACCTTCGTGTGGCTCCGACCACGATACCTCGTCAGTGTTCCACGAGCATTTCGAGCACGTTGTGAACAGCCGCCTCGACCGTCGCCCCACGCACGCGCTGCCGACTGCCCTCGGGGTCGTCGAGTCGAACGAGCGAGGAGAAGTCCAGGTCGATCACCCGATCGCCGAAGAGCGAGGAGATACCCACGAAGACGATGCCGGGCGCTCGCCCGGCCTGCGCCTGCGGACCGGCGACCCCCGTCGTCGACAGCCCGATGTCGAGGCGATCGGCGCGACCCGCTGCGAGCGCTGTCCGAGCGCCGAGCGCCATCGCCGCAGCGACGTCAGGATCGACCGGGCCCCGCTCCGCGAGCAGGTCCTCGTCGACTCCGAGCAGCGAGTGCTTGAGCTCTGTGCGATAGGCAACGATTCCGCCCGCCAGCGACGCCGAGATCCCAGGGATCTTCACGAGTTCGGCGACGAGCGCCCCGCCGGTCAGGGACTCCGCGACGCCGATGCTGAGGCCGGCCTCGAGGAGGACACGCCCCAACTCGACCGTCTGTGGGAGTGCTGGTGTGATTCCGCCGGTCATCGCAGGGTGCTCCCATCATCGGCCCGCAGTTCGGGCGCCTTCTTCTTCTGTGGCCGGTAGGCCTCCCACAGGTAATCGAGACCAGACCACACCGTGAGGATGAACGCCGCGGACATGAGGATCCCGTTGACCCAGTGCACCCAATCCCCGAACACGACCCAGAGCGGGAGCAGGGCGAGCGAGATGGCGATGGCCTGGACCAGGGTCTTGAGCTTCCCGCCGCGTCCGGCCGGGAGCACGCGCTTCTTGGCGACGGCGAGACGCCAGAAGGTGATGCCGAGCTCGCGGACGAGGATGATGATCGTCACCCACCACGGCAGCTCTCCGAGCACCGACAGCATGACGAGTGCCGTGCCGGTGAGCGCCTTGTCTGCGATGGGGTCGAGCAGCTTGCCGAGGTCCGTGATGAGGTTCCTGCTGCGCGCGATGTGCCCGTCAAGGCTGTCGGTGGCGATCGCGACGATGAAGAGCACCGCGGCCGCCCAGCGCCAAGGGCCATCGCTCGATTCGTCGAGGAGGAGGAACCAGACGAAGACCGGCACGAGCAGGATGCGCGCGATGGTGATGAGGTTCGGCACGCACCAGTTGCTCACCGGTCCATCGCCCCCGCGGAGTATTCGGCCGGTCATCGTTATGCCTCTCGCTAGTCGCGCCCTGTCAGACTCCAGGCGTCGTCGTCGCCGCTTTCGGCTTCGACTTCTTCCAGCCCATCGTATTGGGCCGCGACGGCGTCGAACGACGCGGCCATGCCATCCTGCTCGGCCATCGACGCCGCATTGGATGCCGGAGCACCTGCCGCCGGGTCCTGGCCGCGGATGCGCGCGAGCACGCCGGGGAGTTCCTCGGCGGTGACGAGGACGTCTCGCGCCTTGGACCCCTCGGAGGGACCGACGATCTCTCGGGATTCCATGAGGTCCATGAGCCTGCCGGCCTTCGCGAATCCGACGCGCAGCTTGCGCTGCAGCATAGAGGTCGAGCCGAACTGCGAGTTCACGACCAGCTCGGCTGCCGCGAGCAGGAGCTCGAGATCGTCGCCGATGTCGGCATCGATCTCCTTCTTCTCCACGACCTGCGCGACGTCGGCTCGATATTCGGGCTGCGCCTGGCGCTTGACGTGCGCCACGATCTCCATGATCTCTTTGTCGTTGACCCAGGCACCCTGCACGCGGGCGGCCTTGTTGGCTCCCGATGGGAGGAAGAGGGCGTCGCCCTGGCCGATGAGCGACTCGGCGCCGACCTGGTCGAGGATGACGCGCGAGTCGGTGGAGCTGGTCACCGCGAACGCGAGGCGGCTCGGCACGTTGGCCTTGATGAGACCGGTGACGACATCGACGCTGGGGCGCTGCGTCGCGAGTACGAGGTGGATTCCGGCGGCACGCGCGAGCTGGGTGATGCGGACGATCGAGTCCTCGACGTCGCGCGGGGCAACCATCATCAGCTCGGCGAGCTCGTCGACCACGACAAGCAGGTAGGGGTACGGCTTGAGCTTCCGCTTCGAACCCTCAGGGAGGACGATGCCGCCCGAGCGGATGGCCGCGTTGAAGTCGTCGACGTGGCGGTAGCCGAAGCTCTCGAGGTCGTCATAGCGCATCTCCATCTCCTTCACGACCCACTGCAGCGCTTCCGCCGCCTTCTTGGGGTTCGTGATGATGGGGGTGATGAGGTGCGGGACGCCGCTGTACGGCGTGAGCTCGACGCGCTTCGGGTCGACGAGGACCATTCGCACCTCGGCAGGGGTCGCGCGCATGAGCAGCGACACGATCATGGAGTTGACGAAGCTCGACTTTCCGGCCCCCGTGGCACCCGCCACGAGGAGGTGCGGCATCTTGGCGAGGTTCGCGAGCACGAAGCCGCCCTCGACGTCCTTGCCGACGCCGATCGTCATGGGGTGGCGCGCTGCGATCGACTCCGGGGACTGCAGGACGTCTCCGAGCGAGACCACCTCGCGGTCGGAGTTCGGGATCTCCACGCCGATGGCGCTCTTTCCGGGAATCGGCGAGAGGATGCGGACCTGATTGCTCTTGACCGCGTAGGCGATGTTGTTGGAGAGCTGAGTGACGCGCTCGACCTTGACGCCGGGGGCCACCTCGACCTCGTAGCGCGTGACGGTCGGGCCGCGCGAGAAGCCCGTGACCTTCGCGTCGACCTTGAACTGCGCGAACGTCGAGTTGAGCGCCTCGACGATGAGGTCATTGGCTTCGGTGCGCGCGAGTGCCGGCGCACCGCGCGAGAGCATCGACTGCACCGGGAGGCTGTATGCCTGGCCCGGGGCGCCCGCGTCGCGGGAATCCCACTGCTCGGCTCCGTCTTCCGCCGAGGCCGAAGGCTCTGCCGTCGCGGCTGTCGGCGCCGGTGTGGCCGGCGCCGCGGCTGCGGGTGGCCCGAAGAGATCGGCGAACTCGTCCGGATCGGTCGGCGTCGAGTCGTCCTGGATCCCTGTGGCCGAGAAGAGCGTGGGCTCGGCGACGTCGATGACATCGGTGGCGTCGTCCATCCGCACTCCGGAGAGGACCGCGGTCGGCTGCGGTCCGGTCACCGCGTTGTCCGGGTCCTCGGAGGTGAGACCGCGCAGGACGGTCGTCGTCGCCTCCGGGTCGATGCGGTGGTGCTCGTGCTTCTTGGTGTCGGCGACAGCGGTGTCGTACGGCTGCTCCTCGTAGTCGACGTCCTCTTCGCGGCCGGAGTCGTTGCGTCGCCACCACGGGAGGCGGTCCGACTCCGACGAGCGTCCGCGGTCTTCTCCGCCGAGCAGGCTCTCGTCGTCGCCGGACGCCGCCTTGCCGGCCTTCGCCGAGCGGGCGTGGGCTGCGGACTCCTCGTCGATGCCGAACATCCAGGCCCACAGCTCGCGAAGCCTGACGACGACCTTGTGCGGCGGGGTCTTCGTGATGATGAAGACGGAGAGCAGGATGAGGAGACCCGCGACGATGGCCGCACCGATGGGGGTGATGACAACACCGAGAGTGCCGCCGAGGAGCCAGCCGAGGACTCCGCCGCCCAGGGCGAGCGCTGGCATGCCGTTGACGGGGTCGGGGCTGTCCGCGAGCACGTGGCAGATCGCGGAGCTCGAGACGATCCCGAGGAAGAGGCCGACGCCGATGCGCCCGTTGTCGCTCACGGAAGAGGGATGCCGGAAGAGCCAGAGCGCGAAGAACGCGAGCACGACGGGCAGCGCATAGGAGACGCGGCCGAAGAACCCGCCGAACGTGTAGTCGTTCAGGGCCGTGGCGACGCCGTTCCCGGGGAAGAACCAGACGACCACGCCGCCGATGACCGCGAGCAGGAGGAGCAGGAACGGGAATCCGTCGCGCCGCTGGTCCTTCTCGAGCGTCTCGGGCCCGAGCGCCCGAGCGGTCTGGCCGGCGACGTTCGCGGCGGCCATCCAGGCGCGGGTCGCGATGCCCGGCTTCTCGGTCTCCGCCGGCGCCTTCGCGGCTGCCGCGCTCGCCCGCTTCTTGGGCGCGGGGGTTCGCTTGGTGTTGGACGGAGTTGTGGCCATGGTGCCCAAGGTACCTGCGGCCACCGACAGGATCGAGGATGACGCCCCGAGAGCCGCCGAGATCGGCGACTCCCGGGGCCTGAGGTCAGGCCTCGATGACCACCGGGATGATCATCGGGTGACGGCGGTGCTTCGTGTTGACCCAGCGGCCGATCGTGCGTCGCACGACCTGCGAGAGCTGGTAGGAGTTCGAGTTGCCCGCCTCGACGGCTTCCTTGAGCGCCTTCTGGATGCCCGGGATGATGTCGTCGAAGACGGCCTCGTCCGGCGCGAACCCGCGCGCGTGGATCTCCGGGCCGACGAGGATGTTGCCGGTGGCCGCCTCGACGACGGTGAAGATGGAGATGAACCCCTCTTCAGCGAGGATGCGGCGGTCCTTGAGATCCGCGTCGGTGATGGTGCCGACCGTGGATCCGTCGACGTAGATGAAGCCGATGTCGAGCTGCGCGACCTGGCGCGCGATGCCGTCCCGCATATCGATGACGGCGCCGTTCTCGACGACCAGCACGTTCTCGTCCGCGATGCCGGACTTCTTCGCGATCTCGGCGTTGGCGACGAGGTGTCGGATCTCGCCGTGCACGGGCATGACCTGACGCGGCTGCAGGATGTTGTAGCAGTAGAGCAGCTCGCCTGCCGCGGCGTGACCAGACACGTGCACGTTCGCGTTCGCCTTGTGCACCACGTTCGCGCCGAGCTTGATGAGCGCGTTGATGACGCGGAACACCGAGTTCTCGTTGCCCGGGATGAGGCTCGAGGCGAGGATGACGGTGTCGTCCTCCCCCACCTCGATGGCGTGCGTCTTGGACGCGATGCGGCTGAGGACGGCCATGGGCTCGCCCTGCGACCCCGTCGACATGAAGACGATCTGGTCGTCGGGCAGATTGAGCGCCTTCTTGTGGTCGATGAGCACGCCCTGCGGCACGTTGAGGTAGCCGAGCTCGGACGCGATGCCCATGTTGCGCACCATGGAGCGGCCCATGAGCGCGACGCGACGACCGTTGGCCGCGGCGGCGTCGATGACCTGCTGCACGCGGTGCACGTGGCTCGAGAAGCTCGCGACGACGACCTTGCCCTTGGTCCGCGAGATGACGTCCTCGATGACCGGGCCGATGTTGCGCTCGGTCGGCGTGAAGCCCGGGACCTCGGCGTTGGTGGAGTCGGCCATGAAGAGGTCGATGCCCTCCTCGCCGAGGCGAGCGAAGGCGCGGAGGTCCGTGAGGCGACCGTCGAGCGGCAGCTGGTCCATCTTGAAGTCGCCCGTGTGGAGCACCGTGCCGGCGTCCGTCGTGATGTGCACGGCGAGCGCATCCGGGATGGAGTGGTTGACGGCCACGAACTCGAGCGTGAAGGGCCCCATCTCCTCGATCTGCCCTTCGGCGACCGTGAGCGTGTACGGCTTGATGCGGTGCTCCTTGAGCTTCGCCTCGACGAGGGCGAGCGTCAGCGTGGAGCCGATCAGCGGGATGTCCGGCTTGAGGCGGAGGATGTACGGCACCGCTCCGATGTGGTCCTCGTGTCCGTGCGTCAGCACGATGCCCACGACGTCGTCCAGACGAGCGCGGATCGAGTCGAAGTCGGGCAGGATCAGGTCGACGCCGGGCTGCGTCTCTTCTGGGAAGAGCACGCCGCAGTCGACGATGAGGATCTTGCCGTCGATCTCGAACGTCGCCATGTTGCGGCCGACCTCGCCCAGTCCGCCGAGCGGGATGATCCGCATCGAGCCTGGTGCGAGCTTGGGAAGGTGTTCGGTCTTTGTCATATGAGCCTTCAGGAAGTCAGCGTTGCCGCTGGTGAGGTGAGGGTCGAATCAGCGGGTTGTGCCTGGGATGCGCGGGAGCGCACCACCCGCGGCCGCGTTGCGGTCAGGCCGGAAGTTCGTGAAGCTCGCGCCTTCGACGTCGCGAACCAGGTCGAGCTCGTCCTCGATGAGGGCGGCTTCCCACTCCTCCGGGCCGACGAGCGGCAACCGGACGCGGGGGGACTGGATGCGGCCGAGGCCGTGCAGGATGTACTTGGTCGCCACGGTTCCCGGAACGTGGGTCATGGTGGCTCGCACGAGCGGCTCGAGGCGCTGGTGCGCGTCCGTCGCGGTGCGCAGGTCGCCCGCGTTGACGGCGTCGACCATCATGCGGTACGGCTGCGACGCGATGTTGGCGGTCACGCCGATGAGGCCCGTCGCGCCGATCGAGAGCAGCGGGAGTGTGTTGGCGTCGTCTCCCGAGAAGTAGAGCAGCTCGGTCTGGTTGAGCACGCGGGACACCTGAGCGAGGTCGCCCTTCGCGTCCTTCACCGCGATGATGTTCGGGTGCTTGGCGAGGCGCAGGATCGTCTCGTAGGTGATCGGGATGCCCGTGCGGCCCGGGATGTCGTAGAGGATGAGCGGCAGGTCGGTCGCGTCCGCGATCATGCGGAAGTGCGTGAGCACCCCAGCCTGCGTCGGCTTGTTGTAGTACGGCGTGACGGCCATGACGCCGTCGGCGCCGGCATCCGCCGACTGCTTCGCGAGCTGGATGGCGTGTGCCGTCTCGTTCGACGGTCCACCCGTGATGATCTTCGCGCGCCCGGCCGAGACCTCTTTGCCCACGACGACGAGCTTGAGCTTCTCGGCGTCCGTGAGCGTCGACGTCTCACCGGTCGTGCCGGTGACGACGATGCCGTCAGCGCCGGCCGAGATGACGTCGTCGATGTGCTTCTCGACTCCCGCCCAATCGACTTCGCCGTCGTGCGTCATCGGAGTCACGAGTGCAACGAGCACCTGGCCGAAAGGGTTGTCCTGTTCCATCACGTCTCTCAGGCTACTTCCACTAGGTAAAGACTGGGTCTTGGTGTCGAGCTTGCTATTTCTTCTTCTCTACATCGCCGCTCAGCGCCGCGATGAAGGCTTCCTGCGGCACTTCCACGCGTCCGACCATCTTCATGCGCTTCTTGCCGGCCTTCTGCTTCTCCAGCAGCTTGCGCTTGCGGGAGATGTCGCCGCCGTAGCACTTCGCGAGCACGTCCTTGCGGATGGCGCGGATCGTCTCGCGGGCGATGATGCGGGCGCCGATGGCGGCCTGGATGGGCACCTCGAACTGCTGGCGCGGGATGAGCTTGCGGAGGCGCTCGGTCATCAGCAGCCCGTAGGCGTACGCCTTGTCCTTGTGGATGACGGCACTGAACGCGTCCACGCGCTCGCCCTGCAGCAGGATGTCGACCTTCACGAGGTCGGCGACCTGGTCGCCCATCGGCTCGTAGTCGAGGGACGCGTACCCCTGCGTCCGGCTCTTGAGCTGGTCGAAGAAGTCGAAAACGATCTCGCCGAGCGGCATCGAGTAGCGCAGCTCGACGCGCTCCTCGCTGAGGTAGTCCATGCTGATGAGCGCTCCGCGCTTGCCCTCGCACAGCTCCATGATCTTGCCCACGTAGTCCTTCGGAGCGAGGATCGCGGCGCGCATCATCGGCTCGCGAACCTCGAGGATCTTGCCCTCTGGGTACTCGCTGGGGTTCGTGACGGTGTGGAGCTGCTTGTCCTCCGTCTTGACCTCGTAGACGACCGAGGGCGCGGTCGTGATGAGGTCGAGATCGAACTCGCGCATGAGGCGCTCGGTGACGATCTCCAGGTGGAGGAGGCCGAGGAATCCGACGCGGAACCCGAAGCCGAGCGCCACCGATGTCTCGGGCTCGTAGTTGAGCGCCGCATCCGAGAGCTTGAGCTTGTCCAGCGCCTCGCGGAGCTCGGGGTAGTCGCCCGCGTCGATCGGGTACAGGCCGGAGAAGACCATCGGCTTCGGCTCCGTGTAGCCGGGGAGCGGGTCGTCGGATGGACGCGTGCTGCCCGTCACGGTGTCGCCCACCTTCGAGAGACGCACGTCCTTCACGCCCGTGATGAGGTAGCCGACCTCGCCGACGCCGAGGCCCTTGGCCACGGTGGGCTCTGGCGACGAGACGCCGATCTCGAGCATCTCGTGCGTGGAACCGGTCGACATCATCTTGATCTTGTCGCGCGCCTTGAGCTCGCCGTCGACGACGCGGACATACGTGACGACGCCGCGGTAGGCGTCGTAGACCGAGTCGAAGATCATCGCGCGAGCGGGGGCATCCGCCACACCGACCGGCGCTGGGATGCGCTCGACGACACGGTCGAGCAGCTCCTCGACTCCCATGCCGGTCTTGCCGCTCACGCGCAGCACGTCGTCGGGGTCGCCGCCGATGAGGTTCGCGATCTCTGCCGCGAAGCGATCAGGGTCGGCGGCAGGCAGGTCGATCTTGTTCAGGACCGGGATGATCTCGAGGTCGTTCTCCATCGCCAGGTACAGGTTCGCGAGCGTCTGGGCCTCGATGCCCTGCGCCGCATCCACCAGCAGGATGGCTCCTTCGCAGGCCGCGAGCGAGCGCGAGACCTCGTAGGAGAAGTCGACGTGGCCGGGCGTGTCGATCATATTGAGCGCGAACGTGTCGCCCTCGACGGCCCACGGCATGCGGACCGCCTGGCTCTTGATCGTGATGCCGCGCTCCCGCTCGATGTCCATGCGGTCGAGGTACTGTGCACGCATGGCGCGGTCGTCGACGGAGCCCGTGAGCTGCAGCATCCTGTCGGCCAGGGTGGACTTGCCGTGGTCGATGTGGGCGATGATGCAGAAATTGCGGATCCGGGCGGGGTCGGTCTGAGCCGGCTCGAGCGGAGTGGAGGCGCGTGGTGACATGGTGTCGCCTATTCTCCCATGAGCCGCGCACCCAGCGCTCATCGCCCGGCGCTTCAGCGCGCAGCCAGCGTGCGCACCGCCAGAGAACGGCCCAGGAAGGCACCACCGCATGAGTCTCATCCGCCTCAACGACGTCGAGGTCGGCTTCGGCCCCTCCCCCGTGCTCAAGGAGATCTTCCTCACCCTCGACCGGGGGGATCGAGTCGGACTCATCGGGCAGAACGGCTCAGGGAAGTCGACGCTGCTGAAGCTCATCCTCGAGCAGGTCTCGCCCGACACGGGCACCGTCTCGATCGATGACGGCGTGCGCATCGGCTACTTCTCGCAGTTCTCCGAGCTGGACGGCTCGTCGACGATCCTCGAGACGCTGGAGACGCTCTTCTCGCACGTGCACGACATGGAGGCGGAGCTCGCCGAGATCGACGCCGCCATCGCCGCCGAGCCAGACGCCGATACGCTCGACCGCCTCATCCTGCGCCAATCCGAGCTCTTCGAGGAGATGGACCGCGCGGACGGCTGGGACTACAAGCGCCACATCGACACCGCCCTCACGAAGCTCGGCTTCAACGAGGCACACCGCACGAGCCCCATCGAGAAGCTCTCCGGCGGCTGGCGCAACCGCGCGGCGCTCGCCAAGCTCCTGCTCGAGCAGCCCGACGTGCTGCTCCTCGACGAGCCCACCAACTTCCTCGACGTCGCAGGCGTCGAGTGGCTCGAGACCTGGTTCCGCTCGTTCCGCGGCGCCGCGATCATCGTGTCGCACGACCGCACGTTCCTGGACGCGGTGGTCACGCGCATCCTCGAGGTCGAGAACCTGCACCTGCACGAATACCCGGGCGACTTCGGCGAGTACGTCATCCAGAAGCAGTTCCGGCTCAAGACCCTGCAGGCGCAGTTCGTCCACGAGGCCGAGCTGCTCGCCTTCGAGGCGGAGGGCATCTCCGACCGCCGCGAAGCAGCGAAGGCTGGCGGCAAGGGACTCGGCAAGCGCCTCTCGAGCATCAAGAAGAAGCGAGCGCCGCGGCCCGTCGACGAGATCGTGACCGAGATCTACGGCTCGCTGCACGTCAAGGATGTGCTCGCCCGCGTCTCGGGCCTCGGCAAGAGCTACGGCGACCGGACCCTCTTCGACGACGTGACCTTCGAGGTGCACCGCGGCGACCGCATCGCCGTCATCGGGCCCAACGGCAGCGGCAAGTCGACGCTCCTGCGCGTCCTCACGGGCGAGGAGTCCGGCGACGTCGGCCGGGTCGACTGGCCGAACGGCGTGAAGGTCGTCTCGTACAACCAGGTGCTCGCGGAGCTCGACGAGTCCGACACGGTGTCGCACTCGGTGAACGCCATGCCGGACAGCATCGCGCTGCGGGCGACGAAGAAGTCCGTCGCCCGGTTCCTCAGCATGTTCCGCTTCAGCGAGGCCGAGCTGAAGTCCCGCATCGGCACCCTCTCGGGTGGCCAGCGGGCGCGAGTCGCGATGGCGCAGTGCCTGCTGTCGGGCGCATCCGTGCTGGTGCTCGACGAGCCGACGAACCACCTCGACCTGCCGAGCACGCAGGTCATGGAGCGCGCGCTCGTGCACTTCCCCGGCGCCGTCATCGTCGTCAGCCACGACCGGTTCTTCATCGACAAGGTCGCCACGGGGACCGTCGTGTTCGGCACGAAAACGGATGCTCCAGCCGAGCTCGAGATCACCATCGCCGATTCAGGTACCGACGTCGCCTGAAGCCTGGTAGAGTTTCTGTTTGGCTTACGCGTCGCCCACTCGGCGCGGATTGGCGGCACGGCCCTCTTCCGTGCGGCACCGTTCCAGTACACCTTCCTGTAAGAAAGAAGCAACGTGGCAAATATCAAGTCGCAGATCAAGCGCATCGGCACCAACCGCAAGGCGACCGAGCGCAACCGCGCCTACAAGAGCGAACTCCGCACGGCTATCCGTCGCGTTCGCTCGGCTGTCTCCGAGGGCAACAAGGAGCAGGCTGAGCTCGCGCTCACCTTCGCTGCCAAGAAGCTCGACAAGGCCGTCTCCAAGGGCGTCATCCACAAGAACCAGGCAGCGAACCGCAAGTCGGCCATCGCCAAGACGGTCGCAGCGCTCTAAGCCTCCTGTCATGCCGACATCGACCCCCGCATCCTCTTCCGAGGTGCGGGGGTCGATTCGTCGTATCGCGCTCCTGCAGAGCATCAACCTCGGCCAGCATCGAAAGCTGCCGATGGCCGAGCTCAGGCATGCCCTCGAGGCCGCCGGGCACACCAGCATCGCGACGGTCCTGCAGACCGGCAACGTGCTGCTCGACGCTCCGGCAGCGGTCACGAACACCGAGCTCGAGACGCGGCTCCGGACCGAGATCGCGGCCGCCTTCGACCTCGACGTGCCCACGCTCGTCCGCGACGCCGACGAGTGGCGGGCGGTCGTCGAACACGATCCGTTCCGCCAGTTCGATCCCCACCCGAGCCGCCTCGTCGTCGTGTTCTGCGCCGAGCCGCCGCTGGAACGTGTCGAGGCGCTGCTCGAGGGCATCGACCTCAAGGATGATCGGTGGGTCGCGCGCGGACGCGAGCTGTACGTGTCCTGCCCGAACGGGCAGATCGAGAGCCCGGTGCTGCAGCGCCTCGGCCGCCCGAAGAGCTCGGACACGTCGAGCGGGCCGGCCACGGTGCGCACCTGGGGCACGGTGCTGCGGGTCGCGGCCAAGCTCTAGCGTCAGTGCATCCGCGGCCCACCTTCAGGCGACGGAGCATCCCGGCCACCACCTGACCAACTTGCGTGATCAGAAGCGCTCCCAGCGACGCTGGTGCCCCGCGAGCGCCGTTCCATCACGGAAGTTGGCCCGCGGACCCGCCGGAGGTGGCCGGAACCGCCGCACAGACCATCCCGGCCACCACCAGACCACCTGACCAACTTGCGTGATCAGAAGCGCTCCCAGCGACGCTGGTGCCCCGCGAGCGCCGTTCCATCACGGAAGTTGGCCCAGGTGCGCGGCTGCGGTCAGACGTCGCGCAGGGCGATGCAGCGCAGCATCCGCTCGACGGCGAACTGCGGGTCTCTCCCCGCCCCCTTGACGGCGTGGTCGGTCTCAGCGACCAGCGTGATCGCGCGTCCGAGGGATGCGTCGTCCCAGTCGCGGAGTTCGCGGCGAGCCTGGCCGACCTGCCACGGCGACGCGCCTGCGCGGCTGGCGATCTGCGCGTCCGAGCCGCTGAGTCCCTGCACCTTCGCCATGATGCGCAGCTTCGAGGCGACGGCCGAGACGATGGGCACCGGGTGCAGGCCGGTCGAGAAGCCGTGGCGCACCAGCGCCAGCGCGTCGCGGACTCGCCCAGCGAGTGCGGCGTCCGCGATCTTGAACCCGGTCGTCTCGACGCGGCCGCCGAAGTACTTGTCGACGTGCTCGTCGGTGATGGTGTCACTCGTGACGGTCAGCAGCTGGCGAGCAGCGCCGATGAGCTCAGCGAGGTCGGTGTTGAATGCGGCAACAAGCAGCGAGGCAGCCTGCGGCTCGATGCGTCGGCCAGCGTTGCGCACCTCGGCGACGACGACGTCCACGAGCTCGCTCGGCTTTGGCTTCTGGCAGTCGATCTCGACGGCGACATCCTTCGCGCCCCGCACGGCATCCAGGAGCTTCTTCCCGCGCACTCCCCCACCGTGCCGGAGCACGAGCGTCGCGCCTTCGACGGGCATCTTCGTGTAGGCGACCACGTCGGCGATGAGTGCGTCCGTGCACTGCTGCACGCCTCGGATGATGACCAGGCGCGGTTCGAAGAACAGCGATGGGCTGACGAGGGTCGTGAGGTGCCCGCCTGCGTAGCCGGAGGCCTCGATCTCCGTGATCTCGAGGTCAGGTGACTCTGCACGGAGCACATCGCGGAGCCGTGTGATCGCGGTCTCGGCGAAGTAATCCTCCGGGCCGCTCACCAGCACGATGCCAGCAGGCCGCACCTCCCGGTGGGTGAGGACGGGAATCGCCCTCTTGGGGGTGCTCGCCCGCTTCGCCTGTGCCATAGCTCAATGGTAACGACGCGCATCTGGCCGTGCGACCGAGGCCTCGATCTGTTGAACCGGGCTAGGAGGATTCGACGCGTCGGTTGTGGGCGGCGAGGATCACCCTGACCGCGCTCTGAGTGCGGGCGGCGGCGCGAATCGCCCTCGGGCTCGCGGGGCCGTGGCGACTCCCGCCACAGCGGGAGGGTCCGAACCTCCGTGACCTCCCTCGCCGATGACGATGGTGCCGAGCTCGTCGGTGCGCAGCGGCCGCGTGCCTGCCGCGGTGAGCATCCCGAGGGCCGCGTCCGTCGGGTGGCCATAGCCGTTGTCTGCTCCCACCGAGACGAGTCCGATCGACGAGGAGAGCTCTTCGTAGAGCTGCGCGCTCTGGTCGCGCGAGCCGTGGTGCGCCATCTTGACGATGTCGGCCCGCGGGTGCGGGTGCTCGCGCAGCAGGCCGCGCTGCGCTTCCTCTCCCAGGTCGGCGAGGGCGGCGAGCGACAGGCAGACCGTCACGCAGGACGTCGTCGGTTCGAGCAGCGTCACGAGACTCCCCTCGTTGCCACCGACACTCGCCGGTTCCCCGCCGCTCCCGCGCTTCGGCCACAGGACGCTCCATGCGAGGTCGCCGAGCGTCCAGGAGTCGCCACTGGCGGCGTAGTGCACCTGGGCACCGGTCACGCGCAGCTCGTCGACGAGCGGCTCCGCTCGCGCCTCGGCAGTATCGGGGACGACAAGCGACCCGACGCCGACGCCGGACTCGAGCAACGCCGTCGCCGCCCCGGTGTGGTCCAGATCAAAGTGCGTGAGCACGAGCAGACGCAGCTCGTCGACGCCGAGCGTCCTCAGACAGGCCAGCAGCGCTTCGGGCTCCGCACCGGTGTCGATGAGCGCCGAGCCGCTCCACGTGGTGACGAGCAGCGCATCCCCCTGTCCGATATCGCACGCCGCATAGCGCCATGCACTTGGGATGCTTCTGCTGAGGTGGACCGCCTGCCCGATGACCGTGCCGACATACGCCACCAGGGCGACGCAGAGCAGGAGCGCCAGCCACGCTCTCCAGCAGTGGAGCAGGACGATGAGCGCGACGACGACGGCGAGACAGAGCAGCGCCCCCGGGAGTCCGCCAGGCCACGGCAGCAGCGCCCCGGGCCAGTCACTGACCGCCATCGCCACAAGTCCGATCCACTGCGCGGGCAGCCAGGCGACCCACAGAAGCGCCTGGCCGAGCCAGGGAGCGGCCCACAAGAGCAGGCAGCCGACCAGCCCGGCGAGCGTCGCCACGGGCGCTGCTGGGGCGGCCAGCACGTTCGCGAGAATGCCGTAGAGCGGCAGTTCCGGGGTCAGGAGCAGCAGCACCGGTTGACACGCGAGCTGCGCCGAGGCGGGCACGGCGAGCATGAGCGCGACGGGCCGTGGCATGACGCGTGCGAGGCGATCGCCGGTCGGGTTCGCGAGCGTCAGCAGCCCGACCGTCGCGAGCACCGAGAGCGCGAAGCCGTAGTCTCGGCTCCGCCAGGGGTCGGCGACGAGCACGACCACCGTGGCGAGGGCGACGAGCGCAAGACCTGTCGACCGACGCGGAGTGGCTTCGAGCACCAGGACGACCATGGCCATGATGCTCGCCCGGATGACGCTGCCCTCCGGGGTGACGAGCGCCACGAACACGGCGAGAACCGCGGCTGCGAGTGCGAGGCGCACTCCTCGCCGCAGCCCGCAGAGGCGAGCGAGGACCAGGGTCGCGGCGACCACGACCGCGCAGTTCGCCCCCGAGACGGCCGTGAGGTGCGTGAGCGCGGCCGTCTTCATCCGCTCGTCCAGCTCGGCCCCGACCAGGCGCGTGTCGCCGACGGACAGCCCCGGGAGCAGCTGCGCTCCGAGACCAGGGAGGGTTCGCGCCGCGTCGACGAACCGGTCTCGCGCCCCTGCGGTGACCTCAAGCAGCCCGCCAGGCGCGGCGACGACGTGCGCCGGAGCATCGAGGAAGACCAGAGCGGCGACGCTGTCGCCCGCGTCCGCAGGACCGAGGACCCCCTCGAGCTCGACCCGTGAGCCGATGGCTGGGAGCCGCTCCCCCGCCGACGTCGGCATGCTCAGCTGGCCGAACGCGAGCAGCGAGGCGCCACTGCCTCCGCTTCTCCCATCGACCTCGAACGAATCGAGGCGCACCTCGAAGTGGGACGGCTCCTGCAACTGCGCGCCGGACCAGCGCCCACGGTCGTCGCCTGGAGCAGCGACGGCACCCTCCCCGACGAGGGTCGTGAGGGTGCCCGTCGCCTGCACCCGAAGCCCCTCCACGGCGCCCGCGCGAAGCGCCTCGGGAGACCTCACGGGATGCTGAGCGCCTGCGCTCACCGCGAGCAGCGCCATGACGGCCGCGACAACGGCGAACGTCGCGAGCGCTGGCCGCAGACGCGCCGCGGCCAGGAGCACGATCGCGAGCAGTGCCAGACCGATGCCGCACACCCAGGCGAGGGAGGGATGCGTGACGCAGATCCAGGCCATGACCCAGGCGCCGGCCGCCGCCGGCACGAGACGCGCGTCTCGACCATCGAGCCGCTCGGCCAGCGCTCCCAGATTCCCCACCTGAACGGCACGATCTTTCCGAGTCGTCACACGGTCACCAGGTCGACGAGCCCCTCGTAGGTGGCGTCCCCGATGCCGGCGACCTCCTTGAGCTCCTCCACAGCACCGAATCCGCCGTTCTGCTCACGGTGGTCGATGATGCGCGACGACATGGCCGGTCCGATCCTCGGCAGCTCTTCGAGCTCGACCGCAGACGCCGTGTTCAGGTTCACGAGGCCACCGCCGGCCGCACCCCCGGCACCGGTCGGCGCCGCTTCCCCTCCGACGGGCTCGGAGGGGGCCTCGCCGATCCGCGGAACCCGCAGCTGCTCGCCGTCGACGAGCGTTCGAGCCATGTTGAGGAGCGACGGGTCGGCGTCGTCGGCAAGACCACCCGCCGCGGCGATCCCGTCGACCACCCTGGCCGTCGACGGCACCTCGTAGACCCCGGGACTCGTGACGGCCCCGACGACGTGGACCAGCAGCGTCGACCCCTCGGAGCTCGGTACGCCGGCAGGCGGTTCCGTTGCGCTCAGCTGGAGGCTCTCGGTCGGCGACACCTCCCCGAGGGCACCGAGACTCGGTGTGGGACGCAGAGCCGCGAGCGTGATCGCCCCGGCGAGCACGACGAGGACAAGCACGACCGCAGCGCCGACCCCGATCCGCAGACGCGGTCGGGGCGGACGCTCGAAGAGGTCGGCCAGCTCGGATTCGGACACCCTCGGACGCTACGACGGCGCGCGCATCCGCTGGCCCGCGAAGTCCCCGCCTGTGGAGAGCGACTCTCGCACAGGGCAGGTGACTGCAGAGTGGGCCGCGAGCGCCCGACGCCCTTCAACCGACCACGCTGTGGAAGCCGTCGATCGCAAGTCTCGGGATGGCTTTCTCGCTTCGGGATGGGTTGCAACCCATCCCGAAGCGAGAAAGCCATCCCGAAACGGGAAAAGAAGCCGATCAGAGGAAAGAAGCCACCTCGAGCGAAGCCACCGCGAGGAAAGCGCCTGCGAGCGAAGCCGCCTCGAGCAAGGCCACCTCGAGGAAAGCGCCTGCGAGGAAAGCCACCGCGAGAAGGCGGTAGACCGGTAAACGCGCAGACGCAGACGCGCCCTCGCTCGGCTGAGCGGGGGCGCGTCTGGCGCCAGGCTTTGGGCGACTGGCTGCTGCTAGCCCTTGACCGCGATGTTCACGAGCTTCGGGGCCCGCACGATGATCTTGACGATCTCGCGGCCGTCGATGGCGGCCTGCACCTTCGGCGAAGAGATGGCGAGCTGCTCGAGCGACGCCTCGTCGATCGTCGGGGGCACATCGAGGCGGTGCCGCACCTTGCCGTTGATCTGGACGACCGCCGTCACCTGGTCCTGCGTGAGCAGCGAGCGAGCCGCGGTCGGCCACTTGACGTGCGAGATGCTGCCCTCGTGGCCGAGTCGCTCCCACATGTCCTCGGCCGCGTGCGGCGCGTACATGTCCAGCACAACCGCGATGGCCTCGGCGGCCTCGCGCACGGCGGGGTCAGCCGGGCCAGCACCCGAGTCGATGGCCTTGCGCGTCGCGTTGGTGAGCTCCATGAGGCGCGCGATCACGACGTTGAACTTGAAGCCGGAGGCCAGCTGCGGGACGTCGGCGAGGAAGCGGTGCGTCTCGCGGCGCAGACCACGGTCGCCCTCGCCGAAGTCGACGCCGACGGGGCTCGTGACCTCGCCGGAGATGCGCCAGGCGCGCGCCAGGAACTTGCCGGAGCCTGCGACGGAGACATCCGCCCAGTCGACGTCGTCTTCCGGCGGGCTCGCGAAGAGCATCGTCAGGCGCACGGCGTCGACGCCGTACTGGTCGAGCTCGGCCGAGAGGCTCACGACGTTGCCCTTGGACTTCGACATCTTCTTGCCGTCCATGACGACCATGCCCTGGTTGAGCAGTGCCGAGAAGGGTTCCGTGAAGTCGACGTGCCCGAGGTCGTAGAGCACCTTCGTGATGAAGCGCGCGTAGAGGAGGTGCAGGATGGCGTGCTCGACGCCGCCCACATACTGGTCGACGGGCGCCCAGCTCGCGGCCGTCTTCTCGTCGAACGCGGCGAGCTCGTTGTTCGGCGAGAGGAAGCGGAGGAAGTACCAGGAGCTGTCGACGAAGGTGTCCATCGTGTCGGTGTCGCGCAGCATCGGCTCGCCCGTCTCCGGGTCGACCGTGTTCACCCAGTCGGTCGCGCCGCCGAGGGGCGAGGCTCCCTTCGGGCGCAGGTCGAGCCCTTCGGCCTCGGGGAGGCGCACGGGCAGCTGGTCCAGCGGCACGGGAACCTCCTTGCCGTCCTCGCCGTGGAGGATCGGGATGGGCGTTCCCCAGTAGCGCTGGCGGGAGATGAGCCAGTCGCGGAGTCGGTAGTTCTTCGCGGCCCGGCCCGTGCCACGCTCGTCGAGGAGCTCGATGGCAGCCTGGATGCCCGAGCGCTTCGAGAGCCCGTCCAGCGGCCCCGAGTTGGTGAGGCGTCCGTCGCCGGACAGCGCCTCCCCGGTCTTGGCGGGGTGGAGGTCTTCGAACTCCGGCATCGACCCGTCTTCGGGGATGATCGGGATGACACCCGTGACGGCCTGCGTGACGTCGACGACCACCTTGACGGGCAGGTCGAACGCGCGTGCGAAGTCGAGGTCGCGCTGGTCGTGTGCGGGCACCGCCATGATCGCGCCCGTGCCGTAGTCGGCGAGCACGTAGTCGGCGGCCCAGATGGGCAGGCGCTCGCCGCTCAGCGGGTTGATGGCGAAGCGACCGAGGTCGACGCCGGTCTTGGGGCGGTCGCTCGACTGGCGGTCGATGGAGTCGAGCGCGCGGGTGTCGGCGAGGTACTTCGCGAAGCGCTCGCGAACCTCCTCGCTCGCGCCCTCGGCTAGCTCGGAGGCGAGGTCGGAATCGGGGGCCACGACCATGAACGTCGCGCCGTAGAGCGTGTCGGGGCGTGTCGTGAACACGGTGACGGGCTCATCCCGCCCCTCGACGACGAAGTCGACGTCAGCGCCGAGCGAGCGCCCGATCCAGTTGCGCTGCATCGTGATGACCTTCTGCGGCCAGTGCCCCTCGAGCTGGTTGAGGTCGTCGATGAGCCGGTCTGCATAGTCGGTGATCTTGAAGTACCACTGGTTGAGCTTCTTCTTCACGACGATCGCGTCGCAGCGCTCGCAGTGCCCGTCGATGACCTGCTCGTTGGCGAGCACCGTCTGGTCGTTGGGGCACCAGTTCACGTCGGAGTACTTGCGGTACGCGAGACCTCGCTCGTACATCTGCAGGAACAGCCACTGGTTCCAGCGGTAGTACTCGGGGTCAGAGGTGTGGATGACGCGGTCCCAGTCGAAGGACGCCGCGTAGCGCTTCATCGACGCGCGCTGCTGCGCGATGTTCTCGTACGTCCAGTCCTTGGGGTCGCCACCGTTCTTGATGGCGGCGTTCTCGGCCGGCAGCCCGAAGGAGTCCCAGCCGATGGGGTGCAGGACGTTGAAGCCCTGGTGGCGCCAGTAGCGAGCGACCGCATCGCCGAGTGCGTACTGCTCGGCGTGACCCATGTGCAGGTCGCCCGACGGGTACGGGAACATGTCGAGGACGTACTTGCGCGGGCGATCGTCACCCTGGAGGTTCGTCGCGAAGGGCTGCAGCTTGTCCCACTCAGCCGACCACTTCGCCTCGAGAGCCTTGAAGTCGTATTCCTGGGGCTCAGCGCCTGTCGCTTCGGTCACAGATTTCTTCTTTCGCGTTGCCGGTTGCTGCACGGAGGGTGGTTCTCGTCGCGGTCGTCTGGCGTCGTCGCGAAGCGCGGGGCTCCTCGCGTCGGACACCAACGACCAAGACTACTCGCCGACGAGCCGAAGCGCGCGTGTGACGAGGGCGGGGTCGAGCGGGGTGTGCGAGATGATCACGACGGAGCGCTGGTCACCGGATGCGGCGAGCAGCTCGGCGACGAGCCTGTCGGCGAGACCCGGGTCGACGTTGGCCGTCGGCTCGTCGAGGATGAGCACCGGGAAGTCGGCCAGGAGGCCGCGGGCGAGCGCGATGCGCTGCGCCTGACCGCCGGAGACGAGCGCGCCGTGCTCGCCGACGCGCGCCTCCAGCCCACCCCGCTCGTCGAGCCATTCGCCGAGGCCGACTCGTTCGAGGACGGCGCTGAGCTCCTCGTCGTCGGCCTCCGGCTTGGCGAAGAGCAGGTTCTGCCTGATGCTCTCGTCGAAGATGTGGGGCCGTTGCTCGATGAGGCCGACGACGGACCGCACCTGCGCGGGCGCGTACGCCTTCGCCTCCACGCCGTTGACTCGGTACGAGCCCTCGTAGTCGAGGAACCGCACGAGCACGTTGGCGAGCGTCGTCTTGCCTGCGCCGGACTCGCCCTCGACCAGCAGCCGATCGCCGGGAGCCAGCTCGAGCGAGACGGAGCTGATCGCGGGCTCGGGCGCACCTGGCCACGCTGCCGAGACGCCTTCCAGGGTCAGCGTCACCGGCAGGCTCGGGTCGGCGCGAGGGGCGGGCAGCGGCTGAGCATCCGGGAGCTCCCTCGGCGCTGACGCCGGTGCCACATCGGCGACTCTGGCGGCGCTGGCCCTGACCTGGCGCCAGGCGGCGACCGCCTGCGGCACCTGCGCGAAGATCTCGAAAAGCGCCATCGGCACGAGCGCGATGAGGGTCAGCATCGGCGCGAGCAGCGTGCCGTCGACGGTGGGGTCGATGCCGACGGCAAGCGCACCCGCCGTCGCGAGTCCGGAGAAGAGCATGACGAGTCCGGCGACGGCGCCGCTCCCCCGTGCCCGGGAGACGAGCGCGTCGCGGAGTCTCGCGTCCGCGGCATCCACCTCGGCGAGCTTCGCGTCGAGCGCCCCGTAAGCCTCGAGCGTCTCGAAATTGGAGACGGTCTCGTAGATGCGGTCGTTGAGGGCCGCCCGGAGCGGCGCGGCTTCGCGGTCGGCGCGCCCCGAGATCGCGAGGTTGGTGGTGGTCGCGACGATCCCCGCGAGCACGAGGCAGATCGCGAGCACGAGTGCGGCCGGGGCGCTCACGAGCCAGATGCCGATGACGGCGAGCGTCGACGTGAGGCCGGCGATGATGAGCGGCTGCGCGACGCGCAGGGGCAGGAACTGCAGCTCGTCGACGTCGCTCACGAGTCGTGTCAGCAGGTCTCCCCGGCGGTGCGTGGCGAGGCCAGCGGGAGCCAGCGGGATGAGACGTTCGAGCACGCCGACGCGCAGCTCGGCGAGCTGCCGGAACGAGGCGTCGTGGCCGAGCAGCCGCTCGACGTAGCGGAACGCCGCTCGCCCGATGGCGAAGGCGCGCACGCCGACGATCGCGATGCCCAGGAGCAGGATGTGGATGATCTCCGACGCCCGGGTCAGCAGGTAGGCGCTCGTCGCGAGCAGCGCCACGGCGCAGATCGCGCTGAGCAGGCCGATGGCGATCGAGGGCCACAGGCGCCGAGCGGAGGGCATCGCAAGACGGAGGATCCGCCGCTCGTCGTCGGAGACGCGTTGCTGATTCCCGGTCATGCGTTCGCCACCGTCTCGAGTCGTTCGATGGTGTGCACCGAGTCGGCGGAGGCGACGAGCGCGCGCCGGTGGCTGACGACGAGCACGGCCCGCCCTTCCTGTGCCAGGCTCCGGAATGCGGCAGCGATGCGCTGCTCCGTGTCGGCGTCGAGCGCCGAGCTCGGCTCGTCGAAGAGCACGACGGGGCAGTCGAGTCGGCGGGCGCGCAGGAGCGTCCGCGCGAGCGCGACGCGCTGGGACTGCCCACCGGACAGACCCGCGCCCGCGACCCCGAGCATCCGGTCGCCGTCGAGGAACTCGAGGCCGGCATCGGCGAGGGCCGCACGGACCTCGTCTGGCCCTGCATCCGGCTGGCCGAGCGCCACGTTCTCGGCGACGGTCCCCTCGATCAGCGAGGCCGACTGGCCCATCCAGGCGATCGCGGCCCTGCGGCGATCGCCCGTGAGCTGCTCGCCGTCGATGGTCACGACACCCGAGGCGCCCACGGTGCCGCGCGCGACGCCGAGCAGCGTCGACTTGCCGGCGCCTGAGGGGCCGACGATGGCCGTCACCTCGCCCGGAGGCACGACGAGGCTGTAGTCGCGGAGGACCGTGCGTCCCTCGTAGCCGACGGTGATGCCGGTGAAGGCGAGGCCTCGGTGCTGGAGGCCTGCGCTGATCGGGCCACCTGCACCTGCTGCAGCAGCAGCGCGCGCATCGCTCGGCGTAGCCGCCCTCTCGGCTTCCTCGATGATCGAAAACACGTCGTCGGAGGCGGCGACGCCGTCCGCGGCCGCATGGAACTGAGCTCCGACCTGGCGCAGCGGCAGGTACACCTCGGGAGCGAGCAGCAGCACGAAGAGCCCGACCTCGAGCGTCATGTCGCGGTTGATGAGCTGGATGCCAATCGTGACGGCGATGAGGGCGACGGACAGGCTCGCCAGCAGCTCGAGCGCGAAGCCGGACATGAAGGAGAGCCTGAGGACCTTCATGGTCGCGACCCGATAGCCGTCGGTGACCTCGCGGATGCGCGCCGGCTGGCGTTCCGCACGGCCGAAGATCTTGAGCGTCGACAGCCCTTCCACGACCTCGAGGAACCCGGTCGCGAGCGTCGACAGCGCAGTCCACTGCCGCTTCTGGACCTTCTCGGTCGCCCAGCCGATGAGGATCATGAAGACGGGGATGAGGGGCAGCGTGATGATGACCGTGATGGCGGATGGGAGGTCCCAGAGCGCCATCACGACGATCAGCACGGGGGCGGCGATCGCCGTCAGGATGAGCTGCGGGAGGTACTTGGCGAAGTACGTGTCGAGGGCGCCGAGGCCTGGGCCGGCAAGCGTCGTGAGCCGGGAGCTGGATGTGCCCGTGAGCCAGGCAGGGCCGAGCTTCGCGATGGACGCGAGCAGCTTGGAGCGCAGCTCGCTCTTCACCTTCGCGGCCGCGCGCGCCGAGATGGCCTCCATACCCCAGGTCGCCGCGCTTCTGACGGCGATCACGACGAGCAGGGCGCCGAACCACGGCAGCAGCTCCACGACGCGCTCGCCAGCGATCGCGGACACGATGAGGTGCGTGACGAGCCAGGCGAAGCCGATGATGGAGGCGGTCTGGACTGCGCCGAGCGCCGCGCCGAGCACGAAGAAGCTTCGTGCCGACGCGGCGTGGCTCAGGAGGCGGGGGTCGAGGGGTTTCACGGGTCAGGCGGCGACGACCGCTGGCTCCTCGTGTGCGTCTCCCGTGATCGTCTTCCTGCTGATGCGCTTGCGGAAGACCCAGAAGGTCCAAGCCTGGTAGCCGAGGACGAACGGGACGATGATGAGCGCCGCCCAGCTCATGATGCCGAGCGTGTAGTCGCTGGACGAGCCGTTGGTGATCGTCAGCGGGTTGGAGGGGTCGAGCGTGTTGGGCAGCAGGTTCGGGAAGAGCGAGGCGAAGAGCGTCAGCACCGCTGCGGCCACGGTCAGCGCGCCGAGCGCGAAGGCGATGCCGTCACGCCCCAGCAGCGTGCTGATGTAGGAGCCGACGAACGCGAGGACGGCGACGAGCGCGAGGGCAAGACCTGCGACCGAGAAGTGCGCGACGACGGTCCAGCCGAGGAAGGCGATCGCGAGCACCGCGACGACGACGCCGACCTTCAGCGCGAGGGATCGTGCACGGTCGCGGATGTCACCTTCCGTCTTCCGAGTGATGAACACCAGCCCATGGTAGAAGAACAGCGTGAGCGTCGTGAGCCCGCCAAGCAGGGCGTACGGGTTCAGCAGGTCGAAGAACGAGCCGATGTAGTTGAAGTTCTCGTCGAGAGCGAGGCCCTGCGTGATGTTCGCGAACGCGACACCCCAGAGGAGGGCCGGGACGGCCGAGCCGACGAAGATCATCCAGTCGAACCACCTCGTCCATTCCACGCCCTTGCCCTGGTGGCGGTACTCGAACGAGACGCCGCGCACGATGAGCGCGAGCAGGATGAGCAGCAGCGGCAGGTAGAAGCCGGAGAAGATCGTCGCGTACCACTCCGGGAAGGACGCGAAGAGTGCCGCTCCGGCCACGATGACCCAGGTCTCGTTGAGGTCCCAGATGGGGCCGATCGTGTTGATGAGCACGCGTCGGTCGGTGTCGTCCTTGCCGATGAACGGGAGGGCGATGCCGACGCCGAAGTCGAAGCCGTCGAGCACGAAGTAGCCGACGAAGAAGAAGGCGACGATCCAGAACCAGAGGACTTGCAGATCCATCAGTAGACGCTCGCTTTCACCTTGACGGCGGCAACGTCATCGACGGTGCCATCTGCGTTGGAATCGAAACTCGGCGGGTCTTCTTGCGCGGCCTTCAGCAGCAGCTTGACCTCGACGACGGCGAGGATCGCGTAGACGAGCGTGAAGGCGACGAGCGAGATGAGCACGCTGAGTCCGCTCACGTTGGGCGAGACGCCCGCCTCCGTCTTGAGGAGGCCGAAGACCAGCCAAGGCTGGCGGCCCATCTCGGTGAAGATCCAGCCGACCGTGATGCCGAGCGTCGGGAACAGCACCGTGAGGATCGCGAGGTTCCACATCCACTTCTTCGGCGGGTTCTTTGCTTTCTTGCGCGTGACCCAGAGACCGGCGACGGCGACCGCGATGGAGGCCATGCCGAAGCCCATCATCCAGCGGAACGCCCAGTAGGTGACCCAGATGACCGGGGCGTAGTCGCCAGGGCCGTAGAGCGCCGTGTACTGGGCCTGCAGGTCGTTGATGCCCTCGACGGTGCCGTCGAAGGTGTGCGTCGACAGGAAGGAGAGGAGGTAGGGGATGCGGATGGAGAACAGCTCGGACGAGCCGTCCGGGGTGCCCCACGTGAAGATCGAGAAGGAGGCGTCTGCGCCGGTCGCGGTCGTGTAGAGCGCCTCGGCCGCGGCCATCTTCATGGGCTGGGCCTCGACCATGGCGAGGCCCAGCTGGTCGCCGCTGAGCATCGTGCCGACGCCGCCGACGAGCATGAACCAGAGGCCGAACTTCAGCGCTGGCTGCATGACGTCGTGGTTCTGGTCGCGCTTCAGGTGCCAGGCGGCGGTCGCGATGATGATCGCCGCGCCCACCATGAGGGAGGCGAAGATCGTGTGCGGCAGCGCCGCCATCGCGACGGGGTTGGTGAGCACCGCGCCGAAGTCGACGAGCTCAGCTCGCCCGTTGGCCTCGTTCATCTCGTAGCCGACCGGGTTCTGCATGAACGCGTTGGCGGCGAGGATGAAGTAGGCGGAGGTCCACGTGCCGATCATCGTGAGCCAGATGGTCGCGAGGTGCAGCTTCGGCGGCAGCTTGTCCCAGCCGAAGATCCACAGGCCGATGAACGTGGCCTCGAGGAAGAAGGCGACGAGCCCCTCGAACGCGAGCGGCGCACCGAAGACGTCGCCGACGAAGCGCGAGTAGTCGGACCAGTTCATGCCGAACTGGAACTCCTGCACGATGCCGGTCACGACGCCCATGGCGAAGTTGATCAGGAACATCTTGCCGAAGAGCTTCGTGAGGCGAAGGTAGGTGACCTTGCCCGTGCGGACCCAGGCCGTCTGCCAGATGGCGATGGCGAGGACCAGCCCAAGAGTGACGGGCACGAAGAGGAAGTGGTAGATGGTCGTGACACCGAACTGCCACCGCGCGAGTATGAGTGGATCCAGCAGGGCGTCCACAGTGCCTCCTGATGCGTCTGAGGTTGGGCGTGATGCCCCGGGATCGCAGCGCGACTCCTGGCCCAATGCTACGCCGCCCCGACTACTACATCGTGTCGAATAGGACACCCTAAGTTCTGCTGTTTTCTCCTTCGGACCAGGTACTTCTACATATTGTAGTGGATGTAACGAAATGATAACGGAGGGGAATCTCCAGGGATGCCAAAGTTCGGGCCCTAGAGTCTGCGACATGGATGCGGGGAGCAGAGCATGAACGAGCTGATCGAGACCGCCCTCCAGTACATCGAGTCCGTGCCTCCGGTGTGGCGGATCGTGCTGGTCGGCGTCGCGATCCTGCTCGAGACGAGCGTGCTCATCGGCCTCATCGTGCCCGGCGAGACGGTCCTGCTCGCCCTGAGCACCGGCATCGACGCACCGCTCCCCTGGGTCCTGACGATCGCAGCCTCCATCGTGGGCGCGCTGCTCGGCGAATCCTTCGGGTTCTGGCTCGGTCGCACGTTCGGCCCGAGGATCCGAGCGTCACGCGTCGGCCGGTGGCTCGGCGACGAACGATGGCAGCGTGCGGAACTCCTCATCCAGCGTCGCGGCGGCCCCGCAGTCCTCATCTCCCGCTTCCTGCCCGTGCTCCACTCACTCGTGCCGCTGACGGCAGGGATGGGCGGCATGCGCTACCGCCGCTTCCTCGCCTGGACCATCCCCGCCTGCGTCATCTGGTCGACGGCCTACGTGAGCGCCGCAGCCGGAGCGTCCGCGAGCTTCCGCGAGCTCTCGTCGTCACTGCATTGGGCTGGCTACCTCTTCGTCGGCGTCATCGTCGTGTTCCTCCTGATCATGTGGCTGGTCAAGCGCGCCGTCGGCAAGGTCATGAACCGCGATCTCGACGAAGCGAACGCGCAGGCTGCCGCTGCATCAGCCACTCCAGCCGCCTCCGACGCCCCGACGGGCCACGACGGCTCAGACGCCGAGACCGCGGGCGTGCGAGGATGAGCGGGTGACGCCGACCTCCGACGCCCAGTCCCCGCTCGAGCGCTGGCTTCTGAGCCTCAAGCCCGTCAGGGCCGTGATCGACAACGCCTTCCGCATCGAGGACCGAGTGCGCCTCGTGCGCGTGAAGCTCGTCCGCAAGCGCGGCTACCTCACGGTCCTCGAGCCCTATACCGGGTACGGGACAACGTCCTGGGTTCGCGCCCTCGCGCGGGTCCACATGGCGCCTCCAGGCAACCGGCGCCGATTCAGCCTCACCAGGCTGCTCAGGCGCAAGCGCCGCGAATCGGTCGTCCGCGGATGGCGGAGCTTCGCGCGCGTCTCCGCAGGCAACGTCCCCGCGACCGTCATCATCGACGGCGTTCGACACTCGGTCAAAGCCGACCGCGGCGGCATCGTGGACATCAACCTGCCCGCGAACCTCAAGCCCGGGTGGAACACCATCACGTTCGAGAGCTTCGACCGCCAGACGAGCACCGCGCCTGTCTTCATCGTCGCCGACGAGCAGCGCGTCGGGCTGCTCTCCGACATCGACGACACCGTCATGGTGACGGCGCTGCCTCGTCCGATGCTCGCAGCCTGGAACACCTTCGTCCTCGACGTGCACGCGCGCACACCGACCCCGGGCATGAGCGTGCTCTCCGAGCGCATCCTGACCTCATTCGGGCGCAGCGAGACCCCCGTCGTCTACCTGTCGACGGGCCCCTGGAACGTCGCCCCGACGCTCGCGCGCTTCCTCGGGCGAAACCTCTACCCCGCCGGTCCGCTCCTGCTCACCGACTGGGGGCCAACCCCGGATCGCATCTTCCGCTCCGGGCTCGAGCACAAGGTCTCCAACCTCGACCGCCTCGCGCGGGAGTTCCCGGACATCAAGTGGATCCTCGTCGGCGACGACGGACAGCATGACGAGCAGATCTACGGCGAGTTCACGAGCCGCCACCCAGATCGCGTGCTCGCGATCGCCATCCGTCAGCTGTCCACCAGCGAGGCAGTGCTGGCGGGTGGACGCGCGGCCAGTGCGCACTGGCGCAAGAACGCGCCCATTCCGTGGGTCTACGCTCCGGACGGCGCGGGACTCGCCAAGCAGCTGACCGAAGCTGGCATCCTGCCCGACCTCACGCAGGCACCGGCACAGGCACCCGACGCGACCCGCTAGGCGGGCTCCTCCCGCGGGGATTGCGCCCTACCCAGGGCGAGCGTGAAGTTCAGGGAGTCCATCTCCGAGTACGGGCGGTACATGCCGTTGAAGACCCTCGAGCCCTCCGGAGTCAGGATCACCCGCACCCCGAGCCACTCGGCGACGTCGTCGCGCACGAGCGGAGTCCCGATCTCGCAGCTGGCGAAGTCGATGAGCTCGCCGCCCTCACCCTGCACGACGAGCCTCGCGTCCTCACCCTCGAAGACGAGCTGCGGGTTCCGGAAGCTGACGTCGAGCATGCCGCCGTGCCCGGTGAGGCGAACGGCTCCGGTGAAGGAGGCGCTGCCCATGGGGGCGTCGCCGGCCAGCCACGCCGAGTCGGTGGCTCCGCGCGGGTAGGCGAACTCCTCGTCGTCGACGAACGCGCCACCCTCGAGCAGCACCTTGCCGCCGGAGCGACGCACGTACTCGACGAAGGACGACTTGATCGGCCATCGCAGTTCCCCGCGCCAGAGCTCCATGCCCCCACGCTAGCCCGCCTCGAATTCGAAGCGCCAGCGGCAATCTGCTCTCGTTACTTCGAGAGCAGCAGCGAGACGACGAAGATGACCGGAACCGACAGGAACGTCGACGCCAGGATCGCTTCGCGCGCGACCCTCATCCCCACCCCGTAGTTGCTGGCGTAGGTGAAGACGTTCTGCGCGGAGGGCAGGGCCGCGGTGACGACCACGATGAGCAGAGCCGCCCCATCGAGGCCGAAGAGCCACGCCCCGATGAGCCAGGCGAGCGCCGGATGCACGAATACCTTGAGCACGGTGGCCACGATCGCAGGAGCCCGCTCTGGCTCCCGGAAGGGGATCGCGTTGCCCCACAGGGACATGCCAAACGCGAGCAGCATGGCAGGAACGCTCATGCCCCCCAGCAGCTCGAGCGGATCAAGCAGGAAGGGCGGGATGGTGATGCCGGATGCGCTCACGACGATGCCGGCGAGCGCACCGATGACGATGGGGTTCCGGAACGGACGCAGCACGATCTGCCACCAGCGGAGCCTCGGCGCGTCCTCGGCCCGCGAGGCGATATCGAGCAGGGTCATGAAGATGGGACCCATGATGAGCTGCTGTCCGAGCATCACCGGAGCGACCAGCGTCGCATCACCGAGGACATACACGGCGATGGGGATGCCGAGGTTGCCGGCATTGACGTAGCTTGCCGCCATCGCACCTGAGGTCGTCGTGCCGAGCCCCCACTTGCGCAGCGCGCCGATGGCGCCGTACACGAGCGCCACGGCGGTCATCGCGATCGCGGTCACGACGAACTGGCTCGAGTAGAGGACCTCGAGGTGCGCGTCGGCCATCAGCGTGAAGAGCAGCGCCGGCGTCGCCACGTTGAACGCGAGCTTCGAGAGACCGGTCTGCCCGGTCTGCCCGAGCACGCCACTGCGTGCCAGGAACACGCCCACCGTGACGATGACGGCGATGACCGCGAATCCCTGAAGAACATTCATAGCTGTCGAAATCGTATCCTGCCTGCACCAGTCGCCAGCCCGCTCTGAGGTGCCGTCATTCGCTCCCGAGCGCCCGAGTGGCATTCCGGCGGGCCGCGGGATCGGCAACCGAAATCCCTTCGGCTGTGCGTGACCTCATCGTGTCGTCACCTAGTGTTCGGGGAATTCGGCACCGACTTCGGCCTTCTGGACGAACCTGGATTCAAATCACCGGATAATCATCTAGCATGTATTCGCTCTGCAATAACCGAAGGGGATCCACATGGCTCGGAAAGTCATCTATCAGCTCGTCGACGACATCGACTCGAGTTCACTCGCCGAAGGCGAAGGCGAGACCGTTCAATTCGCCCTCGACGGAACCGACTACGAAATCGATCTCTCGGACGCGAACGCCAAGAAGCTGCGCGACGCCCTCGCTGACTACGTGTCGGCGGCTCGCACGGTAGCAAAGACCCGCAAGAACAAGTCGACGAGTTCCAGCTCCAGCCGCCCGAAGCGCGACCTCGCGGCAATTCGCGCCTGGGCGCGCGCTGAAGGACACAAGATCTCCGACCGAGGCCGCATTCCCGGCTCGATCATCGAGGACTTCGAAGCGGCGAACTCCTAAGCTGCGGGATTGAGCGGCCGCAGGGGCAACCTAGTTCGGACCGCACGCAGAGAAGAGGGCCAGACGGCGAATGCCGTCCGGCCCTCTTTTCGTCACTCACCCGCTGCATTCAAGCTTCTCCCCGTGAAGACGCTCGGGAAACGCGGCAGCGAGACGCCCTACTTGGCGACGATGGTCGGCGTCTCGAGGTGCGCGAGGACCCCGTGGCTCACGGAACCCAGCAGGAGACGAGCGAAGGTGCCGCGTCCACGACTGCCGACGACCACGAGCGACGCCGAATGGGCGGCATCGATGATCGCCATGTCCGGGATGCCCTCCACGACCACCGGCGTGATCTCGAGATCCGGGTAGCGCCCCCGCAGCCCGGCGAGGGCCAGTGAGAGCGTCTCTTCCGCCGAGAGGCGGAGCTCATCGAAGAAGTCACCGGTCACGATGACGCCGCCGCCGTAGACGTTCGGGGCGTGCCAGGCGTGCACCGGGATGAGCGGCTCTCCGCTCAGGCTCGCCTCCTCAGCCGCCACGGCAAGAGCGTGCTCCGAGAGGTCGGAGCCGTCGACCCCGACCACCACCCCGCGCCGGCCCGAGAGATCGACGTCGGGGATCACGGCGACCGGAGATTCGCTGGCTGCGGCCACGCGCACGCTGTGCGTGCCACTCGCACGCCCGGAGGACTCCCCCCGGTTGCTGCCGACCACAAGGAGGCCGGACGTCTTGGACAGCTCCGTGAGGGTCTCGATGATGGCGCCGGTCATGACGGCCGTCTCGACCTCGAGCGCCGCGTCCACGGCAAGCGCCGCCTCCGCGGCCTCCTGGAGGATGCGAGCCGCAGCGCTCTCCGCTTCGATGAGGAGGTCTGGGTTTCCGGCCCCCGCGATCCTCGGATCGACGATGTGCACGAGCTTCAGACGTTTCCGACCGCGAGAGGCTCGCGCGGCCGCCCATCGCGTGGCGACGATTCCAGGCTGGTTTCCGGCGACTCCGACGGTGATGTTCTCGCTCATACCCGAATGCTAACGCCGTCGGCCAGTGGAATCACTGCGTAGAGGTGTACTCCCGCTTGAGATCCGTGAATCCCGCCAGTCGGAATGGGCCGGGCGTCTCGTTGGGGAGCGTGAACTCGCCGAGTCCGCTCGGGTCGCGTCGCTCATGCCACACGAGGTATTCCGCGGCGTCGATGGGGACTCGCGCCTCGAGAACCGCCCGATTCTCCTCGGCACGCAAATGCTGTCGATATCCGGGCTGCACCGTCCCCGCGAAGAACTCCGCGACACTTCCGGAGCCATAGCTGAGGAACCCGATCTTGGCCCCATCGAGCTCCTCATCGCTGTCCAAGAGGCTGAGGAGCGCCAGATAGATCGATGCGGTGTAGGTATTTCCTATGATTCTGTTGTATTTCAGCGTCGACGCGATCTGCGCGTCGAGCACCCCGGCGTCGAGATCGCCACCCGCCGTCTTGATGAGATGACGGTGCGCTTTCGACGCCATCTTGGTGAACGGCTGGTGATAGCAGAAGCGGCTGAATTCGCCGATCGGGAATCCGCCCTGCGCTGCGTAATCGCTCCAGGCGTTCTCGACGGCCTGCAGGTAGGCGCGAATGGAGTACTTTCCATCGACGAGGGCGGTGACGCGCCCATTCGGCCGCCAGAAGTCCATGATGTCGCTCGTGAAGACGCCGGAGCCTGGCTCGATGACCACCAGGTCCGGGTCCGCAGCGACGAGCATCGCGACAGCCCCCGCGCCCTGCGTGGGCTCCCCGCTCGAGCCGAGCTCGTAGCGCGCGACGTCGCTGGCGATGACGAGCACCCGCTGACGGGGATCACGGGCGACCAGGGCGGTGGCGAACTGCAGCGCGGCGGTCGCCGAATAGCAGGCCTGCTTGAGCTCGACGACGCGGCAGGTCGCCGGAAGGTCCAGCAGCTGGTGCACGTACACACCGGCGGCCTTCGACTGGTCGATGCCGGTCTCCGTCGCGAAGAGCACCGTCCTGATGCCCTCGACGCCGTGCCGGTCGATGATCTGCTTGGCCGCGGCCGCACCCATCGTGACGACGTCCTCGTCGGCCGCGGTGATGCTCATCCGCTCCTGGCCGATGCCGATCGTGTACTTCTCGAGTTCGGTCCCGAGCCGCTCGGCGATGACCGAGAGGTCGAGCACGCGTGACCCCGTCGCGAACGCGAGGTCGTGGATGCCGATTGGTGTAGTCATAGTCTTCGATCGTCTCCGAGCGTCGCTCAGTTCGCGGCGCGTTCCAGCTTGATGTGCGAGGCCATGAGCTCGCCTTGGTTCGTCTGGGCGGCCATGAGGGAGAGCTCGCCGCAGAGAACGGTTGCCGCACACAGTACGGCCAGTCTCCGAGCGTTCGCTCCGGGCTCTCGCTCTTCCTTGCAGCCGAGTCGGGCGAGGTTCGCCTCGATGAAGTCGAGGCCCTTGCCGTTTCCGACGCTGCCGACGATCAGATTGGGCAGCGTGCAGGAGAAGTACAGGTCGCCGTCGCGCACCTCCGCATGGGTGATGCCCTGCGAGCCCTCGACGATGTTCGCCGCATCCTGGCCGGTCGCGAGGAAGAACCCGAGGAGCATGTTCGCGTAGTGCGCGTTGCCCGTCCGGAGACCGCCGGCGAGCATCGTGCCGATGAGGTTCTTGCGGACGTTGAGCTGGGCGATCTTCTCAGGGGTCGATCGCAGCCACCGCTCGACGGTGCGGCGCGGGAGCACCAGCTCGGTGACGACGTTCTTGCCCCGGCCCAGGATGCCGTTGACGGCAGTCGCCTTCTTGTCTGAGCAGAAGTTGCCAGAGATGGACTCGTAGCGAAGCTCGGGCCAGCGACGCAGGATGAAGTCCATGAGTCGCTCAGAGGCGAGCGTCACCATGTTGTGGCCGGAAGCATCCCCGGTCGTGAGCTCGAAGCGCAGGAAGAGCAGGTTGCCGGCGATCTGCGCGTGCAGGTCGATGAGGCGCGCGAATCGGCTGCTGGTCGCGACCACCTCCTGCAGCAGGTGCATGTGCGCCTCGATCTCGCGGAGCGCCTTGAGCGCGACGCCGGCGTCGTCTGCCTCGAAGAGCACCGAGCGGCTCATGCGCTCATCGATGAGCGTCGCCTTGATGCCGTCGGGCACCAGCATCGACATCTTGGCACCACGGCCGACCGACGGCCACAGGGGTTGCTCGTAGGTTGCGAGCGGCACGAGCTGCTCACCCTCCATGACGTTGCCGGTCACGCGAACCGGACCGACCCACTTGAGCGGAACTGGTGCGTGGTCGAGGAGCTCGGTGCTCATCGCTGTCCTTTCGATGGGAGGGTGCCCCGCCCGCGTGCACGCGAGACGGTGGCCGGGTCGATGCCGCGGGAGGTGCAGAAGTCGAGGAGGGCGCCGTGGAGGACCAGCTCCTGCTGGCTGAGCGCGCCAGGGGTGACGGCGCCGAGCATCGTCTGGAGCGATGTGAGCTGTTCCTGCCAGGAGCGGATGTGCTCGATGAGCGTCTCGACCCCGTGCTCGACGAGCACCTCGAGGAAGTGCCCGGAGACCCCAACCGCCCGCGCGCCCAGCGCGAGAGCGCGGAGCACGTCGAGGGGCGTGCGCACTCCCCCCGACGCCAGGAGGACCGGCAGAGCGGCAGTGCTCGAGTCAGCCTCGATGAGCGCCTCCGGCGTCGACTGGCCCCAGCCCACGAGGGACGCGTAGTCGCCGAGGCGGCGCCGGGAGTTCTCGATCCTGGCGAAGTCAGTGCCGCCGCGCCCGCTCACATCGGCGTACTGCACGCCGAGCTGGGCCAGCCGCTCCAGGGTGCTCGCGCTGAGTCCGAAGCCGACCTCCTTCACGATGACCGGCACGCTCACGCGCTGCACGATCGACTCGATCGCGGCGGGCCACGCGGCGAAGTCCCGGTCGCCTTCCGGCATGACCGTCTCCTGCACCGAGTTGATGTGGATCTGCAGCGCGTTCGCCTCGAGCAGGTCGACGGCGCGCTGAGCGTCATCCGGCGACACGGTCGCGTTGACGTTCGCCATGACGAAGCCGGTGGGGTTCTCGTCACGGATGACGCGGAAGCTGGCGGCCGTCGATGCGTCCTTGAGGTAGGCGGAGAGCGAGCCAGCGGCCATCGCGATCCCGGTCTCGCGAGCTGCGCGCGCCAGGTCGCCGTTGATGATGCCCGTGCGCTCGCTGCCGCCCGTCATCCCGTTGAGGTAGAACGGCACCGGCCAGCTCGCGCCAGCCACCTGCACGGCCGTCGAGACGGTCGCCCGGTCGACCCCGCCGAGCGCGTGATGGATGAAGCGGACATCGTCGAAGTCGTTCCGGACGATGCCGGAACGCTGCGCGAGTGCCAGGTCGACGTGCTCGTCCTTGCGGTTAGCCATGTTCTCGAACTCCAACTCGACGGTGCGGTACGACGTGCAGATCCAGGACCTCGATGCCGGCGGCGCGCCACGCGGCATCGAGCTCCTCGTTGTGGGCGGGTGCCAGGGCGATGCCGCAGTCTCCGCCACCGGCCCCGGAGGTCTTCGCGGGGATCCCGACCGAGCGTGCTGCCGAGATGAGCGCCGAGAGCGCCTCGGTGCGGATGCCGATGCCGCTCAGCTCGTCCAGCGCCTCGAGGTTGGCCTCGGCGTCGCGGATGGCCGCGAGGGCCAGCTCGCTGCGCTCGGCACGCACGGCGGCGACGAGCGCGGCCGTTATGCGGTCGCTTTCCGTCAGGAAGGCCGCGTACTGCTCGGTCGATCGCCAATCTCCGGCGTGCAGGGTGCTGACGAGCTCGGCGGTCGAAGCCGGCGCCGAGGTCCACCCCACGTGCAGGACGACGGAGCTCGGGGACGGAAGCGCCTCGAGGACGAGTCCGGGCCAGGCCTCGACCAGGCTCGCCTCGACCCCGCTGCGGCGTCGGAGCTCGCGAGCGGCGAGGCGATCCGGTGAGGCATAGTGCACCCACCCGCCGAGTGTGCTCGTCGCGATGTCGGCGCACGATGCGGCGGGGCGCAGCTCGATCGTGGCGAGGCTCGCGAGGCGGTACACCGCGTCGTCGCCGACGTTGATGCCGAAGTGCTCCGCCACGGCGCGGACGGTGACGACGGCGACCGCGCCGCTCGAGCCGAGGCCGAACTTGCGACCGCTGACGTCGTCGAGCTCGCTCTCGATGTCGAGCGCGAAGGGCTGCGGCTCGATGCCACGCTCGTGCGCCAGCTGGACCAGCACTCGGATGCACTCCCGGACGAGGTCCGCCCCGGGGGCATCGATCGAGACGAGGTCGCCGTCGATGTTCACGGGGACCGGCTGCGCGCCGAACTGGTGCGAGCTGACGGTGCTGCCCTCGTCGGCCGAGGCAGCCCGCAGGCTCGCTCGGATGAGTCTCGACACGCCGACGATCACGGCGTGCCTGCCCGGTTCGACGACCGCGTATTCGCCGTTGACGAAGAGCTTGCCCGGTGCCTCGGCGACGATCACCGCACCACTCCGGGGGCGGCGTCTGCCTGTGCGTCGGCGTTCGTGACCGCCACACCCGGACCGGCCGGGGCGATCACGAACTCGGTGCCGGGGGCCGCGGATGCGAGCGCGTCACGCACAGCCGGGGCCTCGGAGGCCCTGCACAGCGTCTTCACGTTCGGCCCGGCGTCCATGGTCGCGTAGGCCTCGAGGCCACCGCGTCGGAGGGCGGCGACGGCATCGAGCAGCGCCATGCTGCCCGCCGTGAGGTAGCGGACCGGGGGCACGGCCCCGAGCATGGCCGCGTGCATGCGGAGGGCGTTTCGCTCGGAGATCTCGCCGACCTCCGTGAAGTCGCCACGGCGGAGCGCATCGCGCATGAGCGCCAGCTCGCCTGGGTTCGTCTCGACCCATGGCGCGTTGTATGGGGAGGTCTCAACGGTCCGGCGCATGGCCTCCCTGCTCGAGATCGACTTCGCCCCCGCGTTGACGATGCCGAGCACCATGGCGGCGTCGATGTGCGCATCGTCGACCGGCTCGGCGTACGAGCTGAGGTCGTCGGTGCCCGCGTTCCAGACGGCGAAGCCGCCGAAGATCGAGCGTGAGGCCGAGCCAGAGCCGCGCCGTGCGAGCCGCGACAGCTCCCTCGGCGACAGGTCGAGGCCGTACGCCGACGATGCTGCCGCTGCGAGCGCGGCGAAGCCGGAGGCGGAGGATGCGAGACCAGCGCCCGTCGGTCCCGCGTTGCTCGTCTCGACCCGCGCTGACCGCACGCTGCCGGCGAGTTCGCCGACGTGGTCCAGGAAGCGCGCGACCTTGGCGGCCGCGGCCTCCGGCATAGCCGTGCCGTCCTGGAGGATCTCGTGGGACTGGCCCTCCCCCAGGAGCGAGACGGTCGTCGTCGTCGGGTAGACCGCGAGCGTCAGCGACAGGCTCGAGGTCTGCGGGATGATGAGCGCCTCATCGCGCTTCCCCCAGTACTTGATGAGCGCGATGTTCGGGTAGGCGACGGCGGTCGCGGTCACAGCGGCGTGCCAGTGCTGGTGACGCTCCAGGTCTGGATCGCACCAGCGCTCTGCAGCGCAGCCGCGACGACCGCTGCGTTTCCCCGATCGACGACGGCGACGATGCACCCGCCGAGCCCGCCTCCCGTGAGCTTCGCGCCGAACGCGCCAGCGCCGGTCGCAGCCTCGACCAGCTCGTCGAGGGCTGGGTGGCTCACGCCGAGACTGGAGAGCAGCACGTGCGCCTCCGACATCCGGGAGCCGAGCGAGCGTGCCTCGTTGGTCTCGAGGTCGGTGATGGCCAGGTCGGAGAGGTCCCCGAGGGCGTCGATGATCGACATCGTGGCGTCGTGGTCGCGTTCGAGCGAGGTGCGCACGTCGTCGACAGCCTGGCGCGTGGATCCGTGCACACCGGTGTCGGCGATCACGAAGCAGGCGTCGAGGGCGACCGGCACGGGCACGGCGCTCGCGTTCTGGAAGCGGATGGGCGACGGGATGGTCGTTGCGAGCGCATCGAGCCCGCTCGGCTTGCCGTGCGCCACCTGCTCGGCCAGCTGGACAAGCGCGAAGTGCTCACCACCGGAGAGCGTCACATTGTGCAGGCGGGAGACGGCGTCGACGATCGCGCCGGCCGCCGCGGCACTCGACCCGAGTCCTCGTCCGAGCGGGATGTTGCCGCGGACCGCGACCGTGAGTCCCGCGAGCTCGCCCCCGATCGCGCGCAGCGTCTCCTCGATGGCCTTCCTCGGAGCCTCCACGATCTCCGGAGCTGCCGCGAGCGGCCCCGTGTAGTGGTCGGACTCGAAGCGCGGCTCAGTGCCCTCGCGCCAGGCGGTCGCTCGCATGCGCATGGCACGCAGCGGAAGCGCGACGGCCGGCTTCCCGTAGACGACGACGTGCTCGCCGAACAGGATGAGCTTGGCGTGCGCGCTTCCGCGCCCAACGGCTCGTCCGATTCGCGGCAACGCAGAAGTGTCGAGAGAAGCAAGCGACGTCACGTCGAAACTCGATGGCACCAGGGTCACTCACCTCGCAGTAGGTCGGCGTCAAGTGTACGGCGCAGCCAGGCCGAACGCATTTCGGGCACTCGTCAGCTTCCCAGGATGTTGACCATCCATGCGACCCCGAAACGGTCGACCAGCATTCCGAAGGTGTCTCCCCACGGCGCCTGCACGAGCGGCTGCTCGATCTCGCCGCCGTCGGCCAGCTTGTCCCAGTATCCGCGAAGCTCCTCGGCGGCGTCGCCGCTGAGCGAGATCTCGACCGTTCGTCCGGGGTTGGGCTCGATGAAGGAGGGCGTGTCGGAGGCCATGATGGTGAACCCGCTGGCAGTCGTCAGCTGGCCGTGCATGATCTTCTCCGACTCGGAGGGGTCCATCGGCATGCCGGAGCCGCCGAACGTGCTGAGCACGAGCTCGCCCCCGAACACCTCCCTGTAGTACTCGAGCGCCTCGCGCGCGTTGTCGAGGAGGTGGATGTACGGGTTGAGGATGACGGCCATGGTCGTCCCTTTCTCTCCTATGGACGACGGGCCTCGTCACACCATCCGATCGTGGCACAGGCCGCCGACATTTCGAGGCATCCCGGCAGGGAATACCGTGAAACAATCTCGGCATGGCATTCACGACGACCATGAGCCTCATGGGGAGGAGCACGGGCATCGAGGTGCCGGTGGAGGTCATCGAGCGGCTCGGCGCAGGAAAGAAGCCGGCCGTCGTCGTGACCGTCAACGGCTACACGTACCGGAGCACTGTCGCGGTCATGGGCGGGCGCTTCCTCATCTCGTTCAGCGCAGAGAAGCGCAAGGAGACGGGCATACAGGGTGGTGACCCGATCACCGTCGTCATCGAGCTCGACACCGAGCCGCGCACCACGGAGGTGCCGGCGGACCTCGCCGAGGCGCTCGACGACGCGGGCGCGCTGGCGCGTTTCGATGCCCTCTCACCGAGCGCCAGGAAGGCCCACGTCACCAAAGTCGAGTCCGCGAAGGCCGACGCGACTCGCGAACGCAGGATCGCCGCCGTCGTCGCGTCGCTGGCATAACTCCTGAGTCACATCCGGGTTCTGCATGACCGCCTAGCGTCGAAGCGACTCGGCGAGCGCTGGCTGGACCTGGGCGAGCGTGAGGTGGCCCGCGATCACGAGGTGGGACAAACCCTGCACGGTTGCCCAGAGCGCCGTGGCACGTGCCTCGATCCTGGCGGCGCTCGCCTCCGGGTCGAGGCCGGCGGCCGCATTCCCGAGCAGCCCCTCGAGCTCCTGGATGAGTGGCGCCATCGTGGCACTTGGCGCCCCCGGGATGCAGACCTCCGGGTCGTAGATGAGCGTGAAGGCGTGTGGATGCTCGACGGCGAACTCGACGTAGGCGACGGTGAGCGCGAGGGCACGCTCCTGTGGGGCGGCCCCGGGAGCATCCGCCGAGCTGACCGCGTGCACGAGGTGCTGCATGCTCACCTCGCCGAGGCGCTTGAAGAGCCCGGCCTTGTCTCCGAAGTGGTGGTACGGCGCGTTGTGGCTGACACCCGCCTCGCGGGCCAGCTCCCGGAGGCTCATCGTGGCGTGCGACTTCTGCGCGAGCAGCTCCATGCCTGCGGCCTCGAGGACCGGGCCGAGGTTGCCGTGGTGGTACGGCGCATCCGATCTTGACATGAGCAACATCATAGCTAAGCTGGCTGTCGTCCCATCTTGACACTGTCCACTTCAAGGCTCTGGAGCCCGAATGCACACCCTCGTCATCGACGGCCACCCCAACCCCGACTCGCTCTGCGCGGCCCTCGCCGCGCGCTATGCCGACGCCCACGGCGACGCTCAGGTCCTCGCAGTCCGCGACCTCGTCTTCGATCAGAATCTCCGACGCGGCTACACCAGGCGCCAGGAGCTCGAACCAGATCTGCAGCAAGCCTGGAGCGCGATCCAGGACGCCGCACGCATCGTGATCGTCACCCCGGTCTGGTGGGGCTCGGTCCCGTCACTCCTGCAGGGGTTCTTCGACCGGCTGCTCCTGCCGCGCATGGCCTACGACGCCTCCGGCCCGCTGCCGAAGGGCCTGCTCAAGGGACGCAGCGCGCGCATCATCCTCACCGCAGACAGCCCAGGCATCTACCTGCGCCTGACCGGCAACACGCCGATCAGGCAGCTCAAGACCCACGTGCTCGGATTCGTCGGCCTCGGGCCCATCGCGGTCACCCGCTACTCCCCCGTCAAGACCTCGACCGAGCGGCGTCGCGAGGAGTGGCTCGCCGACGCGGCCCGGCTCGGCGCGAAGGACGCGAGACGCTACTTACCCGCGCCGAGACCCGCCCTGATGAGCTGACCCGTCGTCGCCGTCGGGAGGTAGGCGCGCGTCAGGCCGATGCCGATGCGCGGGAGGTCGGCCTCGTCGCGGTAGAGCAGGTACATGGGCTCGTATCGCGGATTGAACTTCGTCTTGAAGCTGTGCAGCGAGGAGAAGCCGTAGAGCGGCTCCAGGAGCTCGGAGACCTGGCTCAGCACCTGGTCGAGCGCCGTCGCCTCCGCCTGCCCCGACCCCGCGAGCGGCGCTCCGGAGAGCGAGGCGAAGGCGGCGCCCTCGTCCCGGAAGGCGAGGGCCGACGAGATGATGAGGAACTCCATGACGGGCTTGAAGCCACCGTCACGTCGACGCATGAGGTCGAGCGTCCAGCCGCGGACCGCGCCATCCTGTCCGTACACCGGCAGCCACGACGTGACGCCGTGCACGCTGCCGTCGTCGTCGATCGCGATGCCGAGGCGCACGGCCGGGTCGAGGGCCTCATCGACGCCGCCGAGCGTGAAGCCCATCTCCGGCAGTCCCTTGTCGCCGACCCAGTCCTCCGAGATCGCGCGCACCTGCGCGAGCACAGCCCATGGCTCCTCGGCGAGGGTCGTCATCTTGAAGCGGATGCCCTCGCGCTCTGCACGGTTCACGGCCGAGCGCACCGGCTGCCACGGCTTGCCCTTGAGCTCGAGCCCGGGGAGGTCGATGATCGTGTCCTCCGCGACCTGCACGCGCTGCCAGCTCGCGGGGGCCGCATCCACCGTCGCGCGGGTCGCCGAGAAGAAGGCGGGCGTGTGCCCGGCCAGCTCGGCCCGAGAGGCGAAGTCGTGGATGAGGTCGCTGAGCTCTTCCTTCGGCGCGACCGGGTCGCCGAGCGCGAGGGCGACGCCCGAGTACTCCTGGTAGGCGATGTAGCCGTCCTTCTTCGCACTCAGCAGGTAGTGGTTGCGCGGCCAGAGCGTCATCCACGAGATCGTGCTGCCGCCGACCCTCGGGAGGATCTCGCGAGCCTCCTCGACCGTTCCTCGGCGCTCGCCTGAGAGGGAGTTCTTCGACGGCCGCACGCGGACCGCGAACGAGCGGCGGGCGACGATGAGGAAGACCACGACGAGCACCCAGAGCAGGGAGCCGGCGAAGTTCATGGTGAGGCCCTCGTCGAGGCTGCCGGAGGTCGCGACCACGACGACGATGAGGGCGAGCTCCAGGAGGTTGAAGACGCCGAGCGCCACCGCGACGACCCAGGCGAAGCGCTGGCCCCGCCTGATCCCGTTGGCGACGAGGAGGATGACGACGACGTCGATGGCGACGCCCACCCACGTCTCCGTCTCCGCGTCCGTCTTGCCGAGCGGGCCGTCGAGCGAGAAGAACGCGGCGACGACCTGGGCCGTCCCGAGCGCGATCAGGGCCGTGAACGCGATCAGCCGGTCTTCGCGCGTGCTCGTCGCGAGGCCCGTCTTGCGATGGCGCTGCACGGCGTAGATCGTGAAGATGACGGTGACCGGCAGGAAGTGCTCGATGTCGGCGAGGTCGCCGACGTAGAGGAGGCGCAGGGAGACGAGCGCCCCGAGCGCGAGCCCGAGTCGAAGGCGCCACGGCGGACGCAGCACCCAGACCAGCGCCGCGGTGAGGGCGGCGATGCCGCCGGATGCGCCGACGTCGAGGTCGTCGGCGAGGCGCGTCGCCCACTCCCAGCCGGTCGGGGCGAGCGCCGCGACGATGGCGAGGGTGCCGAGCACCGCGAGGGTCTGGCCGCCGAGGAACACGAGTGCGGTGCGCTTCCAGCCGAAGCGGAACTCGAAGACGCCGCCGACGATGAGCAGCTGCACGATGAGGAGCGCGTAGTGCCAGGCGCCGCCGCCGAGCAGCGATCCGGTGATGGGGGTCCACCACATGCCGGCCTCCAGCGGCGGGATGCCGAAGGCGACATCGCCGTACCAGGGCTGCGCCCGTGAGAGGTGCCACATGGCCCCCGTCGCGATGCCGATGGCGATGATGACGAGCGAGAGCGCGGTCGTGAATGGGGCCCGGCGAGCGAAGGTGACGATCGGGCGCACGGCTGCGGCAAGGGCGTCGCGAGCGGCGGCGTCTCCCGGGGTGGAGTCCTGCGCGTCCTTCGCCGCGGGGATGAGGAGGTCGAGCTCCTGCTCGGTCTCGCTCGTCGCCTCCGCACCCTCTGGTCGGCGCCGGGCTCGATAGACGACGATCGCGACGAGGACGATGACCAGGACCGCGGCGACCGCGAGCGCGGCCCAGCCGAAGGCGTGGATGAGTGCGAGGGCGCTCTTCCCGAGCGCGACGGTGATGGCGGTGACGCCCGTGGCCCAGGCGATACCGCCGAGCGCGTTCGCGAGCAGGAAGCGCCCGTACGGCATGGCCATGGCACCGGCGAGCGGGCCGGCGAAGACTCGGAGGAGCGCGATGAAGCGTCCGAAGAAGACCGCGTACGCACCCCACTTCTGCATGAGACCGACCGCCGCGTTGATGCGCGCGACGCCGAAGTACTTCGGGTACCGCTGCGAGAGGTAGCGCAGCAGGCGTGCGCCCCAGCGCTTGCCGATGTAGTAGCCGATCGAGTCGCCGACGATGGCGCCGACGGCGGCGGCGGCGGCGAGCAGCCAGGGGTCGACACCCGTGCCCGCGACGCTCATGAGCACGGCTGCGATGAGCACGCTCTCGCCCGGGAGGGGCAGGCCGAGGCTCTCGAGCGTGACGATGACCGCCACGAGGAGGACGACAAGAAGTGGGGGGAGCGCTATGAGCCAGTCGAACACGGGTTCAGGCTAGCTGTGAAATGCCCGAGAGACGCGGGATTGTTGCCAAACCGCCGCCAGATGCGCTCCGAACGACCCCCGTGACCAACCCCGGACACAGCGAATTGAGGAGCAACACATGAAGAAGACGACGACTCGGACCATCGCCAGCCTCTCCACGGCCGCAGCCCTCTCCCTCGGCGCCGTCGCCCTGACGGCCGCTCCCGCGAGCGCCGCCGAGCTCGCACCCGCGTCGGCTTCGAGCTCCGTGTCGACGCTGGCCGGCGGTGCCCTCATCAACGGCCCCCTGATCGACGGCCCGCTCATCGACCTCGGCGGTCTCCTCAACTCTCTCCAGATCGGCCAGTTCCAGTAGCGGGTCCGCCTCCGTCCGAAGGAGGCAGCCCAGCGGCCAGCGCCGCACGCCGAGCAGGACATCAGGTGCCGAGGGAGACCTCGGCACCTCTATGAGGAGCGCACAGTGACCGAGACCAGCCGCCGCATCGAGACGAACCAGCAGACCACCGCGGGTTCCCCAGATCGCCTTCCCCTCACGGCAGCGCAGCTGGGCATCTGGTATGCCCAGCAGCTCGACCCCGAGAACCCCAGCTACCAGATCGGGCAGTACCTCGATCTCCGTGGCCAGGTCGATGAGGGGCTGCTGCGGATCGCGTTCACGAAGACGGTTGCCGACCTCGACGCGATGAGCCTCGTCCTGGCCGAGGACGGCGACGGGCCGTACGCCGTGCTCGAGCGCCCCTCCCCGACGGCTGACCTCCTCACGACGTCCGATCTCCGTCGCCTCGGCGAGGAGGAGGCGGTCCGGGTCGCCCGCGAGCGGATGGACCTCGAGCTGGAGACGCCCCGGTCGATGACCGGCGGCGACCTGCTCGGCACGACGCTGTACCGCGTCGCCGAGGAGCGCTGGCTCCTGTTCCAGCGCGTCCACCACGTGCTCCTCGACGGCTACTCGGCCGTCGTCGGCCTGCGCTACCTCGCCGGCGCATACACCCGGCTCGAGAAGAGCGCCCCTCGCGGCGTGCTCGGCACGCTCCTGTCCGGGCCCATCGCGCACCTCGCCGCGAGGAGCGCGTCTCCCTTGCCCGGCCTGCACGAGCTCCACGAGCATCTCGATGAGTACGCGTCGTCGGAGAAGCACGAGGCGGATGCCGACTACTGGCGCGCCCAGCTCGCCGACGACAGCGTCGTCACGGGCCTCGAGGGCACGACCGGACGCGCCGCCAAGCGCGTCGTGCGCGTCTCGACGAGCATCCCGGAGGCAGACGCGGCTCGGCTCCGAGCGCTGGGCCGCGACCTGCCGAAGACGGCCGTGGGCCTCGTGGCCCTGTACCTGTCGAAGATGACCGGACAGGCGCGGGTCTCCCTCGGCCTCCCGGTCACAGCGCGGCGCGGCAAGGTCGCGAAGACGACCCCCTCGATGCTCTCGAGCATCCTCCCCCTGCGCGTCGACGTCTCCGCGGGGCTCAGCCTCTCCGACGTCATCGCCAATGCCGGTGACGCGGTCCGCGGCGCCGTCGCCCACCAGCAGTTCCGAGTCGAGGAGGTGGCCCAGACGCACGCGCTCGCGGGCCCTTCCGTCAATCTCCTCCCGGTCATCGACGAGCTGGTCTTCGGCCGCGCTCGCGGCACCGTGAACATCCTGTCGACGGGACCGGTGCATGACCTGTCCGTCGTCATCTCGGGGCTCACGAGCGAGGCCGCCGCGCCGACGCTCCAGCTCGAGGGCGACGCGGAGCTGTACACGAGCGGCGTCCTGCGCGAGCACGCCTGGCGGATGCTCGAGCTGCTCTCGCAGGTCCTCGACGAGCCGGCGACCACCACCGTCACCGACGCCAACGTCGTGCGCGCCGACGAGATCGCGGGACTCCTCGAGCAGGGCTCAGGCGACGATGTCCCGATCGGCCAGGAGTCCGTGCTGCGTGCCTTCTCGAAGGTCGCAGCGGTGCGAGACGCGGAGACGGCGGTCGTCGCCGCAGACGGCACGCTCACCTTCGCCGAACTGGACGCACTCTCGACGAGGCTCGCCCACCACCTCGTTGGCGAGGGCGTCGGTGCGGGGCGCACGGTCGCCGTGCGCATCGAGCGCAGCCGTCACCTCCCCGTGCTGGTGCTCGCGGTGCTCAAGGCCGGCGGCGTGTACGTCCCCCTCGACCCCGAGTACCCCATCGACCGAGTCGGCAACATGATCGAAGACGCGCAGCCAGCGCTCCTGCTCACGAGCAAGGCGCAGGAGCAGCGCGACCTGGCGGCGGGAGCGCAGTGGCGGGTCGCGACCCTCCCGATCGACGCCGACACGTCGGTCGCCTGGCGTCGGAAGACGGCGGACCCCAGCGGCCTCCCGACCGTTGCCCCCTCCGAGCTGGCCTACGTCGTGTTCACCTCGGGCAGCACCGGCCGCCCCAAGGGCGTCGGCGTCGACCGCCTCGCCCTCCGGAACCTCTTCGAGCACCACCGGGCAGAGATCTTCGACCCCGCAGCCGAGCGCCTCGGCAGGCCGGCGCGGGTCGCGCACACGGCTGGCCTCTCGTTCGACGCCGCCTGGGACCCGCTACTCTGGCTCTTCGCCGGCCACGAGCTGCACATGATCGACGACGACGTCCGTCGTGACCCCCAGCGGCTCGCCGCGTACTTCGCCGAGCACGGGATCGACGCGATCGAGACGACCCCGTCGTTCGCCGAGGCACTGATCGCTGGCGGACTGTTCGAGCAGGACCGCTACCCAACCGAGATCGCGCTCGGCGGGGAAGCCGTCGGACCCGCGCTCTGGGATGTCCTGGCGGCCCAGCCGGACGTCCGCGCACTCAACCTCTACGGGCCGACGGAGACGACCGTCGACAGCCTCATCGCGCCGATCGAGAGCGGCTCCGAGCCGCACATCGGCACCTCCGTGCGCAACACGCGCCACTACCTCCTGGATGCATCGCTCACGCCCGTTCCCGACGGCGCGATCGGCGAGCTGTACCTTGCCGGCGCGAACGTCGCCTCCGGCTACGTCGGGCAGCCAGGCCTCAGCGCCGAGCGCTTCCTCGCCGACCCCTTCGCCGGCGACGGGACGCGCATGTACCGCACCGGAGACGTCGTGCGTCGCCGCCGCAGCGGCTCGCTCCGCTTCCTGGGCCGCATCGACGAGCAGATCAAGATCCGCGGCTACCGAGTCGAGCTCGCCGAGGTGGAGGCCGCGCTGCGTCGGCAGCCCGGCGTCTCGGCCGCCGCCGCGATCGTGGTCGGCGAAGGCGCATCCGCGCGCCTCGTCGGCTACGTGACCGGTGACAGCGAGATCACGGACCTGGCCGCTCGCACCAGGGCCTCCCTCGCGACCGAGCTGCCGGGCTACATGGTTCCGAGCAGCGTGCTCGCGCTCAGCGAGCTGCCGATGACGCCGAACGGGAAGCTCGACCGGCGCGCACTTCCCGCGCCGGACCAGGCGCCGAGCGACCCCGTGCAGCAGCCCCGCACCCGCGCGGAGCGCGTCACGGCCGAGGCCTTCGCCGACGTGCTCGGCATCACCTCGATCGGCGTCGACGAGGACTTCTTCGCCGCGGGAGGGCACTCGCTGCTCGCCACGAAGCTCGCCTCGAAGCTCTCCGAGCGCCTCGAACGCCAGGTCACGGTGCGCGACGTGTTCGAGCGGCCCACGGTCGCAGGCCTCGCCTCGCTCGATGCCGAGGATGCCGACGCCGCTCGGACGCTCCCGCTCGTTCCGACACCCCACACGGACGAGCTCCCCGTCTCACTCGCCCAGCGTCGCCTGTGGTTCCTGAACAGCCTCGAGCCAGGCTCGAGCGCCTACAACATCCCCGTCGTTCTGCACCTGGACGGCGAGCTCGACGTCGCCGCCCTCCGCTGGGCGTTCCGGGACGTCGCGGAGCGCCACGAGCCGCTGCGCACCGTCTTCCCGTACATCGATGGGGAGCCGCGCCAGCGCATCCTCCCGATCGACGAGGGCGCCCCCTCCTTCACGGCCGTCGAGGTCCCCGCGGACCGCGTCGACGAGATCGTCAGGCAGGAATCGCTGCGCCCCTTCGACGTGACCGTCGAGGTTCCCCTGCGCGCTGTGCTCCTGCGCCGCTCCGCGACCTCGCACGTGCTCGTCGCGACCATGCACCACATCGCCTCGGATGGCTGGTCGCTCGCGCCCTTCGCCGCCGACCTCTCCGCCGCCTACACGGCGCGCACGGCTCCCGAGTCCGCCGGCTCGAGCGCCGCCCCGTCCCCCGCGCTGCCCGTCTCCTACGCCGACTACACCCTGTGGCAGCGGGAGTCGCTCGGCTCGGAGGAGGACTCCACGAGCGCCATGAGCACTCAGCTCGACTTCTGGCGCCGGGCGCTCGCGGGCGCACCGGACGAGATCGACCTGCCGCGAGACCGCGAGCGCGGGAGCCGGCCGAGCGACATCGGGCACCTCGCCTTCGAGCTCGACGCCGAACGCCACCTCGCGCTGCGCCGCGTCGCCTCGGAGCACCGCACGAGCCTCTTCATCGTCCTCCACGCCGCGGTCGCAGCCGCGCTCGGGCAGCACGGCGCTGGCACCGACATCGTCCTCGGCACACCTGTCGCGGGCCGCGTCGACCCCAAGCTCGAGCGGCTCGTGGGCTTCTTCGTCAACACGGTCGCACTGCGCACCTCGCTCGTCGGCAACCCGACCCTGGAGGAGCTCATCGAGCGGGTCCGGGCGGGGAACACCGACGCCTACGCGCACCAGGACGTGCCCTTCGATGCTGTCGTCGACGCCGTCCGCCCCGCTCGCGTCGCCGATCGCCACCCCGTCTTCCAGGTGCTCCTGACGCTGCAGAACACAGAACCAGCGCGGCTCGACCTCGGCGACGTCGAGGTCACCGTCCCTGGCCAAGTGACGACGGCGGGCGTGAAGACCGACCTCATGCTCGACTTCTCGACGCCCGCTGGCGACGAGGGGCCGCTCGAGGCCGCGCTCGCCTACGACCTCGCCCTCTTCGACGAATCGACGATCGAGCGCATGCGCGACACGGTCGACCGGATGCTCGCCGCCATGGTCGAGTCGGTCGAGCGCCCCCTCTCGGAGATCCCCGCCGTCGACGCCGCGACGCGGCACCGCATCGACACGCAGGCCCGTGGCCGCTCGCTGACCGTCGAAGGGACCGTCCTCGACGTGCTCGCGGCCAGCATCCGCCGCGCACCCCGGGCCTCTGCGCTCGAGGACGAGCACGAAAACCTCTCGTTCGCCGAGCTCGGAGCCCGCGTCGACGCCGCGGCCCTGGGGCTCGTCGCCTCCGGCGTGCGTCCCGGCGATCGCGTCGCCGTCGCGCTTCCGCGATCGGGCGACGCGGTGACGCTCGTGCTCGCCGCGCTCCGCAGCGGAGCGATCGCCGTTCCCATCGACATCGACTACCCGGACGCGCGCATCGCGCAGATCCTCGAGGCGAGCACGCCCGCGCTGCTCGTCGCGAGCGATGCGGACCGCCTCGCCGCCCTCGCCGCTGACTCCGGCACTCCGGCAGCCTCCCCCGCCGCGCTCGTCGCGCTCGGGGAGAGCGCCGAGGACACGAGCCTGCCAGAGCTCCCCCGCCCCGAGCAGCCCGCCTACCTCGTGTTCACCTCGGGCACGACCGGCACTCCCAAGGGCGTGCAGGTCCCGCACTCCGCGCTCGCCAACGTCCAGGCGCAGCACGAGGACGCCATGATCGCCCCGCTGCGCTCGCGCCTGGACGGGCGAGCCCCGCGTGTCCTCCACGTCGCCGGCCTCGGCTTCGACGCCGCCTGGGACCCGATCCTCTGGCTCGCCGCCGGGTCAACGCTCGTGATGGCCACGGACGGCACGCGACGAAGCGCCGACGAGCTCGTGCAGCGCGTCGACGACGCCGCGATCGACGTGCTCGAGACCACGCCCTCCTACGTCCGACAGCTCATCAGCACGGGACTCCTCGACCGGGCCGCGCACCGGGAGACGCCCCTGCTCATCGCGCTCGGCGGCGAGGCCGTCTCGCGAGAGCTCTGGGATTCCCTCCTCGCCGCGGTCGGCGTCGAGGCGTGGAACCTCTACGGCCCGAGCGAGTTCGCCGTCGACTCCGTCGTCACCCGCATCAGCGAACCAGGACACGTGCGGATCGGCCGCCCCGTCGCGAACGTGACCGCGCGAGTGCTCGACGCATTCCTCAGGGATGTGCCGGACGGAGTGCCGGGAGAGCTGCACCTCGCCGGCGCCTCGGAGGCGCACGGCTACCGCGGGCGAGCCGCCGAGACCGCGACCGCCTTCATCGCCGACCCTTCCGGCAACGGCACCCGCCTCTACCGCACCGGCGACATCGTCCGCCGCCACGGATCGGGCGAGCTCGAGTTCCTCCGCCGCGACGACGACCAGATCAAGCTGCGCGGCTACCGCATCGAGCTCGGGGATGTCGAACGCAGCCTCGAGCGCACGGCTGGCGTGGATGCCGCAGTCGCGACCATCCACGCGCCTGCCGGACAGGACAGCGCGCGGCTGGTCGCCTGGGTCGCCGGGACCGCCGATGCCCGGACCGTCACCGCCCACGCCCGTGCCGCACTGCCCGACTACATGGTGCCATCGAGCGTCACCGTGCTCGAGCGTCTGCCCCTGACCCCGAACGGGAAGGTCGACCTCGCAGCGCTGCCCGCGCCCGAGTCCGCCGCGGGTTCGCGGCGCCCGCAGACCGAGGACGAGCGCGCCATCTGCGCGGCGTTCGCCGCCGTCATCGGCCTCGACGAGGTCGGACTGGACGACGACTTCTTCCGCCTCGGCGGGCACTCCCTGCTCGCCGTCGCGCTTGCCGGGGAGCTGCGCACCCGCTTCGGCACCGCACCGGCGCTCCGCGCGATCTTCGACGCCCCCACGCCTGCTGGCCTGCTGGCGCTGCTCGGCCGCACCGGCGAGCGCACCGAGGACGCCCACATGGTGGTCTCCAGCACGCGCCCGCCGCTTCGAGAGTGGACGGCAGCGAACCCCCGCGTGGCCGGACAGCCGCTCCCGCTCTCCCCCGGTCAGGCCCGCCTCTGGTTCCTCAACCGACTCGCGCCGAGCTCCGGCGACTACAACGTCGTCCTCAGCGCTCGGCTCGACGGCGAACTGGACCGGGAGGCGCTCGTCGGCGCGCTCGACGACCTCGTCGCCCGCCACGAGGTGCTGCGCACGAGCTACCCGGAGGCCGACGGGGCACCCGTGCAGCGCATCCACGCCCCGGTCTCCGGCCTGCTCCAGAGCGAGCCGGTCGACGCCTCCGCCGGCTTCGACCTCACTCGCGACCTGCCCTTCCGCGCGGGACTCTCCGAGCAGGGCGACGGATCCTGGCTGCTCCAGCTCGTGATCCACCACATCGCGACCGACGGAGCCTCGCTGGCCCCCCTCGCCCACGATCTCGCAACCGCGTACACGGCGCGAAGGAGCGGCTCCGCAGCACTCCGGCGCCCGCTGCCTGCCCAGTTCGCCGACTTCGCGCGCCTGCTCACGGCGCACGAGGACGAGGCATGCGAAGCACGCGAGCTCACCGCCTGGACCGACTTCCTCGACGGTGCGCCGTCGGTGCTGGAGCTCAGCGCAGACGGCGCCCGCGAAGCCGGGAGCGCCCAGCCGGCGCGCCAGCTGGCCTTCACGGTCCCCGCGAACGTCGCCACCGGTCTCGGCTCCGTCGCCGCCGGCACGTCCGCGAGCGGCTTCCACGGCTGGCTCGGCGCGCTCGCCGGCTTCCTCATGCGCACGGGCTCGGGCACGGACCTCGTGATCGGGGCCCCGTCGGCGGGGCGCCAGGATGCTGACCTGAGCGACCTGATCGGGTTCTTCGTCAACACGCTGCCCCTCAGGATCCAGCTCGGAGACGACGCCACCCTGGCAGGCGCCGTCGAGGCCGCACGAGCGTCAGCGCTCTTCGGCATCGACCACGAGCAGGTGCCGTTCGAGCGCATCGTCGAGGCCGTCGCGCCGGAACGCGTGCTCGGACGCCACCCCCTGTTCCAGACGATGCTGGCCGTGGAAGAGCAGAGCGATCTGCCGCTTGCGCTCCCCGGCGTCGATGTCTCGCCCGTGGCCCCGGAGAGCACGGGAGGCGCGAAGTTCGACCTGTCCTTCACGCTGCGCCCGGCCGAGGCCGGCTCCGACGTGCCAGGAGTGCTCGAGTACAACTCCGCGCTGTTCAGCGAGGCAGCGGCCAACGGCCTCGTCGAGCGACTCCTCGCCTTCCTCACGGTCGCGACCGAGACCCCGGATGCGCCGCTCGCGTCGATCACCATCCCTGGCACCCCGGAACGGCTGCCTGCCTGGCGGCCTGACGGTGACGCGGCTGCGGACGCGGACCTCCGCTCCGTGCTCGAGGCCTTCGATGCCGCGGCAGAGCGCACCCCGGACGCACCGGCCGTCGTCGCCCCGGATGGTGCGGTCGATTTCCGGACCCTCGCCGAGCGGACCGAGCAGGTGTCCCTGGCGCTGCGTCGCGGCGGCGTGACACGGGGCGGCGTCGTCGCCTACCGCCTGCCACGGTCGGTCGACACCGTCGCCGCTCTCCTCGGAATCTGGCGGGCCGGTGCCGTCGCGATGCCCATAGACCCCGAGTACCCGAGCGAGCGCGTCGACGCGATGCTCGATGCGGCCCGTCCCGCGCTGGTCATCGACGGAGGACTCGACGAGATCCTCGCCGAAGGCGCCGGCGCCGGCGCCGGCGGCGAGGCGGGCAAGACCGGCGGCTCCGAGGTGCGCACCGCGCAGCTCGACGCCCCCGCCTACCTCATCTTCACCTCGGGAACGACCGGGGTCCCCAAGGGAGTCCAGGTGCCCCACCGCGCTCTCGCGAGCCTCCTGCGCAGCCACCGCTCGACCCTGCTGCCGGACGCCGCCGAGCGCCGCATCCGCGTCGCGCACACCACCGGCGTCGGCTTCGACGCGGCCATGGACCCCATCCTGTGGCTCGCGAGCGGCCACGAGCTGCACGTCATCGCAGACGACGTGCGCCGCGACCCGGAGGCGCTCGTCCAGCTGTTCGCCGACCGGCAGATCAGGGCATGGGAGACGACGCCGAGCTACGTCGAGGCGCTCACCGCGCAGACGGGCCTCGAGCACTGGCTCGACTCCCTCTCAGCCGCGGACAGCTTCACGCTCCTCCTCGGCGGCGAAGCGATCAGCGGCGAGCTCTGGACCTGGCTGCGTCGCCGGACCAGCACCCGTGCCTGGAACCTGTACGGCCCGACCGAGGTCGGCGTCGACTCGATGCTCGCCAGCATCGAGGACACGAAGGAGCCCACGCTCGGATCCACGACTCGGGACGTCGTCGGCCACGTGCTCGATGCCCGCCTCCGACCGGCACCAGCTGGCAGCATCGGCGAGCTCTGGCTCTCCGGGCCCCAGCTCGCCGACGGCTACACGGGCCGCTCAGCAGCCACCGCCGAGCGCTTCGTCGCCGACCCCTTCGCCCGCGACGGCAGCCGCATGTACCGCACCGGCGACCTCGTGGTCGTGCGGGACGCGATGCCTGACGAGCCCAGCCGCGTCGTCTCGCTCGGCCGCACCGATGCGCAGCTCAAGATCCGCGGACACCGCGTGGAACCCGAGGAGCTGACCCGCGTCATCTCCGAGCAGCCCGGCGTCGCCAGTGCCGTGGTCCTTCCCGTCGAGTCGGCCGGACAGACTGTGCTCGGCGCCTGGATCGTGCCGAGCGAGCTGCCCGCCGAGTCGGACGACACGGCGCGGGAACAGCTGGCCGATCAGGTGCTCGCGGCCGTTCGCGGACGGGTGCCCGACTACATGCATCCGGTCGGCATCAGGGTCATCGCGCGCATCCCGCTCACGCCGAACGGCAAGCTCGACCGAGACGCCCTCCCGGAACAGCAGGCGAGCGGAGGCACCGGGCGCGCCCCGAGCACACGCGCCGAGCTGGCCGTGGCAGCGGCCTTCGCCGAGACGCTCGGCGTCGACGACGTCCGCGCCGACGACTCGTTCTTCGCGCTCGGAGGCCACTCGTTCGTCGCGCAGCCGACCATCCGGGCCATCAACGACGCGCTCGGCACCGAGCTGCCCGTGCAAGCCATCTTCCAGGCGCCGTCGGTCGAGGGCCTCGCCGCCCTCGCAAGCGACGGTGGCGGCGACATCGCGGAGAGCCTCCGGATGATCCTGCCGCTGCGCCCAGCGCGCGACGCGGACGGCTCCACCGCCGGCCAGGAGCCGCTCTTCGCGGTCCACCCAGCGAGCGGGATCTCCTGGAAGTTCGCGGGGCTCCTCGCGCACCTCGAGGGCAGCCGGCCGCTCTACGGACTGCAGCTGCCCGGCATCGCGCCCGATGTCGATCACGAATTCGAGCACAGCTCGCTCGAGGAGCTGCTCGACGCGTACGTGAAGGCCATGAAGAGCGTGCAGCCCGAGGGTCCGTATCGGATCGTCGGATGGTCCTTCGGCGGACGCCTGGCGCACCACCTCGCCGCCCACCTCCAGCGAGGCGGCGACGAGGTCGAGCTCCTCGCCATCATCGACGCCTACCCGACGGAGCATTCTTCCGTCGCCGGAGTCGACGGCGGCGACCGCATGTGGCGCGCGTTCCTCGACGCCAACGAGGTGGCGGCCCCGGCAGGCGAGCTCGACGCCGAAGCGGTGCGCGCAGTCCTGGCAGAGGCGGGCAACCCCCTCGCGGACATCCCGGCACGGAGCATCGACCGCATGGTGCGCGGCTTCCTCCGCGTCGGCGCGCTCCTCGACACGACCCCGATCCCCACCTTCGAGGGCGGGCTGCACGTGTTCGAGGCGCGCGTCGACGTGCCGGCAGACCGGCCAGCCCCACAGGCCTGGGCGGCGCACGCCACGGGTCGGGTCACCTCGAGCGGAGTCCAGGCTCGCCACTCGGCGCTGCTCGACGACGCCTCCCTCCGCGTGATCGCCCCAGTGCTCGACACGCTCATGTCCGATTCACATGCACAGCTTGCCAACCGATAGCGAGCCTGCTCCGAAGCACCTGGAGAACCATTCGCGCCACCTCACTCACGAACCCCCGCGTGAACAGAGAAGGGAACATCATGACCAATCCGTTCGATGACATCTCCGCAGAGTTCCGAGTCCTCGTCAACGAGCTGCAGCAGCACTCCCTCTGGCCCGACTTCGCCGACGTGCCCGCAGGCTGGGTCGTCGTCTACGGCCCAGCCCCCAAGCAGGCCTGCCTCGACTACGTGACCGAGAACTGGCGAGACATCACGCCCGTCCGCGAGCGCGACCTGGCGGTCTCGTGATCTCGATCCGCGGGCTCAGGAAGCGCTTCGGCGACTTCACCGCGCTCGACGGCGTCGACCTCGAGATCCCAGCAGGCTCCGTCCACGCACTCCTCGGCCCGAACGGGGCGGGCAAGACCACCACCGTCCGAGTCGTCACGACCCTCCTCGACCCGGATGCCGGCGACGTGCAGGTCGCCGGCCACTCCGTCCGGCGCGAGGCTCAGGACGTGCGCCGCAGCATCGGCGTCTCCGGCCAGTACGCGGCCGTCGACGAGAAGCTCACCGGAGTCGAGAACCTGACGATGGTCGGCCAGCTCTACGGCATGCGGCGCCGAGACGCGAAGGCACGCGCGAACGAGCTGCTCCGCGACTTCCGCCTCGACGACCTGCACCCCAAGAAGCGCGCGGGCGACTACTCGGGCGGTATGCGCCGCCGCCTCGACCTTGCCGGCGCCATCGTCGCCAGGCCACCAGTCGTGATCCTCGACGAGCCGACGACGGGACTCGACCCGCGCGGGCGTCGCGATACCTGGGATGCGATCCAGACGCTCGCGACGGCAGGCACGACGGTGCTCCTCACAACCCAGTACCTGGAGGAGGCCGACCAGCTGGCCGATGCCATCTCGGTCATCGACTCGGGCCGGATCGTGGCAGAGGGCACCGCGTCGGCGCTCAAGGCGCGGGCAGGAGGAGCCGCGATCGATCTTGTGCTCGAGCGGGCGGAGGACGGCCACAGGGCTCTCCAGATCGTCGCCGCGGTCGGACGCGAGGCGTCCCTCGACGACCGCGCCGTGCGCATCACCGCCAAGGCACCGAACGGCAGCCGTGATCTCGCTGCCGTGCTCGCTGGCCTCTCGGAGGCCGGGATCGGCACGATCGAGGCGGCGCTGCGGCAGCCGACCCTCGACGAGGTCTTCCTCCAGATCACGGGGCAGCGACCCGACGATGCGTCCGCCGAGCTGCACACCAACGACGAGCGACAGGCGGTCACCGCATGAGCGCAATCACCGCGGCCTTCCGCGACGGCAGCATCGTCGCCCGCAGGAACGTGCTCAACGTGCAGCGCACGCCTGGCGCCCTCGTGACCGGCATCGCGCAGCCCATCATCTTCGTCCTCATCCTCGCCTTCGTCTTCGGCGGCGCGTTGGGCGGCGCCGACTACCGGCAGTTCCTGATCGGCGGCATTCTCGCCCAGACCCTGACCTTCAACTCCTCGTTCACCGCCGTCTACCTCGCGAAGGACCTGCAGTCCGGCCTCATCGATCGGCTCCGCACGCTCCCCATGTCGCGCGTCGGCGTCATCCTCGGACGGACGAGCTCCGATCTCGTCACGAGCATCATCTCCATCGCCGTGATCCTGACGTGCGGACTCGCGATCGGCTGGCGCGTCGAATCCGGCCCGCTCGAAGTGCTCGCCGCTTTCGCGCTGCTGCTGCTCTTCGCCTTCGCGACCTCCTGGATCGGCGCGACCATCGCGCTCACTGCAAAGAGCGTCGAGGTCGCGCAGAGCCTCGGCCTCCTGTGGCTGTTCCCCGTCTGCTTCATCTCCGGTGCCTTCGTCTCGGCGGACATGCTCCCCGGCCCCCTTCGCGCGTTCGCGGAGTGGAACCCGGTCACGGCGGTCGCAAGCGCCGTCAGGGAGCTCTTCGGCAACGCGGCCCCGAGCGGCTTCACGGCTGCCGGAGGATGGCCCGCCGAGAACGCCGTCCTGTACGCGTTCCTGTGCAGCGTCGCGATCATCGCGATCTTCGCGCCGATCGCCGTGTGGCAGTACCGCCGCATCAGCCGCCGATGATCGCCGTGCTCGCCGCTGGCATCGACGAGGTCCTCGACGCCGCGTCGCAGTGCGCGAGCACCGACGATCTCGCCGCCGCCGGCGCTCGGGGCACCGAGGAGCTGCGTCGCCGCACGCTGGCGGGGCGCTCCGCCCTCCGGCTGCTGGCGGCCTGGGGCCGCGGGGTCCCGCTCGAGCTGGCCGGCGAGCTCGTCATCGACCGCCGCTGCGCAGACTGCGGCGGGCGCCACGGGCAGCCGACGAGCAGCGACCTCTCGCTCAGCTCCTCGACGACGAGCGGCCGGGTGCTCGTCGCGATCGCCGACCCGGCGGACGCGATCGGCGTCGACATCGAGACCGTGCCGACACAGCTGTGGTCCGAGTTCGACGCGTACGCCCTGCACCCAGCAGAGCGGCTGCGGATGCCCGCGTCGACGCAGCGGGTGGGCGTCGCCGCTCGCATCGCCCTCTGGACGGCGAAGGAGGCCGCGCTGAAGGTCTCCGGCCGTGGCCTCCGAGACGAGCCGTCCTCGCTGCTCGTCGAGGAGCATCCTCTCGATGGGCACCCCTCCTGGCGCATCGTCCACGGTGCGCCGAGTCCCGCATCTGGTCCGTCTTCCGTGAGTGTGCGCCAACTCGCGATCGGCGGCAGCGCGGCGGCATCGATCGCCACCACCCGCCCCCAGGAGGTACGGCTGTGGAGCATGCCCGAGCTGCTGACCGAGCTCGGCTGCCTCCCGAACACCGGCTACGACGTGGGCGAGCTCTCGCACCTGACCTGACCGCGGAAGCTCCCCGGGCCCGCCAGATGGGCCGAACCCACCAGATGGGCCGAGCCCACCAGATGGGAAAAGGCTGTGCTTCTCACCCCACACGGGCCGGCATCTTCCCGGATTCCAGGCGTGGAAAGCACAATGTGGCTATGCGGAGAGTCAATGTCATCGTGGCCGGGACTGTCCAGGGTGTCGGCTACCGCTTCACCACGGCGCAGGAGGCACAGCGGCTGGGTGTGAGCGGCTGGGTCCGCAACCTGCACGACGGCCGGGTCGAAGCCGAGCTCGAAGGAGAGGAGCACCAGGTGGATGCGCTCCTCGCGTGGATGAGCAAAGGGCCCCCGTACGCCGAAGTCACCGCATCTCGCGTCTCCGAGCGGACCCCAAAGGGAACCGAGGGCTTCCGCGTCGTGCGCTGAGCCTCCCGGCGTTAGCCTCCCCGCGTTGACCTCCCCCTAGGTCGTGAGCCCGCCGAAGAGCACCGAGACCATCATGGCGACGATGACCGAGTTGAACGCGAACGCCAGCACCACGTTGGTCCGGGCGATGCGCCAGCCGCGGCGCGACGTGATCTCAGCCGACGCCGTCGCCGCCATCGTCGACATCAGGACCGCGAGCGTCAGGTAGTCGCCGAAGCGAGGCTCCTCCTCGAACGGGAACACGATCTGCGACCGGCGCGCGGCATCCCGCTCGCGCTCGTCCGCTCCCCCATGTCCCGCCTCAGCATCAGGGACCGCGTCGAGGCGGAGGTACTCCAACGCGAACGCGTAGACCATGAGCGCCCACGAGGCCGCGACCGTGGCGAGCCCGAGCACCACGAAGATGGTCTGGTCGCGGAAGGCGGGTTCCTGCGCGATAGCGACCGTGAGGGCGACCGCGACCATGGCGCCCGCCATCGTCCAGTCCGTCGCTCCCCCGTAGCCGACGAGCCGATGCCACCAGCGGCGCTTCGTGATGCGCTCTCGCCTCGAGGCGACCCGCAGCTGCACCGCGTCCGCGTTGCGGTAGGCGAGGTGCGTCCAGACCAGGTACACCGTTCCGAACAGCGGCCAGAACACGATGAAGATGCTCACGAGGTAGCGAACCGTGTCGCCGATCTCGACGCCGAGGCGTCTCGCCACGAACAGGTAGAAGGCCGCTGCGAACGGCACCGCGATGAGCGCGCTCCAGTTGGCCCGTGCAGTGTCGCCCATGATGCGTCTCGCCATGCGGACATCCTCCCGCATCGTGCGGGGAACCGAGCGGCAGCTCAGACGAAAAAGCCCCGGTCAGATTCAGCTGACCGGGGCTTCGTGGTGGATCTGAGGGGATTCGAACCCCTGACCCCCTGCATGCCATGCAGGTGCGCTACCAGCTGCGCCACAGACCCGCACCCGTTTCCGGGAACTCGAAAATAATAGCTCAGAAGCTGGGACGCACCAAATCGAGGCGGCCAGCGCGTGTCGCTACCGAGCGGTGCGACGGGGCCAGGCATCCACACCCATGCGCACCGCGATGACGACGAGGAAGGCCGCGAAGAGCAGATTCGCGAGCGAGGGCGAGATGGCGGCGGCGCTCAAGCCCCCGAGGCTCGTCGTGAGGCAGGCGGCGCCGCCGACCGCGAGGCCGGCACCCACATCCACGTTCTTGCGGCGCAGGTTGCTGATCGTGCCGGACAGCGCCGTCGGAATCATCATGAGCAGGGAGCTGCCCTTCGCGAGCAGGTCGCTCGAGCCGAAGAGCACGACCAGCATCGGCACGACCACGACTCCCCCGCCGATGCCGAGCAGGCCGGACAGCACGCCCGTGCAGAGGCCCAGGAACACCAGCAGCGCGCCGCCGAGCAGATCGATGTGCACTGCGGCGTCCCTCGACGGCACGACGAGGAAGAGCGAGACGATGACGACGCCGATGAACGCGATGAACGCCCACTGCAGCGTGCGCTTCGAGATCTTCTCCAGCAGCCATGACCCGAGCGGGGCACCCGCGATCGCGCCGATGGCCAGGAGCCCCGCCAGGAGCAGGTCGACGTTGCCGCCGACCGCGTACGTCACCACCCCGACGATCGCCGACGGCAGGATGGCGAGCAGCGAGGTGCCAGCGGCCAAGCGGGTGTCGAGCCGCACCAGATAGACGAGTGCGGGCACGATGAGGATGCCCCCGCCGACCCCGAAGAGCCCAGAGAGGAAGCCCGCGAGCAAGCCGGTGAGGATGAGCCAGACCCATCCGCCCTTCGACCTGCGGGGCGTCACGCCGCTCAGCTCTGCTCGGCCTGGTTCGGCTGCTCGGCGGCTGCGTCGCCCTCGCCGAGATCGAGCTTCACGACGGGTGCGTCGTTCCACAGGCGCTCGAGCCCGTAGAACGTGCGCTCCTCCTCGTGGAAGACGTGCACGACGATGTCGTTGAAGTCGAGGAGCACCCAGCGACCCTCGCGACGGCCCTCTCGGCGCAGCGTGCGCTGCCCGATGTCGCGCATCGCGTCTTCGATCTCATCGGCGATGGAGAGCACCATGCGCTCGTTGCGACCGGAGACGAGGAGGAAGATGTCCGTGAGCGGCATGTTGTTCGAGACATCCAGGGCGACGATGTCGAAGCCGAGTCTCTTGTCGGCAGCCTTCGCTGCGATGTCTGCCAGTTCGATTGCTCGCGTACTCGCGGTCATTCGGTCCCTTTCATTGAGAGCCCAGATGAGCTCAACGTGGTGTCCGAGAGGCGATGCGCTCGCCAGCTGATCAGAACCAACCCTGAACAATACCCAGGATCACTGCGACAACGCCAGCCACAGCGACGGCGAGGCCACTCACGACCGCCCAGATCGACAGCCGCACGCCGTGCCCACGGCGGGGTGCGAGCGGCATTCCAGGCTCGCGCACCGCGCGGCTGGCCGCGACCGGACTGTGCTCCTCGACAGCCCTCGAGTGCAGCTGCTCGTCGCCCTCGTCAGCGTGGTCGATCTCCGGCGAGTCGAGCCCCGTCGTCAGCGTGCCGAAGTTGGAGAGCTCGCGGGAGACCTGCATCTTGCCCGTGATCATGAGATCACCCGCGCCGCTGAGGGCGCCGGTGATATCGGGCGAGCTCATCTCCGGCATGACGATCATGCCCGTCGGCGTCTCGTCCGTGGAGTGGCTGGCCATGACGAGGCGTCGGAAGTAGTCGCCGCTCGTGCCGTCCTCCTGAGCCTCCTGCTCGACGGCCGCCGGGCTCCGATTGAACGAGTCGCCGGGCAACTCGGGGGCCTCAGCGACCTCCTCGACCTCAGCGACGTCCGGGGTCTCAGAAGCCTCAGTGGCCTCGAGCGTCGCCGTCACGTCGATCGGCGTCGGTGAGAGGCCGTCGATCTGGAGCGGAGCCTCGAGCGCGACGCCGGATGCGAGCTGCGCCAGCTGCGCCGATTCAGCAGGAGGGGCCGGAGCGGCTGGAACGATGGGAGCGGCCGGAGCAGCTTCGTCGGATCCCGCCCTGGTCTCCACGGAGACCGTCGGCGCCATCGTCGGGAGCTCTGGCTGCTCGCCCTTCTCGCGGCGACGTTCGAGCTCGCGAAGCTCGCGGCGGGTCAGTGGCGCGTCACTCATATGGCATCAATCTCTTCTGCCGTGTACAGCCTGTGCTTGGCCATGTACTGCACGACACCGTCTGGCACCAGGTACCAGACCGGCTTCTCCTCGTAGGCCCTCGCCCTGATGTCCGTCGAGGAGATCGCCAGGGCTGGGATCTTGAGCGCCGTCACCTTGTCGGCGGGGATGCCGTCGGTGCGCATCTCGTGCCCCGGTCGCGAGACGGCGACGAACTGGGCGAGCTCGAACAGCTCGAGCGAGTTCTTCCACCCGAGGATCTGCGCGATGGCATCCGCACCCGTGATGAAGTACAGGTCCGCGTCCGGACGGAGTCGCTGGACGTCGCGCAGGGTGTCGATCGTGTACGTGGGGCCGTCGCGGTCGACGTCGACACGACTCACCTTGAACCGGGGATTCGAGGCAGTCGCGATGACCGTCATCAGGTAGCGGTGCTCGACCGGGGTGACGTGCGACTTGTGCGACGGCTTCCCCGTCGGCACGAAGAGCACCTCATCGAGATCGAAGTGCGCCGCCGCCTCGCTCGCCGCCACGAGGTGCCCGTGGTGGATCGGGTCGAAGGTTCCACCCATGACGCCGACTCTGCGGCGCTCGGGAACGGGGGAAGGCTCGACGGTGTGAGGCATAAGGCGGGCGCGTCTCCGCGCTAGTGCTTCGAGTGCTCCGAGCCGGCCTCGATGACGCCAGCGTGGTTGAACGGCTCGTAGGGAACGACCTTGGAGTCGACCGGGTTGCTGTGCCACGTGTTGCGGAACGCGTACGTGACGACGATGAGGGCAACGAAGGCGACGAGCGTGACGACACCGAACATGATCGGTGGCATCACCAGCTCGTTGACGATGTGGTGCCCCTCTTCGGCCAGCACGGATTGGGCCAGCACGGCATCAGCAAGCGCAGCGGGAATCAGCTCGATCATGCGTCCCACCCTACCAATGTTCGCGAGGTCACTCGTCGACCTTCCACACGCCGCCCTCGCGCTCGCGCTCGAGTTCGGCACGCGCCGCGGCCTTGCCGTCCATGCGCTCGTAGTAGCCCTCGCGCCGCTCACGCGTGGTGGTGCGGCTGTTCTCCTCGAGGCGACTGTCCGTGCCACGCGGCGAGACCGTGAGCTCTGCCGCGCTCGTGAGCGTCGGCTCCCAGTCGAAGACGATGCCCTGCGCGCCAGGCCCGATGATGACGGCGGAACCGGCGATTGCACCGGCCTTGAAGAGGGCTTCCTCGACACCGATCTTGTTGAGGCGGTCCGCGAGGTAGCCGATGGCCTCGTCGTTCGCGAAGTCCGTCTGCGCGACCCAACGCTGCGGCTTCTCACCGAGGATCCGGTACGTGTTTCCGTGCGTTCCACCCTCGACGCGGATCTCGAACGGCTTCTCGTCGACGGGGCGCGGACGCAGCACGATGCGCGGCTTGATGGCCAGCTCGGCGAGCTTGGCCTCCCTGTCGCGGTCGATGAGCTCGCCGAGCGCGAAGGAGAGCTCCTTGAGGCCCTCGTGGCTCACCGTCGAGATCTCGAAGACACGGTAGCCGCGCTCCTCCAGCTCGGGGCGCACGAATTCCGCGAGCTCACGCCCATCGTGCAGGTCGATCTTGTTGAGCGCGACGAACTGCGGGCGCTCCAGGAGCGGCGTCTGCCCCTCCGGCACCGGGTAGTTGCCGAGCTCCTCGAGGATGACATCGAGGTCGCTGATCGGGTCGCGGCCCGGGTCGAGCGTTCCGCAGTCGAGCACGTGCAGCAGCGCGGAGCACCGCTCGACGTGCCGCAGGAAGTCGAGGCCGAGGCCCTTGCCCTCGCTCGCGCCCTCAATGAGGCCGGGAACGTCGGCGACCGTGTAGCGGTACTGGGCCGCCTGCACGACGCCGAGGTTCGGGTGGAGCGTGGTGAAGGGGTAGTCGGCGATCTTCGGCTTGGCCGCGGACATCGCCGCGATGAGGCTCGACTTGCCAGCAGACGGGTAGCCGACGAAGGCCACATCCGCGACGATCTTGAGCTCGAGCTGCACCTGCAGCTCCTCGCCTGGCGTGCCGAGCAGAGCGAAGCCAGGCGCCTTGCGCTTCGTGTTGGCGAGCGACGCGTTGCCGAGACCGCCCTGTCCGCCTTCGGCAGCGACGTAGCGCATGCCGGGCTCGGAGAGGTCAGCGAGTTCGACGCCGTCCGCGTCGCGGACGACCGTTCCGATGGGAACCGGCAGATCGAGCGGCTGACCGGTGTACCCGTTGCGCCAATCGCCCATCCCGAAGCCGCCCTTGTCGCTCGAGCGATGCGGCTTGTGGTGGTACGACAGCAGCGTCGTCTCCTGCGGGTCGGCGTAGAACGTGATGCTGCCGCCGTTGCCGCCATCACCGCCGTCGGGGCCGGCGAGTGGCTTGAACTTCTCGCGCTTGACAGAGACGCAGCCGTTGCCACCCTCTCCAGCGCGCAGATACAGCGTCACCTGGTCGACGAAGGTGGCCATGAAGAGCTCCTGTAGAACGATAAGTCGTGAAAATACGGATGAGGGGCGGACCGTGGCCCGCCCCTCATCCTGACACCGCCCTGGATTCAGGGACTGTGCTTGCTGCTATTCGCCAGCGACGATGTTGACCACCTTGCGGCGGCCCTTCGCACCGAACTCGACGATGCCTGCCGAGAGGGCGAACAGCGTGTCGTCGCCACCGCGGCCCACGAGGGCGCCGGGGTGGAAGTGCGTGCCGCGCTGACGGACGAGGATCTCGCCCGCGCTGACGGTCTGGCCCGCGAAACGCTTCACGCCGAGGCGCTGAGCGTTCGAGTCACGGCCGTTGCGAGTCGAGCTCGCTCCCTTTTTGTGTGCCATTGAAGTCTGCTCCTCGACTTACTTGATGTCGGTGATCTTGATGCGCGTGAGCTCCTGACGGTGGCCCTGACGCTTCTTGTAACCGGTCTTGTTCTTGTACTTCTGGATGACGATCTTCGGGCCGCGGAGGTCGTTGAGGACCTCTGCAGTCACCGTGACCTTAGCGAGCTTCTCTGCGTCACTCGTGATGGTCTCACCGTCGACGAGCAGCACAGCCGGAAGCGTGACGTTGCCCTTCTTGTCGGCAACAACACGGTTCGTGGTGAGCACAGTGCCCACCTCTACCTTCTCCTGCCGTCCACCGGCGCGCACAACTGCGAATACCACTTCAGTACCTTTTCTCCGAGCCCGACAAGGTCGGACGCTGTGTCTTCAAACTCTGGAAGCCCTGCTCGCTGCGGCGAGCTGACTCTGCCCTGCAACCGGGCGAGGGAATGCCAGCACGAATGCAAACGTGCAACAGCGAACCACTTTACCCGGCAGGGTCGGTGCGCGCAAGCGCACCCACCCACTCGACGCTTTCGCGTCCGGTCGCCCTACTCTGTCATCTTACTCGGCAGAGAGCGGCGGCGTCGTGATGCGGCGGCGGCGCGGACGCCCCGAAGCACCCTTGGGCGGCTCAACCGTCGCCGGTTGCGCTGCCTTCGGCGCAGACGCCGTCGGCGCTTCCTGAACCTTCTCAGGGGCGGCGGCGGGCGTCGTCACCTCGACCGCGGCGGGGGCCTCGGTCGTTTCGCCCGCTGCCGGCTGCTGCTCACCCTCTGGGGTGACCAGCGCATCCAGCAGCGAGTCGAGTTCACGAAGCGCTGCCGGGTCGGCCTCGCGCTTGGTCTGTGCCGGCTCGGCGCTCTGGGCCGAGTCGAAGTCGAAGAGGTTCTCGCTGGCGCGCGCCTTCCGGTCGTCGCCATCCGACTGCTGCACCGCATTGCGGTCGAGCGTCACCGGCTCGCTCGGCGCCTGCTCCGGAGCCTCCGACGTCGCCGGAGCCTGAGCATCCGTCTTGGCGCGCCTGCGGCCGCGACGCGAACGACGCGACTCACCCTGCTGCCCGGACTGCTCGTCGCCGCCACGCTCGTCGGCGACCGGCGCCTGGGCGCTCGCCTGCACGACGGGCTGCTGCTCTTCCGAAGGCTCGCCCTGCTTCTGCCCGGTGAGCGTCGACGCCGCGATCTTCGAGAGAGCGCCCCGCGCCTCCTCGGTGATGCCGTGCGTCGACGTCGCGGCCGGAGCTGCGACGGCACGAGGAGCCTGCTGCTCACGCTGCTGACCACCGCGGCCCTTGCGACTGCTCTTCGCGTTCGCGCTGCTGTCAGGCGCTCCCCCACGGTGCTTGAGCACCGGGTCGTGGAAGACGATGACACCGCGGCCAGCGCAGGACTCGCACGGCTCGCTGAACGTCTCGAGCAGGCCGAGACCGAGCTTCTTGCGGGTCATCTGCACGAGCCCGAGGCTCGTCACCTCTGCGACCTGGTGCTTCGTGCGGTCACGGCTCAGGCATTCGATGAGGCGACGCATGACGAGGTCGCGGTTCGATTCGAGCACCATGTCGATGAAGTCGACGACGATGATGCCGCCGATGTCGCGAAGACGCAGCTGGCGGACGACCTCTTCGGCCGCCTCCAGGTTGTTCTTGGTGACCGTCTCCTCGAGGTTGCCGCCGGAGCCGACGAACTTCCCCGTGTTGACGTCGACGACCGTCATGGCCTCCGTGCGGTCGATCACCAGCGAGCCGCCGGACGGCAGCCAGACCTTCCGGTCCAGCGCCTTCTCGATGTGCTCGGTCGCGCGGTACTCGGCGAAGACGTCGCCGCCCTGGAACGCCTCGACGCGGTCGACGAGGTCAGGGGCGACCTGGTGCAGGTAGTTCGTGATGGTCTCGAGCTCTTCGCTGCCCTGGATCACGATCTTGTGGAAGTCCTCGTTGAAGACGTCGCGGATGATCTTGACGAGGAGGTCGGGCTCGGAGTGCAGGAGCGCCGGAGCGGGTCCCGCCTCGATGCGCGAGGAGATGTCGGCCCACTGCGCGGTGAGTCGGTTGACGTCGAGCTCGAGCTGATCCTGGGTCGCGCCCTCGGCAGCCGTGCGCACGATGACGCCGACGCCTGCCGGCAGCGTCTCCTTGAGGATCTTCTTGAGGCGTGCGCGCTCCGTGTCCGGGAGCTTGCGGGAGATGCCGTTCATGGAGTTCCCCGGCACGTAGACCAGGTAGCGACCAGGCAGCGACACCTGGCTCGTGAGGCGGGCGCCCTTGTGGCCGATCGGGTCCTTCGTGACCTGGACGAGCACGCGGTCGCCCGGCTTGAGGGCGTTCTCGATGCGACGCGACTTGCCGCCGACCTCCGCAGCGGCCCAGTCGACCTCACCGGAGTAGAGCACGGCGTTGCGGCCGCGCCCGATGTCGATGAAGGCGGCCTCCATGCTCGGGAGCACGTTCTGCACGCGACCGAGGTACACGTTGCCGATGAGCGACGACTCCTGCGAACGCGCGACGTAGTGCTCGACGAGCACCTTGTCCTCGAGCACGCCGATCTGGACGCGGTCGTCCTTGGCGCGGACGAGCATCACGCGGTCGACCGCCTCGCGACGAGCGAGGAACTCGGACTCGGTGATGACCTGGCGGCGACGCCCGCTCTCGCGGCCCTCGCGGCGGCGCTGACGCTTCGCCTCGAGACGCGTGGACCCCTTGATCTTCTGCGGCTCCGTGATGAGCACGGGCTCTTCGACCGGCTGCTCCTCGCGGGACTGACGACGACGCGTCGTCGACTGCTGGCGCTCTGCCGGGGCCTGTCGGCGGTCGTCGCGCGACGACTCCCTCGAACGGTCGCCGCGGTCAGCGCGGTCGTTGCGGTCAGCGCGGTCACGCTCGCCACGGTCCGAACGCTCGCCACGCTCGGAGCGGTCGTTGCGATCCTGCCTGTCGTAGCGATCGTTCCGGTCGCCGCGCTCCTGGCGCTCGTACGGCTCGTCGTCCTGACGGCGACCGCGGCCGCGGTCTTCGCGTGGGCTGCGTTCCAGCACCGGGGGCAGATCCGGCTGCAGGAAGAAGAGCGTCGTGGAGGAGATGACGGACGGGACCGACGACGCGGACTCCTCGGTCGACTCGTGCTCCACTGCGCCTACCCCTGCCGCAGTCGCGGACTCCTGGCCCGCCTCTGCGTCGAACTGCTCATCGGTGGTGTTCTGGTCTGATTCGTTTGTGGTCACCATTTCTGGTGTGCTCCTACTCCGGCGTGGCGCAAAGCGTGCGCCCACCCCTCCGGGCGATGAAGATGCCATGCATCCTCATCGAAAATGGTCTCCGCCCGTTCGGCGGAAAGGTTGTACGTGGTGTGCCGCGGTTGCGGCGATCCTGCCTGCGGCCCGTGCGACGGAGCGTTGCTCTGCTCGTGGCTCGTGCCTGAAAAACTTCGGGTGCCGTGGGACTCTGCCCGGTCGACCTTTCCAGTATCGCACGGCCACCGCATCCAGACCCGATTTCGGCTGTGCGCCCACCGTCAGGACAGGACCCGCCTGTGGTGTGCGATGCCGAGGATGCGCTCGGCGGCCGCGCAGTACCCGGCGAGGAACGCGCTCGCCACGAGCCCGACCGCATCCTCCGTCGGAAGGAAGCGCGGGTGGTGGAGCGTCGGGGCGTAGGCGCCTCCGGGCCCAGGCAGACCTGCCGTCTCGACGCCTGCGAAGCACATGATCGAGGGAACCTCGTCGCAGTAGTACGAGAAGTCGTCGCCGCCGAGCGAGCGCATGGGCTCCGCCCCGTCGACGCCGAGGCGCGCGAGCCAGTCGTCGGCATCGGACGCGAGGTGGGTGTCGTTGATGAGGACGGGCATGTTCTGGTGCATGTGCACGATCGCCTCCGTGCCGTACGCCTCAGCAGTGCGCACCGCGAGGTGCTGCACGGCCGCGAACAGCAGCTCGCGGTCTTTCGGCGCCGTCGTGCGCATCGACGCGAGCAGCCGGGCGCTCGAGGGCAGCACGTTCGCAGCCCCCTCACCTGCGGTGAGCGTCCCGACGCTGATCACGGCGGGATTCATGGGCGAGATCGTGCGACGGACGACCTCGGGGAGTCCGAGCGCGATCTGGGCGACGGCAGCGACAGGGTCGGCCGCCTGGTGCGGGTACGCGCCGTGGCCGCCTCGTCCCTGCAGCGAGATCTCGATCTCGTCGGCAGCCGCGTTGATGTAGCCGCCGCCGATCGCGATCGCCCCTCGAGGGACGCCCGGGTGGACGTGCGCGCCGATGACGTGCTCGACCTGGAAGCGCTCGAGGCCGCCCTCCTGCACGATCTGATGCGCGCCCGAGGGGTAGGTCTCCTCCCGTGGCTGCAGGATCGGCACGAGTCCGACGGGGAGGTCGAGGTGGTCCGCGGCCCGGATGAAGGCGACGAGCGCCGCTTGGTGGACATCGTGCCCGCAGGCGTGCATCGCGCCGTTCGACGAGGCGAACGGCACCCCGGTGAGCTCGGTCAGCGGCAGCGCATCTAGCTCGGCACGCACCCCGACGGCACCCCCGGTCGCGGGGCCGAGGCGCCCGATGCGTCCGGAGTCGGCGATGCGGTGCATCGTGACCCGGTCGCCGAGCTCGGCCTCGAGGCGGGCAGCGGTGTCGTTCTCCTCACCGGAGAGCCGGGGGTCGGCGTGGAGCTCCTGACGCAACCGGACCGCCGCTGGCAGCTCCTCACGCAGCGCAGCCCGCCACGCCGAGGCCAGCTCGTCGAGCCGCTCGCTGTGCTCCGTCGACGCCGATCTCCCAGCCTTCATCTCGCAACTCGCCCCCGAATCAATGTTCTCGCACCTGACGGCCCGCCTACCGCGAAGCCTACGACTCGGCCGAAGCCCGACCGAGTCGTCCACCTCTCGAGTCGGTCAGGCCGCGAACCAGATGCCGAGCTCGCGCTCGGCGGACTCGACGGAGTCGGAGCCGTGCACGATGTTGAGGAGCACGCCGGCATCCCAGTCACGACCGAGGTCGCCTCGGATCGTGCCGGGCGCGGCAGTCGTGGGGTCGGTCGTGCCGGCGAGCGACCGGAAGCCCTCGATGACGCGGTGGCCCGCGACGCGGATCGCGACGGTCGGCCCCGACTGCATGAACTCGAGGAGGCCCTCGTAGAACGGCTTGCCCTCGTGCTCCGCGTAGTGCTCCGACAGGAGCGCACGGTCTGCGTGGACGAGGCGGAGGTCGACGAGCGAGTAGCCCTTCGTCTCGATGCGGCGAAGCACTTCGCCCGTGAGGCCGCGCTGAACGCCGTCCGGCTTGACGAGGACGAGCGTCTCTTCGATGGTTGCCATGATTCCTCCATTGGTCGTGGTGGTCGGCCCTGCGAGGGGCCAGGTCGTTCGGTGAATGCGTGCAGGTCAGCTGGTCAGCTGCTCGGTGGGTTGTTCTGCTCCGTGATGGGCATCCCGTCGACGCCGATCTCACCCGCCGCGAGGCGACGGTTGTACTCGGCGATGATCGGAGCGCGCTGCCGGTCGATCTGGCCGCCCTTCCACATGAAGTACGTCCAGGATGCGAGGAACAGCGCCCCGACCACGAACATACCGGGGTGGAGGAAACCGGCGGCGACGAGCAGGATCTGCACGGCCCACCCGAGCCAGATCCCCCACTCGTACCTGAGCAGCCCGATCGTCACGACGATGAGCACGGCGAAGGTGAGGCCGAGCGCAAACGCCGGAACGGGCTCGAGCACGCGCATCCCGAACACGAGCAGCGTGCCGAGGAAGACGACGAAGAGCTCGAAGCCAAGGAAGATGGAGCCGATGACCTCGCGGATGCTGCGCTGACGGGGCAGCCGGCCGCTGTTGCGCCGACTCACGACTCTTGCGCCCAGCCTTCGTCGCGCGAGAGGGTGAGCGCGGTGCCGATGAGCGTCACGGAACCCGTGATGAGCACGGCGGCGTTCCTGCCATCATCTGCGCCATCGGCCAGGAGATCGAGGGCGATCTCGCGGGCGCGCTCGATGGCATCCTCCGCTCGCTCGAGCACCTCGGGCTCGCCGCCGGTGACCTCGCGCACGATGTCGCCGAGCTCCTCGGCGTCGATGGCGCGCACCGAGTCGGACTGGGTGACGACGAAGCGCTCCGCGATGGGCTGCAGGGCGCGGACGATGCCGGCCGCGTCCTTGTCCGCCAGGACTCCGAGCACCACGACGACGCGCGAGAAGTCGAACGACTCGGTCACGGCCCTCGCGAGCGCCTCGGCGCCGTGCGGGTTGTGGGCGGCGTCGATGAGCATGGGCGGGGTGATGCCGATGCGCTCGAGGCGACCCGGCGACTTCACCTCGCCGAACGCCGCCTCGACGAGCTCATCGCGCAGGCTCCGGTTCGCGCCGAAGAACGCCTCGACGGCAGCGAGCGCGACGGCGGCGTTGTGCGCCTGGTACTCGCCGTCCAGCGGCAGGAGGAGGTCCTCGTACGTGCCAGCGACGCCGCGAACCGTCACGAGGCGTCCGCCGACGGCCAGCTGGTTGCTGACGACGGAGAAGTCCCTCGGCTCGGCGTACATGTGCGCCTCGGACATCTCTGCGGCACGTGTGATCTCCGCGAGGACCTCGGGCTGCTGCTCTGCGGTGACGACGCGCGCGGCGGGCTTGATGATGCCGGCCTTGGTGCGCGCGATCTCCGAGAGCGTCCTGCCGAGTCGCTGCGTGTGGTCGAGCGCGATGGGCGTGAAGACGGCGACCTCGCCATCGGCGACGTTCGTGGAGTCCCACTCGCCTCCCATGCCCACCTCGACCACAGCGACATCCACGGGAGCGTCGGCGAAGCACGCGTAGGCGAGCACCGTGAGGGCCTCGAAGAACGTGAGGCGCGGCTCTCCCGCCGCCTCGAGCTCCGCATCGACGATCGAGAGGAAGGGCGTGATGTCCTCCCAGTTCGCGACGAGTCGCTCGTCGCTGATGGGACTCCCGTCGACGGCGATGCGCTCGTTGATGCGCTCGAGGTGCGGACTCGTGAGGAGGCCCGTGCGCAGGCCGTGGGCGCGCAGCACGGTCTCGATGATGCGCGCGGTCGAGCTCTTGCCGTTGGTGCCCGTGATGTGGATGACCGGGTACGCCGTGTGCACGTCTCCGAGGAGCTCGACGGCGCGCCTCGTCGCGTGGAGTCGCGGCTCGGGGGCCGCCTCCCCCACCCGCTCCATGAGCTCGTCGAAGACACGCTCGCCTTCGCTGACCCAGTCGGTGCCCTCGAGGAGCGTTCGCTCGTCTTCCTCGCGCTCCGTCAGGACCTCGTCCTCGTCGTCGGAGAGCGCCGGCGTGAACGTCTCGGCGATGTCCCTCGGCTCGAGCTCGAAGTCGCCGGATGCGTCCGAGGCCTCCGATTCGCCGGACTGCTCTTCCCAGTCGCCGGAATCCTGCTGGTCGCGTTCGCTCACGCCACTACCTCCACGTCGATCTCAAGGGCACCATACGTGTCCGCGCTCACCTCGTCGTCAGCCGGCGACGCGAGTCCGCCGGTGACCTGGAACTCCACCGCGAGGGTCTCCCCCGAGATGAGCTCCCGATGCGCCTCGATGGCGGCGACCGACGCGTCGTCGGCGCGCAGGGCGAGGCGGATGCGGTCGGAGACCTCGAGTCCTGCCTCCTTGCGCGCGTCCTGGACCGCACGCACGACATCGCGAGCGAGGCCCTCTGCGGCGAGCTCCGGACTCACGTTCGTGTCGAGCACGAGGATGCCGCCGCTCGGCAGCAGCGTGATGGCTCGGTCGTCGCTCTCGCCTGCGGTGACGAGCTTGACCTCGTATTCACCCGCCTCGAGCTGCAGTCCGCCAGCCGTGACGACGCCGTCGACCTCGCTCCAGTCTCCGGACTTCGAGGCCTTGATCGCCAGCTGCACCTGCTTGCCGAGGCGCGGGCCGGCGGCGCGCGCGTTGACCTGCAGGACGCGGTCGATGCCGTACTTGGCCTCGGACTCGGCGACGAAGCGCTCGAACTCCACGGACTTCACGTTGAGCTCGTCACGCAGGATGCTCGCGAAGGGCTCGAGCGCGTCCGTGTTCGGCGCGACGACGGTGAGGCTCGCGAGCGGGAGGCGCACGCGGCGCCCGGCCTGCTTGCGCAGGGACAGCGCCGAGCTCGTGACGCGGCGGACCGCATCCATCGAGTCGACGAGCGCCTGATCGCTGGGGAACGCCGACGCGTCCGGCCAGTCGGTGAGGTGCACGCTGCGGCCGCCCGTGAGCCCGCGCCACACCGTCTCGGAGATGAGCGGCGTGAGTGGCGCGGCGACGCGCGTGAGCGTCTCGAGCACGGTGTAGAGCGTGTCGAACGCCTCGGTGCTCGTGGCGTCGTCGGTCACTCCTCGCCAGAAGCGGTCGCGCGAGCGACGCACGTACCAGTTGGTGAGCACGTCGCCGAAGTCGCGCAGGCGCGATGCGGCGGTCGTCGAGTCGAGTGCCTCGAGGTCTGCCTGCACCTCGGAGACGAGCACGCCCAGCTTGGCGAGGATGTACTGATCGAGCACGTCGCTCGAGTCGGTGCGGAACGTCGCCTCGTACGCCTGGGTCGAGCCGACCGCGGTGTTCGCGTAGGTCGTGAAGAAGTAGTACGTCGACCACAGCGGCAGGAGGAACTGGCGGACGCCCTCGCGGATCGTCTCCTCGGTCACGATGAGGTTCCCGCCGCGCAGCACGGGGCTCGCCATGAGGAACCAGCGCATGGCATCCGACCCGTCTCGGTCGAACACCTCCTGCACGTCCGGGTAGTTGCGGAGGCTCTTCGACATCTTGCGACCGTCGTTGCCGAGCACGATGCCGTGGCTCACGACCCGCTTGAACGCGGGGCGGTGGAAGAGCGCCGTCGAGAGCACGTGCATGACATAGAACCAGCCGCGCGTCTGCCCGATGTACTCGACGATGAAGTCGGCGGGCGAGTGCGAGTCGAACCACTCGCGGTTCTCGAACGGGTAGTGCACCTGCGCGTACGGCATGGAGCCGGAATCGAACCACACGTCGAGGACATCGGGGATGCGCCGCATCGTGGATGCACCGCTCGGGTCGTCCGGGTTCGGGCGCGTGAGCTCGTCGATGAACGGGCGGTGAAGGTCGGTCGGGCGCACCCCGAAGTCGCGCTCGATGTCGTCGAGCGAGCCGTATACGTCGATGCGCGGATAGTCGGGGTTGTCGCTCTTCCACACGGGGATGGGGCTGCCCCAGTACCGGTTGCGGCTGATCGACCAGTCGCGGGCCCCTTCGAGCCACTTGCCGAACTGGCCGTCCTTGACGTTGTCCGGCACCCAGTCGATCTGCTGGTTGAGTTCGACGAGCTCGTCGCGGAACTGCGTGACGCGCACGAACCAGCTCGAGACGGCCTTGTAGATGAGGGGCTTGCGGCAGCGCCAGCAGTGCGGGTAGGAGTGCTCGTAGCTGGCCTGCTTGAACAGCCGGCCGTCGGCCCGCAGGAGCTGGGTGAGCGGCTTGTTGGCGTCGAAGACCTGCAGGCCGGCGACGGGCTCGACGGCGGAGAGGAACTTGCCGCCCTCGTCGACGGAGAGGATCGTTGGGATGCCGGCGGCGTCGCTGAGCACCTTGTCGTCCTCACCGTAGGCGGGCGCCTGGTGCACGATGCCGGTGCCGTCGCTCGTGGTGACGTAGTCGCCGAGCAGGAACTGCCACGCGTTCTGCGTGCCGTAGGTCTCGGTGTCGGCGTAGAAGTCCCACAGCCGCTGGTAGCGGACGCCGGCCAGCTCGGCGCCCGTGAGGCTGCGGCTGGTCGCGTCGACCGCGTCCTCCGCGCTCTCGTAGCCGAGCTCCTTGGCATGGGCCGCGACGCGTGCGCTGGCGAGCAGGAAGGAGCCAGCGCCCGTCGCCGTGCCGTCTGCCGCGCCGAGCGGGCCAGCTGGCACGACGGCGTAGTCGATGTCCGGGCCGACCGCGAGGGCCAGGTTGGTCGGGAGCGTCCACGGGGTCGTCGTCCAGGCGAGCGCCTTCACGCCGGCGAGGCCGAGCGCATCCGCTCGCTCCCCCTCGAGCGGGAAGGTGACGGTGACGGTCTGGTCCTGACGCATCTGGTAGACGTCGTCGTCCATGCGCAGTTCGTGGTTGGAGAGGGGCGTCTCGTCGTTCCAGCAGTACGGGAGCACGCGGAAGCCCTCGTAGGCGAGCCCGTCGTCGTAGAGCTTCTTGAAGGCCCAGAGCACCGACTCCATGTACGAGATGTCGAGCGTCTTGTAGTCGTTCTCGAAGTCGACCCAGCGGGCCTGGCGGGTGACGTACTCCTGCCACTCGCGCGTGTACTTGAGCACCGACTCGCGGGCGGCGTCGTTGAACGTGTCGATGCCCATGGCCTCGATCTCGGCCTTCGACTGGATGCCGAGCTGGCGCATGGCCTCGAGCTCGGCGGGCAGGCCGTGCGTGTCCCAGCCGAAGCGGCGGTGCACCTGGCGGCCGCGCATCGTGAAGTAGCGGGGGAAGACGTCCTTCGCGTACCCGGTGAGGAGGTGCCCGTAGTGCGGGAGCCCGTTCGCGAAGGGAGGGCCGTCGTAGAAGACCCACTCCTCGGCGCCCTCGCGCTGGTCGATGGAGGCCTGGAAGGTGCCGTCTTCGCGCCAGAAGTCGAGCACGCGCTCTTCGAGGCGCGGGAACGACGGCGAGGCGGCGACGCTGTCTCTTGTCGAGCTGGCGGGATCGGCGGCTGGTCCGAACGAGGCCTTCGGGTAGCTCATGCGGTGGAACTCCTGGCAGTAAGTGGATGTGCTTGGTCTGCTTCAGGGACGCCTTCCGGCGCGGTACCACCCCGATTGCGCGCTCCCCCGGATCTGTCTTCCGTTGAAGGAAGGACGTCCGGCGGCGCTCGCCACTCGTTCCGGGCTGTGACGGGCCCTCCCGACCGGTTCTACTTGGCCTGCGTTCCTCGAGAGGCTCGCTCACCGTTCTTCCGGGGACTCCCCGCTGATGGGCGGATCACAGTCATGCTGCCAACATCGTACGCGCCCGGGCAAGCTGCGCGAAACGGACAGGCCAGGCTCAGGGGAAGGCTGTGTACGCTCGCTTCTTCTGGATTCATCGACGGACGGCACTCAGCGCATGCTCACCTCTCACCTCTCGAAGCTCGCAGCGACCGGCATCTTCGCGACCATCGCGCTCACCGGATGCTCAGCGCTCGGCGGAGGGGAGACTGCGGCTCCGTCTCCCTCGGCTGCGACGACGACCGAGGCCACGACGGCCGAGGGCGGCGGAACCTGCGCGGACGTCCAGGCCGAGATCGATTCGATCAACACGAGCGTCCAGGGCATCCCCGACCAGGTGCCCGGTGACATCCCCGGAGCTGTCGCGACGCTCGAGACCGTAGGCGCCAGCCTCACGACGCTGCAGCAGAGCGTCACGGACCCCGACCTCAAGACGCACGTCGACACGCTCGTCACCGAGGTGACGGAGCTGCAGACCACAGCTGGGGAGCTCACGAACGGCGAGGGTGGCTTCGCGGCCGCCGCGAGCATCCTGACGCAGCTCGGCGAGGTCGAGTCGGCCCTCTCGTCGCTGACGGCTTACTGCGAGCTGCAGACGAGCTAGAGGAACCGAAAGGCCCTCGAGCAGCGCTGTCCGGAACCTTGCGAGAACTGCGGTCCCGCGCGACGGTCTCGCCTGCAGTCAGCTTCCGTGAAGCGGCTCCTGCAGTGCTGAGCCGCGCAGAGTTCTGCGCCGGAAGAGTCGATACTCCCAGCCCGGTCGGAGGGCTCGCCACCTGCCCGTCCGGTCGCGCACGATTTCGAGCTGGTTCTTGTGGGCCAGGTGATGATGGAAGCTGCAGAGGAGCACTCCCTCGTCGACGTTCGTGACGCCGCCTTCAACCCACGGCGTGGTGTGGTGCGCTTCGCACATGCCAGGCGGCTTCCAGCAGCCCGGCGTGATGCAGCCCCCGTCGCGGGAGGCGAGCGCTCGGCGTTGCGCGCGACTGTACAACCGCTGACGGCGGCCGAGTCTCAACGGTTCTCCGTTGGAACCCAGGAGCGCCACCTGCACGAACCCGTCGCAGAGGGTCTTCGCGACCAGGCTCGGCGGCACTGGCGTTCCGGTGCGCTCGAGGTGCGGCACGTCGAGCGGGCGCTTGGCCTCTCCCTTCAGGCCAGCGTCCGTCGTGGTGATGACCACGGTGGGCGCCTCTCCGCCCGCGCGGGGAGCGTCCGGGGCTTCCGCGAATCGCGCGAAGACCGACTCCACGGCGTCCATGCGCTGCTGGGCTGGCGTGCGTCGGTCGGGGATTTGCTCATCCGGATGCGAGACGTCCACGTCCGCCGCGTCGATTCCCTCGGCACCGCGTCCGTCAGCGCCAGCGCTCCCGATGGGCGGGGCATCTTCGAAGGCAACCTTGCGGCGGGGCGAGGTGACCGTCTCGCACACCTTCCGGAGCAGCTCCCCCTGCTCCGGAGTCGCAACGAATCGCCCCGTGACCGTGCCATCCGAACGCTCCCGCATCCAGAATCCCCGCTTGCGCGCAACGCGCTCCGCGAGCGGTTCCGTGCCGTCGGGGTCGAGGAACGCCACCCACTGCGCGGCCTGGACCCGAAGCAGTTCCGGAGTTGCCGGGGCAAGATCTTCTGGGTTCACGCCCCGCGCCGAGTCGACAAGCTCTGCCTCAGCCGCGTCGAGATGCGCTCGCTCGGCACGGCCGTTCACGGGCTTCAATCCCTGCACGATCGCGGACGCCTGCGCGAGCGAGATCTGCGCGGCTGCAAGCGCCGTCGCAACGGCCGGATGTGCCGGCCCGAGATGCTCGCCCGTCAGACTCATCGGGGCACGGGTGGTCTCCGCAACGCGAACCAGCGACCCGGCCTCGGCGTAGGGAACCCCCAGAAGCTGCTGGAGCATCTCCGCGAGGTTGGCGAAGCCCATGCTCCGGACGAGCTCGTCGCGCGCCGAGCCCTCCTCGTCACGTCGAAGCACCTCCCCCGCAACCTCGACCAACGCCGCGTCCAGCGCGCGCCGACGGCTCGCGAGCTCCGCGATCACCACGGGAATCTCCATCGCCAGCAAAACCAGGGCGTTGCCGGGGGCCGCGATGAGCGCGTCGACCGTCGCGGTCTCGGGCGAGGACCGCCTGGAGGCCGCCTCGTTGCGCCCCGTGCCAGCCTGCCCAAGAACCATGATGACCTCCCCCCGGGATCACCTCGAGCCTAGCACTTAGAGCGTCACTTGGGACCTGTTGACCAGGAATTTATCGATGTTCTTCGAAGACAGAATCGAACCACCAAGCTCCAGATCAGAGGACACCAGGCTGGAGCGGGCGTCTCGAGGCCGAACGCCTTCAGCACCGCAGGCCTACGCGGCCGAGTACGCCAGGAAGATCGGGGCGCTCGCCTCGTCCACGACGCTCGAGAAGCTGCCTCGGGTCGGCCCCTCCTCGATCCAGAACACGGTCGCGGCGATGGTCGCCGAGATGATCGAGCCTGCGCAGACGGTTCGCTGCAACCGGCCCAGCCCAGGCTCTGCTCGGGCGAGGAAGTCCGTGAGCGCCGACTGCTGGGCGAGCGCGCGCTTCGTGCCCGTCGCGGCGAGGTCTGCACTCGTGCCTGCCACACTGCGCAGCGAGCCCGCCCAGCGGACGGTCTCGGGCTGCACCGTGTCGGCGATCTCGAGGAGCACCTTCCGGAGCGTCTCGAGACCGTCTCCCCTCTTCGGAACGCCGCGCGCGACGAGCTCGGTCGCCGCGGCCTCGAGCCGGAGAGGAACCTCGGCGAGGAGCGGGTCGAGACCGACCCACAGCACGTCGGCTTTGGCAGCGAAGTAGTTGAAGAACGAGCTTCTCGCGACGCCGGCACGGCGGGCGATGTCGCTCGCGCTCGTCTGCTCGTAGCCCTGCTCGAGGAACAGCTCGAGGGCGGCCTCTTCGAGCGTCTCGCGACTCGACGCGGAGGGTCGGCCTCGACGCGCGACCCGTTCCTCGTGCTCCGTCATCATCTTCTCATTTCTGCATGGTGTTCAAATAAGCAGTTACACTCTCCGAGTGCCAGCATCAGCCACCCGCCGCGCGGCGAAGCCCATCGCGCTCCTCGCCCTCGCCGCAGCCCTCATCGTGCCACTTGCCGCATGCTCCAGCGAGGCGACCTCGTCGGACCAGCCGAAAACCCTCAGGTACGCCTCAGGAGACGCTGAGCCCACGTGCCTCGACCCGCACGTCGGCGGCAACTGGCCCCAGGCGATCCTCGCGAACCAGTTCCTGGAGTCGCTCTTCTCGAAGAACGACGCAGGGGAGATCATCCCATGGCTGGCAACAGGAGCCGAAGCGTCTGACGACCAGCTGAGCTGGACGATCACCCTCAAAGAAGGCGTGAGCTTCACCGACGGCACCCCGTTCGACGCGGACGCCGTCGTGGCGAACGTCGAACACATCAAGAACCCCGAGACCGCCTCCTCGACGGCCATCCTCGCCCTCGGGAAGGTCTCCGAAGCGGTCGCAGTCGACGCGCGCACCGTGCGCTTCGACCTCAGCGAGCCGGACAGCGCGCTCCTGGAGTCGCTCGCACAGACCTGGCTGGCCATCGAGTCCCCAGCCGGGCTCGAGCGCGGGACCGAGGAGAACTGCCTCGCCCCGATCGGCACCGGCGCCTTCCAGGTCGCGTCGTGGGAGAAGCAGTCCCAGGTCGTGCTGACGCGCAACGAGAACCACACGTCAGCGCCGGAGGACGGCGTGACGAGCGAGGGCCAGCCCGGAGCGGCGGTCGGCACCATCGAGTGGAAGTTCATCCCAGACGCCGCCACCCGCCTCGCCGCGCTCCAGTCCGACCAGGTCGACATCATCGACTCCGTGCAACCGGATGCGCTCTCGCAGTTCCAGGCGAACGGCACGGAGGAGACGCTCATCGGCGCCCGCCCCGGTGTGACGGCCCGCATCGAGCTCAACACCACGCGTGCACCCTTCGACGACCCCAAGGTGCGCGAGGCGTTCGCTGCCTCCGCCGACATCGACGCTGCGGTCGAGTCGCTCTACTTCGGAACCCTCGACCGGTCGACCTCCGTGCTCTCGAGCGCAACACCCTTCGCGACCTCGCACCCCGACTCCTTCGGGTTCGACGCGGCACGCGCATCCACGCTGCTCGACGAGGCCGGCTGGACCGAGCGCGACGCCGACGGCGTCCGCACGAAGAACGGCGAGCGCCTCGAGGTCGCATTCCCGGTCTCCACGAACCAGTCGATCCCGGCCGAGATCTCAGTGCTCGAGCAGATCGGAGCGACGAGCTCCGAGGTGGGCTTCGATGTGCAGCTCGAGCTGCTCGACCTCTCGACCTGGTACGAGCGCAGCGGCACGTGGGAGTTCGATGCCATCGTCGCGCCGTACTCGAAGAACTCCGCCGACGTGCTCCGCATCGTCTACTCGACCGACAGCATCACCCCCGCCCCGAGCGGCTACCACGCCAACAACACCGGCCTCTCGCTGCCCGCTCTCGACGAGGCGCTCGACGCGGCCGTGAAGACCAGTGACGACGCCGAGCGCGAGCGGCTCTACGGCGAGGCCCAGCAGCTCATCATCGACAGCGGCACCGTCATCCCGCTCTACGACCAGACGGTGCAGTTCGCCTACGGAGACAACGTGCACGGCTTCCGCCTCCAGCCGAACGTCAACGTGCCCTCGCTCGTGAACGTCACCATCGAGTAGCTGGGCCACGACTGAGCACGGCACACGAGACAATCGAGCGATGACGAAGGATGCGCGACCACGCGCGGCACGCCTGCTGCCGCTGATTCCGCGCATCCTCCTGCGTCTCGGCGGCGCGCTGTTCGTACTGTGGGCCGTCGTGACCGTCACCTTCTTCGCGGTGCGCGCCGTGCCTGGCGACCCCGTGCTCGCGATCCTCGGCGGGCCGGGCTCCAACGCGAGCGCCGAGGCCGTCGCGCAGGCCCGCGCCGAGAACGGGCTCGACCAGCCGCTCTTCCTCCAGTACCTCGCGCAGCGGTGGCGCACGGCGACCGGAGACCTCGGCTTCAGCTACGCCCAGCGCGAGAGCGTCGCGTCGCTCATCGGCGAGCAGCTGCCCGGCACGCTCGCCCTCGCCGGCCTCTCCCTCCTCCTCGCCTGGGCGATCGCGCTCACCGTGGCCTGGTGGTCGACCGGGAGGAGCCGAATCGCGTGGGGCATCGCATCGACGCTCGAGGTCGTCGCGGCAGCGGTGCCGCACTTCTGGCTGGCCTCCGTGCTCGTGCTGATCTTCGCTGGAATGCTCGGGCTCCCCGTCGCCGTCTCGGGTCCGGGACTCTCCGGGCTCATGCTGCCGAGCGTCACCCTCGCGCTCCCCCTCGCCGGGTACCTGGGGCAGGTCATGCGCGAGCAGATGCTCGACGCCCTCGAGTCGCCGTTCGTGCTGGCCGCGCGAGCGCGCGGCGAAGGGCCGAGCGGCATCTTCTGGCGGCACGTGCTGCGCCACGCGGCGATCCCCGCAGTCGGCCTCAGCGGCTGGGCTCTCGGCTCCCTCGTCTCCGGCGCAGTGGTCGTCGAGACGATCTTCGCGAGGCCAGGACTCGGCCGCTCTCTGCTCGCCGCGGTCGGTGCGAGGGACGTGCCCTACGTGATCGGCGTCCTCGTCGTCGTCGCGGCCGCCTACATGCTCGTGACCGTCCTCACCGACCTGGTCGAGCCGGTCATCGATCCGCGCTCCCGCGACCGAGCGGGCGTGACCGCATGAGTCTCGACGCGGCCGCGGTTCGGGATGCTCGTGCGGGCACGACGGGACAGCGCGACGGCCGCACCCGCTCCCGCTCCCGCTCGCGGCGCGGGCTCTGGCTCGGCGTCTGGCTCGCCGTGGCGGCGATCTACCTGCTCGCCGCGGTCTTCCCGCAGCTCCTCGCCCCCGGCGACCCGCTCGCCGTGAACCCCGCCGATGCGTTCTCACCTCCCGTCCCCGCGCATCCGCTCGGCACGGACGAGTCCGGCAGGGGTGTCTACACCCGCATCGTGCACGGCGCCTCGTCGTCGCTCACGATCGGCGCCCTCGCAACCGTGATCGGCCTCCTCCTCGGGGCCGTGCTCGGCCTCGCCGCGGGCCTCGGACCCCGATGGCTCGACTTCGGGACGACGAGGATCGTCGAGGTCTTCTTCGCCTTCCCCGGCATCCTCCTCGCGCTCCTGCTCATCACGCTCGCGGGCCCTGGCGTCGTCACGACGACCATCGCGGTCGGACTCTCCACTGCCCCTGGCTACGCGCGCCTCATCCGCTCTCAGGTGCTGCGCGTGCGGGCGAGCGCCTACATGGAGGCGGACCTCGTGCTCGGCAGGTCGCGCTGGCACAGCTTCACGAGGACGCTGCTGCCGAACGTCGCCTGGCCCCTCTTCTCGCTCGCCACGCTCGGCCTCGGCCAGGCCATCGTGTGGGCGGCTGCGCTCAGCTACCTGGGTCTCGGCGAACCGCCACCCAGCCCGGAATGGGGATCGATGCTCTCCGCAGGCCGCCTCTACCTGCCGACCGGCAGCTGGTGGCTCACCATCTTCCCTGGCACCGCGATCGTGGGCGCGGCCGTCACGGCGACGATGCTCGGTCGCATCATGCAGCAGGGCACGAGGCAGGCAGGATGAGCGACGCGTCGCGCCCGGTACCCCAGCGGGAAGCGCTGACCGTGCGGGCAGAAGAGCTGCGTATCTCCTTCGGCGACTTCGAGGCGGTGCGCGGAGTCTCCTTCGACGTGCGGCGCGGCGAGTGCCTCGCGCTCGTCGGCGAGTCGGGCTCCGGCAAGTCGGTGACCGCCCGGGCGCTGCTCGGGCTGAGCGGCGACGGCGCCCGAGTGGACGCCAGCACGCTCACCCTCGGCAGCGTCGACCTGCCATTGGCGAGTGGCGACGGCGGCTGGAGGTCGATCCGCGGCGGTCGCATCGGGCTCGTGCACCAGGATGCGCTCGTCGCGCTCGACCCGCTCCGCCCCGTCTGGCGCGAGGTCGACGACGCGCTGCGGCTGCACACCGATCTCGGGCGCGAGGCTCGCCGCAGCCGCGTCCTCGAACTGCTCGGGCGGGCCGGACTCGAGGATCCCGAGTCGATCGCACGCCGCCGCAGCGGTCAGCTCTCCGGCGGCCAGCGACAGCGTGTGCTCATCGCCGCCGCCCTGGCGGGGGAACCCGAGCTGCTCATCGCCGACGAGCCGACGAGCTCCGTCGACCAGGCCGTGCAGGCGCAGCTGATCGAGCTGTTCGACGCGCTCAAGGCCGACGGCATGACGATGCTCTTCATCACCCACGACCTGGGCGTCGTCCAGCGCCTCGCCGACCGGGTCGCCGTCATGAGCGAAGGACTCATCGTCGAGACGGCGCCGACGGCGCGGCTCTTCACCGCTCCCGAGCACAGGGTCACTCGCCAGCTGCTCGCCGCGCAGCCGAAGGCGGCTCTCGACTCGCTCAGGGCCACGCCCGAGGTGGATGCGCCTGGACCGCTCCTGGAGGTGCGCGGCGTCTCGAAGACCTTCCGGGGAACGGGGAGCGCGCCCATCCAGGCCGTGCGGGAGGCGTCCTTCACACTCTCGCGCGGCGAGACGCTCGGGATCGTCGGCAGCTCGGGCTCCGGCAAGTCGACGCTGGCCCGCATCGCGCTCGGCTTGGAGCGGCCGGACGCGGGCACCGTGTCGTTCCTCGGCGTCGCCTGGAGCCCCGCCCCCGAGCGCCTGCGCCGCTCCCGCCGGGCCAAGCTCGGCTCCGTACCCCAGGATGCGCTCTCCAGCTTCGACCCTCGGCGCACGGTCGGCGAGATCCTCGCCGACGCGCTCACCGCTGGGCGCTCGACGTCCGTCCGGACGCGGCGAGACGCCATCGACGCGGCGCTCGAGCGAGTCGGGCTCGACGGCTCGATCGCCGGTCTCCGCCCGCTCCACCTGAGCGGTGGCCAGCGCCAGCGCCTCGCCATCGCCCGCGCGCTCGCCCCCGAACCCGAGGTGCTGATGTGCGACGAGCCCGTCTCATCCCTCGACGTGACCGTGCAGTCGCAGGTGCTCGCGCTCCTCGAACGACTCGTCGACGAGCTGGGCCTGGCCTGCGTGTTCATCTCGCACGACCTCGCCGTCGTCGCGCAGCTCGCCGACCGGGTCGCCGTCATGAGCGACGGCGAGATCGTCGAGACGGCATCCGTGTCCGAGCTGTTCTCCACGCCGAAGCACCCGGCCAGCCGCGCGCTCCTCGACGCCCACAAGAGCCTCGAGGTGCGCTGAGCCGACCGGGCGCATCGCCGCCGGTACCGCCTACTCGACCGTCAGGAACCCCGAGCCGACGGACACGGAGAGCGTGTTCTTGGCGGAGTCCGACTGCCGGACATTGACGTTCGCCATCCCCGACTCGTTCAAGCCCGTCTCGAGCTTGTAGGTGCCGTCCGGCAGCGAGACGCTTCCGAAGCCCGACTCGATGGAGATGTCGGTGCTCTTCGGGGCCGCTCCCCCGAAGATGGCATTGAGGGCCCCCGAGCTGGCGGCGAGCGTCACATCCCCCGACACCTCGGCGTCGATGTTGGAAGCGCCAGACCCCGTCGTGAGGCTCAGGTTGGCAGCCGACCCCTCGAAGTCGCTCGCACCCGAGTTCGTCTCGATGACCAGGTCCCCGAAGTCGCCGTCGATGGTCGCGGCCCCCGAGGTGACGTTGACCTGCGCGTCCAGCTTCCCGTCCTCCAGGCTCTCCGGGAGGGTCAGCGAGAGCTCCTCCTCGCCGAACCCGCCGCCGTTCCTGCTGCCGCCCACCCGCTCGACGACGAGCTCGCCGCCCTCGGTCACGAGCTGCCACGCGTCGGCCTTCGTGAACCCCTTCGACTGCACACGCAGCTCGGCCTGCGAGACGTCGCCGAACTCGATCTCCATGCCGACCGAGTCGATGTCGACGCGCAGCGAGGTGACGCCGGCGATCGACTGGCTGATCGTGGTCTCGTCGCGCAGGACGTCGCGGAGGTTGGCGAAGAATCCGCTGGTCACGGTTCCGGCGACGACCATGCCGCCGATGATCGCGACCGTGATGGTGATCCACCCGAATCGCTTCGGGCTGATGCCGTCGGCGTCCGCGTCTGGGCGGGTGTCGGGCTCGAGAGTTGGCGTGGTCATCGGAGTTCTCCGTTCGTGGCGCGGGCCGTGAGGCCCTGTCCATCGAGGTGTGTCTGTGGCTGCGGGCGGGGCGCATGCCCCTGCCCGTCGAGGTGGGCGAGTACGGCGAGCACCCTGCGGTTGCCGCCGTCGCCCTGGTCGAGCTCGAGCTTCTGGAAGACCGCCGAGATGTGCTTCTCGACGCTCCCCGCGCTGACGTGGAGCGCCTCGGCGATCGCGTGGTTGGAGCGACCTTCGGCCATGAGCCCGAGCACCTCCGACTCGCGGGGCGTGAGGCGCTCGAAACGCGCATCCCTGGTCTTCCTGGCGAGCAGCTGGGCGACGACCTCGGGGTCGAGCACCGTGCCGCCGGCCGCGACGCTGTCGACGCCGGCGAGGAACTGCTCGACGTCGGCGACCCGGTCCTTGAGGAGGTAGCCGAGCCCGCCCCTCGAACTCGAGATGAGCTCCGACGCGTACCGCTCCTCCACGTACTGCGAGAGGACCAGCACGGCGAGGCTCGGGTCGGTGGCCCGGAGCCGGAGCGCGGCCCGGATGCCCTCGTCGGTGAACCCCGGTGGCAGGCGGACGTCGAGGATGACGAGCTCCGGGTCGGTCTCGGCGACGAGCCGGTCGAGCCTGCCGTCGTCGGCGAGGATGCCCACCATGGTGTGGCCGGCGTCCTCGAGCAGGCGGGCGATGCCCTCCCGCAGGAGCGCGGAGTCTTCGCAGATCAGGATGCGCATGGCACGCTCACCTCGATCGTCGTCGGGCCTTCCGGCGGGCTCGAGATCATGATCGCGCCGCCTGCCGCTTCGATGCGGTCGGTCACCCCGTCGAGTCCGCCGCCAGGGACGAGACGTGCCCCTCCCCGGCCGTCATCCTGGATGCGGGCCCAGAGCATCGAGCCGCGCATGCGGACCTGCACCGAGATCTCCGACGCACCGGAGTGCTTCGCCGCGTTGCCGAGCGACTCGGCGACCGCGAAGTAGACGGCGGCCTCCGCATCCTTCGAGCAGCGTCCGGGGAGCTGCGCGTCGAGCACGACGGGGATGTGCGAGCGGGCAGCGAGCCCCGAGAGCGCGGCATCGAGGCCACGGTCGGTGAGCACGGCGGGCTGGAACCCACGGGCCAGCTGCCGCAGCTCGGTGACGGCGTCCTTCGTCGAGGCGTGCGCCTCGTCGATGAGCTCGGCAGCCCTGGCGGGATCCGAGTTCAGCTTCTGCTTGGCCATGCCGAGCGTCATGCCGATCGAGACGAGCCTCGGCTGCACGCTGTCGTGCAGGTCACGCTCGATGCGGTCGCGCTCCGTGGCGGCGCCTCGAACAGCGACGGTGCGGCGACGCCCCGCGTCGCGCACCTCCTCCTCGAGCTGCTGCTCCCGGTCGCGGGAGAGGAGGCTGATGGACGCCGCGCGCTGCACGTAGGCGAACGCGACGATGAGGGCGATGGCGATCAGCAGCATGCCGATGCCGATGAGCAGGCCGATGAACGGGGTGACGGCGAAGTCCATGCCCCAGACGGTCAGGGTCTCCCGGTTCTGCAGCGGCGAGAAGAGCGCGAAGACGCCGGAGACGCCGAGCTGCAGGGCGCCGAGGGAGAGCGTTCCGAGCACCGCGACGATCACGAGGTGCAGCATCGCCTTCCAGTTCGCCCCGTCGGCGAACTGCACGAGGGGCGTGAGCACGAACCGCCAGCCGTCGCGGCGACGCGAGCGGCGCATCCCGGCGTCGTCGAGCGGCCGGTTGTAGAGGGCCGCCACCCGGCGCCGCTCGAAGGCGGAGACGCCGCGGAACGAGAACGCGAGGCCAGCGAGGACGACGACGCCGACGCCCAGCACGAAGAGCAGTCCGACGCCGAGTCCGAGGAGACCGAACATGAGCGAGAGGAGGAGCGGCGCGATGACGCCGCCGGCGGCGAGGTGCAGCGAGGTCAGACTCAGCTGCTTGACGTTGTTCTTCATGTCCACAACGCTATGGTCGCGCGCCTCGCCGCAACACGGAGCATCCCTCACACCTCAGCGGGGGTTTTCCCCCAGATGTCCCTCCGCCCGCACAGGGAGGAATCCGGGCGCAGCTGCGAGCATGGACGCATGACTCTGGACGTCGTGATCATCGCCGACACCCACCTCCCGAAGCGCGCTCAGGCACTCCCGGAGGTGCTCTGGCGGGCGATCGAACGCGCGGACGTGGTCTTCCATGCCGGTGACTGGGTCGACAGCGACACGCTCGATGCGCTGCAGGCTCGGGCGCGCAGGATGGTCGGCGTGTGGGGCAACAACGATGGCCCGGAACTGCGAGAGCGCCTGCCGGAGGTCGCCCGCGTCGAACTCGATGGCGTCCGCTTCGCGATGACCCACGAGACCGGGCAGAAGGCGGGTCGGGAGCGCCGCATGGACACGCTCTTCCCCGACACCGACGTGCTGGTCTTCGGGCACAGCCACATCCCGTGGGACACGACCACCCCCACCGGGCTGCGCCTCCTTAATCCCGGCTCCCCCACCGACCGTCGCCGACAGCCGCGGGTCACCTACCTGACCGTGCGGGTGGATGCCGGGCAGCTCACGCGGGTGGAGCTTCGGGACGCGCGCACGGGTGATCTGGTTCCAGACGCCGACGGCGCTGACTGAGCACCGGGTCCCGACTCCCAGCCCGGCTCCCGGCTACGCGTCGGCGGTCGCCGTGTCCGCGTCGATGTCGTGGCGCTCGAGGAACTCGAACACCTCGCGCTGGTCGACGCCGGGGAAGTCGCCCGTCGGGAGGGGCGAGAACACGTGCGCGTGCACTCGGGCGCTCGGCCAGGCCTTCGCCGACCAGCGCTCGCTGAGCTCAGCCCCCGGCGTGCGGCAGCATGCACCGTCGGGGCAGGTCGACGATGCGCGCTGCTTCGTGTCGCGCCCGCGGAACCAGCGGGCCTCGTCGAACGGCACGCCGATCGTGATGGAGAACTCGCCGGCGTCGGCGTGCCCGGTCTGGGTGGAGCACCAGAACGTGCCGGCAGGGGTGTCGGTGTACTGGTAGGTCTCCGTGGTCCGGTTCGTCCGGGCGAGGGCGCTCACGGCCGAGAACTTCCGGCACACGAACTGGCCCTCGACGGAGCCGGTGACGTCCTGCGGGAGCGGGAGGGAGTCGTTCTCGTAGGCCTTCGAGATGGAACCCTTGTCGTCGACGCGCAGGAAGTGCAGCTTGATGTCGAGGTGCGAGGTGAGCAGGTTCGTCATGCGCAGGGCGGCGGCTTCGTGGGTCACGCCGAACGCGTCCCGGAAGTCCTCGACGGCCATGTCGCGGCGCTCCTTCGCGTCGCGGAGGAACGCGACCGAACGCGCCTCCGGCATGAGGCAGGCCGCCGCGAAGTAATTGATCTCGAGGCGCTGGCGCAGGAAGTCGGCGTAGTCCTCGGGGCGGCGGTGGCCGAGCACCCGGTGCGCCATCGCCTGCAGCGCCATCGCGCGCAGCCCGTGCCCGCCGGGGATGGAGGCTGGCGGCAGGTAGATGCGGCCGTTCTCCAGGTCGGTGATGGAGCGCGTGGACCTGGGCAGGTCGTTGACGTAGATGAGCTGGAACCCGAGGTGGTCGGCCATCTTGCCGACCGAGTGGTGCATGAGGGCGCCGCGCGTGTGGTCCACCCTGCTGAGCAGCTCGTCGGCGAGCTTGTCGAGGTCGGGCATGTAGTTGTCGTGGGCGCGCATCGCGAGCCGCAGCTCGGTGTTGGCGCGGCGCGCCTCCTCGGGCGTCGCGCTCGCCTCGGTCCGGCGGCGCACGATCTCGCTGTGCATGCCGGTGAGGGCGCGCAGCACCTCGTCGGAGAGCGACTTCGTCGAGGGGATGCGCGGGAGCCCGAGCTCCTGGTAGACGGTCGAGGTCTGCGCGCGCTCGAGCTCGATCTCGAGGCGGGAGCGATCATCCGGCGGCGTGTTGGCGAGCATCTCGCTCAGGTCGACGTCGAACACCTCGGCGAGCTGCTGCAGCACGGAGAGCTTCGGCTCGCGCTTGCCGTTCTCGATGAGCGAGAGCTGGCTGGCGAGCAGCCCGGTCTTCTCGCCGAGCGCTTCGAGCGTGAGCGAGCGCTCCTTGCGGTAGTAGCGGATGCGCCGCCCGAGCAGGAGGGAATCCACTGCGCCGCCTTTCCCTGTGGTTGCTGTCGATTTTTGCGCAGCGGGGAAAGGACCGAGTCCGCTCATGGGTGCCTCCGGGCATCTGAATTGCTGATGTGTGAAATTTTGCCATTTTTCTCGGCCAATCTCCATCCCGGGGCGCCCGGCGCAGGTCAACACTGGGTGTACGACGCCATGCACGTATGCGAGACGGAGACAGCTCGCATGCAGAACCGTGAAAGCAGCATCGAAATGACTGAACAGGCACATGACCACCTCGACGTCCCGCAGCGGGCAGCGAACCCGGAAGTCAACGACTGGGTCCGCGAGATCGCCGCACTGACGAAGCCGAGCCGCATCGTCTGGTGCGACGGCTCCCAGTCCGAGATCGACGCCCTCACCGCCGAGATGGTCGAAGCAGGCACGCTCATCAAGCTCAACGAAGAGCTCCGCCCTGGCTCCTACCTCGCCCGCTCCGACGCCGGCGATGTCGCCCGCGTCGAGAGCCGCACCTACATCTGCTCGGAGAACGAGGAAGACGCGGGCCCCACGAACAACTGGCGTGCGCCGGCCGAGATGAAGGCCGAGCTGAGCGGCCTCTTCGACGGCTCAATGCGCGGCCGCCCCATGTACGTCGTTCCCTTCGCGATGGGCCCGCTCGGCGGGGCGATCACGCAGTACGGCGTCGAGATCACGGACTCCCCGTACGTCGTGCTGTCGATGGCTCTCATGACCCGCTCCGGCGACGGCGCCCTCGAGCACCTCACGCCGGGACGCGACTGGGTGAAGGCCCTGCACACGGTCGGCTTCCCGCTCGAGTTCGAGGACGGCTCGAGCCGCCCCGACGTCGCCTGGCCGCACAACGAGTCGAAGTACATCACCCACTTCCCCGAGACGCGGGAGATCATCTCCTACGGCTCCGGGTACGGCGGCAACGCGCTCCTCGGCAAGAAGTGCTTCGCGCTGCGCATCGCGTCGGCCATGGGGCACGACGAGGGCTGGATGGCCGAGCACATGCTCCTCATCCAGGTCACGAGCCCTGAGGGCAAGACCTACACGCTCACGGGTGCATTCCCCTCCGCGACCGGCAAGACGAACTTCGCGATGATGAAGCCGAAGCTCGATGGCTGGAAGGTCGAGACGCTCGGCGACGACATCGTGTGGATGCGCAAGGCGGCCGACGGTCGACTCAACGCTATCAACCCAGAGTTCGGGTTCTTCGGCGTCGCACCGGGCACGGGCTACGACACCAACCCCGTCGCGATGGAGACCATCACGACGAACACGATCTTCACGAACGTCGCGCTGACCGACGACGGCGACGTCTGGTGGGAGGGCATGACCGACGAGGCGCCCGCGCACCTCATCGACTGGCAGGGCAACGACTGGACTCCCGAGTCCGGAACGAAGGCCGCGCATCCGAACGCCCGCTTCACGGTGCGCGCCTCGCAGTGCCCGACCCTCTCCCCCGCCTGGGAGGCTCCCGACGGCGTGCCCGTCGACGCGATCCTCTTCGGCGGCCGCCGTGCGAGCAACGTCCCGCTGGTCTTCGAGTCGAAGGACTGGCAGCACGGCTGCTTCCTCGGCGCGACGCTCGCCAGCGAGCAGACCGCGGCCGCAGAGGGCCCAGTCGGCATCCTGCGCCGCGACCCCTTCGCCATGCAGCCCTTCGCCGGCTACCACATGGCCGACTACTGGGGACACTGGCTGAACATCGGCGCCGACCTCGGCGACAAGGCACCCCGCATCTTCCAGGTCAACTGGTTCCGCAAGGACCAGGACGGCAAGTTCCTGTGGCCCGGCTTCGGCGAGAACGTGCGCGCCGTGAAGTGGATCGTCGACCGACTCGAGAACCGTGCCGACTCGCTGGAGAGCCCTATCGGCCAGCTGCCCGTGACGAGCGACATCGACATCTCGGGCCTCGAGGGCTTCGAGCCCGCCGCACTCGAGGAGATCTTCACGGTCGACCCCGAGTCGTGGCTCGTGGAGGTCGGCGTGACCCGCGAGTACTTCGACAGCATCGGCGAGAAGGTCCCCGCGGCGCTCTACACCGAGCTCGACGCCGTGCACGGTGCGCTGGACGCGGCTGCCGCATCCACCCAGACCAAGGCCCCCATCGGGGCCTGACAGACGGCGGCGAGCGGGACTCCGACCACTCGCCGCAAGCTGTGCCCCTCCGCGCGCGCGTGGCGCGGAGGGGCGCACAACTCCTGGCAGCTCGAACCCCTGTGTTCGCAGCTGAGCCCCTCAAGGATGCGCCCCTGAGGGGCTTTTCCTTGCCCTCGCACGCGACCCGCCCGGCAACCCGCGACACCCCTGGAGCCGCTACCCTAGACGGGTTCACAACAGGCACCCCAGACTCGGTGCCGCCAACATCGACACGGAGTGTGCATGTCCAGCTCGCCCTCAGTTCCTTCTTCTTCCTCAACTCAGGGCATTCCTGACAAGCCCGTCCTCGAGGGCCTCGAAGTCAAGTGGGGTGAGCGCTGGGAGGACTCCGGCACCTACCGCTTCAACCGCGAAGGCGCGACTCGAGGCGACATCTACTCGATCGACACGCCTCCCCCCACGGCGTCAGGCTCGCTCCACGTCGGCCACGTCTTCTCGTACACGCACACCGACGTCGTCGCGCGCTTCCAGCGCATGAGCGGCAAGCGCGTCTTCTACCCGATGGGCTGGGACGACAACGGCCTCCCCACCGAGCGACGCGTGCAGAACTACTACGGCGTGCGCTGCGACCCATCGCTCCCCTACGAGGCCGACTTCACGCCGCCGCACGAGGGTGGCGACGGCAAGAGCATCAAGGCCGCCGACCAGCAGCCCATCTCGCGCCGCAACTTCATCGAACTGTGCGAGCAGCTCACCATCGAGGACGAGAAGGCCTTCGAGGAGCTCTGGCGCCAGCTCGGCCTCTCGGTCGACTGGACGCAGAGCTACCGCACGATCGACGACTCCTCGCGCCGCAAGAGCCAGCTCGGGTTCCTCCGCAACCTCGAGCGCGGCGAGGCCTACCAGGACCAGGCGCCGACGCTGTGGGACATCACCTTCCGCACGGCCGTCGCGCAGGCCGAACTCGAAGACCGCGAGCAGCCGGGCGCCTACCACCGCATCGGCTTCGCCCGCGAGGGCGGCGAGCCGATCTTCATCGAGACGACGCGCCCCGAGCTCCTCCCGGCGTGTGTGGCCCTGGTCGCGCACCCCGACGACGAGCGCTACCAGCCGCTCTTCGGCACGACCGTCACGACGCCCCTGTTCGGTGTCGAGGTGCCCGTGCTCGCGCATCCGCTCGCCCAGAAGGACAAGGGCAGCGGAATCGCCATGATCTGCACGTTCGGCGACGTCACCGACGTCGTGTGGTGGCGTGAGCTGAAGCTCCCGAACCGCACCGTGCTCGGCAAGGACGGCCGCCTCATCGCGGACGCCCCAGAGGCCATCACGAGCGAGGCGGGCAAGGCCGCGTACGCCGAGCTCGCCGGCAAGACCGTGTTCAGCGCCAAGAAGGCCGTCGTCGAGCTCCTCCAGGCGTCCGGCGACCTGGTCGGCGACCCCAAGCCCATCCAGCACCCCGTGAAGTTCTTCGAGAAGGGCGACCGCCCGCTCGAGATCGTCTCTACCCGCCAGTGGTACGTGAAGAACGGCGCGACCGACGTCGACCTCAAGGCCCGCCTCATCGAGCTCGGCCGCGAGATCTCCTTCTGGCCCGACTTCATGCGCGTGCGCTACGAGAACTGGGTCGAGGGCCTCTCCGGCGACTGGCTGATCTCGCGCCAGCGCTTCTTTGGCGTGCCCATCCCCGTCTGGTACCCCATCGACGCCGACGGCGAGGTGCAGTACGAGTCGCCCATCACCCCGGATGCGTCGCAGCTGCCCGTCGACCCGTCCTCCGACGTCCCGAACGGCTACACCGAGGCGCAGCGGGGCGAAGCTGGCGGCTTCCTCGGCGAGGTCGACGTCATGGACACCTGGATGACCTCCTCCCTCACCCCGCAGCTCGCTGGCGGATGGGAGTCCGACGAGGAGCTCTTCGGTCTCGTCTTCCCCTACGACCTTCGCCCGCAGGGCCAGGACATCATTCGCACGTGGCTCTTCTCGACCGTGCTGCGCGCGCAGCTCGAGCACGGCGTCGCCCCCTGGTCGAACGCCACGATCTCCGGCTTCATCGTCGACCCCGACCGCAAGAAGATGTCGAAGTCGAAGGGCAACGTGGTCACGCCCGCCGACATGCTCCAGGCGCACGGCTCCGACGCCGTCCGCTACTGGGCGGCCTCCAGCCGCCTCGGCACCGACGCGGCGTTCGACCCGAAGAACCCGACGCAGATCAAGATCGGCCGCCGCCTCGCGATCAAGGTGCTCAACGCGTCGAAGCTCGTGCTGGGCTACGGCGACCACGTCGGCGAGGTCACGGAGCCGCTCGACCGCTCGATGCTCGCCGAGCTGAACCGCGTCGTCGGCGAGGCGACGAAGGCGTTCTCCGACTACAACCACGCTCGCGCGCTCGAGGTCACCGAGACGTTCTTCTGGACGTTCTGCGACGACTACCTCGAGCTCGTGAAGGAGCGCGCGTACGGCGCCGGCGAGGACGCCGCGGCTCAGGCCTCGGCCGTCACCGCCATGCGCTCGGCGATCGACGTGCTCCAGCGCCTCTTCGCCCCGTTCATCCCCTTCGCGACCGCCGAGTCGTGGTCGTGGTGGCACGACTCCGAGCTGCACACGGCGGCCTGGCCGACGTCGGCGGACCTCGCGGCGGCCGGCGACCAGGACGGCGCGCTCCTCGCACTGACAAGCACGGCCCTCACGAGCATCCGCGGCGCGAAGACCGCGGCGAAGGCTTCCCAGAAGACGCCAGTGGCGAGTGCGGTCATCGCGGCACCCGAGGAGTCGGTGGCGCTGCTTCGCCTCGCTTCCGCGGATCTCCGCCACGTCGGTCGCATCGAGCAGCTCGACTTCGAGGTCGCCGAGGCGCTCGAGGTCCGGGATATCGAGCTGCTCGTCGTCCCGCAGACCGAAGCGTCGTCGTAGGCTGGGGGTTCCCCCCAAGTCTGAGTGCAGCAGCGACGTCAGTGACAGAAGAGGAGTCAGGGCCGGCATGACAGTTCCTGAAAAGGCCAAGCCCCGCAAGCGAACGCGGGACCGCGCCGCGGCGCGTCCCAGCATCGAGGTCAGGGCCATGGGCCCGACCGACTACTTCGTCTGGCAGCCGCTCTTCGCGCAGCACGTGGATGCGCTGGGCGAGAGCTCGAACGACGGGCGCGCGCTCGGCGTGTGGCGCCACGTCGCCAGCAAGACGGGCAACCTCGAGGGCATGATCGCGTTCGTCGAGGGCGAGCCCCGCGGCTACGTGCTGTTCCGTGAGCGCCTCGACATCCGCGGTGCGCGCACGGTGCTGAACATCGAGGCGAAGTACTCGGGCGCCGACTCGAACCGGGCGGCCGTCAACGAGGAGCTCCTCGGCGCGGTGTTCGCCGCGGCTGCGAAGCGCGGATTCGACGCCATCTCGTGGCTGGTCGACGCCGAGGACGAGGTCGGCCTGCAGCAGTCCGCGCGCATGGGCAGCCGCAGCGACGAGGTCCGCTTCGAGATCTCCGTCGACTCCCGCCAGCAGAACGAGGGCTAGACGTGCTCATCGGCGAACGGTGGCGGGCGGGCAGCCGCCCGCCCCGCTCGCTCGAGAAGTACCCGGAGTTCGTCGAGGCCTGCTCCGCACAGGAGCACTTCCTCTCCCCGACCGTCGACGATGTCTCGAAACTGTGGTGGACGCTCACCTGGCTCGAGGGGCGGCCCGTCGCCGAGCTCGAACAGGGGCCGCGGGTCGCGCTCCGCGCTGACGGCTCGGTGCAGGTGAGCGGCGCCGACGAACCGGTCGGAGCTGGCGTCGGCGTCGCCGACGGGGACTCCCCCGAGCACGACGTGTTCGACGAAGACGAAGATGACGACGATCTCTTCCCGGAGCCAGCGCCCCGCGCCTGAGCGGCGTCTCCCCGCTGCCCGGCCCTGCTGCCCGCTCGACCTCTCCGCACCGCCGGGCCCTGCCTGCGTGCCCCGATCCCCTCTCGTCCACGGTCCGCTCCCCGTCCCGGTCCCCGGTCCCCGGTCCCCAAAGCTGAGTTGTGGTCGTCTCGATCGCGTGAGAACGACCACAACTCCGCTCTGCGTTTCGCGGACGGGGTGACGACCGGATGCGTCCGCTGAGCGCGGACAGCGGATGCGCGTGCCGTGTCGGTGGTCGCGCCTAGGGTTGGAAGCATGACCCAGACCGTGCAGCTCGACGCCGAGAACCCGTTCGCCAACCCCAGCTCGCTTCCCTTCCAGTTGCCGCCGTTCGGAGAGGTGCGCGAAGAGCACTTCCTCCCGGCGTTCGAAGCTGGCATGGCGCAGCAGCTCGCGGAGGTCCAGGCGATCACGGCGAACCCCGAGCCTGCGACGTTCGCGAACACGGTCGAGGCCCTCGAGCGATCCGGCCAGCTCCTCGAGCGCACGGCCGCCGTCTTCTTCACGCTCAGCTCCGGCGATGCGACCCCGGGCATCGACAAGATCGAGGCGGAGATCGGGCCTCGGCTGACGGCGCACGAAGACTCCATCACGCTGAACCGGGCACTGTTCGCGCGCATCCAGTCGGTGTACGACACCCGCGAGCAGGCAGGGCTCACCGACGAGCAGACGTTCCTGGTCGAGAAGCTGCACCGCAACTCGAGCCTCGCGGGTGCCGGCCTCGACGATGCGTCTTCGGCTCGTCTGCGTGAGCTCAACGGCCGCCTGTCGGAGCTCGAGGTGCAGTTCGACCAGAAGCTGCAGGCCGACAGCAACGCGCTCGCCCTGGTCGTCGACTCCGCGGAAGAACTCGCGGGGCTCGACGAGAGTGCCATCTCGGCCGCATCCGCTGCCGCGGAGGCTCGCGGGCTCACCGGCAAGTACTTGATCTCGCTGGTGCTCTTCACGGGCCACCCGCTGCTCTCGACGCTCACGAACCGCGAGACGCGACGCAAGCTGTTCGAGGCGTCGTCCGCGCGCGGCAGCCGCGGTGGCGACCACGACACGAGGGCCACGGCGCTCGAGATGGTGCGCGTGCGCGCCGAGCGGGCCCGTCTGCTCGGCTTCGAGAACCACGCTGAGGCCGCCGCGGCGAAGTCGACCGCAGGGAGCGCATCCGCGATCCGAGCGCGCCTCGAGCAGCTCTCGACTCCCGCCGCCGCCAACGCGCGCCGTGAGCAGGACGTGCTGCAGGCCACCATCGACGCCGAACAGGCCGCGGCCGGTGAGCCGAGCTTCGCGCTCGAGCCGTGGGACTGGGCGTTCTACACCGAGAAGGTGCGCGCCCGCGACTACGCCGTCGACACGTCGCAGATGCGCCCGTTCTTCGAGGCGAAGGCGGTGCTCGAGAACGGCGTCTTCTACGCCGCGAACCGCCTCTTCGGAGTCACGTTCACCGAGCGGCCCGAGCTGCGCGGTCACCACGCGGACGCGGTCGTGTACGAGGTGGGCAACGAGGACGGCACCGAGGTCGGGCTGTTCTCGCTCGACCTCTACACGCGCGATTCGAAGCGGGGTGGCGCGTGGATGAACTCGGTCATTCAGCAGAACCGCCTGCTCGGCGAGCCGACGGTCGTGCTCAACACGTTGAACGTGCCGAAGCCCGCTGAGGGGTCGCCGACGCTGCTCACGTTCGACGAGGTGGAGACGCTCTTCCACGAGTTCGGGCACGCTCTGCACGGCCTGTTCGCGCTGGTCGGCTACCCGAGCCTCGGTGGCACGAATGTGCCCCGCGACTTCGTCGAGTTCCCGAGCCAGGTGAACGAGATGTGGATGCTGTGGCCCGAGGTGCTGCGCAACTACGCGAAGCATCACGAGACGGGTGAGCAGCTGTCGGAGGAGCTCGTCGAGCGCCTGCTCGACTCGGCGTCATTCAACGAGGGCTTCGGCACCAGCGAGTACCTGGCTGCGTCGGTCATCGACCTCGAATGGCACTCGCTGTCGCCCGAGGAGGCGGCCGGGGTGACCGACGTCGAGGCATTCGAGCAAGCCGTCCTGCGCCGCTACGGGCTCGATCTTCCCGCCGTGCCGCCGCGGTACACGCTCCCCTACTTCCAGCACATCTTCGCCGGCGGCTACAGCGCCGGCTACTACGGCTACATCTGGAGCGAGGTGCTCGACGCGGCGACGGTCGACTGGTTCGCGGAGCAGGCGGAGCTCGACGGCGGCCTGCGAGCTGCGGGCGAGCGCTTCCGTCGCAGCATCCTCGAGCCTGGTGGCTCCCGCGAGGCGATGTCGCTGGTCAGCGACCTCCTCGGCGGTCCCGCCCCCATCGAGCCGCTGCTCAAGCGCCGCGGACTGCAGTAGCTGCGATGGAGGGGCTTCGGCCCCTCCATCTTGCGGCCACTTCGGCACGCTTTGGAGGCCTTGGGACGCAGTCGTCAGGAATGACGAGGTGTTCCTCGGCACGACTGATGTCCGGGTACCGTCTCCCGCTCGGACTGCGCTGAGCCGACGTCCAGAACGGCATGTTCGGCTGGACGGCATGGAGCTCTTCTGGGGTATCGCGTTGATCGTGGTCGGCGGCACGGCAGCGGTCGTCGACAACTGGCGCCACGCGGTCGTGAACCCTGAGCACCGGATCCCGTGGATCGGCCGCCCGCCGGTGCTCCCCCGAGCCTGGTACGTGGCGCGCGTCATCATGGGGTTCGCCACCGTCTACGGCGTCCTGACCGTCATGAGGGCCACCGAGCTGCCGATGTTCATGGCTGCGGTGCTCGCAGCCGTCGCTGTCCTGCCCGGGTTCTTCGTGGCGGTGGCCCACAACCGGCGGGTCAATCGTCAGCGGCTCGAAACTGCCCCGCAGTAGGAATAGACCTGCGCGAGCCCGAGTCGCACTCCCGAAGAGACACATTCAGGATTACTGCACCAGCAACGCTATAACCGGTGGGGCTTCATTCCTCGACCGATACGGTGGATGCATGAGTTCGTCGGTCGTTGTCGTTCCGCGAGGCCACTGGATCAGTGCCTGGTTCCTGCTTCTCTTCGCGGTTCCCGTCGTCCGCGTCGACGACGTCGACCACCCGGCCCGTTGGGGACAGCCGACCGAGATCACCGTTGAGCCTGGCTCGCACAGAGTCGGCGTCGGTGCGAGGTACCACGGAACCAGAAGCGCGGTCGGCATCGGGGGCGCGGAATCCAGCTTCGTGGTCGCTGAGCAACAGCGACTCCTCTTGGACGCCAGGAACGGCTTCTTCAACCACGACCCCTTCCGAGTGACCGAGCGATCGATCGGAGCACTTCGGTGACCGGTCCGGATGTCCCGGCCATGGGATGCTCGGGAGCCGCGCGCGATGTCGCCGCCCGTCTGCTCCTCGGCCCCCGCGGGCGCAGGCTGTGCCTCGAGTACGCCGTGCACTCCAGCCCAGCGGTCGGCTCAGCCCTGTTCCCACTCGCGCGTCACGTCGACGTCAACCCGGGGGTTCTCTACAGCCTGACCGGACACGCGCCCATGCCCACGGACGATCCGATCCCCACTGCTGAGGAGTTGGCCGCGTGCCTCAGCGGCGTCGACCTGGCAACGGTCGATCCCGAGGGCGTGACGGAAGCCCTGCGCGCGTCACTCAACTCGGCCCGCTACTGGCAGGAACCAGACGGCAACGACGAGGTTGCGGCGTTGCCCGAAGTCCGGGCCGCACTCCACCCGATCGCTGAACTCGTCGCAGCAGCGCTCCCGGGCCTCGCCTCCCCGCGGGGAAAGAAGCAGTGGGCGGTGGACTGGAACCCGGCGGAGAACGCCGCACCGCTCCCCACCGACCCGGCAGCCGCCCTCCGGACGTGGACGCGGGAGCTGGCCGACGAGGAGCAACGGGCAGCGCGAGACCGACCATTGGATCCGCACGCGCGCTGGTCGGGAACCTGGTGGTCGGTGCCACAGACAATCCTCGAAACCCGAGGAACCGTGGAGGCGGCGCTCGAGCTCATGGAGGACTCCTTCGGCTGGACGGCGGCGACCTTCATTCCGGTCAGCGGCGTTGGGTCCGTGCTGGAGATCGAGTCGGCAGACGACTGGGCGAGGCTCTGCCGCGACTACCCGGCCGAGGTGACGGCGTCGCGGCGCCACGACTGGTTCCGGACGACTGGGCGGAACGGTCGCTGGGTCATTCCGCACTGGGAGCGCGTCGCGCAGGACTGGGACGCCGTGCACCTCACGGCCCTGGGCTACTACTCCTCGGCAACGCAGGTCGTGGGCGTCGATACGGAGTTCGCATCCGTGATCGCAGGGTGGGCGCCCGACTCGACGCTGTGGCTGCGCGACGTCGCTCGCGAAGCTACCGCGGCACGCGAGGAGTGGTCCCGGCCGACTGAGCAGGATGAATGGGCACGCAACACCGCCGCGTAGTCACAACGCCTGACCTTCAACCTGTGGGCCGAGCCGGAGTGATGCTCGCTCGTGCGGGACAAGCCGAGCATCTTTCCAGGGCTCTCACGAACAGCGCCGTACGTTGGTGAATCATGATCGAAGACCACGTTCGCGTCGAAGCGGCGTCCGAGCTTGACGTCGCCGCGGTAGCGAATCTCATCGCCCAAGCGCGTGCCTGGTTGGCGTCTCGTGGCATCGACCAGTGGCAGGACGAGGTGCCGATGTCGCTCTTGGAATCCGATGCGGCGGACGGGCGCCTGTTCGTCGTGAGGGACGGGGACCTCACCGTGGCGACGGTCACCCTCTCCGACTCCGACACCGCGATCTGGGGCACCACCGCGCGCACGGCTCTCTACGTGCACCGTTTGGCGGTCGCGCAGACGCACCGGGGCGTCGGTCTCGGCGAGAGGATCCTCGATTGGGCGCGGTCGCAGGCGACGGCTGGCAGCATTCCGCTCCTTCGACTCGACTGCGCGACCGAGAACCGCGTGCTGCGGTCGTACTACGAACAGCGAGGGTTTCGGCACGTTCGGGATGCCACCGTCATCTCACCCGACGGTGCACGCGAGCTGGCGTGCAGCCTCTATGAGGCAGAGCTCCCTCGCCTCTGAGAGGTGCTCGTGCCGATCTTCGCCACGAGCGCCAGGACGATGACGCCTGCGGCGACGAAGAGCATCGCTGTGAGGAAGATCATGACCGAGACGACAAGACCCTGGACGCATCGCCTCCATGGGCGACCAGGTCCTCGAGTCCCACCGCCGCGGTGAGGCGTCACCCAGAACAACGTGTTGGTGTGGGCCATATGGAACTCTTCTGGGGCATCGTGCTGCTGGCCATCGGATCGGCGGCGTGCGCCGTCGACGTCGTCCGACTGTCCAGGAGCATCCCGGGGCAGAGGATCCCGCTGTTCGGCCGGCCGCCGAAGCTGCCGCGCCTGTGGTTCCTCCCCCGCCTGGTCATGGTCTTCGCCGTCATTGTTGGACTGCAGCTGCTCGGGCGAGCCGCAGACCTGACATTCCTCCTGACCGCCGTCTTGCTGGGGGTGATCCTGCTCGTGCCGGCTCTCGGGGTCGCAGCGCTGCACAACCGCCGGATCGGCATGCGCGCCGCGAGGCAGGCGCAGGACGATCTCGAGGGATCCGAGGCCACCGGGCGCTAGCGGGGATGCGAGGCGCCGCGAGGCGATCCGCTCGGCAGGGCCGCGAATCGCTGCCCTGAGCCACAGCGTCCCGGGCAGACGAGATCTAAGCTCGTGCCATGTCGATGGTGGAATCCGAGCCGGAAAGCGCAGCGGCAAGCGCACGCGCGCCGCACGGGGAAGCCAGGACCATTGCCCTCGCCGTATCGGGGGTGTTCGTTCTCGGGTTCTTGGCGCTCGCACTCGGCCAAGGGATCGCGGAGATGCTCGTCTACGGTGCCGCGATGGAGGGTGACCGGGATCCGCACTCGTCCGCCGCGCTGAACTACGGCGAGGCGAAGTCCATGACCGACCTCGCGATCCTCGCCCTCGGCGTCGCCTGGATCGCATACCTCGGGGCCGCCGTCAGTTTCGCCAGCATCGGTCCGCGCGCCTTCGGCCGCACGTTCGGGATGCTCGTCCTGCTCTCGGTCATCGTCATCGTGGTTCCCGTCGGCTGGCCTCTACTCGACCTCGCGGTGCGATGAGCGACGACGTGCCCACCTGGCACACGGCCGAGCATCGCCCAGTTCGCCCCTCGGCCTGGCGCCCGATCCTCGGGTGGAGCATCGCAACCGTCATCATCCTGTTCGCGGCGGCGGCGACGCTCGTCATCGGCGTCTTCCTCGCGCTCAGCGTCGGCGAGGTCCTCCACTACGGCCCCGAAGCCAACGCGAGCGACACCTGGACCACACCCAAGGGACACTACGAGGAGGCCATCCTCACGACGTGGATAGCCGGTGTCGCTCACTTCCTGGTCTGGTTCTTCAGCCTTTCGGCGGCCGCCATCACCGCCGCCTGCACCCACAAGTCAGTGTGGTGGTCGCTCGGCATCATCACGGTCCTCATCGCGCTCGAGATCAGCGCCGCTGTCGTCATCCAGCACGTCAGGTACGAGGCGGGCGAATACCTGGGGTGAGCGAGCCCCGCGGTGCGCGCCGCTAGATCTGCGCGGCCGCTGCGAGGTCAACGACGCGCATGACCTCGCGCTTGGGTGAGAGCTGCACCACCGTGATCGCGGCCGCGAAGGCTGCGCTGTTCTTCTCCCGCGCAACCTGGATGCGGCGCCGGAACGTCCCCAATTGCACGTCGAGCTTCTCGGCAGCGTCGGCGACCGACATGCCAGGCAGCTCCCCGCGAGGTGTGGCGCCGATCGCCTCGGATGCGATCTTGTTTCGCTGCGCCGCACGCTCGCGCGACTGCCGCGCCCTGGCCTCGCGTTCCTCCGGGGTGCCGCCGAATCTCGTGGTCGCGGTCGCCCCCGTGACGCCGAGCGCCGCTCCGATCTGCGCCCACGTCGAACCGGCGGCGCGAGCGCGCTCGACAGCATCCACGAGGCCGACTTCCTCGAGCCATCTGGCCGCGTCGCGCGTCGCCGTGACGCGCGCAAGCGGATCGCCGTTGCCCGGCGCCAGTCGTTCGAGGGCAGCTTCAAGTGGTTCACGCATGGCATCCATCTGATCGAGCGTACGTCGAGCAACGGCAACCCGTCCGCCGGCCACCTCGAACCGCTCCGAAGGCACTCCCTGGCCGCCTCGCGCCTCGGCCCGGTATCCTCGGCGGCATGCTCAGCGACGGCAACCAAGTGCCTGCAGAGTCGGTCCCGGACTGGGAGTTCCGGTTCAGCACAGGCGAGCGTGAGCAGGCGTCGCTGACCGGGGATCAGCGCATCCGTCTGACTCACCTGCAGTCACTTCTCCCGGCGACGGGTCACGCCCTGCCCGCGCAGCGCCGCGAGGAGCTGACGGTGGGGGTGCGAGCGCTCGTCGAGGAAGGGGTCAGCGTCGACCTGCTGGCAGTCGAGCTCCGCCTTCCCCGTGCCTTCGTGGCCAGCATCAACGAGGCCTGAGCCAGGCTCTCGGCTCTCGGTTGATTCGCGATCCGCCCCGCCAGGCGTAGGGTGTTCTCCATCGTGATTCGAAGCCAGGAGGTGACACCCATGAACGCAGGACCAACAGTGGGTGCTCCCCGCAGCTCACGAACTCGCGACTAAGCAGGTCGCGCTGGGAGCGCCCGTCACGCACCGTGAAAGGCAACTCCCATGGACCTCCCTTCCTCCTCCGCTCCCCTGCTCGTGCCGTCTGACGCACGCAGCCCCCGCCGCGCACTTGTGCTCGGCGGAGGCGGCTCAACCGGCAACGCCTGGCTCATCGGGGTGCTCGCGGGCCTCGACGCGGCGGGCCTCGACGTCGCGTCCGCCGACCTCGTCGTGGGCACCTCGGCGGGGGCAACCGCCGGTGCTCAGCTCGCCGGGGCGACACCGTCCGACCTGTTCGAGGCGATTCTCGCCGCGCCCGCGCGACCCCTCCCGTCCGGGCCCCGGCACCCGCCCACACCGGGGGCAGTATCCGAACAGGTCGCAGCCCAGCTCGAACAGATGCAGCGGCTCATCGCCGGATCCGCGGACGCGACGGACATGCGCCGACGACTCGGCGCATCCGCGCTCGAGCGGCTGTCGGCTGCCGACGGATCGTGGCAGGACCGCTGGCGCAGCATCGTCGCCTCCCGCCTCCCAGTGCTGGACTGGCCTGCGAGGCAGCTGCTGCTCACCGCCGTCGACGCCGCGACCGGCGACCCGGTGACGTTCGACCAGCACAGCGGTGCGGACCTCGTCGACGTCGTCGCAGCGAGCACATCGAGCGGCCTCCCGTACAGCGTCGGCGATCGGTGGCTCATCGACGGCGGCTTCCGCCGAAACGAGAACGCCGACCTCGCAATGGGCTTCGACCGTGTCCTGGTGCTTGCCCCGTTCTCGGGGAAGAGCCTCACACCGCGCGAGTGGGGCCTGCAGCTGGATGCGCAGCTCGAGGAGCTGCGCACGACCGGCAGCACCGTCGAGACCATCTTCCCGGGTGCTGAGCTCGACCACCTGTTCGGGGCCAACGCCATGGACCTCTCGCTGCGACCATCCGCCGCTCGCGCCGGATTCGCGCGTGGGCAGCGCTGTGCGGAGGAGGTGGCTGCGAGCTGGGTGTAACGATGGGGTGAAATCTTCGCCCAGAGGATTCCCAGAAGAAGTAAGGGTCACCTAAGCTGAGGGAATTCAGTCTTCGGTGCGATCCCCTCGCACCGATCCCGCCCGAAGGGATCCCTCATGACCATCGTCACCGACACCGCGACGACCATCAGCGCGCGCCTGCGCGAGCGCACCTCGCAGGCCCACGAAAGCGCCGAACGCTCGCGCTTCCTCGAGCGCCTCCTGGGCGGCCAGCTCGGCATCGACGCCTGGGCTGCGCTGCTGCAGCAGTACGGCTTCATGTACGAAGCACTCGAGAGCGCGGCGGTCCCCGTGCGCGAGAGCAACAAGCTCGGCGCTATCCCGGCCGTTGAGCTGAACCGTGCCGCTTCGATCGCAGCCGACCTGGAAGCGCTCGCTCCGCGGCTCACGCAGCCGCTCCCCGGTGAGCTCCCGGCCACCCGCGAGTACGCGGAACGCATCACCGCATCCGCCGACGACCCGGCCCGCTACCTCGCACACCACTACACGCGCTACCTCGGCGACCTCTCCGGTGGCCAGGCAATGCGCGTCATGCTCGACCGCACCTACGGTCTCCCCGCGCACGAAGCGACGTTCTTCGACTTCACCGAGATCCCCGCGATCGTGCCGTTCAAGCGCGCCTACCGCACCCAGCTCGACGACCTCGCCTTCGACGAAGCGGCCATCGTGCGCCTCCTCGACGAAGCCAACGCGAGCTTCACCTGCAACGAGCGCATCTTCGAAGCGCTCGACGCGCGCTTCTAGCGACAAGCGCGCGCAGACGCAGACGCAGACGCGCAGGTGCGCAGGTGCGCAGGTGCGAACGGCCCGCGTCCACTCGGATGCGGGCCGTTCTCGCGTGCCCGCAGGCCTCCGCACCGACTCGCGCACCTCGCGGGAGCGGCTCCTAACCCGGCCAGTGCGCGCAGAGTTGTGGCGAAACGCGGTCGGGACGAGCGGCACCAGCACCGGGCCACAACACTGCGCCGCAGCCTGAGCCTGGACCTGCACCCTTCACCCGCACCCGCCACGCGCCACGCGCACCCGCAGCTGTCCCTGCATCTGCGCCCGTATCCGCACTTGCGCCCGCACCCGTACCTGCGCCCACATCCGCATCCGCACTTGCGCCCGCACCTGCCCCCGTGCTTGCACCCGCACCCGGATCTGGACCCGTGTTTGCGCCTCTCCCCGCATCTTCACCCGCGGCGCGCCTGCAACCGGACCTGCGCGCCTGCATCTGCACTCGACGGCACCGCCCACGAGCGACACGAGCGCAAAGTTGTGGCCAGGTGAGGTCGGGAAGCGGAGCAACAGCATCCCGCCACAACTATGTCGAGGTACCAAGGCAGCGAGTAGAGCAGCGCGCAGAGCAACAAACGACACGAGCGAACCCGGCAAACGTCGCGCGCGTCCCAGCACAAGGCCGAGAGCTGAGTTGTGGTCGCTACGAGCGCACTTTGACGACCACAACTCCACTTTGGGCGAGCGGACCACAGGTTCGCCCCCTCGGGGCATCTCGACTCCCCGCAAACGTCGCGCGCGTCCCAGCACAAGGCCGGGAGCTGAGTTGCGGTCGCTACGAGCGCGCTTTGACGACCACAACTCCACTTTGGGCGAGCGGACGACGGCTCCGACGGGTCGGAAGCCGCGCCTACCCGAAGAGGTTCGGGTCGAGGCCGAGCCTTCGTCGGACGAGGAGCGAGATCGACCAGTTCAGACCGGCGATGGCGAGCATGCCTGCTCCCCCGCCGAGCACCATAGGCGCAGTGATCTCCCCGATCTGCAGGCCCGAGGCCTCACTCGCGGTAGCGACCGGGCCAGCCTCCGACTGCGCGGCTCCCCCGCCGGCGGTCGCGACACCGGCCGCAGGCGCCGTCGTGGTGGTGGCGGGTGCGGCCGCGTTCGGAGCCCGCGTCCCGCTCGAGGCGTTGTTCTGCGTGAGCGTCGGCGCGGCCGGCGCGCTGTACGCGCCCACGGTGGGCGTGTGGTTGCCGGCGAGGCTCACCGTGAGCGGGATCGTCGGCTTGTAGGCGTCGCGAGCGCCGTTCGAGGTGAACCAGTACGAGAACTGGCCGGTCTCCTTCTGGAAGTCGACGAAGTCCGACGGGAACGCGCCCCAGTAGCTGGAGTTCAGCGCCGTGCGTGCCGCCTGTGCTGTCGCGGTCGAGTCGCCCCCGCCGACCACTCCCTGCGACTGGCCGGTGCCGCTGTATGAGACGCCCACGTAGTCGGGGGTGGTCGTGATGACATCGCCGCTGGTGTCGACGCCGGTCAGGTTGGCGAGGGTGATGGTGCGCTCGGCCAGCGGCATCCACTTCGAGGCATCCGTCATCGACGCCCCGTAGCCGGACGCGGTCGCGGTGATGGTGCCCTTGCCGTTCCCGTCCACCTTGAGCACGGGGTCGGTTGCCGTCCAGTAGGTGAGCCCGCCGTAGAAGGCGACGGTGAAGCTGCCGCGCCACTGCACGGTGAGCTCCGACCCGGAGCGGGTCGCCTCGCCGCCCGTGATGCGCACCTGGGATTCCGTGTGCGAGCCGAGCCGTGCCGTCGAGACGGCGGTGCCGGTGCGGTCGATGCACTTCGTCGCCCAGCTCGCCTGCTCGAAGCCGTTGCCGTTGGGCTTGATGATGGTCACGTTGCCGTCGGCGGAGCGGTACTCGCTCGCGTTCCAGGCCCGCGATGAGCCCGTGTCTCCGGCCTCGCCTGCCGCGAGGAAGTTGCATCCTCCGGCGTAGGCGCCGCTCGTGGCTTCCTTGTTGAGCCCCCAGTAGAACGTCGCGCCGTCGGCGGATGCGCCGCCGCCGTCAGTGGGTGTGGTCGGCTCGGTAGTCGGGGGCGTCGTGGGCGCGGTTGTCTGCTCGGGCGGCACGGTGGGTTCGGGGCGCGATCCTGTGCTGAGCTGCTGTGTCGCGGATGCACCAGCCTGGGTTGCGAGGTACGGGGTCACGGTGATCGCGTACTCGGTGTCGGCGGTGAGCCCGGGGACGATGGTCGTTCCCCGGCCTGTCGCATCCGCTGGAACCTGCAGGATCGCACCGACGGCCGTGCCGCCCTGCGTGAGCTGCACCTGGTACCCCGTCGGGGGGCCTCCGCCGTCGGCAGGCCAGGTGATGGTGGTCGTGAACGAGTTCGCCTGGACGTCGCTGACCGTCACTCCTGGCTGCGTCGTCGTCCCGAGCGGCGGTACGACGGTGATGCGGAGCTGGTGGCCGGCGCCGAGGTCGATCGGGGCCTCTGCTGCACCGTTGCGCACGGCGAGGGTGAACACGTGCGCACCCTCGGGCAGGTCCGCGACGTCCCACGTGCCAAGACCGGCACCGGCCGTGATCTGCGCGGTCGTGCCCGGCAGCAGCTGCAGCTCGCTCCCGTCCGCGGCGCGGAGCACGGGCTCCCCGGAGATGTCCTCGCCGAGGTTGGCGAATCGCACCTCGGTGCCCTCGGCGTAGCCGAGCGCCACCCGCTCGTGGGCGGGAGTGGCCGTCGGGGAGGTGTCGAAGCGCAGCTCGAGCGGCGCGGCGACCTTCTTCGGGTCGGCGATGCCGCCCGAGGAGTACCAGTAGCTCGACTGCCCGCTCGCTTCGTGGAACGCCACGAAGTCCTTCGGCCAGGAGCCCCAGTCGTCGCCCGTGCGGGCCTGCGGGGTGCTGACGGCGCCCGCATCCACGCCCCGGTAGTCGGGGGTGATGGTGGTACCGGATGCCGTGAGCTGGGCCGGCGTGGCATCGATCGTGGCGAGCGTGACACGCTGTGGGTCGAGTCTCTGCCACTTCGTCGGGTCGTCCATGTCGGCGCCGTAGCCGCCAGCGGTGCCCGTGAGCGTGCCCCTGCCGTCGGTGAGGTCGAGCCTGAGGTCGTCGACGGACCAGTACGTCATTCCGCCGTAGAAGACCACGGTGAAGGCACCGTCCCAGGAGATGCTGGCCGTGCCGGCTTCGAGGTCGACGGTGCCGGTGCCGTCGGCGAGGTTGACCTGGTTGGCGCTTGTCGATCCGGCTGCCGTGCCGACTCTGCTCCCGCCTGCGTCGAGGCACCTGGAGTCCCACGTGGCGGGCACCTGGTTGCCGGCGGCGTCGGGCTTCGTGATCGTGACGCTGCCGTCGCTCGCCGAGTAGAGGCGATCGTCGGCCCAGACCGCGGAGCTGCCGTTGTCGCCGGATGCTCCGGCGGAGAGGAAGTTGCACCCGCCGAAGTAGGCGCCACCGCCGGCCTCGTCGTTCATGGCCCAGGAGAGGCCGACCCCCGTGACCGGTGTCGATGCCGCCTCGGCGGAGTCCGCGGCCAGGAGCCCGACTCCCGCGAGGAGTCCCATGATGCCGATGCCGGCGAGGATGCGCGTGCCGATCCCCGGGGCCGGCAGGCGGCGCCCGCGCGGGGTGCCTAGGCGGTGCGTCGCTGAGGTCACCGTGCGTCCTCCCGGCGTCCGGCCGCGCTCGAGAGGATGAGGGTGGGCGCATCGCGCTCCTCGCCGCCCGCGTCGCCGCGGGCGTCGTCGAGCGGACTCGGGTGGCGCGGTGAGGGAGCGTCCATGGCGAAGAAGTCGACGAGCTTGTCGTTCTCGAGCGGCGCGGGGCCGGCGGGAACGTGCGAGAGCGCCTGCTGGGCCCCGACCGCGCCCAGCCTGCGCCGGGCGCGAGCCTCGCGCTGCTCTTGCGAGAGCCTGACTGCCGCGGTTTTCCTGCGCTGCTTCTCTCGCTCCTGCAGCGCCTTGCGCTCCCGCTGCCCGCGCACCTTCTCGAGTGCGGCCGGGTTGACGCCGAGGAGGAGGCTCTTCGCGGCGAGGTACGCGCCGATCCCGACGGCGAGCGCGACGACCGTGAGGCCGACGAGCAGCAGGACGGGCGCGAGCACCACGAGCCAGGCGAGCGCGTCGCCGACGGAGCCGAGGCCCTGCGACGCGGTTGTGCTCTGCGTTGTCGTCCCGACGGGGGCGGAGGTCGCGACAGGCGCCGCGTCGCCAGGCTGCTCGGCGGGAGCCGCGGGGGCCGCCGCCTGCGGCTGCTGGGCGCTGGCCTCGGCCTGAGGGGCGACGGCTGCCGCACCGCCGGCGAAGGTGAGCGGCGTGAACGACTCGTTGTTCGTGTTCTTCACGCCGTGCGCCCCGATCGTGATGATGCCGCATTGCACGGTGGTGCAGTCGACCGAGGTCGCATTCTGGTCGCGGTCGTACGTCTGGAAGACGGCGCCGGGAATGCGCAGCGTTCCCGACCACGTGCCGTCGGCCGCGACCTCGCCGCCGTTCGCGGCGTAGGAGGTCGACCCGCCAGGGAAGGCGGCGAACAGCTGGTAGCCGACGGGGTTCGTCTCGTCGTCGTACACGTACCGGTAGTCCTCCCCCGTGACGCCGCCGGCGCTCGGCTTCCACGAGCCGCCGTTCGGATCGTCGACCCAGCCGAACAGCACGTAGATGCCGCCGAACCCGCCCTGCACCGACTGGAAGCCGGAACCCGACACCTGGATCTCGCTCTGCGCATCCGCCGCGGGC
>NZ_PSYA01000011.1:0-191994 GCF_002931395.1 Pseudoclavibacter sp. RFBI5 | reverse complement strand
AATATGTTTCCAAAAGGAATCCTTACCCCCTCCAAAGGAAGAGGCACGGGATCAAATTGGCATTTGACATAGTGCACGCTGTTGAGTTCTCAAGAATCGGACGCTTCTCGTTTCCGGCCTATTCGACCATCTCCCGAGAGCAACCTCTCTAACCTACATCAGGTTTGGAACCTTGTCAACTTGGGCTGTGCGAGATTCGCAATTGCCACTGGACATTCCAGTTCCTGATGTTCAGTTTCGTTGTGCTCCTTCAAGCCGATTTCCCGGCCGCTCGGAAGCAACCTGTGTAACTTACCCTCGCGGCGATCCTGGGGTCAAACCAGGCCACACCCCGGGCGTGTCGCGCACCACACGAGTCACTGGCTCGGCCGTTGAGTGCCGAGCAGGAACGCCGAGCCGACAGACGACGCCCGCATGACGGAGAGCGAGTCAGCTCCGAGAAGACGCATCCGCCCTCACGAGACCGTGGCGCGCAAATGCGTCGAAGATGCCGTTCTCCAGCACCGTTGACGTGACTTCATCCGCGAGCTCCTGCAGCTCAGGAGCAGCGTTGCCCATCGCGACTCCGACGCCGCACACCTCGAACATCTCGACGTCGTTCCAGCTGTCGCCGATGCCGATGGCATCAGCACGGTCGAGTCCGAGGTGCTCGAGCACCTTGTCGATCGCGGCGCCCTTCGTCGTCCCGCGCAACCCGATCTCGCCATCCGAACCACCAGGCAGGGGCATGCTCCCGCGCACGATGTGGAACCGCTCGCCGAACTCCTGCCGCGCGCGCTCCACAGCACCGGCTTCCTCGGTGAAGAAGACGGCCTTCGCGATCTCGTCGAGCGGGGCATCCTCGATCGGCTCTGCAGAAAAGCCGGCCTGCGGCGACGTCTGCGGCTCCGGCTTGTCGGCACGGGCAGCCGCGAGGTGCTCCTGGATTGCAGCTCGAGTACGGGCCGAGGCGTACACCCGCCGGTTGGTCTGCAGGAGGTAGTGGAGATCGTGCTCCTCGAAGTGGGCGAGCAGTGCGTCGAGCTCTTCCCTCGGCATGGTCTCTCCGTGCACGAGAACGTCACCCACCATGGCGAACGCACCCCCGTTCGTCACGGCGCCGTCGAAGCCGATCTCGAGAACCGACTCAGGGATGTGGCCCGCTGCTCGCCCCGTGCACAGGTAGACGAGATGGCCGGCGGCGCGAGCCTCCCGAATCGCTCGAACGGTGGAAGGCGCGATCCGGCGACCGTGGTCGAGGATCGTGCCGTCGACATCGAGGAAGGCGATCTTGGGAGTGGACGAGCGTTCTGGCATGTGACCTCACGATGATTCAGCGGAGAGGGGACTCGGCCACACAAGCCTATGCCGCCCGGAACGCAGAGGTTCCGGACGGAATGTCGAGGAGCGTGCCGGAACGCGACGCACTACGTCGGAATGCGGAAGTGCGGTCTCAATGCAGGAAGGCAACGAGTGCAGAAAGGCACCGGGAATGCAGAAGACGCGGAATGCAGAAGACCCGGCGGCCAGAAGGGCAACCGGGTCTTGATCTGTAGCTGGAGAGAGATTCGAACTCTCGACCTCACGATTATGAGTCGTGCGCTCTCACCAACTGAGCTACCCAGCCATGGGTGTCGAGGATGCTTTCGCACCCACGATCAGAGCCCCGAGTCGGGTTTGAACCGACGACCCCTTCCTTACCATGGAAGTGCTCTACCACTGAGCTATCGGGGCAAGATGCCAATCGAGCTTGTGGCTCGGAATGGCACCAGATGAGGATAGCACCTCACGGAACCCCGTGAGAACACCACCCCCGTGGTGTGCCGCGTGTTACGCGCCGGCGCTTTCGCCGGGCATCGTGACGACGGTGGAAACGTTGTTGAACTGCGTGAGGAACGCGATCGGGTCGATCTTGTTGCCGTCCGCCGTGTGCACCTCGAGGTGCAGGTGAGGGCCAGTCGATGCGCCCGTGTTCCCGACCTTGCCGAGCTCGTCGCCGACCTTGACGACGTCGCCGACCTTGACCCCGATGGAGCCGGTCAGCATGTGACCGTAGACGCTCTCGTAGCTCTGCCCGTTGATGACGTGCTGCACGATGACGTGCACGCCGAGGCCGCCGTTGTCGGTCGGGGTGACGCTCGTGACCGTGCCGCCGGCGATCGCGCCGATCGGCGTGCCCTGCGCAGGTGCGAAGTCGATGCCCATGTGGTTCGTGCTGCCGATGCCGCCGGGCGAGACGCGAGGACCGAAGTCGTCGGTGATGGCGACGCCGACCGGGAAGGGCCACTGGACCGTCGCGGACAGGTCGTTCTTGTAGGTGCCGCGGTCGACGAGGCTCATGAGGTTGGCCGCCGTGGCCGACCCCATGGTCGTGACGGCGTAGGCGTCTTCGCGCTCGACCGTGGTGGCTTCGCCGCCGGCGACCGTGAGGGTCTGGCCGGGGACCGAGGAGACGGCGTCGGCGAGCGCTGCTGAGCTGTCGCCTGCGACTTGGTCTTCCTGCGTGGAGGTGGCGTTCGCGGGCATCGTCGAGACGACGGCGATGGTTGCGGCGAAGCCGAGCGCCGTGACGCCAGCTGCACCGCGGAGGAGCGCGCCGCGCTTCTTGTGCGACTTCTCCGAGTTCTTGACGCGGACGAGTCCGCGACGGCCTGTCTTGCTGTCGACCTCGGGGCGGAGCGCCTCTTCGTTGCGAGCGAAGCTCAGCGGAACCTCGAGCACCGCGACCGAAGCCCGCTCGATGCGTGCCGTCGACTCGGTGTCGTCCGAACGGATCTGGGCAACCTCGGCGATGCTCGGCGTGGAGATGGATGCCGGGGCCGGAGCGGGTGCGGAGACGACCGGAGCAGTCTCGGCCTGGCCGGCCGAGACGATCTTCGGCGCGAGCGCTGCCGTGATGACTGGGGCCGACGCGACGGGAGCCGTCGTGCGCTCCGCTTCACGCCGAGCGCGGCGCGAGCTGAAGGCCTCTGGAGTTGCCGCCGGTGCGATGGTCGCGAGCGATGCGAGACGCTCTGCTTCGCGGAGTTCTCGACGGGTCATGGGCGCCGGCAGAGCCTGCTCCTGGCCCGATGTGAGAAGGGAAGTCAACGATTCATATCCTTACCGCGGTTTATAACGAACTGGTAAATAGTAACGCGCAGGTCACGGAAACTTCAAGGTCTCCAGGGAATCCTACGCGGTCATGGCCGACCGAGGCGACTGCACCCCGGGCCGTCTCGCCCGGAATCACGCGGGAGAGGAGCAGGAAGGGACTCACCGGATCTCGTCCGAATTCACCCCGTACCCGGGCGAGCCGAGTTCAGTCTGGGCCGTTACCAACCATGCCGAGCCGTCAGGAGCCACGTGGAAGAGGGAGAGCTACTCGTCCGCCAGGACCGAGACGTAGCGCATGAGCTCCTGCTCCAACCCCGGCCTCGCGGCGATGATCAGCCGACGCCCTTCGCGCCCGAGCCCCTCACCCACGACGACCGCTCCAGCCTCACGGGCGACCAGAGCAGCTCCGGCGTGATCCCAGGGGTTCAGCCCCGACTCGTAGTACGCATCCAGCCGGTTGATCGCGATGTTGCAGAGGTCGAGGGAGGCGGCGCCCACGCGGCGCAGGTCGCGCACGCGTCCGGCCAGCGTCATCCACTGCTCCGCCTGCTGCACCCGGCGCTTGGCGGAGTAGCTGAACCCCGTGCCGACAAGCGCGAGCTCGAGAGGAGGGGCAGCATCCACGTGCAACCGCTCGCCGTTGCACCACGCACCCTGACCTCGCACGGCCGTGAAGGCTTCGCGCCCCTCAGGATTCACGACGGCCGCGGCGAGGGTCGTGAAACTCGAGGGCTCCGACCCCGGGTCGCCGACGACCACGGCGACGCTCACCGCGTAGTTGGGGTACCCGTATAAGTAGTTGACGGTGCCATCGATGGGGTCGACCACCCAGGTGAGCCCCGTCGTGCTCGCAGACGCATCCGATTCCTCGCCGAAGAACCCGTCGCCGGGGCGCAGCCCCTCGAGACGACGACGGATGTGCGCCTCGGACTCCCTGTCGGAGGCGGTGACGATGTCGACCGACGACGACTTCGTGTCGGCGACGGCCACTCCCTCCCGACGGCGAGCAGCGACGAGCTCGGCGGCCTCCGTCGCCACTGTCACCGCGATGTCGAGGAGCCCTCGGAGCTCTTCGGGAGTGAACTGGTCGGCGTCGTGAACGGTCTGAGCATCGTCGAGTTCTGGCACGCCCTGGAGCGTAGCAATGCCTGCCTCCCGTCCCATTTCTGTGTTTATCTTTGCTTCTCTTGTTTTACGTCCGTTTGCCGCGTACGCTCTCCACCAGAACCAACACCCGGATCGCACAGGAGCATCCATGTACGCAACGGAGCGGCACGCGCTCATCCTCGAACGCATCACGCAGCACGGGAAAGTCGCCGTGCGAGAACTCGCGAGCGACCTCGACGTCACCCCCGAGACAATCCGCCGAGATCTCGACCAGCTCGAGCTCGAGAGCCTCGTCAGGCGAGTCCACGGCGGCGCCGTCGGCAACTCCCTCGGCAGCCTCGCCGAGACCGCAGTCGCCGAACGCCAGCCCCTCAACCACGACGCCAAGGTCCGCATCGGCGAAGCCGCAGAGCGGCTCATCCCCCGCGGATTCAACGGATCCATCCTCATCGATGCCGGAACGACGACCGCCGAGATCGCCGCCGCCCTCGTCCGACGCCCCGCCGACGAACTCGCCAAGCTGCAGGTCATCAGCAACTCGCTCCCCATCCTCGCGCTCCTCGCCGCACGCAGCGAACTCACCACGATCGCCATCGGCGGCCGCGTGCGAGGCCTCACCAGCGCCGCCGTCGGCCCCAGTGCCCTCACGCAACTCGCCGCGCTCCGCCCGGACCTCGCCTTCATCGGCACCAACGGCATCAGCGCCGAATTCGGGCTCAGCACCCCGGACCCCGACGAAGCAGCGGTGAAATCCGCCATGTGCCGGGGCGCCAGACGCGTCGTCGTCGCCGTCGACGCCTCCAAGTTCGACCAAGACGCCCTCACCCACATCGCAGCGCTCTCCAGCGTCGATGCACTGGTCACGGACCAGCCCCCGCGAACGGCACTCGCCGCCGCGCTCACCGAGAACGACGTGGAAGCAGTGCTCGCATGATCGTCACCGTCACCGCCAACCCGGCAATCGACAGAACCCTCGCCCTCCCCCACGAGCTCGCTCGTGGGGACGTCCAGCGCCTCACCGGAAGCGAATCGCAGGCAGGCGGCAAGGGCATCAACGTGTCCCGCGCCCTCCGCGCCTCCAAGCTCGACAACCTCGCCGTCTTTCCGGCCTCCGCCGACGACGACTTCACGAACCTCGTCGAAGCCGAAGGCCTGCGGATGCTGCCCGTGCCCATCGAAGGCAGAGTGCGCACCAACTTCGCCATCACCGAGAGCGACGGAACCACCACCAAGCTCAACGAGCCAGGGCCCCACCTCAGCGCAGACGAAGCAGACGCCCTCGTCGCAGCTGTCATCGCAGCATCCCGCGACGCCGAATGGCTTGTCCTCGCAGGCTCGCTGCCACGTGGCCTCGACTCCTCCTTCTACGCAGCCCTCATCGAGGCCGTCCGCGCAGAGCTCGGCGAGGCCGCACCACGCGTCGCCGTCGACAGCTCCGACGCACCGCTCAAGGCGCTCCTCGCATCCGGCACCCGCGTGCAGCTCATCAAGCCGAACGCCTTCGAGCTTGCCGAGCTGAGCGGCATCGCCGACGGAGACGCCCTCGAAGCCGACCCGCAGCTCGCCGCCGACGCGGCAGGCTGGGCCCTCGAGAACGGAGCCGACGCCGTCCTCGCCACCCTCGGCGGGGCAGGCGCCATCTACCGCGACGCAACAACCAGCCTCTTCGCCGCCCCGCCACCCACTCGCGTGCGCAGCACCGTCGGAGCGGGCGACTCGTCGCTCGCCGGCTACCTGCTCGCGAGCGTCACCGGGGCACCCCCCGAACGCGCCCTCGCCCAAGCCGTCGCCCACGGAAGCGCCGCCGCTTCCCTGCCGGGCAGCGGAGTCCCCTCCCCAGAACAGACACGACCGGACCTCGTCCGCATCACCCACCTCGCAAGCAGCACCAAGGAGAACGCATCATGACCACCTACATCACGCCAGGGCTCGTCGCCCTCGACGTCGACCTGGGTGCGGACAAGACCGATGTCATCCGCAACCTGGCCGAACGCGTCGTCTCGCAAGGCCGCGCGACCGACGCAGCAGCGCTCGCCGCCGACGCCCTCGCCCGCGAGGAGCAGGGCGCCACGGGCGTCCCCGGCGGTATCGCCATCCCCCACTGCCGCTCCGGCGCCGTCACCGAGGCCACCCTCGCCATGTCGCGCCTCACGCCAGGCGTCGACTTCGGCGCTCACGACGGCCCGAGCGACCTCGTCTTCTTCATCGCTGCCCCGGACGGCGCCCACGACGAGCACCTCCAGATGCTGTCCAAGCTCGCCCGCTCCCTCATGGTCCCCGAGTTCAACGACTCGCTGCGCGCCGCGACCACCCCGGAAGAGATCGTCGCGATCGTCGAGAAGGCTCTCGAGCCGGAGGAAGAGAAGCCAGCAGCGGCAGCCGCACAGGCAGCCCCCGCCGCGGGCGGCGCATCCACCGGCCCCGTCATCGTCGCCGTCACCTCCTGCGCCACCGGCATCGCCCACACCTTCATGTCCGCGGATGCGCTCACGGCGAAGGCCAAGGAGATGGGCATCGAGTTCTACGTCGAGCCGCAGGGTTCCTCGAAGGTCACGCCGCTCGACCCCGCCATCATCAAGCGCGCCGACGCCGTCATCTTCGCCAACGACGTCGACGTGCGCGACCGCGGCCGATTCGCCGGCAAGCCCGTCGTGCAGTCGCCCGTCAAGCGCGGCATCGACCACCCGGACGAGCTGCTCAACGAGGCCGTCGCCGCCGCCAACGACCCGAACGCGAAGCGCGTCCCCGCAGCGGATTCCAGCGAAGCCTCCCAGAACACCGCAAACGAGAGCGTCGGCGCCCGCATCAAGCGCTGGCTGCTGACCGGCGTCAGCTACATGATCCCGTTCGTCGCAGGTGGTGGCCTCCTCATCGCCCTCGGATTCCTCCTCGGCGGCTACGACATCGTCAGCGATGGCCGCAACACGGACATCATCCTGCAGAACTCCCTCTTCAACCTGCCCCCGGACGAGGCAACCCGCTCGGGCCTCCTCGTCTACCTCGGCGCCGTCGCATCCGCCATCGGACAGGCCTCGATGGGCTTCCTCGTGCCAGCCCTCGCCGGCTACATCGCCTACGCCATCGCGGACCGGCCAGGTATCGCACCCGGATTCGTCGCCGGTGCCGTCGCAGGCATCATGGGCGCCGGCTTCATCGGCGGCATCGTCGGTGGCCTCATCGCAGGTGGCGCGGCCTACTGGATCGGCTCGTGGAACGTACCGCGATGGATGCGCGGCCTCATGCCCGTCGTCATCATCCCGCTCATCGCCTCCATCATCGCCTCCGGACTCATGGTCATCCTCCTCGGCGGACCCATCGCAGCCCTCACCAACGGCCTCAACAGCTGGCTCACGGGCCTCACCGGCGCAAGCGCGGTCCTCCTCGGCATCATCCTCGGCACCATGATGTGCTTCGACCTCGGAGGCCCCGTCAACAAGGTCGCCTACGCATTCGCCGTCGCAGGCCTCGGTGCTGGTTCGTTCGACAACCAGGCACCGTGGATGATCATGGCAACCGTCATGGCAGCCGGTATGGTCCCGCCGCTCGCCATGGCACTCGCAACGTCCATCGCGCCCCGCCTCTTCTCCCCCGTGGAGAAGGAGAACGGTCGCGCGGCCTGGCTGCTCGGTGCCGCCTTCATCTCCGAAGGCGCCATCCCGTTCGCCGCAGCCGACCCGCTGCGCGTGATCCCCGCCAGCATGCTCGGCGGCGCGGCAACCGGCGCCATCACCATGGCCATGGGCGTCACCTCGCAGGCACCCCACGGCGGAATCTTCGTGTTCTTCGCCATCGGCAACCTGCTCTGGTTCGTCCTCGCCATCATCATCGGCATGGTCATCTCGGCACTCACCGTCGTCGCCCTCAAGAAGTGGGTGCGCAAGGCGCCGGTCGACGCCGACGTGCCGGCCGCCGCATCGCTCCAGGGCGAGATGGCGCACTAGTCCACGACCGCCGGGTGCGGAGGCCAACGCCTCCGCGCCCGGCCCGCACGACTTCTCGGGATGGGTTTCGCGCTTCGGGATGGGTAGCTTCCCATCCCGAAGCGCGAAACCCATCCCGAGAGTCGTTGGTCACGAGGCCGGGCCCGCATCCACTGTCACGTGGATGCGGGCCCGGCCTGTCTCTGCTCGGAGCTCGGCGGTCAGCTCTCCCTGGTGTGCGGTTGCGCGTCACGCCCGTCGACCTGCGCGTCGATGGCAGCCTCGTCGGCTTCGCTTCCGATCGGCGTCCGGTCGATGTCGGGGACGCCGTCCTCGTTCATGTCGTCGTTGCGAGCGCGCTTCGCGTCGTGGCGCAGTGTGATCGCGGCCAGCACCGCCGCGAGGAGGCTGCCGCCGAGCACCGCGAGCTTCGCAGCCGCCGTGTGCTCCGAGTCGGGGAACGACAGCTCGGCGATGAGCAGGGAGACCGTGAAGCCGATTCCGGTGAGGAAGCCCACTGGGAGCAGGTCTCTGACGCCAATCGCGTCGGGGAGGCGGAGCGGTGTGAGCTTCACGACGAGTGCGGTCATGCCGAGCACGCCGATGAGCTTTCCGAGCACGAGCGCCGCTGCGATCGCGACGAACACGGGCTGGGAGAGCACCGCCCCGAGCCCATCTCCATCCACGATGTTCACTCCGGCGGCGAAGAAGGCGAAGACGGGCAGTGCGAAGCCCGAGGAGAACGGGCCGATCTTGTCGCCGAACCGGTGCGTGCGCGAATCGGCTTCACCGTGGATCTTCTTGGACGGCACGCAGAAGCCCAGGAGCACTCCCGCGATGGTCGCGTGCACGCCTGCTTCGTGCATGAGCACCCAGGCGACAAGGGCGATCGGCAGCAGCAGCCACCAGGAAGGCCGCTTGGAGCGGACGACCAGCAGGAAGACGGCGACGGCGACGAGCGATCCGAGCAGCGCGAGCAGGTTGATGCCCGCCGTGTAGAAGATGGCGATGATGACGATCGCGAGCAGGTCGTCGACGACCGCGAGCGTCAACAGGAAGGTGCGCACTCCGCGTGGAAGCCCTCGCCCGAAGATGGCGAGGACTCCGAGTGCGAAGGCGATGTCCGTCGCCGTCGGGATCGCCCAACCGTGGAGCGCAGAGGTATCGCCGAGGACGGACACCGCGATCACGTAGAAGATGGCCGGCATCGCCATTCCCGCGACAGCGCCGAGAACGGGGACGGCCGCTTCCTTCGGCTTGCGGAGACTGCCCGAGACGAACTCGTGCTTGAGCTCCACGCCCACGGTGAAGAAGAAGACCGCGAGCAGGCCGTCGGCCGCCCACGTGGCGAGCGACAGGTCGAGGTGAATGGCGGCGGGCCCGATCGTGATCGCGCTGAGTGCCTCGTAGCCGCCACGCCACGGCGAGTTGGCCCAGATGAGGGCGATTGCGGCGGCGAAGAGGAGAAGCGCTCCCCCAGTGGTCTCGCGCATGATCCACGCGTTCAGTCGCGCGAAGCCTGTCGGTCGTGTGGCAGGTGCAGTCATGGTTCTCCTGACGTCTGAGACCGGCCGGCGAATCCCGACTCGGCCGCCGACCAGACTTCCCGGCACACCGAGAGTAGATCCTACCGCCAAGCGCTGCCCGCCGAAGCGCCGCTCCGGAACACCTCGCCGGAATCGCTGCCAGCCGAAGTGCCGCTCCGAAGGCGGCGTGGAGGGCACTTCGGCGGGCAGTGATCGCCCTGGCGGGGCAGTCGCCGCGGCTAGAGGCCGCGCGTGAGGACCTCGTCGAGCGTCGCCACGAACCTGTCCGCGCTCTCCTTCGTGAAGCAGAGCGGGGGCTTCACCTTGAGCACGTTCCCGCGGTCGCCCGTTGGCTGCACGATGACGCCGAGCGCGAGCATCCGGTCGCAGAGCGCCTGCGTCTCGGACGTGGCGGGCTCGAGGGTCTCGCGGTCGCGCACGAGCTCGATGCCCTGGTAGAGCCCCCGCCCGTGCAGCGCGCCGATGAGCGGCTGCCGTTCGGCGAGCGCCACCAGCTGCTCCCGGAGGTAGCCGCCGACCTCGTGCGCGTTCTCCTGCAGGCGGTCGTCGCGCATGATGTCGAGCACGGTCACGCCGAGCTTCGCGCTCAGCGTCGAACCGCCGGCCGACGAGAAAAAGGTGCCCTGGTCGGCGAGGGCCTGCGCGATCTCGGAGCGCGTGATGACGGCACCGAGTGGATGCCCGTTGCCCATGGCCTTCGCGACCGTCACGACGTCGGGAACGATCGGATCGCCGCCCGGCCCCGCGTGCTGCTCGAAGCCCCAGAACACGTCGCCCTGGCGTCCATAGCCGACCTGGACCTCGTCGGCGATGACGGCGCCCCCGCCGGCGCGTACGGCGTCGTAGACCGCGGCGAGGTAGCCGGCGGGCACCTCGATGGCGCCAGCGTTGCCGTTGCGGGGCTCGGCGATGAACGTGCCGATGGGGGTGCCGGCCGCGGCGAGGCGCTCGATCTCGGCGATCGCGTCGGCCGCATAGCGCTCGCCGGCGTCCGCTCCGCGGTGGGTGCCGCGGTACGCGTTCGGGGCGTCGAAGGCGTGCACCCAGGGGGCGCGGAGTTCGGCGGCGAGGGGGTTGTCGGAGGTGGAAGTCGAGACCGCATCCGAAGCGTAGGACCAGCCGTGGTACGACTCCTCGACGCAGGCCACGTCGTCGCGGCCCGTGTAGGCCTTCGTCAGCCGCAGCGCGAGGTCGACGGCCTCGGTGCCGCTGTTGACGAGCAGCACGGTGTCGAAGCTGTCCGGGAGCGTCTCGAGGAGGCGCTCGCTGAACTCGGCGACCGACGCGTAGTTGAACCGCGAGTTGGTGTTGAGCATGCGCCACTGCTGTGCCACCGTGTCGGCGAGCACGGGATGCCCGTGACCGAGCGCCGTCACGTTGTTGACCATGTCGAGGTAGTGGCGGCCGTCGGTGTCGATGAGCATCTCGCGCCAGCCGCGCTCGATCTGCGGCGGATGCGCGTAGTAGTGGCCCTGCAGCGGCGCGTAGGCGTCGAGTCGCGCGCGGAGCGTCTCGTCGGCCCCGGCCCCGCCGACGCTGCTCGGAGCGAGCCCGATGAGCTCGCTCGGGTCGCCGAGGACGGCGAGCCAGGCCGGGAACTCTTCGGCCGTCACGAAGCGTGGCAGGGGCGCGGCGGCGGCATCCAGTGCGGAGACCTCGCCCGCCTGGAGCGTGACCTGCGCCCAGCCCGCGATCTCGGCGAACGGCTCGCCGGACTCGAGTCGAGTGGGCGCGGAGGCGCTCTCGCCGTCCAATGCTCGCGCTTCCGTGAGCCCGCGGGCTCCCGCGATGACGAGAGTGCGCGCGCCGTCGGAGATGGTGACGTGGCCCTCCGCCGCGGAGACGAGCCCGCTGAAGGGCGCCGTGAGCGCGAGGTCGCTCGCGCTGTACAGCTCCACCCCAGTCGCGACGTTGACGGGCGCATCGTGGGAGACGCCGAGCGAGCGCGTGAGGCGGGCTTCCCCGAAGCGGGTCGCTGCGACTCCGCCGCTGCGGGCGGCGAGCAGGAGCAGCTGCGCTTCCGCCTCGGCTCCTTCTTCCCCGAGCCAGGAGCCGTCGCGCAGCGCCGTGCTCGTGTGGTCGAGGGTGATGACGCGGGCGCGGCGGGCGAGGTCCGCGTCGAGGAGCGTGGCGCCGCCGTCAGACGAGGAGCTGGGGCCGGCTGCGGCCTCGCGGCCGAGGGCGCGGCGGATGGCGGCCGTCGCGGCCCGCGCATCCAGGGCCGCAGGGACGGCGAAGATCGTCCATTCCCGTTCGAGGGCTGCCTCGGCGTAGTCGTTGCCCTCGTCGATGGAGACCTGCTGCAGCCCGCTGACGACGAGCGCCGCGCCGCGGAGCACGATGAGCGGCCAGAGCGCGTCGATCTCGGCGTCGGTGAGGGGCACGACCGCGTCGAAGGCGCGGATGAGTGGCAGCACCGCGAGTGGTCGCGCGGGGTCGTGATGGAACACGGCCGTGCAGGCCACGGCCAGCTCGGCGACGCGCCATCCGGTGCCCACATCGCCGAAGTCGATGATGCCGGAGAGCTCGGGGCGGCCGAGCACGCCGGAGGTCGCGACGAGGTTGTCGTCGGTGAGATCGCCGTGGATGGCCTGCAGAGGCAGCTCGTCCTTCAGCGGCGCCAGCGCCGCGGCGGTCGCCTCGAGCGCGGCGAGGACAAGCGCCTGCCGCTCGGGGTCGGTCACGTGGCCGATGAGCTCGTCGACCAGCCGCTCGCCGACGCGAAGGTCCCACTGGAGCTCGCGCTCGAGGCCGGGATGCTCGAAACCGTCGAGCGCCTGGACGACCTGGCCGACGAGCGTGCCCATGGCTCGGATGGTCGCCGCCGAGAAGTGCTCGAAATCGATGAGCGGCGTGCCGTCGACGAAGGTCAGCAGGCGGATGCTGTGGGGCGCGCCGTCGACGTCGGCCGTCTCGATGTCGAGGCCGGCGAGGCTGGCGACGGGGGCTGGCGACGGGTGGCCCGCGGCGTGCATGCGCCGCATAGCCTCGTTCTGCGCCTCGATCTCGTCGCGGCGCACCGCCCGGTTGCTGACCTTGAAGAGCACCCGACGGCCGGCGGGCTGCGCGGGCGAGGCTGGCTCGGTGAAGAGGAAGTTGCGGTCCTGCTGACTGCCGAGCTCGCGCACCTCACCGGAGACCCCGTAGAGCTCAGCTGCGAGGCGCCGAACCTCGTCGATGGCGATGTTCGGGCGCGGCAGGCCCTCAGAGAACGATGAAGGACCTACGTGGGATTCGAGCATGGCTACTCCTCTTCGAGTCGGCGACCGGCGAGCGGTCAGATCAGTGCAGTGCGAGTGGATGGATGCGGGCGCCGCCGCGCGTGACGGAGGTCTTCACCGCGCCAGGCCGCGCACGAGTGCGGCGAGCCCGAGCTCGAAGGCCGGGCCGGCGACGGGGTCGTCGAGCCCCTCCTTGGTCACGCGCGCGACGGCGGAGGCGAAGGCGGGCACCTCGGTCTCCTGACCGCTCGGGTCGAAGAGCACGCTCGGGCCAGACATGTCGAGCACCGAGCCGAGGATGAACGACTCGTAGGCCGTGAGCATCCGCACGATCTCCTCCTCGGGCCAGCCCGCGGCGAGCGCGCCCCTCGTGAAGCTCTCGTGCACGCGGAGGATCGCGGGAGAGCGCACCTGCGACGACATGAGGAGGGGAATGCTGCGCGGATGCGCGGCGAACGCGTCGCGGTAGGAGTGCGCCCAGACGAGGACGGCGTCCTCCCACGGCAGCCGGTCGAATGCCTCGCCGTCGATGCGGCCGCAGATGCGCGTGCGCACCTCCTCGATGAGCTCGAGGCGCGAGCCGATGTGGTTGTAGAGCGACGAGGGGGCGACGCCGAAGTGCGACGCGATGCGGCGCATGCTCACTGCCTCGGAGCCCTCCCGGTCGATGAGGCGCACGGCAGCGTCGACGATGCCGTCTTTCGTCAGGATGCTCGTTGTGGGTCGCCCCATGTCTCCGCCTTTCGCTGCGTCGAGGCTCAGCGGCCGGTTCCGGGGCCCGCTGCTGCCGCTCACGCCGAGAGCTCGCAGAACGGATTCGTTCCGCAGCCCGGATCCTGCGTTTTCCCACTCTAGTGCCATAAAACGAACGGTGTACGTTTATCTCCTGCCGGTTCCACGAGCGGACCACCCTCGCCGGCGGCGCGCGGAGCCCAGCATCCGTGAATCACGCAGCGCGGTCGTGACTCGCCGGGCCAACGCTCGTGTCGTCCGGGTTGTCCGAACCATCGCCCCGATAGAACAGGACGCTGGTCAGGACAGAGGCGACGAACATTCCTGCACTTATGGACGCGACCGCTGCCCAGTCAAGGCCGAGGAACGCTTCCCCGAGGACCCCAGCGGCGAACAACGCTTGGATGATCGTCTTCAACGCGCGTTCTCCGGCGTAGTCCAGGAAACTGATGGACCAGTATTTCAACATGATGCTCCCTTTAGATCTTTGAGATGTTGCGGCCCCGGCAGAGGTGGCCTCGCCTCACTTCGGCAGGTGAGACGGCCACACCGGAGGGGGCGGCTCCTTGCCGTCCCAAATGTGGGCGCGCAGCTCATGGGCGTGCGTGCGGTACCCGTCCACGTAGGTATCGAGCCTGTTGAGGCGCTCGACATCGGATGCACGGATGGCGGCCTGCTGCTCGCGGTAGCTGGCGAGCTCTTCCTGAAGTTGGTCGACGAGGTCCTGGGCGTCCGCCCTGCGCGCTGACCGCCCGGCCGTCGCATGCCCGAAGATGGCACCGACCGCAGTGAAGCCCGCCGCTATGGCGATAGCAGCCTCTGGCCCAACCCAGCCGATCATCTGATGCCTCGGATCTGCGCCGCGAGCTCGAGCAGTTCGCGCTCGCCGCTCAGCGCACTGTCGTCGGCATTGCCTGCGTTGATCTCCTGCCACATCGCGAAGAACTCAGCGAATCCCAACCTCACGATCGGGCGGCCGGTCAGCTTGACGATGCCGGATACGGCCTCGGGGCTCCCCGTCCACCTCACGAAGTTCGCGGTGACGATGTACTGGCGCCCGAGTTCGGGCACTTCTGCTATCCACATTTCCTTGTCCTGTTCTGCGTTGCCTCTGCCCCCTTCGCTCTCATTTGATCCGCCCGCGGCGTGGATCTTCGCGAGCTCCACAACTCGATCGAGGTCGATACCTCCGGGGCAGACAGTCGCGTAGGAGCCGCCGTGCCTCTGGAAGACTTCTCGATGGCCGAGCACAGCGACACGATCGATGGGGAAGCCGAAGCGCTGCGCGCAGTCCGCGACCAGCGATGCCAACGACGTGTAGCTCGCCTCAGAGATCGGCCAGCCACTCGCGTCCCCCGTGCGTTCGTTGCACACCTCCACGGTGATTGCCCTGGCATCCCACTCAGGGCTCGCCAGCGACCACGCGCGGAGTTCTTCGGGCACGACGCCGACGATCTGCTGATCTTTGATCACGTAGTTCGAGCTCACTTCGCGCGATCTGGTGCCCATCATGCTGAGCACAGCGGAAAGTGACTCGGTTGCAGCGTGGTGCACGACGAACCGGTCGACCTGCACGCGTCTGGGGCCGAGCTGATCGGCGTGCGGTGAGCTATTCGTGGTGAGTTCTGAGAAGGTCATTGAACGCTCTCGATCGTTGGGCTCTGCCCAGTGACGCGGGCGAAGGCCCGTGGGGGCCGGGGCGATTGCGGCGCCCCGGCCCCCACGAGTTCCGTCGAACTACTCAGCGGTGCCGAGCTCGCGGTAGACGGAGAACATCCACGCGAGGTTGTCCTTGTGGACGGTCTCGATCGCGTCCTGCCCTGGGATGATCCCGAGGATGTTGAGCGAGTTGAGAGCTGCGGGGCTCGGAACGTGCCAGTAGCCTCCCGCGATCGGGTTGACCGCGTAGATAGCACCGGTCTGCTCGTTCTTCAGGAGCCGGAACCCCGTGATCTTCTTGATCGCGGCCACATCGGCCTTGAGCTTGTTCTGTTCTGCGTCGGTCAGTGCCATGAGGAATCCTCCGTTGTTGTTCTGCTGGATGCCGATCGCCAGGTTGACGAGTCGGTCGAGGTTGATGCCACCGGGGCACGCGGTGGCGTACGAGGCGCCGTGGCGCGTGTACACCTCCTTGTGCCCGATGACGGTGTTGCGGTTTATGGGGAACCCGTACCTGGTCGCGCAGTCGGCGATCAGTCGTGCGAGTGATTGATACGAGGCCTCCGAGATCGGCCAGCCGGATGCGTCCCCGGTTGCCGAGTTGCAGGTCTCGACGGTGATCGAGCGCCCATCCCACTCGTCGCTGCCGAGCGACCAGGCCCGGTGCTCCTCGGGGACGACACCGACGATCTGGGCGTCTTTCACGACGTAGTTCGCGCTGACCTGTCGCGAGCCGGACGACATCATCGCGAGCACGTTGGCGAGCGATGAGTCGGCCGCATGGTGCACGACGAAGTGGTCGACGGCCCGCGAGCGGGCGTTGAACTGGTTGCCGTTGCCGGAAGTCGAGGTCGTGAGCTTCGAGAAGGTCATACGCGGCGCTCCTCTCTCTTCCGCGAGCGGTGCGCCCGCTGGTAGCTGCGGGTCACTCGGGGGTGCCGAGTTCGCGGTAGACGGAGAACATCCAGGCGAGGTTGTCCTTGTGGACCGTCTCGATCGCGTCCGCTCCGGGGATGATCCCGAGCATGTTCAGCGAGCTGAGGGCGGCGGGACTCGGGATGTGCCAGTAGCCTCCCGCGATCGGATTGACCGCGTAGGTCTCCCCGGTCTGCTCATTGCGCAGGAGTCGGAACCCGGTGATCTTCTTGATCGCGACCACGTCGGACTTGAGCTTGTTCTGTTCGGCATCGGTAAGTGCCATGAGGAATCCCCCTTCTTCGGGAATGTTGACGAGAGGCGGGCCGACGATTGCGGCATGCCATGATTCGGATGCGATGGTCTGGCCGAGTCCGGCGAGGCGCATGTACTCGGAGCGGACGGCCATGTTGTTGGTGTCCCAGTCGACGGCTTCGCCGCGACCGTGTGGTGAAGTGCCGGGGTACGCCGCTTCCGGCGTCTCCCCGCGGTTCATGCGACCCCACTGGAACCACTGGTTGGAGCCGCCCGTCGAGGTCTTGGACTCGACGAGGACGTATTGGTCAGCTGGGACACCGACGGGGCGGTAGCCCTCGGTGATCTTGAGGGTGAACCCCCTCGAGCGGACCTGTGCTGCGACCCAGCGGACTCGGCGTGCGAGATCTCTGGTGAACAGGTGCCCCTCGACACTGACGAGGGTGGAAATATCCATTGATGCCTCCTTTGGGCATGGGAATAGACGGGTATGCCGATCAGCCCGTTCGGTCGATCGACGGGACGGGCACGAGTGCCCGGAATCAGTTCGCAGAATGCGAACGGATGCACGCGAGAGGTGACGCTTCACCCTGCTCTGCGTGGACGTGATCCATGAGGATCAGTGCGACGGCGGTGACTCGCACACCGCTGGGGCTCTCCGCGTCGCTGGTGCTCGAGCTACCCGGTGGAGCTTCGGCCGGCGCCGCTGTGGTGCGGAGTCAGCATCGGACTGACCGGGTCGTCATCGGTCATGAACTGACTGGGCGAGATGCCGAGTGCTTCCGCGAGGAGCAGGAGCTCCCGAAGACCGAAGTGGGCGCCGAACGCGAGTTTCCTGTTGATGGTCGAGTACGGGATCCCAACCTGCTCGGCCACGAATCTCCTGGATCGACCGGTCTGGTCGATCGTCTTCTTGACTCTCACTGCACACCCCCTTGGTCCGTCGTTGCTCATATGAACAATCTACATACCCAAACGAACATGCACAAGCCACAGGTGTTACCGGATCGAGCATTGCTGTTGCTGATTTGGGGACATAGACTGCCCTTATGAACATGCAGCAGCGAGCGGAGACGTTCACGACCTATGTGGGACTCGCACTCAAGGGCGCCATCGTCGAGCGAGGAATGAGCGCAACGCACGTTGCGACCACCATGAAGCGCTCCCCTGCGGCCTTCAGCCGGTGGCTCAACGGCCACGTGGCCATTCCCCTCGCGGTGCTCTACGAAGCCAGCGAGATCGTCGGCGTCGACCCAGCGCAACTCGTCGAGAACGCCCACCGACGACTCACCGCAGCCATGGGCGCCCCTACAGCCACAGTCACCCCCCTGGCCGAGGCGTCTGCGCGGCGCACGAAACGCGCGGGCAGCGAACCCGTCTCAGTACAGCCATTCGCGGCGCACAGCACCGACATCGGCGGAGACCTCGACGACGACCTGGTCTGAATGTCGGTGGCCCGTCGCACGATGGACACATGACCAACTGGGAGCCATTCGAGTGCGCACGTGATCTGGGAATCAGCGTTCAGTTCTGCCGTGAGCTCGGTGGGGACCTCGGGCGCTGGTACCCGAAGCAGACCACGATCCTGATCCTCGACTCACTGCCGTTCTTCATCGAGCGCTCTGTTCTCGCGCACGAGATCGCTCACGCCGTGCTCGGCCACGACTCCTCGACCCCGAAGGCAGAACGGCAGGCGGACCGGTGGGCGGCTCGGAGGCTCATCAGCATCGAGGACTTCCGGGCCGTCGCCGCTCAGTCGCCTGATCCGGGGCAGTGGTGCGTCGATCTGCAGGTCACACCGCGACTCCTCGTCACCGCAGCAGATCTCTACGCTTCGCGACGCCACGCTCGCCACGACGCCGCCACCGGCGAGGCCGAGCTCGCTGGCTAGGCCACGAGCCGGCCCTGCCTCCAGAGGAGCATCCGCTCCCAACGAAAATGGGCTTCTCGGTTCGGGATGAGGAAGAACCCATCCGGAACCGAGAAGCCCATTCCGAGCCTCTCCTGGAGTTTCGCGCTACGCCAGTTCTTCCGCGAGCTTCCTGGCTCCGCGGACCGCGATGGCGACGCTCATGAGGGTGGGGTTCATGGTCGTCGCGGTCGGGATGAGGGCGTTGCCGCCGACGTAGAGGTTGTCGATGCCCCAGACGCGCGAGTACGGGTCGGCGACGGTGGTGCCGTCGTCGTTCGCGCCGGCGCGCATCGTGCCCTGGTAGTGGAGGCTCGAGCCGTTGGGGAGGAGGCGCGGCTCGGCGATGAACGTGCCGAGCGCCTCCCCGGCCCGGCGCAGGTGCGCCTCGCCGTCGGCGATCTCCGCCTTCTCGACGTCGGTGAGCGCGTACTCGACGGTCATGTTGGGGAAGCCGCGGTAGTCGAGCTCGTCGTCGTGGAACGTGATGCCGTCTTCGACGCGCGGGTGCTTGCGCATGCCGTACCCCATGTTGACGTAGCCCCAGCGGTTGCCGGCGTGGGGGTGCGCGGGGTCGAGCGGGAACGGCGGGTTCTCGGCGTACATGACCTGCAGGGAGAAAGGGTGGTCTGGCTCGGAGAAGGGGATGCGGTTGACGGCACCCACGGGGTCAGCCGGGTTGAGGGCGCGGCGGGCGAGCTCCTCCTCGAGGTCGGCGTCGGTGGCAAAGCGGCTCATGCCGGCGGGGTCGAGGGCGACCGTCGAGATGACGACGGGGTGCTCGGTGAGGTAGCGGCCGAGAGCTGCCGGGCGGATGCCGGATGCCCAGAGGAGCTGCGGGGAGCGGAACGCGTCGGCCGCGACGACCACGGCGTCCGCGGGGAAGAAGCTCGTCGCTCCGGTGCGGAGGTCTTCGACGGTGACGCCCGTGACGCGGGCGTCTGCTCCATCGCCGTCGCGCTCGACGCGGCGCACGAGGTGGAGGTCGCGCAGCTCGAAGCGCTCGGCGAGGGGGTTGCCCGCTTCGACGAGCGGCCCGAAGACGACGTCGGCGCCGGCCCAGCGGACAGTGCCGTCGGGCTGCGCGTCTCCCGCCACGGGGAGCGTGCCAGGGCCGAAGCCCTCCGGCAGCTCGGCGGCGAACTCCTCGGAGAGGATCGAGCGGATGGCGCCGCCGACGCCGGAGTCGGCGAACGCGGCGGACTGCACGTGCAGCAGCCGCTCTGCGTTCGCGAGCAGGTCATCCCACTCGCCGCTCTCGATGAAGTCGACGCGTTCGCTGAACTCGGGGGCCGGGGTCGCGCAGGTCCAGTGCGCGCCCATGCCGCCGACGTTGGTCGACGCGGCCGCCGCGGGGAACGTGTCCGTGTGGGCCGACCCCTCGCCGCCGAAGTCGAGGAGGTGCGTGCCCTGGCGGGCCGTGAACATCCCCTCCACAACGGCCGATCTCGGAATGCCCAGTGAGTCGCGGAAGTCGCCGGCCTGCGGCCCCTGCGACCGCTCGCGGGCGCGCTCCTTCTCGGCGGGGTCGGCGATGTTGCGCACGCTCTCGCCTGGGATGTCGGTGAGCTGGGGGCCCGCCTCGAACATGGTGACGCGCACGTCTGGGTTCTGCTCGAGGAGGGTCCGCGCGTAGGCGGCCCCGATGGGTCCGCTGCCGACGATCGCGACGACTGGATTGGTGGTCATGTGCTTCCTCCTTGGAAGAGCGGCTGGTGAGTGGATGCGGCGGACGCGGTCAGGCGCGCGACGCCGGGAGGCTCTGCGGTTCGACGACGGGGATGCTCCCCGTCTCGTTGGACAGGCGGCCGGGCGGCAGCAGCAGCGCCGCGACGAAGCCGACGGCGTAGGCGATCGAGAGGCCGATGAAGATGGGCGCGAACACGTCGCGGTAGATCTCCGCGACGGTCGCCTGGAAGGCGGGGTCGCTCGCGTGCACGAGCTGCGGGGTGAGGTTGGCGGCGTCGAAGCCGATGGGGAGCAGCGCCGCGACACCGGCGCCGATGACGCCGCCGATGATGGCGGTCGTCACGGTGGAGCCGACCTGGCGGACGATGTTGACGCTCGCGGTGACGGCGCCCGTCGCGTTCTTGGGGGCGGCGCTCTGCACGACGGCGACGATGAGGCTCATGAAGGAGCCCGTGCCGAGTCCGACGCCGAACATGACGACCATGGGCACCCAGAGCGGGAGCCCGACGGGGAGCGTTGCCATGATGAGCAGGCCCACCGCCCCGAGGGCGGTGCCGACGATCGGGTAGACGCGGTAACGACCCGATCGGCTGGCGAGGAAGCCCGTGAGGAGGTTGCTCACGAGCATCCCCATGACGGTCGCGATGGGCACGAGCCCGGAGACGGTCGCCGTGGTGCTGTAGGCCATCTGCACGTAGGTGGGCAGGTAGGCGGTGATGGAGAAGAGGCCGACGCCGATGATGGCGGAGAGTGCCGTGCCTGCCGCGACGGTGCGGTTCTTGAAGATGTGCAGGGGCACGACCGGGTTCTCGGCGCGCACCTCCGCCCAGAAGAAGAGCGCGAACGACGCCAGGGCGACGCCGAAGGCCGAGAGCGCCGACGTAAGGAGTTCCGCGTCGGAGACCCAGCTCACGCCGAGCACGAGCGCGACGAGCGCGATCGTGAAGGCGAGCGAGCCGAGCACGTCGAAGCGCGGGGCGGACGTGCGGGGGATGCTCGGGATCGCGACGAGCGCGAAGATCAGCGCGGCGACGCCGACGGGGAGGTTCACCCAGAACACCCACTGCCAGCCCCAGTTGTCGGCGATGAGGCCGCCGAGCAACGGGCCGATGAGGATGGCGACAGGGAACGCGGCTCCGATGACGGCCATGTACTTGGGCCGGGCCCTCGGGCTCGTGACCTGGGCGATGATCGTCTGCGACATGAGCTGCAGGCCGGCCGAGCTCATCCCCTGGAAGACGCGGGCGACGATGAGCAGGCCCATGTTCGGCGCGAAGCCGCAGGCGAGCGAGGCGAGCAGGAAGAGCACGAGGGAGGTCAGGAAGACCGCTCGGGGGCCGACGATGTCGCCGAGCTTGCCGAGCACGGGCAGGAGGACGGTGCTCGCGAGCGTGTAGCTGACGACGACCCAGCCCATCTGGTCGAGCGCGCCGAGGTCACCGGCGATGGTCGCGAGCGAGGTCGACACGACCGTGTGGTCGAGCGCGCCCAGGAAGGAGACGGTGAGGAGGGAAGCAACAAGGAGGCGGAGTCTCGCCGGTGAGAGTGGCATAAAAGGGCCCGAACGATCGGACGATCTACGCGACATGGTGTGCCTCCGGTCGCTGCGTCGCGGCCGGTGACGGGTTCGTGGAACCCCTGCGTCGAGGTCAGCCTACCGAGGCTTATGTCTAAAATCAACTAAAGAGTGCGCACGAGCGGCAATTGCGGGCGTCACGCCGACGAGCACCCGCGTTCGATCTGCCAACTCAGCTCGAGATCCTCGAGCAGGCGCGACAGCTCGTCGGGCCAGTCGGATGCACGCGGCGCCTCGAGCGCCCACCGCAGCTCCCGACGGGCACGACCCTCGAACGCCTCCCGGACGACTCGCTCCCCCTCCGCGGAGCGGCTCGTGAGGCGTGCGACCCCAGCCCCGGGATCGATGGCAACCTCGACCTCGACCGCGCCGAGCGCCGAGACTCGCAGCCACGGCACCCCCGCGGCCGGGGCCCAGGAGAAGAGGACGGGGATGCCATCGTGCGATTCGAGCAGAAGGGACACGGTCGGGCCACTCTCGTTCTCCGGAAACACGGATCCCAGCCCGAGCTCGCCCCCACCGGTCAGCACACGCGCCCAGCCGAGCGCGTCCCGCAGCACCCCGCTCGAGGACGGACCGCCAGCCTCGACCGTGACGAGGACAGCCTTCGACCCGGACGGGGCCACGAGCGCCCGAGCCGCTTCCACCAGATCCCTCGGGAGGAAGCAGCGCGCGGCCAGAACGTGCGCGCCACCTGCTGGCAGCCGATCGCGGCGACCGGCGTCGGGCACGACGGCCTCGTCGACGACCACGCCCCGGGCGCCGTCGGCCAGCGCCGCCTCGACCGCGCACAGCCAGCCCCCGGAACCGCGAGCGTCGATCACGACGACCGCGCCGGTCGCAGTCGAGGAGAGCTGCGCACTCAGCGGCAGCTCGGCAACCGCGACGCGATAGGGCGCGAGCCGGTCACCGTCCGCCCCTCGCGCGCCCGGCGCACTCGACACCAGGACCGGAATTCGAGGACTCACGACGAAGCCCCCTCGATGTGGGCGGCGACTGCCTCGGCGAGCACGATGGCGTAGCGCGTGTCCTCGAGCTGCTCCTCGTACTCGAGCGGCGCCTCACCCGAGAGCAGCTCGGCAAGCGCCAGCCACTCCGCCTCGTAGCCGTCGAGCTGTGACCTCGGGGGCACCGCCACCCCGCCTTCCGGCCCGCGAACACTGACACTCGCCGCACCGTCGTGCACAAACGCCGGCGGGAAGTCGACGTCGACGCGCGACTCCCCCGCCGAGACCGTGAGACGCCAGCGAGCATCCGCCCCCTCTGCGCGCATGACGGCACCGAGTTGCACTCGGGCGCGGCCCGCTCGGTACCCGACGGCATAGCCGAGCGGTGCGACGAAGCGAGCGAAGTCGACGCCATCGAACCCCGGCACGAGATCGCGGATGGCGGGCAGGTCATGCACCGCGAGGCCGGCGACGAGCTGCCGCACGATGCCGGCCTGCACGTGTGCGGGCAGTCCAGACGGGGGATGTCGAACTGGAGACCCGCCACCCTCGGCGAACTCGGTGACGAGCCGGTGGTACTGCCCGTTCGGCGGGAGCGACAGCGTGACCCGCACGCTGTCGACGGGCGCCCGCAGCTCACCGATGAGCCGTCGCGCCTGCACCCAGCCGGGGTCATAGAGGTGGTTGGTGCCGATGAGCAGCGCCACTCCCCGATCCCGGCAGGCGACGACCAGTGCTTCGGCCTCGGCGACGGTCGTCGCGAGCGGCTTCTCACACAGGATGCCCGCGACCCCCGCATCGAGCGCGGCACGCACGTGACTCGCGTGCTCGGCCGGCGGCGAGCAGATCAGGGCCAGCTGCACCCGTTCGTCCTGGAACACCTCGCCGACGCCGGAGCTGCTGCGCGCGCCGATGCGCCGAGCGAGCTCGTCCGCACGGCCGCTCCCCGAGTCCGCGATGTGGACGACCCGGAACAGCTCGGGGAGACGCGCGAGCGTGGGGAGGTGGAGCGCGGAGACGCCCGGCCCGGCCCCGATGACGCCGACTGACCACATGCGACCACTTCCTTGTGCGCTTTTGTATGTTTGATGCAAAAGTTTGCTGTGCACGAACGTATCTGGGCGTTCCCTGCGGCGCAAGGTCGACATATTGGGTACAGTTCGGCCATGAGAGAGTCAACGTTGCGCTTCGGTGCCCAGACCGATGAGGTCACGAGCCTTCTCCGAGTCGTCAACCTCGTGCGCATGGGCGAGGCACTGACCCGCCCGCAGATCGGCACCGTCACCGGCCTCGGCCGTGGCGTCGTCACCCAGCGCGTCGAGCAGGCCATCAGCATGGGCTACCTGGAAGAGGGCGACGTCGGCCCCTCCTCAGGAGGGCGAGCCCCACGCACACTGCGCTTCCGAGGAGAGAACGGACTCATCGTCGTCTGCGCCCTCGGCGCGCTCCACATCCACGTCGGCCTCGCACAGCTCGAAGGCGATGTCATCGCACAAGCGCACCTCGACTGGGAGATCTCGCGCGGGCCAGCCGCAACCCTCGACGCGGCTCTCGGGCTCGTCGAAGAGCTCCTCGCCGCAGACACCCAGAGCCGAGGCAGCGAGCTCCCCGTCTGGGGCATCGCAGTCGGTGTCCCTGGCCCCGTCGACTTCGAGTCCGGCAGGCCCGTTGCACCACCCATCATGCCCGGGTGGAACGGCTTCGACATCCGCCGCCGCTTCGAGCAGCGCTTCGACGCGCCCGTCTGGGTGGACAACGACGCCAACCTGCTTGCGCTCAACGAACGCACCAACCGCCAGGTCCCGTCGGTCGATCTCATCTACGTCAAGGTCGGCTCGGGAATCGGCGCCGGCCTCGTCTCGCGGGGGCGCATCCACCGTGGCGCGAACGGCGCGGCGGGAGACATCGGGCACGTGAAGGTGTTCGGGTCGACCTCGCAGTGCCGTTGCGGGAAGATCGGCTGCCTCGAGGCGGAGGCTGGCGGATGGGCCCTCGTTCGGGATGCCCAACTCGCGATCGAAGCCGGTGACGACGGGCTCCTCGCGCGACGCTCGAAGGAGGGCGAGGAGCTCAACCCGGAGCTCATCGCACTGTGCGCCGAAGACGGCGACGCGCTGGCGATCCAGCTCGCGCAGCGCTCGGCGAAGATCATCGGCGAGTCGATCTCCGCGCTCGTCAACATGTTCAACCCGAAGGTCATCGTCGTCGGCGGCGCCCTCGCCTCGGCCGGCGAGATCTTCCTCGCCGAGGTCCGGCAGCGCGTCTACGAGCACTCGCTCCCACTCGCGACCCGCGACCTCAACATCGTGGTCTCAGCGAACGACGTCCGCGAGCCACTGCGCGGGGGTGCCGCGATGGTGCGCGAGCAGCTCTTCGAGGAGACGTTCACGCGCTGGTTCGCGGACGGGCGCCCCACGATCGCAGGGCTCGCCCTCGGTCGCTGACACCAGCGCGCCACTGCGAGCACACCTGGTACCTCTGTTACTTCTTCCGATTTTCGACATAAGCCTGTAGGTTCACTCCTAAAGCTGGTATCGGCCGTCACAAAGGAGTGTCATGCCCAGAATCGACCCGCGCAGCCCCGACCGCCGGGGAGCACGCCCGTGAGCCTCGCGATCCTGCTCGACGACGCCCTCCGCAGCGATGGCGATGGCTTCTCGCTGCGAGTCTCCCTGCCCTGGATCCGCTCCCTCCCCCTCGCCAGCCTCCACGAGCTGCGCGTCACGATCGACGGACAGAGCGCACCGCTCCCCGAGCTGGCGCCCAGCCCCACGTGGTGGTTCGTGCAGGACCGCATCGTCGTGCACTCGAACGTGCGGCTCGAGCCCGGCCAGCACGAGGTGCTCGTGGGCTTCAAGCTCCTCATCCCCAATATGGGCGCAGGTCCGAACCAGCCGCTCATCCTGCCCTTCGCCACCGCCCGGCGCCTGGAACTGGACGCGCCGCTGGCACCGCCGCGCGCATCCCGCGACCTGCCACTCGAAGCCGTCGGGAGCCCCGCGTGAGCGCGCAGCTGCCCGAGGGATGGACGCTCGCCGCCTCGGCGTTCAACTGGTCGCCCGAGCTCATGGTCGCCGACCGCACCTCCCCAGAGATCGCGGCCTCTATCGGGGCATCCGGCGTCGCGAACGTCATCGAGCTGGAGGCCGCCCAGACGTGGCGCACATTCCCTGATCCGTCGGATGCGGAGACCTCCAGCATCCGCTCCGCCCTCGACGCCACGGGCACCTCGGTGAGCATCGTCGGCGCGAGCCTCGACGACTGGCTCACGGCCACCACACGCCGGTCCGAGGACGAGCGCTACGAGTTCCTGCTCCCCCAGCTTCGGGCAGCCGCGCGGCTCGGCGCGGAGGGCATCCGGCTTCCGCTGGGACAGGCGGGCCCCGCCCTCCTCGAGCGCCTCCTCCCCCGCCTGCACGAGCACGGCCTCGCGCTCTACGAGGAGCTGCAGGGCCAGCAGTCGCTCGACAAGCCGCAGAATGCGGCGGCCGTCGAGGCCGTCGCGGCGGTCGACGACACGAGCATCCGCCTCCTCCTCGACATCAGCATGCTCATGCCGTCGCTTCCGCCGAGCTACCTCGCGAGGCTGCGTGCTGGCGGGGTGGATGCGTCGCTCGTGGACGCGCTCGAGCACGACTGGCGGAACCCGGCGACGCTCGACGCCGTCCAGGCCGCGCTTCGCGGCGGGACCGTACCGCCGCCGGTGCACACCCTGTTCATGAACCTCGTCATCCGCTTCGGGCGTTCGGACGCGCGCGAGCTGCGCGAGATCCTGCCCCTCGTCGGCGGCGTGCACCTGAAGTTCTGGGACCTCGACGACACCGGCGGCCGCATCTCGAACCCCATCCGCGAGATCTCCGCCGAGCTTGCCACCGTCGGATTCACGGGCACGCTCTGCAGCGAGTGGGGCGGCCACGAGTGGATCGACTCGCTCACGCCGGAGCAGGCGACCCGCGCCCACCTGGCCCTCGCCCGCGAGGCCATCTCGGAAGGCGCCTCCACGCCGGTGACTGCCTGAACTGCCCTGCCCGCGCAGAGAAGTGCGGCAGATGCAGGCTCCCGTTCCGGGGAGCATGCACCTGCCGCACTCTTGTGGCCGGGCAGGGGCTGCTTAGTCCTGCTTCGTGGAGAAGGCCGAGTCGAACGCCGCCTCCGACGGACGATACGTGGACAGCTTGCGCACGAACCCCAACGCCTCAGGGGCGCCCACGAGACGGTCCATACCCGCGTCCTCCCACTCCACCGACAGCGGACCCTCGTAGCCGATCGCGTTCAGCATGCGGAAGCAGTCCTCCCACGGCACGTCCCCGTGCCCGGTCGAGATGAAGTCCCACCCCCGCCGTGGATCCGCCCACGGCAGGTGCGACGACAACCGCCCATTGCGGCCGTTGCTGAGGCGCTTCTTCGTGTCCTTGCAATGCACGTGATAAATGCGGTCCTGGAAGTCCCACAAGAACCCCACCGGGTCGATGTCCTGCCACACCATGTGCGAGGGATCCCAGTTCAACCCGAACGACTCCCGATGCCCGATCGCCTCCAACGCACGCTTCGTGGTCCAGTAGTCATACGCGATCTCCGACGGGTGCACCTCGTGCGCGAACCGGACCCCGACCTCCTCGAACACATCCAAGATCGGGTTCCACCGATCCGCGAAGTCCCGATACCCCGCATCCACCATCGCCTCCGTCGCGGGAGGGAACATCGCCACGTACTTCCAAATCGACGAGCCCGTGAAACCGGTCACCGTCTTCACACCCAGCGCCGCGGCCAGGCGGGCCGTGTTCTTCAGCTCCTCCGCCGCCCGCTGCCGCACCCCCTCCGGCTCCCCGTCGCCCCACACCCGGTCGGACACGATGTCCCGATGGCGCTGATCGATCGGGTCGTCGCACACCACCTGCCCCTTGAGATGATTCGAGATCGTCCACACCTTGAGACCATTGCGCTCGAGAACGTCGAGCTTGCCCTGGACGTACTCGGCGTCATCCCACCGCCACGGATCGAGGTGATCACCCCAGCAGGCGATCTCCAAGCCGTCGTACCCCCACTCCCCCGCAAGACGAGCAACCTCCTCGAACGGCAGATCGGCCCACTGACCGGTGAACAACGTGACAGGACGAGACATGCTTCTCCTCTTAACTAACGTTCTCGAATGCTGAACTAACGTTCTCGAATGCTTGGGCCGCGCTGCTCAGACAGCGACGGCGGAGCGGGTCTCGACCCACGCGCTCTCCGCGGCCGAGCTGCGCTCGACGGCGTCGAGCACACGCTGCACGCTGAGCCCCTCTTCGAAGCTCGAGTGCAGCGGGGTGCCGTCTGCGATGGCGGTGACGAGGTCGACGACCTGATGCGTGAAGCCGTGCTCGTAGCCGAGCATGTGACCGGCCGGCCACCAGGCTGAGACGTACGGATGCTCGGGCTCGGTCACGAGGACCTGCGCGAATCCCTGCGCCCGGCTGTCCGCCGTGCGGTCGTAGTACTGCAGCGAGTTGAGGTCCTCGAAGTTCCAGGCGAGGGCGCCGAACTCGCCGGAGACCTCGATGGCGAGCGCGTTCTTGCGGCCCGTGGCGAAGCGGCTCGCGTCGAACGAGGCGAGCGCCCCGCCCGAGAGCCGTCCGGTGAAGATCGCGATGTCGTCGACGGTCACCGCCCCAGTGCCAGAGCCGTCGGCGAGCGGACGCTCGGCGATGATCGTGTCGATCGTGCCGGAGACCCGGTCGACGCTCTGGCCCGTGACGAACTGCGTGAGGTCGATGGCGTGCGCCCCGATGTCGCCGAGCGCACCCGAACCCGCGAGCTCCTTCTGCAGGCGCCACGAGAGCGGTGCATCCGGGTCGACCAGCCAGTCCTGCTGGTAGGAGGCACGCACCCGGTGGACGCGCCCGATCCTGCCCTCGGCGATGAGGTCGCGGAGCAGGGTGACGGCCGGCACGCGGCGGTAGGTGAAGCCGACCATCGACCTCACGCCGCGATCCGCTGCACGCGCAGCAGCATCCGCCATCGCCTCGCCCTCGGCGACCGTGTTGGAGAGCGGCTTCTCGACGATGACGTGCTTGCCCGCCTCGAGCGCCGCGATGGCGATCTCGGCGTGCGAGTCACCGGGCGTGACGATGTCGACGATGTCGATGTCGTCTCGCCCGATGACCTCACGCCAGTCGGTGGTCGACTCCTGCCAGCCCCACTGCTTCGCGGCCTCCGCGACCGCGTTGCCGTTGCGCCCGACCACAACCGCCATCTCGACCTCGGCTGGCAGGCCGAAGACGCGAGGCGCCTGCCGCCAGCCGACCGAGTGAGCGGCTCCCATGAAGCCGTAGCCGATCATGGCCACGCGCAACGGCCGGGTCATGCGAGGACCACTTCGCGCTCGACGGGGACGCGGTTGGTGACGTAGCGGCCCGGCGCGATCTGCATGTAGAGGAGTCGCATCGTGAGCACGACCTCGACCGTGAGCTTGTCGCCGGCGGCCGGCACCTCATCCAGCTGGATGACGATGTCGGGCCGGTCGGAGAGGAACCAGAGGGTCTCCGACTGCTCGGGCAGCTCGTCGATCGTGTAGGAGCGTCCGGCGAGATCGAAGCGCAGCTTTTCCTTCGGGATGGAAACCCCGTTGACGTTGACCTCGACGTTGTCGACGGCCGACAGCCAGAGGCTGCGGTACCAGGGGATCTGCACGGAGACGCTGATGCCGTCCTCGCGCCGGGTGACGTCCTTCTCGGCGAAGAGCGAATTGTGTGTTGCCATGTTTCTGTTCCCTAGCCTCAGGCGACCGTGAGGCTGTTCGCCTCGGCCGCGGTCTCTTCGATGGCGCGGCGCATGAGCGCGTGCTGCTGACGCACCTGCTCGACCGGGTCGCTCTCGCCGAGGTCGGCGAACGCGTGGCCCTCCCACTCGCTGGAGAGGTAGCCCTGGTAGCCGCCCTTGACGAACTGGCGCACGATGCGCGCCGTGTCCATGGCCGGCTCCTGGCCGTGCTCATCGATGTCGTAGAACTTCGCGTGCACGTGGAACATCTGCGGCATGATGTCGAGCCACTCCTCCGGCTCGACGAGGCCGTGCATGTTGAACGCGAGGCGCGTGAACGGGCCGAGGCGGGCGAAGTCGAACTTCTCGGCCGTGAGGAAGTCCTCGAAGGCCTGGTTGCGCACGTGCATCGGCTGCGGGCGGCGCCAGATCTCGTCCATGACGGGGAAGTACTCCTCCGGCATGCCCATGCTGCTCAGGGTGCGCAGCAGCCGCGGCGAGAGGCTGTGCATCGTCGAGCTGAAGTCGGCGGTGAAGCCGAGGCGGTCGCTGCCGAGGTCCTCGTACATCTCGCGGATCGCGTGGATCTGCGGGGCGTTCGGGCCGGAGGGGGCGTGGATCTCGTAACCGAGACGCTGGTCGTACTTCTCTGCGAGCGGCAGGAGCCGCGCGAGCAGCTCCTTGCCTGCTGAGCGGATGACGACGGTGCGGAACCCGAAGTCGTTTGCCGTTGCGAGCTGGCGGGCGAAGAACTCGTACTCCTCGTCCGGCGTCATGTCGCGATCCTTGCGGCGCCCCATGTCGAGGTTCGTGCCGACGGCGCTGGGCTCCAGTTCGTAGCGCTCGAGAGTGTCGCGCCAGAACTTCACGAACTCGTGGTCGGTGTCCGGGTAGGTGCGCAGCAGCTGCGCGATGTTGAACTCGACGCCGGTGCCCAGGCCCTCCTTGTGCACGGCCTCGACGAGCGTCTCCGGCGTGTAGAGGCCGGCCGCGAACTCAGAGGTGAGCGAGTAGAGGGTGATGCCGAGCTTGATGCCCGTTCCTGCGATGCCATCTGTCATGGTGTTCTCCTTCTGGTCGCGGCGGTCAGCTGCGTACGGGCAGTGCATGGTGGGCGGCGAGGATGCGCCGCGCCTCAGCGGGGTCGGTGATCATGCGCGAGCCCGCATCCGCTGCCGCGGAGCGCTGGACGGCGTGCTCGGCGCGGATGATGTCGAACGGGCTCTGCCAGTGGTTCCAGTGCCAGCCCTCGTACTCGCTCGAGACGGCACCGGAGTAGCCCTGCTCGACGAGCAGCGCGATGAGCTCGCGGACGGGAACCGAGGGCTCCTCCCCGTGCTCGTCGATGCCGAAGAACTTGCCGTGCACGTGCTTGACCCACGGCATGATCTCGAGCCAGTCCTCGACCCGGGCCGGGCCGAAGAGGCCGGTGCCGTTGATGGCGAAGTCGATGCCGAAGTCGGGGCGCCCGTGCTTCGCGGCGAGGCCGATGAAGGAGCCGAAGCGCTTGCCGTGCACGCCCTGGTCTGCTGGCGGACCCTCCGCGTAGTAGCCATCCCACAGCTCGACGAGCTCGGCGAGCAGCTCCTCCGAGGCGCCGCGGCGGCGGTAGGCCTCGACGGCGGACGGGGCGAACGCCTTGGTGGTGGCGCCCCAGTCGGCGGTGAAGCCGAGGTACGGGGACCCGACCTGCTCGAAGCGGTCGCGGAGCGCGAGGATGCGGGGGTGCGAGGCGTACTGGTCGGCGTGCACCTCGAGGGCCAGCGTCACGCCGTGCTTCTCGGCGATCGGCGCGAGCTGCTCCATCGAGTCCGGCGTGATGGAGATCTGCACGCGGGCGACGGGGAAGCCGAGCTTGGCGGCCGCCTCGATCTGCCGCGTCATGTACTCGACGAGCTCGTCCTGCGAAAGCAGGCGGTCGCGGTGGATGCCGATGTCGGCGTTGACCGCGAGCGAGGTGCGGACCAGGTCGAGCTCCTCGACGAGGTCGGAGAACCAGCCGGCGAACTCGTCGGTGATGTTCGGGAAGCCTCGGATGCTCGAGAACCCGATGAGCTCGAGGCCGGGTCCGAAGCCCTCGGCCGCGACCTTGCGGATGAGCCCTTCGAGGTCGTACTCGCGCCCGTGGAACGCGCGGGTGAAGCTGTAGAGGGTGACCCCCTGGATGGGGGTGCCGAGCTCGCTGCTCATGCGGAGACCGCCTTCATCGTCTTGGAGTTGTGTTCTTCGATGCGGAGCACCCCGTGGTCGGTGATGATGTACGGGATGTAGAGCTTCAGGTCGACGTCGACCGTGTGGTCTCCGTCTCCCGCCGTGATGGGGATGTCGCCTTCGACGACAACCGAGTCGGTCGGGAACCACCACTCGCTCGTGTCGCCGGCGAGCTCATCCGGTGCGTAGGTCCTGCCGTTCATGGTCCAGCGCAGCGACTCGAGTGGGGCGGCGATGCCGTCGACCGAGAGGCCGAACTCGGAGATGCAGGATGCGGGCAGCGAGCGGTACCAGGGCAGGCGCACCTCCACCGAGGTGCGTGTGCCGTTCGTCTTGAGCGTGTCCTGCTCGATGATCCGATCAGGAATCATGGTGGCCTCCTAGCCAGTTGTCAGTCATGGTCAGTGCTCGGTCGTCTGCGACGCGAGCGCTGGTGCGGTGGTGAGCCTCGCCGCGACGTCGCGGGCGCCCTTCACGGCGAGCGCGACGCTCGTGAGGGTGGGGTTGCAGGCGGTCGAGGTCGGGATGACGCCGTTGCCGGCGACGTAGAGCCCCGGCACGCCCCAGACCTCGCTTGTCGGCGAGCAGACGCTCTCGCCGTCGTCGGTCTCGCCCATGCGGGTTGTGCCCTGGTAGTGCAGGGATGCGCCGAAGGGGAGGCGGATGACGCGCTCGTCGAGGGGTTCGCCGACGGCGTCGCCGAGCACGCGCAGTTCGGCCTCCGCCGCATCCATCACCGCTCGGTCCTTGTCCGTCGCGGTGTAGTGGATGCGCACGGCCGGCATCCCGTAGCTGTCGAGGTGCCCTTCGGTGAAGAGCACGCGGTCGTCGCGCTGCAGCTCCTTCGCGCAGAACATGCCGAGCCCCACGATGGAGCCGGGGATGACGGCGTCGTCGACCGCGACCGGCACGGGGGACGCGTCGAGCTGCATGATCTGCCCGTGGAACGGCTTCGCGTCGGTGTACGGCACCCAGCTGACGCCACTCGTCTCGCTGATGGCGCCAGCGGCCTTGTCCTGCACCGCTGTTGCCGACGCCTCCGGCGCTTCGATGCCCGTGATCCGGGCGGCGAAGACGACCTGCGACTGGTCGTTGAGGTATCGGCCGAGCGCATCGGGTCGGATCCCGGAGGCCCACAGGACCTGCGGGGTGCGGAGCGCGTCGGCGGCCACGACGACCACTCGGGCCGCGACCACGCTGAGCTGCGCTGCGCCGGCCTCGCTGAGGTCGCGCACCTCGACTCCCGCGACCGCGCCGTCGTCGCCGAGCACGGTCCTGGTGACGAGGGACTCATCGAAGAGCTCGAAGTTGGGGTTCTCGCGTGTCACGTCGCCGAGGACGACGTCGGAGCCCGACCAGACGAGGCGCCCGTCGTCACGGCGCCGCACGGCGAGCGGCATCCGCTGCACGCGGGCGGCAGGCTCGCGGCCCCCGTCGACCACCGGTGAGAGCCGGTCGCGGATGACCTGGCTGAAGGGGGCCCCCTCGAACGCGTCGGTCGTGACGCCGAGCAGGCGCTCGGCCTCACCGAGGAGTTCGTCGAGCTCGCCCGTCGCGTCGAGGAAGCTGATGCGCTCGCTCTCGCCCGGGCGCGGGCAGGCGCCCGTCCAGTGGGCGGACATGCCGCCCACGTTGCTCGACATGGCCGCGACGGGCATCCCGTCGCCGCCGTCGACCGAGAAGTCGCCGTCGGGAAGGATGTACGTGCCCGGGCGCGACTGTCGCTTCCCCTGCGCGAGGGCGACGGGGCTGTTGAGCTTGGAGGCCGCTTCGCCCGGCCCCTCGGAACGCCGCTGGGCGGAGCTCCGAGCTTCGAGGTCCTCGATGTTCTTGACGTGCGCGCCTGGCGGGTTCGAGACGGTCGGCCCGACCTCGAACATCGCGATGCGCAGCTCGGGTGCCGTCTCGCTCAGGATGCGCGCGTAGCTCGCGCCGGCTGGTCCGCTGCCGACGATGGCGACGTCGACGCGCTCCGGGTAGCGGCTCATGCCGACGCCGCGGCTTCCTTCACGAAGGCCACCGATGCAGCCGACTCCGTGGTCGGGTAGTACTCGAGGCCGATGGGGCCGTCGTAGCCGGATGCGCGCAGCACGGAGAACTTCTCGGCCCAGTCGAGCGAGCCGCTGCCGGGCTCGCCGCGGCCCGGCGCATCCGCCAGCTGCACGTACTTGACGATGTCTCCGGCGTTGGCGAGCTCGGCCGCCATGTCCTCGCCCTCGACGGCAGAGTGGTAGATGTCGTAGAGCACGCCGAAGTTCGGGGAGCCGACGCCGCGGGCGACGTAGACGGCCTCCGAGGTGCGGTCGAGGAGCGAGCCGGGGTGGTCGACGCGGACGTTGACCGGCTCGAGCACCAGCGTGATGCCGGAGCCCTCGATCTGGGTGATGGCCTTCTCGTAGATGGCGATGAGCTCGTCGAGCTGCGTCTGGCGCTTCGAGCCGCCGAAGCCCGTGCCGCTGCCGACGACGATGCGCGGGCAGCCGAGGTCCTGCGCGATGGCGACGCCCTCGTCCAGGCACTGGTAGAAGAAGGAGTGGTCCTTCGGCGGAATCATGAACTGCGTGCGCGGCTCGGCGAGCTGCGCCGTGAGCTGCGTGCCTGTCTCCTCCAGCGCCGCCTTGAGCGCGGGGAGGTCCTTGGGCTTGGCGGGTGCATCCTTGCCCGTCGGCCCCCACATCTCGACGGCGTCGAAGCCGGCAGCCGAGGCGGCGCGGACTCGGTCGTGGTAGTCGCCGGCTTCGGTGAAGAGGAGTTCGATGTTCGGTGCGAGCTGGTACATGGCTGGTCCTTTGCGGGGTTCGAAGAGTGAGGGGTCGACGCGTGGAGGTCGAAGCCCGAGGCGGGCGATGCGCTAGAGGCGGTCGGCGAGCTGACGGATGAGGGAGTGCTGGCGGCGGACCTGCTCGATGGAGCGCCACGGTTCGCGCTCGCCCTCGTATTCGCTCGAGAGGTAGCCCGTGTACCCGGCGTCCTTGAGGGACTTGAGCACCGGCTCCCAGGGGATCTGCTGGTCCTCGAGGTGCTCGTCGATGTCGTGGAACTTGGCCTGGATGAACACGACGTGCTCGATGATTCCGGCGATGTCGGCCGGGTCGACGCCGATGCCGTCGAGGAAGTCGGGGCGCTTGCCCGGCAGCTCGCCCGGACGCAGCGGGATCGGCCGGTCCTGGAAGATGCCGGTGTCGAGGAGCAGCCCGAAGTGCTTCGTGCCGGTGCGCTCGATGAGCGCGATGTAGTCGTCCACGACCTCGTGCTTGATGGGCGTCGGCGAGTGGATCTCCGGACAGATGATGACGTCGAGTTCCTCGGCGAGGGGAAGGCTCAGCTCGACGGCTTCCGTCCAGCTGTGGTGCGGCACGAGGTCGCTCGTGACGACCCCGATCTTCGGGCGCACGAACCTGAAGCCGAGCCGCTTGGCGAGGCGCAGGTCGCGCTGCAGGATCTGTGCGCCCTCCGCCGCGGTGAGGTCGCGCGCCTGCGCTCCGCTCGAGAAGAGCCGCGTGTCGATCCAGGAGCCGTAGTTCGTCGGCTCGAGCGAGTACTTGTCGAGAAGCGCGAACCACTCGTCGACCCACTCGTCGCTCGGGTTGGGGTAGTTGGGGATGTGCCCCTCGCCGAGGATCTCGACGCCGGTGGCGCCGAGGTCGGCGATCGAGCGCAGCGCGGTCTCGAGGTCCATGACCGTGCCGTAGTCGCCCATGTAGCTGTAGAGGGAGACGCCGTATGCGAACTGGGCACCTTCTGCCTCGGGCGTGAGGGTGATGTGCTTCGTCACCTGGTAGCGGCTCGGCTGGTGCTCGAGTGGGATGTACGACATCCGCAGGCGCAGGTCGACCGAGAGCTCGTGCACGCCGTCCGGCAGGCCGCCCTCGAGGGGGACGGTGACGGTGGCGGGTTCGTCGAGCTGCCAGCGCACATCCTTCGACACCCACAGCTCCTCGAGCGTGTACGTGTTCCCCTGGAGCGTCCAGAGCGGGACGGTCGGGTCCACGTCGACGACGCCGGGGATCTCAACGCCGACCCCGTCGATGAGCGAGGCCGCCATGCCGCGGTACGACGGCATGCGGAGCTGGAATTGGAACCCGGTGACCGTGTCGCCCTCGCGCACGTTGCGGAAGCCGACGGACTGGATGAGGTCTCTCTCGAGAAGCATCGTTGCTCACTCTCTGTGTCTGTGCGTCCACTCTACGCACTTATGTCGGTTTCAGTCATAAGAAAGACTGATGTGCGCCTTAGGTGCTGCGGATGCGGGCGGACCGGCCGTAAGAGCGGCGCCCGAGCATCCGGAATCCGCCGCTGCACGGCCGCCGCACGGCCGCCCTCGCCTCAGTCGGTCCGCACACCTGGGGCTTGTGCACCTGCGGGCACCTTCTGCCTGCGCAACCCCCAGGTCTGCGCAGCACCCCGCCCACGCCCGCGCGCCCACAGACCTGTGCCTTCCGCACCTGCGGGCACCCCTCCGCCTCCACAACCCCCAGGTCTACGCAGAACCCCGCCCACGCACGCGCCTCCAAACCTGGGCCTTCCGCACCTGCGGGCACCCCTCCGCCTCCACAACCCCCAGGGCTGCACAGAACCCCGCCCACGCACGCGCCTCCCCGCGCCCACGCGCCCACAGACCTGTGCCACGCGCACCTGCGGGCACCCCTCCGCCTCCACAACCCCCAGGTCTACGCAGAACCCCGCCCACGCGCCCACAGACCTGGGCCCTGCGCACCTTCGGGAGCCCCACAGCCTGCACAACCCCCAGGTCTACGCAGATCCCTGCCCGCGCGCCCACGCGCCCAGCAGACCTGGGCCACGCGCACCTCCGGGAGCCCCACAGCCTGCACAACCCCCAGGTCTCCGCAGAACCCCGCCCACGCGCCCACAGACCTGGGCCCTGCGCACCTTCGGGAGCCCCACAGCCTGCACAACCCCCAGGTCTACGCAGATCCCCTGCCCGCGCGCCCACGCGCCCAGCAGACCTGGGCCACGCGCACCTCCGGGAGCCCCACAGCCTGCACAACCCCCAGGTCTGCGCGACGCCCGAGACCACACATACCTGCACCTCCACCCACTCCCGGCACCTCCGCCCGCGCCTCCGCCCACTCCCTCCAAGCGCAGATGTGGGGGTTGCGCATGTGAATCAACGGATTCACGTGCGCAACCCCCACGTCTGCTCAGCTCAGAGCGCGGCTGGCTACTCAGGCCAGCGCCTGCACCTCCCGCATGCTGCGGCGGATGAGCGCGTGCTGGCGCTGCACGAGCACAAGCGGGTCGACCTCGCCGAGGTCAGCGAAGGCGTGGCCCTCCCACTCGCTCGACATGTAGCCGGAGAAGCCGCCGCGCACGAACTCCTCGGTGATCGCGCGGTAGTCGATCGCCGGCTCGTCGCCGTGCTCGTCGATGTCGTAGAACTTGGCGTGCACGTGCAGGATCTGCGGCATGATGTCCGACCACTCGCGCACATCCACGCGGCCCTGCATGTTGAAGGACAGGTGCGCGAGCGAGCCGAGGATGCCCGGGTTGATGCCCCGCCCCTCGAGGTACGCGATGAACGCCTGCTGGCGCTCGCGCATGGGCACATCGGTGCGCCAGATCTCCTGGAGCTTCTCCACCGCGGCGTCGTCGAGGCCGCGCTTCTTCACCGAACGCAGCAGCGTCGGCGCCATGCTGTGCATCGTCGACGAGAAGTCGGCGACGAAGCCGAGCAGCGGGGAGTCGAACTCCTCGAAGACCTCCCGCACCTTCACGATGGGCTCGGCGTTCGGCCCGAGCGGCGCGTGGATCTCGTAGCCGAGCTTGAGGTTCAAGCGCTCCGCGATGGGCAGGATGCGCCGCAGCAGCTCCGGTTTCGCGCTCTGGATGCGCACGAGCGGGAAGTCGAGCTTCTTCGCCGACTGCAGCAGCGTCTCGGTGAACTCGAACTCCTCGTCGAGGCTCATGTCGCGCGACCGGTTGCGGCCCATGTCGAGGTTCGCGCCGAACGAGCTGGCGTCGAAGCCGTACTTGTCGAACGCGCTCCGCCACTTCGCGACGAACTCGTCGGAGACGTGCGGGTACGTGGGCACCATCTGGGAGGCGACGATCTCGATGCCGGGCCCGATGCCGAGCTCGGCGACGCGCGCCAGAAGGGAGTCGAAGTCGTACCAGCCGGCCGCGAACTCGGCCGTTGCCGAGTAGAGGGTGAGGCCGAGCTTGAAGGGGTCGCTGTCGCGGGGCTCGGCGAACTCGCCGAGTGCATCCGCCGCCGACGCCTCGAAGTACGGGGTGGTCGCAGCCTCGACGGCCTCGCTCGCGACGAGCGTGCGGGTCACGTCGACGTGGTTCGGGACGTAGAGGCCCGGCTCGATCTCGCTACCCGGCTTGATCTGCATGTACGGCAGTCGCAGGTCGGCGACGAGGCGGACCTCGTGCTCGCTGCCGTCCGCGATCGGCTCGTCGAGTTCGACGACGAGCCGCGGGCGGTCCTGCAGGAACCACAGCACCTCCGACTGCTCGGCGATGTCGTCGAGGCGGTAGCTCTCGCCACGGTGCTCGAGGCGCAGCTTCGAGGCGTCGATCGCGGCGCCGTCGATCTCGAGCGCGAGGCCCGTGACCGAGGAGAGCCACACGCTGCGGTACCAGGGCAGCTGCAGGCTGAGCGCTGCGCCATCCGGGTGGGGGAAGAGGCTCTGCTCGCTGAGCAGGGTGTCTTGCGTTGCCATGTGGGGTCTCGATTCCTAGTGCTTGAGTCCGCCTGCGAAGCCCTGCATGAACTGCTTCTGGGCGACGAGGTAGAAGATGAGGATCGGCACCATCGAGATGATGACGATGGAGAAGATCTGGTTCCACTGCGAGACGAGCGCGCCGACGTAGTAGTACATCGCCACGGGTAGCGTCTGGAAGTCGGAGCCGCCGAGGAAGATGAGCGACGTGAAGAAGTCGTTCCACACGATGAGGCCGGCGAGGATCGCGACCGTTCCGGTGGCCGGCGCCATGAGGGGCAGGATGATCTGGAAGAACACCTGCGTGGGGCTCGCCCCGTCGAGGGCCGCAGCCTCCTCATAGTCGGTGCCGAGTCCGCGGAAGAAGTTGGCGTACAGGAAGATCGCGAGCGGGAGGAGCATCCCCGTGTAGAGCACGATCATGCCCCACAGCGAACCGGTCAGGCCGAGCGCGCGGGCCCCCATGTAGAGGGGAACGGTGCCGAGCTGCGTGGGCAGGATGATCGCGATGAGGAAGATGTAGTACGAAACCTGGGTCCAGCGGCGGGTGCTGCGCGTGATGACGTAGCCCGCGAGCGCCCCGAGGATCACCATGCAGAGGATCGTGCCGCCCGTGATGATGATGCTGTTGAGCAGGCCGATGAGCACGTTCGACTGCCCCGTCGCCGTCATGACGTTGGCGAAGTTCTCGACCGTCCACGTTGCGGGGAGCTCGGTGGCAGAGGTTGAGAAGACCTCCTGGTCGCTCTTGAACGCCGTGATGACGAGGAAGTAGAACGGCAGCAGGAACACGATGGCGACGAGCCAGACCGCGACTTCCCTGATCAGCGTGAACTTGGTGTACCTGAACATGTCAGCGTCCCTTCTCGGGGCGTTCGGCCGTGAGCTTCTGCTGGAGGACGGCGAAGATGAGGATGATGACGGTGAGGATGAGCGCGAGCGCCGCTCCGTAGCCGAAGTTGCCGAGCGAGAAGGTCTGCTTGTAGACCTCCGTCGCGAGCGTCTCCGTGGCACCTGCTGGCCCTCCGCCAGTGAGGGCCATGACCTGGTCGAAGATGCGCAGCCCGTTGACGAGTCCGAGCGTCGTCGCGATGGCGACGGCCGAGCGGATCGAGGGGAGCGTGATGTACCAGAAGCGCTGGAGCATGCTGGCGCCGTCGATGGCGGCGGCCTCTTCGATCTCGACGGGCACACTGGCGAGGCCGGCGATGTAGATGACCATCGTGAAGCCCGTGTTCTGCCAGACGATGACGATGAGGACCGCCCAGATCGACCACTGCGGGTCTGCCAGCCAGGCCTTCTGGTATTCGGCGAAGCCGAGCATCCCCAGGAACGCGTTGAGCGGGCCGTTGAACTCGAAGATGAACTTCCAGATGTAGGCGACCGCGAGCGGGCTGAGCACCACCGGCATGAAGAACAGGGTGCGGAGGATGTAGCGCGTCTTGAGCCCGCGGTTGAGTGCGAGGGCCAGGATGAGGCCGGCGATGTTGGTGAGGATGACCGAGCCGAACGCGAGGAACAGCGTGTTGCCGACGGCGCCGATCTTGCTCGGGTCGGCGAAGATATCGGCGAAGTTGTCGAACCCGACGAACGTGAACGAGCCGATGCCAGACCAGTTCGTGAACGCGAAGAAGCCTCCGGCGGCCGTCGCGGCGTAGTGGATGAACGCCACGAGCACGAGGCCGGGCAGCACCCACCACCAGTGACCGAATTGGAGAAGGGGACGCCCCTTGCGGGGGAGGGCGGCCTTCTTGCCACCCTCCCCCGTGGGCGACTGGTCTTCAGCAGCTGACTCGGTCTTGCCGTCGCTGTGCAGTGTCGCAGTCATGAACTGGCTCCTTTGCTACGTGTGGATGCGGTGGGTGCCTGACCTTGGAGGTCAGCTGTCCCAGGCCGCATCCATTGCCGAGAGGACGCCGTCGACCGTGGTCTGACCGGTGAAGAGGCCCTGGACGCCCTTCTGCAGCTCGTCGTAGACGGCCTGGTTCGGCCAGAGGCTGTTCGGCAGCGGCGTGTAGGAGCCGTCGGTGAGGACCTGCTCGACGCTCGCGTACGCGGAGCCTTCGAATTCGTAGTTCTCGATGCCGGAGACGGGGAGCGCACCGGACACGTCGGAGAAGAGCTTCGCGCCCTCGTCACCCGCGACCCAGTCGAGGAACGCCTGGGCGGCCTCCTGCTTGTCGCTTGCCGCGTTGATGGAGAGCGAGTAGTTGGAGCTGGCGAGCACGTACGGCTTGCCGCCGTCAGCGGACGGGAAGGGCTCGATGGAGAAGTCGAGGTCCGGGTTGGCCTCGGCCAGCTCGTTGGCGGAGGAACCGGGGAGGAAACCACCGAGCGACGTGCCCTGCGTGATGTTGTTCGTGATGACGTCGAAGCCAGCACCCTCGGCACCAGGCTGGAAGCAGCCCGCATCCTTGAGGTCGATGATCGTCTCGAGCGTGTCCTTCCAGCCCTGCGAGTCGGCGAAGGTGACGTCGCCGGCTTCGCGCTGCTCGTTCCAGTCGGGGGTCTCCGCGTAGACGCGGGTCGCCGAGATCGACATGGCGGTCATCCCCGTGTTGGGGCCTGCGGCTCCGGCGATGACGATCATCGACTTGCCCTGCGAGGTGAGGTCGCCGCACTTGCCGATGAGCTCGGCCGTGTCGGCGGGGTAGCTGGTCACGCCAGCGGCCTCCGCCGAGGAGTTGCTGTAGACGAAGCCGGCCACGGTGAAGTCGACGGGCTGCGCGAGCACCTGGTCCTCGTAGGTGTAGAGCGCCTCGCTGCCCTCGGGGATGACACCGGATGCGGTCTCGCCGAGGGGTGCGAGAAAGCCAGCCTCGCCGAGGCTGAGGACCGCCTGGCCCTGGCCCGATCCGGGGGCCGTCTGGATGACGTCCGGGGCGTTGCCCGCCTGGAGCTGCGTGCGGAGCGTCTCGCCGTAGCGGTCGTTCGGCTGCGGGTTGAGCGTGATCGTCACGTCGGGGTTGGCTTCCATGTACGCGTTCGCGAGCGCCTCGTACGGGTTCTCGAGGTTGTTCGAGGTTGCGTAGGTGAGGGAGAACTCGGTGGCGCCGCCGCCTGCGGTGTCGCCGCCGCCGCCGCTTGCGCAACCGGAGAGAGCGAGGACACCGGCAACCGGGAGGGCGAGTGCTGCGCTGAGGCGCATCCGCTGGTTACGGGAGTGAGACATTTTTTGCCTTTCTTGACAGCGTTGTCGAAGATCCTCCGGCCGTACCGGAGCTGGGTTCAGTCTGGCAGGCTTGTGCGCAAAACACACATAAGTAGTTGCGATGCTCCGCATAACTCACGGCCCGGAACCCGCCGAGCGCATCACCGAGACGGATATGCTGGCGCCACACCCCCGATCCGGAGGCACAACGACGTGACCACAGAAACACCGCTCTCCAGGCTCGACCTCAACCTGCTCGTCTCACTCGACGCCCTCCTCACGGAACGCAGCGTCACCAGAGCGGCAGAGCGACTGCACCTCAGCCAACCCGCGCTCAGCGCATCCCTCGGTCGTCTTCGCACGCACTTCAACGACAAGATCCTCGCCCGCACCGGCAACACATACGAGTTGACGCCCCTCGCCGTGCGCCTCAGCGAGCTCACCGCCACAGCCCTCGACTCGGCCAGGCGCGTCTTCGACAGCCAAGCCGAATGGAACCCGACGCAGTCGACCCGCGAGTTCACGGTGCTCGGCTCCGACTACGGCTTCGCGACCATCGGCGCCGCCGTCTCCAAGCTCGCCGCCGAGACCGCCCCGGGCGTGCGCTTCCGGTTCCGGATGCACAACCCCTCCATCGTCGAGGACGCCATCGCGCAGCTCCGCTCGGTCGACGCCATGATGATCCCCCACGGCTTCCTCAGCGACCTCCCCTACAACGACCTCTTCACCGACGAGTGGCGCATCATCTGCACCGACGACAACCCGCACGTGGGCGAGCAGATCACGATGGAGAACATCGCCGAGCTGCCGTGGGTGTTCAACTACCTCTCCCGGTCGGCGTTCACCTCGGCGAGCAGGCAGATCCGCGAACTCGGCATCGAGCCGACCGTGGCCGCCGTCGTCGAGGGCTTCCACGTCCTCCCCCACTTCGTCGAAGGCACCAACCGGCTCGCCCTCATGCAGAAGCGGCTCACCGACGTGCTCATCCCGAGCGAGGGATTCCGCGTGCTCGAGCCGCCCTTCGACGCGACCCCCATCTCGGCCGCCCTCTGGTGGCATCCCACCCACAACAGCGACCCAGAGCACGCGTGGATGCGCCGCCTCTTCGCGCAGGCTGGCGAGGCCATGCAGGCGGAGGTCGGCGCGGCGTAGGCGGCAGGCCGGCGCGGCGCTTCCTCGAATCCACTGGTTTCGGGATGGGTTTCACGCTTGCAGATGGCTTGCAAGCCATCCCCAAGCGCGAAACCCATCCCGAGATTCGCTCGCCAACGTCAACACCGCGCGAAAACTCCTCGGGATGGGATCCTCACCTCGGCGCAAGAAGGCCACCCGCACGAAGCGCCAAACCCATCCCGAGACTTGCTCAGCCATTCCGCCAGCACCCGCCCGCAATTTCGGGATGGCTTCCACGCACGCAGATGACTTGCAAGCCATCCCGAAGCGCGAAAGGCATCCCGAGATTCGCTCAGCCACTCCGCCAGCACCCGCCCGCAATTTCGGGATGGCTTCCACGCACGCAGATGACTTGCAAGCCATCCCCAAGCGCGAAAACCATCCCGAGATTCGCTCGCCAACGTCAACACCGCGCGGAAACTCCTCGGCATGGGATCCTCACCTCGACGCAAGAAGGCCACCCGCACGAAGCGCCAAACCCATCCCGAGACTTGCTCAGCCATTCCGCCAGCACCCGCCCGCAATTTCGGGATGGCTTCCACGCACGCAGATGGCTTGTAAGCCATCCCGAAGCGCCAAAGCCATCCCGAAACAGGAGTAGTCAGCGGATCGGCGGAAACGCGGGGCAGCGGGGCACCCCATCAGTGCGCCGCGGACCAGCGGACCAGCGTCAGTTGGGCTGCCGCCAGCGGATCAGCGGATCAGCGGATCAGCGGATCAGCGCTTACCGGGTCAGGATGAGGGCGTCGCCCTGGCCGCCTCCGCCGCAGAGGGCGACGGCCGCGGTTCCGCCGCCTCGGCGGGCGAGCTCGTGCACGGCGCGCACGACGAGTCGGGCACCGGATGCTCCGATCGGGTGGCCGAGGGCGATCGCGCCGCCGTGCGGGTTAACCACCTCGTCGGACACACCGAGTTCGGCCTGCGACTGGACGACAACCGCGGCGAAGGCCTCGTTGATCTCGATGTGATCGAGCGTGGAAGCCGCGATCCCCTGCTTCTCGCAGGCGCGGGCGATGGCGCGCGACGGCTGCGACTGCAGCGACGCGTCGGGGCCGGCGACCTGGCCGGCCGCGCCGACGACGGCGAGCACGTCGTAGCCGTGCGCGTCCGCGAAGGCGCGGGTAGTGAGGACAACCGCCGAAGCGCCGTCGGAGATAGGCGAGGCGTTGCCAGCTGTGATGGTGCCGTCCGCGGCGAAGGCGGCGCGCAGCCCGGCAAGCGACTCAGCCGTGGTCGAGGGGCGGATGCCCTCATCGCGCGTCACTCGCACGGGCTCGCCGCGGCGCACTGGCACGTCGACGGCGACGATCTCGGCGTCGAAGAGGCCAGCATCCACGGCCGCGGCGGCACGCTGATGGGAGCGCGCGGCGACGGCATCCTGTGCCTCGCGCGTGATGCCGAGGCTCGTGTTGTGCTGCTCGGTGAGCAAGCCCATGCTCTGGCCGGAGGCCGCATCCGTCAGCCCGTCATGGGCCATGTGGTCGAGCGCCTCGACAGAGCCGTAGGCCCAGCCCTTGCGGGAACCGGCGAGGAGGTGCGGCGCCTGGCTCATCGACTCCATGCCGGCTGCGACGACGAGCTGCGCGTCGCCCGTCTTCAGCAGGCGAGCGGCGTCGATGACTGCCGTCAGGCCCGAGAGGCACACCTTGTTGATGGAGGCGACGTGCGCCGAGGCCGGGATGCCCGCGGCGAGCGCCGCCTGACGTCCCGCGTTCTGCCCGACGCCGGCGGACAGCACGTGCCCGATGAGGACGGCGTCGACTAGCGAGGTGTCGATGCCGGCCTGCTCGAGCGCGCCGCTGATCGCGGCGGCACCGAGCTGCGGAGCGGTCAGCGTCGAGAGCTGCCCATTGAGCTTGCCCTGCGGGGTGCGCGCGGCGGCGACGATGACGATGTCACTCGGACTCGGGACGCTCGCCATCCCACCAGCGGAAGGCCCGCCCGCGATGTCGACGGAGCCGCCGGCTTCGCCGCCGATCGCACCGCTCCGGAGCGAGCCGCCTGCGTCGAGTCCGTCGTCGCGGTTCGTGCCGCTCATGCGCTGACGCGTCCTCTCGTTCGTGCCCGCGACGCCGCCCGGGCGCGCGGGACCGGCACCGCTTCGACGGCCGCGCCGATGATGTTGCTGACTTCGCCGATGCGCTCGACGCGCAGCTCGACGACGTCGCCCTCGGCGAGCGGGGGCGGTGTGAGGGAGCCCGCGCGGCCCCACAGCTCGGCGAGGCACCCGCCGTTGCCGGCGGTGCCGGAGCCGAGCACATCGCCCGGCACGACCCGTGAATTGCGGGACGCGTAGACCAGAAGCTGAGGGAAGGACCAGCCCATGTTCGAGAGCAGGTCGCTGCCGATCAGCTCGCCGTTGACCAGCACCTGCAGCTCGAGCTCGAGGAAGCCGTCGGCGTCGTGCGCGTCCGAGAGCTCGTCTGCGGTGACGATCCACGGGCCGAGCGTCGCGGCGAAGTCCTTGCCCTTGCAGGGACCGAGGCGCACCTTCATCTCGCGCGACTGGATGTCCCTGGCCGACCAGTCGTTGAAGACGCTGTAGCCGAAGACGTGCCCGGCGGCGCTGGCCTCGTCGAGGTTCGCCCCGTCGCTGACGTCGACCGCGCCCACGATGACGGCCACCTCGAGCTCGAAGTCGAGCCGCTCGGTCACGGGCGGGCGGATGCTCGCCCCGCTGCCCACGAGCGAGTGCGGGTTCGTGAAGTAGAAGGTTGGCGCGTCGTACCACTCGGCGACGACTCCCGAGTCGCCGTCGATGGACTTCACGATGCCTTCGACGTGCTCCTCGAACGCCACGAAGTCGCGCACGCTCGGCGCCTCGATGGGCGCGAGCAGTTCGACGTCGGACACCGACGGCGCGAGGCCGAGCGAGCCATCCGCCCAGGCCCGCTCGATGAGCGAGGTCGCGGCCGCGTTGGCGCGCTCGAGCCCGAGCCGGGTCGCCCCGAGCACGGTGAGCCCATCGGCGAAGGCGAGCAGCCGGTCACCGCCCTCGTGCGCGACGACAACCCCGTCGTGTGCGCTGCCGTCGTGCATCCACCTGGCGTATCTCACCGGGCCGCCTCCACGGAGTTCCACAGGCGCGGCAGTCGCGCGGCGTTGCCGAACAGGACCTGCGCTTCGTCGTCGGCGCCGAGCTCCGCGTCGTGCACCCGCTCGACGGGGTTCTCGACGCCCATGTCGAACGGGTAGTCGGAGCCGAGGAGCACCCGGTCGGCGCCCACGGCGGCGATGAGGTTCCGCAGCGCGGTCGGCGTGTGCACGAGCGAGTCGAAGCTCAGCTGCCGCAGGTACGTGGACGGCGCGCGCAGGCACGTGCGCGCTTCGGGCCGCACCTCCCAGGCATGGTCGGAGCGGCCGATGAACGTCGGCAGGTAGCCGCCGCCGTGGGCCGCGATGAGCACGAGGTTCGGGAAGCGGTCGAGCACGCCACCGAAGATGAGGTGCGAGATCGCGGCCGCGTTCTCGGCGGGCTGGCCCACGGTGTTGGAGAGGTAGAAGCGGTCGAGGCGCTCGTCGAGGCTGCACCCGAACGGGTGGAGGAACACGATGGCCTCGAGCTCCTCGGCGCGGTGCCAGAAGTCGTCGAGGCGCGCGTCGCTCAGCTCGACATCGCCCGCGAACGACGATAGCTCGACGCCGGCCAGGCCGTTGGCGAGCACGGCATCCTCGAGTAGCTCGACGAGGCGGTGCGGATGCTGGAGCGGCACGAGGCCGAGCCCGCGGAGGTGGTCGGGAGCACCGGCGACGTGCGCGGCGATGGCCGCGTTGGCCTCCTTCGCCGCCCAGACGGCGAGCTCTTCGCCCGCCCACGGGTAGTAGTGGCTCGGCGAGGGGGACACGAGCTGCATGTCCACGCCCTGCACATCCATGACCGCGAGGCGCTCTTCGAGCGAGATGAGCTTCGGGAAGCGCGACTTGATCATGGCGCCGGAGGCGGCGAGGCTCTCGGGCCCGTTGCGCTTGGCTTCGAGCTCGCCGGCGGCGGCGAAGCCCTCCGGGTCGCGCCCCTGAACGGCGCCCTGGAGCGCGGGAAGGAGGAGGTGCGCGTGCACGTCGACGATCTGGCCGGCAGCGCCGGACGCACGGCCGGAAACGGTCGCGGCGGTCATGCCGGCACCGCCACGAGCTGCGCGACGCCGCCCATGAGGGCGGGCACGTTGCCGTCGCGCTTGCCGTCGAGCTGCCACTGGCCGAGGGTCGTGGACGCCTCGACGACGTGGGCCGCGCGAGGGAGACGGCGGGCGTGGAAGTCGTCCCAGAACGGCTGGTCGAGCTGCTCGCGCTCGAGCAGCATCGTGGCGAGCACGAGCCCGTCCTCGGCGGCCTGGGCCGCGCCCTGCGCGATCGTGGGAGGGCAGCTGTGGGCGGCGTCGCCGATGACGACGACGCGGCCGCGGTTCCACGCATCCGGCACGACGTGCGAGGTGAAGAGCGTGTAGTGCACGCGGGCCGACTCGGTGAGCGAATCCCGGATCTCCTGCCACGGTCCGCCGTAGCTGCCGGCGAGGTCGCGCATGATCTCGACGCTCTCGGCGGGCGTGAGGCCGCTGCGGTCCTGCGCCTTCTCGACGAGGTACGCGTAGATGCTGTTCTCGCCGGTCGGGCAGTAGCCGGCGATGAAGCAGCGGCCGCCGTAGTAGAGGTCGGTGTGGGTGACCTCGGCGGGGCGGGCCACGAAGGCGCGCCAGATGCCCATGCCGGTGCGCTCCGGCTTCGTCTCGATGCCGATGAGCGAGCGGGTCGGCGAGTTGAGGCCGTCGGCGCCGATGACGAGGTCGACGCGCGACGTGTCGCCAGCATCCGTCGTGAGGGTCACGCTGTCGGCGTCCTGCTCGAGGCCCGTGACCGTGGTGCCGTAGTGGATGCGCGCACCGACGTCGAGGGCGCGTTCGGCGAGGATCTTGGCCAGGTCTGGGCGGTACATGCCGGCCGTCGCGGGGTACTCGGGGCCGCCCGTGCGGGTCTCGGTGAGGCTCGCGATGACGGTGCCCGCGGGGTCGGGGGCGCGCATGCTGACGTCGTCGAACGAGTAGGACTGCTCCTGGATGCGCTCCCAGACGCCGACCTGGTCGAAGACGCGCAGGGCGTTGCCCTGCAGGGTGATGCCGGAGCCGAGGGCCGTGATCTCGGACTTCGCCTCGTAGACGTCGACCTCGACTCCGCCGTCGGCGAGGATGATCGCGGAGACCATGCCCGCGACTCCGCCTCCGACGATGGCGACCTTGGAAACTGCACTCATGATGGTCCTGCTTTCTGCGTCTGCGTTGACGATGAAGGTGTCTGGGTCAGCGGCGGCGGGGTTGCCTCTGAGATGGACGAGTGGGTGCTCAGCGGATGGCGATCGGGTTGACGGGCGAGCCGACGGCACCCGTGATGGGCAGCGGCGGTGCGACGAGCAGGAACTCGTACACGCCGTCGGCCTGGCACGCGGATGCGAGGGCTTCGAGGTCCCACATCTCGCCGATGGTGAGTCCCATGTTGGGGATGACCACCTGGTGGAGGGGCTGGAAAGCCTCGTCGAACTCGTTGGGGCGCACCTCGAAGCCCCACGTGTCGGTCGCTATGGCCGCGATCTCGGAGCGGTGCAGCCATCCGGCCGTCGTGAACGACAGCCCGGCGCTTGGCCCGCCGGCGTAGCCGTTCCAGCCGTCGCGTTGCGCGCGAGCGTAGCGGCCAGTGCGGACGAGCACGATGTCGCCGCGGCCGACCGCCGCCGTGGCGCCCTGCGCGCGGATGCACGCTTCGAGGTCAGCGGTCGTGATCGCGTAGCCGTCCTCGAGCTCTCCGTTGTCACGCAGGTGCCTGCCGAGATCGAGGAGCACGCCGCGGCTCACGATCTCGGCCGCCGTGTGCTCGATGCCCGTCACGAGGTCGCCCTCGCTCGTCACGACCTCGCCCGAGCGGCGGCCGTTCCATGCGTAGCCGTGGTCGAAGATGTGGCCGAGGCCGTCCCACTGGGTCGAGCACTGCAGCGGCATGGCGATGACGTCGTCGGCCCCGCCGAGACCGTGCGGGAACCCCTGGTTCGCGAGCTGCGCATCCGTGCCCGTGTCGAGCATCGTGTGCACGGGGTTCGTGCGGCGCCGCCACCCCATCTGTGGGCCGTTCATGTCGAAGGGCTGCGAGAGCGAGAAGCTGCGGCCTGCGCGCACGAGCTTCGCCGCGGCGGCGCGCTTGGCGTCGTCGATGAAGTTGAGCGTGCCGATGCGGTCGTCGTCGCCCCAACGGCCCCAGTTGCGGAAGGCCTTCGCCGCGCGGGCTACCTCGGTGGTGGGGTCGGTGCGGTCGAGCTCGGCAGGGTTCGCGGTGGGGGCTCCCGTGACTTCAGGGGCTCCCCCAGCGTCGCCGGTGTCGGTGGTGTCGCCGGTGTCGGTGAGGGAGGTCACGAGGAGACCGCTTCTGCGCGCACCCGCGTGGTCTGCGTGCCGAGCCCCTGGATGACGCTCACCATGACGTCGCCATCGCGGAGGAGGCGGCCGTGCACGATGCCGTTGCCGGCCGGGCTGCCGGTGAGGAGCAGGTCTCCGGGGAGGAGCGGCATGTTCTCGGATGCGGCCGAGATGAGCGCGGGGATGTCGAAGAGGAGGTCGTCGCTGACGGCGTCCTGCATGGTGTCGCCGTTGAGCGTGAGCTTCAGCGTGAGCGAGTGCGGGTCGGTCACGAACTGCGCTGGCACGAGGAAGGGTCCCGTCGGGAGGAAGCCCGGAGCGTTCTTGCCCCGGTACCAATCCGTGCCGATCTCCTTCATGTCCTTCCGGAAGATGAGGTCGCGCGTCGAGATGTCGTTGACGATCGTGTACCCGGCGACGTGGCCGAGGGCATCCTCGCGGGAGACGCGGTGCGCGCGCTTGCCGATGACCACGGCGAGCTCCAGCTCCCAGTCGTGCTGGTCGCTGTAGCCGGGCAGCTCGAGCTCGGCGTCGACGCCGGCGACGGCCGTGGGGAGGCCGATGAAGAAGTACGGCTCGCCGTCCCTGGCGCGTGCATCCATCATCTCGGCCGCCCACTCGCGCAGCTCCTCGATGGGGCGCGGGTCGTTCTTCGCCCGGCCGGCAGCGACGAGGTCGATGACATGCGTGCGGTAGTTGGCGCCAGTCTGCAGCACTTGGCGTGGCTCGACTGGCGCTTCGAGGGTGACGTCGTCGAGGGCGAGCCAATCGGCGCCATCGGCGGCTGCTGCGAGCTGCGCGAGGCGGTCCCATGAGGCGGGCGCTTCAGCGAGGAAGTCGTTGAGGGAGTCTGCGCCGAGCTCCTCGCTGCTCAGCGGGCGGATGCGGCCGGCCACGACGAGTCCGAGCTGCGGCGTCCCCTCCCCCACACTGAAGCGGGCAAGAGCGAAGTCGGCGGTCAGGCCTTCGGACGACGATGTCACGGCTGGTCTCCAATTCACGACGCTTCGGTGCGTTCGTGACATAAGTCAACCGCGTCCGGCGCCATCAGCCAAGCAGGGATCCGTTATCCAGGGCATCAGGGCTGGTGATGGGGCCGCTCACGTGCTCGATCCAGGGCCGAACGTCGACAATCCCCTCCGGCAGGAGATCTCTGGCGGCTTCGAAACCGTCTGGCAGCTGGGTCACCAGAGCGTGTGCGTAGCGTTCGCCTCGGTCGGTCGTTGCCTCCCCGATTTTCAGCACCTGATCATCCGGCACCGAGTCGACAAGGGCTCGCGCGTCTTCGAGCTGCGCCTCATTCCACCGACTGCGGAAGACGACGACGGGGCCCGCCGGCCCCTGCGCCACGAGCGCCTCGACCCGCTCCGGCTCGGGTGAGGAGAGGACGTAGACCCGACCGTACTCGGCCAGAGCTACGTGAGTCATGGCGAGCACAGACGGATGACTCCCCAACGTGGCGGCGAATGCCTCGAAGTCTGGATGCTCTGCGTGCGTGTGAACGAAAGCCTCCCGAACCCGCTGCGCAAGGACTCGGAGGGAGGCCACGGCGGGATCGACGGCAGCGTCCTCATCCCAGCGGGAAACCAGCAGAGCTTCTCCATCCCAAAAGCCCTCTACTTCCACGCACCCCTCAAGAAAGGCCAGTTCCGTCTTCGCGACCTCGTCGAGACGGAGTGGCAGGAAACGGTCATCCCAGACGAACACCTTCGATGGCCGGAACGGAGTGAGATACGACGCTGCGCGCGCCGGGTCGAACACGAGCCACCCTCGCGCACGGAATCTGCCGCCGACCACCAGCCCTGCGTACGCGCTCATGTCAGCCATACCGGTCCACGCTATCTCGGGAATCCGCCCCGAACGCCGTCTCGCGTTGAACTTCGAGACAGGATTCGACGACTCGTCAATCTGTAACCTTAGACATCAGCCTGCGCTCGTCGATCAAGCGCCGCCGAACGAACACGTGCCGGGTGCCCGATTGAGATGAGGATCTTTCGAGCCGGAGACTCCCCGGCTAGCAGGGGGCTGTCCCTATATCCCCACATGTTCCGGATGGAACCGACGAGCACGCTCACGGTCACCAAAATCGGAATCACCAACGGCACATCAAGACCCAAACTGTCGTAGAGGAACCCGAACGAGATATTGGCAGCAATGAAACCGACTGTCGAGAGTCGTTCTTCTACATTCACCATCAGACCAAGCCCAACGGCGGCAAGGAGTACGCCGATGTAGGCGGCGGCATTACTCGAGAGAAAATCGATCACCCTTGAGATTCCTTTCTGAGAGCTTCGACTCGAACCTCGTGAATTGGACCCGAACTGGCAACGAGGCTTCAGAATGGATGTAGGCGACGGAAACGCCACGAGCCCGGCCGTGACCAAGCTCGCCGAGGCAGCCCACGACTGAAGCCACGTCCGCTACACGACTTGTGGGCGCCTCGGGAACAAGAGCCGAGACGAGGGCACCTCCGACCCGTCGCGACAGGAATCCGCGAGGGGTGAAAGCCGTATTCCAATGCAACATTCTCCCTAATTTCGTCGCCGCCGCGGAACGCAGCGAAGAGCAACTTAGCAGACAAAATCACCTCAGAAATTTCCCGACTCAATTGAGGAACACTTCTGGCACAGCCGCAGCCGAACTCACGCAAGTCCTATATCCCCTATTTCGAGAGATTCTGACTTATTTCACGTGCGATTGGTGGGTAGAGGGTAGGGGGACGAGCCCGCACGGAATCGTGCACCACCTCGTCACCAGACGCCTCGCACTCGGACGCGCACGTCCGCTGACGCCTGGCAACCGAGCAGGTGCCCGAAGCTCGAGCCTCGAGCCCGCTAGGCAGGCAGGACCGGCGCGGCGAGCAGCGGCAGGGTCTCCGCCCGACTGCGCTCGACGTGTGCGAGCGCGAGCGCGGCCGCTCGTTCGACTTGGCCGCGCACGATCGCGTCGCAGAGGTCGCGATGCTCACGGTGGACGTCGTCGTCGTCGCGTTCGCTGGCGATGTGGAAGAGCCGCTTGACTCGCCCCTGCACGGGGAGGAGCAGGTCTCGAAGGAGACGACTGCCCGCGAGCGCGACGACGGCATCGTGGAAGTCAGAGGTGGCGTCGGCGATCCTCGACTCATCCGAGGAGTCGACGGCAGCGTCTGCGGCTGCAAGGGCCACCATGAGCCCCTCCCCCGACTCCCCGTCGGCGCATCGTGCGGCGGCGAGGCGCGCGGCGAGCACCTCGAGGGACGCGCGGACGTCGAACAGCTCGATCACGTCGGCGAGCTCCATTGGGGCCACCACGGCACCGCGACGCGGCAGCGTGCGAATGTACCCCTCGGCCTCGAGCCTGGGCAGCGCCTCTCGGATCGGGATGCGCGAGACGCCGAGGGCCTCGGCGACCTCGCGCTCACGCACCCGACTGCCCGTGGGGAATCGGCCGTCGATGATGCGATCGCGCACCCACTCGTACACCCGCTCGCCATGAGAGACCGAGGGCTCCTCCGTCACATTCGGACTCGTCATCGCCACGAACATCCCTCCTCGATCCACTGACTGGCTACGTTACGCACCCCACAGCGGCGGGGATGCTCGTGCATCCGCGGCCGATCCCACGAGTACCGCATCTCCACATTTTAGTATGCCAAAACTTGAACCAGGGTCGCCAGAGCCACGAAAAGAATGGAAACAACTTCCCGTTCTCCAAGTTTTGGCATACCATCGCTCGTGTTCGAGTTCAGCCCGACATCGGTGCATCCCCCACGCAAAGGAGCCTGAGCATGACCGATACCGTCACACCAGTCGAGGAAGCGCGGCCGCGCACCCTCAAGCGCGCCCTCGGGCTGCCCGCCCTCATCGGGTACGGACTCGCCTCCATGGGCGTGCTCTCGGTCGTCTCCGTCTACGGCCCGGCCACCGAGCTCAGCGACGGGCACCTCCCCGCCGCGTACGTCGCGGCGATCATCATCATGCTGTTCACTGCCCACAGCTACGGACGCATGGCCGCGCACGTGCCGATCACGGGTGGCGCCTACGCCTACGTGACGCGCGGCTTCGGACCTGCGGTCGGCTTCGTCACCGGCTGGGTGATGCTGCTCGACTACCTGTTCCTGCCGATGGTGAACTTCCTGCTCTTCGGCCTCTACTTCAACAGCCTCTTCACCGCGGTGCCGGCCTGGGTCGGCACGCTCGTGTGCATCCTGGTCGTCGCCCTGTTCAGCATCATCGGCGTCAAGTGGTTCAAGCGCATGAACTTCGTCGTGATCATCGCATCGGTGCTCGTGATCGTCGTCTTCCTCGTCCTGGCGGTGCTCAACGCCCCAGATCTGACCTTGGCTTCGCTGACCGGTCCGCTCTCGATCGGCGAAGGCGGGCTCGCGCCGATCCTCGCGGCGGCGGCGATCGTGGCGTTCGCCTTCCTCGGGTTCGACGGGGTCTCGACGCTTGCCGAGGAGACGCACGATCCGCGTCGCAAGGTGCCGAAGGGCATCGTGCTCGCGACGCTGTTCGCGGGCCTCGGCTACCTGGCCTTCTCGATCGCCGGCAGTCTCATCGCCCCCGACTGGACCCAGCTCGACAACCTCGACGCGGCCGGCACGGAGCTCATGCAGCAGGCTGGCGGTGACGTGCTGATGGTCGTGTTCGTGATCGTGAACACCGTCGGCATCGTGCTCTGCGGCACGGCGGCGCAGATGAGCGTGAGCCGGGTGCTGTTCGCGATGGGCCGTGACGGCATCCTGCCCCCGGTGCTCGCGAAGCTGCACCGACGCTTCCGCACCCCATACGTTGCCGCCATCGTCGTCTCCGTCATCGCCCTGGTCGCGCTCTTCGTCACGCTTGACCAGGCCGTCTACATGATCAACTTCGGCGCACTCGTGGCGTTTGCCATGGTGAATCTCGCCACCGCCAAGGTGCTCTTCTTCGACCTCCGCCTGCGCAGCGGATGGGGGATGCTGCGGCACCTCATCATGCCGATCATCGGGTTCGTCTCCGTCGCCTGGCTGTGGACCTCGCTGGCCCCGTTCACCTTCGTGCTGGGCACGGCGTGGCTCCTCATCGGCGTCATGGTGTACCTCGTTCGCCGCAAGCGCCGGGGTGGACCCCTCGCGCTCCGGCTCGACGGCTCATCGACGGAGGCCATGCCCACGATCCCCTACCAGCAGTGACCCGGCCGCCAGCAGGCCAGGGCAGTCCGGGAGCTCACGACCATCCCGGGGAAAGCAGCACCATGACCGATTCCACGCCCACGCAGACGCTGCGCACGCCCGGGCTCGTCGACGCGCACATCCATCCAGACAAGACCTCGTGGGGTCGGCCCTGGCAGTCGCGTCGAGGAGCGGCCACGCTCGCCGAGCTGATCGAGAACGACCGCGCGACGCAGACGGCCTACGACACGAGCGTCGAGGAGCGCGCGTTCAGCCTGTTCTCGCAGGCGCTCGCGAACGGCACGTTCGGGATGCGCGCCCACGTCGACGTCTCCTCGGAGCTGGGCATCGGGAACGTGGAAGGGGTTCGTGCCGCGGCCGAGCGCCTCGCCGGCGACCTGACCGTGCAGATCGTCGCGTTCCCCCAGTTCGGGCTCCTCTCGAACCCGGGCACCCTGGAGGCGATGGCGGCATCGCTGCAGTCGGGCGCGGACCTCGTCGGGGGCATCGACCCCTCGGGGCTGGAAGGCGACCTGCACGGGCATCTCGACGCGATCTTCGGGCTCGCCGATCGCGCCGGACGCGAGCTGGACATCCACCTGCACGACGGCGGCGAGGAGGGCCTGGCGCAGATCCGGGAGATCGCGCGGCGCACGATCGCCGGCGGCCGGCAGGGCGGCGTGACCATCGGCCACGCCTTCGCGCTCTGCGATCCCACACTCGCGTCGCTCGGCGAGACACTCGATCTCGTCGCCGAGGCGGGCCTCTGGATCGCGGTGTGCGCGCTCGGCCCCGACCCGGTGCCCGACCTCGACCGCTTCGAAGCCCACGGCGTGCGGGCGGTTGCCGGCTCCGATGGGGTTCGGGATGCGTGGAGCCCGTTCGGCACGGGCAGCATGGTCGACCGCGCCCACCTCCTCGCCTACCGAACCGGTGCGATGACCGACGAAGAGCTGGAGCGGGCGTTCCGCATCGCCTCCATCTCGGGCGGCGAGATGATGGGCCTCGCGAGCGTCGCGGAGTGGGACGAGCGCAGTGGCACCCGACTCGAGTTCGCTGCCGAGAATCTCGCTCAGCTCGTCGTCGACCGGCCGGCTCCCCTTCGCGTCCTCCGCGACGGCCGGGTGCTCCACGACGGCCGGGTGCTGCGGTGAACGCTCAGCGCCAACAGGGCGTCGCGGCCGGCATCCTCGTCATCGCCGTCGGGCTGAGCGTCAGGTTCCCGATCACGAACCCCTCCGCGCTGCTCGGTGAGATCGAGACCGGCTACTCGCTCTCGCCGTCGGCGCTCGCCGTCCTCAGCTCGATCCCAGTGCTCCTCTTCGCGCTCGCCGCGCCCCTCGCCCCGCTGATCGTCGGCCGGCTCGGACTGCCCAGATCGATCGCGCTGCTCCTCGCGGTGCTCGCGAGCGCGACCCTGCTGCGACCCCTCGGACCCGCGCCGCTGTTCGTGTCGACCGTCCTCATCGGCGCCTCCATCGCGATCCTCGGCATCCTCGCCCCGCAGATCATCCGGAGCGCGCTCGCCACGCGCGGCGGGTTCTGGACGGGCGTCTACACGGCATCGTTCGGCGTCAGCGCCGCGACCGGCGCAGCATTCTCGGTGCCGCTCTTCCACGCCCTGGGCGATGAGGTCGGGCCGGCGCTCGCAGCGTGGGGAGTCCCCCTCCTCATCGCTCTCGCGTTCACCCTCGCCTTCGGTCGCCGCATCGAGACCCGCGGCGCTGGGCCACGGCCGACGGCGGCTGGCGAGCGCCAGCCGATCCTGCGCGCCCGCGGGCTCTGGCCGGTGACGGGGTTCTTCGCCTGCCAGGCGCTCCTCTACTTCGCCATGACCGCGTGGCTCCCCACGATCGCGATGGACCGCGGGGCCACCCCCGCCGCGGCCGGACTGCTGCTCGCGTGGATGAGCGTCGCCGGGCTCCCGGCGGCCCTGTTCGCACCGATGCTCGCATCACGAGCCGGCTGGCGTACGCCGATGCTCGTCGTCACCGCACTGCTCGGCGCCGCGAGCCTGCTGGGCCTCGCGATCGCACCCCTCGCGGCGATGACCGTGGTCGTCGCGGTGCTCGGCGTCGCCTTGAGCTCGGCGTTCGGGATCTCCGTCGCGCTCATCGTGCTCACGGCACCGAGCGGCGCATCCACTGCCGCATTCTCGGCCGTGGTGCAGGGCATCGGCTACGGGGCCGCGGCGGCCGGCCCCCTGCTTTCCGGCCTGCTTGCCGGAGCGGGCATCGGCTGGCCGGTCATCATCGTCGGCCTCGCTGCCGTCGCGCTGCTCGAGCTCGGGTTCGGCGTCGCGAGCTCCCGGGCGTCCCTCGCCGTGCAGCGAACGGGAGCGCCGGCCACCTCAGCTGATCGCGCGGGCGATCGGGAGGCCGACGCCGTGCGAGGTGAGGCCGCCGTCGATCGCGAGCTCGGCGCCCGTCACGAATGAGGTCTCGGGCGAGAGCAGGCTCGCGATCACGTCGGCGACCTCGCCCGGCGATCCCGTCCGGCGGAGCGGTGTCAGCTCGACGTTGATGTCGCGGAACGCCGCCGAAGCGCTCGCCGTCATTGGCGTCTCGATGTACCCGGGATGCACGATGTTCACGCGGATCCCCCGCGGCCCCAGCTCCATCGCCGCGGTCTTCGTGATGCCGCGCAGCGCCCATTTGCTCGCCGCATACGCCACCGCGTAGTGGGCCGTGACCGCTGCCGCGGAACCCACGTTGACGATGGATGCGCCGCTCGCCATGAGCGGGGCGAGCACCTGGATTCCGAGGGCGGGGCCCGTCGCGTTGATCGCGAAGGCCGCCTCGAAGTCCTCCGCGGTCGCTGCCTCGAGCCGGGCGCGCCTCGTGATGCCGGCCGCGTTCACGAGGCCCGCGAGCGCGCCGGTGGTCGCGGCGAGCTCGGCGAGCGACGCCCAGCCCTCCGGGTCGCGCACGTCGAGGACAACGCGTCGCACGTTCGACGGTTGGGCGGCATCCGCGGGCCATGCCAGGTCGGCGGCGATGACCGGGACGTCGCCCTCGATGAGCCGCTCCACGACGGCCGCGCCGATGCCGGAAGCGGCCCCCGTCACGACGACGGCTGCGGCGAACGCACTGGTGGTCTCAGGCACGGGGCTCCTCTCGGCGTGCGGCTCTGCGCATCCACCTCAACTCAAGCAGGGAGCGCGGCAGGCGGACAGCGGCAATCGCTGATCCGGCCCATCCGCTCCCTGGATACGACGCCGACAGCGACGGCCACGCCGACAGCGACAGCGACGACGAGCGCGCTTTCGGGATGGGTAACACGCCTCGGGATGGGATGCAACCCATCCGCAAGCGCGAAACCCATCCCGAAACCGCAGGGGGCAGGCAGCGAGACGAAGGTGGGGCTGGGAAGACAGACGAGGAATCCATCCCGAAACGGACGCAGCCGGACAACGCGCCCCACCCCAGCTTCTCGAGATGGGTTACACGCCTCGGGATGGGATGCAACCCATCCGCAAGCGCGAAACCCATCCCGAAACCGCAGTGGGCAGGCAGCGAAACGAAGGTGGGGGTGGGAAGACAGACGAGGAATCCATCCCGAAACGGACGCAGCCAGACAACGCGCCCCACCCCAGCTTCTCGAGATGGGTTACACGCCTCGGGATGGGATGCAACCCATCCGCAAGCGCGAAACCCATCCCGAAACCGCAGGGGGCAGGCAGCGAAACGAAGGTGGGGCTGGGAAGACAGACGAGGAATCCATCCCGAAACGGACGCAGCCGGACAACGCGCCCCACCCCAGCTTCTCGAGATGGGTTACACGCCTCGGGATGGGATGCAACCCATCCGCAAGCGCGAAACCCATCCCGAAACCGCAGTGGGCAGGCAGCGAAACGAAGGTGGGGGTGGGAAGACAGACGAGGAATCCATCCCGAAACGGACGCAGCCAGACAACGCGCCCCACCCCAGCTTCTCGAGATGGGTTACACGCCTCGGGATGGGATGCAACCCATCCGCAAGCGCGAAACCCATCCCGAAACCGCAGGGGGCAGGCAGCGAAACGAAGGTGGGGCTGGGAAGACAGACGAGGAATCCATCCCGAAACGGACGCAGCCGGACAACGCGCCCCACCCCAGCTTCTCGAGATGGGTTACACGCCTCGGGGTGGGATGCAACCCATCCGGAAGCGTGCAACCCATCCCGAAACGAAAGTGGGTGGGCAGCGCGGCCCCGCCGCCCCGCCGCAGCGCGGCACCGCCGCCCCGCCGCGCGCCCTACACGCGCTCGAAGACGGCGGCGAGGGCTTGGCCTCCGCCGATGCACATGGTCTCGAGGGCGAGGCTGGCGTCGAGGGCCGGCAGCTCGTTCGCGAGGGTCGCGAGCATGCGGATTCCGGTGGCGCCGATGGGGTGGCCGATGGAGATGCCGGAGCCGCGCGGGTTGAGGCGCGGGTCTTCGGCGTCGATGCCCCAGTCGGCGAGGCACGCGAGCACCTGCACGGCGAAGGCCTCGTTGAGCTCGATGACGTCGAGGTCCGCCAGGGCGATGCCTGCGCGCGACAGCGCAAGGGAGGTCGCCGGCACGGGCGCGACACCGAAGAGGCGCGGGTCGTTGCCCGCTACCGCCCACGAAACCAGCCGAACCGAAGGCGTGAGCCCAAGCGCAGCCGCCCGCTCCGGGGTCGTCACGATGCAGGCGGCGGCCGCGTCGTTCTGTCCGCTCGAGTTGCCGGCCGTGACGGTGGATGCCGGGTCCTTCTTCCCGAGGATCGGCCGCAGTCGGGCGAGGGCCTCGAGCGACGAGTCGGCGCGCGGATGCTCGTCCCGGTCGACGAGCACGTCGCCCTTCCGGCCAGGCACGGTGACGGGCACGAGCTCGGCGTCGAACGCGCCGGATTCCTGCGCGGCGACGGCGCGCTGGTGCGACTGCAGGGCGAAGCGGTCCTGCGCCTCACGGCTGATGCCGTACTCGGAACGCAGCAGCTCGGCGCTACCCACGTTGCCGTCGGGGCTCGGGTAGTTGACGCCGCCGACGGTCTCCCGGCCGCGGGCCAGGGCGTCGTGCAGCATGAGGCCGGCTGGCGGGGTGCCGCGGCGTCCCTGCTCCGTATAGAGGGGAGCGTTCGACATCGATTCGGCGCCGAGGGCGACGACCACGTCGGCGACCCCTGTCTGCACTTCCATCGCCGCGTTCATGACGGCCTGCAGCCCCGAGCCGCACCGGCGGTCGAGCTGGTACCCCGTCGTGGTGATGGGGAAGCCCGCATCCAGGGCCGCGACCCGCCCGAAGGCCGGAGACTCCATGGAGGGGTACCCCTGCGCGCCGATGACGGAGTCGACGGCAGTGACGTCGAGCCCGCTGCGCGCGACGAGCGCCTCGAGGACGGCGACGCCGAGCGCCCGCGCGTCGAGCGGCGCGAGCGATCCGCCGAGCCGCCCGACGGGCGTGCGGAGCGGTGAGCAGATGACGACCTCGCGGAGCTCGGTCATGCCGAGACCTCCTGCAGGGAATCGGCGACCGTGAAGGCGGCCCCGGTTGCGTTCCGAACCTCTTCGACCGTCACGCCGGGCGCGAGCTCGACGAGCACGAGCCCGGAGTCCGTCACGTCGAGGACGGCCAGGTCGGTGATGATGCGGTCGATGCAGCCCTTGCCGGTGAGGGGCAGGGTGCACTGCTCGACGATCTTCGGCGAGCCGTCCTTCGCGACGTGCTCCATGACGACGAGCACGTGCTCGGCGCCGTTGACGAGGTCCATCGCTCCGCCCATGCCCTTGACCATCTTGCCGGGCACGGCCCAGTTGGCGATGTCGCCTTGCGCGGAGACCTGCATGGCCCCGAGGACGGCGTTGGTGACGCGGCCGCCGCGGATCATGCCGAAGCTCGCGGCCGAGTCGAAGAAGGACGCGCCGGGCAGCACGGTGACGGTCTCCTTGCCGGCGTTGATGAGCTTCGGGTCTGCCTCGCCCTCCCACGGGTACGGGCCGACGCCGAGGATGCCGTTCTCGGAGTGCAGCACCACCTCGATGCCGTCGTCGATGTAGTTCGGGATGAGCGTCGGCAGTCCGATGCCGAGGTTCACGTACGAGCCGTCCTTGAGCTCCTTGGCGGCGCGGGCGGCCATCTCGTTCCTGGTCAGCGGCATCAGGCGTGTCCCCTCGAGTCGGTGGATGCGGTCGTTGCGGTTGCTTCACGCGGCCGGACGGTGGTCTTCTCGATGGGCAGCTCACCGGACTGCTCCGGCGTGAGCACGACCACCCGGTCGACGTAGATGCCGGGCAGGTGGATCTCGTCGGGGTCGAGCTCGCCTGGCTCGACGAGTCGGTCGACCTCGGCGATCGTGATGCGCCCGGCCATGCCGGCGAGGGGGTTGAAGTTGCGGGTCGACTTCTCGAAGCGCAGGTTGCCGTGGCGGTCGCCGACGGCGGCGCGCACGAGCCCGAAGTCGGTGCTGATGGCGGTCTCGAGCACGTACTCCTTGGCGGCCCCGAACACGTCGAAGGGGCGCTGCTCCTTGGGGTCGCTCACGAGGCCGACGGTGCCGTCGGAGTTGTAGCGGATGGGCATCCCACCCTCGGAGACCATGGTGCCGGCCCCGGTCGCCGTGTAGAAGGCGGGGACCCCGACGCCGCCAGCGCGCAGGCGCTCGGCGAGGGTGCCCTGCGGGGTGAGCTCGACCTCGATCTCGCCGGACAGGTACTGGCGCGCGAACTCCTTGTTCTCGCCGATGTAGCTCGCGATGACGCGGCGGATGCGCCCTTCGGAGAGCAGCTCGCCGAGGCCCCAGCCGTCGACGCCGCAGTTGTTGGAGACGACCTCGAGGCCGTCGACGCCGAGTGCCTGGATGGCGCGGATGAGGGTGATGGGCACGCCGGAGAGGCCGAATCCCCCGACCGCGAGCGATGCGCCCGCCGGGATGTCGGCGACGGCGTCGGCCGGCGAGGCGTAGGTCTTATCCACGTTCTGCTCCTTCGTTGGGGCTGGATTCTGGAGACTCTGCTGTGTCTGCGGTGCCTGCGGCATCGAGGTCCGCGAACACCTGCTTGGCGATGCCGAGGGCTCCGTTGGCGGGAGGCAGGCCGGCGTAGAGCGCCGTGTGCAGGATGACTTCGGCGATCTCGGCGCGCGTGAGGCCGTTGGTGAGGGCGGCGCGCACGTGCATCCGGATCTCTGCCTCGTGCGATCCGGTGACGAGGCTCGCGAGCGTCGCGATGGACCGCTCGCGGCGGGACAGCTCGTCGCGGGCCCAGATCTCGCCCCACGCGTAGCGGGTGATGAAGTCCTGGAACGGCGCGGTCTCCGCGGTCGTTCCGGCGACGGCGCGGTCGACGTGCGCGTCGCCGAGCACCTCGCGGCGCACGCGCATGCCCTGCTCGTGCGCGCTCGTCGCGCCGGGCTGCACCGGCGACGCGGATGCGCGCAGGTGCGTCGTGAGGAGGCGGGCCGCGGCGTCCGGGTCTTCGAGAGCGGCGAGGTGGGCGGTTCCGGCGATGGTGGAGTGGTAGCCGTTCGGGATGCGCTCGGTGAGCGTCTGCATGGCTTCCGGCGTCGTGACGGCGTCGTGTTCGCCGCTCACGACGAGCACGGGTGCGCGCAGCGAGCCGAGCGATGCGGTGCGGTCGAAGGCGGCGAGTGCCTCGTTGCAGCGCGCGTACGACTCGTCGTCGATGTCGATGAGCGTCGAGAGGGATCGCGCGGCGGGAGAGAGCGGGTGCTGTTCGAGGAAGCCGGGCGCGAACCACCGTTCGGCGCTGCCCGTGACGAGCGACGCGGTGCCGGATGCGCGCACCGCGGCGGCCCGCTGCTCCCATCCCTCAGTGGTGCCGATCTTGGAGTCGGTGCAGAAGAGCGCGAGGCTCTTGACGCGTTCGGGGTGCGCGAGGGCGAGTTCGAGGGCGATGGCGCCGCCGAGGGAGAGCCCCGCGAGGTGGAATGCGCCGCCGCCGGCTTCTTCGACGACCCCGAGGACCGCATCCGCGAGCTCGGCGATCGTGAACGGCTCGGCGACGGCGGGGCTGGAGCCGTGGCCGGGGAGGTCGACGCGCAGGATGCGGAGCGTGCTGCCGGGTGTCGAGGCGCGCAGAGCTTCGACGGTGCCGTCCCAGAGCGCCATGGTGGTGCCGAGCGATGGGAGCAGCACCAGCAGTTCGTTCTGGGCCGCGGGCTGCGTGCCGGGGGCGAAGGCGCCCCTGAGCCGTGGGATCGTCATGCCGTCTCCTCGCTGTTCGTGCTGTCGTCCGCGTCGCTGTCGCTGTCGCTGTCGCTGTCGCGATCCTGGCTGGCGTCCTGGTAGAGGAACCGGCTGATGGCGGCGTTGACGACGCGGTTCGCGGCCTGCAGCGTGACCTGGTCGGCGCCCGCGACGGCGGAGTCGGCGAGGTGGTGCCGCGCCGTCTCGCGCTCGACGGTGACGCGGTCGAGGGATGCGGCGAGGCGTCGGGCAGACACGCTGGCGAGCTCGAGGAGGCGGCGCAGCGCATCCCATTCGGCGTGCCATTCGCCGGCCGGTCGTTCGTCTTGAGAGATGGCGGCGGAGGCGACGGTCGCGAGGAGGCCGGGCGCCTGGAGCGCGTTCGAGACGACGACGATGGGGGCGACGGGGTTCTGCTTGTGGGGCATCGCCGAGGAGGCGCCGCCGCCGGCAAGCGAGAGTTCGCCGACGCGTTCGCCGGAGGAGGTGACGAGGTCGCGTCCGATGCGCCCGAGGGCTGTGCACACGGCCGTCGCGGCGCTCGCGACGGCGAGCACTGGGGTGCGCTCGGCGTGCCAGGAGCGGCGTGGGTCGTCGAGGCCGAGGCCCGCCGCGAGGTGCGCCCGCAGGATGCTCGTGGTCTGCGCGCCGGACCCGAGCCGGTCGGCTGCCTCGCCGGTGCCGACGGCGCCGCCGAACTGCACGGGGTAGTCGAGGGCGTCGATGGCCGCGATGGCCGAGGTGACGCCGTCGAGCCAGCCCGCAAACTGCACGCCGAGTGTGCTCGCGGCGGCCTGCCGGCCGAGCGTGTAGGCGACGCGGGGTGAGCGGCGTTCGGCGTCGGCGAGGCCCTGGAGGCGGGTGCCGGTCGCGGCGAGGTCGGCCCGCACGGCGGCGAGCGCGTCGCGCGCGTGCAGCATGCTGGCGGAGTCGACGATGTCCTGGCTCGTCGCACCCGCGTGCAGGCGCGGGGCCTCGACGCCGGCGGTGGCGAGCGAGGCGCGCAGCTGGCGCACGAGCTCCGGAACCATCACGCCGTCCGACTCGAGGCCGTCGCGCAGCCCGTCGGCATCGAGGTCGGCGGTCTCGACAGCACGTGCGGATGCGGTGGCGTCCTTCGTCTCGAGCGCCGCCCACGCGAGCAGCAGCTCGGCCTCGACGCGGAGCATGCCGCGCACGAGCGAGCCCTGCTCGTCCCCACCTTCCCGGCGCACGGTCACAGCTCCTGGCCGAAGTCGAAGAAGACCGTCTCGCCGTCGCCCTGGAGGCGGATGTCGAAGCGGTAGCTGCCGGGCGCATCCGGTGTCGCGATGAGGGTGGCGCGGCGCTCGGGGGCCAGACCGGCGAGCACGGGGTCCGTCTCGTTCTCGGCGGGCTGGTCGCCGAAGTAGGCGCGCGTGAAGAGGTGGTGGAGGAGGCCCCGCGCGAAGATCGTGACGAGCAGGTAGGGGGCGGCTCCCACATCCCGTCGCCCTGGCTTGATGGTCGTGAACGAGTAGTGGCCGTCGCGGTCGGCCGGTGCGCGGCCGAAGCCCGTGAACGTGTAGCCGTCTCGTTCGAGGCTGCCACGCTGCGCGACCGGCTGGCCGTCGGCGTCGAGCCCCCACAGCTCGAGGATGGCATCCGGAACCGTCTCGCCTGCACCGTCGGTGACGGTGCCGTGGAGGCGGATCGCGTCCGGGCGCCAGGGGGCGGCGATCTCGCCGCCGCGCTCGTAGGGCAGGGCGTAGCCGTAGAAGGGGCCGACGGTCTGCGACGGCGTCTGGCCGAGCGGTGCCGCCTCGGTCGTGGTGGGTTCAGGCATGGTCGGTGTCCTCCGGTTCCATCCACGTGGACTTCGAGCCGGTGAGCACGATGTCCCACTTGTAGCCGATCGCCCACTCGTGCTCGCTGACATCGTGGTCGTAGTTCGCGACGAGTCTTGCGCGTGCGGCTGGGTCGACGATGGACTGGTAGATGGGGTCGAGCGCGAAGAGCGGGTCGCCGGGGAAGTACATCTGCGTGATGAGGCGCTGCGTGAACTGCGTGCCGAACAGCGAGAAGTGGATGTGCGCGGGGCGCCACGCGTTGCGGTGGTTCTTCCACGGGTAGGCGCCCGGCTTGATGGTGGTGAGCCGGTACTCGCCGTCGTCGCCCGTGATGATTCGGCCGACGCCCGTGAAGTTCGGGTCGAGGGGGGCGGGGTGCTGGTCGCGCTTGTGCACGTAGCGTCCGGCGGCGTTGGCCTGCCAGATCTCGACGAGCTGGCCGCGCACGGGGCGGCCTTCGCCGTCGAGGATGCGGCCGGAGACGATGATGCGCTCGCCGATGGGTTCGCCGTTGTGCTGGATCGTGAGGTCCGACTCCTCGGCGGCGACGTCGGTGTGCCCGAACGCGGGAGAGACGAGTTCGATCTCCTCGGGGTCGGCGCGCACGAGCTCGTGCGTGGGGTGGCGCAGCGCGACGGATCGGTAGGGCGCGAAGTCGCGCAACGGGTGGCTGCGGGTGTCGTCGGCGTGCGCGGTGTGCATGTCGGCGATCTGCTGCGAGATGTGCGTCTGGGTGACCAGCGAGTCGACGGGGCCGTCGAGCTGCTCCGGCTGTTCCTGCGGGGCGCTCATCGTGCATCCACGAACGGTAGGCCGGCGTACTGCTCGGCGAGGCTGACCTGGGCGGCGTGCGAGGAGGTGACGTAGCGGATCTGCCCGAGCTGGCGTTGGAAGTCGAAGGCGCTCTGCTCGGCGGATCCGTCGGCGGGGTGCACGTGGAGCATGTCGGTCATCCATTGCGAGAAGTGCTGCACCTTCCACTGCCGGTCGAGCGCTTTGTCGCTGTACTGCTCGAGGCCCGTGTCGTCGCCGGCGTAGTGGGCTTGGAGGGCTTCGGCGAGGAGGGCGACGTCGGCGATGGCCGAGTTGAGGCCCTTCGCGCCGGTCGGGGGCACGATGTGGCCGGCGTCGCCGACGAGGTAGAGGCGCCCGTAGTTGAGGGTGGAGACGACGAAGCTGCGCATGGGCAGGATCGACTTCTCGGTGATGGGGCCTTCGGTGAGGGTCCAGCCCTCGGTGCCGAGGCGCGTCTGGAGGGCTTCCCAGATGCGCTCGTCGCTCCAGTTCGCGATGTCGTCGTCGGGGCTGACCTGCAGGTAGAGGCGCGAGACCGTGGTGGAGCGCATGGAGTGCATGGCGAAGCCGTCGCGGTGGAGCGCGTAGATGAGGTCGTCGGTGGAGGGGGCCACGTCGGCGAGGATGCCGAGCCACGCGAAGTCGTAGACGCGCTCGGCGACCTCGAGGGTGCCTTCGGGGAAGGTGCGGCGGCAGACACCGTGGTAGCCGTCGGCGCCGATGATGTAGTCGCAGTCGAGGGTGATGCGCTCGCCGTTCGGGGCCGTGTAGGCGACGGATGCGCGTTCCCCGTCGATCTGCGCCGATTCAATCTTGGTCGGCTGAACGTCGGTGGCTTCGAAGATGAGCTGCGAGCCGAGCCGCTCGTGTTCGGCGACGAGGTGGTGGACGAGCGCCTGCTGGCCGTAGACGGTGACGGTGCGTCCGGTGAGCTCGGCGAAGTCGATGTGGTGCCGCTCCCCCTCGTGCTGCAGGTAGATGCCGTGGTGGGTGAGGCCGTTGGCCTTGAGGTCGGCGTCGAGGCCGTACTTGCCGAGGAGGTCGACGGAGTCCTGTTCGAGCACGCCGGCGCGGATGCGCCCGAGCACGTAGTCCCTATCGCGAGCCTCGAGGATGCGGTAGTCGATTCCCGCCTGGCCGAGGATGTGGCCGAGCAGCAGGCCAGCCGGCCCGGCTCCGATGATCGCCACCTGCGTGGACTGGCGTACGCCCGTCGCGGTGCTCTCGCCTGCCTCGGCGCTCTGGCCGTGGCTCTCGTCGCTCGTCATCGAACGCCTCTCGTCGTTGGGAAGGATGAGACGAGTGTGCGGGGCGGGCGGATGCGGTGGGCGGGGGTTTCCGCTGAGTGGAAGGTTTCGGGAAGTCATCCGGCGCGCTTTGGTGGCGGGGCCAGCGCTCCCCACGTGACAGCTCAGAGTTGTCGCAAAACCGACGAGGGCTGCGCGTTTCCGTGGATGGAGTTACGACACATGGTTTTGAGAATCGCGCGACTTAGACCCACGGGCGACCTGAGCCGAGCCCTACTTCGGAGGTGAGACGTCTCGTAACCCTAGGGTTACGAGACGCGTTCCGGGGGCATGACAACCCATTGTCGAGTTTCAGCTCGGGATCGTTTAAGAACGCATGGCCGGCCCGACGAAATGACCCGACACCTCCACCGGCTTTACGGCGATGAAAAGTCCGCGAAGCAGGCTGGCTTTCGCTCCTGGTAGTCAATCAGCTTGCCAGCGGTGCCCCTGCGGCCAATCCTCTGCGAGCTCGAGCAGTCTGCGGGCATCGCGAGCTTCGCGTTTGTCGGTGCTCTGACCGTTCCACTCGTGAATCACGCCAGGGAACATCGGCTCGCTTGGTAGCGGATGCAGCGGGTCCGGATGGGCCCATAGTGCGACGCGGGCCCGGGTTGGGTCGTGGAGAGAGAGTTGATCGACGATCAACACCGCCGACACTCGACGATTCTTCCAAGCTCCAGGCGATCCGAAGTAGCCGTCAGGGTTGCGGACGCCGCGCGACGTGACTTCCTCGCCCGGGGTGAGTCCACCAAGTACCCAAGACACGGAGCCATAAAGTGCATTGAACACGTCTTCACCGTCCTCATCGAACGTAGTTGTGCCGACGGCCACGACGAACGGCGCGTCGAAGTGGCCGTACCTGCTCACCTTGGACTTGAGAGCGGCGACGAGCTTTGCCCCGTCGTCAATGAAGTGGGCTTCGGAGTGGGCATAGATGCCGATGGAGCGCCTTACGTTCCCGCGGCGGCTGCGCTTGATAGGCATCGCCTTGATCGTGACGCTCCATCCGTCCTGCTCAAAGGTCCGTTTGGGTAGGTCTTCGGTGTCAACCGAATCGGGATCGAGCTGGGTGAGCCACTTTCGAATCTGGTGACGGAGTCTCGCGGCGGGCGCACTATTGCTGGCTTGCGTGATCGCGGTCGTCATGAGGAGGAAGTTGTCGTCGCCAACCTGGTCGAGCGTTGCAAGTAAGGCGCCGATGCTATTGGCTGCGGCGCGATCGGCGCGCGACTGTCCAGGTGCGATCGCCTCGATGAACACGCGCGTGGTGCCCCGGCTCGCGAGGAAGTCGGGCCGGCGAGTGGTGTGGCCAAGCTTGGGGTGGACGACGACCTCGTGGCTACCGCGGACCAAGCACTCGTGCAGGTACAACTCGAGAAAAGCACTTCGCGCCTGTGCGTCATCGGACCGTAGCGCCGCCCTCATCTCGGCGTACTCGCGATCACTGAGGCGGTCGGCCCACTGCTGGTGAAGCGCTCGGCTGTGCCGCCATAGCGAGCCGCCAGCCCGATTGAAGAACGAGAACGAGGTCTCGCCGTTGCGCTGCGGGGTGAGGTCGGTCCGCTCGCAATTGTCATAGATCGGCGGCCTCATGCTGGACGCGATCGTTCGACTCGAAGGCTCTTCACGAAGACCATTAAAGTTGCCAGTGCAACTTCACCAACCACCGCTTGCGAGCCAGGGGCGCGCTGCCGCCGAATGCCGCGAGCGTGAGGTTGGCGGGTGGCGTGGCCGCGGTTTGAGCGCGCACCCTCACATGTCATCTTCGTCTGCTTCACCCTGAGTATTGCGTGCGGGTCGTTCTGCAGGTTCTTGGTTGTCGGCCGCACGCGCGTCGTGGAGACGGTTGTAAAACGGTACGAACACTAGACGCAACATGAACCACCAGCAGTACAGCGCGTTGGCGGATCCGACTGAGGCGTCGCCAGTGAGACCGTGCGCGAACTCATTTCGGAGGTTCGGGCCAATGGGTCCGCAGAACAGGGCCCGAATCTCAAACGTGATGTCGGGCCCGAAGATTTCAACTACGGCGTCCCGGGACATCAGGGACGATAATCCGATCTCGTTCTCGATCCCGTCCTTGCCCATGGTCGTCGTTGGGAATCCGGCGTTACGGACGTGCAGCCGCACGATGTGTTCAATCTGGGGTGCAAGCAACTGCGCCGCTGTGAGGAAATCGCCACCATATCCGTAGCAAAACGCCTGCGCGATCAGGCGCTCTCGATCCGCGGGGACAATCGAGCTCCCGCGCGTGATCTGAAGGAAGTCTGCGAGGGCGAAGTGGTGTTCATTGCTGAGAGCGACCCACGCCGGCGCCAGTGCACCTTGCACTGTGAGCGCAAGGCGGAACTCGTAGGCCTGGATCATCTGACGCCAGACGGCAGGATCTTCGCCGTAGATCAGCTCGCCGTCTTTCCCGGAGGAGCGGTAGATGATGCGCCCGTCGTGCGAGAAGTGGGTGTTGGAGAACAGGCCCTGCAGAGGAAACTCCTCGAGGATGGCCTCGGCGTCCCTTTGGGCCGATTCATAGCGAGCGAACGAGGACAGGCCGAGGAAGGATAGGACGGCCTCGAGCGGCGCTTTGCCGCGCATCTTTGCCATACTCTCTTTACGTAACTCCGACAAATCAACTGCTTCGGACTCAAAGACGCCCATCTGCCCCATCATCGCTGCGCCGGCTGCGCGGATCCGGGTTGCGAGCTCCGTGGTCAGATCTCCGACGCCCATCTTCGTTCGGTGGCGTCGAGGAATTGTCCTCAGCGCTTTTAGAGCCTGCTCATAGAGGTGCCCCGAGCGTGCGCGCGAATCGGATCCGTCGGACACGTCGAGGGCATCAGCTTCAGCGATGAAATCCTTGACGAGCGCGAGCCGGGCACTGTTGGCCTCGTCCGTATTCCCGGCGAAGTGGAACCAATCCACCGCGCGACGCAGATAGCCACGCGTCGCGTCGAACTCGCCCGCGACGTGCTCATCAGCGAATTCCCGCATTCGGGTCGCGATCTGCTCCGCCTCCGACTGTGCAAGGTGGTGCTTGAGCAGCAGATCCGCAACCATCCCGGGACGCTGCGAGTCGTCGGAGAGGAGAACATGCCGGGTCATCGACCGGGTGAGATCTTCTAGGTGAACGTCGAGAGCAGAACCAAGGCGTCGGGCGATCAGCAGCGCGCGGTCCCAGGTGTCGTCATCACGTGGCCAGGACCCTCTTCCGAGCGAAGCTTCGCGCAACGCTTCCAGCGTGCCCGTGAACCACCGGATGCGCTCTTTGCCCGTGGAGCGAAGAGCAAGCACATCTGACACTCTCGCCTTGAAGACAGCGTCTGGAATAAGAGGAACCACAGCAATGAGGACGTCGACCTGTTCCTGCGTGAGATCGCTCGGCAGTGCCGAACGTCCCTCGTGCATCATCCACATCGGTTCGTAGGGGCGCGCCCAATCATCGGGCCGAGGCATGAACGACGCCACTTGACCGAGCAGCTTCGCAAGCTCGACCACGTCGGGCGATGCCGCGGAATTGGCCAGACTGTTCAACCGACTCCACAAGGAAGGGAGTCGATCCTCGTCGCCACTGGTCTCTTCACGAAAAACACCACCGCTCTCCACTTCATGGAATGCGGTCTCCCAGTCTTGGGGTGGGGTCTGGTCGGGCTTGGCAGTTCTCACAGTCGAAACATATCTCGACCACCGGACACTCGGGGTTCCGGCCATGCATTCAGTCACAGAGAGCAGCCACTATGAAGATGACATATGTACCCCTATCGTCGCCTCCCGATTGGTGATGACTGTCTCATAACTCATGGGTTGTGAGAATCAGGGTGATGCCGTACGTGATTGCGCGCCCACCTCCCGCACTTCGTCGTGGACACACCGCCTGACCCTGTCCGCCCGTGGCTAGGTCGGGGAGAGTATGGGGCGGTGAGCACCCATTTCGACAAAACGTTCCGGGCCGATCCGCGGTTTGCGCGCAAACGAGTCGCAGGTCTCACCTGGTTCGGGATCGCGCTCATCCTGGCGGGCTTCGTCTGCATCGTGTTCACTGCGCAGAACTTCATCCCTCTCGCCGAGTGGGCCCGCGAGGGAGGCGAGGACTCGGCACTGGTTCGCAATCGCATGGCGGGCATCACGCCGCTTGTCATGATCGCGATCGAACTCGTTGGCATCGCTTGGGGGGTGTACCTCCTCATCGTCGGCGCTCGCCCGTGGCATGTCGCTGCGACCGGGACCCGGCTGCGCAAGCGCTACTACGGCTTCCATCTCAGCGATCAGACCTTCTTTCACGAGGCGCACCGGCGATTCGCGACCGGTGATCCGTCAGTGTTCGCGCCATTTCCTCACCAAGTAGATGGCGGGCAGACGGTCGTGATGATCTGGACAGCCGACGCCGACCAGACCGCGTTCGTCGGCATCTCCTGGGACCAGAATCGGCGACGCACGCACAATCTGCCACTCATCTCGCACACTGGCCCGCGCTATCAGGCACTCGACGCCGCGCTCCGGAACAAGCTGTACAAGCCGCTGCCCGACGAGCACAATCCACTGCTGCGCCCCGGCACTCGACCAGCAGACTGAGCGAGCCGATCAGCCGCCGAACGAGTCCAGCGGTGTCCGCTGCCCTTCTCGAAACTCGTCTAGGGCCCGCTCGAAGGAGTACGACGAGGACCGGTAGAGCACGGATCGATCGTGCGCGACGAGGATCATGCCGCCGCCGCGAATCGATCGGAACACCGCGACTCCCCCATCGAACGGGGCCGCGGACACGGGATCTTCAAAGACCTTCCCCCGCTTCTCGTTGAGGGAGCAGAAGAGACGAAATCCCGAGTCCGCGAGTCGGCGGTCCGATGCCGAGAGCCGTCCCCAATCGACCGAGGGTGGCACGGCATCCCCACGGCTGACGGGAACGAGGATGGGCGATAGGGCCGGTGATCCCGCCGCGTCGAGGTACGACTCGCGGATCTCCTGCGGCGTCGAGCGCAGCAGGTGGGTGAAGTCGCGGGCATCCCTTGCTGCGGTGATTCCAGCATCGGCGATCTCAATGCCCCGTTCGGAGCCGTCTGTCCCGCGCACGGACACCCACCCGGGTGCGACGGGCTCAAACCGCAGGCCTTCCGCGATCTCGACGGGAGGAGCGGGCTCGACGAGGAGGGGGAGCCTGAGCTGGGGAGCGTGCCGGGCAGCCGGACCGAACTGCAGCAGCAGATAGCGCTCAACGTCTTCGACGCCGCGAGCTCGCATCCTCGTGTCATGTAGGCCACGGGAGTACCGGCGGACGCACCACCATCCGTCAGCGTCCGAGACTTCATAGCCGGTCTCGAAGTCACCGACGAGCACCGTGTCGCCACGTGCGGTCACCTCGGCGCCGCCGAGCGCGACGAACTCCCGGAAGGCCGTCGAGAACAGCCACTCGGGCGACCACGACAGAACGACGGGCGGGTTCACCTGGGGTTGACCGACGTCGAAGACGGGAGATCCGTGTGGGTCCAGCAGTGCTCGTCGAAGGGTCCCGAGGGGCACGGCCATGAGGTGACTGAACGTTCGGGGCTCCCAGGGAACCCCGCGAAGGAAGATCACTGTTCGGCTCGGATCGGCCACGTTCCAGAGACGAACGTTTCCCTTGCCGTCGGTCGCCGACTCGGTGCCAGCGGCGAGCGCTGGCTGAGTGCTTGTCGCCAGCAGCCCGAATCCACGCGTCCCCCGGACTGATGCGTTGCCGATGAGGAAGGTCAGGTAGCGCTCGACGTCCTCGAGCCGTGACGCCTGAAACTCCGTGACATAGCTTCCCGATCGCGACGCTCCGGCCACCAGATAGCCGGCATCGCTTGATCGGACTCGGTGGCGCTCCTCGCCACCCCTGCTCCACACTTCGACGTCCTCATCGTCGCTGCCGACCGCGTACCCAGCCAGCCCGATGAACTCGGCGAACATCGACGAGGGACCGAGTGCGTTGAAAAGCGTCACGCAAGCGACGGTAGCGTGCCCGGGCCGAGGGAACCCTGCCGGGTCTACCCGACCCCACCGTGCCTCGAGTGCCTGCAGTCGAGGCTCATCGCTGGGGTTTACTCGGCCGCGTGAAGCAATGTGGTCGATGCAGCTCCTTGTAGGCGGTGCATCCGTCTCAGAACCTCCTTCGTCTCGAAACCCATGGGTTCTGAGAATCAGAGGACCCAGGGGTCGGCTGGCTGTACCCGCTCGTCGACGAGCGTAATGAGCCACCCGGTCAGACTCTCGTCACCTTCATGCGCTTGGAGAGTGTTGGGCCCGTACCAGCCAGTCGCACCCGCCGGAGGGTCATGCTTTGCCAGTTCGCGTTGCTCGTGTTCTCGTTGAGGGTTTCGCGTGTTCCGTGTTGTAAGAACTTCCTCGAGATGCGCTGATCCGGGTTCCGGACGAAGGATCTGCTCTCGAGCACCTGTCAGGGCGAGTCTGACGTAGACAGCGCTTATCGATGCAACGGTTCCAAGGATCGACCATGGCGACGCGCTGCGTAGCGGAGCGTACTGGTCGAAGTGCCAACAGATTTCGTCGAGTTCGTTGCCGTAGTACTGCCAGGTGGCCTTCTCGGCTAGGCGTTCGATTCTGTCGCCAACTGCGATTATCTCGCCGTCTTCTTCGAGTTCTGTCACGCTGCACGTCACTCGGATCATGAGAACAGGGTCCAACGTCAGCTGTCAGATCGGCAGGTCAAGGCATCGCCCCTCCTCGGTCGAGGTCTCGGCCGCAGATACCTGCCAGTGAGACATCGCAAAACCCAGGGGTTCTGCGACAACGTGGGACCGGGGAGAGCGCCGCGAAGCTCGCCGTGCGTCCCTGGCTAGAGCTCGATACTCATCGTGTAGACGAGAGGCCCATCCGCGATTTGCGTCTCGTGACCGACCTCGAAGCCGTGTCGCCTGTAGAGGGAGACGTTCCGTTCTGCAGATGTTTCGAGGGAGATGCGTGGGGATGGCGACGTGGCCACCTGACGCAAACATTCATCAAGGAGTCGAGAGCCCAAGCCCTGGCCGGCCCGCTCAGGACGCACTCCTATCGTCGCGAGGTCCCATGATTTCTCGAGCCTGGGAGGCAACTCGACTCCGAATACAGGGCCGAGACGATCGCCCATGAGCTCGGTGATTTCAACCTGTAGAGACTCGGCAGGTTCGGGGACCCCGGGTGGGAGCAGGGCGGCGACTCCGGCGAGATCGTCGCTGACTACGACGACGCCGTGCTGCAGCGCATGCGTCAGGTAGATGGCCTGGAGTTGCTTGAGTCGAGCTGAGTAATTGTCGCTTGGAATGCTCCAGCGCGTCCACGGGTACGAATCGAAGGCGGCAGCAAGGGTAGCTGCCGCTTGAGATAGGTCTGAGTGAGTTGCATTTCGGATCGCTACTGGCACCCGAAAATCCTATGCTCAGTGCCTGTTCCCCAGACAGCGGGTCCCGAGCACCGTAGGTATAGCACGGCTCGTGTCAGCCTTGACTGGGGCGCTTGGAGAACGTAGTGAGACGGTCTCCAAACCCATGGGTTTCGCGAGCAAACTTTCGCAGCGAGTCGCCCTATCCTGGGTCGAAGACGTGACCCAAAACTCCGCTGGTCAGCGTGAGCCACACGAGCATGACCGCTGCTCCTAGGCTCACAAGCAGCGTGAGCATCTTTCTGTCCTCGTTTGATGGCATGACACCAGCTTGCATACTCTGCACCTGAGGGCATGCACAAATGTTGCGAGACGCGGTGAGCAGTCGTCGTGTTGCCTTCGCACGCCGAGACGTGTCGATCTCGTGCCCTGCCGCGTGAGACGCCTCAAAACCCATCGTTCAAGGCCTGAATACAACGCTGTCGAACCAGACCGGTCGGAAGATGTGCGGTCAATTGCTCGTAGCGGGGAGCCTCACAGGCGTGACGTTGGTTAGCGCTCTCGCACTGGCGTGATCAGGACCCCGCCGAATCGCGCCTCGGAGTAGTCCCACTCGCGTCCATCAACCCATACACGCGCCGAAATGCAGGGCAGCGGTTCGTGCTCACCGTTCGGCCAGTGCAACACGAACCCGCCGCTGAACGACGCGTTCGATCCAGTCACTCGTGCACCGTTCGCATCCACTGCGCGAGCCTCGCATTCGAGGCACAAGTATTCGGGGTACCGATCGGATTGGAGGACTTGGGTGCCGCAGTTCGGGCAGGGCTGCAATCCGCGGGCACCAGGGAGGAACGGGCTCATCTAACGAGCGTAGGCCGAGCGGCGCGCGTGCTGTTCGCGTACGGCCGGCTGATCGACATCGGGCACAGTCCGGAATGGTGGAGACGGGTTTGGAGTGTCTCGCTCCCCCAGCCTGGCCAAGTGAGACATCGCAAAACCCGTGGGTTGTGAGAATGAGGGTGAGCCCCACGAGTACGTGTTCCCGCGCCCACCTCCCGCACTTCGTCGTGGACACGCCGCCTGGCCGTGTCCGCCCGTGGCTAGGTCGGGCGAGAGCATGGGACAGTGAGCACCCATTTCGACAAGACGTTGAGCGTCCTGCGGGCACGTGCGTCGTGTGGCGTGGCTTGGTGAACCACTAATCGGTTAACGCGAAACGGGCTGTGGCGGGGAGGCGCTGGCGCCATCCGGAACCCCCGCAGCCTGACGACGGGCCCTGACGAGACCAGCCACGATCGCGATCACAACCAAGGCGACATCCAGCGCCCCGTATACGACCGCGGTGGGTTCGAGACCGAAGCGCTCGACGGCGAGGCCCGCCACCAGCGCCGGGACGCTGAAAGCGATATAGCTGACGATGTACATCGTCGAGAAAACTTGTCCACGCTCGGTATCCGGAGCTGCCTCACCCAGCGCGCCGACGGCGAGGCGGAAGGTCGCACCGAAACCGAGACCCGCGATCGCCGAACCGACGATATACAGCGGCGTACCGGCCATGACGAGTGCCGCGATCGTGATCAGCACCCCGAGAATCAGTGTTCCGTAGCCGAACAGTGTGCCCAAGCGCGGGGGGAGAAATGCCGAGATAGCTGTGCCGACCGTACCGGCGACGAAGAAGGCCCCGAGCACGAGGCCGATGGTGAAGTGGCTCGGCACGCCGAGTACGGTGCCGAGGATCGACGACCCGAGTGACAGGTAGAGGCCACCTAGTGCCCAGGTCGCGGCGATCGAAGGGACAAGGGCGAAGAAGATGCTTCTTGCGGCGGGAGGAAGCCCGATGCTCGGCAGGAGCGACCGCCAGATCGAGCGGGGTGTGGGACTGTCTGGCCGGACGCGTTCTGGAACCAGCCAGATGAGAGCGGCGATGACCAGATAACCGACAGCCAGGATCCAGAACACCAGCTGCCGAGGGAAGGGCGCGAATTCGACCAGCGCGCCGGCGAGCACGGCACCGAACGCGATTCCCAATGACGGGACCGCGCTGCTGACCAGCGAACCGGAGCGGGCGCTCGGCGCTTTGTCGATGATCATCGCCGTGAAGGTGCCGGTGGCGGCGCCGACCGCGAAACCCTGCACGAGTCGCGCCACGACCAGAGCGCCCGTACTGTCGGCCGTTGCGAAGAGCACCATGCCGAGGGTCAGCAGAACAAGAGAGGCCGACGCCACGGGGCGACGCCCGATCCGGTCGCTCAGCGAACCGACCGTGAGCAGAGCGACGAGCAACGCGACGACGTAGGCCGCGAAGATGACCGTCAAGGTGAACGATGAGAAGCCCCAGAGCTGCTGGTAGACGGGGTAGAGCGGAGACGGAGCCGATGCGGCAGTCAGCGTCGCCGCACCGGCGAGGCCAGCGAGCGCAAATGAGATGGGGCGTGAGAGCACGATTCCTCCGTCGTAAAGCAACGATCTTTGCTTTAAACATAGGCCTCGGTGTTGGTTATAGCAAATTTCTTTGCGATAATCTGATCATGTCATCTGCTGCAGCGTCGACCCGGCCCGGTGGCCGGAGCGCAAGAGTTCTGAACGCGATCTACACCGCCGTCGGCGAGCTCGTCGGTGAAGGAACAGAGAGGATCACCTTTCCGCTCATCGCCGAGCGCGCCGGAGTCAACCCGACCACGCTGTATCGCCGATGGGACGACGTCGACGCTCTGCTCGAAGAGGTCTCCGTCGCGGCGCTGACGCGAGAGGGTGACCAGATTCCCGACACAGGCGCCCTCGAGACGGATCTCACGGAGTGGGCACTCATCATCACCAAGGACATCGCGCGGCCACACCGCACACGGTATCTGCGAGCGATGGTGGCAGCGCGCGCTGAGATCGTCTCGAGTTGCCCCGTGATGGAGCGGCGGCGCGACCAGGCGGCGGAGATGGTGCGTCGGGCATCAGGGCGTGGACAAGCAGCGCCGACCGTCGGGCAGATCCTTGACCACATCGTCGCACCGCTCTATCACCATGTCGTCTTCGCCCTTCCTGCCGACGAGGACTATGCGCGGCGACTCGTTCGCGACGTGCTCTTGATGGTGCGCTGAGTCCGAGAAGGGGTTGCCTAGCTTTTCCCGGTGGTCACGCCTCCGCGACGACGTCGGCGTCGGCGTCTGAGATGCCGTCATGAGACGCCGCGAAACCCAAGGGTCTCCCGATGCCGCCTCTGTTGCGGAACGAGTTCGATTCGCGGTCCGGAAGCGGTTGTTCAGGAGAGTCTGCTGAGGAGGTTCCGCAGGGCGGCATCGTCGTGGGGAAGGGCAGGTTGGGTGTTGCTGAGCGCGAGGTGCACGATGCCGTGGACGAGTGCGAACGCGGCGAGCGCGTCAGTGCGCTCAGGTTCGTTACCCCCAGTGGCGAGGTGAGCCCAGGCGCTCTTGCGTGCGCTGGAGAGGCGGGGGTGTGCCAGATCAAGCAGCTCCGTCTGCCACATGACGTTCACCGCAGACGCTGATTGCTCCGGGGCTGCCGACTTCAGGAGCTGGGATCCCTTGCTCAGCGGGACCCGCAGTCGGGATCGCAGGAGCGGAGGTCGACTCGGCCGGCGGAGGGGTCGGTGTCGCCTCGTTGACGGTCTCAGCATCCGCACAGGCAGACACGAGCGTGATGATGGCGTGCGAGACGTTCCAAAGAGCCCATGGGCTTTGAAACGCCCACCGGCGGGTAAACGCGCTGGGTTCGATGACGGGGTACTCGCCGGCGTCAAGGCACGCGGACGACGACGTCGTGAAGCACGTTCTTCGCGACCGCTTCGCCCCTCAGCACCTCGAACATCAACTCGCCGGCCGCGCGGCCGTACGCGCGGGGACGCAGGTCGACGCTCACGAAGTCGTCCAGGCCGGACTCCGTCCTCGGGTCGCCGCTCATCGTGGCGATTGGCAGCGTCGCCTGCCCCCGCGCAGCTCGCAGGAGCTTGAGACGCGGGGCGACACCCTCCTGGATGACCAGGATGCTGTCGATGCCGTCAGTGGCGTCGATCCGATTGAGCACGTCGATGAGCTCTTCGCGGACCGGATGCACGCCAAGTCCGAAGACCAGGGGCTCATTCCCGTCGTTCTCGCAGCGACGCCGATAGGCCTCGTCGACCTCCAGCGACCACTGGGGTGCGACGGCAGAGTCGATGCTGACGAGGGCGGGCCGACGCCCACCGATGCTGGCGAGCGCATCCATGACACGTCCGGTCAGCGCGCCCTGCGCGGCGGCGATCGTCGCCATGACCTGGCCGCTCGCCTCACCGCGGTACGGCCCGACCGCAACCACGGGGACCTTCCTCCGGAGGGCATCCGCGACGAAGGCATCGCCCGGGAGCGAGTCGAGAGCGATGAGACCATCGACGTTCAGACTGCGCGAGGCGGCACGCGTTCCCCCCTCGGTGAAGAGGACCAGGTCGTTGCCCTCGGCTGCGGCAACCTCGGTGACGCCGAAGACGAACTCCATGTAGAAGGCGAGAGATTCGGCCGAGGAGATCAGATGCAGGCCGATCGCGTTGTGCTTCCCACCACGGAGCGCCTGAGCGGCGCGATTCGAGACGTACCCCATGGCTTGCGCCTGCTTCATCACCAGCTCACGAGTGCGCTCGGAGACGCGACCACGGCCGTGGAGGGCGGAGGACACGGTGGTCGGCGAGAGCCCGAGCTCTCGTGCCAGGTCGAGGATCGTGACAGGTCCGGTACTCACCGGACCAATCTACTCGCGATTTCGGCACCGCTCTTGCCCAGGACTTCCAGGTGCGGTAACGTCACCGCAACACTGCGGCAACGTTGCCGCAAATGCTCCGGAGCATGCTTCAGCTCACACTCTCTCGCACACCGGCGCGCACCTTCCCAAGCGGGCGCCGTCCCGATCACTGGAGTCCACATGACCCACCCATCCACGCAGGCGACTGCCACCGCCACCCTCAGCGCACTCACTCCCCGAGTCGTCCTCAGCTTCGTCGGCACGCTCGTCATCGCCTTCATGGCCGCGAACCTCGTGCCGGTTCTCATCGCCGGTATGGTCACCCACCTCGACATCGACATCAGCACCGCAGGCCTGCTCGCCACCTGCATGAGCCTCGCGTCTGTGTTCGCGATGCTCATCACCAATGGCTTCGTCGCCCGCGGCAACCGCGCCGCGATCTCGCGTGTGGGCCTCGTGCTCCTTGCTGGCGGGTACTTCCTCGCAGCGGCACTCATGAACGTCGCCGGGGTCGCCACCGGCCTCATCGTCGGCGGCCTCGGCATCGGCATCGTCCTGGCCTGCGGCACCGCGGCGCAGTCGTCGACCGTCAACCCGGACCGCACAGTGACCACCGTCATGATCATCAACCGCATCGGCGCGACCTCCCTGCTCGCGATCGCGCCACTCTTCCAAGGCGACCTTCGGGCCGTGCTCATCACCATCGGCTGCCTCGGCGTGCTCGGCCTCGTGGTCGCCGGCGCCTTGCCCAGCCTTGGCATGAAAGAGCCGGCCACCAAGACCGGGCCGACACGACTGCAGAGCATCACGACCCTCGGCATCGTCCTCGCCGTCGCGACCGGCCTCTGGTCGGTCACCGAGGACATGGTCTACTCCATGACCAGCGTCCTCGCGGATCGCGCCGGCATCGCCCCGAACGTCGCAGGGTGGCTGCTGTCCGGCAAGGTCTTCGGCGGCCTCATCGGAGCGCTCCTGGCCCCGGTCGCCCTCAAGCGTCTCGGTCGCAGCACATCGCTGCTGATCATCGTCGTCGTCAGCACCGCCGCCAAGTTCGCAATGATCACCTCCACCGACCCACTCGTCTACGGCCTCGCCATCAGCATCTGGGGTGTCATGTACGGCGCAGTCCTCGTTCTCCTGCTCGGCCTCGCCGCCGTCATGGATGTCACGGGCCGCACGGGGGTCGTCGTCATGGGCGTGTACCTCACCGGCATCGCGCTCGGCCCGTTGCTCGGCGGCCAGCTCATCGGGGCCGTCACCCCGCTCATCTACGCGGTCATCGTGACCGTGCCCAGCATCACGTTCGGCCTCGTGCTCTTCAAGATCGCTCGAGCGAGCCGCAAGTTCGAGGACGGCAACACGACCGCGATCCCCGTCTCGACGGGCGCCGAACCAGCTCGCCGCTGACCCGCACTACAGCCGACAACCGCACGCACTCGAGGAGACCACCGTGACCCCTGCAGCACCCGCGGACCTGATCATCACCGCAGGCCGCATCCACACCTTGACCGAGGATGGAGAGCACACCACGACCGTCGCCATCCGCGACGGGCGCATCATCGCCGCCGGAGGCGACGAAGTCCTCGACGAGCTCGCCGGGCCGGACACGAGCATCCACCGCTACCCAGAGGCGACCATCACGCCGGGGCTCATCGACAGCCACACGCACATCGTCTGGGGCGCCGAGCTCTCGCGCGGCCTCAACCTCACCGACCTCACACTCGCCGAGGTGCGCGAGCAGCTCGAAGCCGCCGCCCGCCACACCCCTGAAGGCGAGTGGCTCTTCGGATGGGGAGTCGACCCGAACATCTTCGGCGAGGGCTTCGACGGGCGCATCTTCGACGACATTACCGGGCACGTGCCGCTGTTCCTGCGCATGCGGGACGCGCATTCCGCGGTCGTGAACTCGGCAACGATCGCACGGGCCGAGCTCACGGGGGCAGAGACGTTCCCGGACGAATCGCGCATCGACGTCGACCGAGACGGAGCCGTCACTGGCTACGTGCTCGAGCTGTCCGCCATGAACCTCGTCATGGCGCACGCCCCGGAGCAGTCGTTCGACGACCGCGTGCGGCAGGTCAGGGAAGTCCTCGCCGGCATGTCCGAGGTCGGGTTGACCTCGACGCACGTCCTCGACCTCCACGAGGGGAGCCAGGAGATCCTGACGGCCGCCGAGGAGCACAGCGAGCTCCCTCTGCGCCTCCGCATCTCCCCTTTCGTCATGCCAGGATCCGACCACGATGACTTCGAACGCCTCGCGGCTCTGCAAGGCGAGGGCGGGCGGCGCTGGCGCATCGAGGGAGTGAAGTTCTTCATCGACGGCACCGTCGACAACGGCACCGCGTGGCTCCACCAGCCCGACACCTACGGGCAGGGCACCGACTCCATCTGGACCGACCCCGACGCGTACCGCGCCGCTCTCCGCTTCTTCGCCGAGCGAGGCATCGCGACCGCGACCCACGCCATCGGCGACCGCGGCGTCGACTTCGTCCTGGATGCGATCGAAGAGCTCGGCGAGGTCAGGCACCTCGCACCGCACCGCATCGAGCACATCGAGACGATCCCAGACTCGACCGTTGGCCGATTCGCGGAGCTCGGAGTCGCCGCGAGCATGCAGCCCATCCACGGCACACACCACACGAAGGCCGACCGAAGCGACAACTGGTCGGTACGGCTCGGGGAGCAACGGGCCTCGCACGGCTGGCGCTGCCGCGACATCCGCGAGACCGGTGCCACGCTCGCACTAGGAAGCGACTGGCCCGTGACGCCGTTCGACCCTCGAGCGATGATGGCCGACAGCATCCTCCGCTACCCGGTCGCCAAGCCCGGCACCGCCCCAGTCCAGCCGGAGCAGGGGCTCACCGCACTCCAGGCGCTCGAGGGGTACACATCCCACGCCGCCCGAGCCGTCGGGCTCGACCACGAAGAAGGGAGCATCGCGCCTGGGGCCCGTGCGCAGCTGACGGTCTTCGCAGCCGATCCGCTGAGCATCACCCCGGCGACACTCGCCGAGACGCCGGTCATCGCCACCTACGTCGACGGGACCCTGGCACACGCGACCGCGACGGCGCGCGTCTAGGCGGAAACTCCTCGGAGCGGCGTCGCGGGCCTCAAACGCGAGGCGCGGAAACTGGTGGCATCGCCTCCAGATCTCGACGTCCGCTACCGGGCTTGTCGAGGCGCGCGCGGAGGCGCATCGACAAGCCCGGTGATCGACGCCTCAGCGCCTACGCGATTCGGATGAGCTTCTTGTTAACGAACTCGTCCATCGCGGGCTTGCCCATCTCGCGGCCGGTACCGGAGCGCTTCACGCCACCGAAGGGCAGCTCCGCGGCGTCGCCGAGGACGAGGTTGATCCACACCATGCCGGCGTCGATCCCGTCCGCGACCCGCAGCGCCTGCTCCTGGTCGGTCGTGTACACGTACGAGCCAAGGCCGAACGGGGTGTCGTTCGCGAGGCGCACGGCCTCCTCCTCGGACGCGACCCGGTAGAGCGACGCGACGGGCCCGAAGAACTCTTCGTGGAACGCGTTCATCGCAGGTGTCAGGTCGGTGAGGACGGCCGGTGGGAAGAAGTTGCCCGTCGGCTCACCCGATGCCAGGATCGTCGCGCCCTGTGCCTTCGCGCGGCCCAGCTGTTCGCCGAGACGCTCGGTCGCGGCGGCGGACGACAGAGGCCCGAGTTGAGTGCTCTCCACCATCGGGTCAGCGGGCGCGTTCGAGGTGAGGGCCTCGGTGAACTTCTCCGCGAACTCATCGAACAGCTCGTCGATGACGATGAACCGCTTGGCGGCATTGCAGGACTGCCCGTTGTTGTCGATGCGGGCGTTGACGGCGTCCATGACGACGGCATCCATGTTGTCGGTTGACAGCAGGATGAACGGGTCGGACCCACCGAGCTCGAGCACGACCTTCTTGAGGTGCCTGCCCGCCAGCTCTGCGACGGCGGAACCGGCACGCTCCGAACCGGTGACCGAGACGCCCTGCACGCGGGGGTCGGCGATGACCGTCGCGATCTGATCGTTCGTGGCGAAGATGTTCACGTACACGGAATGGTGGGCGCCGAGTTCGGCTTCCGCGTCGTCGAAGATCTGCGCGATCGCCAGCGCCGACTCGGGGCACTGCGGGGCGTGCTTGAGGAGGATCGTGTTGCCGTTGACCACATTCGGACCAGCGAACCGCGCCACCTGGTAGTACGGGAAGTTCCAGGGCATGATGCCGAGCAGCACACCGAGCGACGCGCGTCGGATGAATGCGGAGCCCGTGCCGTCGGACAGTTCGATGGCCTCGTCTGCAGAGAACGCCTCGCCGTTGTCGGCGTAGTACTGGTAGATCACCGCGGCGAAGTCGACCTCGTCGAGCGCCTGCTCGTAGGTCTTGCCCATCTCGCGGACGGCGATCTCGGCCAGCTGTTCGCGGCGTTCCGTGTGGAGAGCGGCGACGCGCGCGACAAGCGCGGCACGGTCGGCGACGGCGACGCGCCGCGACCACTCCTCGTGGGCGGCGGACGCGGCGGTGATCGCCCGCTGCAGCTCCTCGTCCGTGATCGTCGGGTATTCGCGGAGAGTCTCTCCGGTCGCGGGATTGACAACGGCGTAATCGCTCACTGGTGTGCTCCTCTGTCTGAAAGGTAGGGGGATATGGGTGGAATTCTGAGGGCGGCATGAGGCTCGGATCGGCGTGCGGCAGTGCGAATACCCGTTTGCAGAATCACGGAGGCCACAACTCGCATCGAGGCCGGGATCCGCACATCGGGCGGTCCCGCAGCGCGGTTCTGCGGCTCGTCGGCAAGCCCCGGGAAATCGCCGGCCGCGTCTGGAGATCTGTACGAGACACGTGTCACGCTCCCGCCGAGGCGATGCTCCGGAGAACCTGCTCATTCGCTCGTATGTGCTCCAGGACGGCCGCGTGAGCGGTCTCGGCGTCGCGTCTGAGAAGTGCTTCGGCAATGAGCACGTGTTCCCGGAGTGCGTCTTCGTGGTGCCATCCGACCACCACCTCCCGGCGCTGGAGGAGCCTGATCGCGAAGGTCATCTGACTGCGAATAGAGGCGAAGAACTGATCAAGGAGAGGACTGCCGGCAAGGGCGATGACCGAGGCGTGGAATTGCACGTCCGCCGTCGCGTGACGCGATGAGTTCTGCCCCTCCGCGGCCGCCCGCCGGAGATCAGCTAGCGAGACCATCACGGTGTCGAGTGCGGAGTCCGGCGCATCGGCGCAGGCGCGGGCACCTGTGCCCTCGAGGACAGCGCGGGCAGCGTAGAGGTCCGTGACGTCGTCGGTCTTGAACTGGCGGACGCGGGCGCCCCGGTGCTTCTCGTGGGTGACCACGCCCTCTTGCGCGAGCATCAGAAGGGCTTCTCTGACGGATCGTCGTGAGGCGCCGAACCGGTCGGAGATCGAGATCTCCCGCAGAGGCTCGCCCTGCTCGAACCGCAACGCGAGGATGTCGTCGCGCAGATGGTCGGCGATCAGCGAGGGTGCAACCATATTTGCCTCCGGGCCGCCAGAAGCGGCCGCATCAGATGTGACCAGGTGTCGTGGTCGTCGCCAGTGTACCCACGGGGTCAGCGCCGTCCGTCGCACGCCCGCCAGGCGGATCGCACGACGGGCGATGGGGCCCGTGGCTGGATTTGTCAGTGCCTAGGACGGCATCTGGTCTCTCTCCTCAGCAGTGACGGAATCTTCGTTCTCGGTTTCCGAGAGCACCTCGCTGAGTGCCGTGAGCAGCCGGTCTGCGTGCTGTGACTCGAAGACCATTGGAGGTCGGATCTTGAGGACGTTCTCGTGACGGCCGGACGCGCTGACCAGCACTCGTTTCGCTCGCAGCCCGTTGACGACCCGGTTCGCCAGACCGGGGTCGGGGGTGCCGAAGGGGTGGATGCCACTCCGGACGAACTCGACGGCGAGGAAGAGACCCTCGCCGCGAACCTGACCGAGACGCGGATCCTGGCGTGCAAGTTCGCTCAGTCCGTCCATGAGGACAGCTCCGACGGCTGCCGCGCTCGGAAGAAGCTCACGATCCTCGATCTCATTGAGGACGGCGTTCGCCGCGGCGATACTCACCGGGGTTCCTGCGAAGGTGTTGAAGTACCGGACGTCGCGCCCGAAGGCATCCATGTGCTCGCGTCTGCCTACTACCGCGGAGATGGGGAGGCCATTGCCCATAGGTTTTCCGAGGACGACGAGATCGGGTTCGACGCAGTGCCGAAGGAAGCCCCACCACGCGGATCCCAGCCGACCGAAGCCCGGCTGGACCTCATCGGCGATGTAGAGGCCACCGCGATTGCGAGCGACATCGACCGCAGGCCGCAGAACTCCCTGTGGATGCGTCACGAGACCATCGCTGGAGAGAACCGAGTCGATGATGAGGGCGGAGAATCTCACGCCCCTCCGCTCGAGGAGGGTGATCGCGTCTTCGACGCGCTGCGCGAAGAGCGCGGCCGACGCCCCCTCGTCCGACGGGTCTCGCAATGGGTCGGGCGCGGGCACGGTCACGACGTGGGCTGGGAGCGTGTTGTTCGGCCCGAGGCTGGGCGAGATGGCTGCACTGGCTTGCGTGGTCCCGTGATACGCATTCGAGGTGATGACGACACCGGTCCCGCCGGTGATATGCCGTGCCATTCGGAGCGCGAGATCCACCGCCTCGCTGCCGGTGCACGCGTACACCACCTGTTCCAGGTAGTCGGGAAACAGGGAGACCAGTCGTTCGCTGTAGTCGACGATCTGATCCGTGAGGTACCGGGTGTGCGTGTTGACTTTCCCGAGCTGCTCGTCGACGGCCGCCCGCACTCGCGGGTTCGCGTGCCCGACGGCCGGCACGTTGTTGTACGCGTCGAGGTAGTCGACGCCGTCGGGGTCGAACAGGAGGGCGCCGTCTCCGCGAGCTACCTCAACGGGGCGCTCGTAGAAGAGCCGATAAGGCGCGCCAAGCACTCTCTGCCGCCGCTCGATCAGCTCAGCCGCCCTGCGCCCTACTTCCACGCCAGAGGCGGGGTCGTAGCTGTTCACCATGTGCATCTGACCGGGAAAACCCATGTCGCCTCCTTTGGTCACCAACTCGACTATTGGTCACCAATATTGATACCCTACTCGCATGAACATCACAACCGACGCCGATTCGGCCTCAGCGCACGCATCTGCTGCCGCGGTCGACGAGGTCAACGTCGCCGACGCCGAGATCATCGAGATCCTGCGGACGCGGTTCGAGATCCACGCGTCGGCCGTTCAAGCCGTCGGGGCCGAGAGCGCCGCCGTGTTCCGCGCAGTCGATGACCGAGATACGGCATTCGCCGTCAAGGTCTTCTGGGCCGACGCATCCTCGAGCGCCCCCCTTCGGTGGCACCAGGAAGTCGTCCAGAGGGTCGCGGAAGCGGGGCTCCCGGTCGCCCAGCCGCGACGATCCACTGCCGGAGAGCTCACCGTCGAGGCCGAGACGGGCAAGAGGGCGCTGCTCGTTCAGGTGTCAGACTGGCTGAGCGGAACACCACTGGAACGAGTGCCGATGCGGAAGGAACTGCTCCGCGAGATCGGCCATGTCGCGGCGCGACTTCACCAGTGTCTCCGACTGGAGAGCGCACCGGCCGGACACGGAGAGCACCCGTGGCAGATCACCGAGTCCAGGACGACGATCGAGCGTGCCCTCAAGCGCATTGCGATCCTCACGGACCAGGGACAGCTCCCGGGGACCGCGAAGGAAGTTGCGCGGCTCGAGCGCGCAGCCGACACCGTCTTCACCCTCCTGGCGGAGAGCGTGGCGCCTCGGTTGAGCAGACTCCCAACCACCGTTGTGCATCACGACCTTCACGACTCCAACCTCCTGGTGGGGCCCGGGACCGACCACACGACGATCACCGGCATCCTCGACTTCGGCGATATGGCCCGCAGCATCCGCATCTCGGAACCCGTGATTGCCGGCGCCTACGCTGCGCGTCACTGCGCCGATCCCATGTCGGCCGTGGACGAGGTCATGACCGGATGGTCTGCGTCTGTCCCCGTCACATCGGACGAAGCTGCGGTCGTGCTGCCGCTCGCGGCCGCACGGCTGCTCGCCAACGCCACGGTATGGATGTCACGCCTGGGCACCGCCCGGGGCGACTACGCCGCGCACCGTCGACGCGGTTCTCTCGAGACCGCAGAGGCGCTCCTCCACGCGGTCTAACGACCATGAAGAAGTGCAAGCGTGGCCGCGCCCCGTCCGCGCACCAAGACCCCGAGTGGATCTCGAGACACACCGATCGTCCAGAAAGTGGGAAGCCAATGGATACCCCAAGCCGCGTAGCGATCATCACCGGAGCGGGCAGCGCCGAGGGAATCGGAGCCGCCGTCGCGATGATGCTCGGTCGGGCCGGCATGAAGGTCGTCGTCACCTCAACGACAGACCGCATCCACGAGCGAGTATCCGACCTGCACCGAGCCGATATCGACGCCAGCGGAGTCGTGGCAGACCTCACGGAACAGCGAGGGGTGGATGCTGTTCTCACTGCGGCGCGTGAGAGGTACGGCGTCCCGACCGTCCTCATCAACAACGCAGGTCTCACTTCCGTCTCGCGCGCCGAGCCCACCGCCGCGATCGATGACATCTCCATCGAGCAGTGGCGGAGCGCGCTGGATCTGAACCTCACCACAGCCTTGCGGATGACGCGCGCCGTCATCCCGCACATGCGGGAAGCCGGTTACGGGCGCATCGTGAACGTCGCCTCTCTCTCCGGGCCGGTGATGGCCTACCGGGGAGACATCGGCTATCACGCCGCCAAGGCGGGGATGATCGGCCTGACGCGCGGAACCGCGATCGACGTGGCGGCATCTGGCATCACGGTGAATGCCGTCGCACCCGGGTGGATCTCGACGTCCTCGTCCAGCGATCACGAGCGCTCCATGGGGCGGGCCACCCCGATGGGCCGCTCAGGTTCGGCCGAGGAAGTCGCGTCTGCCATCTGCTCCCTCGCAGGAGCCGGAGCCTCATACATCACGGGGCAACTGCTGCTGGTCGACGGAGGCAATTCGATCGACGAGGAGCGTGGCATGGGATGACCAGAGCGCAGCGACCTGACCTCACACTTCCACTTCACACAGCACCCAAGGAAAAGCCATGACCGACGTCTTCGACTACTTCACACAAGTTGATCTCCCCACCCCGACGCTCTCCGACGAGGAGGTGCAGCGACTGTTCGTGGAAATGTTCGGGATCGAGATCGACGTGCAGGCGCTCGGCAGCCAGCAGGATCAGAACGTCCGCGTCTTCGAGCGGGGGTCGACGCAGCCGCTCGGTGTCCTCAAGCTGAGCAACCCCGTCTTCAGCGAAGCGGAGATCGACATGCAGGATGCCGCGGCGACAACGGTCGCGCAGCGCAGTCCGCAGGTGCGTGTCCCCCGCATCGTCCACGGACCCCGCGGCGCTATGTCGGCGTGGTGGAATTCGTCCCAGGGGCCCATTCACGCCCGCGTCATCGAGAACGTCTCTGGCCGGACGCTCATGGGGTCGTCCTACCTCTCGCCCGCCGTGGTGGAGGGGCTCGGCGCGCTCTCGGGCGCGGTGAGCGCCGCCCTCGCGGACTTCACGCACCCCGCAACGAGCCGTATCCTCCAATGGGATCTGCGTCATGCCGAGCGTGTCATCGATACGCTCCTGCCCCTCGAACCGGATGCCGACATGCGCGGCATCGTGCAGCGCGCCGCCGACACCGCCCGCGCCGCCCTCGCCCCGGTGAAGGCCTCCCTGCCGATCCAGACCGGGCACTTCGATGTCACCGACGACAACGTGCTGCGCGCCTGCGGCGCCACCGTGCCCGACGCGGTCATCGACTTCGGCGACACGTGCGCGTCGTGGCGAGTGGGTGACATCGCCGTCACCGTCTCCTCCGTGCTGCATCACGATGGCGCGTCCCCGGAGAGCGCCTTCCCTGCCATTCGCGCCTTCGATCGCCTGCGCAACCTCACCGATGACGAGCTGACCGCACTGTGGCCCCTCGTCATCCTGCGCGGCGCCGTGCTAGTGCTGAGCGGCCGCGCTCAGGTACGCGTCGACGAGGAGAACGAGTACGCCACCGTCGCACTCGAGCGCGAATTCCAGATCCTCGAGCAGGCGATATCGGTCCCGATCCCCGTGCTGACTGCGGCGACACGCACCGCCCTGGGCCGCCCTAGCGCGCCCGAACGTGCATGGGCGGGCTCGAGCCTCCTCTCGCCCGGGCGGCACGTCGCGCTCGACACCGCCACCGAGTCGCCGCTGAACGACGGCGGAGCGTGGCTCGACACGACGACCCTCGACCAAGCAGCGCAGCACGCACTCGATGCTGGCGCCGGTATCGTGACCGCGCCTGCATGGTCTGCGCGCCTCACGGGCGAGACCGACCCGCTGCCCTCGGCGACCGACACGATCCCGACCGACCTTCTGCTGTGGCTGGCCACCCCGACGCGCATCGACGGCGAGACCGTCGTGGCGGGGGGAACGCTCACATGGAGGTCCGGCGAGGAGATCCTCACGATCTCTGGCGCCTTCGAAGACCTGGCATCGGCTGTTCTGCCCGCGCGCGCCCGCCTGACCCTGCGGCGCGGTATCGACGGGATGATGCCGCCGGAGCGAGTCACACCCGCCCTCGCCGCAGCCTGGCGCGAGGTAACAGGCGACCCAGGAGTCGCGATCGGCCTGCCTTCGGAGACGGCGGCCGACGACGACTCGCTCGCGCGTCGCCATGAGGTGCTCGCTGAGGTTCAGGAGCACTATTACGCCGTACCACCGCGAATCGAGCGAGGCTGGCGCGAGCATCTGATCGACGTGGACGGTCGCGTCTACCTCGACATGGTGAACAACGTCGCCTCAGTGGGCCACGCCCACCCGCACGTCGTCGCGGCGGGCTCGCGGCAGATGCACCTGCTGAACACCAACTCGCGCTTCCACTACCGCGCGATCACCGACTACGCCGAGCGGATCGCGGCGACCTTGCCCGAGGCGCTCGACACTGTCTTCCTGGTGAATTCCGGCTCCGAGGCCACAGACCTCGCCATCCGCCTCGCGATGGCAGCGACGGGTCGCCCCGACATCGTCGCAATGCGCGAGGCCTACCACGGGTGGACCTACGCCAGCGACGCTGTGTCCACATCCATCGCGGACAACCCGAACGCCCTCGCCACGCGCCCCGACTGGGTCCACACCGTGGACGCGGCGAACTCCTACCGCGGAAAGTACCGAGGGGCGGATGCCGTGAACTACGCGCCGGAAGCCGTCGCGGTGATCGACGAGCTCGCCGCCGCCGGTCGCCCCGCTGGCGGCTTGATCACTGAGACGTACTTCGGCAATGCCGGCGGCATCGCACTCCCGGAGGGGTACTTGCGGGAGGTCTACGCGGCGATCCGCCGCCATGGGGGTCTCGCGATTGCCGACGAGGTGCAAGTCGGGTACGGCCGACTCGGCGAGTGGTTCTGGGGCTTCCAGCAGCAGGACGCGGTGCCCGACATCGTGGCCGTCGCCAAGTCCATCGGTGGCGGGCAGCCTCTCGGCGCCGTCATCACGCGCCGCGAGATCGCGGACCGCTACCGCAGCGGAGGGTACTTCTTCTCCTCGACCGGAGGCTCCCCGGTCTCCGCTGTCATCGGCACTGCCGTGCTGGACGTCATCGAGCAGGAGGGCTTGCAAGAGAACGCGCGCGTCGTCGGAGGCCACCTCAAGCGACGCCTCGAGGAGCTCGGCGAGAAGCACGACCTCATCGGCACCGTGCACGGTTCCGGCCTCTACCTCGGCGTCGAGTTCGTGCGTGATCACGAGACGCTCGAGCCCGCCACCGCCGAGACCGCGGCGATCTGCGACCGCCTCCTTCAGCTGGGAGTCATCATGCAGCCCACCGGCGACTACCAGAACGTCCTCAAAGTCAAACCTCCACTGGTCGTCACGCGAGCCTCGGTCGACGTCTTCGTCGACGCCCTCGACCGCGTGCTCACCACCGGATTCTGACCCGACCCACTCATCGGAGAGGCGCGTCTCGACGCCACGAGGTCGCTGCATCCCGAAGCCCGAATCTCACTCTCGTTAGGCAGACCGCTATGCGCATTCCCACCCTTCCGTTCGACCTCCTCCCCTCGGAGGGCTCAGTCTGGGCCGTCACGACCTCAGGTCTCGAAGGAGCCGCCCCTGCCGGGACGGACCTCTTCGTCGATCCCAGTGGGGAGAGCGGTGTCGCCGCGGAGACATTGCTCAATGCCCACACCCTCCTGGGGACCCCACCAGAAGGTGACTTCACGTTCGCTGCCGAGGTGACACCCGAGCTTCGGGCGACGTTCGACGCAGGGGTTCTGCTCGCGTGGGTTGACGACACCAACTGGGCGAAGCTGTGCTTCGAACGTTCTCCGGCGGGAGCGCTGATGGTCGTCTCGGTCGTCACGAGAGGGCTTTCGGACGACGCCAACGGGTTCATCGTGAATGCTCCCGATGTGCGCCTCCGTCTCGCGCGAGTGGGCAGGGTGCTGGCATTCCACGCGCACGACGGGTCTGCATGGCGTTTCATCCGCGCGTTCTCACTGCCGCGAGTGGCGACCGAGTTGTCGGTGGGCTTCGAGGTGCAGAGCCCGACCGGGGACGGATGCCGAGTCTCCTTCGCCGACATCGCGTTCGAGCGTCGGACAGTCGTGGACTTGCGCAACGGCGACTGAACCGCGCCGGCGAACGGCTTGACTGACGTGTGACACGAGGACCTCCGTGGATCGAGTGGGTGTGATGACCCACATCGACCACGGAGGTCCTCGTCCTATCCCGGGTGGCTCAGGCGATCACGCGTACACCGGAGTCGGCGACGGGGACGGGGACGGCGTCAGTCTCGTCGAACTCGACCTCCGGCGGTCGGCGACGGAAGCCGTGGGTGATGACGGCGAGCCAGACGACACCGAGAGCGACCCAGATGAGCCCGACGACGAGCGCAAGACCCGAGAGGCTGAGCCAGAGCCACGCGGTGAGCAGGAACCCCAGCGTCGGCAGCACGCCGAAGCGGAGCACTGCCGCGGCCCCACGGCGGCGTTGGTCGATGAGGAAGTGCTTGATCACCGCCAGGTTGACGAGTGAGAATGCGGTCAACGCGCCGAAGCTGATCACCGAAGCGACGGTGTTGAGATCGGCGACAACGGCAGCGAGTGACACCACACCGACGAACAGCGCGGCGCCGATCGGTGTCTGCCAGCGCGGACTGACCCAGCCGAAGAGGCGGCGCGGCAGCACGCCGTCGCGACCCATCGCGAACAGGATGCGGGCGACGGAGGCCTGGGAGGCGAGCGCCGCGGCGTAGCACCCTGCGATGTAGGTGACCAGGAAGAAGATCTCGAGCCATTTGCCTGCGGCGACCTCCATGATCTGGTTCGCCGCCGCGTCAGGGTTGTCGATGTCCGCGACCGACGGGATCACGAGCGTGGAGACATAGGCGATGACGGTGAAGATGAGCCCGCCGAGAATCGTGGTGATGATGATCGCCCGCGGCACGGTCCGACCTGGGTCGCGCGCCTCCTCCGACATCGTCGAAATGGCGTCGAACCCGAGGAACGACAGCGCGAGGATGGCCCCGCCGGCGAGCAGTCCGGGGAAGGTGAGTCCGGCGTCGTACAGCGGCTGAAGCAGCGAGGCGGTGGGGTTCTGAATCGCGTAGCTGATCGCGCAGACGACGAAGACGGCGGCGAAGATCAACTGCAACCCGACGAGAACGAGGTTGGCGTTGCGCACCACGGCGACGCCGACGACGTTGAGGGCTGTGATCAGCACGACGCTGAAGAGCGCGAACAGCCACGGCGGGACGGCGGGCAGCTGCGCGTTGAGGTAGATGCCGATCAGCACGTAGTTGATGAGCGGGAGCAGGAGGTAGTCGAGCATGAGCGCCCAACCGGTCAGGAAGCCGACGTGGCCGCCGAATGTCTTACGGGCGTACGTGTAGGCGCTGCCCGCACGAGGGAAGGCGGGTACGAGCGCGGCGTAGCTCAGGGCGGTGAAGAGCATCGCGACGAGGGTCACGAGATAGGCGGTCGCAACGTGCCCGTTCGTGGTGACGGCGACCAGGCCGTAGGTGGTGAACACGGCTAGGGGCACCATATAGGCGAGGCCGAAGATGACGAGGGAGGGAATTCCCATCACCCGCTTGAGTGAGGTGTCGGTGGATTTCATGGCAGTCCTGTTCGGGTCAGCGTGCGGCGACCACGGAGGTCGTCTCTGTGAAGGTGCGGATGCCGCGCCGCCACGTACCGCGGACGCGGACGTTGGCAATGGCAGCGGGCTCGATCGAGCGGAGATCGTCGGTGAGCCAGACGAGGTCGGCGGGCATCCCGGGGCGGAGAGCTCCGCGACGGTCCTGATCGCCGCCCTGCCACGCGACGCCGCTTGTGGCGGCGTCGATGGCTTCGTCCACGGTGAGTCGCTCCTGCGGCTGCCATCCCCCAGAGGGGTGGCCGCCCACATCCTGACGGGTGACCGCAGTACGGATACCAGCGAGCATGTCGGGGGCTGCGACGGGCCAGTCGCTGCCGAAGCTGAGGCGCGCACCGGCTTTTTGAGCGGAGTGCATGCGGTACTGCAGTTCGCGCTGCGGGCCGAGGCGTGGCAGCGTGAGATCGGTCATGACGGCGTCTTCGAGCGCCCACTGGGGCTGGAAGCAGATCGTCACGTCGAGGTCGGCGAGGCGCGGCAGATCGGCGGGGTCGATGACCTGCGCGTGCGCGATCGTGAGGCGCCGGCCGCGGCGGAGGCTCTCGCGGATGCCCTCTGCGGCGTCGAGGGCTGCGCGCATTGCGCCGTCGCCGATGGCGTGCAGGTGGACGTCGAATCCGGCGGCGTCGCACGCCGCCACGGCGTCGACGAGCCGCTCTGGCGACCAGTTGGGCAGGCCGCGGGTGAGAGCGTCGTGGTAGCACTCGAGGAGGTGCGCCGTGTGATTCTCGAGGATGCCGTCGACGAAGAACTTCACGGTGCGGCACGTCAGACCCGGGGTGCCATCGATCTCGTCGGCGATGCGTCGCAGCTCGTCGAGCTGAGCGGGCCAGCGGATCGGGTCGGCGCGCAGGGCGAGGTCGGCGTCGACGACGAGTTGGCCGGATGCGGCGGCCGCGAGCCAGGCAGGAACGTCTTCGACCTCGCACCAGGCCTCCTGCACCCAGGTCACCCCGTGTGCCGCGAGGTGCTCGCCCGCCCATGTCAGAGCATCGACGTCGGCGGCGATCGCGGGCTGCGGCGCGTGAGCAAGCACGAGGTCGATCGCCGGGCGCTCGATGAGCGTTCCCAGGGGCGAGCCGTCGGGGCGACGTGCGATGCGGCCCAGCTCCGGGTCCGGGGTCGTCGCATCGACCCCGGCGGCGCGGAGCGCGGCGCTGTTGACCCAGACGGTGTGGTAATCCCACGCATGCAGTACGACGGGCCGGTCGACCCCGTCGAGCCAGCGGGCGTCGAACATCCCGCCTTCCACGATCGTGGCGTCATAGCTCCCCCCTACCAGCCATGGAGCATCCGAGACGGCGGCCCACGCCTGCACGCGGGCGGCGATCGTCTCGACGGTCCTGGCGTCTCGCAGCTCAGGGCCGACGCGCTCGCGCCCGGCGAGGAGTGGATGAGCGTGGCCCTCGCCGAAGGCGGGCAGCAGGAGCCCACCCTCGAGATCGACGTATTCGGCGTCGTCGGGTACAGCGCTGCCCTCGGGCGCGACGACGCCGTCGACGATGATGAGCTGATCGGCGTCCGGCGATGAGCCGTCAACACGGATGGTGCCGTCACGGAACACGGTGACAGTCATAGGAACCTCCTGCTGCCCTCTTGGGCGGTTTCTTGCGGTAAGCGCTGGCGCACTCTGCGCCAGCCGGGAATCGGTGGTCGGCGTCAGCTCGCGCCCGCGGCGGTGTCGAGTGCTGTGTCAGGGGGAGGAGCGAGGGAGGGGGACGCGGCGACCCGGAGCGACCATGCCGGGACGATGACGGGCGTGAAACGGGTGGATGTGCGCATGTGCAGACCTTCTGGACAGGAACGGATGTGAGTCGACTGACATGGAACGGGAGGAGCGTCAGCGTGGCAGTGAGTGAGGCGTGGTCCGAGTGGGGCAGCCCGGGATGAGACGTCTTCGAAGCACCGCCGGGATCCAGCAAATGAAAGCGTTTCATTTGTTGTGGGTTGATAGTAGACCCGCCTACCTAGCCCGCACAACAAGAACTTTTGGACGGATTACGGGCTCATTACGGGCTTGTTTCCAGCTGCACCCGCTGCAGGGGCCGCATTAAAATGAAGGACATTCATTTCAGGCGGAGGCGGGGTTCGTTCTTCAGCTGGCGAACGAGGGAACCAGGCGGAGAGTACGATGAGGCCTCAATGACTCCCGAGATTCCCGAAGCTGCGGGCGAGAGACGAGCACCTCCGCGACCCGCCCGACGCGCGGGTCGCCCCGTCAAACCACTCATCACCGCGGACGGCATCGCCGAGGGCGCCATCGAACTGCTCGATGATGACGGCGACTTCACGATGACGCAGCTAGCGCGCCACTTGGGTGTCGGCACTTCGGCGCTCTACAACCACGTCACCGGCAAAGAGGAAGTGCTCGCTCGTGTCCGCGAGCTGGTCAGCGACCGGATCGACGTCAAGATCTTCGACTCGACCCCCTTCTTCGAAGCGCTGGGAGTCTGGGCGCGGTCATACCGTGATGCCTTCGCGCGTCACCCCGCGACGATCGCGGTCTTCGCCACCACAGCACTGGACGGCGCCGGTCGAACGACAGAGATGTATGAGCGGGTAGTCGGGGCCTTCCTGAGCGCGGGGTGGCCAGAAGAGGACGTTATGACAGCGCTCGTAGCGCTGGAGGACTTCATTCTCGGTGCCGCCTTGGACGCCGTCGCCGCCGACGACATGTTCGAGCTCCGCAGCCCAGACGACGCGCCGACCTTGAGCCGGGTAACCGCTGCAAGCCGGCGCTCCGCATGGGGAGAGGACCCTGCCCTAGCGTCGTTCGAGGCAGGCCTCGACGCGATGCTGACGGGCCTGAGAGCGCGTCTGGCGCGCCTCTGCAGCTGAGCCCAGCTCATCCCACTCCACACTTTGCCCGAGAGGCGATTGGGACATCGAGTTCTTGTGGCAGATCTTGGAGAACCGGATCGCTTCTGAAGAGCACGAGAATTCCTGCGAGACCGCAGCCACCTGACGGACGGCGCGGGCAGACACTATCGAGCATGTGGCACTCCCCTACAGTGCGCAGCACGCAGAGCACCGCGCAATGCCGCGTGAGGTCCGGCGGCCTCGTAGGCTGCGGGTGATCAGGCGTCCCCCGACGCAGCGTCGTGCAGTGTGACGACCAGCTTCTGAGCGGACACGCCACCGCGGAGCGTGTCGATCGCTCCTTGGAGAGCAGAAAGGCCGTCTCCGACAACGTGGGCATTCGGGTAGGCGCGATGCCGGCCCGATGCGAGAGCTTCGGGGAGGTAGCTCCCCCAGATGGCAGCACCAACGGGAGAGGTCGAGATGGCGCTTCCCCAGATGAACGAGGCCCTGATGTTGCGGGCACGGCTGCGTACTTGCAGCAGCGCGCTCCGTGTTCCCAAGCGCAGGAGCAGGCGGATCCGGGCGAGGGAGAGGCCACCTCGACGGGGCTGCTCGTAGAACGACACGGGCGGGCTCGCCATCGCGATCTTCGTCGCGCCGGTCGCCCGAGCGATCTTCAGGCACGGTTCGGCTGACCCCACGGCGATGGCCAGGACACCCGCGACGACGGAACCGTCGACAGCCTCGATGATCCGGTCGACAACGTCCGCGTCGCGGTAGTCGAATGCCGCCTCGGCTCCCAACCTCTTCATCTGTTCGTGGTTGCGGGCAGAGGCAGTCGTGACGACTCGATAGCCGGCCGCTCGGGCGAGTTGAATCGCGTTGCCTCCCACGGCCGTCGCGCCACCCCACACCACGACGACCTCGTCGCGAGTCTCCGGGCTTCCGAGGCTGGAGTAGTCCAACCCCAGCTGCGCGGTTTCGAAGAGCCCGGCTGCCGCCGTGGACAGCGCGAGTGGGAGGACGGCGGCCTCCTCGAACGCCAGTGCGTCCGGGAGAGCCGCGGCAAGATTCGCGTCGACGGCGACGTATGCCTGGAAGCCACTCGCGGACACAGCGTCGCGGCCCTTCTCCAAACCGATCGCGTACGCCGTGACGCGATCGCCGACCTCGAAGGCGCCCACGTCCTTGCCGACCTCGACGACGACACCCGCGACGTCCTCGCCGAGGATCACCGGGTACTGCAGCCACCCGTACATCAGCCGTCCGTTGGACTGGATGATCGCATCCAAGGGGTTCACTGCCAGTGCGCGCACTGCGATCAGCAGCTGCCCCGGCCCCGGCTTGGGTGCGGGTGCGTCTCGGATCGTCAGGTCGGCGTATGGGGCATCGATCCACGCCGCAGTGTTTTCTCTCATGACCGTCCGCTCCCTACAGGTGATGACATCTCGTGCCGTCACTGTACACCTGATGACACCTCATGCCATCATGTTGCTATGCCTCGATGGTCCCCCGACGCCGCACTTCGGCTCGAACGTGCGGCGATCGTCCTGTTCGAACAACAGGGCTTCGCCGCAACGACGGTGCCCCAGATCGCCGCAGCCGCGGATCTGACCACTCGGACGTTCTTCCGCCACTTCGCCGACAAACGCGATGTCCTCTTCCTCCGAGATCGCGAGTTCCCCCAAGCTGTCAGCGACTTCATGAGCTCGGTTCCGCCCGAAACCGCCGGGGCAGCCACCGTGCGCGCGGGACTCGTTGCGGCATCCCGCGGAATTCAGGACTGGCGAGAGTCGATCGCTCGTCGGCGCCTGATCGTCCGCAGCGAGCCGGCACTGCACGAGCGCGATCTCCTGCAGAGCCACCACCTCGCCCTCGCGATCAAGGAGTCGCTGGAGCAACGTGGCACCGCCCCCCGCTGGTCGTGCACGCTAGCCGCTCTTGCCGTGACCTGTTTCGACCTCGCGATGGACCGATGGCTTGCGGGACCCACGGATCGCCCGCTCGAGGAGTGCGTGACGTCGGTCTGGGACGACATGCGCGAGTGCATCAGCGAGTGACGCCGCTCACATCGGATGCCCAAGAGGGAGGACGTGCGTGGCTCCCACCCATGAGCCCGCCTCGGCTCTGCCACGTCGCGAGGTGACTGCGGCAAGGTCGGCTGCGTCATGGGGTGATTCTAGGGACCCGACCCCGAGGCCAGGGCGCCTCGTGCACAGCACAAGACGCCCCAGCTCACGTCGACCGTTGCGCCGAGTTAACCTGCTGCCGCCTCCGCGACCAGGGCAGTGTCGACGAACTGCTCGAACCGCACGATGAGTCCGCCGCGAACCACGAAATGGTGGGCAACCCGTGCGTTCAGCGCCTTGCCCGTGGTTCGGTGGGTTGCGGTGTACCGCGCAAGCACGACCACATTCTCCCCCTCGACGATGTAGGAATCGTCGTGGGCAGTCCAGTCCTCCCAGTCGCGGCCGAGGACTTCCATGACGTTCGAGGTCACCCCTCGGGGCGTTCGGTACGTCCCTGCGAGTGGGAACCCTGCCATTTCGGTCCACTCGACGTCGGGGGCCAGGGTGGCCCGGAGCGCGTCGAGGTCGCCCGCCGCTGAGGCGAGGTACTGACGGCGGACCACATCCCGCGGTGCAGCGCTCGTCGTCTCGTTTTCGTCGTCGTTTGTGCTCTGGTTCAGCCCCATGTCATCTCTCCCTTGGCAACTTTGGTCCCGATCTGAGCTGCGATGCCCATCCCGGAGTCGGGGTACTTCTGGTTCAGCAGTGCAGTGGCGGCAGCGCCGTCCGTGGTTTCAGCCAGTACCTTCTCGAACGTGTCGAGGTAGGTGCGGGTGTACCGAAGTGCGCTCGCGTCGTTCGCCGTGTCGGGCAGGCGATGACCTGGGATGACGGTGATCGGGTCGAGGGCCGACATCGCGTCGAGCTGGTCGACCCAGGCCGAGCGCAGTTCGGGCGTGGCGGTGTCTGCGGTCCAGACGTGCTCCTGCTGGAACACGAGAACACCGCCGAGGATGACGCGCTGCGCGGGGTACCAGAGGTAGTGGCGGTCGGGGAGGAGCTCGGAGCCGCCACGGAGCTCGAGCTCTTCGCCGTCGACCGTGATGGTGTCGGAGGTGAGCGGTGAGATCTCGGGGAAGCGTGTCGGCAGGTTCGTGCCGAGCGTGGCCCAGGCCTTGAGCTTGCCCTCGAAGGAGGCCGAGATGTGTTCGATGACGATCGGGGTCGCCGTGACGATTGCCTCGGGGAACGCCTCGGCGATGATTTCAAGGCCGAAGTAGAAGTCCGGGTCCGCGTGACTGACGAACACGGTCGTGAGGGTCTTGCCGGAGTCGAGGATCGCAGCCACAAGCCGGTGCCCGTCAGCTCGAGTGAAGCCAGCGTCGACGAGGACCGCCTCTGTTGGCCCGGTGACGAGCACGGCGGACTTGTTGAGGGAGCCGACGGGGAAGTTGAGATCGAAGACTTCGAAGGAGAGTGTCATGGTCGGTGATCGCTTTCTTTGGCTGTGCAGCGTCTGCCGCACACAAGAAGCAACTTAGCTGAGCAGTCAGCTATTCCCGGAACTTTCGCGGCATGACTCCGCCCCGGTCAGGGCATGATGGGCAGCGCCCGCGCAGCTTCCTTGCTGAGCGCCTCGACCGAGGCAGCGAATGCCGCGCGGTGCTCTTCCGGAAGCACCGCGAGCAGCGTCCGCTCGATGTTGGCAGCGTGCACAGCACTCGAGTGCAACAGCATCCGCTCCCCCTCCTCGGTGAGATTGACCAGCTGGACGCGCGCATCCTCCGTCGAGGGTTTGCGCGTGACGAAGCCGCGCTGCACGCCGCGCTGCACGAGCCGAGTCGCACCTCCCGACGTGAGCACGCGCGCCTGAGCGATATCTCGGACCGCGATGCCGTCTGGGCCAGCCCTCCCGACGACGACCAGGAGCTCGAACAGGGTGTGCTCAAGACCCGTCTCATCCTGGAGCGCCTTGGCGAGGAGATGCTCCCACCCATTGGCGGCCCCAAGGAGTCGGCCGAAGAGAAGGATCCGTGGGTCACTGACCGCCTCGCACACACTCGGAATGACGGTCACTGAACTCATGAAGTCACCCTAATCCGCCTCCTCGCTAAGAGGGTCGTGGTGCTCACAAGAACGCCGCCGGACGACGAAGTGGAGATGGGCGAGACCGCTGCCCACCGGGGAGATGACAACGAAGCCCGGCGATCAACCACCCCACCTAAGGACAACAACCCGGGACTTCGAGCTCGGGAGCCGCTTCCCGGTCACGAGCGCCGGGCCGCCATGACTTGGGGACTACGCCTGACCCGGAATGGCGTCGAAGTCGGCGCCGTTGGCGATAGCGCTCAACGCGGCGAGGTGAGCTTCCACCGCGATGGAACCGACCGGCGTGAGCTTGACCCAGGTGAGACGCCGCGAGTCAGCTCGACTGGCTGACCTCTCCTTGCGGAGCGACACGAAACCGGCGTCGGTCAGTACTTTGATGTGCTTTGAGAGCTTGGCATCATCGATGGCGAGCGCGTCGCGGACCACGGCGAACTCCAGCTCGTCGACGCTCCGGAGCAGTCCGCAGATCCGCAGTCGCAGCGGCGCATGGATGACCTCGTTGAACGCGGGAGCGCGACCGGCCGTCACGCTCCAGCCACCTTCGGAGCGGCGACCTCCTGGCGGAGAGCCTCGTCGTACCGGCGCCCGAGGATGACGGTGGCCGCGAAGGTGACCCCAGCAGGGATGAGCGCCCACCACGGATCGACGCCCAGAAAGTTGAACGCCAGGCTCGACACCATCGCGGCAACGAGCACACCAAGCGTTGCCAGGAGGAGGCGCTTGCTTCGCGGGCCGGCCGGCTTCGTCACGACCACTCCGAAGCGTCGGGAGTAGGTCGTGGTCAGGATCGGGATCGCGACGATCCCGAGCACCAACAGCACCATTGGCCATGCCCCGGGAAGCGCATGCGCACCCGCGAAGATCGCGGTGATCACCCCGAGGGCTGGGTGATACCACCACGGCGTGACGATGCGAGCGGCCAACCCCTGGCTGTCGTGCCCGAGGTCGTCGAGCGCAGCCTGTGCCTGATCCCGGCTGGGCGACTTAGCCCGGCTATCCGGTGTCTGATCCTCAAAGTCACTTGCCATGCTCGCAACTCTATCCAGTGAGTTGCGAACGTGGCAAGTCATCCAGTGCGAGGAATCAGAGAACGACCCTTGTGAGCTCCTGCCCTTCCGGGGTGGTGACCGTGAGGATCGTGCCTGAGTAGGAAGCGATGCCTGCGAGGCCCAGAACGAACTCGTACGTACCGGGAACTGCTCCCGTCGAGGTGAAGCGCGCGCCGCGACTACCCAATCGAGACCAACCCCACGTGCCGGGAGTCGTTCCCGAGGAGTTGAGGGCCCACTGATTCGCAGTGCCGTCGATGTCCACGTCGAAGGTCGTGCCTGCCGTCAGGCTCTCCGTCGTCGTGAGGGAGATCGGGAACCGCGTGGCGTCACTCGTGTTCGCAGAGATGGTGACCGGCTGCGCTGGGCTCGCTGCCATGGCAGGCGCGGCGACGCCGAGAGCAAGAACTGGAGTGGCCCACGCGAGACCGATCACGGTGCGACGCGAGACAGCCTCAGGTTCGGGTGCGGTCATGGTGAAAAATATAGCGACCGCGCGGTCAGGCGCCTAGCACGATTTTGGCGCTGACGACCGGGATAGAGGTCGAGCCGGAGCAGGCATCGCACCACCCGACGTTCTATGCGCTTCGCTCGCTGGCCTGGAGCCACCCCTTGATGGCGTCAGCGACCTCATCCAGGTGAGATTCGAGCAGGAAGTGTCCGCCATCGATGAGGTCGACGCGAGCGTGCGGAGCGTCGCGAGTGAACGCCTCGGCGCCGGCTGCGTCGAAGATCTCGTCGTTACGCCCCCAGACGACGAGGACCGGCACCTGCGAGGTACGGAGCCAGGCGTGCACGGCTGGGTACAGGTCACGGTTGGTGGTGTAGTCGCGGAAGAGGGTCAGCTGCACGTCATCCTGCCCCGGCCGGGCGAGGAGCGCGAGGTCGTGCTCCCACGCGTCGGGGTCGACGGTCGTGATGTCCGGCACGCCGTGGGTGTACTGCCACTCGACGGCCTCCCGGCCGAGGGCGGGACGGAGCGCGTCGCGCGTCTCAGTGGTCCGCTCGGCGGCGTCGGCCCAGATCGGGTCCCAGAAGCCGGGCACGAAGCCCTCTTCGTACGCGTTGCCGTTCTGGGAGATGACCCCGACGACCGCAGCGGGGTCGGCGAGAGCGAGGCGCCAGCCGACCGGGGCGCCGTAGTCCTGGACATACATCGTGTACTGCGTGACCCCGATGGTCGAGAGGAACCGACCGGTCACCTGCGCGAGGGCCGCAAAGGTGTATTCGAACTCGTCGACGGATGGCGCAGCAGAACGGCCGAAGCCGATGTGGTCCGGAGCGATGACGCGGTACCGATCGGCCAGCGCGGGGATGAGGTGCCGGAACATGTGGGAGCTGCTCGGGTACCCGTGCAGGAGCAGAAGCACGGGAGCGTCGGCGGGGCCGGCTTCGCGGTAGAAGACGTCGAGCCCATCGACGGAGACGGTGCGGTGGTGGACGGTGACCATTTCTAACCTCTTTGGCTTGTTTTACTGGTTAGCAGGACGGTAGCATGGATTCGTCGCACCAGACAGTGCGGGAAAGCGAGGAGAGGTGCTTCGCAACGAGGAACTGCTGCTGAGCCTGCTGAACAGCGCACCGGTCATCGAGGGCACCCCGACCGACAGCCTCCAGGGCGCTCCGGGGCGAGATATCGCTCGCAGCTGGGGCGGGACAGGATCCGCGAACGAGCTGGCGCGCCTCCGACGCGTACGACAGGCACTGCAGGCCGTCGTCCGTGGAGACGACGGAGGGGCGATCGGGGAGCTCACGGGCATCCTCGACGATGCCGTGCAGACGCCGCGCGTCACCCCGGATGGCGTGACCTGGGAGCTTCAGGCTCCCGACGACGACCGCCTTGCGGCAGGGGCCGTGCTGGCGTGGTCGAGCGTGATCACGGAGTTCCCCGGGCGCCTCCGCGCCTGCGCGAACCACGAATGCACCCAGTTCCTCGTCGACCACAGTCGCCCTGGCACCGCGAAGTGGTGCTCGATGGCGGTCTGCGGCAACCGGATGAAGGCGCGCACGCACGCACGCCGCTCCAAGGCCTGAGCCAAGCTGCCCGCGAGCGCAGCCCCCCAAGCGATCACTCTGGTCGGGTCAGGCGACTGAAGGTTGTGGGCCCCGTCAGGCCTCGCTGCGACGGCGGGAACCCAGCCCAACGGCCGTCAATCCCGTGATCGCCACTCCCAGCACCAATGCGGTCCCCAAGCTGTGATCGCGTGACGCCGCGCAAGCACCGATCGCCTCCTGCATCCCGTTCCCACCCGTGTCACGAACACCGAGTCGGTAATCCGGGTCGGCGCCGAGGACGGGGGTGCAGACGACCTTGACGGGGTCTTGCGTGGACACGACGACGGACGCGGGAAGCGTGAGGGCGAGAATCATGACGCAGGCTGCTACCGCGGCCAGCCCCCAGGCGATGACAGCAACAATGCGAGCTCGTCTCATTCCGGGATCCTACAACCGTGGCCGTTGCGGCCATCGCCCCTGCCGAGCAGGCCGCCCGCAGTGTCACACGCTGACCACTCTCGGGAGATACTTCGGCGATACTCATCGGCACCGTCCGGCAGTTCACGGGTGGCACAACTCGTGAGCGAACTCGACTCGGCGATTCGACTCCGAACCTACTCAAAGTCTCCGGCACCCATCTCCCCAGTCTCCCCGCACGCGCAGCGCTCCGCAGCCATCGGGGACTGAGAAGTTTCGGGGACCTGCGCCTAGAGCATTCCGAGCACGGCCAGCGGCCTCCGAGTGCTGGGTGGATCTCACAGTGCGAGCATGAGGCCATGCTCAATCTGTTGACGCTTCCGGCCGAACTCTCGACGACGACCGCGCCCATCGCGATCCGTCGAGCGACGCTCGGTGACCTCCCCGCACTCATGGGACTGCTGTCCGGTGACCCGATCAGCGCGTCTCGGGGCGACGTTGCCGATCACGCCGATGAGACGCTGTACCGCAGGGCGCTCGAGGGCATCATCGCCGACCCTGGCAACGAGGTCATTCTTGCGACCGACCTGGCCGGAGCCCCCGTCGGCACCCTGCAGCTCACCCTCATCCCCGGGATGGCCCGCCGAGGAGCCTGGCGGCTCCAGATCGAGGCGGTTCGGGTTGCGACCGACCATCGTTCGTCCGGGATCGGCACGGCCCTCATGAACTGGACGGTCAGCGTGGCTGCGCCGGCACTCGGCGCCACGCTCGTGCAGCTGACGTCCGACAGCGCCCGCGCCGACGCGCACCGCTTCTACGACCGCCTCGGTTTCCGGCCCTCGCACACCGGGTTCAAGCTCACCCTCGACACCGCCCGCCAACCGGGGCTCTGACCGGGAACGCGCTGCTGGTCGCCTCGGGGCTCAGCAGCACAGGGGTTTTGCGAGGCGGCGGCGATGACGGGGTTTCTCGGCCATGATGTTGTGATGGTGAGCAGCGAACCGAAGAAGCGCATTCTGCGCCTGGCCTCCAGCTCGCCGTGGCACGGAGATGCGGGCTCGCCGGCGTGGCCCTACGACGTCGACTTCGTGCTGAGCGAAGACCAGGTGTGGAGTATCGGGTTGAGCGAGGGGGTGGGTCACGGGGCTGCCGGACGTGTCGTCAGCGTTGAAGAGGCCCTCCAGACGCGCTCACTCGCGCACATCGTGAAAGCCGAAGGGAGCTGGCTGGTCCCCTACCTTCGGCGACTGCATGCTGGCGGGCGAGTCACCGAAGAGGAGCTCGTCGAGGACTACCTCCGTCGGCACGGCCGCCGTCCGCGCGTAATTGCCTAGTCGGAGCATCACGGCGACGGCCTCGTCGACTCCCACCGACCGAGAACGAGCTGCGGGCGCCAGGAGTTGAGCTTCCTCTGTCAGTGCAAGAGCTGAGCCCGTATGATCACGCCTCGTGAAGAGCGTGAACGTTCCGATGATCGTCGATTCCGGCTCATGGTGGGACGAGGGGGTCGAGGTGCCCAAGATCGATCACGAACTTGCCGGGCCCGCGACCTGGCTGCGGGGCCATCCGTCGGTCTTCGACACAGATCACGACGAGACGCTCCTCTTCGCCGAGACCGGAAGCGGAGTCTCCCGGTGTGGAACGGCGGACGACTTCAGTCAAGACATCCTGTTCGAGAACGTACCCATGGGGTACACCGGCCTGACACTGCTCGAGAAGCGCGCGGTCGTCATGGGTGGTCGCGTTGCGCGCCTGTGGCCAGGTGAACGTCAACCACTGGGATACGTCGCGACCACGGTGGATGCGGCGGGGCGGCCTCTCGGGGCGGGCCACGATTCGATCCTCTGGCACAGCATTCACCGCGCGCTGCGATGGTCGACGATCGTCACGGATCGCCCGTTCACCGTCGGCGCCGTGCAGAGCTCACAGGCCTGGCACTGATCGCCGTCGACTCAGCTTCGCAGCGTCCGCATCCGACTGCCGGTCAACCGGCTTGGTGAGCCCGTTCGACTCGTCAGCTTCCTAGCCGGCGACCCACGAAGCGGTGAGACCTGCGCGGAGGGCACGATCGAGGTCGCCGAACGGACGACCGCTGAGCACGATGAGGGGTGCGTTGCGAGTGGCCTTCCGCTTGCTCCCCCAGGTCATTCCGACGAATGCGAGCTGGTCGGCGTCGGCGGTCCAGATGAAGACGACGCCATCACCTCCACGGGCCTGCTCGGGCAGTGGCACGTACCGGGTCGGGTCTCCGGATGCGAACGCCGCGTGGAGCCGCTCGAATGCGTCCGGGCTGAACGCGTGGTAGCCCTCGAAACGCTTCCGGAGCGGTGTGCCGGTCTGCTCACGGACCCAGACTCGCGACCAGGACCCCGCGATCGCCCCGATAGCGAGGACTCCGAAGGTCACGGCGAGGATGATGATCGCGATGGGAAGAATCCCCAGCCCCCGCAGCGCCTGATAGCGCGGGCGCGACGCTTCCTGAGCGCTCTCCTTCGAGTACTCCATCAACCCGGCGAAGTTCACCACCGCGAACACCACCGCTGCTACGCACAGCAGGAGCGCGCCCGTCGCCACGATCGTGCGCGGCAGCGAACGCCGAGAGACGAGGCCGGGAGTCCGCGAGAGCGTCGTGTCGTAGAGAGGCACACCCCCAGCATCCCAGGTCTCGGAGCCTGCTGCTCGTGTGAGCTGCGCACCGAGCTGAGGAGCACACCGGTCGCCTGGGCCCGATGGACCTGTCGGCGGTGGCTGATACCGTGCCCGGCGTGAAGATCCTCCTGCTCTCTCGCTGTCCGGGTGCGCTCGCCTCTTTCCTCGCGGAGTCGACAGATCGTGAAGGCCCGCTCCGCCTCGGCTACATCGACGACGCCCAGGTGGCTTTCTCGGAGGCTCCGTTCGTGCGCGCAGAACGCGACTCGGTGGAGGAGCTGGGCCACGAGGTCGTCGGCATCACCGTTCGGGGCCTGAGCGTCACCGAGTTCGAGCGCGTACTCGGAGGACTGGATGCGTTGTACGTGGCGAGCGGGAGCACCTTCGCGCTCCTTGAGGCGCTGCGCGTGTCAGGCTGCGACGCTCCGCTGATCAGGCACGTGCGAGCGGGGCTCCCCTACGTCGGGTCCAGCGCCGGATCGATCATCGCGGGGCCCGACGTCACCCCTGCGTCCCTCATGGACGACCCCGCAGATGGGCCCCTCCTCACTGATCTCACCGGCCTCGGACTGGTCGAGCAGACGGTCATCCCGCATGCGGATGGGCAACTGCCGCCCTACCCGCCGGACCTGATTCGCACGACGCTGGACACGTACGGAGCTGACTACCCGTTGCTCCCCCTCGCCGACGACCAGGCCCTTCTCGCCGATGGAACGAGTACGCGAGTGATCGACTCAAGCTGCTGATCGGAGTGCTCCGATCCTCACCGAACGATGTGCATATCTCTCATCGTGATTGCGTCGCGATGTCGAGAAGTCGCCTCGTCCAGTCGGCCAGCGCGGCGGTGGCGCATCGAGAGATGACAGCGCCCGGCATCATGCTCGTGAATCCGTGGAAGGCACCCGGCCACACGTGGAGTTCCGCGTCGCCGCCTGCTGCCCAGATGCTGCTCGCGTACGCGACTGTCTCATCACGAAAGACCTCGACGCTGCCGCAGTCGATGTAGGTGCGCGGGAGGTTGGAGAGATCGGTTGCTCGGGCGGGGGCGGCGAAGACGGAGACATCCTCGCCGGCGCGGCGGGATCCGAGATAGGCGTCCCATCCGAAGCGAGTCATCTGCCGATCCGCGACCCCGATGCCGTCGATCTGCCTGGTCGACACCGTGCAGTCCCGGTCGTCGAGCATCGGCGACACCAGGATCTGCGCCATCAGGGCTGGCCCTTTCCGTTCCCGGGAGAGAAGGGCAGTACCTGCGGCGAGCCCACCGCCGGCGCTCTGGCCGACGACGACGATGCGTTCTGGGTCGATGTGGAGCGCATCGGCGTTCGCTGCGACCCAGGCCAGCCCCGCGTAGCAGTCCTCGACCGGATACGGGTCGGGATACTCGGGGGCGAGGCGGTAGTCGACGCTGATGAGCACCACGTCGTGGTCGTTCAGGAGCCAGTCCTCGTACGAGTCCAGATTCCCCAGGTAGTGGCCGAACATCATGCCACCGCCGTGGATCGTGTAGAACGCGCTCGTGATCCCGGTGCGACCGATGCGCTGGACAACGGCGAGGGTGATCGGATCACCGAGGTGGCCTGGCACGGTGAGCGTCCGCCGTTCGTACCCGCGAGCCCGCAGCCGCTCGTCGAGTTCATCTTCCGTGATGTCGAGGCCGCGCAGGTGCGGGAGCATCTCGGTCGTGAGGGTGAGAGGCCCGTGCGCTTCGAGTGCGGTGAGGAAGGTGGCCAGCTCGGGATCGAAGGCCGGGCGAGGTGTGAGGTCAGACATCGGTGGACTCCTGTGTGGTGATCGACGTGGGAAGGGTGCGACGCGAACGTTGGATGCCGATGGCGACGAGCGCCGCAGCGAGGGCGGTGATGCTCAGACCGGCGATGAGCGTCGCGTCTTGCAACGATGCGAGTCGGTCCGGGGTCCAGGTCACCGTCGCGATAGTGCCGGCGACATGGGGGGCCAGGATCGTGCCAGCAGCGGTGATCCCGGCTGCGGTGGCGATCTCGCTCGCGGTGTCGACGAGGGCGGCACCGATGGAGGTGCGGTTCTCGGGGAGGCCGCGCAGGACGTTGTTCCCGGCGACGGCGCCGACTACCCGCATCCCGGCGGCGACGAGCACGAGCGCAAGCAGGATCCAGGCATAACCGAAGCGACCCATGAGCGCGAACACGGCAAGGCCCGCGACGACAGCGGTCGCGCTCATCCAGGCTGCTCGATCAAGACCCAGCAGTCGGGCAACCGGGCCGACGAAGCGGCCGCTCACGAGAAGCACCACGACCTGCGGCAGCGTAGCGATCGCGGCGAGGGCGGGCGACCACCCCCACGCGAGCTGCAATTGCACTGTGACCAGGTACGACAGCCCCGCCATCGCAAGGCCCGCGGCGGCCTTGTACGCCAGACCACTCGCGACCTGAGGCTGTACGACGAGTCGCAAGTCCAGCAGCGGATGGCGCGCCGTGCGGGCACGGACCACGAATGCGACGGCCGCGGCGACCGTGGCCGTCGCCGTGCTCCACTCCACAGTGACGTCGGCACCAGCGACGAACAGGGTCGGAGTGAGCAGGACGCCGACGACGGTTGCCGTGCCGAGGATCGCGCCGATCACATCGATGCGGTCGCGGTGAAGATCTGCTTGCTGGTCAGCGGCGATCCCCGCGCGAATGCCAACGAAGGCGATCGCTGCGATCGGAGCATTGGCCACCATCAGCGCCTGCCACGGTGACACGGCAAGAGCGAACCCGCCAATCGTGGGCCCGGCGGCGAGGCCCACCAACCCAGCAGTCGAGATGACCGTCAGCGCCCGCACGCGCAACTCGTCTCGAGCGAAGAGCCGGAAAGCCAGCGCCATCGATCCTGGGGCCGTCATCGCCGCGGCGACGCCCATCAGCGCGCGTACGGCGATGAGCTGCTCGATCGACGTGACGAACACGGTCAACGCGCTCACGATCGCGAGCAACGTCAGGCCGGCGAGCATGATGCGGCGGCGACCGAACCGGTCAGCGACCGAACCGAACAGAAGCATGAGGCCGCCGAAGGCGAGCGAGTACGCCCCGGAGACCCACTGCAGCGAGGCGGCGGGTGCGATGAGCTCGCGCCCGATGGAGGGGAGCGCAACGTTCAGGACAGAATTGTCGAGCATCTCGAACAGGAACACCGCAGAGAGGCCGGTCAGCGCAACCCACGCATCGCGCAGACGTGGCGGGGGAGCCTGTACGGCGGCAGGCGTCGTCGATTCGAACATGAGCGCACTCCTTCGATGAAGAAGTGGCGACTCCGACGAGACCGCTTGTGCGTTTCCGTCTGCCTCAGCAGGACGGGATTTTTCCCTCTGCGTGAAGGCTAGCGCATCACCGCCCTATCCCGAGCGTGGTGACGGGCTCCGCATTCTCCAGGCCTGTCGTACCCGTCTTCCCGTGTGCCCTCCCAGGAGTCTCGGCGCTGGGTCGCGTTTCGCTAGCATCGGCTGAATGTCGAACACCACGGACGCGTACTCCCTCCGAGCCGACGAGTACAGCAGCCTCCTGGGTTCGATGGAGTCGGTGCACGACTCCGACCGTCAGCTCATCGATAGCTGGGCGGCGGCGGTTGACGGTCGGGGGCTGGACGCCGGTTGCGGGCCCGGGCATTGGACGAACTACCTGGCCAATCGGGGGCTCGAGGTCCGGGGCATCGACCTGGTCCCGGCCTTCATCGAGCGTGCGCGATCCTCGTATCCCGGCGTGCGATTCGAAGTGGGGAGCATCGACGAGATCGACGAGCCCGACGACTCCCTCGGAGGCATCCTGTCCTGGTACTCGACGATCCACCACGACCCGTCTCGCATCTCCGAACCCCTCACCGAGTTCGCGCGAGTCCTGCGCCCGGGCGGCCTGCTTGTCCTCGGGTACTTCGAAGGTCCCGCGTGCGAAGCGTTCGATCACGCCATCACTACCGCGTACCGGTGGCCGGCGAGCGAGCTCGAGCAAGCCCTGGAGGCATCCGGATTCGAAGTGCTCGAGTCCCATCGGCGAACGAGCAGAACCCACAGACCGCACGGCGCTGTCATCTGCCGACCCTCGCTCGCGCCTGACTGAGCAGCTGGCAGCCTCTTCCTTGTGTCAAGCGTGCTTGACGTGTATAACTGTCTCGACAGTCAAGCTAGCTTTACACATGGGAGTGCAACATGGACACCGAGCGTTCTTCGTACACAGCGGACACTCGAAGCCGGTGGGGCCGAGTCAAGTTCGGTGGGCGCTGGTCGGCGCTCTGGCTGGCGATCCCCTCCGGCCTGCTCCTCGCCTGCGCCATCGCAACGATTCTGGTGCTGACAGGGTCCGCCGGCCCACACCCGCTCGTCGGGTGGTTCGCGACGGTGCTGGTGTCGTTCTGGGCCTGTGCCGGTCTCGTGTGGGCGCTGTCCGTCGACCGGGACAGCCTTCGAGGGGCCACCCCGCGTCCCGAGCAGTCGGTGGAGTCGGCGTGGATCGAACGCGCGACGAGTGGCGCGTTCGGCGACACCCTGCTCGTGACCGGTCTCGGCACCGCGGTCATCGCGGTCGGGAACCTCGACATTCCCGCGCTCCTTGCTCTGGTCGCCGTGATCATCGTCGCGATGGGATCGGTGAGCATCCGGTATGGCCTCGAGCGAAGGCGAGGCTAGTCGGTGAAGAACGAGCTCCCGGCGCTTCGCAAGCAACGCGGGTGGTCGCAGCAGCGCCTCGCGGAAGAGCTCGGCGTCTCCCGCCAGACGGTCATCTCCATCGAGCGCGGCCGCTTCGACCCCTCGCTACCCCTCGCGTTCCGACTCGCGCGCGTCTTCGAATGCCCGATCGAGAGCATCTTCGACGACGATGACGCCGACGGGGCCGACGACACCGAGTGACGGGTCCCCTCTGACGACTCCCGCAGGCATCCGCGAGAAGGGCCGCGTCAGCCGTCGTCGCGCGGGCGTTCCGTCAGCCCGAGGAGGGCGATGACCTGCTCGGCGTGCGCGCGCGCAGCCGCCGCGCTCGGTGCGGGCGCCAGCCCGAGCAGGCGGCGACGGTGCGGCTCACCGAGGAGCAGCCCGAACAGCGCCTCCGCCAGCGCCAGTGCCTCCGCGTCCGTCTTCACCTGCACGAGCCCGCTCGCAGGAGAGAGGCACTGCGCAAGCAGGGCGACGTACCCCCGTGGGCCGCTGGAGTAGAAGCCCGACGCGAGCTCCGGGAACTGCGCCGCTTCTCCGATCATGAGCCGGTGCAGGCCGACGGCGTTGTCCGAGTGCAGGACGAAGACGAGCCGCGCTGCGGTCTCGAGCAGCGACTCGGCGGTCACCCCGTGGTTCGCGAGGTCGCGAGCGCGGAACCGCTCGATCGCCGCGGTGAACACCTCCGCCTTGTCGCCGAAGTAGGTGTAGATCGTGCGCTTGGTGACCCGTGCGGCTGCTGCGATCTCGTCGACGGTGACCTGGCCGTAGCCATTCGACACGAACAGCGCGACGGCGGCGTCCAGGATCTGGTCTCGGCGCTCCTCCCGCTCCTGGGCGGTCGGGCGGCCCCGCTTGCGGCTCGTGCTCGACACGGTCTCGCTCATCCGCAGTGCTCCCCACCTCGTGCTTCGCATGTCGACCCTCGACGACAACCATCCTATAATGAGACGTATTCGTTTCATTACCCGCGTGGTCATCCCTCGCGGTCGATCGCGCCGAGCCCCAGAAGGGTCAGGCGAGAGGAGCTCCCAATGGCTGCACGCAGATCCGCAACCCCGCGGAAGACAGCGTCGAATCCACCCCCAGCGCACACCACGTCCCTCGACAGCGAGGGACTCGTCGAGTTCTACCGCCAGATGGTGCTGGTCCGGCGGTTCGAGGAGCGCGCCGCCCGCTCGTACACGCAGGCGGAGATCGGTGGCTACTGCCACCTGAACCTCGGTGAGGAGGCGACGGTGGTCGGCCTGATGGCGTCGATGGAGTCGACCGACTACCTCTTCACGAACTACCGGGAGCACGGGTACGCGCTCGGGCGAGGCATCGCGCCAGGGCGGATCATGGCAGAGCTCTACGGGCGCAGCGGCGGCGTGTCAAAGGGGTGGGGCGGGTCGATGCACCTCTTCGACCTGGAGTCGCGCCTGCTCGGCGGGTACGGCATCGTCGGCGGGCAGGTGCCGCTCGCCACCGGTGCGGCCCTCGCGATCGACTACCGCAGCGGACAAGAGGCCGTGGTCTGCGTCATGGGAGACGGCACCACGAACATCGGGGCGTTTCACGAGTCGCTGAACATCGCTGCCCTGTGGGACCTTCCGGTCGTCTACGTGGTCGTCAACAACGGCCTCGGGATGGGCACCACGGTCGAGCGCGCCTCCGGCGAGCCCGAGCTGCACAAGCGGGCATCCTCGTACCGGATGGCATCCGCCCGCGTCGACGGGAACGACCCGGTCGCCGTCCGGGACGCCGCGGCCAGCGCGCTCGCGAGCGCCCGGGCCGGCAAGCCGTTCCTGCTGGAGACGGTGAGCGAGCGGTTGAAGGGCCACTCGGTCGTCGACCCCGCGAAGTACCGCACCCGCGAGGAGGCTGAGGCTCTCAAGGTCGGCGACCCCATCGCCGCGTTCGCGGTTCGCCTCGCCGAGCAGGGACTCCTGACTGACGAGGCAATCGCCGACATCGACGCTGCCGCCATGGCCGCCGTCGCGGAGGCCGTCGCGTTCGCCGAGGCGAGCCCGCACCCGTCGGTCGACACGCTCTTCGACTACACCTACGCCACACCGGTTCCCAACGATTCCCGCAGGCTGCCCGGCCAGCCACTCTTCGAACCATCCCCCTCACCCACGATCGGAGCATCCGCATGAGCATGATGACCTACCGTCAGGCGCTCCACGACACCCTCCGCGCCGAGATGCTGCGAGACGAGAACGTGCTGCTCATCGGCGAGGAGATCGGCGTCTTCGAGGGCTCGTACAAGATCACCGCCGGCATGCTCGCGGAGTTCGGCGAGAAGCGCGTGCGAGACACCCCCATCGCCGAGGAGGGGTTCACGGGAGCCGCCATCGGCGCCGCGATGCTCGGACTGCGCCCGGTCGTGGAGATCATGACCATCAACTTCTCGCTGCTGGCCCTGGACCAGATCGTGAACCACGCCGCGAAGATCTATGGCATGTTCGGCGGTCAGGCCCGGGTCCCCCTCGTCATCCGCACCCCGGGCGGAGGTGGGCAGCAGCTCGGCGCCACGCACTCGCAGAACATCGAGCTGTACTACGCGTTCGTGCCAGGAATGAAGGTCGTCGCCCCGTCCAGCCCCGCTGACGCGAAGGCGCTGCTGCTGGCCGCGATCCGCGACGACGACCCCGTGCTGTTCCTCGAGAACCTGGCGCTCTACAACACCAAGGGCGAGGTGCCGGACGACGACACCCCCGCCGAGATCGGCCGGGCCGCCGTGACCCGCGAGGGTGCCGACATCACCGTGGTCGCTTACTCGCGCATGGCGGCCGTCGCCCTCGAAGTGGCCGAGCGGCTCGCCGAGACCGAGGGCATCGACGTGGAGGTCGTCGACCTCCGCAGCCTGCGCCCACTCGACCGCGACACCGTCATCGCATCCGTGAAGAAGACCCACTGCGCCGTCGTCCTGGAAGACGACTGGCTCACCTACGGCATCGGCGCCGAGATCGCCGCGACCATCTCGGACGGCGCCTTCGACTGGCTGGACGCACCCGTGCGCCGGGTCGCGATGGCCGAGGTGCCCATGCCCTACTCCAAGCCGCTCGAGACCGCCGCGCTCCCTTCCGCGGACGACGCCGCCACCGCCATCCGGCAGACCCTCGCCGCGGTCTCCCGCCGCATCTAAGGACACCCCATGATCGATATCTTCATGCCCCGCCTCTCCGACACCATGCAGGAGGGCGCCATCGCCGCGTGGCACAAGCAGCCAGGCGACGCCGTCGCCGTGGGCGACCTCCTCGTCGAGATCGAGACCGACAAGGCCACCATGGAGTACGAGGCCTACGACGCCGGCGTCCTGCGCGACATCCTGGTCGCCGAAGGCGAGGTGGCGACCATCGGCACGGTCATCGCGCGCCTCGACGACGGCAACGACGACGCGCCAGCCGCGAGCGCGGACGCTCAGGCTTCGGAGGTCGCTCGGGAGGTCGCTTCCCAGGCCGACCACCAGGGCGCAGTCGGACAGCGGCTGTTCGCGACGCCGCTCGCGCGCCGACTCGCTCGCGAGCACGAGATCGACCTGTCTGGCGTGCTGGGATCCGGCCCCGGCGGCCGGATCGTCCGCGCCGACATCGAGGATGCACGCGCACGTCAGGCCTCCCCCGCGGACACGGCCATCGCTTCGTCAGCTCGATGCGCATCGAGCCCGACGGCGGGCCAGGCCACCGGCGGCGGCACCCGCACCAGCACCAGCGCTCCCGATGCGCGACAGCCGACTGCAGTCCCGTTCGACAAGACCCGCGAAGTGATCGCTCGGCGCCTCAGCGAGAGCAGCAGCACGGTGCCGCATTTCTTCGTCACGGCTGTGGCCGACGTCGAGGCCCTCCTGGCGCTCCGAGCCGAGCTGAACGGCAGCCTCGAATCGACGGGGCGCCCCAAGATCAGCGTCAACGATCTCCTCGTGCGCGCCTGCGCCATCGCGCTCCGCGCGCATCCGGGAGTCAACGCCTCCTACTCCCCGGAGGGCCGCGGAGAGACCCTGCTCCACGGGCGCGTCAACATCGGCATCGCCATCGCCTCCCCGACTGGCCTCGTCGTGCCGGTGATCGACGACGCAGACCTGAGACCGGCGTCGCAGATCGCGCGCGAGTCTCGGCGACTGGCCGGACTCGCGAAGGAACGCAAGCTCGGCGCCTCGGAGATGGCGGGCGGCACGTTCACCATCAGCAACCTCGGCATGTACGGCGTCGAGCAGTTCACCGCCATCATCAACCCGCCGGAGGGGGCGATCCTCGCGGTCGGCGCGGCGAGGCCAGAACCCGTCGCGATCAACGGGGCAGTCGAGGTGCGTCACCGCCTGCGATACACCCTCTCCGCCGACCACCGCATCATCGACGGAGCCCTTGCCGCGGAGTTCCTCGCCACGCTGACGGGGCTCCTCGAACGGCCCATGCGCATCATCGCCTGAGCAACTGGAATGGCGGTCGCGGGGACGGTCGCGCCCCCGCGACCCCGACCCGGTGATGGCGGTCCGGCTTCCCGGGCGGCGATCTCGTACTGTGGTGGGACCGTCGCTCGAAACCGGAGAGCCCGGGCGACGCCCACTCCAGGGGGAAGCTGAAGGAGGGACCACATGGGCCGACCGAGTCTTGTGCATGAGCGGCGCCCGCAGATCGTCGCGGCCGCGAAGCGAGTCATCGGGAAGTACGGAGTCGAGGGCGCGACCCAGGAGCGCATCGCCTCCGAGGCGCAACTGAGCCGGGCGCACATCCGTCACTACGTCGGCAACCGCGACGAGCTCATCCAGCTCGTCTGGAACTCGACGATGGACCCGTACGCGCAGGAGATGCACGAACGGGTGCAGGCCGCGCGCTCCGGCCAGGGGCTCGAGGGGGTGCTCGACTTCCTCTTCGGCACCGGTGTCGAAGCGAGTCCAGACGATGCCGTCTTCGATGCGTTCCTGGCCTGGTCCCAGCACGACGAGCAGGTCAGGCGGCGCCTGCTCGACAGCTACGCGACCGTGGTCACCGAGGTCGCCGCGGCGATCAGGGCGACGCACCGGGAGATGGACGTCGCACGGAGCGAGGCGCTCGGCTACGCCATGCTGTGCCTCACCATCGGGTCCTCGAGCATGAGCGTTCTCCAGTTCCCGGACGCGCAGACCAGTCCGCTTCGCGACCTGGCGGCGTCGATGATCCAAGCGGCGGCGGCTGCCTGAGCGCCGCCGCCCGATCGTGGCTCAACTGCGATCGGCGCTCGGCACCTCGAGACTGCGGGTGCTCTCGTCGTCGCCGACCTCGTCCTCCGATCGGATCTGCGCGGGCAGACGGCGGAAGCCCTTCGTCATGAAGCCGAGGTAGATCACCCCGATGATCAGCCAGGTGATGCCGAGCATCTTCGCCGAGGAATCGATGCTCACCCAGAGGGCGACATTGGTGGCGACGCCGATCAGCGGGAGGACGAGGTAGCGGACCACATCCATCCCCGAACGCCGGCGCTGGCGAACGAAGTAGTGGTTGATCACGGCGATGTTGACCATGATGAAGCCCGTGATGGCGCCGAAGCTCGTGAGCGAGGTCGCGCCGAGGAGGTTGTCGGTGAAGAAGACGGCGCCGAGCGCCGCGACGGAGACGAGCACGATGTTGTTGACCGGGGTTCCGAACCGCGGCGACAGCTTGCCGAAGAACCGCTTCGGGAGCAGACCGTCACGCCCCATGCCGTAGAGCACGCGGGAGACGGCGGCGACGGCGGCCATCGCGCAGAGGATGCTCGCGGCCTGATCGGCGACGAAGAACGTGATGTTCAGCGCTTCTCCCCCGATCCGGGGCAGGAGCTCGAAGATGCCGGTATCCGGATCCTCGAATTCCGCGTACCCGGTGGGCCAGGCGATCTGCAGGAAGTAGGCGATCGTCGCGAAGCCGAGGCCCGCGCCGATGCACATGATCAGGATCGCTCGCGGGATCGTGACGGTCGGCTCGTGGGTCTCCTCCGCGAGCGTGGAGACGGCGTCGAAGCCGAGGAAGGAGACGGCGAGGATCGAGGCCGCCCACATCACGTTGCCGAAGTTGAACGTCTCGGGGTTGTAGATCGCCTCCGGCACGAAGAGGCCGCCAGCTCCACCGCCCTGGAGGACGTAGCTCGTGATCAAGCCGATGAGTACGACCGCGAAGATGATCTGCGCGGAGACGACGGCGATGTTGAGTCGGCCGGAGACCCGTGCTCCGAGGATGTTCATGACCGCGCCGAAGCCGGCCGCGAGCAGCACCCAGATGGCGGTCGGGATAGCGGGAACGTACTCCTCCATGTAGATCCCGAACAGCAAGTAGCAGATCATCGGGAGCAGCATGTAGTCGAGCAGGAACACCCAGCCGGTCGCGAAGCCGAGGTAGGGATGCACGCTCTTCTGCACATAGGTGTACGCGGACCCGGCGACCGGGAAGGCCTTCACCATCTGCGCATACGAGTACGCGGTGAAGAACATGACGACCAGCGTCACGAGGTACGCGAGGGCCATCATGCCCCCGCTGAGCTCGGTGGCGATGCCGTAGAAGTTGAAGATGGCCGTCGGGGCGAGGTAGGCAAGCCCGAACGCCAGGAGGTGACGCAGCTTGAGTGATCGAACGAACTGGGTGGCTTGACTCACGGGTGCTCCTCTGGGGGTCTCCGTCGACTGCACTGTCGCGTGGAGTGGGGCACGAATCGTGCCCTCTGGCGAATAGATTACCAACATTGCTAATTTATGCCAGACTGCATTTCCAAGTTGTTACGTCTCTACCCGCAAGGAGCGCTCATCGTGGACCTGATCCTGACGAACGGCAGATTCTTCACCGCCGACGAGGCCGCTCCGTGGGCGAACGGAGCCGTCATCCGTGACGGCCGGATCGCGCAGATGCTCAGGGAGGAGGACTCGCTGGCCCTCCCAGCCGAGGGGCTTCCCAACTACGACCTGGGCGGACGACTCGTTCTGCCCGGCCTGATCGACGCCCACACGCATCCCAGCGGCGTCGCGAAGAGCGCCTGGCACGTTTCCCTCCCGCAGACGGACGACGTGGACGCGATCCTCGCCTTCATCCGCGAACACGGCGAGCGGCACCCCAAGGAGGAGGCGCCCTACCTGTTCTTCGAGTACTACCCGAGCACGCTGTTCGCGGGAAGCGCCCCGACGAAGGAGCTCCTCGACTCGGCGATCAGCGACCGCCCCGTGCTCTGCCAGGACTTCAGCGACCACGCACACTGGGTCAACTCGAAGATGCTCGAGCTGCTCGAGGTCGACGAGCACACGCCAGACCCCGTGCCTGGCCTCGAGATGTTCGTCCGTGACGCACACGGCGTGCCGACGGGGCACATCCTCGAGTTCGCGCACCTCCGCTTCATCGACCGCCTGTACGACTCCATCGGGTGGCGCCCACCAGAGGAGCTGACCGCCGAGAGCCTGAAGCCGTTCTTCGAGTTCATGACCCGGCACGGCGTCACGTCCCTCTTCGAGGCGCTCATCGAGGACGAGGATGTGCTCCCCGCGCTCCGCGAGCTCCACCGACGCGGGGAGCTGCACACCAGGTACGAAGGCGCCGTTCGGTTCCGGACCCTCGCCGACCTCCCCGACGCGATCGAGCGAGCCCAGCGCCTCGACCGCGAGCACGGCACGGATCACATCCGCGTGCGAACGCTCAAGCTCTTCCTCGACGGCACGAACGAGAGCGGGAACAGCGCGGTCCTCGCTCCGCTGGTCCACGACGACTCCGGCAGCCTCGGCGAGATGCAGATCGAGACCGACGAGCTCGTGAGCTGCCTGCTGCTGGCGAACGAGGCGGAGATCGACGTGCACATCCACATGGTCGGCGACCGCGCCTTCCGGGCTGGATGCGATGCCGTCGCGGCCGCCAAGGAGTCGCTCGCCGAGACGGGCGGTGCCTGGCGGACGCAGGTGACGTTCGCGCACTGCGAGCTCATCGACCCGGCGGACATGCACCGGCCAGCCGAGCTCGGCATCATCGTGAACTGGACGAACCACTGGTCGGCGGGGTACTTCGGTGAAGAAGCGAAGAGCTACCTCGGGGACGAGCGATGGAATCGGATGTACGACTTCCGGGGCGTCCTGCAGGCCGGCGCCTCGATGACCTTCGCGAGCGACGTCGTGACGAACTTCGAGCTCCACCGAGGAAACCCGTTCTTCGGCATGCAGGTGGCTGCGACGCGGGTCGACCCTGAGCTGCCCCTCGATCCCGACCGCTACCCGGGGAGCGTCCGGCCGAGCCGCGAATCGCGCTTCGAGGTCACCGCGCTCCTGCGCGGGCACACCATCGAGGCGGCTCGACAGCTCCGGATCGATGACAGAGTCGGGTCCCTCGAGGTCGGGAAGGATGCGAACCTCGTCGTCCTCGACAGGGACCTCTTCGACGTGGAGCTCGACCAGCTCGGCCAGGTGAGCCCGTCGGCGGTCCTGTTCGAAGGAGAGCTGGCCTTCGGCTCGCTCACCTAGACCGACGGCGGTCTCCGTCCGCGAAGTCCTCAGCGAGATGTGCGCTTCGGAACGAGCAGAGTGATGAGGAGAACGGCGAGACCTGCGCCTCCGGCGACGAACCCCGCCATCTGGAGTATCCCGGCACCGATGTTCGCATCGAGTGCCGTCGGGTCGGTGATGAGGACCGCCGAGGCGAGCGCGATGAATCCGATGGCAAGAAGAATCGTTCCGAGAAGTCGCATGCAGTGTTCCTTTGGTTGAAGCGCGGTTGGGTGTGGTCGTGATGCGTGTCCGGCTCAGCCCTCGTGGAGCGTGTACCCGACCCCGTAGACGGTGAGGAGCCTCGACGGCGTCTGCGGATCGGCCTCGATCTTGGCCCGGAGGTTCTTCACGTGGGTGTCGATCGTGCGGCCTCCGATCCAGCGATCTGTGCCATGCAGGCGGTCGAGCAGGCGGGCGCGGCTGAGGACGATACCGGGGTGCAGGGCGAACTCCTCGAGCAGGTCGAACTCCGCGCGGGTGAGGTCGAGGAGCCGATCGGAGAGGGTGGCTCGACGCCGCTCCGGGTCGATCTCCAGGTCGCCGACGGCGACGACCCTCGTGGCCGGCGCCGTGCGGTGGACTCGCCGCAGAAGCGCGCGGACTCGGGCGACGAGCTCGCGCGGGCTGTACGGCTTGGCGAGGTAGTCATCGGCGCCGAGCTCGAGCCCGAGGAGCAGATCGTTCTCCGTGGAGCGTGCGGTGAGCAGGAGTATCGGGAGCTCGAACTGCTCCTCGCGCAGCGTGCGGCAGACGGTGAGGCCGTCGGCCCCGGGGAGCATCACGTCGAGGACCAGCAGGTCGGGCGCAGAGCGACGCACCTCGGAGAGCGCTTCGGCGCCGTCGGCCAGCACCGTCACGTCATGCCCCTCGCGTTCGAGGTAGCGGCGGACGAGCTCGGACTGCAGCGCATCGTCCTCGACGATCAAGACTCTGGTCACGACCCAACCCTAAGCACGCGTCCGCCATGCGGTCTGGCTCTGCACTGAACGCTCACAAGTCCCTCACATCCGAGGACGAGCGTGGGTCACGGCCGCTCACGACACGAGGAGGACTCATGCTCCGCATCACCCACCGATCCCTGACCGCCACAGCAGGCGCCATCGCGCTCGTCGGAGTGCTCGCCGCGTGCTCCGCACCCTCAGCCGACCAGAGCCCTGAGGGTGACACCGGCATCGCGACGTTGGAGACGACCGCTCCGGCCCCGACCGAGGCAGCCGATGCGCTCATCGCGGAGTACGGCGAGCCGGTGCGCCTGCGTCTCGACATGTCGGACGAAGAGGAGGCGGACGCCTGGAAGGCGCGGGATCGCTGCCTCGAGGACCACACCGATGCACCGCAGGACGCCCCCGTGGGCGGCGGCGGAGACTCGGTCAGCGCCAGCGACGGTGGGGATCCGGTGAAGGCCGCCGAGGCCGAGGCTCTCTGCCTGCGCGTGGCGCCGCTGCCTCCGTGGGAGCTCGACGTGCAGAACCCGGATGCGCTGCGGTTCGCGCAGGGCGTGGTGGACTGCTTGCACGATCGCGGCGTCCGCGAGGTCGAGATCGCGGAGGCGGACCAGTTCGGCCGGATCAATATCGCCTTCGGCGGTGAGACGAACGATGCCACCTCGATCTCGCTTGGCATGCAGTACGTGGATGCCTGTGTGGCCTCCGAATCGGATGGGAGCGCTGCATGACGAGAGGTCGTCGCCGCACCGCGCTCATCGTCGCGCTCGCGGTCTGCTCCGCGCTCGCCGCGGGCGCCGGCGGTGCCGCCCTGGTGCTCCGGCCCGCGAATGAGGCAGCCCCCGTGGAGGAGACAGCCGCGCCGTCCACCACGGTCGTCGAGCGTGGCGAGCTCGTGCAGACCGCTCGCCTCGACGGTGCCGTCGGCTTCGGCGCCGCGGCCCCCGTGACGACGAAGGCGGATGGCATCATCACCTGGCTGCCCGAGGCGGGCGAAGTCCTTGATCGGGGGTCGGTGGCCCTGCGCGCGAACGAGCGCCCGGTGCCCGTGCTCATCGGCGAGGTTCCGCTCTACCGCGCGATCGACAAGCCGAAGATGGAGGGGGCCGATGTCAGCATGGTCGCGTCGAACCTGATGGACCTCGGCTACCTGTATCCCAGCGACATCGACACGTTCGAGACGGGGAAGCACTTCAAGCAGGCAGTGCGGGACTGGCAGGAGTCGCTCGGCGTCGAGCGCACCGGCATCCTCGGACCCGCCGACGTGGTCGTCCTGAGCGCGTCGAGTCGCGTCGCCGCCGTGAGCGCCCGCCTCGGCGACACTGCGGCTGGCCAGCCATACACGGTGACGCTCACGAGGCGCGTCGTCGAGGCGTCCGTCCCGGCGCAGGACGCGGGGGTGATCGGCGCCGGTGCACGAGCCACGATCGAGCTGCCGGATGGACGCGTCGTCGACGGTTCCATCGACAGCGTGAACACGACCGGCGAGGGGGCCGAGGCGAAGGTCGACGCAATCGTCGCGATCGACGATCAGGCCGCCCTCGACGGCGTCGACGCTGCCGCCGTGACCATCCGCATCGTCACCAGATCGGTGCAGGACGTGCTGATCGTCCCCGTGGCCTCGCTTGTCGCCCTCGCCGAAGGCGGGTACGCCCTGCAGGACGACCGGGGCGGACTGCACGGCGTCGAGATCGGTCTGATCGCGGACGACCGCGTCGAGGTCAGCGGCGAGGGAATCGACGCCGGCATGACGGTGGTGTCGGCACGATGACGACGACGCCTGCACTCGAGCTCGAGCGAGTCAGCCGCATCCACCCCGGTGGAGTCGTCGCCCTCGACGACGTCTCGCTGCAGATCGACCCCGGTGAGCTCACCGCGATCGTCGGACGCTCCGGCGCCGGCAAGTCAACGTTGCTCAACGTGCTCGGCACGCTCGACCGCCCCACGAGCGGTGCGGTTCGCATCGGCGGGACCGACACCCGAAATCTCACGGATCGTGCGCTCTCCACCCTGCGGGGCAGCACGATCGGGTTCGTCTTCCAGGGCTTCCACCTGAGCGACGGCGTGACCGCCGAGCAGAACGTCATGATGGCGCTCCTCTACAGCGGCGTTCCGAGGCGAGCGCGCCGCGATCTCGCACGCGCGGCGCTCGAGCGCGTCGGGCTCGAGCACCGCATGGGGCACGCGGCGCAGGAGCTCTCCGGCGGCGAACGGCAGCGAGTCGCCATCGCCAGGGCGATCGTGACCGATCCGCTCGTCGTCCTCGCCGACGAACCGACCGGCGCCCTCGACACCGCGAACGGCGAACGTGTGCTCAGCCTGCTCGAGCGGCTGCACGACGAGGGCACCACCGTCGTCGTCATCACCCACGACGTCGAGCTCGCCACGCGACTGCCGCGCCGCGTCGAGCTGAGAGACGGCCGCATCGTCGCCGACACGAACACCGCCACCACCACCGATGCCGGTACCGAGGCGGTGGAGCATGCGTGAGCGCCGCAGACGCCTCGGCCTCCGAGACCTGCTCGAGGTGGGCACGGTCGGGCTTCGCACTCGGCCGCTGCGCGCCGTGCTCTCCACCATCGGCATCGCCATCGGCATCGCCACGCTGGTGACCGTCACCGCGGTGCCCGCGTCCTCGCAGGCCGCGCTCGACGAACAGCTCACCGCGCTCGGCGCGGACCTGCTGCGCGCCGACCCACGTGCAGGTGCCGACGGAGACCCCGTCCCGCTTTCGGCCGAGGCGCTCGGCATGCTGCAGCGCATCGGGGCCGTGACCGATGCCGCGACGGTCGGCAATGCCCACGCCCCCATTCGCAGCAACGAGCTCCGCGAGTACCCGGAGACCGGGCTGACGACGCTCGCCGTTCGCGGTGACCTCCCCGCGGTGCTCAGGGCGGAGGTGACCTCCGGTCGCTGGCTGGCAGAGAGCGACCTGCCCACAGCGGTGCTCGGCATCGACGCCGCTGAGCGGCTCGGCCTGTCCCAGCTCCCCGACCGTCCCGTCACGATCGACGTCGGCGGCGTCGCGTTCACCGTCATCGGAGTGCTTTCCGCGACGCCGCTCTCCGGCGACCTGCAGTCAGCGGTCCTCGTCGACGATGCTGCGGCGCAGCGCTGGCTCGGCTTCGATGGCGCACCGACGGTCGCCTACGTCACCGGAGACGAGGCGTCGATCGAGGCGCTGCGTCCGGTCGTCGCCGCGACCCTCTCCCCGGGGGCGAGCGGGCTCGTGCAGGTGAGTCAGCCCTCGGCCGTCCTCGCCGCGAAGGACGCCGCCCGTTCCAACTTCGATGGGCTGTTCCTCGCGCTCGCCGCGGTCGCGCTCGTGATCGGCGGCATCGGCATCGCGAACACGATGTTCGTCTCCGTGCTCGAGCGTCGCCGGGAGATCGGCCTGCGACGCGCGCTCGGCGCACACCGCGGGCAGATCCGGGCCCAGTTCCTCCTGGAGGCGATCCTGCTCTGCGCGCTGGGCGGCGCATCCGGAGTGCCGCTCGGGCTGCTCGGCACCGCAGCTTGGAGCGTCGTGCAGGGGTGGCCGCTGGTCGTTCCGGTGGAGACGATCGTGGCAGGTATGACAGCGGCGCTTGCGACAGGCGCAGTCGCCGGACTCGCCCCCTCGATCCGCGCCGCGCGACAGTCGCCGACGGCGGCCCTCGCCGCGACGTGAGCAGGCAGGGCGTCGACCGTGCGCGGATACCATTCCGGGCGAACAGCGATGAGAGCATGGCAGACGACATGAGCAGAAGCAGAAGAGCCGGGGCCGCGGGCGCCCGACGTGTGCCCCGGCTGCTCGCCCGCTACCTCGCGGCTGGAGTACTGCTCGTCATCGCGTCGGCGGGCGGCACGATCTGGCTCGCGGAGACCTCCGAGTACCGCTACGACGAGCAGGCGTCCGGCGCCGCGCTCATGCGGGACGAGCAGGTGATCGACGAGCTCACGAACTGGGCGGGGAGCCACACCGACTGGAGCACCGTCGGGCCAACGCTGCTGCTCCTGGGCAACGAGACAGGGCGCCGCATCGCCGTCATCGACGCTGCGGGGACGGTCATCGCCGACACGGCGCCCGATCTGCCCCGCCCAGCGAGCTCCACTCGGCTGCTCGACCCGCTCGAGCCGCTCTCCGACCCGGTGACGCTCGAGCCGCAGCTGCACGAGGGAATCACCGGGCCCTTCCTGCTCGATCAGACGCAGCGCGACCAGCTCACAGGGCAGGCGAGCGCGGTGGTGGAGTGCCTGGGTGACGCGCTCGTCGACACGACGGTGTGGGCGAGCGGTCGCCCAGTGGTCGTCGGCGGAGAAGACGCCCCAGACTGCGGCCGTGCGGCCCTGAACACGCCACTGCCGAGCGAGCGGACCGCCCTCGACGAGCTCCGCGATCGCACGAACGCGTGCATGCTCGCCGCAGATGCACCTCTCGTCGCCGACGTCGAGCTCGACCTGCCCCCGTCGAGCGACTCCGCGCATCTCGCGCTGCGCACCGTCCCGGCGAGCGGCGATACCGCAGACGAGTGCCTCCTGCAGGCGCGCATCGACCAGTCCGAGGCGACGACCGCGCCCGCGGTGCACGTGGTCCTCACCGACGAGCGTGGCGGCCCGCAGGGTCCGCTCGACGCGAGCCCAGGATCGATCGCCCGCTTCGGAGTCTTCATCGTGGTGCTGCTCGCGCTCCTGTCGGCAGCCGCCGCGCTCATCATCGGGCCGACCCTGCGGAGCGCGCGCCGACTCGAGACCGCCGTCGATCGCTTCAGCGCCGGTGACCGCGACGCTCGCACGGGGCTGCATGCCCGCGACGATCTCGCCGGGATCGGTGCGGCATTCGACCGCATGTCCAGCGAGATCGCCGGACACGAAGGGTCCCGCCGGCGCCTGCTCGGCGATATCGCTCACGAGCTGCGCAGCCCGCTCACGAACATCCGCGGATGGGTCGAGGCTGCGGACGATGGACTCGGCCTCGAACATGCGGCGCTCCGGCGGCTGGTGCTCGACGAGGCCAGTCGCATGGAACGCATCACCGGCGACCTCCAGCTCCTCGCGCTCGCGGAGTCCGGCGACCTCGTGCTGGAGCGCACGCGGTGCGATGCGGCCGCCGTCGTGCAGGAGCTCGCCGAGGCGTACCGAGCCCGCGCGGCCACCGCAGGCGTCGAGCTGAACGTCACGACCCCCGAGCAGCTGCCGCTCACCACCGATCCCGCCAGATTGCGGCAGATCCTCGACAACCTCCTCTCGAACGCGCTCCGGCACACGCCGTCCGGCGGACGCGTCGACGTCGAGGCGGCGACAGCAGACGGCACGGTGCGCATCGCCGTGATCGACACCGGGACGGGCATCGCCCCAGCCGACCTCCCCCGCGTCTTCGATCGCCTCTGGCGCGGGGAGCCCTCTCGAGTCCGCGCAGGGCAGAGCACCGGCCTCGGCCTCTCGATCGCCCGCAGCCTCGCCGAAGCGCTCGGCGGCACGATCCAGGCGCGGAGCACTCTCGGCGAGGGCAGCCGGTTCGAGGTGTCGCTGCCTCCGCTCAGACCACAGTGACGGGTTCCGCGTGCAGCGGGATCAGCCCTGAGCCAGCCAGAAGTCGACCTCCTGCTGGCGCGGCCTCGGAACGACCCTGGTCTCATCGCCGAGCTCGAGGACGTGATCGGGAGATGCCTGGAGCGTGGGCCAGGCAGGCCGCGCATCGCCGTTCGGGTCGCCGGTCCTGACGAAGGCCAGCCAGTAGCCGGTCATCTCGGCCTCGAGACGATGATCGATCGCCTCGTAGGCGACGTCGCCATCGGCCCCCAGATTGCCGTACGCGTACATGACCTCGGCCCCGTGGTACGCGCCGAATCGCTCGAGTGCGGGGTCAGGTGGCACCCGCGTGAAGAAGTACGGATAGACGCTCCCGGTACCCGTCGCCGCCGCGCTCACGCCCCACTCGTGGGTCGGGCTGATCATGGACCTGTCGGTCTCCGCCCGCACGCGCGAGTCGAGCACCTGCTCCGCGGTCTCGCCCGGGTACAGCTGCAGGTAGGCATCCGCCTCTGCGCCGTAGGTCTCGCGGGCTTCCTGCTCGTAGGCGCCCGGGTCCGTGTCCAGGCTCCCCAGCAACGACAGGGAGGCTTCGTCCGCGTTGCTGCCCAAGAGCAGCGGGACGTCATTCTGCGCGCCGGCGGCGTAGATCTCGGTGGGCGAGGCGGGGAGCAGCGCACCGTCGATGTGCGGCCACCAGTGCGCCGACAGCGAAGCCGCAGCCTCCTGGATCGCCTCGGAGGGCAGTGCGCGCAGCTCGGCCAGACTCGCGACCCCGAGCGCTTCCTGCAACGAGGCTGCGGCCGCGCGGGCGTTCTCGGCGGTGTCGTACAGGTCGCCGGCGTCTCTGTCGCCGGCCGTTCCGAGACAGCTGCCGCTCTCGCCGATGAGGCCGTGGACGAGCCCCGCAGCAAGCGGGGAGACGCCGAGGATGCAGGCGCTGCCGGAGCCCGCAGACTCCCCCGCCACGGTGACCCGGCCGGGATCGCCCCCGAACGCGGCGATGTTGTCCTGCACCCAGTGCAGCGCGGCGATCTGATCGCGCAGACCCTGGTTGCCGCCCTCGTCCCCCAGCTCCTCATCCGCCAAGAAGCCGAACACGCCGAGACGGTAGTTGATGGTGATGACGATTGCCTCGCCGCGAGCAGCCAGCGCGGCACCGTCGTAGGCGGGAAGCGCCCCAGACCCACCGGTGAATGAGCCACCGTGCACGAACACCAGCACCGGGAGCCGCTGTTCGGGCTGCGCCGAACTGCTGCGCCAGATGTTGAGCCGCAGCGCATCCTCGTCCGTGGCGTAGCCGCCGAGCAGGGTGTTCTCGAGCGGCACATCCATTGCCTGCGTCGCCGCGCGGATGAAGAACGACGGCTCGGATTGCACAGCAGAAGGGCCGAAATCGTCCGCGATCAGGGTCTCAGCGCGAGGAAGCGCGGGCTGCGGCGCCGCCCAGCGCAAGTCGCCGACGGGAGGGGCCGCGTACGGTATGCCGGCGAACGCCTCCACCCCGGCTTCCTCGTCGCGCACCCCGACCACCGCTCCCTGCTCGGTCGCGACGGCGGCGGTGTGCGGACCATCGATGGTCCGGGTCACGATCGGCGGACCAGCCGCGATGGCAATCGCTGCGACCAGGGAGGCGGACACCAGCCATGCCGGCACCTGCACGAACCACCGGCGAGAGCCCCACGTGTGCGCCGCGAGCGCGACGAGCAGCACGCTGGCGGCCACCAGCAGCCAGGCCCACCAGAGCCCCTGGTTGAGCCAGACCAGAACCCCGCCGAGGGCCGAGACCAGCGCAAGCGGCACCCACCATTTGGCGCCGACCTTCGGTGTCCGGGAATCGCGCGGAGTTCGGGGACTGCTCATGGTCTTCTCCTCGTTGCAGCTCTCAGATACCTCACCACACCTCGACCTGCGCAGAGGCAGGGTTCGCGACGCTGACTCGCGTCGTGGTGGGTCAGTAGAGCTCGAGCGCCAGTTCCTGGGCGAGTTCCATGCTCCGCCAGCGCGCTGGGGAGAAGTCGTACGGCATCATCTGGACGGCCTCGGCGAGGCTCGTTCCGCGCGCCGCACGGGCGTCTTCGGCATCTTCGGCGGCGTCCTCCGCGCCCTCGTGGTCATCGGCAGGAGCAGGAGCAGAATGTGACTCCTCCCAGGCGTCGAAGCGGTCGTTGTCGGCCTGCGCGAGGCCGGAGCTCTCGATGACCCCGTTGAGGGTGGCCTCGAAGGCGGCCCGTTCAGCGGCCACCTCAGCCACGCGGGGGTCGTCGACGGCGACCGTATCGTCGAGCGCCTCCTCGGCGGCATCGATGCGGTCGGCCTCCTCCCGCAGCTCCGGGTGGGTGGCCAGGGCGATGAACCGGGATGCCTGGACGGAAGCACCGAGTGCGCCGAAGATCCGCTCGGTCACGAGGAGGGTGTCCAGGTCTTCCTGCCGCAGGGCCCCCTCTGGCAGCTCTGCCAGGCGGTCGCTCACGACATCGGAGAGCAAACCCAACCTGCTGCCCTGCGCGCGCATGCGCTGCACCGCTGTCCGCTGCCGCTCGAGTTCGGCCTGCCGCGCGACGAGGGACTCCTCCAGCCGCTCGAGGATGCGCGCGACATCGCCGCCGCTGTCGGCTGAGTCGGCCACGTCCGCGTCCGCGAAGGCATCGCGGATGTCGTCGAGCGCGATGCCGGCGTCGGCCATCCGACGGATCCACAGCAGCTGGATCATCTCGTCGTAGCCGTAGCGGCGGCGGTCGTCGCTCCCCCGCGCCGGCTCCGGGATCAGCCCCAGCTGGTGGTAGTGGCGAATCGCGCGGGGCGTGGTCCCGACGAATTCGGCGGCTCCGCCGATCGTGACCTGGCGGGGCGGGATGAACGACGACAGCATGTGGGGCCTTCCTCGGGGGTGGCTGGATGCATCCACTGCACCACATGACGCTGCGGAAGGTGCAAGTCCGCAGTCGATCCGAGCCGGAGACTGCGGGGTCTAGAATGAGAACTGTTCTGGTGTTATGGTGTTTATGTACAGTGGAGTTCGCATGCGGAAAGTACTGATTTCAACGAGCGCCTCGTTGCCCATCTACGAACAGATCAAGACGCAGGTACGGTCGGCGATCCTGTCCGGAGATGCCGCGGCAGGCGAGACGTTGCCTTCATTGCGCCAGTTGGCGGCAGACCTCCGAGTGAGTGTCATCACCGTGACTCGCGCGTACAACGACCTCGTCCACGAGGGCCTGGTCCGCAACGAGCACGGCCGCGGATTCGTCGTACTGGAGGTCGACCCCACGATCGCCTCCGGAGCACTGGAGGAGCGAGTCGCCGCCGCACTGCACGAGCTGCTCATCGCAGCCCGAAGCGCCCACATCGACATCGACGAAATGCACCGACGCCTTGATGAGGCTTGGAGGAACAATGACTGACGACGCAGCGCAGATCTCAGACCTGCGCATCACTCGACCCGACTTCACGGTCGAGGACATCTCATTCAGCATCCCACGCGGTTCCGTGGTTGGACTCGTCGGCCCGAATGGTGCCGGGAAGACCACGATCATCCGCTCCCTGCTTGGCCTGATCACGCCCGACGCGGGACGCATCGAAGTCTTCGGCGGGTCAGCTGGAGCGAGCACGGCCCTCGCGAAGACGGGCATCGTCCTCGACCGGCCGACGGCCGCCGAGGACTGGCGCGTGACGTCGCTCGGCCGAAGGCTCGCCCCGTTCTACCCGAAGTGGGACCACGCCCGCTTCGCGCAGCTGCTCGACCGGTTCAGCATCCCCGAGAAGCGGCGAGTCGGTGAGCTCTCCCGCGGCCAGGGCGTGAAGCTCGCGCTCTCCTGCGCCCTCGCGCAGCAGCCGGAGCTCCTCATCCTCGACGAGCCCTCGAGCGGACTCGATCCGGCATCGCGCCGGGAGATCACCGACGTGATCCGCGAGTTCATGGTCGATCCGCAGCACGCGGTGCTGTTCTCGACGCACATCACGACCGACCTCGACGAGCTCGCCGATGACCTCATCGTGCTCGTGGGCGGGCACATCGCGCGCCGAGGCCCACTCCCCGACGTCAAGGAGAGCTACGCCATCGCGCGCGGCACGGGCACCGTGCCCGCGAGCGCACTCGGCCCCCAGCACACGGGCCAGGGATGGTCCGCGCTCATCCGCGTCGACGACTCCCCGCAGTACGGGCCCGAGGTCGTGATCGACGAGGCGACCATCGACGACATCATCATCCACCTGGCCGCCGCACACGAGGAGGCAACAGCATGACGCTCGCATTCACTCGCTTCGACCTGATGTCCTGGGCCGTCAAGAAGCAGACGCTGCTGCTGCTCGCGTTCATCGCCCTGGTCGGCATCGTGCTCCCGCTACCGGGGATGGCGATCGCCGCATCCGCCCTCGTCACATCCCTGATCCTGTCCGCCCCTTTCCTGGGAGACGAACGCGATCGACTCGACACGCTCTACGGAGTGCTCCCGATCTCGCGGGGCGCAGTTGTCGTCGGGCGCGCGATCTCGGTGCTCCTCTACGGCCTCGCCGCGGTGGCCGTCGCGACAGCAGTGACGTTCGTCATGGCGTGGGTGCGCAACCGCGAGCTCGCACCAGAGCTGCTTCTCGTGAACTACGCGGCGGCGTTCGCGATCATCGGCCTGGCGGTCGGCGTGCAGCTCCCCGTGCTCTTCCGCGTCGGCTACACCCGTGGACGCTTCATGGTCTACGCCCCGGTGATCGTCATCGCGGGCGGAGCCTGGGTGGGCCAGGCCACCGGGGTCCTCGGCGACGACACGTTCTCGGCCCTGCCCCTCGAGGGCATCGTCGCGGCGTGCGCCGCCATCGGCATCATCGGCATCACCGTGGGCACCGGTCTCGCTGCACGCTTCTACCGGGCGCGCGAGCTGCGCTGACCGCATTCGTGCACTCCGCGCGACCGCATCGAACAGCATGCATTGCAATACCTTGCATTACAAAGTAAAGTGCAATGCATGACAACCTCAGTCGGTGCGCAACTCCGCAAGGGCGTCGTCGAGTACTGCGTCCTCGGACTCCTCCAACAGGGGCCCATGTACGGGTGGCTGATCTCAGAACGACTGGTCTCCCTCGGGCTCATCGGCAGCATCGGAACGCTCTACCCGTTGATGACTCGACTGCGCGAGCGCGAGCTGATCGCCGCGCACGCCGACGACTCCGATTCGGCGCGACCCCGGAAGTACTACGCCATCACCAGTCAGGGACACGCCGAGTTGGAGCAGTTCAGGTCCCAGTGGGCGCCGTTCGCCTCCGCCGTGGAGGAAGTCACGCAATCACGAACGACCACCACCACGACCGCGAGCGACAGCATCCGCTCACGCGACCAGACGGAAGCAGGAGACCGATGAAGCCTTTCGAATCGCAGAACGAAATCGCAGGCAGCTACCTGAAGGAGCTCCAAGCAGCACTTCGCGATGGGGCGCCCCAGGTCCGGGACGAGGTGCTCAACGACATCGCGGACACGCTCCGCGGCCTCGATGCCGACGAGACTCGAGTCCGCATCCGAGAGCTCGGGGCACCGAGCACGATCGCAGCCGACGCCATGGCGGAGACGCCCTCGCCCGAAGGGACCGGGCCGAGCCGCGCGTACCCGATCATCATGTCCATCGTCCTCATCGCCGGCTGGTACCTGGTGCCAGTGCTCGGCTGGGTGGCCGGACTCATCATGATCGGCGCGAGCCAGCACTGGTCGTCGCGAGTGCGCAGGAACGGCATCCTCGCGTCTGTCGCCGTGATCGTCGTCTCGAGCATCGGCATCTTCGCGTTCCGCGGGACAGAAGCGTGGGTCGTCGGCGTGATCATCTTCGCTGTGCTGCCGCTCCTCGGCAACATCTTCGTCGCCGACTACCTCCGCCGCCGCTGGGCACTGCCCGGCCAGCACTAGATCCGACGCACACCCGGCCCGATCTGGCCCAGCTCGACAGCTCTGCCGATGACCGATGACCCGAACTCTGGAGGAGAATGCCGGTATGCGCCTCCGTCGATTCACTCCAGTGCTGCTCGTCCCCCTCGTGCTCGCAGCACTCGTTGGATGCTCGCCCACTGCGCCCACGGAACCGGAGCCGCCGAAGTTCAAGCTCTCCCTCAACGAGGTACGCGACGCATCGCGGGAGGTGGCCGAGGGGATGGTCGCGGAGTTCCCGGAAGCAACGGGGCTCATCGAAGCCGATCCCAACGTCTCAGCCTGCGCCGGCGAGGAACCCAGAATCGGTCGTTGGGTGTGGGCGAAGACGTTCTCGTCCACCGACCTCGTGAACACCGTCACGAAACTCCAAGAGGAGTATGGCGACGCCGTGACCTCCACGGGCACCGCGAGTGAGACGGTCGAGTATGCCGACGGCTCCACATGGCCTGCGACTGGCTCGCACACCTTGATCGAAGACGAGACCGGGTCGTATCTCCTGAACTACCCAGCTGGAACCGAAGGACAGGTCCTGCTTCGCGTGGTCACCGCCTGCGGAGTGCTGCGCTGAGCATCCCACCATCGAGACGATTCGGACCCCACGGGTCTCGGGCATCTGGGCGCTAACGCCTCCCTGCCGAACCCTGCTAAGTTAGGGGCAATCGTTCAGCCCGCCCGGTCCACCGGTGTGGGCTGGATTTTTTTGTCCGAGAGGATGCCGAGAGTGTCACCTTCACCGAAGAAGTACCTCACGATCGGAGAGCAGGCTCAGCTCCTCGAGAGCCGGGGCATGGAGCTCGACGGCAACCCCGAGCAGTGGCTGAAGTCGATCAACTACTACCGGTTGAGCGGGTACTGGTACACGTCGCGTCGATTCGAGACAACCGCTGAGGGCGCGCCCTCACGATCCGATCAGTTCCAACCGGGGACCAAGTTCTCAGAGGTTGCGGCACTGTACGAGCTTGACCGCAAACTTCGCTCTCTTGTACACGTCGGGCTCGAGCGGGTCGAAGTAGCGCTCCGCAGTCAGGTCAGCTACGTCCTCGGGCGCTACGGCCCTTTGTCCTACGAGGACAAGTCCCTGTTTCGGGATGCCTTCAACCACTCGTCGTGGGTCGACAAGACGCACGAACGGGTGAAGCGGGCGGCCCGCAGATCGATGTTCATCAACCATCACATGCAGAATCACGCTGGGGTGATTCCGATCTGGGTGCTCGTCGACGTCCTCGACTTCTCGGACGTATCGATGCTCTACGACGGAATGCGCGCAACAGACCAGTTCGATGTGGCTGAAGGCATGGGTATTCGTCTCCGACTTGACCGGTTATCGCACAGGCAACGCGGCAAAGCCGTCAAGCATCATCCGTTCGCCCGGTGGCTCGAGCAGCTGACGGTCGTCCGCAATATCTCTGCCCATCATGGACGCCTTTGGAACCGCTCCCTCGTCCCGGCTGCGACAGGGGCGATGAGGACCATCGAAGAGTTGGAGAGCCTTCCTCCTGGACAGAGCGAAGATCTCTACGGAGCGCTCGCGGTCATCGCGCAGATCTTGACAGCTGCCGCGCCCGACTCGAATTGGGCACTCAAGGTCGCGTCGGAAGTCGAGCGCGGGTTCGCGGCGCTGCCCGGGCGGGATGTCAGTGAGATGGGGTTTCCCGGCGATTGGCGCGATGTCGGCGTCTGGAGGGCCTGAGAAGCGCACCGTCCGCAGTGGTTCGTTTGCGCAGGATTTCCTGGGTGGGCCACGCCTATCTGGCCGAGCACGCTCGCAGAGCGTCCCCTCGGAACCGGTGACCCGATCAGCGATAGCGTGATCGCATGACAGGCGGCACTCTGCGTTGGGCGACCGAAGCTGATGCGCGGGCAGTCGCCATCGTGCACGTCGACTCGTGGCGAGCGGCCTACGCGGGCCTCATCCCCTCGGAGGTGCTGGCCGCCCTGAGCGTCGAGCAGCGCACCGCCGGCTGGACACGGTGGATCGCCGCCTCCCTGCGCGGCGATGCGACGGACCTCGACGCCGTGCGCCCGCATCGGCTGCTCGTCGCCGAGGACGGGGAACGCATCGTCGGCTGGGCCGCATTCGGGCCCGGGAGAGACCCCGACGATGGGCACCGAGGGGAGCTCGGTGGCCTGTACGTGCATCCAGACCACTGGTCGACGGGGGTCGGCGCTTCGCTCATCCGTCGCGCCGAACAAGAACTCCGCACGGCCGGCCACTCGGACGCCTACGTGTGGGTGCTGACGGGCAACGAGCGGGCGATCGGCTTCTACGAGCGACAGGGCTGGCGTGCGGACGGCGCCAGCAAGATCGCGGATGAGGGCAGCGCACGCGCGCTCGTCGAACTCCGACACACAAGGCCCCTGTCTTAGTCATGCCGAAGAAGCGCTGACCGAGAAGGACCTGGGGCGGCTGGCCTCAGCGACGGATACGCGGGGCCAGCCGCCCGACCTGGAGGCGACGCCTGGACTAGACGCCCAGCTGCCCCAGCCACTCTGTGACGGAGCGAGGCGTGATGCCGAGGCGCCGCTGCGCGCTCGTCGCCTCCTCGATGACCTCGTGGGCCTGCGTGGCTCGCCACTTGTAGGAGTCGACGACGGGCGCAGCACCGGGACCGATGACACGCGCGAGGTCCTCTCCGAACGCATCCGGATCACGACTGTCGAAGCTGACCGGACGACCAAGGTGCGCTGCGAAACTCTGCGCGAGATCGTCGCCGAGCAGACCGGGGAGGGCGCCGACGCCGACGATTCCGGTGATCGCATCGTCCTGCAGCAGTCCGACGACGACGTCAGCGACGTCGAGGTGGGAGCTCCAAGAGACCGCATAGTCCGCACGGATGGGGTAGCTGAGAACGCCACGCTCCTGCACCGACTCGACGACGAACGGCAGCAGGAGGTTCTCGAGGTAGAGGCGGGGCTGCACGATGGCGGTCGAGATCTCGGCTTCCTCGAGCCTGCGCACCAGCACGGCGAGCGCGCTCTCTGGGTCCTCCAGCGTGTACCCGCTCGTGGAGACCACGACTCGGGCCGGAGTCGACGCCTCGGCGGCGTCGGCGACCGCGTTCGCTGCGGACAGCTGGTCGGCAGGCGATCCGATCGGCAGGTGGACGAAGATCCCCTGAACTCTGCGATACGCGTCGGTCAGCGAGGCGGCGTCGGTGAAGTCGACGGCAACTGCCGTTCCCGGGCCGGCATAGGAGCTCGGTGTGCGAACCGCGGCGGTGACATCGAGGTCGGCCTGGGCGAGGGCTGCGATGACGGGGGCGCCCTGGGCACCAGTGGCGCCATGAATCAAGTAGGTCATACGCCCATTAGTGCACAAGATGCATCGGTTACGTCAACTGCACTAAAGGGATATGCTCAAACTCATGCCAAGATGCGACGATCTCCCCGAGTGCGGTGTCGCCCGATTCCTCGTACTCCTCGAGGGGCCATGGGCCACCTTGATCGTGCGGGAACTGCTCCACGGCCCCCTCCGGTTCACCGAGATCAAGGACCGCCTCCCCGGCATCAGTGCGCACACGCTCACGAACCGGCTGCGGCGCTTCGAGGCCAACGGGCTCGTCACACGGACGTCCTACCCGGAGATCCCGCCGAGGGTCGTCTACGAGCTGACCGAGGTCGGTGAGCAGCTGCGGACGGTCCTCGACGCCATGAACGCGTGGGCCCTGTCCGTGCCTGAAGTCGCCAACGCGGAGTGACCGGTTAGCTCCGCCGTCACCGTTCTACTAAGATCCTTGCTCGGAATTGCTAGCCATGTCACGAGGTTCGCATGATGCCTCGTGCCGACCGAGCAAGGAGCCGGCCGTGCAGTCGCCCGAGTCAAAACTCACCCCAAGCAGCTACGGCGCGGTTCGCCGGACGACCAAGGGAGAGAAGACTCCCCGGATCACGCAGAGCTATGGCGCAGTCTCGAAGGCGATCCGTGGAGAGGGGCTCCTCGATCGCACGCTCGGGTTCTACGGCGCTCTCGCAGCAGGCCTTCTCGTCGCACTCGCCGCCGCGATCACTGGGTTCATCCTGCTCGGGGACAGCTGGTTCCAGCTGCTCATCGCGGCGGCACTCGGGGTCATCTTCACGCAGTTCGCGTTCCTCGCTCACGAAGCCTCCCACCGCCAGGTCCTGACCTCGGGCAGGGCGAACGACCGGCTCGGTCGTTTCCTCGCGGCCGGCATCGTCGGGATGAGCTACAGCTGGTGGATGACGAAGCACACGCGTCATCACGCCAACCCCAACAAGAAGGGGAAGGATCCCGACATCGACTTCGACACGATCTCCTTCACGGAGGAGTCGGCGAGCGAGCAACGGGGTCTGCTGGCACTGATCACCCGCAAGCAGGGGTACCTCTTCTTCCCGCTGCTGACCTTCGAGGGCTACAACCTCCACTTCCGGTCCATCAAGTCGCTCTTCGCCAGGGAGAAGATCACGGGTCGGTGGGTGGAGCTGACGATGATCGCGGTCCGCTTCGCGATCTACCTCGGCGCGATCTTCTGGATGCTCCCGCTTGGCCTCGCGGTCGCGTTCGTCGCCGTGCAGATGGCCGTGTTCGGGGTCTACATGGGGGCGTCGTTCGCGCCCAACCACAAGGGCATGCCGCTCATCCCCGCCGACGTGAAGCTCGACTTCTTCAGCAGGCAGGTCCTCACCTCGCGCAACGTGCGGGGCGGCTGGTGGGCCAGTGCGCTCATGGGCGGACTCAACTACCAGATCGAGCACCACCTCTTCCCGAGCATGCCGAGGCCGCACCTCGCCCGTGCTCGCGAGATCGTGCGCGCCTACTGCGAAGAGCAGGACGTGCCGTACGCGGAGACCTCGCTCCTGGAGTCGTACCGCATCGTGGTCGAGTACCTCAACCGGGTGGGGCTGCACGCTCGCGACCCGTTCGACTGCCCCGTCGCCGGCGACTTCCGGCGCCGATAGGAGACCACGCCCACTTGCCTCGATGAGCCCAGAGCTCAGAGCTCGCGCGCGAACCCGCGAACAGCCTCGGCGACCGGCGTCTGCCCCTCGTTCAACTCCAGGATCTGCCGGCTGACGGACGGCTCGAGCACCAGGGCCTCGAGGACAGCGGCCACATCCTCGCGGGGTATCTCGCCGTGCTCCTCTGCGGGCCCGAGGGAGACCTCCCCGGTTCCAGCGTCATCCGTCAAGAGCGATGGGCGGAGGATCACCCAATCGACATCCTGTCGGGTCAGGCTCACCTCTGCCCGCTTCTTGACCGCGAAGTAGTGTTCCTCGTCGTCGCTCAGCGCTCGTTCACGCCACGCTTCGGGAAGCACGGAGAGCAGAATGAGCCGCACCCCTCGGACGCGCTCGACCGCCTCCGCCACGCGACCGAGAGCGGCGAGGTCGATGTCGTCCGTCACGCGCTGGGGGCCAGCATTCGAGCCAGCGGCGTACACGACGACATCGCAGTCCCGGATCATCGCCCCGAGCTCGTCTGCGGTGGAGGCTCCGAGGTCCCCGAGCAGCGGCGACACCTCGGCCCGCTCGAGCGCTGCGGCCTGCCGCCGCGTCCGAACGAGACCGGAAACGGGCACGCCCTGACCTTGGAGGCGGGCCGCGAGCAGCCGGCCGACCCTGCCTGAGATGCCGAAGATGAAGACGCGAGGAGGCACCGCCCGCTTCGGCGCTGAGCTCGACTGCTCATCCGCAGAAGTGGGAGCTGAGTGGATGGGCTTCGAAATGATGATGCTCCCTTTCATCGGCGAACCTCTTCTGCTGCCAGCAGGTTCACGAGCTCCTCGTATCCGTAGAGACGGGCGAGATCCTTCGGCGTGAGCCCTGCGTGTGTTCGCAGCACCAGTGAGGCCCCCGCCTCGAGGAGCACCCGAGCCGAGTCGACGTGGCCGTGCCAGACCGCGTCGTGCAGCGCAGTGAGGCCGTTGTACAACCCCTGGGCGTCAAGGTCTGCCGACAGGCATGTCTGGCGTGGCGCAAGCAGGCAGCGGAGGACGTCAGCATGTCCGAAGTAGGCGGCATCGTGAACCGCGGTGCCCTTCATCAGGCCGATCGTGAGGCGCGGGTCTGCGCCGGCATCGAGGAGACGATCTGCGACATCGACGTGACCTTCGCGAGCGGCCACACCCAACGGCGTGTAGTCGTCATCGAAGCCACCGACGATCGGGTGGCGCTCGTCGAGCGCGGCGCCGCCTGCGATGAGCTGCTCCACCGCGGAGAGATCCCCCGCGCTCGCGGCGGCGAACAGCGCAAGGGAAGCCACATGCCGCTCGTTGGCACTGTCATGGTCCAGGATGAGCGCTTCGATGGCACCCAAGCCATCCTCGCGGGCGAGCTGGACTGCCGTCTGGTGCCAGTGGTTCATCACGTCGGTTCGAGCTCCTCGGTTCAGGAGAACCTGGACGGCTTCCGGCTGCTTCTGCAGGACAGCATCCATGAGCGCGGTGTTGCCGAGAGACGGGGACTGCTGATCGATGAACGCGCCGTGATCGAGGAGCAGCGACACCACATCGCCGTTGCCGCCCTGCGCTGCCTTGTGCAGAGCTGTGGCGCCCATGTGACGTTCCACTGTCAGCGGGTCGGCTCCTGCGGTCAGCAGCAGGTCGACGAGTTGCGCGTTCCCGAAGGCGGCGGCGACCATCAGGGGCGTGAGGCCGTCTGGCAGGGGCTGGCTGGCGTCTGCTCCCGTGCGAAGAAGGTCAGCGACCCTGGACAGGTCTTCCGCTCGGACAGCTTGGTCGAGGTTCATCATCGTTTGCTCTCACTTTCAGCACCCATGTCACTGGTGCATTGCCATTCGATACCGGCAAGGAATGCCAAGATCTCCGCCGTCACCCGTTCGGCCGCTTCGTGCTGCGGCCAGTGCCCGACCCCTTCGAGGCGGACGACGTCTACCAGCCCAGGGGCGGATGCGCGCAACTGCTCAACGGTGGGCGGCTCGGGGTGGAAGAGCTGGCAGAGGCCATCTTCAGCGCCCCATATGTACAGAGCGGGCTGCCGGATCGGCACCCCCTTGAACGCCGACATCTGCTCGAAGGTGATGTCGGACGCGCGGTAGTAGTTCAGACCCGTTGCGAAGCCGCTCCCTTGGAAGGCGGCGATGGAGCGCGAGACATACGTGGGGTCGGCCCAAGCGGGGATGCCGACTGGCGCAGGTCGGAGCATGCCTCGGGAGGAGTCGACGGGATCCCACCCTTCACCAACGGCGGGACTTCCGGAAAGCCAGTACAGCGCACTCGGAATGGATGCAGCCGCGGGCTCGAAGGCAAGATGCCCATCGGGCTTCATCATCTCGAACGCGTAGTAGCTGTCGCCCAAGCCGTCCTTCTTCAGCTGGCTCCACAGGCTCGCTTCCCCGCGGGGCAGAAACGGGATGCTCAAGCTGACAAGTCCGCGGAACAGGTCTGGACGGAGCACCATCGCGCGCTGCGCCACGTCCGCACCCCAGTCGTGGCCGACAAGCACGGCCTCGGAGATCTCCAGCGCATCCAGAACCCCGACAAGGTCCCCCACCGTGTGGAGAGCGCTGTAGAGCTCGACACTGCTTGGGGAGTAGCTGGCTCCGAACCCTCGCATGTCGAGAGCCACAGCCCTGTACCCCGCCTCGGCGACTCCGGCCATCTGACCGAGCCAGGTCTCCCCCACGTCAGGGAACCCGTGGGCGAACAGGACAGTGGGCCCATCTCCTTGATCGAGCACTCGGAACGGGTGGCCGTTCACGTCGATCTGCCGCTCGCGCAACGGCGGCCTGTTTCCTTCTCCTCGGTTCAACGGTGGTCCTCCTTCTCTCTTGCGTGGCCGAGCCGAAGCGCTTGGGCGCAGAAACGCCCCATTGGTGCCTTCGACTCGGTAAGCTACTTTCTGTAGCAACAGTAACCTACTGAAGGTAGCTTAATGACGGCCCAAGCAACACCGCCCCCCGAAGAACCACGGAAGCGTCGCCTCCCCTGGGATGCTCGCCACCAGGATCTGCTGGAGAAGGCGCTGGCCATCGTGCGGCAGGACGGGGTGGACGCCCTGACGCTGGGCACCCTCGCCCAGCACGGGGGCGTGTCGAAGCCCGTCGTCTACGATCACTTCGAGTCGCGCTCGTCGCTGCTGACGGCCCTGTACCGGTGGATCGACGCGGAGCGGAAGCGGGCGTTCCAAGAGGGGATGGCCCAGGACGGTCTCGCCCACGAGCCCACGATCGACGCCCTCTCCGAGACGTACATCCGGTGCGCGACGGATGCCAGCAGCGAGTTCTTCGCCGTCGGGGCTGCGATGACGGGCAACGAAGAACGTGCCAGCATCTACCGCGAGCTCGAGGAGACGGGCGTGCAGATGTTCGAGGCGATCCTTCGGCCGCACGTCCGCATGCCCGACCCGGAACTCCACCGCCTCTGCATCGCCCTTGTCGGCGCGGGCGAGTCCCTGTCGGCCTCGACCCTCAAGGGGGCGATCACGGAGGCCGAGGCGATCGCGACGTACGCCCAGCTGATCGGACTGGCGACGAAGAAGGACAGCGGATGTCGGAGCTGAGCGCCGACGACCGGGTGATCCTCGTCCATGGGTGGCCGGGACTCCCGTCGGACTACGACGCGGTGCGAGACGCCCTCCAGCCCGCGACGACGATCGTGCCCGACCTCCGCGGATTCGGAGCAGCGTTCGCGGGCGAGCTCCCGCTCGCTGAGGCCACAGCGGAAGCGCACGCCCGCCGTCTCCTCGATGGACTTGCGGACCCTGCCAGCGGCGGCCGCACCATCATCGCCGGCTACGACATCGGCAGCCGAATCGCTCAGGCAGCGCTTCGCCTCGACCCGTCGCGGTTCGACGGGGCCGTCCTCACCCCCGCGTATCCGGGCATCGGCGACCGCGCGACGGCGCCGTCCCTCGCACCGACATTCTGGTACCAGCACTTCCAACGCGAGCCGATCGCTGCCGAGCTGATCGATGGCAGACCCGACGCGGTCGCCAGCTACCTCGACTACCTCTGGCGCACCTGGAGCGGAGCCGCCGCACCCCAGCGTCACCCGCAGCGCGAGGAGCTCATCGCGGCCTACTCCCGGCCGGGAGCGTTCGCCGCGAGCATCCAGTGGTACCTCGCGAATCGCGGGTACGCGGGCGAACTGCCACCGATCGAGACCCCGACCGTCATGCTCTGGCCGACGGAGGATCCCCTGTTCCCGATCGAGTGGGCCGACCGGCTCGACGATCACTTCAGCCGCGTCAGCCTGCACCCCGTCGTCGGAAGCGGACACCTCCTCCCGATCGAAGCACCCGCCGCCTTCGTCAGCGCGATCCGCTCCCTCGTCGTCGCCAGCGAGCGCTGAACACACCGGGCGCGCGGCAGCCGACGTCGCCAGGACTCAGAGCGCTCCGTTGCCGGTGGGTCCCTCGGCGAGGTCCCTGAACCGGGGCGCGCCCAGATGCATGCAGAAGGCCGCGACGCTCAGCAGCGTCGCGAACACCGCGAGTACGACCTCGGTCCGCACCACGCTCCCGAGGACTCCGATCGCCAGCACCGTCGACGCGGATGCGGCGTAGGTGGCGACGGCGAACTTCGACGCGAGCGAGCTCTGCTGGCTCGCGGCCGCTCCGCGCGTCAGATGCACCAGCGACGTCCGGTAGGCCACAGCCCCTCCCGCACCGAGCAGCGCCATCGCGAGCAACGCGAGCGGGTTGTTCGAGAGCAGCACCGACGTGACCGCGAGCGCACAGCCGACGGCGAACGCGAGGTGACCGCTGGCTGCGGGGAGCAGTCGACCGAGCGGCACGCTCGCGAGCTGAGCGACGGCCGCGGCAACCAGCATGGTGACGCTGCCGCCGAACTGCGCCAGCGGCATCGCGGCATCGGAGAACACCGTCGGCGCGTAGACGACGCCAGCGCTGAGCCCCGTCCAGACCACCGCGGCGCGCGCGATCGTCCGGACGTCGGCGCGCGTCAGCCGACGGGAGGTCGGAGCCCCGACTCCGCGCTTGCGCGCAGCCCGTGGCACGCTTCGGGGAAGCAACAGGACAAGGGCCAGTGCGAGCAGGAGCGCTATCGCGGCGCCAGCGACGTACATGGACATCGCCCCGGCGATGGTCTCGAGCGCCGCAACCCCCTGGGCGATCGCGGTGCCGACGACAGCGCCGACGAGGTTCCCCGTCGCGGCCAGTCCCCGCCCACGCCCTTTGAGCGCATCCACCACCAGACCGGCCGCACCGCCCGTCGCGAGCCCGACCGCGACCCCGGTCGCCGCCCGCCCGACGAGCAGCTGCACCTCGTTCGAGGACGCGAGGAGCAGGTTCGCGAGCGCCGCGATGAGCAGGGCCGCGACCACGGCCGAACCGGGTGTCACTCGCAGCCGGGAGAAGCCGACGACCAGGAGGGTGGCAACCGCTGCTGACACGTAGACCACGAACGTCAGCGACACACCGAGCGGGGTCAGGGGCACCTCGACCCGGAGCATGGGCAGCAGCGGGTTGATGCTGTTGGCGCCGGCGATCACGAAGCCGAAGGCGATGGCCGCGAACGCAGCCAGCGCACGCTCCCTGGGGCGGATGTTCGTCAAGGGGACTCCAGATATCGCTCACCGATCGGATCGCGAAGGCCCCGAAGGTCACCTGGCGCGCGGGTGTCACGCGCACACCCTGCTGAGCCCGAGTGTACCTCCGAACCGCCGGTGGACACCGCCCCAGGATCCGTGTAAGTTCATGCAACGGACATGTGACTGGTCATGCAGGCAGGATCCGATTGTTGCTCTACAGAGCTACGGTCGGGTCCTTTTTTGTTGCCCGGAAGCTGTCCCCCGAGTTCCAATGGAGGAGCACAACATGAATATCAGCTCAGAGGCGGCAGAGATCCTCGAGCACGTCGGCGGGAGCAGCAATGTGTCTGCCCTGCAGCACTGCTCGACCCGCCTGAGGTTTACCCTCAGCGACGACAGCCCCGTCGACGAGGCGGCACTCAAGTCCATCCCCGGCGTGCTCGGCGTGGTCCGCGGACCCCAGACGCAGGTCATCGTGGGAGGACGAGTTCTCGAGTACTACCGAGCGGTCGAGAAGCTCCGCTCTGGGTCGCCGACCGCTCCGGCGGCCGAGAAGCCCCGTACGCCGTGGACCGTCAAGCGGGTCGGCTCCAAGGTGCTGGACTTCGTCGTCAGCGTCTTCGTGCCCATCATCCCCGCCATCGCGGGCGCGGGAATCTTCAAGTCGCTCCTCGTCCTCGCGGCCGCGCTCGGCTGGATCGACCGGGAGAGCGACTCGTACGCGCTCATCGCCGCCGTCCCCGACGCCGTGTTCGCGTTCCTGCCGCTGCTTGTCGCCTACACCACCGCGAAGAAGCTCGACGTGAACCGGCCGGTGGCCCTCGGCTCCGTCGCGCTGCTCCTCTTCCCCGGGTTCACGAGCCTCGTGAGCCAGGATGGCGGCGCGGCGCTCTTCGGGATCCCCGTGCCCGTCGTCAACTACAACGCGCAGGTGTTCCCCGCGATCCTCGCCGTGCTGCTCCTCTGGGGTGCAGAGCGCTTCTTCACGAAGTTCTCGTGGCCGCCCATCCGCACCTTCTACGTGCCCCTCATGTGCTACCTCGTGGTCGCGCCCGCCACGGTGTTCCTCATCGGTCCGTTCGGCTTCGAGATCGGCGACCTCTTCGCAGGCCTGCTCTTCAACTTCCACAACACCTTCGGGTGGATCGCCGTCGCGCTCCTCGCCGCCATCCTGCCGTTCCTCATCTCGGTCGGCATGCACAAGCCGCTCCTGCCGCCGACGATCACGACGATGGCCACGTACGGCAAGGAGAGCTTCTACCTGACCGCCTCCCTGGCGCACAACATCGCCGAAGCCGGCGCGAGCTTCGCCGTCGCTGTCCGCACCCGCAACCAGGTGCTCCGCGCCACGGCCGTCTCCGCAGGCTTCTCGGCGCTGTTCGGCGTTACCGAGCCGGCCCTCTACGGCGTCACCCTCCAGAACCGACGCGCACTCATCGCGGTGCTCGCCGGCGCCATCACCTCGGGCGCGTACCTCGGCATCACGCTCGTCGACACCTTTGCGATCGTCAGCCCCGGCCTCGCGAGCTTCTCCATGTTCATCGACGCCCTCGACCCGTGGAACCTCATCCACGCCCTCATCGGCCTCGTGATCGGCGCGGCCGTGTCGTTCATCGTCGGCGTCGTGCTCTGGAAGGACTCCGACTCCGGCACCCTGCGCGTGCTCGGCAAGACCGACGAGCACGCGGATGCGAGCGCGGACGCGGGGGCGGATGCCGCCGCGGTCTCGGCACAGCCTCGCGCGCTCACGATCGTCTCCCCCATGCAGGGTGAGGTCGTCGAGCTCGCCTCGCTCGGCGACGGGGTCTTCTCGACGGGTGTGCTCGGTGACGGCGTCGCGATCCGCCCCACGGATGGACGCGTGGTCGCCCCCGTGTCGGGCACCGTCACGTCCCTCCTCGACTCGCAGCACGCGATCGGCATCCGCACTGACGACGGCGTCGAGGTGCTCGTGCACGTCGGCATGGACACCGTCGTCCTCGAAGGCGCCCCCTTCACGACGCACGTCGCGCAGGGCGACCGGGTCGAGGCGGGCCAGCCCGTCATCGACGCGGACCTCGACGCCATCGCCGCGGCCGGCCTCGACACGATCACCCCCATCGTCGTCGTCAACACGGCCGGGGGCGACGCGCAGTTCGACACCGGCCAGCACGTCAACCGGGGCGCATCCCTCATCTCACTCACCAACATCAAGGAGACCGCACATGGCACTGTCTGATCACTTCCTCTGGGGCGGCGCAATCGCCGCGAACCAAGCCGAAGGCGGCTGGGGCGAGGATGGCCGAGGATGGGTCGTCACCGACGTGCTCCGCCGCCACCCGAACGCCAACAACGACGACTTCGCCGCGCTGCACGCCGTCACCCTCGAGAGCATCGCCGAGGCCAAGCGCGACCCGGACCCCACGTACTTCCCGAAGCGGCGCGCCATCGACTTCGTGCACCGCTACAAGGAAGACCTCGCCCTGTTCGCCGAGATGGGCTTCAGCGTGCTGCGGGTGTCGATCCTCTGGTCGCGGCTCTACCCGACCGGCGAGGAGCTCGAGCCCAACGAGGACGGCATCGCCTACTACCTCGACCTGTTCGAGGAGATGCAGAGCCACGGCATCCAGCCCCTCGTGACGCTGTCGCACTTCGACGCGCCCCTCGAACTCGCGGTCACCCGCAACGGCTGGCTCGACCGGGCCACGATCGGCCTCTTCGAGCGTTTCGCCCGCACCTGCTTCGAACGGTTCGGGCACATCGTGAAGCGGTGGATCTCGTTCAACGAGATCGATGGCATGGAACGCCACCCGTTCACCTCGGGCGGCATCATCGAGGAGACCGTCACGGGGACCTCGATCACGCAGGCCTGCTACACGGCCCTGCACCACCAGTTCATCGCAGGCGCATCCGTCACCCGCATGCTGCGAGAGCTGCACCCGGACGCGCAGATGGGCTGCATGATCACCATGCTCACGACCTACCCGCGCACCTGCCACCCGAACGACGTCGCCGCGACGCGCGCGAAGGAACGCCTCCTCTACATGTGCTCGGACGTGCAGGCCGGCGGGTCGTACTCGCCGATCGTGCTCCGCCAGCTCGAGGAGATGGGCGTCACCGTGCCGTTCGAGGACGGCGACGTGGAGCTCCTGCGCGAGCACACGGCCGACTTCGTGTCGTTCAGCTACTACATGTCGATGACCGAATCCGTCGACCCCGACGCCGAGCGCACGCCGGGCAACACGGTCCTCGGCGTCAAGAACCCCTACCTCGGCTCGTCCGAGTGGGGCTGGCAGATCGACCCGATCGGGCTGCGCATCTCCCTCCTCGACCTGTACGACCGCTACCGCAAGCCCCTCTTCATCGTGGAGAACGGGCTCGGGATGCGCGACACGGTCGACGAGGACGGACGGATCCGCGACGACTACCGCGTCGAGTACTTCCGAGCGCACTTCGAGCAGATGATCCAGGCCGTGGACGAGGGCGTCGACCTGCTCGGCTACACCAGCTGGGGGCCCATCGACCTCGTCAGCTCGTCGACGTCGCAGATGAGCAAGCGGTACGGGTTCATCCACGTCGACCTCGACGACCTCGGGAATGGCACACTGGAGCGCCGACGCAAGGACTCGTTCCACTGGTACCGCCAGGTCATCGAGTCCAACGGCGCAGACCTCAGCTAACCCCCTCCCCTCCAAGCGGCGTCAAAGGAGACCACCGTGCCCGCCATCAAGAAGGTCCTCAATTCCAGTGTGGTGCTCGTCGTCGACGACCGCGGCGTCGAACGCGTCCTGCTGGGCAAGGGCATCGGGTACGGCCAGAAGCCGGGCGACGAGGTTTCGGCGACGATCACGGACCAGGAGTTCATCTCCCTCCCTGACTCGGATCACCGGAACCTCGTCGAGCTGCTCGCGCAGATCCCGGCAGAGTACGTCGAGCTGACCCGCGAGATCGTCGCGGATGCGGGTCGAGCGGGACTCACCCTCGACCCGCACGTGTACCTCACCCTCACCGACCACCTCCACTTCGCGGTGGAGCGCTACCGGAAGGGCATCGCCCTCACGAACCGGCTCGCGTGGGAGGTGCGCACCGTCTACCCGGACCACCACGCCGTGAGCGTCCGCGCCCTCGACGACGTCGAACGACGCCTCGGCGTGCGGCTCGGCGAGGAGGAGGCAGCCAACGTCGCCTTCCACCTCGTCAACGCCGACACGGGCAAGCTCGGCGTCGACTCGATGCGCGTCGTCGACCTTGTCGCGAAGGTCACGAGCATCGTGACGATGACCTCCGCCGTCCGGGTCTCCAGGAAGGACCTCCACGCCTCGCGGTTCCTCACGCACCTGCAGTTCTTCGCGGAGCGATTCTTCGCGGGCCAGCTACTGGGCGGCGACGACTTCCTGTTCCGGAACCTCAGCGAGCGCGCCCCTCGTGCGATCGCGACCGCGGAACGCGTGCGCACGTTCATCCGCGAGACGCACGGCGTGGAGCTTCCCGACGAGGAAGTGGCCTTCCTCGCAGTGCACATCGCGCGCGCCTCGCCGGAGTAGAGAGATGAACGCGGCGCCCCATCCCTCCTACCGGCGTCGGTCCCCGGCTTCGGCCACCTGACCCCGGAGGCGACCCGCGACCCACACACCGACCAGGGCGAGTGCGGCGGTGGAACCGAAGACCGCGAGGAACGCGGGCGTCGTGGCGCCGAGCCGTGCGACGGCCGCGCCACCGAGGCCGGCGATGACCGCCGTCGCGAGGGTCTGCGCGAGCTGCAGGCTCGCGCTGATGCTCCCCGCGGCCGAGGTCGGCGTGGCCGACACGGTCGCCGCCGTCGACGCGTTGAACGCGATCCCCATCCCGATTCCCGCGATGCCCCAGCCGACGACGGCCCAGCCCGGCCAGACCGCCGGAAGCGCGACAGCCGCCCCCATGAGCAGCTGGCCACCCAGCAGGACGAGCATCCCGACCCTCGTCGAGCGAGCGCGCTGTCCGGGCCGGGCTGCGTCGATCCGCGCCTGCACGAACGACCCGGCCGTCCAGGCGAGCGCGCCGGCCGCGAGGCCCAGCCCTGCGATCGTGACGTCGAGGCCGTGGATGCTCGTGAGCCCGAGGGGCAGGAACGCCTCCGACCCGAAGTACACGCCGCACAGGATGAAGCGCACGACGACCCCGGCCGGCGCACCACGGCGCGCACGGAAAGATCCCACGGGCAGGGTGCGGCGCAACCCCACGACCGCGGCCACGAGGCCCACGATAAGCAGCGCGAGCATCAGCGGGAGCGCATCCACCTCGAGGCCGAAGAGCACGGCCCCCGTCCCGGCCGCCAGGAGCACCGAGAACCAGACGGGCGCGGAGAACAACCGGCCACTCCGCACCCTCGGGCCTGCCGAGACCCGGCGTGCACCCGGCAAGACGAGCGGGAGGAGGAGGATCGTGATCGGGGCGATGGTCCAGAACACGACGCGCCAGTCGAGCACCGTCGTGAGCACCCCGGCGAAGACCGGGCCCAGGAGCGACGGGATCGTCCACGCTGACGACAGGAACGCGAACATGACGGCCTGGAGCCGAGGCGGATACGCGAGGCCGACCAGGCTGTAGGCGTACGCCATGATCGCTCCGACCCCGAATCCCTGGAGCGCTCGCGCGGCCACGAACACTCCCCACCCGGGGGCGAGGCCAGCGAGCAGGCAGCCGAGCGCGAAGACCAGGCTTCCGACCACCACTGCCCGGGCGGGCCCCCTGCGGTCGATGTCGCTCCCGGCGACGACGGTGCCGACGATGCTGGCGAGCATGAGCGCCGAGAGCCCCCAGCCGTATCCGCGCAGGCCTCCCAGCTCTTCGGCGACGGCCGGGAGGACGGTTGCGACCCCAAGCGATTCGAAGGCCACCGCCCCGACGCTCACGAGGATCCCGATCGTCGACCCGCGCAGACGGGGCGAGAAGACACCTCCGGCCTCGACCTCTGAGGGTGTCGTCGCCCCCGCCGTGGAACGCGATTCATCCTGCTGCATGCCCACTCCCATTCATTACATTCCACACCGGAACGTAATGAATGTAGGGTACGGTGAGGCAATGCCGCAACCAGAGCCGCACGCTGCACCCCGGACCCGATCACTGCCGCACGGCCGCCCCCGCGACGCGACGATCGACGCCAGGGCGACCGAGGCGGTCATCGGCCTCCTCGAGACCGGCCAGTACCGCTCGCTCACGATGGAGAACGTCGCGGCAGCCGCCGGGACGAGCAAGCCAGCGCTTCGACGGCGCTGGAAGAGCCTGCCCGGCATCGTCGTGCACACGCTCATCTCGGTGCTCGGAACGACGCCGACACCAGATACCGGCTGCGTGCACTGCGACCTCGTCAGCGGCATCTCGAACATCGCCGACGGGTTCGGCAACTCCCCCATCACCCGCGCACTCCCGGGACTCCTCGCCGACCTGGAGGCCGACCCGGAGCTCCGCGAGCTGTTCCTCCGCGAGTACTTCGAGGCTCGCCGCGCGACGAGCAGGACAGTCCTCGAGCACGCCATCGAGCGAGGAGATCTGCGGGCGGGACTCGACATGGAGCTCACCCTCGACCTCCTCGCGGCACCGCTCTACTACCGAGCGTTCTTCGGCCACCAGCCGATCGACGCGAAGCTCGCCGAGCGCACGGTACTCAGCGTCCTGACCGGTATCGCCGACCCCTCCTGGCGAGAACGGCACCATTCGGAACAGGACCGGCCGCCAAGCTAGCCGAGTCGAGCGCCGCCTCGAACGCCGTGCTGAACACCGTGCTCAAGAAACGGACGATGCTGCCGCCGCCGCGCGGTGCGCGCGCACACGTCCGCGGGATGCACACGCAGCCGCCGGGCACCACCGCCTGCGGCCGGATGAATCCAGAAAGACCCAGCGGCAGTCGACCTCGTCGCACTGGCGGAGGAGCGCTCGGTCGGGCCCACGCAACGTGAGGGTCGCCTGGATGGCGAGCGCTGACAGCGCGGACGCGACATCGCCGAGCGGCGCCCCGGCTAGAGCCGGATTCCCCTTCGTGGAGAACTCGAGGAGCGCATCCATGCTCAGCTCCCTGGGTGACGAGGGCTCCACGGCTGCCATCGCCAGCCCACGAAGGGTCTCGCGGAGCCGCACCGCCTCCTTCAGGTCGCCTCCACTCGGCGCCTCGAGGGGTCGCAGGCCCATCAGCGTGAGCCACCGCTGGAGGTCTTCGGGGGCGCGAAGGCGCTCGATGGGATGCGCACCGAATGTCTGCCCCCGAGTGGCGAGGAGATTGAGCCACGCCGCTCCACCATCTGTCCTGAATGCTGTCTTGTCGGCCACTCGACAAGTGTAACGTGTGAACCGTTACAGGATGGAGACGCCATGGACAGGCAGTACGACCCAGAGGCAGGCCTCGATACGCTCGCCGCGTTGCAGGAACCCGAGACGACGCAGGGATGGCGCACGACCGTCGACGCGACGGCGCCCGGTTTCGACGAGTGGATCGTCGGTGCGGTCTTCGGCGGCACCTACCAGCGCCCTGGGCTCAGCCCCCGCGATCGACAGCTCCTCAACCTCGGAGCCCTCGCGGCACTGGGCGGCGTCGATCCTCAACTGCAGGGACAGATCGCATCCTCGATCAGGATCGGCATGTCGCGGGAGGAGGTCGCCGAGGCCTTCGTTCACCTCGTCGCCTACGTCGGCCTGCCCCGCACCATGGCGGCCCTGCGCGCACTCGACACGGTCTCCCCGAACAGCGCGACAGCGTGACCGGGGAGGTCGTCCGAACGACTGCCGGCGACCTCGACGCGGCGAGCCTCGGCGTCGTGGATTCGCACGACCATCTCTTCCTCTCCACGCCCGCCCTCCCGGGCCAGGAGCTCACCGACTTCGGGGCCGCGGTGCTCGAGGCTGACCTCTTCCGCGAGGCCAGCGGAACCACGATCGTGCAGTGGACTCCGCGCGGCCTCGGTCGGCAGCTGGCCGCACTGCAGGAACTCGGGCATGCGTCTCGAGTCCACATCGTCGCCGCGACCGGCCGGCACCGCCGGGAGGTCTATCGGCCCGGGCATCCACTGCTCGACGCCAGTGCCGTCGAACTCGCGGCGGCCTTCGTCGAGGACGTGATCGATCGGCGGTGCGGCCTGATCAAGGTCGGGACCGGACCGGCGGGCGTGACGCCGTTCGAACGGGCCAGCTTGGATGCGGCTGCGGCCGCGCATCACGCGACCGGCGCGCCCATCGCCGTCCACCTGGAAGGAGGAAGGTGCGCCCTCGCGGTCGTCGGCCTGCTCCGAGAGCTCGAGGTGACGCCTGAAGCCGTCGTCCTGGGACACCTGGGCCGCAACCCCGACCTCGAGTACATCGCCGAAGTCAGCGCCACCGGCGCGTTCCTGTGCGTCGACGGGCCCTCGCCCAACCACGCCCGCACGGACTCCGCCCTGCTGTCCGTCATCAGCCGGATCGTTGACACGGGCCACGCCGACTCGCTCCTCATCGGCGGCGACACCACGACGCGCTCGGCGACGGCAGCCGGCGGCGGGGCCGGGATGCGCGGCCTCCTCAGCCAGACGAGGCGGACGATCGCCTCGCACGTCGGCGACGTCGTCGCCACAGCGATGTTCACGACGAATCCCGCTCGGGCGTGGCGCCTTCGCGACAGTGGGCACCCCGAACGAGGTTCGTGAACTACAGCTCAGTCGGCGAGCTGGGGATGATCGTCCCCTGGTGGTATCGGAGGGTTGGGCCTCGCGTGTCCCACAGCGACGCATGCCTGCTGTCCCGGCCGGGCTCATGGAGCACGTAGTTCACGAGCACGAGCTCCGCACTCACCCGGTTGAAGAGCCACTCCGATGTGCGCGGAAGAGGGCGCTCCTCCTCGCCGGCCAGGGCCGCCACCGACTCCGCGTACGTCCAGCGACGCCCGGAGCGCCCGATCTCTGCGAAGTCCTCAGATAGGAACGCGGACGTCTGGGCGGAGTCGGCTCGCACGGCCGACGAGAGCAGCGCGAGTTCAGCGCTCTTGATGTCCGCGAAGTCCTCAATATCCGTCTCCCACATAGAGCGACCCTACCGACGCATCTGCTCGTCGCAGCCCCGGCAGGAGCCTCTCGGCCCCTGCCCGTTGGACCTGAACGGGAGCACGGGCTCAGGCGCCCTCGAACTCCAGCCGGTCGTAGACGACGGGATCCATGACATCGAGGCCCGCGTCGACAGCTTCCCCGTAGACGACCGCTTCCCTGTCATCCCTCTGGCTGCTCGTGAGCCCCGAGATCCAGTACGCCGTGGCGTGCAGATTCCCCCGAGGCACCCCGAGACCCTCGATGAGGTGGCGGCGGATGCTGCGAACGGTCGCCGACTCGGCGGCCAGCCACACCTGCGCATGCGGGGGTACGGTCAGGTTGCGGGCGGCGCTCACGAGGGCGCTCTCCAACCCCTGGGACGACCTCCCGGTGAGCCAGACGACACGCAGTCGGTCACCCAGCGACTCGATCGCCGCGGAGAGAAGCGCACGATCTTCTGGGTTGCCCGTCTCCGCCAGCAGAGCCACTCGGTGACCAGTGGGAAGCGACTCGAGGATGGCGGCGGTTGCGGGGAGAGCGCTGGCGTCGGCGATGAACACGTGCTCTGTGACCCCGTCACCGACGGCGAAATCTCGCCGGAAGCCGAGGAAGCGCACCCGTTGACCGACCGCGACCGTCTGCGACCAGTCGCTGGCACGACCCGCCTCATGCAGGGCGACGTCGAAGTCGAACTGCAAGCGCTCTGCCCGGAAATCACGGACCGTGAAGCCCCGGATAAGCGGGTTCGCCTCCGAGCCGATATCAATCTTGAAGGCATCTGCAGGCAGCGGCTCCGTGTAGTCCGCAAGGCACGCGCCCCCGAGCGTGACCCGTTGGAACCCCGGAGTGAGACGACGGCTCGCGACCACCTCGACGAAGTCGTCGATCAGGATCGCTCGCCCCTGGGAGAGCTCCCGGATGCGGTCACGGATCGTTGCCATGAAGGCCTTCCTCTGGGGATGAGAGGCGCCGGACAGGACGCACTCCTACGACGCTGAACTTAGGTTAGCATTCCCTTACATAAGCCTCCGTGACAGCCGTACTGTCCCGCATCAGAGAAAGCCCTCCCCCCAATGACGCTTCCCATTGCGCGCATCGCCGCTGTCAGTCTCGCGGCCTTGACCGCCCTCTCCCTCGCGGCTTGCTCGGCACCAGCGGAGTCCAGCCCTGCCGCGGGCAACGACAGTTCGGCACTCTCAGGCGAGTTCCCCCGAACCGTGACGACGATCCAAGGCGATGTCGAACTGACGGAGAAGCCGGAGCGCATCGTCGTCCTCGATTCTCAGAGCGCCGACGTCGCCGCTGCCCTCGGTGTCGAACCGGTTGCCTACGACATCGGCACGAGCGACAGCCTCGAGACGCTGCCCTGGCTCGACGGGGCCCTGACGGGCTCCTTCGAACCTGGTCTCATCGGCGCCGACGGCTCACTCGACTTCGAAGCCATCCTGGCAACGGACCCCGATCTGATTGTCGTCGACTACTGGACGGCAGCGGAGGGAGAGGCCTACGACCGCCTCAGTGCCATCGCGCCGACCCTCACCAGTGACGTCGAAGCCGCGCAGAGCTGGCAGGAACGCACGACCTTCCTCGCGGACGCGCTCGGAGTCGCCGACCAGGGCGAGCGTGTGATCTCTGAGACGGAAGCCTCCATCACGACAGCAACCGAGGGGCTCTCCGCACTCGATGGCGAAAGCTACTCGTACCTCGGCTATTCAGTCGAGCAGGGCGGCTTCTGGTACGGAAACGGGACATGGCTCGAGGACTTCGGGCTCGCCCCCGCCGACGGCCAGGACAACAGCCACGAGGAGTTCACCGTCATCTCGCTCGAGAATGTGAGTGACTTCGACTCTGATGTGCTCAGCATCTGGGCGATGACCGACGCAGACAAGGCCGCCCTCGAAGCGGATGCGCGCTTCCAGGCACTGCCCGCCGTGCAGAGCGGCAAGGTCGTCTGGCTCGACTATGCCCTCGCCGTTGCCACCAACGTGCCCGGCCCGCTCAGCATCACGTACATGCTCGACGAGGTGACTCCGACCTTCGAGGCAGCCCTTGCCAGCTGAGCTCACCGACACGCGAGGGGCGGCGCTGACGGGCGCTGCCCCTTCCGCTGCGGGCGCGCGACGCCGGATGCGGATGCTCGGTCTCGCAATCGGGGTCGCGCTGCTCCTCGTGACGGTCGTGCTCTCGGTCCTCATCGGCGCGAAGCCGCTCCCGATCTCGGACATGATCTCGGCGCTGGCGAACCCAGACGGCTCAGAGGCCTCCGAGATCCTCTTCACCCTGCGCATTCCACGAACCGTGGTCGGCATCTTCGCGGGCATGGCGCTTGCCGTGTCGGGCGCTCTGATGCAGGCGCTTACGCGCAATCCCCTGGCTGACCCCGGGCTGCTCGGCGTCAACGCCGGTGCCGCGCTCGCCGTCGCGCTCGGCATAGCGCTTGTCGGCATCACGACGCCGAGCGAGTACAGCGTTTTCTCGTTCGTGGGCGCCGTCGTTGCGACGCTCGTGGTGCTAGCCATCGGCCGCACGGGAAGATACGGCGCCTCCCCCGCTCGGCTCGTCCTCGCGGGCGTCGCCCTAGCCGCGGTCTTCTCCGGCATCAGCATGGCCCTCACCATGCTCTTCCCCCTTGTCTTCGCGGGCTACCGCGCCTGGACCGTCGGGTCGCTGGTCGGGCACGACCTGCTCGGTGCCATGCCAGTTCTGCCCGTCATCGTGGTCGGCCTCATCGTCGCGGTCTGCATCAGTCGCGGTCTGGGAGCGCTCTCGCTCGGCGACGATCATGCGCGCGCGCTCGGAACGCGGGTGCGGCTCGTCCGCGGGGCCGCGCTCGTGTCGGTGACGCTGCTCGCGGGATGCGCCACGGCGCTCATCGGGCCGGTTGCGTTCATCGGACTCATGATCCCGCACGTCGTACGGAGGTTCACGGGGCCGAGCCAGCCCTGGATCCTCGCCTCGTCACTCATCTACGGACCGGCGGTGCTGCTCGCCGCAGACGTCCTCGGCCGGGTCGTCGCGCAGCCAGGCGAATACCCCGTCGCGTTCATGATGGCGATCATCGGCGCGCCCGTGCTGATCGCGATGATGGCCAGGCGCCGGGTGATCTCGCTGTGAACGAGGGCGGCGGCTCCAGGCCCGGGACCACGCCCACGGGCACGCTGGTCCTGCGGCGGGCGGCCCTCAGCATCCGCGTCCGCATCCGCACCCTTATCGTCGGCGCATGCCTGGTCGCCGCGATCGTCCTTCTCGGCGTCACTGCCCTCTGCGTCGGCAGCCTCGTCCTCTCACCCGGCGAGGTCCTCGCTGCCCTCCTCGGGCAGGGCGACAGCCGCAGCCAGCTCGTGGTGATGGAATGGCGGCTCCCCAGGGTTCTGGCTGCCGTCGTGTTCGGCGCGGCCCTCGGCGCAAGCGGCGCGCTCTTCCAATCGCTGACGAGGAACCCCCTCGGCAGCCCCGACGTCCTCGGCTTCGATGCCGGGGCGGTCACCGGGGCCCTCGTCGCGACTCTGGTGCTCGGCGCGGGGCAGACCGGCCTCACCATCGGCGCCCTCGTCGGCGGTCTCGCCACGGCCGTGGTCGTAGCGGCATTCGGCCTGTCATCTGGGAGCGGCAGCATCCGCCTGATCGTCGTCGGCATCGGCATGAGCGCCATGTTGCTCGCGATCAACCAACTGCTCATCCAGCGCGCCGAGCTCGAGGAAGCGATGCGCGCAAGCTCGTGGACGCTCGGGAGCCTCGCTTCGATCGGCTGGGAGCGCCTGGTGCCAGCGACCTGCGTCATCGCCGTGCTCCTCGTGCTGGCCGTTCTGGCAGCCCGACCCGGTCGAATGCTCGAGCTCCACAACGATGCGGCCGCGGCGTTCGGGGTCAGCGTCCGCCCCGTCCGACTCGCCCTTCTCGCCATCGGCGTGGCGCTGGTCGCCGTGCCGGTGGCGGTGGCCGGGCCGATCGCGTTCGTTGCGCTCACCGCTCCACACCTGGCACGCCAGCTGACCCGGGTCGGACCGCTCGCCGTGCTGCCCGCCGCGCTCATGGGTTCACTCGTCCTGCTGAGCGCGGACGTGGCCGTCCTCGTCGCCCCCACCACGTCGAGCCTGCCCGTGAGCATCGCCACGCTCGTGCTCGGCGGGAGCTACTTCATCTGGCTGCTCATCAACGAATGGAGGCACGCGCGATGACCACACCACGGCTCGCCGCTGACGGAGCTCGACTCAGCTACGGCGGCAAGGTTGTCAGCGAGCATCTCACCGTCGCTATCCCGGACGGGTCGTTCACCGTCATCGTGGGCGCGAACGCGTGCGGCAAGTCAACGCTCCTGAGGGCCCTCGCCCGCCTGCTACCCACGACCGAGGGGGCAGTCGTCCTCGACGGGCGCAACATCCTGTCTCTTCCCACGCGCGAGGTCGCGAAGACCATCGGGTTGCTCCCGCAGACATCGGTTGCTCCGGACGGCATCACGGTCGCCGACCTCGTCGCCCACGGCCGCTACCCGCACCAGCGAATGCTGAAGCAGTGGAGTGCGGCAGACGCGGCTGCAGTGGATGAGGCGTTGGAGCTGACGGAGACCGCCGCTCTTGCGGACCGGTTCGTCGACGAACTCTCGGGTGGGCAACGACAACGCGCGTGGATCGCCATGGCACTGGCCCAGGAGACCCCGTACCTGCTGCTCGACGAACCCACCACGTATCTCGACATCGCGCATCAGATCGACGTGCTGGAACTGTGCGCTGCGTTGAACCGCCGGGGGCGCACGCTTGTGGCAGTGCTGCACGATCTCAACCACGCGGCCCGCTACGCAACCCACCTCATCGCCTTGAAGGACGGATCGCTGGTCGCCGAGGGCAACCCCCGTGAGGTCGTGTCGGCCGAGTTCGTGCAGGAGGTCTTCGGCGTCGAGTCGACGATCCTCAGCGATCCTTACTCGGGTTCTCCCCTCGTCGTGCCTGCGGGGCGCAGCGTCAAGGCCTGACGTCGGAGCCTGACCGACCGGATACGCCGCCCCGCAGCGCGCCAGCAGCAACCAAGCTGCAGACCACGAACACTCCGGCCCCGGTGGCGACCGGTATCGCGAGGTCGACCACCCCCAGGAGCCCGCCCATCGTCGCCCCGATGGCAAGCCCCAGGAGGCCGAGCACGCGCGTGCTGGCGCCCACGCGTCCGAGCAGCTCGTCCGGGATGAGGCGCTGGCGGAGGGACTGCGAGCAGATGTTCCAGACCGTCGCGTGCAGGATGTAGAGCGCCAAGAGCACGCCGGCGACGATCGGGTTCGTCGTGAGGCACAGTCCACCGAGCGTCAGCGCCCCCAGCGCCAGACTTGCCACGATCGTCCATCGGTATCCGAGCCATGCGCGAAGCCGGGCTGCGAGGAAGGAGCCGAGCAAGCCACCGAGGGCCGACGCCGCGAGCAGCAAGCCGTATCCGGTGCTGTCCAGGCCGAGGCGCTCCTCGGCGAACAGCACGAGAATAGAGAAGGGCAGCATGTAGCCGACGCTCGCGAGCGCTCCGATGAGCGCAAGGCTCCCGACCACACGGTGGCGTGCCAGCCAGGCGATGCCCTCACGCACCTCGACGGAGACCGAACGTCGTGCGTCGCGCGCATCCGATCCTGGCCTCGACAGTCGCCGAATCGGCAGCGCGAGGGCGACGAGGCCCGCGACAGCCCACAGCCCACCCATCGCGAAGACAGGAGCCGCTGCGGCGAGGGCGAACAGCAATCCCCCGAGGGGAGGGCCAGCGAACTCGTCCGCGACGAGCTGCGCCGCCGCGACCCTCCCGTTCGCGGAATCGAGTCGCTCTCGGTCGACGAGCGACGGCAGCATGGCCGATGCGGCGTTGTCCGCCGCGCTCTCCAACGTCGCGACCACCGCCATCGCTGCATACAGAACCATGAGGGAGGAGAAGCCGAGCTGGATCGCCAGGGCGAGCCCCAGCAGGGCGCAGCCGCGCAGCACGTTCGCCGCGACGATCAGGGTCCGGCGGTCGACCCGATCGACCCAGACGCCGATGGGCAGCGCGACCAGGAGGCGGACCAGGGCGTAGAGCGTCGCCAAGCCCGCGACGAGGCGCGGGTCGTCGGTGACCGAGGCGGCCAGCAGCGGCATCGACACGAACGCGATGCCGTCTGCCAGGTTCGACAGGGCGTTCGCGCTCCAGAGCACACGAAATCCGCGACCGAGTGGCATCCGGGAAGCCTACCGATGCGTGGCTTGCCTGATATCCCTGATCAAGCGCGGAGTCCGAAGGCGTCGCACCCCTGGCAGCCAGGCACGGGCCGGGTAGCTCAGCCGCACGACGAAGTAGTTGAGGTACTCGACGGCCCCGAATGCCCATGTGAACAGGACGAGCACCGCGACCAGCCAGGAGCTGGGCCACCAGGCCACGATGCCGACGAGGCCGCCGACGAGCACCGCGAGGTTCAGCCACTTCAGCACCCAGAACGTGCGCGCGAGCCCGACGGGCATCCTGGAGGTGCCGACCCAGCGGCGGGCGAGCAGCCAGTACGAACCACCGTGCAGGAGCACAAGCAGCAGGGGTGCGAGCGCCGACCAGAACGCGGCCACGTCACTGCCCGACGGCAAGATGGGTGGCACGGCCCACACGCCCAGCATCGTGAAGGTCAGGACCGACGCCAGCTCGCCGGTGCCGAGCGAGAAGTACTGGCGGCGGGCCGCGTCGCGCAGCCCGGGCAGCGAACCGCTGGGACGGGACGGACTCGCCCCGTCGAAGCCGGGCGGCCGATGGTCCGTCACCTCGAGCGCTCGACCGAGTTGCCGTTGCTGGTGCTGCTGCGCACGACGAGCCTCGTCGGCAGGATGCGGTGCTCCCCGCTCCGCGGCTGCTCGCCTTCGGCGCTCGCGTCGACGCGCCCCACCACCATCTCGACGGCCGCGGATGCGAGCTGCGCCGGGTCCTGCGCGAGGCTTGTGAGCTGCAGGTACGGCAGCTCGGCCTGCTCGGAGTCGTCGAAGCCGACCACGGCCAGGTCCTCGGGAACACGTTTGCCGAGGAGGCGCGCCTGGGCGACGACGCCCTGCGCGCTCCGGTCGTTGAAGGCGACAACCGCGGTGGCGTCCGGGTAGCGCGCCAGCGCCTCCTCGATCACCTTCGCGCCGGCGGCCTCGGAAGCTCCGCCCGCGACGATCGCGACCTGGTCGCCGAGCCCGGCAGCAGTCGTGGCGGCGAGGAACGTGGCCGTGCGCACCTCATCACCCGAGACGCCAGGCGCCCCGAGGTACAGGATGCGCGAGTGCCCGCGCTCGTGCAGGTGCCGCACCGCAAGCTCCATGCCGCGCGCGTCGTCCATGGACACGCTGTCGAACGACGCCGACGAGTACTGGCTGGCGACCGTGACGACGGGGACCTCCTCGGCGATGCGTTCGAGCTGCTCCTCGGGCAGCGACGCTCCGAGCAGGACGAGCCCCTCGACCCGCTCCCCCAGCAGCGCCTCGATCGCATCCGCCTCGCCCCGCCGCTTCGTGACCGCGGCGAGCGACACGTTGTACCCAGCAGACCGGGCCGCGAGCTGGAGCTCGTCGATGAGCTCGCCGTGGAACGGCTGCGCCGCGTGGAAGACGATGCCGACGAGGCGCGAACGGCCCTGCTTGAGCATCCTCGCCCGCTCGTCTCGCCGGTACCCGAGACGGGCCGCGACCTTGAGGACATGCGCGCGAGACTCCGGGCTCGCGCCGGGCACGTCGCGCATGACAATCGACACGAGCGGCTGCGAGACGCCAGCCGCGTCGGCGACGTCGCGCATCGTGACGCGCTTGCCGCCGCCCGGTCTCGCCGGGCGGCGGGCGTCTCGTGCGTCAACGTCGCTCATACCTCGATGCTAAAGGCCTCCCGGAACCTGCGGAGCGCGAGGTCGGAGTCACCGGACGCGAAGGCCTCCATCGCGACGACCCCGCGGTAGCCGAGCTCGTCGAGTTCCCGAGCGACCCGCGGGTAGTGGATCTCGCCCGTTCCCGGCTCGCAGCGCCCTGGCACATCCGCGACCTGGATCTCGCCGATGTAGGGCAGCGCGCGCCCACACAGGTCAACGAGGTCACCCTCGCCGATCTGCGCGTGGTACAGGTCGAGGTTGAGCCGGAGGTGCGGGCTGTCGACCGCAGCGATGAGCGCGATCGTGTCGCTCGCCCGGTTGAAGGGCACGCCGGGGTGGTCGACGGCGTGGTTGAGGTTCTCGAGCGTGAACACCTTGCCGTACTCCTCGCCGAGCTTCGCGAGGCGCTCCAAGGTGCGCAGGGCTGGGAGCCAATCAGCCGGAGTGGTGTGCGCGCTCGGACGCACGGGCAGGCCGTTGTCGTCGAGGCCGGTCCCGTGGATCACGAGTCGCGGCACATCCAGCACCTGGGCTGCCTCAAGCGACTCGCGCGCCGTGGCGACGATCGCGTCGGCCCCGTCCGGGTCGATGAGCTCTCCGCGGATGTACCCCGACATGGAGCCGAACGTCGCGCCGGTCGCGACGAGCGCATCCAGGTCCTTCTCCCACCATCGCCAGATCTCGACCTCGAAGCCGGCCTCATCGATGCGCCGCACTCGCTCCTCGAACGGGAGGTCGAGGAACAGCATCTCCGCGCAGGCGGCGAGCACGAACGGCGACTCGGCAGCGCCCGAACCAGCACTCGAGCCAGCGCCGGCGACGGTCCCGCTCATCGGACGACCTCGACGGGTGCGCCGGTCTTGACCGACTCGATGCAGGCGAGAGCGATGACCATGGCCTCGAGCGCGGCCTCCGTGCCGGGGCGGGGGCTCTCGACGCCGGCGACGGCGTCGACGAACGCCTGCAGCTCGCCCGTGTAGGCGGCTCGCATGAGCTGCGTGTCGGCGCGCACCGTGTCGAAGGATGCGCCCGCCGCGCCATAGAGGCGCAGGCTCGACGCCGCCAGCTCACCCGCGGTCGCCATGCCGGCGCTGCCGAAGACCTCGGCACGGGTGTCGTAGCCGTAGGCGGCGGAGAAGTTCGCCTCCGCAGTTGCGATGGCGCCGTTGTCGTAGCGGATCGTGACGACAGCGGTGTCGAGGAGGCCCTTGTCCTTGAAGTCCGGCGCGACGAGCGCATCCGCGACCGCGTAGACCCGGGTGGCGCGGGCGCCCGGGTTGAAGAAGTTGAGGGTGTCGAAGTCGTGGATGAGGGTCTCGAGGAAGATCGTGAACGGCGGGATCGCCGCGGGGTTCGCGAGGCCCGGGTCGCGGGTCACCGAGCGCAGCAGCTGCGGTGTGCCGAGGGCTCCCGCGTCGAGGGCGGAGCGCAACTCGGGGAACCCGTTGGCGTAGCGGCGGTTGAAGCCGACCTGGAAGATCACGTCGTGGCGTTCGACGGCGGCCTCGACGCGGCGAAGCTCCTCGAGCGAGACACCCGTCGGCTTCTCGCAGAAGATGGCCTTGCCTGCCGCGGCCGCCTGCTCCACGAGCGCCGTGTGGAAGCGGGGCGGGGCCGTGATGACGACCGCGTCGAGGTCTGGACGGGCGAGCAGCTCGGCGATGTCCGTGTACGACTGCTCGACACCGAGCGTCTCGGCGAGCTTCGCCGCGGCGCCCTCGACGGGGTCGGCGATGGCGATGAGCTCGGCGTTCGGGATGTCGCGGGCGATGAGCGCGGCGTGGTTGCTGCCGATGCGGCCGGCGCCGATGAGCGCGACACGAATGAGGGGGGTCTTGGACATGGTGCTTCTCCTGAGGACGGCGGTGCCGACACGACACTGTGCTGCTGGGTGCGCCCAGCACGCACAGACTATTACGTACTAGCGCCCTGCGTCTAGTACGTATAAGGTTGCCTCCAATCGGCCGGGAGACCCGGCCAGAATCGCGCAGAGATCACCCAGGAGCGCGACGAACCGCGGAGACAAAGGAGTTCTCATCACTTCCACGCATGGGGCATCAGCGTCAGAGACGACCCTGCCCAAACTCACGCCAGGCCCGTACCGCAAGCGGCTCGGACTCATCTCGATCGTCGCCTGCTTCGGCGGACTGCTCTTCGGCTACGACACGGGTGTCATCAACGGCGCGCTGCGCCCCATGGCCGCGGAGATCGGCCTCGATGCCTTCACGGAGGGCGTCGTCACCAGCTCCCTCGTGTTCGCCGCCGCCTTCGGCGCGCTCTTCGGAGGACGCATCTCGGACGCCATCGGCCGCCGCCACACGATCATCATCCTCGCCGTGCTGTTCTTCCTCGGCACGGTCGTCGTCGTCGCGTCGCCGAACTTCGCGCTGCTCGTCGTCGGGCGCGTCATGCTGGGGCTCGCCGTCGGCGGCGCATCCACCGTCGTGCCCGTCTACCTGGCAGAGCTGGCGCCGTTCGAGATCCGCGGTTCGATCACAGGCCGCAACGAGGTCGCGATCGTCACGGGCCAGCTCTCCGCGTTTGTCATCAACGCCATCCTCGGCAACACGCTCAGCCACATCGACGGGGTCTGGCGCATCATGTTCGCCGTCTGCGCGATCCCCGCCATCGCCCTCTTCTTCGGGATGCTGCGCATGCCCGAGTCGCCGCGCTGGCTGGTCGAGAAGGGCCGCCACGCGGACGCGCTCACCGTGCTCAAGACGGTGCGATCTGAGGAACGCGCGATCGCCGAGCTCGGCGAGGTCGAGCAGGTCACGAAGGAGGAGCAGACGGAAGCGAAGGTCGGCCTCGGCGCGGTGCTCACGAACAAGTGGCTCATCCGCATCCTGCTCATCGGCATCGGCGTCTCCATGATGCAGCAGCTGACGGGCATCAACTCGATCATGTACTACGGCCAGGTCGTGCTCATCGAGTCAGGCTTCGAAGCGGATGCGGCTCTCATCGCGAACATCGCGCCCGGTGTGGTCGCCGTCATCGGCGGGTTCATCGCGCTGTACATGATGGACCGCGTCGACCGCAGAAAGACGTTCGCGATCGGCCTCACGCTGACGACGACCTGCCACCTGCTCATCGGCGCTGCCTCCCTGCTGCTCCCGGTCGGCAACCCGGCCCGCCCGTTCGTGATCCTCATCCTCGTCGTCGCGTTCGTCGCCTCGATGCAGACCTTCTTGAACGTCGCCGTCTGGGTGTACCTGGCGGAGATCTTCCCGCTGCACATGCGCGGCCTCGGCATCGGCGTGTCCGTGTTCTTCGGCTGGATGACCAACGGCTTCCTGGCGCTCTACTTCCCGAGCCTCATCGCCGGGATGGGCATCAGCGGGGTGTTCTTCCTCTTCGCCGGAATCGGGGCGGTCGCGTTGCTCTTCACGATCACGCAGGTTCCCGAGACCCGAGGGGTGACCCTCGAGAAGCTCGAGGTCGGCGTCACGACGGGAGCAATCCACGTGCTCGGAAAGACCCGCTAGCCACCACAGAATTCACGACTCGGCCGCTTCTGCGAGCGGCCGACCCGCCCGCGGGATCGGCTTCGATCTGGACGTCCGAGCCGACTCCGCGGGCTCTTTCTGTGCACTGCGCGACCCCAACACCTCAACCGCGAGAGGTCAGACCTGAGTGCGAGCAGCGGACAATATTCGCGTGCTTTCCGCGACAAACACTGTAAATTTCGGTTAATCATCGGATGAATCGGGGCATTTTGGGGGTTTGGGCCTTTCCCCGCGTTGATTGAAACGATACAGTCAACGGACCACGAGACGAAGGAGTCCCGCCCCTATGGCTGAACGCACACGCCGCCTCCCGCTGCTATCGAGCGCCAGTGTTCTCACTGCCGCCTTCATCGGCCTGCCGTTGCTCGCCGCGCCCGCGCAGGCGACAACCAGCCCGATCGACACCCCACCACCCGCGGCTTCCTCCACCGCAGAAGCCGCTGCGACCCCGACCCCCACCGCAAGCGCCTCCCCACTGCCATCGGCGAGCGCGTCCGCGACGACTTCCCCAACACCCGGCCCACTCGTCTGCGACGACCGGGGCGCACCGTACGACTTCGCCGATACCTCCGAGACCGTCATCGAGGAATCGGAGCTCGGCCTCACCTGGGCGGGCATGTACGTCCTCCAGGACCTCCTGACCCAGGACGATCGCCAATACGTCGGCTTCTACACCGACGACCGCGAGATGGTCATCGCCCAGCGCGCCCTCCGCACCGACGGGACCAGCGCAGGCGATTGGATCTACCAGCCCCTCCCAGAGACGCTCGAATGGGACAGCCACAACTACATCTCGCTGGGCCTCGACCGCGACGGTGCGCTCCACGTCGCCGGCAACATGCACGATGTCGCGCTGAACTACTACCGCACCGATGTATCCGGTGACGTGACGACCCTGACCGCGGTCCCGACCATGGTCGACCCAGCGACAGAAGACTCCGTGACCTACCCGGAGTTCGTCAACCGCAAGGACGGCAGCCTCGTGTTCAGCCACCGAAACGGCGGCTCGGGCTCGGGTGTCACCTACTTCAACCTGTTCGACGAGACGACGCAGTCATGGTCGCGCCTGATCGACCAGCCCCTCTTCGACGGCGCCGGTACGACCGAGAACCCGGAAGGCACCTGGAACTCCTACTATCAGGGCCCCACGTTGGGCCCCGACGGAAAGTTCCACCTGCTCTGGGTCTGGCGAGACACCCCAGACGCCGCCACGAACAGCATGCTCAGTTACGCGAGCAGCGACGACCTCGTGACCTGGCAGGACAGCAAGGGCGAACCGCTCACCACCCCATTCACGTATGGAGCCGGCGACGTCGTCGACCCGATTCCAGACTACGCAGGGCTCCTCAACGGCAACGCGCGTATCGGCTTCACTGCCGACGATGAAGTGCTGATCAGCTACCACAAGTACGACGAAGCGGGGAACTCGCAGGTCTTCACGGCCACGCCAGACCGCACCTCCTCCGACCCAGCCTGGAAGATCGACCAGGTGTCCGACTGGGAGGGGCGATGGAGCTTCGGTGGCGGCGGCAGCCTCGTCTTCGAGGTGCAGATGCTGGGCTCCGAGGTGCTGTCCGACGGCGACGTGCAGGTCAACTACCTGTGCTCAGGCGAGCCGATGAGCATCATCATCGACAGAGATCAGCAGCCGGTGACCCAGGTGTCGACCCCGCCGTACCCGGCGCAGGTCGCAGAGCTCGCCGGCACGTATCCGGGACTGCAGGTGAACGTGCAGCAGGACCGAGGCGGCAACACGGACAATGGCCGATACGTCCTCCGGTGGGAGAGCCTCGGTCAGAACCGCGACCTGCCGCGGGACGAATGGCCAGAAGGTGGATCGACGCTCTCCGTGCTGCTGCTCCGAGCAGCGTCGGAGACTCCGCCGGAGACGATCGACCCCACGGCCACTTCGCAGCCCACGGCGACGGCAACCGCCACCGCGCTGCCGCCGATCTCAGTCCAGCCGACGGAGACGACCGAGACCGGGGGCCAGGGGCCAGGCACGATTCCATCCGCGCCGGGCTCCGCCGAGGCCGACAGCGGTTCCGAGCTCGCAACCACCGGCGCCGACCTGCCGTGGCTCGCCTTCGGGGCCGCCGGTGCGCTGCTCCTGCTCGGTGCGGCACTCCTGGCTCGGAGAAAGAACGCCTGAGCCCGCCGACAACACCTGAAGTCATCACCCAAGAGCGCCCCTCCGCTGGTCTGCGGAGGGGCGCTCCTCTCATCCGCACCCCGAGACGGATCACGCGGGGCGCCACCTCGCGCCACTGGACACCGCGCCCACGTCGAGCTAGCAGACATCGGATGAATGCGACTACACTCCGATCATGGCAGTCACCGACGGAGCTATCCTGCAGATCAAGGAGATGATCGTCTCCGGCGATCTCGTGCCTGGGTCCAAACTCCCCCCAGAGAAGGAGCTGAGCGATCGACTCGGGTTGTCGCGCAGCTCGCTTCGCGAGGCCGTCAAGGCGCTCGAAGTCATCCGGGTCCTGGATGTGCGGAGGGGCGACGGCACGTACGTCACGAGTCTCGAGCCACGCCTGCTGCTCGAGGCGATGAACTTCGTCGTCGACCTGCACCAGGATGACAGCGTGCTCGAGATCCTCGCAGTGCGACGCATGCTCGAGCCTCAGGCTGCGGCCGTGGCCGCGCGGGAGGCCTCGCCCGAGCAGCTCGAGAACCTCGAGGAGATTCTCCGTGAGATCGGTGACGACACCGAGGTCGAGGGGCTCATCGAGCACGACCTGAAGTTCCATCGCCACATCGTCGAGAGCACCGGGAACAAGTACCTGACGAGCCTCATCGACTCGCTGTCCAGCCGGACCGTGCGGGCCCGCGTCTGGCGCGGCATCACTCAGGCTGGAGCAGTTGCACGGACGATCGACGAGCATCGGGCCATTCTGGACGCGCTCCGCTCAGGAGACGCGGAGCTCACTGCGGCACTCACGCTCGCCCACGTGTCCGGTGTCGAGCGCTGGCTGCGAGACGCTCGATGAGGGTCGCGCTGCACTCGGAGATCAAGCCGGGCGCCATCGAGTGGTATCGCGAAAGCCATGCGGTGATTCCCACCGAGCTCGTTGCGACGTTCGACCGCGTCGGAATCCGCAGCTGGACCATCTACCGCTCAGGGCATCGGCTGTTCCACGACGTGATCTGCGACGACTGGGAAGCGGCGAACGCAGCACTCGACGGAGATGCCGCGAACGCGCGCTGGCAGGAAGACATCGGACGCTTCGTCGAAGTGTTCCGAGGCCCCGACGGCGAAGACGGGTACTCGCCGCTCGAATTGATGTGGGATCTCGAGGCTCAGAAGCGGCGCAGCTGACATGAGCGGAGTCCGCGGTTCAGGGTCGGTGGATGCGCACGTGCACGTCTGGGACCGGGCGCGGGTGCGGTTCGACTGGCTCGACGCACTGCCGGACCTCTCCGCGTCGCGACTGCCCGCGGAGTACGACGCTCAGCGAGGCGACGTGCACGCGGCCGTCTTCGTGCAGGCTGGCGCCGCCCCAGAAGACGCACTGACGGAGGCCAGCTGGGTGCAGTCGCTTGCGCCGAAGTGGCCGGCGCTCTCCGGCATCGTCGCGGACGCCGACCTCCTGCGCGGCGTCCCCGCACTCGAGGCACACCTCGACGCCCTCGAGCAGCTCGAGCTCTATCGCGGCGTTCGTCACCTGCTGCAGGACCTCCCCCGTGGCGCCGTGGCGTCAGACGCACTCGTCTCGGGCCTTGGCGTGCTCGCCCGGCGCGGTGCGAGCTTCGATGCCTGCGTGCGCTGGTGGCAGCTCGAGGAGTTGGCGGACGCGGTGTCCCGCGCCGCTTCGCTGCCGGTGATTCTCGACCACGTCGGCAAGCCCCCGCTCGCCGACGACGAGCGCGACGCGAGCTGGGCGTCCTGGGAGCGCGGCCTGCGCAGGCTCGGCGCCCTGCCGAACGTCTCCGTCAAGCTGAGCGGCTTGTCTGCCGAGGCTGGCCCGAGCTCGCAGGCGAGCTTCGCCGCTCGGGTCGGACGAGTCGTCGATACAGCACTGGCTGTCTTCGGCCCAGACCGCTGCATGTTCGGGAGCGACTGGCCGGTGAGTGCCGTCGGCGCCGCCGGACTCACGACAGCCGAGTGGCTGGAGTTCGTACGCGCGCGATTGTCGGACGCCGAGTGGCTGCAGGTCGGGACGGAGACGGCGGCGCGGGCCTATCGACTGCGGCGATGACCTGATGGCGGTGCCAGCCGGCACCGCCATCAGGTCATCGGCGTCAGCGCTCGAATGCTGGAGCAGGAATGAGGCCGAGCCGCTCGAGCTCGAGCCACAGCTCTTCGGGGATGGATGCTCGCAGGTGGCGTGCGTTCTCGCGCACGGCGGCAGCCCGCGAGGTGCCGACGACCACCGTCGAGACTGCAGGGTGGCGGAGGGGGAACTGGATGGCGGCCTGGGGAAGCGTCACCTCGTACCTCTCGCAGACCTGCGCGAGCAGGTCGACGCGTGCGGCGACCTCCTCTGGCACAGCCCCATAGTTGTAGTGCGCATCAGCCGCGCGGGTCGCCGTCGCAAGCAGTCCGGAGTTGAAGACCGCAGCCGTCACCACCCTCACGCCACGCGCGAGGCAACGAGGCAGCAGCTCGCTGGCTGCTGGCTGCTCGAGCAACGTGTAGCGGCCGGCGATCATGACCACGTCGATGTCGCTCTCCTCGACGGCCCGGAGCGCCGCACCGACGTCGTTGACGCCGATGCCGACCTCCGCGACGACACCCTGCTCGCGCAGCTCCACAAGAGCAGGCAGCCCTTGGGAGATGCCGGCGTCGAGGTCATAGACGTCGGGGTCGTGGAGGTAGGCCACGTCGACCCGGTCGACGCCCATCCGCTCGAGCGACTCATGGAGACTTCGCTCGACGCCCGACCTCGACGGGTCGAACCGGCGGATGCGGTCGGCGGGCACAGCGAACCCATCGGCTTCGTCTGTCCTGCCATCGAAATCCGGGTTGGGCACCAGGAGACGCCCCACTTTCGTGGAGAGCACGTACTCGTCCGAAGGAAGGCCGGACAGGAACGCCCCGAGCCTTCGCTCGGACAAGCCGAGCCCGTAATGCGGCGCCGTGTCGTAGACCCGAACGCCTTCGTCCCATGCCGCCGCGAGAGCCGCACGGGCCTGCTCGTCGCTGACCTCCCGGTAGAGATTGCCGAGAGAGGCGGCCCCGAAGCCCAGCCGGTCGATCACGCGACCACGACCGGCTCTGAGGAGAACGCGTAGTCGATGAGGGTCTGCGAGAGCATCTCCGTTCCGGCGCCGGGGGCGAGCGGGGTGACGTAGTGCCCGTCTTCGAGGACAGTCGGGCTCACGAAGTGCTCGTGCAGGTGATCGACGAACTCGATCATCCGATTCTCCATCGTGCCGCTCACGGCGACGAAGTCGAACATCGAGAGGTGCTGCACAGCCTCGCAGAGCCCCACTCCGCCCGCGTGCGGGCAGACACGCACGCCGAACTTCGCGGCGAGCAGGAGGTTCGCGATGTTCTCGTTGACGCCTCCGACACGGCTCGCGTCGATCTGCATGACCTGCATGCCATCGGCCTGCAGGAACTGCTTGAACATGACCCGGCTGTGCGCGTGCTCGCCGGTGGCGACGGGGATGGGTGCGATGGCGCGGGAGATGGCGGCGTGCGCGAGGACGTCGTCCGGGCTGGTCGGCTCCTCCACCCAGGCGATCCCGTAGGGAACGAGCGCGGTGATCCACTCGATGGCATCCCGCGTGTCCCAACGCTGGTTCGCGTCGATCGCGATGGGAAAGTCGGGGCCGCAGATCTCGCGGGCGATGCGCATCCGCCGGATGTCGTCATCCAGGTCTCCGCCCACCTTGAGCTTGATCTGCGGGAAGCCGTCGTCGAGCGCCTCCCTGCAGAGTCGCGCAAGCTTCTCATCGGAGTAGCCGAGCCATCCGGGGGTCGTCGTGTAGGCCGGGTAGCCCGTGCGCAGGAGGGTCGCCTCCCGCTCTGCTCTTCCCGGTTCGGAGGCTCGAAGGATCTGCAGCGCATCCTCGCGGGTCAACGCGTCGGACAGGTAGCGGAAATCGACCAGCTGCACGAGCTCTTCTGGCGACATGCGCGACAGGAGCCGCCAGAGCGGCTCACCGGCGCGCTTGGCCTTGAGATCCCACAGGGCGTTGACGACGGCGCCGATGGCCATGTGCATGACGCCCTTCTCGGGGCCGAGCCAGCGCAGCTGGGAGTCGTACACGAACCCTCGGTAGGTGGCGCCCATATCGGCGAGCAGCTCTTCGACGTCCCGCCCGATGAGGTACTGCTCGAGCGACCGGATGGCGGCCACCTGCACGTCGTTGCCGCGGCCGATCGTGAAGGCGAACGCGTGGCCCGCGAGGCCGTCTGCGGCGTCGGTCTCGATCACCGCATACGCCGCCGAGTAGTCGGGGTCGAGATTCATCGCGTCGGTGCCGTCAGCGGTCAGAGACGTCGGGAACCGGACGTCGACAGTCGTCAGTGACTGAACTTTGCTCATTGTTCCTCCTTGCCGAGAACTGTAAACATCGGATCAATACCGCGTCAAGTGTTACAGTAGCCGCGTCGTAGGCCCTCAGAGGTCGTAATCTTCAGATGTTTGGAGCGTATGTATGCGTTTTCTTCGATTGGGTGACGAGGGGGCAGAGATCCCCGTCCTTCGCGCGGCCGGCACGGACTTCGACCTGCGAGGGGTCACCGAAGACCTCGACGGCGGGTTCTTCGAGCACGGTGGCATCGCTCGCGTCCGAGCGGCGCACGAGGCCGGGGAGCTCCCCGAGCTCGACGGAGCAGAAGCACTCCGCGTGGGCACTCCCGTCGCGCGCCCATCGGCGATCATCTGCGTCGGGATGAACTACGCAGCCCACGCCGCAGAGTCAGGCGCCGCACCCCCGAGCGACGTCGTCATGTTCCTCAAGACACCCAACACGGCCTCCGGGCCGTTCGACGACGTGCCCCTGCCGCGGGGCTCAAAGAAGTCGGACTGGGAGGTCGAGCTCGGCGTCGTCATCTCGAAGCGCGTCAGCTACCTCGAGAGCAGCGACGAAGCACTGGATGCGGTCGCCGGCTTCCTCATCGGCAACGACCTCTCCGAGCGGGCCTGGCAGCTCGAAGCCCCGGGTGGGCAATGGAGCAAGGGCAAGTCGGCCCCTCGGTTCTCGCCGCTCGGGCCTGAGCTGGTGACTCCGGACGAAGTCGACTTCCGAGCACTGCGCCTTCGCAGCTTCGTCAACGGCGAGCCGAGGCAGGACTCCTCGACAGCCGACATGATCTTCGATGTCCCGCACATCATCTGGACACTGAGCCAATACCTCACGCTCGAGCCGGGCGATGTCGTCCTCACGGGCACTCCGGAAGGGGTCGCTCTTTCCGGACGGTTCCCGTATCTGCAGGTCGGCGACGTGGTCGAGCTCAGCATCGATGGCCTCGGAACGCAGCGGCAGGTGATCGTGTGAGCGGATCCATGCAGGGGCTTGTCGCGATCGTGACCGGCGGCGCCTCTGGGATCGGCGCCGCGATCGTGACGCGACTCCAGGAAGCTGGGGCGATCGCCGTGCCGTTCGATCTCGCGCCGAGCGAGGGAGGCGCCGTCGTCGACATCGGCGACGACGCGGCTGTGCGGGCGGGCGTGGAGTGGGTCGTCGAACAGCACGGGCGGGTCGACATCGTCGTCAACAATGCCGGCATCAGCACGGTCGGGACGATCGAGACCAACTCCGACGAAGAGTGGCACCGCGCGTTCGACATCAACGTGCTCGGGGCTGTGAGGGTCACGCGAGCCGCGTTGCCACATCTGCGTCGCTCGCCCAGCGCAGCGGTGGTGAACACCTGCTCGATCGCATCGACTGCAGGTCTCCCACAGCGCGCGGTCTACGGAGCGACGAAGGGAGCGCTCCTGGCACTGACGCTGCAGATGGCCGCGGATCACCTCGCCGACGGGGTACGCGTGAACGCAGTGAACCCGGGCACCGCGGACACACCGTGGGTTCAGCGGCTGCTCGCCGACTCCGCCGATCCCGACGCGGCGCGCGCCGCGCTCGAGGCGAGGCAGCCACAGGGCAGATTGGTGGACGCCGACGAGGTCGCCGAGGCCGTGGCCTACCTCGCGAGTCCGGCCGCACGTTCGACAACGGGCACGAGCCTCGCGGTCGACGGCGGGATGGCCGGACTCCGCGTGTCGCCTGCTGCGAGTTGAACCGATGTTTACCCGCATTCCATCCATTGAATTGACTCAAACTCACTCTTGACCATCTAAACATCGGATGATTAGATCGCCTCAGGCGAAGCTTCGGGGCCGCACGCCCCAACATCGCAACATCAAAGGAGATAACGATGAAGAGACGCACGAAGACTGCCGCCGCCGTCCTGGCAATCGGGTCGCTGGCCCTCGCAGGATGCGCGTCGGGAGACTCTGCCGAATCCGCTGACGGGCTCGTCTGGTCGATGTGGATCGGATCCACGGAAGACCAGACAGCCTGGCAGGCCGTCGGCGAAGCAGGAGCCGCCGCCTCAGGGGTGAACGTGACCTTGCAGGGAGCACCATTCGCCGACTACTGGACGAAGCTGTCCACGCAGCTCGGCACCTCCGCCGCCCCGTGCATCGTCTCGATGCAGAGCCTCCGCATCAACCAGTTCAACAGCGGCCTCCTGCCGCTCGACGACCTCATCGCCGGCTCCGACATCGACCTCGCCGAATTCGACCAGGGCGCGCTCGACGCGATGCAGGTCGACGGCCAGCAGTACGCGATTCCCTACGACACAGGCCCCATGGTGCTCTTCTACAACAAGGACGCCTTCGCCGCGGCGGGCGTCGCCGACCCGGCTCCCGGCTGGACCGCAGACGAGTTCGATGCGGCCACCGCGAAGCTCAAGGACGCCGGCCAGGTGGGCTTCGCATCGACGGTCGAGGACCTCTTCCTCGAGAGCAGCGTGCTCGCCTACAACGGAGGCCGCGTCCTCGATGAGAACGGCGAGTTCACCTTCGACGACTCAGCCTTCGGCGAGGGAGTCGAATGGATCGCGGAAGCAGTCCAGGACGGCCGCGCGACAGTCGCCAACGGACCGGACAACACCGCGGACGACAACGCCTTCGTGAACGGCTCAGCCGCCTCCGTCGTCGGAGGCCCGTGGCTGCTGCTCGACTTCAACGCGAAGACGGACTTCGAGATCGGCGTCGCGACGCTGCCCGCCGGCCCGAACGGCGGAGGCACCTTCTCGGCCGGCAGCGGCTTCGGCATCTCCTCGGAGTGCGCAGACCCGGAAGCCGCCCTCTCTGCCATCGCAGGCATGACCTCCGAGGAGGTGCTGACCTCGCTCGCTGAGCAGGGCCGCGCCTTCCCGGCACGCACCGCCGCGCAGCAGGTGTGGTTCGACAACGCCGGTATCGACGGCCTCCAGGAGGCCATGGATGCGGCGCTCGAGACGGCGATCCCCCTCCCGGGTTCCGCGAAGGGCGACCAGTTCAACCAGCTGCTCGTCCAGTACGGGCCGCAGATGGTGAACGGCGACAAGCCGGCGGATGAAGTCCTGCCCGAGATCGCGACGCAGCTCGGATCATGACGCTCACCACTGAACCGGAGGCGACGACGCCCGCGGTTCCCTTGACCACCGAGGCGAAGCGAGAGCCGGCGCCGCCGCGCAGGCAGCGCCCGAACCTGTGGGGGCCGGCATTCGCTGCCCCCCACGCGATCGGGCTCGGGCTCTTCACCTTGACCCCCATCGTCATCGCGCTCGTCATGAGCTTCCACGACTGGCCGATGATCGGCAGCCCGACGTTCACCGGCATGGACAACTTCCAGCGCCTGTTCGCTGACGAGACCTTCAGGGCCGCGTTCGGCAACACGCTCCTCTTCGTCGTCCTCTACCTTCCGCTGAACCTCATCGTCTCGATGGGCATGGCCGCATGGCTGTCACCGCGCATCAAGGGACGCCAGTTCTTCCGGGTGCTGTTCTTCCTGCCGACCGTCACGCCGATCGTCGCCAACGCGGTCGTCTGGCGTCTCATCTACGAGCCCGGCGGCACGCTCGACGCGACGTCGCAGACGCTCTTCGGGATCGAGCTGCCGAACTTCCTGGCCGATCCCAACTGGGCCATGGCCGCGATCGTCGTCATGAGCGTGTGGCAGGGGTTCGGCTACAACATGCTGGTGTTCTCGGCCGCCCTCGACTCGGTGCCCGAGAACCAGATCGAAGCCGCACAGCTCGACGGCGCCAACCCCTGGACGATCTTCTGGCGCATCCAGTTGCCCTTGATCTCGCCGTCGGTGTTCTTCGCCACGATCATGACGCTCATCACGTCGTTCCAGGTCTTCATCCAGCCCTACATCCTCACCAAGGGAGGGCCCGGAACCTCGACGCTGACGCTCGTGCAGTTCATCTACAACCAGGGCTTCACGTTCCAGCAGCTCGGGCTCGCCGCCGCAGCCGGCTGGGTGCTGTTCATCATGATCCTGGTCATCACCGCCGTGCAGTTCATCGGCCAGAAGAAGTGGGTGCACTATGAGTAGCGGCACCACCCAGGTCCGACGCAGGGCCGCAGTTCCGAGTCGAGCAGGTCAGCGCATCCGTTCCGCCATCGGCTACGTGCTGCTCGGGATCGTCACGCTCATCTTCATCTCGCCGCTTCTCGTGATGATCGGGTCATCTCTCAAGAAGCCGAACGAGATCTTCTCCACTCCCCCGAGCCTCTTCGGCTCGACCCTCGAATGGGGCAACTTCGTCGAGGTCTTCGAGTACGCCCCCTTCGGCCAGTACCTGATGAACGGCATGATCGTCGCCGTGCTCGGGACCGCGCTCACGCTCGCGGTCGCCGCGCTCTCCGGCTACGCGTTCTCTCGGCTCAAGTGGAAGGGTCGCGGCGCCACGTTCGCCGTGTTCCTGGCGACCATGATGCTCCCGCAGGAGGTCATCATCGTGCCGGCATTCGTGCTCATGCGCTCGCTGGGGTGGGTGAACTCGTACGAGGCGCTCATCATCCCCTGGGCGTTCACCGCGCTCGGTGCCTTCCTGCTCCGCCAGTTCTACATGACGGTGCCGCAGGAGCTCGAAGACGCAGCCCGCCTCGATGGCGCTGGAACGGTGACGATCTTCTTCCGCATCATGCTGCCCCTCTCCCGGTCCACGCTCGCCGTGCTCGCGGTCTTCACCTTCATCACGTACTGGAACTCGTTCCTGTGGCCACTCATCATCGTCAACGATGTGAGCGCCCTCGGGACGATCCCGCTCGGACTCCAGCAGTTCTTCGGCCAGCAGGGCACCCAGTGGCATCTGCTCATGGCGGCGTCCGTCATCTCGATGCTCCCGACGACCGTCCTGCTCGTGGCGCTGCAGAAGCACCTCGTCCGAGGTGTCGTCACGTCCGGCATGGGCGGCCGCTGACCGCGACTCCCGTCGCCCACCGACGGCCCTCCCCCACCCCAACCAGGCAACAGCAACCGCTTCAGAGAGGAAGCCGCTTCCCATGGCAATGTTCAAGTCAGAGCCCGTCCGCCCAGAGGCCTACAAGAAGTTCGAACGCGAGACACCCGAGTGGTACCAGGATGCGAAGCTCGGCATCTTCGTGCACTGGGGACCGTACTCGGTGCCGGCCTGGGCCGAGCCGATCGGTCCGCTCGGGACGTTCGACGAGGAGTACTGGTTCCGGCACAACCCCTACGCCGAGTGGTACTACAACACGGTGCGCATCGAGGGCAGCACGGCGCACCAGCATCAGCAGGAGGTGTTCGACGGTGCCCCGTATGACGCGTTCATCGACCTGTGGAAGGCGGAGAACTTCGATGCGGGGGCGGTCATGGACCTCGTGAAGTCGACCGGGGCTCGCTACTTCGTCCCCACCACGAAGCACCATGACGGCGTGGCGCTGTGGGACGCTCCGGGAACCGGCGACCGCAACACCGTGCAGCGCGGCCCCCACCGCGATCTCGTCGCGGAGTTCAAGGACGCCGCCGAGGCTCGCGGCGTGAGGTTCGGCGTCTACTACTCGGGCGGACTCGACTGGCACTTCACCGACGCTGCCGTCATCGATGGCCCCATCGAGGGAGACCGACGCCCCGTCGACAAGGAGTACGCCGACTACGCGCACGACCACGTCGTGGACCTCATCGAGAAGTATCAGCCTGAGGTGCTGTGGGGCGACATCGAGTGGCCGGACGCTGGCAAGGCGCCAGGCGAGAAGAGCCTGGTCAACATCTTTGAGAAGTTCTACGCGAGCCGTCCGGATGGGGTCTCGAACGACCGGTGGGGCGAGACCCACTGGGACTTCCGGACCAGCGAGTACGAGCAGGGACGCGCCCAGGAAGGTGACGGCGCCTGGGAGAACTGCCGCGGCGTCGGGTTCTCGTTCGGGCACAACACGCTGGAGGACGAGTCGAACTCGCTCAGCGGCGTCGACGCGATTCGGAACTTCGTCGACATCGTGTCCCGTGGCGGCAACTTCCTCCTGAACATCGGGCTCACGGCCTCAGGCGAGGTGCCGGAGCTGCAGCGGCACACGCTCGAGGTGCTCGGGGCCTGGAACGCGGTGCACGGAGAGCCCGTCTTCGGCTCACGTCCGCTGGATTCGATGCTCGGCGCAGAGAGCGACACTCCGTGGGTGCGTTGGACGCGCACGGGTGGCATTGCGAACGCCTTCGTGGATCTGCCTGTCGGCGAGACCGTCGTCCTCGAGGCACTGTCCGATCGGCTCGACCTCGCGGGGGCGGAGGTCGTCGGCGCGACCTCCCGCGTCGACGGTGACACGGTGACGCTCGTGCGCGCAGACGGTGCCGTCGAAGGCCTCGTTCGCGTCTCCTTCCCGATCCGCGGCGACGTCGAAGCGTAGGTATCCACGGCGGAAACCACGACGCCGCCCGAAGCTGTCATCGCGACAGCCTCGGGCGGCGTCGTGGTTTCCGCCGTCACCTGCTGCCGCCCTGTGCCACCGAATGCCGAGGTCGTGCGCCGAAGGGTCAGCCTCCAGCGTCAGCTGTTCGACGACTCCCCATCGACGACCGCGGTGACGCGGTCGAGGTACAGCGAGACGAGCTTCGCCTCCTGCGGCGAGAGGTCCTCGGAGAGGCTGCGGATCTGGCCGGAGACGGGGTCGATCTCGTCGGCGTCGAGGTCGGTGTCGACCGGAACGATCATCTTGCGTCGACGGTCATCCGGGTCCGGCGCCGTTCGCACGAGGCCCGATTCGGTGAGGCGCTGCACGAGCATCGTCGCCGACGCGCTCGTGACGTCGAGCCAGTCGGCCAGCTCGCCAGGGCTCGTTCGCTTCCCCTCACCGGTGCGCTCGAGGATGAACCGCATCGCGGACCGGTGGGTCTCGCTCAGCTCACCGGTCGCCTGGCGGCGCCGCCCGAGGCGCGCCTCCGCTCGGCGCAGCTCGTCGACGGCCTCAGAGGCCTCGTCCCCTGGAGTCGCGGAGGGGCGCTCACGGGTCGTCGAGTTTTGTTCGCGGTTCCTTGAGACGTCAGTCATGAGCTGTGGTCACCGACCCGATCAGAGGAACGCGGAGACGGCGGCGATGCAGCCGACGCTGAGCGTCGCACCGATGACGGACAGGGCGAGAAACTCCTTCGGGAGCGTGCGTCGCTGGTAGGCGTCCCAGTAGCGGTCCGAAGTGGAGCGCTTGGCTGACTTCTCAGAGGCGGAGGTGGGAGCGAGGGAAGTCATGTAGTTAGCCTAGCTACGTTCACGGAGGGCAACAAGGTGAGAACTCCCCACCCCGAGTGCGAACTGCAGCTCGAACCAGAACGAGCCACCGGCGCGTCAAGCACCGGTGGCTCGCTTCCGCAGCAGTCTTCAGAAGAGCTGGTACGCACCGATCAGGCCGCCCACGATGAGCATCACGAGCGCCACGAGGATGCCCCGCACGATGACCTTCTTGAAGTGGTCTCCGAGGTTGACGTTCGCAAGCCCGATAAGCAGCAAGAAGGAAGCCACGAGTGGGCTGGACTGATGCAGCGCCTGTCCAACGAGCCCAGCGCGCGCCATCTCGACGGGAGCGATCCCGTAATGGCTCGCCGTCTCCGCGAGGATCGGAAGCACTCCGAAGTAGAACGCGTCGTTGGTCATGATGAACGTGAGCGGGATGCTGAGCAGCCCCGCGATGACGGGCATGAACGATCCCATCCAGTCCGGGATGATCGAGACGAGCCACGCGGCCATCTCGGTGATCATGCCGGTGCCGTTCATGATGCCGGTGAGGACGGATGCGGCGAAGACCATGCCGACGACGCTGATCACACTGTCGGCGTGAGCTTTGATCTGCGCGGACTGTTCCTTGATCTTCGGGAAGTTCACGACAAGGGCGATACCGGCGGCGGCCATGAAGATAACGGCCGGCTCGACGACATCTATGACAAGCAGCGTCATGACGGCCAGGGTGAGGACGAGGTTGAACCAGATCAGCCTCGGACGTGCGTTGGGGCGGGTCTGGATGGTGCCGGTCTCCGTGACCTCACGAGCGAAGTCGTTCTCGATGACCACCGATGAGCCCGTCTTGGGCATTCCCTCTGCGGCGGCGATGCTGTGCACGAGCTGCCGGCTGGAGTTCTTGTCGACTGAGGGTGACACGCCGCCGCCTTCGCCGGGCAGGGACAGCCTGCCGATGCGCTTGCGCTCGGAACGGCCCAGGAAGTATGCGAGGACCAGCACGGTGACGACGCCCGCGAAGATCGCAGGGGCCATGGGGACGAAGATGTCGATCGGCGACACCCCAAGGGCCGCCGCGGCGCGAGCAGTCGAACCGCCCCACGGCACTGTGTTGAGGACACCGTTGGAAAGTGCCGCGACGACGGTGAGCACGACAGGGCTGAGCCCAAGACGCAGGTAGAGAGGCAGAAACGCCGAGGTGACGATGATGAAGGTAGTGGAGCCATCCCCATCGAGCGAGACGATGCTCGTCAGCAGCGCGGTCCCGATGACCAGACGCACCGGATCGTCCTTCACGAAGCGCAGGATGAGTCGGATCAGTGGGTCAAAGAGGCCGACGTCGATCATCGTCCCAAAGAAGATGATTGCGAAGAACAGCAGTGCCGCGGTTGGTGCGAGCTTGAGCAAAGACTCGATCACCATGTCACCCATGCCGAGGCCAGCCCCAGTGAACGCCCCGAAGATCAGGGGGACGAGGATGAGCGTGGCGATGGGGGTCGCCCTCTTGCTCATCACGAGGTACATGAAGACGGCGATCATCAGAAAGCCGAGGACTACGAGCATCGTTGCTCCTCATTGTCGATACGGGGACTCTAGGTCGCCTGCGGTTGCGCAGCACAACCCAGCCAGGCTAGGTACACGGAGTATATACACACAGGTATACCTATTGAGAACCTAATATGTACCCATGGTCGAAATCGCGCAACCCCGTTCAGCTGATTCATCTGCCGGTGCGGTGCCGGAGCAGCTTGCGAAGACCGAGCGCGTGTATCGCCACCTGCGTGAGGACATCGAGAACGGGACATTCACCCCTGGGCAGGCGTTGCCCGAGGCGATGCTTGTGGAGCACACCGGCGCTTCACGCACGCCGGTCCGTGAAGCACTCCGTCGGCTGGCAGTGGATCAGCTCGTCGAGATCGAGCCCCGACGCGCCCCGACGGTGACGCGGCTCTCATTGCGAAGCGCCCGAGCACTGTTCGACTATCGACGCATTCTTGAGCCGGCAGCGATGAAGGCGATTGCTGCACGGCAAGTGAAAGACCCGGCGCTGAGCGTGCGATTTCTCGACCTTGAAGCGGCATTCGCTGAGCTCGTGGACGAGCCATACTCCCCGGAGTTCGCAGCCCGTTTCGCCGAGTTGACCCGCAAGTTCGATGACACCGTGGTGTCGCTCACCTCGAACGACTACCTCGCTCGAGCGATCACGGAGCTTCGACCGCACGCTTCCCGCCTGCGGAGAATTGCCCATGCCGACGTCGGCCGTCTCGCGGAGTCCGTACGAGAGCACATCGAGATGTGCCGCGCCATCGCGCAGGGCGACGGAGACAAAGCCGCGGCCGCCTGCATGAACCACCTCTTCCACGTGGATCAGGCGATTTTCACCGCCTTGCTCGACTCCACCCGCCCTGACGCGATGGTGGACATCGACGGCTGATCGCCGTCAGCGACTCGTGATCGCAACGAAGCGGTCGCCAGTCGTGATGACCTGCGAGCCGGGGACGAGGGCTCGAGCCGCCACATCCTTCCAGGTCGCATAGTGCGCCGCACGACGGTGCTCGAGGGTGAAGGCGACCTCGTCGCGGTAGATCTCGTAGAACCCGTACTGACGAGCCTCTCGGTCGATCTCGATGACATCGAAACTCAGGCAGCCGACCTCGTCGCGCACGGAGGACTCCGCGTTCTCCGTGATCGCTGCCAGGAATTCGCTGACGTATTGTTCCTGCACTTCAACCGTGACCCAGACGCTGAACATGTACTCTCCCTCTTGCTAGGTATACCTGAAGGTGTACCCTAACTCATGCACCAACGATGGTGCTGGTTCCGAGAGGTCGAAGAATGCAGACGATAAGCCCCCAGGGAGTTCGCGTTGAAGCCGCGGTGTGGCGTGTTTTCGCGTCGAGCGTGCTCCAGTTCCACCACTTGAAGGAAGCCGACGCTGATCTGGTCGCGGACAGCTTGGTGCAGGCCGATATGTGGGGGCATCAGTCGCATGGGCTGCTGCGCCTTCCCTGGTACGTGGCTCGCCTGAGAACCGGAGCGATGCAGGCCTCCGCAACCCCCACGACGCTCGTGGACACGGGCAGTCTCCTCCTGATCGATGGGCACGATGGAGTTGGACAGGTCCTGACTGAGCGTGCACGCAAGGAGGCCGTGACTCGGGCTCGCGTGCATGGCATCGGCGCCGTCGGCGTTCGCAATTCGAACCACTTCGGGACGGCCATGTACTTCACCCGCCGCGCGGCGCACGACGGTTGCGTCTCCATCCTGACCACCAATGCGTCCCCGGCGATGGCGCCGTGGGGTGGCCGCGAGAAGCGTGTGGGCACCAACCCATGGTCGATCGCGGCACCGAATGGCGACGGTGTGATCTCGCTCGATATCGCGAACACCGCCGTGGCGCGCGGGAAGATCTACCTTGCCCGCCAGCGGGAAGAGCCGATTCCCTCCACTTGGGCGCTCACGCCGGACGGTGCTCCGACCACTGACGCTGGCGAAGCCGTACACGGCGTGATCTTGCCTATGGCTGGCCACAAGGGATACGCCATCAGCTTCATGATGGACGTGCTTTCCGGCGCGCTCACGGGGAGCAAAGTTGGCCGGAGCGTCCACGGGCCGTACGAGGCGGACAAGCCCTCCGGGGCTGGGCACCTCTTCCTCGCCATCGACGTCGCAACCCTGGGCTCCCCGGACGAGTTCCAATCCAGGGTCCAGCAGATGATCGACGAGGTCCACGACACCCCGCTCGCGCAGGGGCATGAACGCATCTACTACCCCGGCGAGATCGAGGACGAATCGGCAGCAGCGAACGCCGCTGCTGGCGGCATCATCCTCCCCGCGAACACCTGGGACGACCTGGCGGAACTCGCGAGCGAAGCGCGCATCGCGCTCCCCCACCGCAGCTAACTCACTTCAAAGAAGAACGGAAGAGAACAATGCCTACCGCTATCAACCCGACAACCGGCCAGAACATTGCCGACTACCCGCTGCACACCCCTGAGGACGTTGACCGCGCTCTAACCGCAGCGGTCACCGCGCAGCGGACGTGGCGGACGACACCCCTCGAAGAGCGCACGCAGCTGCTCACTCGCATCGCCGCGACACTGCGCGGCGGTGTCGACGAATACGCGGCGCTCATCACCGATGAGATGGGAAAGCCCATCGCTGAGGCGCGCGGCGAAATCCTCAAGTCCGCCAAGACCCTCGACTACTACGCCGAGCACGCGGCGTCGTACCTTGCATTCGAGGAGATCGAGTCGAACGCCACAACCTCCGGCGTGGAGTTCGATCCGCTCGGCGTGGTCCTGGCGATCATGCCCTGGAACTACCCGTTCTGGCAGTTCTTCCGCTTCGCAGCGCCCGCCCTCGCTGCTGGCAACGGCGCGATCCTCAAGCACGCCAACAACGTCCCCGGCAGTGCTCTCGTCATCCAGAAGATCATGGACGAGGCCGGCACCCCAGCCGGACTCTTCTCGACGCTCATCATCAACGCGTCCGAGGTCAAGGGCATCATCGAGGACGAGCGCATCGCCGCGGTCACCCTCACCGGCTCTACCGAAGTCGGCGCACTCGTCGCCGCGCAGGCGGGCAGCGTCCTCAAGAAGCAGGTCCTCGAGCTTGGCGGCTCCGACCCCTTCATCGTGGCAGCAGATGCAGACCTCGAGGCCGCATCCACTGTTGCCGTCAGCTCCCGCTTCAACACCACCGGGCAGTCCTGCGTCAACGCGAAGCGCTTCCTCGTGGACGAGAGCATCGCGGACGAGTTCGTGAGACTCTTCACCGAGAAAGCTGCTGCTCTGGTCGTTGGAGACCCTCGCCGCGAGGAAACGCAGATCGGCCCCATGGCACGTGGCAACCTCCGAGACGCTCTGCACGAGCAGGTCGAGCGCACGCTCGAGTCCGGGGCAACGGCGCTCATCGGAGGCGCGATCCCGGACGGCCCTGGCTACTTCTACCCGCCAACGATCCTCGACCACGTCAAGCCGGGCAGCGCCGCGTTCGACGAAGAGACCTTCGGCCCCGTCGCTTCCGTCACTCGCGTCGCCAACATCGATGAGGCCGTCGAGCTCGCAAACTCCAGCGAATACGGGCTCGGGGCGACGATCTTCTCTCGCGACGTCGACGCTGCTCGAGCCACCGCACGACGAGTTGACTCGGGAGCCGTGTTCATCAACGGCCAGGTCGCCTCCGACCCGCGCCTGCCCTTCGGCGGCATCAAGCGATCCGGCTACGGGCGCGAGCTCTCCGGATACGGCATCCGCGAGTTCGTGAACGTCAAGACGATCTGGATCGGACCGGTCAGCGAATGAGCCCCATCAGCTCCTACCAGCCCCATGTCTTTCGACCGGAAGAGCTGCCCTCAAAGAATCGCGGCGGTGGTGCACGCACCATCCCCCTCGTCACCTACGGCCGAGGCGCGACTTCCTACCTCAACGGCATGACGATCTTCGACCCCGGCGCCCAGATCGGCCACCACACCCACAACGTCGCCGAATCCGTCATGGTCATCGAAGGCCGCGCCATCGTCGACATCGACGGTGAACGCTCGGAGCTCAACACCTTTGACACCACCTTCGTGCCCGCGAACATTCCCCACCACTTCGAGAACATCTCGGCCACCGAGCCCATGAGAATCCTCTGGACCTACGGATCGATCGATTCCACACGCACGCTCATCGACAGCGGTGAGCACGGGCGAATCGACGGGGAATCGGCCGACAGCGCTGGCCCCTCCGGTCTCGACTCTGTCACCGAAGTCGCGACCTTGAGAGTCCATGACGGACACCAGGCGGCGTTCGAGCGCGCCGTCGCAAGAGCAGCCCCCTTGTTCCAGCGAACTGCCGGTGCGCGCACCTTCGCGCTCGAGTCTGTCGCAGAGGACGCCACCGAGTACCGGCTCATCGTGCGATGGGAGTCCGTCGACCACCACATGGTCATCTTCCGGGAGTCTCCCGAATTCCAGGAATGGCGAGCCCTCGTGGGCGAACACCTCGCCGAACCGCCTCGTGTCGAGCATCTCAAGAACGTCTTGACGGCGTTCTGACTCCCGGTCTGCTTTGTGGTGCACGCCCCGTCGTGCCTCAGCATGTGCACCACAAAGCTCCCGTCGGGGGCTGTCCCTAACGCCCGAGCGCACCCGAGATCCCACGCGCCGCCATCCGCACCCCGAGTGCGAACTGCGGCTCGGCGAGGCGCTCGACGTGCGCGATGATCGACACCGCCGCGACGACCTCGCCGTGCGCATCCACCACCGGAGCGGCCATCGAGAACGCACCAGGCGTCATCTCCTCGACCGACCTGGAGAGGCCCGTCGCCCGGATCTCCGCGAGCCGGCGCCGAAGTGCCTTCTCCTCGGTGATCGTGTTCGGCAGGTACTGCCGCGGCTTCGACGCGACGACCTCGTCGAAGACCTCGATGGGCGAATGCGCGAGCAGCACGAGCCCGACACCCGTCGCGTGCAGGGGCAGCCGCGTGCCGACATCCGAGATGACCCGCACCGCGTTCGGGCTCGAGATGCGCTCGAGGTAGACCGCGCCGAGGCCGTCCCGCACTGCGATGTGCACGTTCTCCTCCGTCGCCTCCAGGAGATCCTCGAGATACGGCCGCGCGATGGCGCGCAAGCGCTCGACCGTCGTCCGGCGCGCCCCGAGGCGCCACAGCTTGATGCCGACCCGGTAGGTGCCCGACACCGTACGCTCGAGCCCACCCCACTCGGTCCAGGACGCGAGCATGCGGTGCGCCGTCGACACCGGCAGGTTCGCCGCCGCCGCGACCTGCGTGAGCGTCAGCTCCTCACGAGCCGCGAACGCGTCGACGATCGCGAACAGCTTCTGCGCCACACTGCGCTCATCACCACCGCCACCGGACATGCCGCAATGGTAGCCGCGAGCGGACCATCCACATCGATGATGCTCGCCATCATGAACTTCAGCTTCCCTGATATGTGGGTTCCGGACGAAAGTGGTGTTGTGCCCGCGACGGCACATGCAAGCCGCGGCCGAGAACCGCCACAGACGCACCGCACCAGACGAAAAGGATCGACGATGATCAAACTGCTCTCCCACCTCTCGCACATCGAGATCGCGACGCCAGACGTCGAAGCCTCGGTCACGTTCTACGAGAACGAATTCGGCCTGCGCGTCGTCGCACGCGAAGACGGCAAGGTCTACCTCCGCTCGTGGGGCGACTACTACACGTACAGCCTCGTCATCGCCGAAGGCCCAGAGGCCGCCCTCAACGTCATGGGCTGGCGCACCTCCAGCGCCGAGGCACTCGACGAGGCGGCCAAGCGCATCGAAGCCGCCGGCGTGCACGGCGAATGGGCAGACCGCAGCGTCGGCCACGGCAAGTCGTACACCTTCACCGGGCCGTACGGTCACACGATGGAGCTCTACTGGGACGTTGAGAAGTACCAGGCGGACGCCGAGCACGCCTCCGTCTTCCCCGACCGCCCCGAGAAGCGCTCGAAGCACGCCGTCGGCCCCCGCCAGCTCGACCACGTCACCGTCGCCGCCTCCGACGTTCGCGGCTTCGCGAAGTGGTACAACGAGGTCCTCGGCTTCCGCATCATGGCCTACACGGTGCTCGACGACCACCCCGTCACGGTCTTCTCCGTCCTCACCACCAACGAGAAGTCGCACGACCTCGGCGTCGTCCTCGACAGCTCGTCGCGCCCCGGCCGCATCAACCACTACGCGTACTGGGTCGACACCCGCGAGGAGCTCCTCCAGGGCGCCGACGTGCTCATGGAGAACAACATTCCCATCGAGTACGGCCCCTCCATCCACGGCATCGGCGAGCAGAGCTTCCTCTACCTCCGCGACCCCAGCGGCATGCGCATCGAGGTCAACACGGGCGGCTACCGCAACTACGTGCCCGACTGGGAGCCCAACGACTGGAAGCCCTCCACCGGCTCCAACAACCTCTACCGCAACGGCGCCATGCCGATCTCGATGACCGAGTCGTTCCCGCCGGACGCCGGACGCCCCACCGCGACCGAGGAGGGCATCCTCCCCGGAACCGAAGAGGCCATCCTCAACCCGTACGCAGTGCAGGGCCGCGGCTAGGTCACTCCGCTCCGGGCAGTGCTCAGCTCGTGGGCTGCTCCACCGGCGAGCTGAGCACGGCACTCGCACGATCCGCGCGGGCCCCCGCATCCACCAGGTTCCTCCTTTCCTGGTCCCGGATGCGCGGGCCCGCGTCTGTGCGAGCACTCATCTGTGCGTGCGTGCGTGCGCGCGTCAGCGCTTCGGCAGGGCGACCCCGGTGACCTCGGCCAGCTCCGCGATGAGGCGCGCCCGGAAGTCCGCGTCACGCACACCGACCGCCGGCTGCTGCTCGGCGCCGTGGTGCCAGTAGCCGCCCGTGACCTGCAGACTCGGGTCGACCGCCAGACGCTCCTGCGTCTCATGGCCGAGATCGAAGTCATCTGGCGCCCCTGACCCGCCCATCTTCGTCGCCACCCAGCCCGGGTCGACGGAATTGGCGAGCACGCGCGGAGCCCACAGCTCGGCGACGCCCGCCGAGAAGGCCGCGACGAGCAGCTTCGTGTCGGAATAGCTCGCCGTCACGGAACCACCCGACCAGTCGAGCCCCGCCAGCTGTGCCTTGCCGTCTCGGTGCATGCTGCTGCTGAGGTAGACATGCCGGCTCGGAGTCGTCAGGAGAGCCGTGCAGAGATACGGCGCGACAACGTTGACGGGCAGCAGGCTCGGCCCCGTCAGCACGCCGGCGTTGTGGATGACCGCGTCGATGGCCCGCCCATCGTTGAGTTCGTCCATCGCGTCGAGCACTGCCCCGCGGTCGGCGAGGTCGGCGATCACCAGGTCCGCGCCGCGGTCGATGAGCGCCGACACGGCCTCCGCCCGAGCCGCGCTCCGCGCGTGCACGATGACCTCGTGCCCCTGATCGAGGAGCGACTCCGCAGTCGCGTATCCGAGGCCGTCGGTGGAACCGGTGATGAGGATGCGTGTCATCGCCCCATCCTCACACCCCGACCGCTCAGCGCGCTCATACTCCGTCGGGGCCCGGCGCAGGAGGTATATTCACTGGAAACTGACGCGGTCGACCCGGTCGCCGTGACCCCCATTCGCTTCCCTGGCCTGAAGAGATGCACATGACACGACAAGAAGTTCTCGCCCTCGGATACCTCATCGCGGGACTCGCGCTCGGCGTGATCGCCGTCATCGCAGACCTCATGGGCGGACCCGCCTACCTGCACGCCCTCACCTGGGTCGGCGGATTCGCCGGCGGCTACGGCCTGATCACGATCATCAAGAGCGCGCGACAGCGCCGACGGCACCCGCTCGGGACCAAGGATTACGAGCCGGACACGAGCAACCCGCCGCACCTCACCTGAGTCCCCGCGGCCGGGCTACCGCCGAAGATGCGGCGGGTGATCTCGGCCGCTGACCTCTCGAGGAGCAGCCGCAGGCGCGGCTCATCCTGAGGGCGATCCTCCGACCAGGTGACCGCGATCGCAGCCGCCGGCCACCCAGTGTGGTCGAGCACTGGCATCCCCACCGAGCGCATCCCCACCGACACCTCGCCGTTCTCCGACGCCAGCGACCCGCTGCGGACCCCGTCGAGCACCGCCCGCAGCTCGCGCGGAGTCCTCGGGCCGCGACCCGTGCGATCCGCGAACGAAGACGCATCCGGGAACAGCGCACGCACCTGCTTCTGCGGCAGGGCCGCGAGCATCGCACGACCGGACGCGGTGAGGTGCGCCGGCAGACGCACCCCCACGTCGGCGACCAGAACCGGCCGACGTGGTGCGCGCTCGTCGACGATGTAGAGCACATCCCGGCCGCTCATCACCGCGAGGTGCGCGCTCTCCCCCACCTGGTCGACGAGGTCGGCGACCACCTGGTGGCCGACCCGCGCGAGCGGCTCCTGCCGTGCGTATCCGCCAGCCAACTCGAACGCGGCCGTGCCGAGACCCCAGCGACGCTCGCCGCGCACATGCACGACGAAGCGGTGCTCGAGCAGCGTCGTCAGCAGGTGGTAGACGCTCGAGCGCGGGATACCGAGCTGCGTCGCGATCGTGCTCGCCGCAACCGGCCCCCGCTGGCGACTCAGGAAGCTGAGGATCGCGAGCGTCTGGTCGGCCGCCGGCACCTGGGCGCGGCCAGCAGCCTTGCCGCCGGCCGCCGTCACGCGCTCATCCCGGCAATGCCCTCGAGCGACCTCGACCTGGCCGCGCGCGTGACCAACATCAGTGCGAAAAACTGCCCGGGACGCGCCAAGAGCCCCCGGACGGCAGATATTGCACTCAAGTTGGACAGGCGTGCAGGCGACTCCGCTGCGCCCGTCGCGCCTGTCGCAGCCACCAGGCCCGTCGCGTCTGCCGAGCCCATCGCGCCCACGGCGAAAGACTCCCGGGCAGCCGTGACCAACATGAGTGCAAAAGACGGCCCGGAACGCCTGATGAGCCAAAAAGGCGCCGGATGAGCACTCATGTTGGACACCGGGTCGACCGTCGGCAACGCACGCGCGAGCTGGCCCGCCAGCGCGGGCATTCTGTCTGGGATCACAGACACCAAGTCTCCTCCCGGCGCTGACGATGCGCAACGGGTGGGGTGGAATCGAGGTCATGAGCACACCCGCATCCGCCGCCGGCCGCCCCTCGTCCAGCTCCGCCGAGCCCGGCTCGGGACAGGCTGCGCCGCTCGCGCCCGTCACTCTCGGCCTTCACCCGCTCGAGCCCTCGGAGGTCGTCGCTGTCGCGAGGCATGGCGCGCGTGTCGACGTCGCACCGGCCGCGCTCGCCGAGGTGGCGCGCACCCGCGACCTCATCGAACGCCTCGCCGACGACCCGAACCCGCACTACGGCATCTCGACGGGCTTCGGCGCGCTCGCGACGAAGTTCATCGCACCCGAGCGGCGCGTGCAGCTGCAGGCGAGCCTCGTCCGCTCGCACGCGGCTGGTACCGGGCCGGAGGTGGAGCGCGAGGTGGTCCGGGCGCTGCAGCTGTTGCGCCTGCAGACCCTCGCGACGGGGCGAACCGGCGTGCGGCCCGTGGTCGTCGAGACGTATGCCGCCATGCTCAACGCGGGCATCACCCCGATCGTGCGCGAGTACGGCTCCCTCGGCTGCTCGGGTGACCTCGCCCCGCTCTCGCACCTGGCCCTCGCCGCGACCGGCGAGGGCACCGTCCGCGACGAGAACGGCACCGAAGTGGATGCGGGTGCGGCACTTGCGGCCGCCGGCATCGAGCCGCTTGTCCTCCGTGAGAAGGAGGGCCTCGCGCTCATCAACGGCACCGACGGGATGCTCGGGATGCTGCTGCTCGCGATCCACGACATCCGGATGCTGCTCACGACGGCCGACCTGGCCGCCGCGATGTCGGTCGAGAGCCAGTTCGCGACCGATGCCGTCTTCGCCGCCGATCTGCAGGCCCTGCGCCCGCAGCTCGGCCAGGGCGAGTCCGCCGCGAACCTGCGCCGATTCCTCGCCGACTCCCCCATCGTTGCCAGCCACCGCGGGCCCGAGGACGGCCGCGTGCAGGACGCCTACTCGCTGCGCTGCTCGCCCCAGGTGCACGGGGCCGCCCGCGACACGCTGGCGCACGCGGCGATGATCGCCGAGCGGGAGCTCGCATCTGCCGTCGACAACCCGGTCGTGACGCTGGATGGTCGGGTCGCGTCGAACGGGAACTTCCACGGGGCACCCGTGGCCTACGTCCTCGACTTCCTGGCCATCGCGGTCGCCGACGTGGCCAGCATCTCCGAGCGCCGCACCGACCGCGCCCTCGACCCGTCCCGCAACCGTGGGCTCCCGCCGTTCCTCGCGCACGAGGTCGGCGTCGACTCGGGTCTGATGATCGCGCAATACGCGGCCGCGGGCATCGTCTCGGAGCTCAAGCGGCTCGCGGTGCCCGCGTCCGTCGACTCGATCCCGTCATCGGCCATGCAGGAGGACCACGTCTCGATGGGCTGGGCTGCAGCGCGCAAGCTGCGCCGCGCCGTCGACGGGCTCGGGCGGGTGCTCGCCATCGAGGTGCTCACAGGATCCCGCGCGCTCCAGCTCCGCGCTCCGCTCGAGCCAGGCCGGGCCACCGGCGCCGTCCTCGGCCTCGTCTCCGCCGTCTCCGAAGGGGCCGGTCCCGACCGTTTCCTGAGCCCCGAGATGGAAGCCGTCGCCGAGCTCGTGCTCGCGGGAGAGGTGGCGCGGACAGCTCTGGCGAACTCCACCGACGTCTGACCCGCGACGCGGGGAGCACGGCAGGCCCCGTCGCCTACGTCGTCGGCTCGGCCTCGTCCCAGCCTCGCTGCGGGGTCTCGCACGTGTCGCGGAACACGTACTGCGAGGGCAGCTTGCGCTGGTGCGACGACCAGTCGATGGCGGGGCGGCGCTGTTCCTTGGGGAGGTAGCCGAGGCGGTACACGGCCATGAGCTCGAACTCGTCCGGCACCTTGAGCAGGTCGACGATCTTGTCCCACTGCCCCGGCACCTCCATGGGGAACGACACGAACTGGATGCCCATCCCGATCTCACCCGTGGTGAGCCAGATGTTCTCCATCGCCGCCCCCATGCTGAACACCGAGTAGAACGAGGACAGCTCCCCCGGCCGATACTCGGCCCGGTCGAGCATCACGCCGAGCAGCAGCGGCGAGCCCGCGACGAGCTTGCGGTTCTCCTCGCCGAGCGTGTTGGGGACGCGCAGCGAGTTCATGAGGAACTGGCCGCGCTTCGTGAACACCTGGCTCGTGAACGGCCGGAGGGGCGCGGGGAGCTTGTCGAACAGCATCCCGTCTCGCCGCTCCTCCATCTCCTGCTTGCTGAAGCGGAAGTACGGCTTGTACCGCTCGAAGAACGTGCCGTTGCTCATGGCCGTCGTCATGCTCTCGCCGCTGATGCTGGCGATCGCCTCGATCGTCTCGCGCGCCTCGACGACCACGAACCGCCACGGCTGGCTGTTGAGCTGCGATGGGGCACGGCCGGCGACCTCCATGAGGAGGCGCTGATGCTCCTCGCTGACGGGGTCTGGGAGGAACGGGCCGTTGGTGGTCTTGCGGCGCCGCAGGACGTCGAGGAATTCCATGCGCTGAGTCTGGCGCATCCGCCTGAAACGTATGCCCGAGCCTGCGGGTGGACCTCGGGGGCCGAAAGTCCAGCCCCTCAGCCTGATGCCGGTGATCCGAACTCCTTATGTGCGATTTCGACAGAAGGGTGGAAGCCTGGACTGACCACCCGGCTCAAAGGAGAACCAGTGACCAGTCCCCTCAACGTGCTCATCCTCTCGGGACACATGACGTCCGAGCATGACAATGAGTTCCGCAGCTTCCGCCAGCACAACCAGTGGCTGACGACGCTCCTCGAAGACACGGGTCGGTTCAAGGTGCGCGTCACCGAGGACCCCCGCGGTCTCACCTCCGAGATCATCGACAAGTACGACGTGCTGCTCATCGTCTTCGAAGGTCGCGACGGCTACCACGACCAGGGCACCGGATTCGGTCCCGAGACGGATGCGGCGATCCTGAAGTTCGTGCACGACGACGGCAAGGGCATCGTCTGGTTCCACGGCTCTGCCGTGCAGGAAGACGACTGGGGGTACCCGGAGGAGTACAACGCGATGCGCGGCTCGAAGCTCAGCGTGCCAACGGGCATCCGTCCCCGCCCCTGGGGTGAGGCGCAGCTGCGCACGACCGAACCCCGCCACGCCATCACCGACGGCATCAACGACACCTGGACGGTCACGGGCGACGACATCCTCGTCGGCGTCGAGCTGTACGAGGGCGCGAAGGTGCTGCTCACGACCTTCGACGACCTCGAGTCCTATGAGAAGGCGCCCATGTGGCCCATGCCGCACTACCCCGTCGCGATCCCGCCCGAGGGCATCGCCGCGCTGCCCGGAATCAACACCGACCAGCCCCTCGCCTGGATCAACGAGTACGGCACTGGCCGCTCGTTCACGATCACGATCGGGCACGACATCGACACGTTCCGCCGCATCGAGTTCATCCGCATGTTCCCGCGCGGCGTCGAGTGGGCAGCGACCGGCGAGGTGACGCTCACCGGACCGGACCGCCGCGGCGACCGCCGCATCAACCCGTGGCCGTACTACAACGGCGAAGGCTGAGGCGGGTCTCGGAGCGTTGAACGGTGAACGCGGGCCGCATCCAATCGCTGCCAGTCACCGTGCCGCTGGGCTCGCCTCTTCGGAGATCGCTGCCGGTCAATGTGCCGCTCTCGCCTCGCCAGAAGGGCCATTCCTCTGGCAGTGGTTCGGCGCGGCGCGGGGCGGGGCGGGGCGGGGCGAGTCAGCGTCGGGCGGATGCCGGGCGAGCGGATGCTCGCACCGCGAGCGCGTAGAAGGGTGCGGCCGCGAGCGCGATGGCGGGGTGCCGTCGGGAGTGGGTGCCTGCGTACGGGATCGCGGCGAGCGGGAGCGCGGTCGGCAGCAGCAGCGTGCCCGCGCGGCGGCGGTGCTCGTCGCCGCTCGTGAGCAGCGTCACGCCGGCGGCGAGCGTGAGCGCCGACGTGCAGATGTAGAGGGCGTGGTGGATCCAATGCCAGCGGCCGGTGCGCACGACGCCCGTCGCGACGCTCACGCCGAGGGCGCAGTTCGCGGCGTAGCTGGTCGTCGCGGCGACCAGCAGCGGGGGCACGTTCACGTCGCCGACGGTACACCGGCGGGCTGAGGCGAGCCCTGCGGCGTGAGCGTCTGGTCTCGGGTCAGCAGCAGGCGGTAGGGGAACTCGCGCCGCACCGTCCATCCCTGCGGCGCGACCGCTCGAAGCTCGGTCGCCGTGTAGCTGCGACGGATGGAGAGCGTCCCGTCGAAGTGCACGAACGACCCGCGGTCGAGGGGCTTCGTCGCGACGCCGAACGCGGCGAGCGCGAGGCGTCCGCGCTCGATGTCGCTGTGCAGGGCGAGCGGGGCGAGGGCCGCGCTGTCGGTGAGGAGGCCGGTGAGCGCATCCGCGTCGAGGTGGTGCAGGAGGTGGTTGGACGTGACGATGTCGTAGGACTCCCCCGCGGCGACGAGCTCGCTGCTCGAGGCCGCCCGGAAGCCGACGCCGCTCGCCGTGAGGCCGCGCGTCTCGACGAACTCGTGCGCTCGCTCGTCGGGGTCGATGGCGGTCACCTCGAGGCGCAGCCCGTCGTGCGCGGCCCACCGGGCGAGTGCCAGTGGGATGTCGCCGCCCCCGAAGCCGATGTCCAGCAGTCTGGATGCGCGCGTCCGGTCGAGCACGGGCCGCACGTCGCGGAGGTACACGCGACGCCAGCCCGCGACCAGCGCGTTGACGGCGCGGAACTGCCGGTACGTCGCGAAGAGGCGATCGCGGTCGCAATCGGGGTCGTCCATGAGCTCGAGCGACGTCGTATCGCGCGGGAGGGCGGCCGCCGAGGCGACCGCGCGGAGTGCGCTCACGCGCGCGTCCGCGTGAATCGTCCGACCTCGACCGTGAGTCCGGGACCGAACGCCATCGCGCAGAGCGCCTGCCCGCGATCGCTGGCGTTCTCGATAGTCGGATCGCCGGCGCTCGGGTCGCCGACGCCTGGGCCGTCAGCGCCCGGCCCGTCGATGCTCGACTCGCCGCCGCTGATGCCGCGCCTCGAGTCGCTGGCGTTCTCGCTGAGCAGCCGTTCGAGGATGAACAGCACCGTCGCACTCGACATGTTGCCGTGGTCGCGCAGCACGCCTCGTGACGGCGCGAGCTGCTCCTCGGTGAGGCCGAGGGCCTGCTCGACCTTGTCGAGGATGCTCCGCCCACCTGGGTGGATCGCCCACAGCGGCGTCTCGGCGGGCACGGTCGGCGCGAGCAGCGGAGCGACGACGTCTTCGATCGACGCCCCGATGATGCTCGGCACGTACCCCGAGAGGCGCATCCGGAACCCGCTGTCGCCGATAGTCCACGCCATCTCCGACTCGCCCTCGTCGGTGATGGTGCTCGCGAGGGCGTCGATGGTCAGGATGCGCGTGCCGGCCGGGGCGGGACGTGCCGTCACGAGGGCTGCAGCGGCCCCGTCGGCGAAGACCGAGGTGGCGACGATCTGCTCCGGGTCGTTCGAGCTCGTCAAGTGGATGGTGCACAGCTCGACGCACACGATGAGCACGACCGCGTTCGGGTCGGCCCTGGCGAAGGCATCCGCTGCACGCAGTGCCGGGAAGGCGCCGTAGCAGCCCATGAAACCGAGGTGGAAGCGCTGCACGCGGGGCGACAGGCCGAGGCCGCGCACGAGCTCGTAGTCGGGGCCGGGCGCGTAGAAGCCCGTGCAGGAGACGGTGACGACGTGCGTGATGTCGCCGGTCTCGAGGCCGCTGCCCTCGAGCGCGGCACGGGAGGCGCCGAGCAGCAGCTCGGGCACGCGCTCGGCGTAGACCGCATTGCGGGCGCCGGTGGAGGCGTCCAGCACCAGGCCTTCGGCGACGAGCGCCGAGTCGGTGCCGCCTGCGAGCGCATCCACGACCGTGTGCCTCGTCTCGATCGCGGAGCCGTCGAAGGCCGCGCCGATGAGGCGCGCGCCGAGGCGGTTGATGCCGGGCTGGGCCGCGAAGAGGTCACGGGCCTTCGTCTGGGGCAGCTCGGTCGGGGGGACGGCAGTGCCGATGCTGCGGATGTGCACGCTCACGGCACGACCGTACGCCCCGCATCCTGAGAGCCCCCGCGAGTCGCCGCCCTCGCAGAGGTCCGGGCGAATCGGAGCCCATCACGGCCCGACAAGGCCCCCTCGACGTGAGGCTCCGGGGGGGGTCCGCTGGGTAGCGGACCCGGGGGCGGTGGCTCTCAGGATGCGGGGCGTACGGT
>NZ_PSYA01000003.1:0-223243 GCF_002931395.1 Pseudoclavibacter sp. RFBI5 | reverse complement strand
CAGTAGGAATGTGGACAAGTCCGTCTCCTTTGACGAGGGCGCCGACGAGAGCGCTGACGAGGACGCTGACGAGCGCGTTGTTTGGGTGAGCGCGGGGGTGGGGCAGACGGCAGACGGCAGACGGCAGACGAAGATCCCGCCGCCAGCTCTGGGCTGGCGACGGGATCTGCGTGCTGCGTGCTGCGTGCTGCTTACGCGTAGGGGTTCGGCGTGAGCGTGTACTTCGTGTACAGGTACTCCTCGATGCCCTCGAAGCCGCCCTCGCGTCCGATGCCGGACATCTTGACGCCGCCGAACGGCGCCGCCGCGTTGGAGAGCACGCCGATGTTGAGGCCCATCATGCCCGTCTCGATGCGGTCGATGAGGCGCTGGCCGCGCTTGAGGTCCTCCGTGAAGACGTAGGAGACGAGGCCGTACTCGGTGTCGTTGGCGAGGCGGATCGCCTCTTCCTCGTCGGCGAACGTCGTGATGGAGAGCACCGGTCCGAAGATCTCCTCGCGGAAGATGTCGCTCGACGATGGGGTGCGGTTGAGCACGGTCGGCTCGTAGAAGGAGCCGTCGCCCTCCACGCGCTTGCCTCCGTGCAGGAGCTCAGCCCCCGCCGCCACTGCGGAGTCGACCAGCGAGGCGACCTTGTCGACGGCCTTGTCCTCGACCAGTGGGCCGATGATGACGCCGTCTTCGGTGCCGCGGCCGATCTTGAACGCGGCGACCTTCTCGGTGACCCGACGCGCGAACTCGTCCGCGACATCCGTGTGCACGAGGATGCGGTTCGCAGCCGTGCAGGCCTGTCCGATGTTGCGGAACTTCGCCGCGATGACACCCTCGACGGCCTTGTCGAGGTCAGCGTCCTCGAACACGACGAACGGGGCGTTTCCGCCGAGCTCCATGGATGTGCGGAGCACGTTCTTCGTGGCCTCCTTCATGAGGCCCTGGCCGACGCCGGTCGACCCGGTGAACGAGATCTTGCGCAGGCGCGAGTCGGCGATGATCGGGGAGGAGACCGCGGCGGTGCTGCGGGTCGTGATGACGTTGACGACGCCCTTGGGCAGGCCAGCCTCTTCGAGGATCTTCACGAAGTAGAGGGTCGTGAGCGGCGTGAGCGACGCCGGCTTCACGACCGAGGTGCAGCCTGCGGCGATCGCGGGCGCGATCTTGCGAGTCGCCATGGCGAGGGGGAAGTTCCACGGCGTGATGAGGAACGCGGGACCGACGGGGTGCTTCGAGACGATCATGCGTCCCGTTCCCTCTGGCTGCGTGCCGTAGCGGCCGTGCACGCGGACGGCCTCCTCGCTGAACCAGCGCAGGAATTCGCCGCCGTAGGTGACCTCGCCCTGCGCCTCAGCAAGGGGCTTGCCCATCTCGAGGGTCATGATGAGCGCCATCTCGTCGCGGCGCTCCTGCAGGATGTCGAACGCGCGTCGGAGTATCTCCCCGCGCTCGCGCGGTGCCATCCGGGCGAAGTCCTCCTGCGCGGCGACGGCGGCGTCGAGCGCCTGGATGCCCTGCTCTGGGTTCGCGTTGGCGATGTGCTTGAGCGGCTTGCCCGTCGACGGGTCGTTGACCGCGAACGGCTCATCCGCGCCGTCGACCCACTCGCCGCCGATGAACAGCTGGCCGGGGACCTTCGCAAGCAGTTCCGCTTCGTTGGGGTACGTCATTGTGCAAACTCCTCGGTTGTTGGCGAGCTCGCGCTTCCCGGGCCCCGAGTCTCGGGCGCGGTGGCGATGGATGCTCCAACGCTACTCGGGCGGGCTGGGCGCTTCACGAGCATTTCGCCCAGCCCGGGGAGCCGAGGTAGTGCATCCGCACAATCAGGCCAGCAGGTCCCTGACCATCGGGATGACCTTCGTGCCGTACAGCTCGATCGCCCTCATGCTGTGCTCGTGAGGCAGCGTGCCTGCGCTGTACTTGAGGTCGAAGCGCTGCAGGCCGAGCACCTTGACCGTGGCGGCGATCTTGCGCGCGACGGTCTCTGGCGAGCCGACGTAGAGCGCCCCGCGCTCGCCGGCTTCCTGCTCGTACTGCGCGTACTGCATGGGCGACCAGCCGCGCTCCTTGCCGATGCGCATCATCATGGTGCGGTAGTTCAGCCAGTGCTCTTCACGCGCCTGCTCGTCGGTGTCCGCGATGTGGCCAGGCGAGTGCGCGCCGATCGGGCCGTTCGGGTGGCCGAACTGCTCGTTGGCCTGCCGGTAGAGCTTCGCGAACGGCGCGAAGCGCGCTGATTCGCCGCCGATGATCGCGAGCATGAGCGGCATCGAGTACTGAGCGGCCCGCACGACGGACTGGGGCGTGCCCCCGACGGCGGCCCACGTGCGCAGGCGGCCCTCCTCGAGCTGCGGATGCACGGTGACGTCGTTGAGCGCACCCCGGACGGTTCCGCTCCAGCTGACGGGCCCACCCGCCGCGATCTTCATGAAGAGGTCGAGCTTCTCGTCGAAGAGCACCTCGTAGTCCTGGAGGTTCAGCCCGAAGAGCGGGAACGACTCGGTGAACGAGCCCCGCCCGAGCATGACCTCTGCACGCCCGCTCGAGATGGCGTCGACGGTGGAGAACCGCTGGAAGACCCGCACGGGGTCATCGGAGCTGAGGACCGTGACCGCGCTGCCAAGACGGATGCGCTCGGTGCGGGCCGCGATCGCGGCGAGCACGGTCTCTGGCGTGGAGATCGCGAAGTCGTCTCGGTGGTGCTCGCCGACGGCGAAGGCGTCGATGCCGACCTGTTCAGCCAGGACGCCTTCCTCGACGACGTCGCGGATGACCTGCGCGTGCGAGCGCGGGGTGCCGTCGAGGTCGTTGGTCGCGTCTCCGAAGGTGTTGAGGCCGAACTCGATCGTGCCGGTCATGGCAGCTCCATCCATTTCAATGCGTTTACATGAACTCTAGTCGCAAGAAAAAGCGCCGCCCCGGGGGAACACGGCATCCCCGAGGCGGCGCAGCTTGTGGTCGAGTGCAACGGCGGGCAACGCGGGGCCAAGGGCGGCGTTCCATGCAATCGAATGAAGTTCGATGATCGTGCCAAAAATGCCATGGCGCGTCAACTCAGGCACCCCTCCCCGCGCAGAATGATCACGTTTCGCGGTTCACTTGTCGGTGGCCAGCAGATGCACGCGAAACCGTATATCGTCGCCCGTATCCCCCACCCGAATAGCCCACCCGAGACACCGAGAGGCCGAGCATGACAGGCGTGGCGGAGACCCTTGACCCGAGCCCCTCCGGCAAGACCCAATTGGCCTACGAGTTCATCGAGCAGCGGATCTCGGACGGCACCTTCGCCCCGGGCCACCGACTTGTCCTCGGCGCGATCGCAGGCAAGATCGGCGTCAGCACGCTCCCTGTGCGCGAGGCTCTCCGAATGCTGGAGGCGGAAGGCGCAGTCACCTACGAGCGCTACGTCGGCGCGCACGTGACCGGACTCGAGCCGGAGCGCTACTGGCAGGCCCTGGAATCACTTGCCATCCTCGACGGCTACGCGACCGCGAGCGCCGCCCGTCACCTCACGGAGGACGTGCTCAGCGAGGCCCGCAGCGCGAACGCCGAGATGGGTCGGATGCTCGTCGATCCCGACGACCCGACGTGGCTGCATTCGAGATTCCACCACCTCCTCTTCCGACGGAGCCCGAACACGTATCTCGTGGACCTCGTCGAGCGAACCTGGCGACACCTCGACCGCCTGAGATCCTCGGCGCCGGAATCCGACATCCGCATCACGCCCGCCACGATCGCCGAGCACGACCACCTCCTCTCCCTCCTCGAGATCGGGGCGCCGAGCAGCGTGATCGAGCAGGCGGTCCGCGACCACCACCGGGGGACGTCGCGAGCTCACACGAGCGAGGTGCCCGAGACGGCCTAGACCCTGCCTGCTCCTGCGATCTCGTCCATGAGCAGAGCGAGGGCGATGTCACCGCCGGCCGCTGCACCCTGGCCAATCGAGACCGGCACGTTGGCGCGAGGGTCCCCCGCGTTGCCGACGACCCAGACCCTGGACTCGGGATGCTCTGGGCCGCGGACATCCACACCGTCGAGCATCCCGGTCAGCGGCACGAAGCTCGGGTTCGTGAAGATCGCCTCGAGCTCGAGCTCTCTGCCGTCAGCGAGACGGACTCCGCGAAGCCGTCCGTCGACACCTGCGAGCACCTCGTCGACCCCGGAGCGCTCGATCCTCACTCCGCGGGCGACGAGTGAGCGCGCCTCCGCCTCACCGAGCGCGAAGGAGCCGTTCACGAGGAGCACGAGGTCGCCGCTCCACTGCCGAAGCATGTGCGCCTTCAGATCCGAGTGCTCGCCGTTGGCAAGAACGGCGATGGGTCGATCGCGGTGCTCGTAGCCGTCACAGAAGGGGCAGGCGTAGACGCCTCGCCCCCAGAGGGCGCGGAGTCCCGGCACGTTGGGCAGCTCGTCACGGAGGCCCGTCGCCACGACGACCGCTCGTGCCCGGAAGCCCCGTCCATCCTTGATCATCACCTGCACGCGTGCGCCATCCTCGCCCCCGACAGAGGTGACGCTCGCCACTTCAGCCTCGGCGAAGACACCCTCGTGGGCTTCGACCTCGGCGCGACCCAACCGCCGCAGCTCACCGGGCGCGAGACCCTCGTGGCCGAGGACGCCGTGCATGTGGTCGGTGAATCGATTGCGGGGAACTCCGTGGTCCAGCACGAGCACCCGCCTGCGCCCCCGCGTGAGCATGAGCGCAGTGCTCAGACCGGCGGGGCCGGCGCCGATCACGATCGTGTCCCAGAGCAGGTTCTCGTTCTCTGCCGCGTGCTGCGGCGCATCCAGTTGTGTCATGGGTCGAGTCTCCGGCGGGACTCTCGTGTTTCGCAACCGAGTTTGCTAGTTTCGCAACATGACGGATGCAGCAACGACGGATGCAGCGACAAGCGATCCAGACAGCCTTGACGACCCGACCACCGGAATCACCGAGGCGCTCAGCCGCGTCGCGCCCCGACTCCGAGAGATCAGACAGGCCCGCGGCATGACGCTCAGCGAAGTCGCCGAGGAGACGAGCCTCAGCGTCAGCACCCTCTCGCGGCTCGAATCAGGCGGCAGACGCCCCTCCCTCGACGTGCTCCTGCCGCTCGCGCGCTGCTACCGCGTGCCGCTCGACGACCTCGTGGGCGCACCCTCGACCGGCGACCCGCGCATCCACCCCAAGCCCGTGAAGCGCGGCGATCGCGTCTACCTCGCGCTCTCCCGCGCCACGGACGGCATGCAGGCCTTCAAGGTGCTCGTCGCGCCGCAGAAGCCCTCAGAACGAGACAAGCCGGTCACCCTGCGCGTGCACGAAGGCACCGAATGGTGCTACGTCCTCGCCGGAAGACTGCGCCTGCAGCTCGACGACGACGTCACGATCCTCGAACCAGGCGAAGCCGCGGAATTCGACACGACGCGCCCCCACTCCATGACCAACGACGGCGACACGACGCTCGAGATCCTCTCGCTCTTCAGCCGGCAGGCCGAGCGCAGCCACATCCACGAAGCCGGCTGAACGGATCGTCCGAATATCGGCGCACCGAATACCCGGGAACCCCTACGATATTGAACATCGCGGTGGGGCTCTGCGGTGCGTATCGAGGGCGGAGCGCACCGGGGAATTCCGCCGTGCACCATAGAACGGCGTCACGGCGCCACCCAACGATGCAAGGTTGGATGCAATGATCGCTCCTCGTCTCCGAGACGTGACACAGCTCACCAGTTCAAAGGCCATACTCTTCGACCTCGACGGCGTCATAACGCCAACCGCCGAGGTGCACATGCGCGCATGGGCGCGGCTCTTCACCGACTACCTCGCAGCCAAGGGCGCCGGTCCCGCATACACCGACGACGACTACCTCCGCTACGTCGACGGCAAGCCCCGCTACGACGGAGTCCGCTCGTTCCTCGCCTCCCGCGGCATCACGCTCGAGGACGGCACGCCCGAGGACTCCCCGGAGCTCGAGACCGTCTGCGGCCTCGGAAACCGCAAGAACGACACCTTCAACGCGGAGCTCGCAGAGACCGGCGTACAGGCCTACCCGGGGTCGCTCGAGTTCCTCGACGCCGCCGTCCGGCACGGCCTCCGCGTCGCCGTCGTCTCCAGCTCCCGCAACGCCGTCCCCGTGCTCACCGCGGCCGGGCTGCTCGACCGCTTCGAGACCGTCGTCGACGGCCTCGTCGCCGCCGAGAACGGCATCGCCGGCAAGCCGGCCCCAGACACCTACCTGTACGCAGCGCAGCTCCTCGGACTCACCGCCGCCGAATGCGTGGTCGTCGAAGACGCCCACTCCGGCGTCCAAGCCGGCCGCGACGGCGACTTCGGCCTCGTCATCGGCGTCTCCCGAGAAGCGAGCCACGAAGAGCTCATGTCCTCAGGCGCGGACACCGTCGTCGACGACCTCGCCGAACTCGTGCCGGTGTTCCCGCACTCAGACCTCAAGGAAGATCACGCATGAACCTCTCCACGGAAGACCCCCTGGACCGCCACCGGTTCCCGCTCGACGAGTGGGCGCTGGTCGAGCACGAATTCGACGCCAACTCGCAGGGCCTCGTCGAGACGCTCTTCGCGACCGGCAACGGCTACCTCGGCATGCGCGGCAACCTCGAGGAGAGCCGCGACGGGTATATGTACGGGACCTTCATCAACGGCTTCCACGAGACGTGGCCCATCCGCCACGCGGAGGACGCGTTCGGGTTCGCCCAGGTCGGCCAGACGATCGTCAACGTGCCGGACGCGAAGATCATCCGCCTCTTCGTCGACGACGAGCCCCTCGTCATCAGCGAGGCAGACCTGCTCTCCTACTCGCGCGTCCTCAGCTTCAAGGACGGCATCCTGACGCGCGAGCTCGACTGGCGCACGCCCTCCGGCAAGCACGTGCGCATCCGCTCGCACCGCCTCGTCTCCTTCACGGACCGCCACTACGTCCTCCTCGACTACGAGGTCGAGATGGTCGACCGCGGCGCATCCATCCTCCTCTCGAGCCAGATCATCAACCGCCAGGACGGCGGCGACGAGTTCCAGCGCGGCAAGAAGGAGACCGAGGTCGCCTTCGACCCGCGCAAGGCGGAGTCGTTCACCGACCGGGTGCTCCAGTCCCGCATCGCGCGCGAAGAGGGCCTGCGCTCGATGCTCGCCTACCGCACCACCCATTCGGGCATGACGATCGCCGTCGCGGCCGACCACGACATCATCACCGACAACGAGTGGGACGCCACCACGCGCGTCGACGCCGACTTCGCCGAGACCGCCTTCCGCGTTCGCGCCGAGCCCGGTGTCCCCGTGCGCATCATCAAGCACGTGGCCTACCACACGTCCAAGAGCGTCCCCACCCGCGAACTCGCGGACCGCGCCGACCGCACCCTCGACCGCATGCGCGAAGTGCCCGTCGAGGACGTGTACCGCTGGCAGCGCGAATGGCTCGACGACTTCTGGGACCGCAGCGACATCGTCATCCACGGCCACCCCGTGTACCAGCAGGCGACGCGCTGGAACCTGTTCCAGCTCGCCCAGGCAACGGCCCGCACCGACGGCGGCGGTGTCGCAGCGAAGGGCGTCTCGGGCTCCGGATACGGCGGGCACTACTTCTGGGACACCGAGGTCTACGTCCTCCCGTTCCTCAGCTACACGGCGCCGAACGTCGCCCGCAACGCGCTCCGCTTCCGTCACCAGATGCTCGACGCGGCACGCCAGCGCGCGCACGAGATGAACCAGAAGGGCGCCCTCTTCCCGTGGCGCACCATCAACGGCCAGGAGTCCTCCGCCTACTACGCCGCAGGCACGGCGCAGTACCACATCGACGCCGACATCTCCCACGCGCTCGTGCAGTACGTGGCGGCAACCGGTGACGACGAGCTGCTCGCGCAGGGTGCCATCGACATCCTCGTCGAGACCGCGCGTCTCTGGGCCGACCTCGGCTTCTGGCGCACGGGAGGCGACGACCACTTCCACATCCACGGCGTCACCGGCCCAGACGAGTACACGACCGTCGTCAACGACAACCTGTACACGAACGTCATGGCCAAGGCGAACCTGCGGGCGGCGTACGACGCGTGCGAGCGTCTCCGCGAGACCGACCCCGCCTCGTTCGAGCGCCTCACGATGCGCCTCCACCTTGCAGAGGAGGAGCTCGTCGAGTGGGCTGCCGCCGCCGAGGCGATGTTCCTCCCCTTCGACGAGAAGCTCGGCATCCACCCGCAGGACGCGCAGTTCCTCGAGAAGGAGCTGTGGGACCTCGAGAACACGCCCTCATCGCAGCGCCCGCTGCTGCTGCACTTCCACCCGCTCGTCATCTACCGCTTCCAGGTCCTCAAGCAGGCCGACGTGGTGCTGGCGCTGCTCCTGCAGGGCAACGAGTTCACGCCGGAGCAGAAGCGCAAGGACTTCGAGTACTACGACGCCCTCACCACGGGAGACTCGTCGCTCTCCGCGGTCGTCCAGTCGATCATCGCGGCCGAGGTCGGGTACGCGGACCTCGCCGAGCACTACTTCTCGACGGCGCTGTTCGTCGACATCGCGAACCTGCACCACAACACGAGCGACGGCATCCACATCGCGTCAACGGGCGGCATCTGGAGCGCGCTCGTCTACGGCTTCGGCGGCATGCGCGACCACGGGGGCAAGATCACCTTCGACCCGCGCCTCCCCGCCGACTGGCCGCACCTCGAGTTCCGCATCACCCTGCGGGATTCGCGCATCCGCGTCGATCTCGAGCAGGACTCCATGACGTTCACGGCGGAGACCGGCTCGGGCGCCGAGGTGTCCGTGCGCGGACGCCGCGTCGCGGTCGCCCCGGGTGAACCGACGACCGTCAAGCTGGGTGCCGTTGAGGAGCTCGCCGGCTACCCGACGCTGAGCGACATCGAGGGCTCGATCCGCGAGGACGGGTCCGTCATCACAGCCTCGATCCCGACGATCTCCGTCGACCACGCAGTGCTCGACGCCGGTCTCGACTGACGCGAGCCGCGCATCCACGAACGACGACGCCGTCTGCTCCTGCAGGCGGCGTCGTCGTTCTCTCAGCGGCCCGCGCCCCCGCGCCTCGCCGATCGCCGCCCGGCGTTTCGCCCTCCAGTGGGTCCTCCAGAGGGGGATTCGGCTGGCAGCGATCATGGGCGAAGACCTCGCTCCGCGAGGGCGAGGCGGATGCTCTCGAGCAGGCGTCGAGGCGACTTCAGGTCGGCTTCCGTCACCCTGATGACGCGCCATCCGGCCCGCTGCAGTGCCTCCGTGCGCGCCAGATCCATTCGCGCTGAGGCCGCGTCCGTGAAGTGCCCCTCACCCTCGAACTCGATGGCGATCTTCTCGCGCACGTCGGCGAGATCGAGGCGAGCTTGCCCATGTCCGGGCACGACGAGCCTGTGCTGCATGACCGGCTCGGAGAACCCGCCGCCGATGATGAGCAGCCTGAGCTGTGTTTCCTTCGGGAACTCCGATCCTGACCTCGAAAGCTCGAGCGCGGAACGGAGAGTCGCCGCCCCGAGGCGACCCTTCCACTGTCGCGCGGTCATGGTGAGCTCCTCGAGCGTGTGCATCGCGAAGAGCCGGGTTCGACCCGGGTAGTGCTCGAACGACGTGCGGAGTGTATCCGCGAACACCACCGCCTGCGTGAGGGTGAGGCGCGGGGCAAGCTGCGCCAGGAGGGTCGCGGGCGCGAGGGACGGGATGCCCGACGGGCCTGCCAGCACGAACCGCTTGGAATCCAGGCGATATCCGCGAATCAGCTTCCAGGGCAGCGGAAGCCCCCAGCAGCGAGCACCCGAGGCTTCGGCAAGCACTTGGCCGGGCCCGAGGCACGCTCGAACGAAGCTCAGATCGAGGTCACGTGGCGCGAGGGTCCGAGCCGATACCCGGACGCCGTGGTGCGTGGCGACGAGGTCGCTGGCTTCGAGCCGTTTCCTCGGCACAGTGAGCGCCATCGCGGCTGATACGGAGACCCCCTCATCCCTCGTGAGGTCATCGGGCAACGGGCAAGGCAACGGCATGCCGAGAAGATAGAAGCGCACGGCGCTCCGACCGTCAGCTGCGTCTCCGACTGTGGACGAGCGTCTCTCCACAACCCCGCCGCCTCGGGAGTCGGTGGAGCCGTCCACCGCGCACCCGCAGAGGGCGAAACGCCGGGCAGCGATGTACGAGAGGGGCGGGAGCTAGTACAGGAAGATCGGGAGCCAGGCGGGGTGATGGGCGTGGACGATCACGAGGAACACGACGAGGTCGAAGAGCAGGTGCACGCAGATGACGTACGTGAGCGACTTCGTCTTCGTGAAGATCCAGCCCTGGATGAGCGCGAACGGCAGCGTCAGGAGCGGACCCCATGACTGGTAGCCGAGCTCCCACAGGAACGACACGAACACGATCGACTGCAGCGCGTTGGCGACCCAGAACGGGAAGTGGCGGAGCAGGAGCGTGAAGACCGTGCAGATGAAGAAGAGCTCGTCCCAGATGCCGACGAACCCGACGCCGACGAAGAGCCGCCCGATCTCGGATGCCGTCGTGACGGCTGGCCAGTTCTGGTACACGCCGGAGGTGATGAAGTAGAACGGCAGGATGAGCCAGCCCAGGACCAGCACGAGGCAGAGCCAGATCTTCTCTGGTCGCGACCACGGAGTCCCTCGACGCAGCGGGAACCGCACAGCGTGGTCCTTGTAGACCCACCTCGAGATCGCGTAGGGGACGGCGACGGCGAGCGACAGCACGGTGCCCATGACGAAGATGTTGCCCCACGAGATGTCGGCCTTCATCGAGTGGAGGCTGATGATGCCCATGCCGATTCCGACGAGCAGCAGATCGCGCCCGAGGCTCCGGTCCGCGACGAACCCGAGGGCCACCCCTGCGGCGAGCGGAAGGTAGCCGAGGTCGTTCTCCAGGGCGAAGAGGACGGTTGCGCTGCAGACCACCAGCAGGGCGGCGACGAGGTGCAGGAGTCGGGTGCGCGGGGGCGCTTGTTCGGGGGTGCCAGTGACGGGCGGATCCTGCGCTCGTTCGCTCATCCACCCATCCTCGCAGGCCAACTTGGGCGGATGATTGGCCCAGATGGGCCCAACGATGTAACGCTCCGGTAACTATCCCGGTTCGCGCCGCGATCCGCATGAGCGTAGGCGAGACGCCAGATTGACACCCGGCGAATGCACCGACTTTGGCGGAAAATCAGGCCTCTCAGGCGATACCCGGGGAACCCACCTTGCTACCGTTGACTCTCGGAGCAATCGCCGCCACACCGGTTCGGCGCCGCGATTCCCCGCGAAAGACCAACCCAGAGCGCTTTATCCGCTGCCTCAGTTAGGCAATTTTGATCGGCAGCGCGCGCCTGGGGCGACATCCGCGCCCAATCGACATTCTGGCGCTGATCCGCCTGGTACTCCGCCGCCACCGCGACGACCTCCCCCATCGAGGCACCGTCGAGAAGTGCTGCGAGCTTTCGCGTCCGATCCATCTACCGCAGGGAGAACGCGTGAACGACACAGCTGTGTCTGTGAAAGGCCTCACCAAGGTCTTCGGGCGCAAGCCCAAGGAAGCCGCGAAGCGACTGAGCTCCGGAACGCCGAGATCTGAACTCGGCCCTGGAGTCACCGCGGCAGTCATCGACGCCACCTTCGACGTCAAGCAAGGCGAGATCTTCGTCGTCATGGGCCTCTCCGGCTCGGGCAAGTCCACCCTCATCCGGACCCTCAACGGCCTGCTGGAGCCCACCGCCGGCAGCATCGTGATCCACGGCACCGACCTCGCGACGGCCGACGCCGCCGAGGTCCGCAGCGTGCGACAGAACCACGTCTCCATGGTGTTCCAGCACTTCGCGCTCTTCCCGCACCGCACGGTGCTCGAGAACGCCGCCTTCGGCCTCGAGGTCCAGGGTGTCCCCCGCGCAGAGCGGAACGAGCGAGCCCGCAAGGTGCTCGAGCGCGTGAGCCTCGGGCAGTGGGCCGACTCGCTGCCGTCCGAGCTGTCCGGCGGAATGCAGCAGCGCGTCGGCATCGCCCGCGCTCTGACGGCCGAGACCGACATCCTGCTCATGGACGAGGCGTTCAGCGCCCTCGACCCGCTCATCCGTCGCGAAATGCAGGAAGAGCTCGTCGAGCTGCAGGCCGAGCTCGGCAAGACCATCATCTTCATCACGCACGACCTCAACGAGGCCATGTTCCTCGGCGACCGGATCGCAGTCATGCGGGACGGCGCGATCGTGCAGATCGGGACGCCGGAGGAGATCCTCACGGACCCGGCCAACGACTACGTCGCGCAGTTCGTCCAGGATGTGGACCGGGCTCGTGTGCTCACGGCTGGCAGCGTCATGGAACCCGCGCGCGCCGTCGTCCCGCAGAGCGCGGGACCACGCGGTGCGCTTCGCGTCATGCGCGACACGCAGACCGGCGGAGCGTTCATCACGTCAACGGGCCGCAAGCTCGAGGGCGCCGTCATCGACCGCCACGTCATGCGCCTCGTGAAGGACGGCCAGCCCGACCTCGCGAGCGCCATCAAGCGCGACATTGCGATGGTCTCCCCCGAGACGCCGCTCTCCGACCTATTCGAGCTGTCGGTCGACTCGACCCTGCCGATCGCGGTCGTCGACGAGAACCAGCGCCTCCTCGGTGTGGTTCCCCGCGTCACGATCCTCGCCTCGCTCGCCAACGTGCCGAGCACCACGGGCCTGCTCCCGATCATCGACCCCGTCACGAGCGTCAGCCCGGCGGACATCGCAGAGACTCTCGAAGGGAGCCACGCATGATCGCGGCCACCGCACTCACGACCCTGCCGGCCACGTTCCGGCTTCCTCTCGGTGACGGGGCGGAGGCGGTCGTCGACTGGCTGACGAACGCACTCTCCGGCGTCTTCACCGTCATCCGCTCGCTCTTCCAGGGCATGTACGAGGGCGTCTACTGGGTACTCGAGACGCCGCCGTTCTGGGCGATCCTCATCCTGGTCGTCGCGATCGCGTACTTCGCGAAGGGCTGGAAGCTCGCTGTCGGCAGCCTGCTCGGCTTCCTCGTCATCGTCGGCGTCAACCAGTGGGAGAACGCCATGGCGACGCTCGCGCTCGTGCTCGTCGCAAGTGCGCTCGCGATCCTCTTCAGCATCCCGCTCGGCATCTGGGCTGCGAAGTCGGATGCTGCATCGAGCGCCATCAAGCCGGTGCTCGACTTCATGCAGACCATGCCAGCCTTCGTGTACCTGATTCCCGCGCTCATCCTGTTCCGCGTTGGCGTCGTCCCCGGCATCGTGGCGACGATCATCTTCGCCATGGCACCCGGCGTGCGCATGACCGAGCTGGGCATCCGCGGAGTCGACAAGGAAGTGGTCGAGGCCGGCCGCGCGTTCGGCGCGACCCCTGGCCGCATCCTGCGTCAGATCCAGCTGCCGCTCGCGATGCCGTCCATCATGGCCGGCGTCAACCAGGTCATCATGCTCGCCCTGTCGATGGTCGTCATCGCCGGAATGGTCGGCGCTGGCGGTCTCGGCGCGCAGGTCGTGCAGAGCCTCAACCGGATCGACGTGGCCCTCGGCTTCGAGGCGGGCATCTCCGTCGTCATCCTCGCGATGTTCCTCGACCGGGTGACCGCCGCATTCGCCGGGCAGAAGCGTCGTGTGCCGTCGTTCCTCCGCTCCAAGCGCACCCAGAAGCGCGAGGCGGCCGGAGATCTCGAGCAGGTCGACACGAGCTCCACCCCGACTCAGGCGCCGGTCGCGGCCGGCACTGCCTGACCCACAGACCTCAACTCCCCCAACCAGAAACGAAAGGACGCGCATGCGTACCAAGAAACGAATCATCACCGGGATCGCGGCGGCTTCCGCCGCGGCGCTCGCCCTCACCGCATGCTCCGGCGACACCGCCGCTGAGACGCTCGAGAACGGCGACCAGAAGGACATCACGATCGCCGTGTTCAACGGCTGGGACGAGGGCATCGCCGCGTCCGAGCTGTGGAAGGCGATCCTCACCGAGCAGGGCTACGACGTCGAGCTCGAGTACGCGGACCCGGCTCCGGTCTACTCCGGCCTCTCCACGGGCGACTACGACCTGACCCTCGACACGTGGCTGCCGGTCACGCACTCCGACTACGTCGCCGAGTACGGCGACGACATCGTCGACCTGGGCGCGTGGAACGACGAGGCGTCGCTGACCATCGCGGTCAACGAGGACTCCCCGATCACCTCGCTGGAGGAGCTCGCCGGCTCGGCCGACCAGTTCGGCAACACCATCATCGGCATCGAGCCGGGTGCTGGCCTCACGCGCGTCACGCAGGAGGACGTCATTCCCGGCTACGGCCTCGAGGGGATGAACTACCAGACCTCGTCCACCGCTGCGATGCTCACCGAGCTGCAGACGGCGACGAACAACGGCGAGAACATCGTCGTCACGCTGTGGCGCCCGCACTGGGCCTACGACGCGTTCCCCGTGCGTGACCTCGAGGACCCGAAGGGTCTCCTGGGCGACGCCGAGGGCATCCACTCGTACGGCAAGGCCGACATCGTGGAGACGCACCCGACCGCGGCTGCTTGGATCCAGAACTTCAAGATGGACTCCGAGCAGCTCTACTCGCTCGAGAACCTGATGTTCAACGAGAACGAGACGGACGACTACGCGCCGATCGTCGAGCAGTGGATCTCCGAGAACCAGGAGTACGTGGACTCGCTCACGGCGTAGCCCGCACTCCGGTCTCGCGGAGCCCGCGAACCACACGAGCCCACCCCGATCTGTCGGGGTGGGCTCGTCTGCGTTCTCGGCGATATGCAGGATGCTGGCTCGAAGCGGAGCCAGCACCCTTCACGGGCGCTGCTGGCGGTCCCGGATGAGCGCCGGGAGCTCGGCCATGCGCTCGAACGTCTGGGCACCGGCATCTTCGAGCCACGCTCGCGGCGTGAGGCCGCCCGCGAAGCCGTAGGCGTGCATCCCGGCTGCCACCGCTGCCTGCACACCGTACGCGCTGTCCTCGACGACGACGCACGTGGCGGGGTCGACGCCCATGCGGTCGGCGGCGTGGAGGAACAGGTCGGGTGCCGGCTTCCCGTTCTCGACTTCGGTGGCGCTGTAGATGCGCCCCTCGAAGCGCGGGTGAAGCCCGGTGTGCCCCAGCGTCTTGCTGAGCTTCGCGTGGTCTCCGCTCGAGGCGACGCAGCTCGCGAGCCCCAGCTCATCCTGGATGACGGCAAGCGCCTCCGGCAGGCCGTCGACCGCCGTCAGCTCGGTATCGAAGGCACGGAAGAGCGTCTCGCGCTGCAGCGCGAACCACCCCTCCGGCACGGGGCGCCCCAGCCCTTCCTGCAGCTTCCGCTCGAAGGTCGCCTGCGACGTGCCGAGGAATCGGGCGACGTGCTCATCCTGTGTGAGCTGCCAGCCGAGCTCGGCGAGCATCTCCCGCTCGATCCGCACCGCGAGCACCTCACTGTCGACGAGCACCCCGTCGCAGTCGAAGATGACGAGTTCGACCGGGCTCATGCACCTGCCCCTGGGAGGGTGCGCGTGGCGATGAGCTGCTGGTACCAGCGCCCCGAGTCCTTCCAGGTGCGCTCGAGCGTGTCGTAGTCGACGCGGAGGATGCCGAAGCGCATGTTGTAGCCGAACGCCCACTCGAAGTTGTCGAACAGCGACCAGGCGAAGTAGCCGCGGACGTCCGCCCCGGCGTCGATGGCGTCCGCGATGGCGGCGATGTGGTCACGGTAGTAGGCGACACGCTCCGGGTCGTGCACGAGCCCGTCCTCGCTGACGACGTCGGGGAAGGCCGCGCCGTTCTCGGTGACCATGAGCGCCTGCCCCGGGTAGCGCTCGCTGAGCGACATGAGGAGCTCGGTGAGGCCGTCAGGGAAGATGCTCCACCCCATCGACGTGTACGGCGCCCCCTGGTCGACGAAGTCGATGTCGGTGACCCCCACCCAGGGGCTCGCCGCGGACTCTCCGTGGCCGTCGTTGCGCGAGCGCTCCCCCGCGCCCAGGTACTTCTTGACGCGGAACGTCGTGTAGTAGTTCACGCCGAGCACGTCGATGCGCTGGTGGATGAGCTGGGTGTCGCCCGGCAGCACGAACGCCCAGTCGGTCACGTGGCGCGTGTCGTGGATGAGGTCCTCGTCGTAGTGCCCCGAGAGCATGGGGCCGAGGAACACTCGGTTCGCAAGTGCGTCGATCTGGCGGACGGCGTCTCGGTCGGCGGCGGACTCGGGGTCGTCCGGGCGGATGACGTGGAAGTTCAGGGTGACCGAGACCACGGCGTCTTCGCCGACCGCCGCGCGAATGGCCCGTGTGGCGAGGCCGTGCGCGAGGTTGAGGTGGTGGCAGGCTGCGAGCGCCGCGGCTGGCTCGGTGCGCCCAGGTGCGTGGACACCGGAGGCGTAGCCGAGGTAGGCCGTGCAGAACGGCTCGTTGAGGGTGGACCACGTGTGCACGCGGTCGCCGAACTCGGCCGCCATGCGGGCCGCGTACTCCGCGAAGGCGTACGCGGTGTTGCGGTTCGCCCATCCGCCCTCGTCTTCGAGCTCCTGCGGCAGGTCCCAGTGGTAGAGGGTCGCCACGGGCTTCACACCGGCCGCCACGAGCGCGTCAAGGAGCTCGGAGTAGAAGCGGATGCCCTCCTCATTGAACTCGCCGGAGCCGCCGGGCTGCACTCGCGACCAGGAGATCGAGAAGCGGTACGCATCCAGTCCCATCTCCCTGATGGTCTCGACGTCGTCGCGCCACCGGTGGAAGTGGTCGATGGCCACGTCGCCGGTGTCGCCGCCCTCGACCTTGCCAGGCGTGTGCGAGAACGTGTCCCAGATCGACGGGGTCCTCCCGCCTTCTGCCGCACCGCCTTCGATCTGGTAGGAGGCGGTCGCAGAGCCCCAGACGAAATCGTCCGAGAAGACTCGAGGGGAAGATGCCGCGGTTGGTTCAGGCACGATACTCCTTGGCTGAGTGGGACGCGCGTCGTCGCGCACGCCAACTCTAGCGAAGCGGTGGACGGCGGCCGTGGCGTTCACCACTGCCCGCTGTTCACGGAGGAGACCACCCCCAAGCGACGGTGAGATGTCTGCAATCGACAGAACGAGCAGTCAGCGGCAGGGAATGCTTGTTTACATGATCTCAATCCGTCGGCAGATTGGACCGGGCTATAGTCTGGTTCTTCGTGCTGCGCCAAGGGGCCAGCAGACGGGGGAAAGACGAGAAGTGAAACGCACATTCCGAGACACCGCGGGGGCGGCTCTCAAGACGCTGCTCGTCGGAGCACTCGCAGTCGCGGGCCTGACGTTCGCAGCACAGAGCGCGGCGGCAGCAACCGTGCAGCCGACGACAAGCGGCGTCACGTTGACCAACGCAGCTGGCGAGGCCGTCGACACGGTTTCGCCGAACCAGCCCTACAAACTGGGCTTCAGCTTCAACATGCCAACCGGCGTCGAACCGGGCGATTCGTTCGATGTGACGCTGCCAGACGGCTTCGCCGTGGCATCGACCGAAAGCGTGGCGCTCGGCCAGATCGCCACTGCTGTCCCGAACGGCACCGGAAAGGTCACGGTGACCTTCACCGACGACGCTGCCGGTGCCGCCAGCCTCTCGGGTGGCTTCGAGTACGTCATCACCTACGTGAAGATCCCAGATGAGGGCACCCCCGTCGACAACCAGGTCATCATCGGTGGCGAGACGGTGTACTTCCCCGTCGTCAAGTTCGGAGCCGCTCCCGGCGAGAACCCCATGATGATCACCAAGTGGTCGGGGAACAGCAGCGACTCGGTCAACCTCCAGCAGAAGCTGAAGCTCGATTCCTTCGCGTACGACTTCGCGTGGATCCAGCCGGCGAACAGCGGCCAGATCTTCGCGCAGTGGTTCGTGGAGCTGAACAACTGGCAGTCTGGCGAGCCCACGGCCCTGGGCCAGAACATCATCCTGAAAGACAAGCTGCAGAACCTCGGTGGCTTCGCGCCCGAGATCAAGCAGGACCCGGACGACGGACGACGGACGCTCACCGCGGCCGAGCTCGACGGCCTGCTCGCTGGCCCGTACCTGAAGGACTTCCTCACGCTCAACGTCCGCGACGGCGGCACAACGCAGTCGTTCTCCGGCCTTGCCGACAGTGAGTTCCTCACCTTCGCCGCTGACCCGGACGGTTCGACGACACTCGAGCTGCGCATCAGCGACTACCTCGCGTCGCAGGGTGTGAAGCCGAGCGACAAGGCCCAGTATGCGCTCTCCTACCGCACGGTGCTCCCGAAGATGAACGCCGAGATCAAGAACTCCGCGAGCATCACTTCCACCGAGATCGAGGGCGAGGTCGTCGACGGCGGTTGGTTCAAGTTCGTGAACGCCTCAGGTTGGGGCGAGACCGAGTTCGCCGAGCAGCCCACGACCTCTCTCATGCTCAAGAAGGAGTGGGCGGGCAAGTCCGAGGCCGGCGTGAGCGCCGGAACAGGAACCTGCCCTGCGGCGCCGCCCGCGGGCCCGCTCGACGTGCCTGCCGCGACATTCAAGCTCCTAGCGAACGGCGCACCCGCCGTCGGCCTCGACGGTGCTCTCCTAGCGGACCAGACGGTGACTCTGGAGCCCGGTACTCAGCACTACGTGTGGCGGAATCTGCCGACGCAGCTCACCCCGGGCGAGCCTGTCACGTACACGATCGAAGAGGAAGCCGTCGCCGGTTACACATCGGTTGTATCCGGGCCGTATTCGGTCGACCTCACGAAGTCGAACGCCTGCGGAGTGATCGCGGTCACGAACACGCCAACGCCGACCTCAACACCGGAACCGACGCCGACGCCGACCGCAACGCCGGAACCGACGCCGACCGCTACGCCTACGCCTACGCCTACGCCGACCGCAACACTAGAACCGACGCCAACGCCAACCGTGACGCCCGAGCCCACAGCTACGCCGACATCGACGCCCGAGCCGACCGCAACACCGGAACCAACGCCGACGCCGACGCCAACCGCGACGCCAGGGCCCACCTCGACACCAACACCGACGCCCACGCCCACGCCCACGCCAACGCCGACTCCGAAGCCCACGCCGACCGGAACGCCTGCGCCGACCCCGACGCCTGAACCGACCGCGACACCGACACCCACGCCCACCGCGACTGAGCCCGCAGTTCCTGCCCAGCCGCCGACGACCCCAGACACGCCGACGACGCAGCCGGGCAAGTCCGCGCCACCTACGCCGCAGAGCGGCGGAAGCCTCGCCACGACGGGAGGAGAGATGCCGACCTGGCTGATTCCGGCTGCGGCCCTCGTCACCCTGTCCGGCGGCGCGCTCTTCCTGCTGAAGCGGCGGCGCACCGCGCGCGACTAGTCTCCGCTGAGGAATCCAAGCAGGAAAGGCGGGTCACTCTCACGAGTGGCCCGCCTTTTCGCCTGCACAGAGACAGGGACCGCCAGAGGGGAAGCAAACACCTCGATACGAGCGAGCGACAACGTGGACGAAGCAGAGATGCCCCTCGCCGCATGGGCGAGGGGCATCTCACGGAGTCGCGACTCAGCTGTCGTAGCGCTTCTTGTAGGGGCGGTCGCCCGAGTCGCGCGACGGTCCGCGGTCTGGGGTCAGCTCGATGAGCTTGCCCGAGATGCGCGTGCCGGTCAGCTTGTCGAGCACGTCGTTCGACAGGTCGGCGGGCAGCTCGACGAGCGAGAAGCCGGGGCGGATGTCGATCGCACCGAAGTCGTCGCGGCTCAGGCCGCCCTCGTTCGCGAGCGCGCCAACGATCTGGCGGGGCTCGACCTTGTGGCGCTTGCCGACGGCGAGGCGGTACATGGCCATGGGCTTGCCGTTCGAGCGCGGGCGGCGGGGTGCACGCTCTCCGCCGCTCTCACGGCGGTCGCCCCCGCGCGAGCCACGGCTGTCGCCGCCGCCTTCGCGGTCGCGGCGCTCCTTGCGCTCCGCCTGCTCGCGCTGGTTGCGCTCGAAGCGCTCCTTGCGCTCTGCTTCCGCGTCGAGGAGCAGAGGCGTCTCGCCCTGGGCCACGATCGCGAGGGCAGCAGCGACGTCGGCTTCCGGCACGTCGTGGTGGCGCACGTAGTGCTCGATGATGTCGCGGAACTTCTCGACACGGTCGGACTGCGTGAGCGCCTCGCTGATGGCGTCGTCGAAGCGCGTGAGGCGCGTCGTGTTGACGTCGTCGACGCTGGGGAGCTGCATCTGCGTGAGCTCCTGCTTGGTCGCCTTCTCGATCTGGCCGAGCAGGTAGCGTTCGCGGGGCGTGATGAAGCTGATCGCGTCGCCGGTGCGACCGGCACGGCCCGTGCGGCCGATGCGGTGCACGTACGACTCGGTGTCGGTCGGGATGTCGAAGTTCACAACGTGGCTGATGCGCTCCACGTCGAGACCGCGGGCAGCGACGTCGGTCGCGACGAGGATGTCGAGCTTGCCCGACTTCAGCTGGTTGACGGTGCGCTCGCGCTGCACCTGAGCGACGTCGCCGTTGATGGCGGCTGCCGAGTAGCCGCGTGCGCGGAGCTTCTCGGCGAGGCCCTCCGTCTCGTTCTTCGTGCGAACGAAGATGATCATGCCTTCGAAGTTCTCGACCTCGAGGATGCGCGTGAGCGCGTCGACCTTCTGCGCGTAGCTCACGATGAGGTAGCGCTGCGTGATCGTCGACGAGGTGGTGGTCTTCGTCTTGACCGTGATCTCGGCGGGGTCGTTGAGGTACTTCTTCGAGATGCGGCGGATCTGCGACGGCATGGTCGCCGAGAACAGCGCGACCTGCTTGGTGTCCGGGGTGTCGGCGAGGATCGTCTCGACGTCTTCCGCGAAGCCCATCTTGAGCATCTCGTCGGCCTCGTCGAGGACGAGGAACTTGAGCTCGCTGAGGTCGAGCGTGCCCTTCGAGAGGTGGTCCATGATGCGACCCGGGGTGCCGACGACGATGTGCACGCCGCGACGCAGCGCGGAGAGCTGGACGCCGTAGCCCTGGCCGCCGTAGATGGGCAGCACGTGGACACCGCGCATGCGGGCCGCGTACTTCTCGAACGCCTCGCACACCTGGAGTGCGAGTTCGCGGGTCGGTGCCAGCACAAGCGCCTGAGGCGTCTTCTGGTCGACGTCGAGCTGGGAGAGGATGGGCAGCGCGAACGCGGCCGTCTTGCCGGTTCCCGTCTGCGCGAGGCCGACGACGTCGCGGCCTTCGAGGAGGGTGGGGATGGTCGCGGCCTGAATGGCGGAGGGGGTCTCGTACCCGACGTCGCTGAGGACCTTGAGTACGGGCCCGTCAAGACCGAGATCGGCGAATGTAGGCAGGGCCTGGGCCTCTTCGGAGGGAGCCTCGGCCTCGGTCTGAACGGAAGAATTGCTAGAAGTCACGCTTTAGACTAGTCGTTTCTGTAGGAATTTGGGCAGTTTCACTTCTGAGTATCGCATCAAGCACTGAGCGAAGAAGATCAGCGCGGTCTGCATCGCGCCCCCAGCGCACGAGCGCGTGGGCGTTGAGGCCGTCGATCATGCCGAGGATCTGCCAGGCGACAGCGTCCGCCTCGCGCACCCGGAACTCCCCCGTCGCGCTTCCGTCGACGAGGATGCGCGTGATGGCGGCGTGCCATCTGTCCATCTCGGCACGCACCCCCTCGGCGAGGATCTCGTTGCGCCGCCCGAGCGACCATCCGTCGACCCACACGTGCGTCACGGCATCGCGGCTGCCGTCGAGGAGGGTGCCCACGAGCAGGTCCAGCTTCTTGGATGCCGACGAGACGGGCGCGAGCTGCACTTCGAGCTCGTCGAGCTCACCTCCCACGATGGCCCTGAACGTGGAGGTGACGAGCTCGTCCATGTTGGGCTCGTAGTGTGCGACGAGGGCTGGGGCGACGCCGATTCGCGTGGCGACGGCGCGCATGGTGATACCGGCGAGCCCCTCTTCGAGGGCGAGGTCGATCGCGGCCGCGGTGATGTCGGCGCGGCGCTCTGCTGCTGGCTTCCTGATGGCTCTTGACACGATGTCCCGAGTCTACGTACTCTTCGAGCACTTGTTGATCACATGATCAACAATGCTCGCTTCGAGTTCTGGAGGACCGGATATGGCCTGGAAGATGCCCGCCGAGACGGCACCGCACGATCGCACGTGGATGGCCTTCCCCCGCGAGGGGATCACGCTCGGCGACACGGCCGCGCAGCGCGAGGCCGGCTACGCGGCCTGGACCGCGGTCGCGCACGCCGTCGCGCGCTTCGAACCCGTCACGATGGTCGTCGATCCCAGCGAGCTGCATCGCGCCCGCCGGATGCTCGGCGAGGAGATCGAGATCCTCGAGGCACCCCTCGACGAGTTCTGGATGCGCGACATCGGCCCGACCTTCGTCACCGACGACGAACGGCCCGGCGTCCTCGGCGCCGTCGACTGGATCTTCAACGGCTGGGGCGCGCCGGCGTGGGCCGAGTGGCAGAAGTCGGCGGGGATCGGCCGCTTCGTCGCAGAGGCTAGCGGTGCTGAGCTCGTGAGCTCGCTGCTCGTCAACGAGGGCGGCGGCATCCATGTCGACGGCGAGGGCACGCTGCTCGCGACGGAGACCGTGCAGCTCGATCCGCGACGCAACCCGCTCGCCGACAAGTCGCGCGTCGAGGCCGAGTTCGCGAGGACGCTCGGCGCGACGCACACCATCTGGCTGCCGCGGGGGCTCACCCGCGACTACGACGAGTTCGGCACGAACGGGCACGTCGACATCGTCGCGACCCTCACCGCACCTGGCACGCTCCTCCTGCACGAGCAGCTCGACCCCGAGCATCCGGACCACGAGGTGGTCGCCGGCCTGCGCGAGCACCTCGCGGGCCAGCGGGATGCCGCGGGGCGGGAACTCGAGATCGTCGGCATCCCGGCGCCGAGCACGCTCCGCGATGAGGAGGGCTTCGTCGACTGGAGCTACGTCAACCACCTCGTCACGAACGATGGCGTCGTCGCGTGCGGCTTCGACGACGAGGCGGCGGATGCGCGGGCGCGCGAGGTGCTCGAGTCGGTCTACCCCGGCCGCACGGTCGTGTCGGTGGATGCCCGTGAGCTGTTCGCGCGCGGGGGCGGCATCCACTGCATCACCCAGCAGCAGCCCACGCTCGGGGGTGCACGGTGAGCTTCGACGTGGTCGAGGCGCCGATCGCGCAGCTGCGGGCCGCGCTCGAGGACGGGTGCGCGACGAGCGCCGGCCTGGTCGAGGCCTACCTGGAGAGGATCGCGGCCTACGACGCGAGCGGTCCGAAGCTCAACGCGGTCGTCGTCCAGAACCCGGATGCGCTCGAGGAGGCTCGCGCCTCGGACCGGCGCCGCGCGGCGGGGCGCCTGCTCGGCCCGCTCGACGGCATCCCCTACACGGTGAAGGATAGCTACCTCGTCGAGGGCCTGACCGCGGCGTCCGGGAGCCCCGCCTTCGCGGGCCTCGTCGCGCAGCGCGACGCGTTCACGATCGAGCGCCTCCGCGCTGGGGGTGCGATCTGCCTCGGGCTCACGAACATGCCGCCGATGGCGAATGGCGGCATGCAGCGCGGCGTGTACGGCCGCGCCGAGAGCCCGTACAACGCCGCGTTCCTGACGAGCGCGTTCGGCTCCGGCTCCTCGAACGGCTCGGGAACCGCGACGGCGGCGAGCTTCGCGGCGTTCGGTCTCGGCGAGGAGACGTGGTCGAGCGGTCGGGCCCCGGCTTCGAACAACGCGCTCTGCGCGTACACGCCATCACGGGGCGTGATCTCGGTGCGCGGCAACTGGCCGCTCGTCCCGACGATGGACGTCGTCGTCCCCCACGCCCGCTCCATGGCCGACCTCCTCGAGGTGCTCGACGTGGTGGTGGCCGACGATGCGCAGACGCGAGGCGACTTCTGGCGCGCGCAGCCGTGGGTGCGCATCCCTCCCGTCTCGGAGGTGCGTCCCGCCTCGTATGTCGCCCTCCTCCCGTCGAACCAGGCGGATGCGCGTGCCGGCCTCGCGAGCACCCGCATCGGCGTGCCCCGCATGTACATCAACGCCGACCCGGACGCGGGAACGTCGTCCGAGCCGGGTATCGGCGGTCCGACCGGCCAGAAGATCGACACGCGTCGATCCATCGTCGAGCTCTGGGAGGCGGCGCGGGCCGACCTCGAGGCGGCGGGCGCGACCGTCGTCGAGGTCGACTTCCCTGTCGTGTCGAACTACGAGGGCGACCGGCCGGGAGCTCCGAAGATCCACACGCGCGGGCTCGTCTCCCCTGAGTACCTCAAGCGCGAGATCGTCGACCTGTCGGCATGGGGATGGGAGGACTTCCTCGCGGCGAATGCCGACCCGCAGCTCAACTCCCTGACCCAGGTCGACGGCTCGCGCATCTTCCCGCACCCCGAGGGGGCACTCCCTGACCGCTACACGGGCTTCGACGACGACATCGCCACCTACCCGGACCACGTGCGCGAGCATCCGGTCGCCTCGTTCGCCGACATCCCGGAGCTCGCCGCCGGCGTGCGCGGCCTCGAGGAGACTCGGCGGGTCGACCTCGAGGAGTGGATGCTCGCCCAGCGCCTCGACGCTGTCGCCTTCCCGGCGGTGGCCGACGTGGGCCCAGCCGACATGGACGTCGACGTGGCCTCAGCCGACCTGGGCTGGCGCAACGGCGTCTGGGTCGCGAACGGGAACCTCGCCATCCGCCACCTGGGCATCCCCACCGTGACCGTGCCGATGGGCACGATGGCGGACATCGGGATGCCCGTTGGGCTCACCTTCGCGGGGAGGGCCTACGACGACACGGCACTCCTCCGCCTCGCCGCAGCCTTCGAGGCGACGGGCGAACGCCGCACGGAGCCGCCGCGCACGCCGCGGCTCTGACGCCTCGCCGCGCCTCGGTCCCGACAGAGTTGTGGCCCGGTGCGCCTCCCGAATCCGGGAAGCGCACCGGGCCACAACTTCGTGCGACAGGGTGGCGGCAGGGCGCGGCTCGCGGTCGCTACGCCTCGACCTTCTCGTCCTCGACGGCGTCGGCCTTCTTCACGACCAGCGTCTTGGCCTGATCGAACTCGGCATCGATCTCGGGGTCGCGCTTGTACGTGAGGAGGCTGACGACGACCGAGGCGATGAGGCTGACGACGACGCCAGGAACGATCTCGTAGAGGTCGGTCCCGAGGGCGGACCAGGCGAACACGGTGATCGTGCCCGCGACCATGCCCGCGAGCGCTCCCCAGTTGGTGAGCTTGCGCCAGTAGAGGCTGAGGATGACGGCGGGGCCGAAGGCCGCACCGAAGCCGGCCCAGGCGAAGCCGACGAGGCTGAGGATGGTGCCGGTCCGGTCGAAGGCCAGGACGCCCGCGACGACCGCGACGGCGAACACGCACGTGCGACCGAGGATCACGAGCTTCCGAGCGGAGGGCTGCCTCTTCGCGATGACCATGTACAGGTCCTCGACGAGCGCCGACGAGCACACGATGAGCTGGCTCGACATCGTGCTCATGATGGCGGCGAGGACAGCGGCGAGGATGAAGCCGCTCACGATGGGGTGGAACATGACCTGCGCCATGACCAGCGTGACCGCCTCGGGGTCGCTCAGCTCGATGCCGTTGCGCTGGATGTAGGCGACGCCCACGATTCCTGCCGTGACGGCTCCGACCATGGAGAGCGTCATCCAGGACATGCCGATCCGGCGTCCCGCCTTCGCCGAGCCCGGGTCGCGCATCGCCATGAACCGGACGATGATGTGCGGCTGGCCGAAGTAGCCGAGGCCCCAGGCGAGTGCCGAGACGATGGCGAGCGTGGTCACCCAGTCGAGTCCGTCGCCGGGGATGAGCCCCGTGTGCTCGATGCCGGACGCGACGATGGCCTCGGAGACGCCGCCGAAGCCCCCGAGCGTGAAGATGGCGACGACGGGGATCAGGACAAGCGCGAGCATCATCATGAGCCCCTGCACGACGTCGGTGAATGACGCCCCGAGGAACCCGCCGAAGAGGGTGTAGAGCAGCGTGACGCCCGTGACGAGGAGCATCCCGACCAGGTAGTCGCCGCCGAATGATCCCTCGAAGAACACGCCGCCGGCGACCATGCCGGACGAGATGTAGAAGGTGAAGAAGATGAGGATCACGACGCCGCTGACGATGCGGAGGAGGCGCGAGCGGTCGCGCAGGCGGTTCTCGAAGAAGCTCGGGATGGTGATGGAGTTCTTCGCCACCTCCGTGTAGGCGCGGAGGCGCGGGGCGACGAAGCGCCAGTTGAGGTAGGCGCCGATCGTGAGGCCGATGGCGATCCAGGCCTCGATGAGTCCGGAGATGTAGATGGCTCCGGGGAGTCCCATCATGAGCCAGCCGGACATGTCGGAGGCCCCGGCGCTGAGCGCCGCGGTGCCCGGGCTGAGGTTGCGGCCGCCGAGCATGTAATCCTCGTGGTCCTTGGTCTGGCGGAACGCGTAGAGCCCAATGCCCACCATCGCCGCGAAGTAGATCGCGAGGGCGATGAGCTGGAAGGTCAGATCGGACATCGGCATTGACTCCTTCTGGAAGCGACGCGTCGACCCCGGTGGATACGCGTCCTTTCCAGTGTTGCTGGCGTGATTGCGGACGAATAGCGAAGATAGTCGAAACGAACTCATCGATGAAATCGAAAGGTGGTGCAAGATGTGGGACCTCCGCCGCCTCCGCCTGCTGCGTGAGCTGCAGCTGCGTGGCACCATCACCGCCGTCGCGGCCTCGCTCAACTTCAGCGCGTCGACCGTCTCGCACCAGCTGGCACAGCTGCAGCGCGAGGTGGGCGTTCCCCTGCTCGTGCAGGATGGCAGGCGCGTGCGGCTGACGCCGCAGGGGGTGACACTCGCCGAGCACGCCGCGCGTGTGCTCGACCTGGAGACCCGCGCTCGCGATGAGCTCGCAGCGATGCGCACGGGCACCGAGCGGGTGCGGGTGGCCGCACTGGAATCCGTCGTCCGCGCGCTGCTCCCCCGGGCCCTGACGCTCCTGGAGCAGACCCGTCCGGACATCCGGGTCGAAGTGGACGCCGTCTCACCTGAGGAGGGGCTCTTCGAACTCGAGGCGCACCGGTACGACCTCGTGGTCGCCGAGGAGTATCCAGGCCACACCAGGCCCCACGCGGAGGGCATCGAGCGTGAGGTCCTCGGGTTCGACGCGATCTCGCTCGCGACCGCCGGAACGTCTGGAGCCACCTCGATCGCCGACTTCCGCGGTAGCCCCTGGGTGATGGAGCCCCCGGGCACCGCCGCGCGTGACTGGGCGGAGCAGCAGTGCAGGGCGGCGGGATTCGAACCGGAAGTGCGGTACGTGGCCAGTGACCTGCACACGCACCTGCGCCTCATCGCCGCGGGTCACGCGGTTGGCCTCGTCTCCGAGCTCGTGGGTGCCGCATCTGGCGGCGGGCTGCGCTTCCTGGACCTCCCGGGGCGGCCCCACCGGGATATCTTCACGGCGACGCGTGGGGCGCTCCGCGATCGAGACAGCGTGCGTCTCGTCAGGGATGCGCTTGGCACCGCGTTCTCGGAGCTCGTCGCGGCAGGCGCCGCGACGGAACCCGGCGTGCCGGACTGAGCCGACCATCCGGCCCCGCAATGCGTCGTTAGTGCTTCTCGACGCCGGGAGCTTCTGCGGTCGCGGCCGCCTTGGGCTTCTTCGGCAGGATGCGTCCGACGAGCAGCGTGATGCCGACGACGACCAGGCCGACGACGAGACCGACGATGGCGGAGATGAGCGTGTCGACGAGCCAGACGACGACGGCACCGGCGTTCATGAGGGCGTGCTCGATCTCGTGCAGCAGGTCTGCAGGCGCGTGCCAGCCGACCTCGCCGACGTTGATGATGACGAGGTGGCCGCCCACCCAGAGCATCGCGACGGTTCCGACGATGCTGATGACCCGGAAGACGGCGGGCATGGAGCGCACGATGCGCACGCCGAGGTGGCGGGTGCGGCGGTCGCGGCGGGTCGCCATGTGCAGGCCGACGTCGTCGATCTTGACGAGCAGCGCCACGGCGCCGTAGACGAGGGCCGTCATGGCGAGCGCGATGACGACGAGGGCCGCCAAGCGCATCCAGAACCCCAGCTCGGGGTCGAGGTTCGACAGCGAGATGAGCATGATCTCGGTCGAGAGGATCAGGTCGGTGCGCACCGCTCCCGAGACGAGCTTCTTCTCGTCACGCGGATGGTCCTCGTCGAGCGCGTGATGGTGGCCGAACCACTCGGTGACCTTCTCCGCGCCCTCGAAGCACAGGTACACGCCGCCGACGATGAGGAGGTAGGGCAGCACCCAGGGCGCGAAGGCCGTCAGCAGCAGCGCGATCGGGATGATGATCACGAACTTGTTGAAGAGGCTGCCCTTGGCGATGTTCCACACCACCGGCAGCTCCCGTGCTGGCGTGATGCCCTGCACGTACTGCGGCGTGACGGCGGCGTCGTCGATGACGACTCCCGCCGACTTCGCCGAGGCCTTCAGCGCAGCGGTGAGGATGTCGTCGACGACGGCGAGCAGTCCAACGGGCACGGTGTTCTCCTTGGTGTTCTGGTGCAGCGCGGAACGCGGCAGACAGAGCTTACCCGCGGTGTGCGAGAGCAGGGAGGTCAGGACGGATGCGCGTTCAGGCTTCTCGGGAGCTCCGGCGGGATCGCCGCGAGGAGCTGCTTCGTGTACTCCTCCTTCGGGGCGCCGAAGATCTCGTCGGCAGGGGCATGCTCGACGATTCGCCCGCGCTGCATGACGAGCACATCGTGACTCATCTCCTCGACGATCGCGAGGTCGTGCGCGATGAAGAGGTAGCTGAGCGAGAGCTCGTCCTGCAGCCTGCGCAGCAGCTCGAGGACGCGGGACTGGATGGACACATCCAGAGACGCCGTCGACTCGTCGAGGATGACGATGTCGGGCTCGAGCGCGAGTGCCCTGGCGATCGAGACCCGCTGCCGCTGCCCGCCGGAGAGCTCGTGCGGATACCGGCCGATGAAGTCCCGCGGCAGCTCGACGAGGTCGAAGAGCTCGTCGATGCGCACGGAACGCGAACCGCCAGCGGGGAGGCGGTGGACGCGCAACGGCTCGGCGACCGACTGGCCGACGGACATGCGGGGGTCGAGCGAGGAGAACGGGTCCTGGAAGACCATCGCGATGCGGCGCCGCAGCTGGTTGTCGGCCTTGAGCACATCGAGGCCCTCGAGCGTCGCTGTGCCGCCCGTCGGCTTGACGAGGCCGGTGAGCGCGTTCGCGATGGTCGACTTCCCGGAGCCAGACTCGCCGACGATGCCGAGCGTCGTCCCCTGGCGCAGCTCGAACGAGACGCCGTCGACGGCGTGCACGTGGCTGCGGCCCTTGGGGGTCTGGATGGGGAAGCGCACGTCGAGCTCGGAGACCCGGAGGATCGTCGTCGCGTCCGGCCTCGCTGGGGTGGGCTTCGCCTTGCCGAGCCGGGGCCTCGCTGCGAGCAGCTCCCTGGTGTACGGATGCCGTGGGGCCGTGACGAGGTCGATGGCGCTGCGCCGTTCGACGGCCTCGCCGTGGCGCATCACGAGCACCTCGTCCGCGACCTGCGAGATGACTCCCATGTCGTGGCTGATCCAGATGACGGCGGTGCCGTGCTCATGCTGGAGCGTGCGGACGAGATCGATGATCTGCGCCTGCGTGGTCACATCGAGGGCGGTGGTCGGCTCGTCGGCGACGAGCAGGCCGGGGTCGCAGGAGAGCGCGATGGCGATCATGACGCGCTGCCGCTGCCCGCCGGAGAGCTCGTGCGGGTAGGCGTCGAAGCGAGCTTCGGGCTCTGGGATGCCGACGGATTCGAGGAGCTCGATGGCTTTCGTGCGCGCGGCGCGGCGCGAGAGGCGTCGGTGCGTCTCGAGCGACTCGGTCAGCTGCCGGCCGAGGGTGAGCAGCGGGTTGAGCGAGGTGCTCGGGTCCTGGAAGACGAAGCCGATCCCGTTGCCGTGCACGCTCCGCAGGGTTCGAGCGGATGCGCCGATCAGCTCAACCTGCCCGAGCTTCTGGTCGTTGAGCGTGCTGGTGCCCGTGACGCGGGCGCCTGGCGCGTCGAGGAGTCCGGTGGCGGCGAGGACGGTCATCGACTTCCCCGATCCGGACTCCCCCACGATGCCGAGCGTTCCGCCCGGCTCGATCGAGAAGTCGATCCCGCGGACGATGTCCTTGCGGCCGATGGAGACCCGCAGGTCGGCGACGCGGAGCGCTGGAGCGGTCATCGCTTCCTCCTTGACTCGATGAGGGTGCGCTGCTTGGGGTCGAGGACGTCGCGCATCCCGTCGCCGAGCAGGTTGAAGGAGAGCGCCGTGATGAAGATCGCGACGCCGGGGAAGAGGCTCATCCACCAGGCCTGGCTGATGAAGCCCTGCGCGGCGAAGAGCATGCCACCCCAGGAGGGGGCCGGCGGCTGGATGCCGAGGCCGAGGAAGGAGAGGGCCGATTCGGCGAGGATCGCGAAGGCCAGGGAGAGCGAGGTCTGCACGATGATCGGGCCGGTGATGTTGGGCAGCACGTGGCGGCCGAGGATGCTCGCCCATGGCGTGCCCATCGTGCGGGAGACCTGGACGTACGGCTCGACACGGACGGAGAGCGTGCTCGCTCGGGCGACCCTCGCGAAGATCGGCGTGTAGACGATGCCGATCGCGAGCATGGTCGTCGCGAGTCCTGGCGCGAGGATCGCGACGATGGCGAGCGCGAGCAGGAGCACGGGGAACGCGAACATGACGTCGACGAGGCGCATGAGCACGGTGTCGAGGAGTCCACCCGCGTAGCCGGAGATGACGCCGACCAGCACGCCGACGACGAACGCAAATGCGACGGACACGAACGCCACCTGCAGGGAGACGCCCGACGCGATCATCACGCGGCTCAGCACGTCCCGTCCGAGGTCGTCGGTGCCGAACCAGTGCGCGGCGCTCGGCGGCTGGAGCTGGTTCGCGACGTCGACGTCGTTGACGCCGTATGGCGCGATCCAGGGACCGAGCAGGGCGACGAACACGACGATGAAGAGGAGCACCGCGCTGACGACCGTCACGGGGTTGCTGAGGAGGAGGCGCCAGGCGGCGACGCGGGTGCGTTCCTCCGGTGCGGGCGGGCCGGATTCCGCCTGCCGCGTGGCTTCTGGGTTCTGTGCGGTCATGAGAGCCGGATCCTCGGGTCGACGAGCGCGTAGAGCACATCCACGATGAAGTTCACGGCGAGGAACATCACGGCGATGAGCAACACGGAGCCCTGGATGAGCGGGTAATCGCGGGAGGAGACGGCGTCGTAGACGAGGCGTCCGAGCCCTGGCCAGGCGAAGACGACCTCGACGACGATGACGCCGCCGAGGATCGTCGCGAGCTGGATGCCGGCGATCGTGAGGACGGGCACGAGCGCGTTCCTGACGATGTGGCGCATCGTCACCGTCCACGCCGAGAGTCCCTTGGACTTCGCGGTGCGGACGTACCCCATGGACGCCACCTCGAGCACGGCCGAGCGGATGTAGCGGGTCATGATGGCGCCAGCGACGAGGCCGACGGTGAGGCCGGGCAGGAGCACGTGCCTGGCCCAGTCGCCAGGGTCATCGCCGATCGACGAGTAGCCGCTCGAGGGGAGCCAGCCGAGCGTCGACGAGAACAGCCCGATGAGCAGCATGCCCATCCAGAAGTCCGGAATCGAGACGCCGAACTGGCTCGTGACGCGGATGACGCCGTCGCTCACGCGCCCTTCCCGCAGCGCCGACCAGATGCCGGCGGGCACGGAGATGAGGAGCGCGATCACGAGCCCGACGCCGGCCAGCGAGAGCGTCGCCGGCAGGCGCTCGAGCAGCGTCGTCGTCACGGCGTCGCCGTTGCGGAAGCTCACGCCGAGGTTGCCCGTGAGCGCGTTGCCGACGTAGGAGAAGAACTGCTCGAGGATGGGCCGGTCGAGTCCGGACGCCGCCCGGAGCGCGTCGTACGCCTCCTGCGTGTACCTCGTGCCGAGCGCCAGCCGAACTGGGTCGCCCGGCACGAAGTGCACGAGGGAGAAGACGACGACGAGCACTCCGAGCAGCACGATCGCCGAGTAGAGCAGGCGCCAGCCGAGGAACGCGGCGATGGAGCCGAACGACATTCTCATTGGGTTTTCCCCTCGTGGACCCTGTGTCCTGGGTTGTTGTCTTGCTGTGTTGCCGTCTCGCCCGGTTGCTGGGCGGGGCGGGCTACGGGGTCAGCGTGGCGTCGCGGAACCGCGTCGCCCGGTCAGCGCGCGCCTCGTAGTCGCCGAGGGTCGGGCTCCACACCTGGATCACCGACGGGTTGTACAGGTAGATGTAGCTGGCGTCGTCGGCGATGATCGTCGCGGCCTGCGCGTACAGCTCCTTGCGCGCAGCCTGGTCGGTCTCCGTGCGGGCCGAGTCGAGCAGCGCGTCGACCTCCGGGTTGGAGTACTTCTGGGCGTTGCTGCCGCCGTCGCTGTGGTGCTGCGAGTAGTAGAAGTCGTCCGGGTCGATGTTGCCGAGCCAGCCCATCATGAGCATGTCGAAGTTGCCGGAGTTCTGCTCGTCGAGCCAGGTCGAGAAGTCGGGCTGCCTGATCTCGACGGTGATGCCGAGCGGCTCGAGGTTGGATGCGATGATCTGCGCGGCCGTGACGGTCTCGGGGTACTCGCTCGTCGCGAGCAGGTCGAGCGTTCCGCCGGTGAAGCCGGCCTCGCTGAGGAGCCGCTTCGACTCCTCGATGTCGGTCGAGTACTTGTCGTACTCCGTGTACCAGATGCTGTCCTGCGGGATGGCGAGCTGGTTGGCCTCGGCGGTGCCGTAGCTGACCGCCTGCACGATGGCGTCGCGGTCGATGGCGTAGGCGATGGCCTGGCGGACGCGTGGGTCCTGCCACTGCTCCTTGCCCTCGTTGAGTGCCAGGTACCAGTAGTCGCTCGACGGGTTCTGCCCCAGCTCGATGGACTCGTCGCCGCTGAGTTCCTCGACCTGCTGCGCGGGGACGACGTCGGTCCACTGGATCTCACCGCTCTTGAGTGCGGCGAGCGCCGTCGAGGGCTCCGAGATGAACTGGAACTCGACGCCGCCGATGCTCGGGGCACCGTCCCAGTAGTCGGGGTTGGCGGCGAGCTCGATACGGTCGCCGCTCGTGTAGCTCGCGAGGGAGAAGGGGCCGGTGCCGACGGGCGCGTTCGCGATCTCGCCGGATTCGACGTTGGACTGCTCGACGATCGCCATGCCCTTGAACCCGCCGAGGTTGGAGAGCAGGTTCGGGGTCGGCTGCGAGACGGTGATGACGACCGTCGAGTCGTCGGGCGCCTCGACGTTCGTGACGGCGTCGAACTTCCACGCGTTGGCGAGCTCGTCGTCGATGATGCGGTTATACGAGTAGACGACGTCCTCGCTCGTGAAGTCGGAGCCGTCGTGGAAGGTGACGCCGTCGCGCAGCGTGAAGGTCCAGGTCAGCTGGTCGTCGCTGGTCTCCCAGGACTCCGCGAGCGCGGGCTGCATCTCGAGGTTCTCGTCGGGTTCGACGAGGGTGTCGTAGACGTTCTCGAGCACCTGGAACGAGAAGTAGGAGGACGTCTTGTGGGGGTCGAGCTGGTCGGGTTCCCCGCCGATGGCCGCGTGGAGCACTTCGCCTTCGACGGCGTCTCCGCCACCGAGGTCGACGCTCTCGCCGGCCGAGCATCCGCTCAAGACGAGGAGCGCGCCGATGGCCGCGGCTCCGATCCCTGCACTTCGTCGTTGCATGATGCACTCCACTTCGTTCATTTTCGTGAATGTTTCATCAGTATGTGGCACGCTTGGGCGAGGTACAAGGCCGCAGGGCGGCCGAAACAGGATCGTCACAAACGATTCCAGTGCCCGGGGTTCCCCCCTCGAGGCGCGCTGCTGAGACGAGGACGAGCATGACCTTCACACTGCTGGCACGCGATCGCACGGCGGGCCTCCTCGGCGCCGTGACCGCAAGCCGATCCCTCGCGGTGGGCAACGCCGTGCTCGCCATCGATCCGACCGTGGGGGTCGTCGCCAGCCAGGCGTGGACCAACAGAGCCCTGCGCGGCCGCATGCTCGACGCCCTGGCGGCCGGCGAATCGCCCGACGCCGTCGTCGGCCGCATCGCCGAATGGGACGAGGCTCCCCAATACCGACAGACGGCGGCACTCGACCTGAGCGGACGCACGGGCGCGTGGGTGGGCGACCTCACGAGCCCCTGGACGGGGCAGCGCCACGGCGCAGGCTACGTGACCGTCGGCAACCTGCTCACCGGGCCAGAAGTGCTCGACGCCATCGCCGACTCCTTTGAGCGCAGCGCCCCGGAACCCGGGTCCCCCGAGCTCGAGCAGACGACCGCGATCGCCGTGTTCGCGAGACGACTGCTCGTCGCGCTGCACGCCGGCCAGAGCGCAGGCGGGGACGCGCGAGGCCGGCAAAGCGCGGCGATCCTCGTCGCCACCAGTCAGGAACGTCGCATCCACCCGCCGGAGCTCGCGGTCGACCTGCGCGTCGACGACCACACCCACCCGGTCGACGAGCTCGACCGCCTGCTCGAGCTGCGCATCCACGACCTTCATGAGGCGCTGGTCTCGAGCTCGTCCGTCGACGCCGAGCCGGAGAGCTCCCGCAGGGGCGAGGGCTCGACGCAGGCCTAGCGCTCGAAGGGGCTCACGGCTCCGATCACGACCGTCTCGCCGTCGTGCTCGTTCGACCACCAGTGGGCGGTCGAGCAGGCGTAGGTCGCGGTGTCCCCCGCCTCGAGGACAACCCGCTCCTCGCCGTGCACCACCATGAGGCGACCCGAGAGCACGGTGACGCTCTCCGTTCCGATATGCCGGAACGGGCGGCCCGCGTTCGTGAAGCGCGGCGGCAGCACGGACCGGATGAGCTGCAGCGTCGACTCGCTGCGGGGCGTCAGCAGCTCACGGACCGCGCGCTCGTCCTCCGGGACATCGGTGGGAGTCGGCAATCGCAGCCGTCGGTCGTGGGTGACCACGGCGAAGTCGGGTGCCGGCGGTTCCAGGAGCTGCGTGATGGGCACGCCGAGCGCGGTCGCCAGTCGCTGGATCGAGCCGAGCGACGGATTGCCGATGCCGCGCTCGAGCTGGCTGATGAGCCCGAGGCTCACCCCCGCCTGCTTCGCGAGCGCGTGCACGGAGAGGTCGAGGCGCTTGCGGCCGGCACGGACCGCGAGCCCGAGCGAGGTGACCGCGAACTGCTCTTCGTCCTCGGATCCTCGCGGGTCTGCCATGCCGCGAGTCTACCGACGCAGCTTGCCTAGGCTGGGTGCATGCGTGATCGTGCGGTTCCCAATCTCCCCTCGAGGCACTTCGACGGCACGCAGCTGAACCTGATCGGAGCATCGTGAGCAACCGCCCCATCGCCCAGCTGCCAGGTGCCGCCCGGATGCTCTGCCTCAGCCGCCGCAGCGGCGAGCTCTGCACGCGTCGAGCGGGCCACGCCGGCCTCCACAACCGGACGGGGTCGAGCATCCTCTGGAGCGATATCGACGCGGACGCACCCCGGTGCCCGGCGAGTGGGTCGGCCGCGGTTCCGGCGCCGAGACTCCCGGACGGCTACCCCAACGGCCGAGCTCTGTGCGGCGTCTGCTTCGCATTCGTCACGCTCGACGACGGTGCCCTGTCGGCACACGACTCGTGGCGCGGCGATGAGTCACGCGAAGAGGCCGACCGACGCCGAGAGTGGATGAACACGCACGGCTGGTGAGCCTCGCACGGCGCGGGCGCGCAGTCCCCTCGCCTCCATCGCGGGCCCACCGACTGGCTAGGATCTCGTGACAGGCCGAGCAACGCCCGAGGCGGCCCCTCCCCGACTCCCCTGATCCCCGACTCCCCCGACGACTTGGAGCGCGCCCATGAGCGGCCGAAGCGAAGACCCCTCGACGTCGACGTCGATCTCCCCCTGGAAGCGTTTCTGGGAGCGCGGCGGCTGGTGGAAGGCGACGCTGCTCGTCGTCGTCTACTACGCGCTCTACCAGCTCGGGGGCTTCCTCTTCGTGCCCTTCAGGGGCGACCCTGCACCCGGCTCCGCCTCCGCGCTGCTCTTCGACTACATCCTGCCGATCGCGTTCGGCGGTGCGCTGCTCGTCGCCTTCGCGCTCTCGCTGGGCTGGCTGCGAGAGCTGTTCGCGCGGCAGCCGATCAACGGCAGGGGGTGGATGTGGATCGGCGTCGCCGTCGTCCTGGTCTTCAACGTGCTCCGCTTCGCGTCGCTCGACTACGCGGCGGCCGGGCTCGATGTCGTAGCTGCCTGGCTGGTCGCCGGCCTCTGCATCGGCTTCGCCGAGGAGGTGCTGACACGCGGCTACGTCGTGAATCTCATGCGCAAGGCCGGCCACTCGGAGCTCGCGACCGCGCTCGTCTCGGCCGCGCTGTTCGCGGGACTGCACTCGGGGAACCTGCTCGGCGGGCAGAGCCTCCTGGCGACGGGCATCCAGGTCGTCTACACGTTCGCGTTCGGCATCTGCATGTACCTCACGCTGCGGGTCACGGGGCACCTCATCTGGCCGATCCTCTTGCACGCGAGCACCGACCCGAGCATCTTCCTGCTGACCACGCACCCGGGGGACGGACCTCTTGCGACGTTCGCCGGATTCGGGAACATCCCGGTCATCCTCTTCGGCCTCGTGGCGATCATCTTCATCCGCGGACGAGTCACTCCGCCCGCGGTTCCGCGGCTGCCCGCAGGTGCGCCTCGCGACTGACGGCGCGGACCCTCATCGCGAGCTGAAGTCAAGGGGTCTGGAAACTCCAGGGGCGCCTGCGACGCTCAACCGGAACACACCGGGAGCCCACATGACTTCGATCTGGCACGACACCACCGCTCGCCCCATCACGGACCCCTCCGACGAGTTGCCGAGCAGAAGCGACGTCATCGTCGCGGGCGCCGGCATCGCGGGACTGACCGCGGCGGTCCTCCTCAGCGAGGCCGGGCTGAAGGTCACCCTCGTCGAGGCGCGCACCATCGCAGCGCTCGCGACGGGGAACACCACCGCGAAGTTCTCGCTGTTGCAGGGATCGCAGCTCTCCAGCGTGCGACAGAAGCGCGGCCACGAGATCGCGGCGGCCTATGTCGAGGCAAACAGGCTCGGACTCGACTGGACGGCAGCGTTCTGCGCCGAGGAGGGCGTGGGCTGGCAGACGAGGCCGGCCGTGAACTTCGCCACGACGAGGTCCGGGGCGAGAAAGGTCGACGAGGAGCGTGCAGTCGCCGAAGAGCTCGGGCTGCCCGTCGAGACCGGCGGACACCACGGGCTGCCCTTCACGGTCGAGAACTTCTTCGCGGTTCCCGGCAACGGGCAGCTCGACCCGTACGAGCTGTCGATCGCGCTCGTCGCCAGGGCTCGCCGGGCAGGCGCGAAGGTCGTGGAGGGCCTGACCGTCACCGCCGCGTCCCAGCACAAGGCGCACGTCGAGGTGCAGGCGACGAAGGCACCGAACGCCGACCTCGTCTCGTTCTCCGCATCGCACCTCATCCTCGCCACCGGCTTCCCCGCGCTCGACCGCGGCCTGCACTTCGCGCGCCTCACCGCCCACCGCTCGCACCTCGTGTCATTCAGATCGGAACGCGAGGTGCCGACTGGCATGTACCTGTCGATGGACTCGGGCGGCCACTCGTACCGACAGTTCCGTCGCGGCGGTGACGACTACCTGCTCGTCGGCGGGGCAGGACACCAGGTCGGGGCTTCCATCTCGTCACGAGCGCTCGTCGACGCCCTCATCGCCCAGGCCCACGAGCGCTTCCCCGGCCTCAGCGAGACCCATCGGTGGGCGGCCCAGGACTACACGAACGTCGACGCGACGCCGCTGTCCGGCCCCATCGACCCGCGCGACGACCGCATCCTCGCCGTGACCGGGTTCGCGAAGTGGGGCATGACCAACGGCGTCGCGGCCGCCCACGACCTCGCTGCACGCATCCTCGGAGGACGGGCCGAGTGGATGAAGACCCTCTTCGATCGTGCCCCCAGCGCGAAGGGCACCCTGGGGCTCGCTGAGCGCGGCGCACACACCGCGGCCAGGCTGACGAGCGAATGGGGCAAGGCGCTGAGTCACACCGACGACGCGCCACCCGCGGAGGGCGAGGGGCGCGTCGGTCGGGACGGAGTGCATCCGGTCGCGACGAGCACCCTCGGCGGGACCACGCGCACCGTCTCGGCCGTGTGCCCGCACCTGGGAGGCGTCGTCGTGTGGAACGACGAGTCCTGCTCGTGGGACTGCCCCCTGCACGCTTCACGCTTCGAGGCGGACGGGACGCGGATCGAGGGGCCAGCCACGACGGGCCTGGCCCGTGTTCCCTAGTCGACGGCGTCAGCTTTCTCGAACTTCCCCTTGAGCTCGTCGAGGTCCAGAGCATCCGTGGTGACCTGCTTCTTGTCGTCGTAGACGTCCCGGTCGATCTCGTTGGTGGCGTTGGCGACGAGCATGGCGACGAAGGTGTCGCCGTTGACGTTGAGGAAGGTGCGGAAGATGCCCGCGAACCAGTCGACGGCGATGAGGAGGCCGACGGCCTCGAACGGGAGGCCGAGCGAGGTGGCCAGGAACATGGCGACGACGGGGAAGCCGCCCGGCACGGTGATGGTGCCCATGTTCAGGAGGATGGCGAGGGCCATGCCGAGCACGATCGTCCCGAAGTCGAGGGTGATGCCGCCCGACTGCGCGAGGAACATGACGACGATCATGTAGTTGAGCACGGCGCCGTATGACCCCATCGTGAGGCCGACGGAGAGCGTGAAGTTGGCGACGGGCTGGCTGACGCCGACCTTCTCGATCGCCGTCTTCAGCACCGTCGGGTAGGTGACGGCCGAGCTGGTCGTCGTGATGGCGATCATCGTCTGATCGCTGAGCTTGGCGGGAAGCCGCGCGGGGTTGAGCCCAGTTCGCAGCCACACGACGACCACGAAGAGCACGAGCAGGACGAGCACCCCGATGAGCGTCGAGCCCAGGTACTTGAGTCCGCTCGTCACGACGGCGAACCCGACGGTGCCCGCGAGGTTCGCGAGGAGACAGAAGACGCCGATCGGCGCGATGAGCATGACGAAGCGGATCATCGTGAGGACGATCTGCTGGATCTGGTCGAAGAAGTCCAGCACCAGGCGGTTGCCGGTCTTGGCGATGAAGGCGTTGAGCGCGACGCCGAACAGCAGCGAGAAGATGATGATCGGCACCATCGTGGCCGTCGACATGGCCGCGAAGATGTTCGTGGAGACGAAGTTCACGACCGTCTCCTGCCAGCCCGTGGCCTCGGCCGCGGACTCCTGCAGCGCTGGGTCGACCGCGGCGGAGAAGTCGATGCCGGCTCCGGGCTGGAGCACGGCGCTGATGCACCAGGCGAGGATCGCGGCGACGACGGAGAAGCCGATCATCCACGTGAAGGTGCGGGCGGCCATCCGACCCATGCCCGAGCCGCTCATGGCCCCGGTCGCGACGATGACCGAGGTCATGACGAGCGGCACGATGGCCATCTGGATGAGCCGGATGAAGAGGTCGCCGACGAACTTGAGGTTCGCCGCCCACTCGCCCACGAGCAGACCGAACACGATGCCGAGGATGGCAGCGGACCCGATCTGGAGGGCGGGGTTCTTCAGGGTTCTCTTCACGGTGTCCTCCGGGCGACTGACGGTGAGCGGCGCAGAGCTGCGTCGGTGCGACCCAAGCTAGGGCCGCCAGAAGCCGCATCTCAGCGAATTGGTAGGACCGTTACACGCTGTTCACGTGGCGCCTCAGGCCGTAACACGCTCTTTACAGGAGCGGCCGCCTCCCGCCGCGAATGGGCCTCAAGTGCGTGCCACACTGAGGATGTGGTGACGGTCGCCACACCGCTCACGCGAGAACAGGTGGCCCCGTGACTGACACGACCGACCGAGCCCTCGGCCCGCTTCCCCGCACGCGGGCGCTCATCGCGGACGACATCGTGCTCCACTTGGAACGCCTGATCGTCGGGGGCGATCTCGAGCCGGGGGCACCGCTGCCCGCGGAGCGGACCCTGGCGCTCGAGCTCGGTGTCTCGCGCAACGCGCTCAGGGAAGCCCTGACGCGACTCGAGGGCCTGGGCCTGCTCGAGCGCCGCCACGGGAGCGCCAATCGCGTCAGCCGCGCTATCCCCCTCACCGCCACGCTTGCCGGCAGGCTCCAGGCGGTGCAGGCGGACTACGACCACTCGGCGGAGTTCCGCGCCCTCGTGGAACCGCGCATCGCGCGGCTCGCGGCCGAGCGCATCGACCGGGAGCAGCTGACGACGCTCGGAGAGCTGCTCGCGCGCTCGGCCGACGAGACGGATGCCGACCTCTCCGCCAGACTGGACATCGCCTTCCACACGGCCATCGCCCAGGCCACCGCGAACCCCCTGCTCGCGACGCTCGGCGAGCTGACGGCGTCCTGGACCGTCGAGGCACGCGTGCTCTCGCACCTCGAGGGGGAAGGACGCAGGGTCTCCCACGAGGGCCACTCGCGCATCTTCGCCGCCCTCTCCGCTCGCGACTCGGAAGCGGCCGAGTACGCCATGCGCATCCACCTCTCGGAGATCCGGGACGTGATCGAGCAGGCTCGGAGCGAGGATGCTCACGCGACGCGCCCACAGCAGTAGGAGGTCAGCACGACCGTTCTGGTCCAACCAATTTCAGCTCGTCGAAGACCTGAGCGTAGACAGAGCGCCTCCGCCCTGGACCGCGAAAAGGCCCCGAATCCCTTGCAATTGCCATTGCCATTGCCATTGCTTCACGCGAAGCTGATCAAAGAGCAATGACCCGAGGCAAGTTTCGCCTCGGATCATTGCCTTTTTCCGCTCGTCTCATCCCGGGGTGGTCAGATCACAAGAGTGGATCGTGCCCCTTTGCTTGCTTCAACTGAGCACGCCGTGCAGCGCGCCGAGTGAGGTAGACCGCAAGAAGCACAGCCGACAGCACGGCAAGCGCGACTGCACTCCACGCGTAATTCCACGCGTTGGGCACGTCGCCGGGATGCTCGATTTCTTCAAACAAGATCCAAGCCAAGCACGCTATGAGGAGCGCCGCTGCGCCGCTGGCGATTTCGCTATAAAGGAGCATTCGTAGCCAGCTACGAGGTTTTTCATCTTGCGACCATACGTTGCATCTCGACTCAGGCTCCAGTTGCAGTGGTGTACACCAACGCCAGCGTCCCAGGAGTTGGTGCGGTTCTGGCGGAACCGTTCGAGGTTCCAAGTCCCAGCGAAGGCGTTTCCGAAGGCGTGGCAGTCGAACTGCTGGCGCAGCGTCGCTTTGCTCTTCAGTGTGTTTCCCACTGATGGGCTGCAGCCGATAACCTCGGACCACCCAGCGCCAGGCGCTGACCCGTGCAGCGCCAACGATAGGATCGAACCATTAGCCACCTCCTGGGTGGATGTGCTGAGCAGACCGGAGTAGCGATGCCCAAGCCCACGTGCGAAGACGGTCTTTCCCCACGCAAGATTGAGGCGCTTCAGAAACTTGCCGCGAAGAACTTCGGACGGTTCGCCATCACTGTTCAGCACATGTCTGCCGAAGCCCAGATCAAGCTGATTCAGCAGTTACCCGAGTTCCGCAAGCTGGCGACGGAAGCCGTCAGCTCGATGGAGAAGTCCTATAAGGCAGCCCTGGACTCGATCGATGGGGACGCGAAGCCAGTTCACGACCACTACGGAGCGTTGGTGAGCGCACTGTCCAAGCGACTGGATCAGCCGGATCTGACGCGAGAAGACGAGCGCTGGTTTCTCCAGATGATGGCCGAAGCGGTGTCTGCTGAGGTCAGAATGGTTGCCGAGAACAGAAACGCCAAGGTTGCGATGTTCGGGAAAGCCATTTTGGGTACGGCTGTCGTAGCGGTCGCAGTGGTCGTTGCCGTCGCGGGCGGAACAGCCGGCTTCAACCAAGGAGACTCTGATTCTGCATAGTTCGCGGCTATGAATCAGCCTCGGCAGCCCCGTGACCACGCGAGCTGTCGACTTGGTGCGCACGGCGGCCGAATGAAGGTCCGCCCGCGTCGGGCCTGATGAGTCTCCAGATCACCCAGGTCTACCCGAGCCGATGAGCGGGAATAGGATCAGGGTTCGATCAAAGACGAACGCAAGGGGTCGCCGTGGGCGCAGGCAGCGAAGCACAGAACCGGACCGTCAAGGACTGGCTCACCAGCATCGACTGGGGACAGCTCCGACTCCCGAGCTTTCAGCGCGGCGTCGCCTGGGACGCCAAGCGTGTTGCATCGATGCTGAACACGATCATTCATGACCTGCCGCTCGGTGTTGCTCTTGTCTTGAACGTCGGCGACGAGGAGCAGTTCGTCTCTCGCCCCCTGGTCTCTGCGCCGGATACCAACGAGCTCCCTCGTGAGCACCTTCTCGATGGGCAGCAGCGCCTCACAGCTCTCTACCGCGCGCTCCGTGACAACGACCCGTCGATCACCTACTTCGTTCATTTCCCAGAGCTGGACGAGGACCCGCGCAACGACGATGAAGACGAGAGCGTCGCCTGGTACCGCCGTTGGCAGATCCGTGAAGTGGCCTATCCGCTGTGGGTGGACTCCCCGGCCGAGTGCCTCCGTCGAGGCCTCGTGCCCGTGCGCCTCCTCGATCCAGCGAATGACGAATCGGCGACCTGGGTCGAGGCCGCAACAGCACACCTCGAGCCCGGTGAGGAGATCACTGATATTGCCGAATACAAGGCCCTCTCGGCGGAACTCAGCACATCCCGTGAGAATCTCAAGAAGCTGATCAACGCGAAGCGCGAGATCGTTAGCTACTTCAACCTCCCCTTTCTCCGACTTCCTGCGACGACAAGCAAGGAGATCGCACTCAGTGTGTTCGTGAACATGAACACCAACGCGAAGCCCCTGAGCGCGTACGACATCGTGGTCGCTGAGCTCGAAGCCGCAACAGGCGAGCGTCTCAAGGAGATGGAAGCCAAACTCAATGCAGAGATTCCTCGGTTGGCGCGTTATCTGGCCCTCGACAACGCGGTCCTGCAGACGCAGGCCCTGCTTCAGGGTAAGGCTCCGAACCAGCGCGGGTACTTCGATATGGACTACACGGTGTTCGTCGAGAACTGGTCCAGGATGACGCAGGGGTTGCGCCGCGCGGTCGAGACGATCGAGTCCCTGCGCATCTACGACGGTGAGCGTCTGCCCACGGCGATCCCGATACCCGTCATCGCGGCCCTGCTCGCTGATGAACCGGCGACTGGCGATCGGCGAGGTCAGGTCGATCAGATAATGCGCCGCTATGCGTGGCGCGCATTCTTCACCGGCAGGTATGAGTCGACGGCGGCCTCACGAGCAGCCGCAGACCACAAGGGTCTGGCTCAGCGGCTGAGTGGTGACGAGAACGCGGTCGTGCCGGTCTTCAATGAAGACCTCTTTCCGCTGCCGACTGACAGCGAGCTCAGGACCGCGAAGTGGCCCAAGGGCCAGGGGTCACTTGCCCGCGCGATTCTCGCTGCAACGAACTACTTCGGAGCCCGGGACTTCGCTGACGACACGGCGCTGTCCGCCGAGAACGTGGCACGCCGCGAGTATCACCATGTGTTCCCGAACAAACTGCTCGACGAGGCAGACCTAGATCCGATGAAGGCACTGAACTGCGTGCTCATCACGTGGAAGACGAATCGGTCCATAGGTCGCCTCGATCCCATCACCTACTTAAAGAAGCGCGCCGAGAACGCGCTGGATCCTCGAGAGATCACAGAGCGACTCGAATCGCACCTGGTGCCTTACGCCACGCTGGCTCAAGCGGGCCCGTATGTGCAAGCCGCCGGACCTGAACTCCGCCAAGTCGTGCAACCTGACTACGACGCCTATCTTGATCAGCGGGCCGTCTACGTGCGTGAATTCATGATCGCCGTCTGCGCCGGACGCCTTCCTCACCTGAGGGACATCCTCGACAGCCTGACGCTTCATGAAGAACACGTCGACGGCTCCACGAGCTGACGGTCAGTGCCTAGCCGTTGCCACCTAGGTCGTGAACCCTGTAGGTCTGGTCTTCGAGCAGACTTACCCGCACGGGACGGCCTGCCGCGCAGTGACGGGTGAGGAGTTCGGAACGGAGACGCAGTACTCCAGAGCGTTCTCGCGTCTCATCTGACCGCGGGTTCCATGAGGCGGTGATGCACTCATTTCCGAGACGCACGGTCACAGCGGCTCTGGCGCTTGGGAACAGCCGCTTGGCGGCCCGCGCGAAACGGAGCTGTCCAGTCCGGAGATCTACTGCTGTGACGTTCTGTGTGCTGACCGATCCAGGTTCGCGTCCAGGCGTCGGGGAATCGACGCGAACCGCCGGCAAATGAGGCACCGCGTTACGAGATGATGCAGCGACTGTCTTTCCGTCTTTCACGTATCTGAGCCCGTGCTTCTTGACCTGTCCGCGCCGGGCACTCGGTGCATCCTTTGGAAACTCCAGGTTCGCGAATGGGAGCGGGAGCGCAGGGTCGATGAGCGCTGATCGGGCATCGGCCGGCAATGAGTCGATGAAGTGCTCGACCATCTTTACCTCTGCCGTTTTCGGATCACTGGCCGTGCCGTAGTGAACCCAGAGCGTGTCCTCGCCGAGCATCTTGATCGGCCACCCGCCGCCATGCGGCTGACGCGCACCGATCTCGGTCGAGTAGAACTGGGCCATCCTCCTGAGCACCGAGCTGTTGGCTCGGCCGATGTAGAGCGCTGGCTCGCCAGCAGGTCGCATCTGCTCGAGACGCTGCGCCATGCTTGACGGGTCGGCTGGTCGAGCGTCGATGGCTGCACTCGGGTGGCGCTGCAGCAGCTCGGCAATCGCCGTGCTGTTGATTGTCGGTCCAGAAGTCTCGGTGTGCTCCGCCCGAGCATCAGCTGTCGTGGCGACGATGTACAGCCCCGGAACGGCCATTGCTTCAGGCAAGGCGTGACCCCACGGTACAGCGCCGACGTGGGTCGCGTCACCGGCCGCAAACAGCGCCGCGATCGAGGTCATGCGCGGGCCTCGAGACGCGCGGTCTTGGCGCGATCGATCGCCCGGTAGAGCGTGGCGCGTCCGATGGAGAACTCCGCGCAGAGTTCGGCAGTGGTGAGCGCGCCTTGCTGACAGAGCTCCACGAGGTGCTTCTCCTGCGTGGGCGAGAGCTTGGGCTTCCTGCCTCGCAGCTTGCCCTTGGCCTTCGCGACTTTCACGCCCTCGCGCGTGCGCATCCTGATCAGGTCTGCTTCGAACTCCGCATCCATCGCGAGCACGTTGAACAAGAGCTTGCCCATCGGGTCGCTCGGATCATGGATCGAACCGCCGATGTTGAGGGCGACACCTTTGGCGAGCAGCTCGTCGGCGATCGCACTGGCGTCCCGAGTCGATCTCGCGAGCCGGTCCAGTTTGGTGACAACGAGCTCGCCGCCGGAGCGCACGGCAGCGACTTCGCTGATGCGGTGCCAACGGAAGTAGGAGTCGTCCCGCGCGAGCTCACTGTTTTGCTCCGGCTCATCTGGCGGCATGCGCTGCCCTCTGGCCTGCCAGCCATGCAAGTCGGGGTAAGTCGACCGGATGGCGTGGAGGGGCGTGGAGAAGTTCATGCTCGCAATGATCAGGCACGTGCGCACCGGTGCATCAATCTGTCGGGGAGTCCGCCGAAACTCGTTACTGCTGCGTTATTTTCCGCGGCGCACTACGTAGGAGAAAGGCCCCGACTCCCTTGCTATTGCAGGGAAGTCGGGGCCTTTCAGATGGCGGTGACGGTGGGATTTGAACCCACGGTAGAGTCGCCCCTACACAACATTTCGAGTGTTGCACCTTCGGCCGCTCGGACACGTCACCGTGAGGAATCTTATACCGAGACCAGGGGTGCGCCGCAAATCGAGCCGCCCAGGCGTGTTCTCGAGAGGCCAGCCGGGGCGGACTCTTAGACGATCGGGATCTGGAACGTCTCGGTGAAGGGCGGCAGCGCCACCGTCGACACGTAGGAGACGTTGGCCCCTGACAGTCCGGTGACCCGGAAGTTCGCGACCAGTGTGGTGACGCCGGAGTCGACGGTGGCGGTGAAGCTGCCGTCTCCGTTGTCCGTGAGGACACCACCCGTGATGGCCGTGTTCACGATCGTGACGCCGGCATCCGGAGTGATGACCACGGTGGAGTTGTCGGGGAGCACGGAGTCGTTGCCGTCTCCGTCATCGCCCGTGAGCGTGAACCGGGCGACGTTCCCGCTCACGACGCTCGTGGACCCACCCGTGTACCAGGTGTTCGCGAGGGGAACGGGCGTCGACGCCACCGCGATCGGCGCCGCGACCGTGATGGCCACGGCCGGGACGGACCAGGCTGCGCCGGCCAGAAGGGTACGACGGGAAGTGCTGTCAGCAGACACGAGGATCCTGTTCGAGAGGGGGAAGCACGCAGGGGGATGGACGAGTCGGCAGATGGGGAATCGGCTCGGCCAGGTGGATAATCGCACGCGCGAGAGGATTCGCGTTGCCCCTTGCATTTCGACGTCACAAAACGTATGCGGCCTCGACCGGTCTACCGACGCGTTCCGGTCTCGATCAGGCGCACAGCCCCCGCGTCGATGCGGAGATCAAGCGTGCAGGCGGCCCGGCCCAGGCCGCGGAGCTCCTCGCCGTCGGCGTAGACGAGCACGCCCTTCGGCACCAGCACGCTGATGCCCGTCAGGCGCTCGAAGGTGACGGCCGGGAGGCGCGTGTGCAGGCCAGCCATGGCAAGTGGGAAGAGCGTGAGCAGGCCGATCCTCGGGAGCCCGCCGACGACGAACAGGTCGAGGAGCCCGTCGTCGATGACCGCGTGCGGCGCGACTGCGATGCCGCCGCCGATCGACGAGCCGTTCAGCACCGTGAGCATCTCGGCGGTGACCGACTCGGCAGGGCCGCCATCGATCCGAACACCGAACTCGAGCGGCTCGAAGTGCCGCACGGACTCCAGCAGGGCGGCGACGTAGCGGGCCGTTCCCGGCAGACGCCGCAGCTCGTTGGCGCGCCGATTCACGACGGCGTCGAAGCCGACGTTGACCGAGTTGATGGCCACATGCTCGGCGCCGTCGAGCACCAGTCGCATCGCGTCGACGCTCCGGGTGCTCGCGGTGCCGGTGCGCAGCGCGGTGAGCATCCGCTCGATGCCGACTGCTGGCACGCCGCGTTCGATCCCGGCGGCTCGAGCGAAGTCATTGCCTGTGCCAGATGGCACGACCCCGAGAGGGACCTCGGTGCCCGCGACGAGGCCGGCCCCCATCGACACCATGCCGTCCCCGCCCTGCACGATGAGCGCATCGGGGCGACGCTCCCCACCGAGCTCGGCCGCAGCCTGCCGTCGCAGCTCCTCGAACGAGTCGGCCGCCACGAGCACGACCTCGAGATCCGACGAGGAGGAGGCGGCAGCTCCCCCGGCGAGGCGCCTGCCGAGGTGCGCGGATGCGCCCAGCCCAGCCGCCGGGTTCACCACGTACAGGACTCTCTGCGCTCGCACGTGCTCATTCTGCACGTACCCGGTCCCCGCGCGACCTCACCCCGCAGTCCAGCGCCCGAGAATCGCGCCGCCACGGGCCCGCTGACGCGCCAGTGTCGGTGGTGCCGCCTAGCCTTGGCACATGCCTCCCAAGACCAAGCAGCAACCAGCGTTCAAGTGCACCGAATGCGGCGCATCGTCGCTGAAGTGGTTCGGGCAATGCCCCGAGTGCCAGGCCTGGGGCACCCTCGTCGACCGCTTCGAATCGCAGACCGCTGGCCGCATCCAGGCGGCCACGATCAGCGAGTCACGCGCCGCACGTCCGATCACCGAGGCGCCTATCGACAACGTCGCCCACCGCCCGACGGGCATCGGCGAGTTCGACCGCGTGCTCGGCGGTGGACTGGTGCCGGGCGCCGCCATCCTGCTGAGCGGCGAGCCCGGCGTTGGCAAGTCCACGATCCTCCTCGAGCTCGCGTCACGCGTCGCCGCGAAGGGCACGACCGTGCTGTACGCATCGGCAGAGGAGTCCGTGAACCAGGTGCGGATGCGCGCCCAGCGCACCAACGCGCTCCACGACACCCTGTACCTCGCGAGCGAGACCGACCTCTCGACCGTCCTCGGCCAGATCGAGCGCCTCGACCCGGGCCTCATCATCGTCGACTCCGTGCAGACCGTCGCGAGCGATACCGTCGACTCGCTCGCCGGCCAGCCCAGCCAGGTGCGCGAGGTCGCATCCGCCCTCATCCGAGTCGCGAAGACCAGGGGCGTGCCCGTCATCATCGTCGGCCACGTCACGAAAGACGGCACGATCGCGGGGCCCCGACTGCTCGAGCACCTGGTCGACGTCGTCGCCCACATCGAGGGCGACCGCCACACGGCGCTTCGCTTCGTGCGCACCATCAAGAACCGCTTCGGCCCCACGGACGAGGTCGGCTGCTTCGAGATGACCGGCGAGGGAATGACGGAGGTGCCAGACCCCTCAGGACTCTTCCTCAGCGAACGCCCCGAGCCGGTCAGCGGCACGTGCGTGACCGTCGCGCTCGAGGGGCGACGCGCCCTCCCCGTCGAGATCCAGGCGCTCGTGCAGAAGACCAACGCCCCGAACCCGCGCCGCGTCACCAACGGCGTCGACACGAGCCGTGTCGCCATGCTGCTCGCCGTGCTCGAACGACGCACCAAGCACAAGCTCTCCGAGTACGACGTCTACGTGTCGACCGTCGGCGGGGTCAAGCTGCAAGAACCCGCGGCCGACCTCGCCATCGCCATCGCCATCGCCTCCTCCATCCGCAACCGGCCCGTGCGCGACGGCACCGTCGTCTTCGGCGAGGTGAGCCTCGCCGGAGAGATCCGCCGTGTCGCATCCGCCAACCTCCGCGCGGCCGAGGCAAAGCGCATGGGCCTCGCCCACGTCGTCGACCCCTCCATCGGCAGCATCGACCGCGCCCTCACAGCCGCGCTCGGCAACTGACCGCAGACCTCTCACCCGGAACGCGAGCCACCCGAAGGCTCGAGGAGTCCAGAAACGCGAGTAGGCCCGGAGCGATGCTCCGGGCCTACTGCTCATCGACCGCTGGCCGACTCAGTGCTGCGTGCGCGTGCTACGCGTCGCTGCCCGCGCGTCGGCGGAGCAGGATCGCGGCGCCACCGGCGACGAGGAGCGCAAGCGCGCCCGCGATAGCCGCGAACATGGCGTTCTCGTCAGCTCCGGTCGTGGCGAGGGCACCGTCTCCGGCGTCCGCCGTCGGAACCGGCGCAGCCGTGGCGCTTGCCGTCGGCTCGACGGTCGCGGTCGGGGTGACGGAGACCGTCGGTCCCGGCGTCGCGGTCGGCGTCTCAGCGGCCGCCTGAACCGAGACCGGCACGGCGACGGATGCCGCAGACAGGTCCGCGAGGAACGTCAGCGTGCCATCCCCCACCGTCGAGTCGACGGGAACGGTGAAGCTCACATCGACGAGGTTCGCGTCAGCAGCGACGTCGACAGACCCGATGCCGATCTGCTCATCGCCGAGCCACACCGTGACCGAAGAGCTCTGGATGAATCCCACCGACTGCAGGTTGAACTTCGCGACCTTCAGCGAGTAGCTCTCACCTGCCTGGAACTTGTTGTCCGTGGGCAGGCCGACGACCTCGAAGCCGTTGCGCTGAACATCCGGGACGACACCAGTCGAACCCGCGGCAGTCTTCGCGCGAACCCAGTTGACGAACGCGTCGAGATCGATGAGGCCCGTGTCCTTGACGCTCTCGGCGTTGTTCAGCGAGTGGAAGTTGTCGCCACCCGCCGCGAGGAACGTCGGCATCGCCACGTTGTAGACCTGGCCGCTCGAGACGGGCTCACCGTTGATGGAGAGCGACACGATGCGCTCCATGCGAGGCCGCGAGCTGTCGAACGCGTACGTGAAGTTGTCGCTCAGCCCGAGCTGCAGGTAGTCGCGCGACGGCACCTCGCCGCCAGCGGTGAGCTGCCACTGCTCCTCGAGCACGTTCTTCAGCTCCGCGCCGGAGATGCTGACGACCGACAGGTTGTTCGCGAAGGGAAGGACCGTCGCGGCTTCCTTGTACGTGATCTGACCGTCGTTGTCCAGCAGGTCAGCACGGAGACCACCCGGGTTGATGATCGCCGCGTCGACGTCGAAGCGGCCCGTGTCACTGATCGACTCGAGCATCGACTGCGCGACGATGCCACCCAGCGACGACTCCTCCGCACGGTTGTCCTGTCCGCCCTCGGCGACCACACCGGTGGTGGAGCCATCCTCGGCCATCTCGATGGAGTCGGGGACGAACGTCTTCGCCCTGGAGATGTCACCCTGCTGGGTGCCGATGACCTCAGCCCCAAGCACGTCGGCCGTCGCGATGGCTGCGTCGAGCTTCGCCTTGATGTCGATGATGCGCTTGTCGTTGACGTACTCGATGGGCGCCGGGTTCTTCGGCGGGGCAGCGTCGGGCTTCAGCGTCGCCGGGTCAATCGAGTCGTAGACGGGCACGATGGAGCTGTCCGAGGCGGTCACGTTGCCCGCGGCGTCGACCGTGAGCACGACCTGCGCGAGGTTCTCCGCGTACTGCCCGGCCTGCACGATGGGACGGGTCGATGCACCGTTCGGGGCGTCGTAGGCGTAGGTCTGGTGCGTGTGCGCGTTGAAGATCGCGTCGACCTCGGGGGCCGTGTCCTCGGCGATGGAACGGAAGGTGCTGCTCTCCTGGTTCTCATCGAGAGGAGCGTCGGACTTCGGCGCGCCCTCGTGGTAGGAGGCGATGATGACGTCGGCCGACTTCGCCGCCGTGATCTCGGCAGCCACCTCGTTGACCGCCTCGACGGGGTCGCCGAAGGTGACGCCCGTGATGCCGTCGGGCGAGACGAGTGCCGAGGTCTCCTCCGTCACGGCCCCGATGACGGCGACCCTGACGCCGCCGACATCGAAGATGGCGTGCGTGTCGAAGGGGTGGCTGCCGTCCGCGAGCGTGACGTTCGCGGCGAGATCGGGGCCGTTGGTCGCCGAGGCGAGCCGGCCGGTGGCGTCGTCGATGCCCTTGTCGAACTCGTGGTTGCCCTGCGTCCACGCGTCCACGCCGATCGCGTTGAGCAGGTCGATCGTCGGCTGGTCCTGCTGGATCGAGGACTCGAAGAGGCTCGCGCCGACAGCATCGCCGTTGGAGATGACGAGGCTGCTGTCCTCGCCGAACTCCTTCTGCGCCTCGAAGACGGAGGCGGCGAACTTCTCGCCGTTGAGGATCCGACCGTGGAAGTCGTTGAAGCCGATGAGGTTGATCTGCTTCGCGCCGTCGGTGGGCGTGATGAAGCTCGGCGAGAGGACGGCTGCTTGAGCTGGTGCCGCGAAGGCAGACACAAGAGCTGCCGTGCCGAGAACGGCAGCGGCAGCGGTGGCGCGCTTGCGAGTGGGCGTCGTCATGAGTCTCCTGGCGATCGACGAACGGACGGAATCGTGCGGAACGTGAGGATGCTCTCAGCTCACACTGTCTTCAAGGTTAACGTTCAGGAGATTTTCGCGAAAGCCCCCGGGCACCCCGCGCGAGTCAGTCGAGAACGAACGTCGCCGGCTGCGACGCGATGCCGTTGACGCTCACGACGAGCTGGTAGTAGGCACCCCCGGCCACCGCATCCGCCCGGTCGGTCCCGCACGTGTCGAGCGAGGAACGCTCGCGCACCCAGGTGATGGGAGGGGCTGTCACCGACTGCCCGGCACCGATCGTGACGATCTCGTCAGCTGGGTCGGTCTGGCAGTGCGACGACACCCAGATCACGTCGGCGCCGCTCGAGATCGTGTAGACCTGCACGGCCGTGCCGACGTTCATGACACACGCTTCGCCGCCCGTGTTGGCGATCGAGAGCGACAGCTGAGGCTGCGCGTCGGGCGCGTAGCTCGTCGCATCGAGCATCGCCGAGACGACAAGCTCAGGGGCTGCGCACTCGGCGGGCCCCGTCGGAGTCGGAGTGGGCGTCGGTGTCGCCTCGGCCGCCCCACCACCGTCGCTTGACGCCGTCGCGGCGGACGACGCCGTCGGCGCACCGGATGCGGAGGCTTCGCCGGGTTCGCCGGAACCCGCCCCGAAGAGGCTCGCGATTCCCCAGATGAGCGCCCCGATGACAAGCACGCAGACGAGGAGGAGCGCCAGCCGCCGACGGCGGTAGACGGCCTTGCTTGGTCTGCGGGTCGAACTCACTCGCCAAGGGTACGGACCCGTCCTTGGGACTCCCGTGAGGCGCACCGTGCGACCACTGCGACGCGCCCGAAGAGCCCGTCGCGGCGGCGGAGACTGGCTCTTAGAGCACCTTCAGCATGCGCGTGTTGCCAAGCGTGTTGGGCTTGACGTGGGCGAGGTCGAGGAACTCCGCAACGCCTTCGTCCGGCGAGCGGCGCATCATCTCGTAGGTCTCCGCATCCACGATCTGCTCGCCGACCGAGACGAAGCCGTGCCGCTCGAAGAACCCCGTCTCAAAGGTGAGGCAGAAGAGGCGCTCGAGGCCCAGCTGACGGGCGTCCGCCATCAGCCGATCGAGGATCACGTGCCCGACACCGGTGCCGCGAACCGAGTCCGCCGTCGCGATGGTGCGCACCTCGCCGAGGTCGCGCCAGAGCACATGCAAGGCGCCGCAGCCGACCAGCTGCCCACGCTCATCGACCGCCACCCGGAACTCCTGCACCGCCTCGTAGAGCGTCACGAGCTCCTTTCGCAGGAGCACGTTTCGGTCGACGAGCGGCTGGATGAGCTCGCTAATGCCCACGATGTCGTGCGTGGTGGCCCGTCTGATGGTGATCTCCTGCATCCGACCAGCGTACGCGCGGGCACGAGAGCAGGACGCTCAGGACGACAGCACGGGTAACATCACGGTCATGCGCCTTGGAGTTCTCGACGTCGGATCCAACACCGTCCACCTCATCGTGGTCGACGCCCACCCCGGCGCGAAACCCGTCCCCGAGACGTCCCAGAAGAGCGTGCTGCGCCTCATGCGCTACCTGCAGGCCGACCGCTCCATCTCCGACGAAGGCGTCGCGAAGATCATGGAAGCCATGCACCGCGCCGCCGATGCGGTGAAGAAGAGCAAGCTCGACCACTTCATGCCCCTCGCCACCAGCGCCATCCGCGAAGCCAAGAACGGGCCGGAGCTGCTGAAGCGCATCCACCGCGAGACCGGCATCGACCTGCAGGTCATGAGCGGCGAAGAGGAGGCGCGCACGACGTTCCTCGCGGTCCGCCGCTGGTTCGGCTGGGCCGCCGGACGCATCATGCTCGTCGACATCGGCGGCGGCTCCCTCGAGCTGGCGGTCGGCGACGACGAGCTCTCCGAGCACGCCATCTCGGTGCCGCTCGGAGCGGGTCGCAGCACCGTCAACTTCCTGCACAACGACCCGCCGACCGACGATCAGGTCGAGGAGCTGCGCAAGTACGCACGAAAGCTCATCAAGGAAGCAGCGGAGACCTTCGAGGGCGGGGCGCGACCCGACCAGTTCGTGGGCTCGTCCAAGACCATCCGCTCCCTCGCCCGCCTCGCCGGCTCGTCCATCGACGGCATCGGCGCGGGGCAGCGGACCACCCTGCAGAAGTGGCAGCTCGACGACTGGGTGCCCCGCCTCGCGAAGCTGCACTCCGAGGCGCGCCCCGCGCTCCCTGGCATCACCACCGACCGGGCCCTGCAGATCGTCGCCGGCGGCGTCGTCCTCTCCGAGGTCATGCACGTCTTCGACATCAAGCAGCTCGACGTGTCCCCGTGGGCCATGCGCGAGGGGGTCCTCCTCGACTACCTGGACCGCCTCCCGCACTGAGCGCCCGGCGTCACCGCCGCTGTCGCGGGACGTGCTTCGGGATCTGCCACCCCATGAGGGCCGCCCCCACGAACCCAAGCACCCCGAGCATCCCGGACGTGAACGAGATCGACACGACCGCCGTCGCCACCGCCACGATGACGGGCACGGATGCTGCCGACGAGTCGGTGATGAGCCTCCAGGCCCCGAGGAACGGGGCCGGATCCTGGCGCGGCGCGAGGTCGGCGCCGAGCGTCATGAGGATGCCGGAGCCGATGCCGTTCGCGAAGCCCAGCCAGATCGCGAGCACCGTGAACCACTGCTGAGCGGCGTCCCCGACGAGGTCGTGGGTGAAGGCGAGTGTCAGGAAGCCCGCGCCGAGGCCGAGCAGCGCCGGCACGGCGCCCCACACTCGACCGAAGCGGTCCATGACCCAGCCGGACACGAAGAAGAGCGCGAAGTCGACGCCGGCGCTCACACCGATGACAAGCACCGCCGAAGCGGTGTCCATGCCGATCGACAGCGCCCACAGCGGCAGCATCACGTTGCGCGCCGCCCGCAGCGCTGCCATGATGCCCGCACCGGTCCCGAGCCGGACCAGCACGCCGGCGTTGGCGCGGATCGTCGCGAACACGCCGAGGCGTTCGGGCACGCCAGCCCCCGCACCCCCATCCCCCGCTGAGACCGGCACCTTCGCGGAATGCGACGGGCGTGCGACCGTCTCGGGGTCCGGCGCGAACAGCAGGATGAGCGCGGCCACCGCGCCGCACACGACGAAGACCCAGAACCCGTACTGGGGAGCATCGAACAGAACGAGGATTCCCGCGATGATGAACGGCCCGACGAAGAAGCCGGCGCGGAACACCCCGCCGAGCGTCGAGAGCACTCGCGCCCGGTAGCGCAGCGGCACGTAGGTCGTGAGGAACGCGTGCCTCGCGAGGTTGAAGTTGGCGGCGGAGATGCCGATGATGACGACCCCGACGAGCAGCATCCACGGCGCGACTGCGGACGCGCAGAGCAGGATGCCGACGAGGCTCACCCCGAGGGCCGCGAGCATGGCCCGCTTCTCCCCCAGGCGCTGCACGACGGCACCGGCGGGAAGATCGCCGATCATCTGGCCGATCATGAGCGACCCGGCGATGAACCCGGCCAGCTCGATGCCGGCTCCCAGCGAGACCGCCACGGTCGGGATGATCGGGATGATCGCTCCCTCGCCGATCGCGAACACGAACGACGGCAGGAGCGCCAGCAGAGTCACCTGCGCGAGCGTGGCTTCCTTCTTCGGCTTGCCGTGTGACGAGGGTGACGGGGATGCAGGCACGCGTTCCAGCGTAAGCCCGTCCGGTCGCGCGCCGGACAGGGCCGCCGGCACTGCACGCTCGCTGCGCGCTCGCTGCGCGCTCTTGCAGTGTCATTGACGACACTGTGTGACGCACACTATGGTGTGAGTCATGGGCCCAGAAGAGACGTACGACATCCACCTGCAGGAGCTCCGCAGGGGCACCGTCGTGCTCGCATGCCTTCGCCTCCTCGCCGAGCCGGGCTACGGCTACGGACTCCTCGAGGCACTGCAATCCCGAGGCTTCGACACCGACGCCAACACCCTCTACCCGCTCCTTCGCCGCCTGGAGAAGCAGGGTCACCTCACGAGCGAGTGGAACACCGACGAGGCGCGACCTCGCAAGTTCTACCGCGCCAGCCCATCCGGTGCCGCACTCGCCGCCGCGATGACCACCGACTTCCGCTCCCTCGCCCAGGCGATCGAGCACCTCCCAGAAGGGGCCTGACATGACGACCATCACCGACACCCTGACCGAGCGCTACGTGAGCGCCGCCATGCGCACGGTGCCAGACGACCAGCGCGCCGACCTCGAAGCAGAGCTGCGCGCCTCCATCCGCGACCTCGTCGATGCGCGAGTCGAATCCGGCGAGGCGGGCGATGCCGCCGAGGTGGCCGTGCTCACCGAGCTCGGCGACCCTGAGCTGCTCGCCGCCAGCTACACCGACCGCCGACTGTTCCTCGTGGGGCCCCGCTACTACCTCATGTGGTGGCGGCTCCTGAAGACCCTGCTGTGGATCGTGCCGGTGTGTGCGGCCTTCGGTGTCGCGATCGCGCAGACGCTCATCGGCAGCACCATCGGCGAGATCATCGGCGAGGTCGCGGCAGTCACCTTCAGCGTCATCATCCACGTCACGTTCTGGACGACCCTGGTGTTCGTGGTGCTCGAGCGCTCCGGCGGCCAGTCCAAGCCGGAGCAGTGGAGCGTCGCCGACCTGCCGGAGATCCGCCAGACCGGGGCCGGCAGATCCGAGCTCATCGCCTCGCTCGTGTTCCTCGCACTCGGGACCGGCGCCGTCGTCTGGGACCGCTTCATCGGCTTCGTGCCGACGCAGCCGGGACTGTCGTTCTTCGGCCACGACCTCTGGCCGTGGTGGGCCCTCGCGCTTCTGGTCCTCTTCGTACTCGAAGCGGCCTACAGCGTGGCGCTCTACCGGACGGGTCGCGTCACGCTGCCCCTCGCCTGGGCCAACGCGGTCCTCGCGGTCCTGTTCATGTCGCTGATCCTGACCACCCTGGGTCGCGGCCTGCTGCTGAATCCGGACTTCTTCGCCACGGTCATCCCAAGCGCGGACAGCGCGGCGACGGTGACCACCATCGTGACCGTGATGATCGCCTTCGGAGTCCTCGCCACCAGCGTCTGGGACATCTGGGACGGTTTCCGCAAGGCAACCCGCTAGCGGGCGACGGGGCGCGCACGACGAAGCCCCCGCATCACGTAGATGCGGGGGCTTCGTCGTATGCGCGTGCGGAGGTTACGCGGTCGGCGCGTCACCCTCACCGGCGTCGGCGATGATGCCCTCAGCCTGCGAGGTGACTCCACCTGCCGCGACCGTCTCGGGGACGAGGCGCTTGGAGACGTTGAACACGAACTCGTCTACCGGGTAGTCGACCTCGACGTGGTCGCCGGCCTTGAGCTCGCCGCGGAGGATCTTCTCGGAGAGAAGGTCTTCCACCTCGTGCTGCACGGCTCGGCGCAGCGGGCGAGCACCGAGTGTCGGGTCGAAGCCGACCTTGATGAGCTTGCGCTTCGCGAGCTCGGTGATCTCGACGGTCATGTCGCGGTCGAGCATGCGCTCACTGAGGCGACCGATGAAGAGGTCCACGATCTGCAGCAGCTCGTTGGTGGAGAGCTGCGGGAACACGATCGTGTCGTCGACGCGGTTCAGGAACTCGGGCTTGAAGTGCTTCTTGAGCTCTTCGTTGACCTTCGACTTCATGTTGTCGTACGACACCGAGGCGTCGCCTTCGAGCTGGAAGCCGACGGGGCCGCCGGAGATGCCCTTCGTGCCGAGGTTGGTCGTCATGATGATGACCGTGTTCTTGAAGTCCACGACGCGACCCTGGCCGTCGGTGAGACGACCTTCTTCAAGCACCTGGAGGAGCGAGTTGAAGATGTCGGGGTGAGCCTTCTCGATCTCGTCGAACAGGACGACGGAGAACGGCTTGCGGCGCACCTTCTCGGTGAGCTGGCCGCCCTCTTCGAAGCCGACGAACCCTGGAGGGGCACCGAAGAGCCGCGAGACCGTGTGCTTCTCGCCGAACTCGGACATGTCGAGCGAGATGAGCGCCGACTCGTCGTCGAAGAGGAACTCCGCAAGCGCCTTGGCGAGCTCCGTCTTTCCGACGCCCGTCGGGCCGGCGAAGATGAACGAACCGGACGGACGGTTCGGGTCCTTGAGTCCGGCGCGGGTGCGGCGGATGGTCTTGGACAGGGCTGCGATGGCCTCGTTCTGGCCGATGACCCGCTGGTGCAGGGCATCCTCCATGAACACGAGACGCGCGGTCTCTTCCTCGGTGAGCTTGAAGACGGGGATGCCGGTGGCCTGCGAGAGGACCTCGGCGATCAGGCCCTCGTCGACGGTGCCGGTGGACTTGACGTCGCCCGACTTCCACTGCTTCTCGAGGCGGAGGCGCTCGCCGAGGAGGTTCTTCTCGTCGTCGCGCAGTGACGCGGCGCCTTCGAAGTCCTGCAGCTCGATGGCCTGCTCCTTGTCGGCGCGGACGATCGCGATCTTCTCGTCGAGTTCGCGCAGCTCGGGGGGCGAGGACAGCACCGAGAGGCGGAGGCGGGCGCCTGCCTCGTCGAGGAGGTCGATCGCCTTGTCCGGCAGGAACCGGTCGGAGACGTAGCGGTCGGCGAGGGTTGCCGCGGCGACGATGGCGTCGTCGGTGATGGACACCTTGTGGAACGCCTCGTACTTGTCGCGGAGCCCCTTGAGGATGTTGATCGTGTGCGCGATCGACGGCTCCTCGACCTGGATGGGCTGGAAGCGTCGCTCGAGCGCCGCATCCTTCTCGAAGTGCTTCTTGTACTCGTCGATCGTGGTGGCGCCGATCGTCTGCAGCTCACCTCGCGCGAGGAGCGGCTTCAGGATGCTCGCGGCGTCGATCGCGCCCTCGGCGGCACCCGCACCAACGAGGGTGTGGATCTCGTCGATGAAGACGATGATGTCGCCGCGTGTGCGGATCTCCTTGGTGACCTTCTTGAGGCGCTCTTCGAAGTCACCGCGGTAGCGGGACCCGGCGATGAGCGAGCCGAGGTCGAGTGAGTAGAGCTGCTTGTCCTTGAGCGTCTCGGGAACCTGCCCCGTGACGATCGCCTGGGCGAGGCCCTCGACGACGGCGGTCTTGCCGACGCCCGGCTCGCCGATGAGGACGGGGTTGTTCTTCGAGCGGCGCGACAGGATCTGCATGACGCGCTCGATCTGCTTCTCGCGCCCGATAACGGGGTCGAGCTTGCCTTCGCGAGCGGCCTGCGTGAGGTTGCGGCCGAACTGGTCGAGCACGGCGGAGCCCTGGGCTGCCTGCTGCGGCTGGTCCGCTCCCGCGACGACCTGCTCCTTGCCCTGGAATCCGCTCAGCAGCTGGATGACCTGCTGGCGCACCCGGTTGAGGTCGGCGCCGAGCTTCACGAGCACCTGAGCTGCGACCCCCTCGCCCTCGCGGATGAGGCCGAGGAGGATGTGCTCCGTGCCGATGTAGTTGTGGCCGAGCTGCAGCGCTTCGCGGAGCGACAGCTCAAGCACCTTCTTGGCTCGCGGCGTGAACGGGATGTGCCCCGTCGGACGCTGCTGGCCCTGGCCGATGATCTCCTGGACCTGCTCACGTACGGCAGGCAGCGAGATGTCGAGGGATTCGAGCGCCTTGGCGGCGACCCCTTCACCCTCGTGGATGAGGCCGAGGAGGATGTGCTCGGTCCCGATGTAGTTGTGGTTGAGCATCTTCGCCTCTTCTTGGGCGAGGACGATCACGCGACGGGCGCGGTCGGTAAATCTCTCGAACATCCGTTTCTCCTTCGACTCCCTGACCTCGACACCTGGCTACAGGGTCGGGGGCCGTGTACAGAGAGAGTAACGGCGTCAACCTCCGTTTCCCTCCCCTGTTCGCCCTGGGCGTGCGGATGCGTCGCCCAGGTACGCGAATGCGCCGCCGCTGGTCTCTTCGACCGCGCGACGGCGCATCCCTTGTTCAGCTTCCGAGCGCTAGAGGCACTTCTCGAAGGCGAGGTCGCTCAGCCCGATGAGCTGGTTGTGGTTGGCGTCCAGCTTCTTGAGGTCCTGGTAGTAGCGGAAGGTGACCTCGCTGATGGGACCCGTGTAGAAGAGCTGCACGTTGCCGTTGAGGGACGTGCTGGGGATCTCGCCTTCGGTGGCCTTGCGCCACGGGCTTGCGAGCGTGCCGCTGCCTTCGAGCGCGGATGCTCGCGTGGACGAGGTCGGCGTGGTCGTGGCGATGACGGCGTCGCGGTGGTTGCCCGGCGCCCAGTCGAGGTCGAAGATCGTGAACGAGAGCTTCGTGACCGGTTCGCTGAAGACGATCTTGACGTCGACGCCGCTGCCGGAGCGGGCGGTCCCGTTCTCGATCTTGATCCACTTGAGCGACTGCGGGTTGCCACCCTGTGGTCCGTCCTGGACGGTCCCGTTGGTCGACGAGCCCGTGAAGCCTCCGTAGCCGAGGTAGCTCAGGGTCGCGGTGACGCCGGTGCCGGGGAAGGGGATGCTCGTGGGCTTGGTGCCCGTCTTGAGCGCGTTGTAGTTGGTCTTGATGACGCATCGGGAGGCCGCCTGCGCTGGCGCGGCGGTTGCGAGGGCGATGACGGGGGTTGTCCACGCGGCGGCGCGCAGCACGGAGCGGCGAGTGGTGCCGCCCTTCTCGTCGGTGGTGACTGGGGCGGATGAGGAGCTGGGGGTTTCTGACAAGGGGGAACCTCTTCGGAGCAGATCGGGGGAAGTTGCTTCCGCGCCGGTGGGCGCGTGGTTCGCCGGTGCATCCAGTTCGGAGGTACCGAGCGGCTCAATAGCACCCCGGTTTCGAATCCGTTCTCGTGAAGTCACCCCAGACTTCACCCTAAGTTGTATCTACAATTAAACGGCCCACCAATTTCCCCGGGCACCAACGACGAAACCACCCCGGGCTTCACCCCGGAGTGGCTTGCGGAACAGAAGAGCGACGAACTACTCGCCGTTGCGATCCCGGAGCAGGCCCAGAGATTCGGCGCGACGCAGGGCCTCTGGCCGCGTGTGGACACCGAGCTTCTTGTAGGCAGAGCGCAACTGGGTCTTCACGGTGTTTGGCGAGACGAACAGCTCCTCGGCGATCCGCGTCGGCGAGGTGTGCCTTGCGAGCGCGTGAACCACGACTCGTTCGCGCTCCGTGAACTGCGGCATGGCGCTCACTTCCTGGAAGTTCGTCACCACGTCGAGCGAGTCGAACATCGCGATGTCATCCGCGCCGCCGGATTCTCGGCTGAGCTCAGCCAGCGCGTTGCGGTCGCGATCGGGCAGCATGAGCAGGGGCGAGACGAGCCCATATTGGAGCGAGAGCCCGGCAGCGAGGCCGACCATGCTCCGGGCGACGTCGCGGTCGCCATCGCGCAGCGCACCGGCCGCGCCGATGAGGTGCATCGCCATGCGCATCCTCGGCGTCGTCACGAAGTCCAGCGACCGCGAGACCCACTGCATCGACTGATCCGTGTCGCCGTCGACAAGAGCGAGCAGCGACCTTGCCGGCAGCGTCCGGAAGTCGTCGACGGCGTACCCCTCCAGCAGCTTGCGTGCGCGTGCCGGGCGACCGGCGGCGAGCCAGAGGACGACGAGAAGGGACTTCACGCGGAACAGGCCGAGACTCTCGCCGACCCCAGAGGCGGCAAGCGGGCCCTCGAGCATCTCCTCGACCCGCCTGGCCTCCGCGAGCGCCTCGCCCTGCGCCAGCCGAGCAAGCATGACGGGCTCCTGCAGGTAGGGCCAGAGGTCGGACGTGACGGTGAAGCGCTCGATATCCTCGAGAGCCGCCTGCGCCTGCATCCACTCACCGCGCTCGAGATACCCGTAGGACTTCGCGATATGCCCGAAGGTGCCGAGGTGTCCGCGCGAGCTTGTCGTCATCCACGCACCATCTTCGACCTGCGCGAGCATCGCCTCCGAGGCGGGCATGTCACCATCGATGGCCTTGTAGCCCGCCGCGTCCCAGAACGACAGGTTGCGGGAGCTGTTCGACTGCGGCACCACGAAGGTCTCCTCGAGTGCGGCGTGCGCCCCCGTCATGTCGCCGACGAGGAACAGCGAGAGCGCCGCCCCGCGAGTGAAGACCGGAGACAGCGTAGGCGACGCCCCCACCCGGGACTGGGCAGCGGCGAGACCGAGCGCTTCCCGCGCGAGCTCAGCCGACTCGAGGTACCTCCCGAGGGTGCGCAGCGCGAAGACCTTGAAGCAGAGGTACTCGCAGCGACGTGCGACCGAGAGGTCGCTCGGGATGCGCATCCCGGCCGCGATCTGCAGGAGCGGCTTCGCACCGCTGCGCAGCACTGGATTGGCGAGACGGGCGAGGCCGAGCACGAACGCGAGCACGGGGTACGCGACGAGCACGTCCTGCGGGAGGTGCTGCAGCCGCGATACATAGCGATCCGTCGTGTAGGCCTCGACGACCGTGAGCAGCAGGCGTGCGCAGATGCGTGACGCGAGGTCGAAGTCGTCGACCTCGAGCGCCAGCTCGAGAGCCCCTTCCGGGTCGCCGTTTGCGCTCAACCACGCCGCGGCGAGAGAGGCTGCGCGTCGATACTCGGCCGGGGAATCGGCCCGCAGCTCCTCGTGCAGCGCCTCGCGGAGCGCCGTGACGTATTGGAAGGCCTTACTGCTGCGGGTGAACGAGATGTGCCTGCCGAAGCCGTCCGCTTCGAGCATCTCGATCGCCGCGTCCGGATCCAGGTCGGGCACGAGCATCCGCGCGAGCGAGGCGTCGAAGTACGGCACGACGCTGGTGATCCTCGCGAACCTGGCGAGCTCGGCGTTGGGCAGCTGACCGGAGAGGTTCGTCGAGTTGAGCGCATTCTCGCGCCAGTGGAATGCGCGCGGACCTGACCGGGAGAGCTCGAGGATGGCCGCGCGGACGGCGATGGCGTAGCCACCGGTCGCCTCGTACACCTCCGCTGGCGTCGCGATATGGGTCTGCCCCACGACGAGCTCGAAGAAGGCCGCGACCTCGGCCTCCGTGAACTCCAGGTCGATGTTGGTCACGACACGAACTCGGCCCTGCAGCTGGAGCCTCGACTGGTCGAGCGTGGTGCGGCCCCTCGCGGCGATGATGACCCGCATGTTCGGGACGCTCTCGGCGCCTCTGAGGAGGTCCTGGTCGACAATCGGCACGAGGTCGCCGAGCCGCTCGTAGCCGTCGAGGATGATCGTGAAGGGAACCTCACTGCGCATGGCCACGACGAGGTCGCGCTTCTCGAAGTCATCGCTGTTGATGAGCGTCACGAGGTCGTCGTATTCGAGGCTGGTGAGGAGGCCCTCGCGGAGGGCCGCGCGCGCGATCTGCTCCCAGACGCTGTTGCGGGTGGTCGTGGCGGTGCTGAAGGTCACCCAGAGCAGGCGGCCCGTGTGGCGACCGGATTCGGCCCACATCCGCAGGAGCGTCGTCTTGCCGTATCCGCTCGGCGCGTGGAGCAGGGTGATGCGCGTCGAATCATCGTCGAGCGCCCGGAGGAGGCGCTGCCTCACCAGTAGTTCTCGCGTGGTTGCGTGCACTGAATTCACCCCAGCTCAAGTCCATGAATACTCACCTACCAAATGGATGGTCATGACTCTAACTCGCTGATCCAGCTTTGACGAGATCCGGGTGACCGGGGATTCACCGGGGATCATGCCATACCACACCAGAGGTTTACCACTTTCTGGCGGGCGCGGGACGGGCGAATCGACACTCATCGAATGCTCTTCCCGAGGGAGAATCGACCTGCAATCTAGCGCTGATCAGCGCAAACTTGCTCGGCCATGGTGAGCGCGCCGGCGCCATCAAGGCTCGAGCCCCAGGTGAGCTGGAGCTCGCGCGTCAGATCCGGCCACTGCGACCCCGACCAGAATTCACAGTCACGCACACCGAACTTCAACTCGAAGACGCCGAGGCCCGTGAGGTTGTTCCCCACGAAATTGACGCTGAAGTCCCTATTCGTGCGCTGCAGCTCCGGGACGAGGTCACGCAGCTCCTGCCACTCCACGGTCTCCCGGAACGCCTTGGCCGCCTCGCCCGCCTTGATTCCCTGCATTGTGTCGTCGAAGGCGGTGACGTTGACCTGGGTCCCGCCGAGGGCCGAATCATCCACGCGCACGTGGACGCTCGCGAGCTGCTCCGACTCGTCGAACACCGCGCTCGTCTCCCGGACGAACTCGACCTGCTCGGCGGTGGGGAGCTCGCTCTGCACGAACTGGCCGGTCGTGAACGGAGCGAGACCCATGAGGTCCCACTCCCCCGTGGCAGCGCCTGGGTCGTGGATCGCGCGGGCGGTCTCGAGGAGCTGCGTCGTGCGCTCGCTATCGCCGCGCTCCTCGCTCGAGAGCTCGACCACAATCAGTCGCCCACGAGCCGCCGCAGACAAAGAGGGTGCGCTGGACTCCGTCGGCGAGACAGTCGCGGGCGCCGGGTCGCCGGGAGCCTGCGTCTCGGACGGCTGTGCTTCGGTCTCCTGCGAGGTGAGACCGTCCGCTGCTGCACCGGATGCCTGATCGGTCACCTCGAACATGCCAGCCGACACCGGCGCCGAGTACGTCCGTGTGGAGATCGATTCGAACCCCACTGCCGCCAGCTCTCGCCAGTAGCCGAGCTGGGCGTGGAGCGACTCCGGAGTCGTGAGATCGAAGTACGAGTATGCGGACCCCGCAAGCCTGAGCTCGACCGTCCCGGCCCACTGGCCCTTGTCGAGCTGGACGGTCGGGAAGGTGGAGGCGTAGTCGCCGATGTCCGCGAGCTCCTCCTCGGTCACCTCCTCGGCCAGCGTGACGACGAGGTCGACCTTGACGGCCCCATCCACCGGCGGGCGGTCGAGGCTCGACGCCTCGACGCCGGGAAGTGATCGGAGGGTCTGATTGAACGACTCGAGCGCGGTCTGCACGGACGGGAACGGCCCGGAAGCGCATCCGGCGAGCATCGTCATCATGACGGCCGCAATGAAGACGGGCAGGGCAGAACGCGGCATCGTCAGCACCCTCCTCCGCGTCCTCGATCCAGCACGACGACGATCAGGTTACGCGTCGCTCCCCGGAGGTATCTGAGGACTCCCCCAGAGCGAGCCCCGCCGTGCCCCACCGAGGTTCAACTCGCCGCCGGAGAACCGGCTGCTTCGCCGTCTGCTCTGACCTCACCAGCCCTGCCGACGTGCACCAGGGAACGCCAGACGAGCGCGAGGATGAGGATGCTCGCACCGAACGCGACCCAGATCGTGGTGACGATGCCGAAGCCCTGGCCGATGAGACCCCCTGCGAAGGTGCCGACGGCCATGCCGCCGATCATCCCGAGGAAGTAGACGCTCGAGACCCGTCCGCGCATGCGGCTCGGGACGGCTCGCCCGCGGATGGTGCTCGCGAGCGTCGCCCAGATGACCGTGTACATGCCGAAGACGAACATCGTGAGGCCAGCGACGATGACGTTCGCAGTCGCCGCGAGAACCAGGTGCAGCACCGTCTCGAGCGCGAGACAGGTGCGCATGAGGCTCGTGTAGGAGAAGCGGCGCTCCAGGCGTCCGTAGAGCGCTGTGCCGACAAGCCCACCGAGTGCCGAGACCGCGAGCAGCAGCCCGTAGCCGGCATCGTCCAGTCCGAGACGCTGCTTCGCATAGAGCACGAGCACCCCGTAGGTCATGCCGTACGTGATGTTGAACGCGAACAGGATGATGGCGAGCGTCCGGACCGGCGGGTTCTGCCAGAGCCAGGCGAATCCCCTCGCGATGTCCCGACGCACGCGGGCCACCGAGCGCACCGTCTCGATCGGCCCGGTCGTCGCCGTCGAGACGGGCGGTGACGTGATCCGGGACACGAGCACCACAGCGAAGAGCAGGGAGACGACGGTCACGCCGTACGGGATCGCATGCCCGACCGCGAAGATGGCACCGCCGATCGCGGGACCGGCGAGCTGGTTCATGACGGTCTGGCTGGCGATGAGTCGCGAGTTCCCGATGCCGAGCTCTTTCGACGGGACGAGGTCGGGCACGATCGAGGTCCAGGCGTTGTCGGTGAAGACCTCCGCCGACCCCACGAGGAACAGCGCGATGTAGAGGATCGGCAGGTTGATGGTGTCGGTGAGCACGAGGGCGCCGATGACCGCCAGCATCAGGACGCGACTGAGCGCCCCCGTCACGATGATCGCGACGCGGGGCAGGCGGTCGGCGACCACGCCCGCGAAGAGGCCGAACACGAGCCACGGAAGCTGCTGCACGACCAGGGCCAGCGACACGAGCAGCGGGTCCCTGGTGAGGCTCGCGACGAGCAGGGGGCCCGCCGCGATCAGGATGCCGTCGGCGAGGTTCGAGAACAGTGACGAGGAGAGGAGGAATCGGAATGGCGTGCCGAGCGGCTTCGGGGACGCCCAGTTGAGCAGGAGTGACATGGGTCGGTTCCAGACGACGAGAACTGACCCCCTCTTCGGTGAGGGGGTCGAGACGGAGCAGGGAAGGTGAGGTGGCGCGCTAGCTGTTCGCGTCGAGCTGCGGGAGGCCGAGGCGAGCGCGTTCTTCGCGCTCGATCTTGTCGGCCATGGCGCGCTCGCGACGATCGCCGGAGAGGATCGAGGTGAGGATCCAGAAGAACGCAGCCCCGATGATCACGGTCGGGATGAGCGACCAGAGCGCGTTGAGGAAGAAGTCCATGATGGAGGGAGTCTACGCGAAGCCGTTCGCGCACCGGCGAGTCTGTGCACATCCGAATCGGTGTCGGCGCATCCGCCTAGGCTGTGCACATGGTCGATCGCTCGAACGTCGAATGCTGGCTCACTGACATGGACGGCGTGCTCGTGCACGAGCAGGCCGCGCTCCCCGGTGCTGTCGAGCTGCTCGCGCAGTGGCAGCGGGACGATACCCCGTACCTCGTGCTCACGAACAACTCCATCTTCACGGCGCGCGATCTCGCGGCCCGCCTGCGCTCGAGCGGCATCAACGTACCGGAAGATCGGCTCTGGACCTCGGCGCTCGCGACGGCGGACTTCCTGCGCCAGCAGCTGCCAGGCGGGTCGGCGTTCGTCATCGGCGAGGCGGGACTGCTCACGGCGCTGCACGACGCGGGCTACATCATGACGGAGACCGACCCCGACTTCGTCGTCGTCGGCGAGACCCGCAACTACTCGTTCGACGCCATCACGAAGGCCATCCGCCTCATCGGCAACGGCGCGCGCTTCATCGTCACGAACCCCGACGCGACCGGCCCGAGCGCCGATGGCCCCATGCCCGCGACGGGTGCCATCGCTGCCCTCATCACGAAGGCGACCGGCCGCGAACCCTACGTGGTCGGCAAGCCGAACCCCATGATGTTCCGGTCTGCGCTCAACAAGATCGGCGCGCACTCCCACAACACGGCCATGATCGGCGACCGGATGGACACCGACATCGTGGCGGGCATGGAAGCGGGACTGCACACCGTGCTGGTGCTCACGGGCATCAGCGATCAGCGCGAGATCGAGCGCTACCCGTTCCGCCCCGACGAGATCATCTCCGGCGTGCACGAACTCGTCCGGCCTGCTGGCGAGAGCTGAGTCGGACCCGCCCGCTCAACCCTGATTGCTAGGCGAACTAGCGATCTGCCGCAGCTCGCGTACCATTGGCGCAGTGACTTCCAGCTCCTCCAGCTCAGCAGCCGCTCCCGATACGCCGAAGAAGAAGGGCCCACCCACGATCAAACGGTGGGTCTTCTGGCCCGCCGCGATCATCGTCATCGGCTTCGCCGGCTTCTCGATCCTCGCCCCGAGCGCGGCTGACACCGCATTCGGCGCCGTCCAGTCGTCGATCGTGCGCAACTTCAACTGGTACTACGTGCTCATCGCGGCGTTCTTCGTGATCTTCAGCCTCGTGATGGGCTTTGGCAAGTACGGCGACATCAAGCTCGGCAAGGACGACGACAAGCCCGAGTTCTCGAACCTCAGCTGGCTGTCGCTGCTCTTCGCCGCCGGCATGGGAATCGGCCTCGTCTTCTACGGGGTGAGCGAGCCGCTCAGCCACTTTATCGAACCGAAGCCCGGCGTCTCCGGCACCGAGAGCCAGCTCGCCCAGCAGGCCCTCTCGCAGACCTACCTGCACTGGGGCGTGCACGCGTGGTCCATCTACATCGTGCTCGGCCTCGCGCTCGCCTACGCCATCCACCGTCGCGGACGACCGGTCAGCGTGCGCTGGGCGCTGGAGCCGCTCCTCGGCCGTCGCGTTCGCGGAGGCTGGGGCAACCTCATCGACGTCGTCGCGCTGGTCGGCACCATCTTCGGAGTCGCGACCTCGCTCGGCCTCGGTGTGCTGCAGATCGGCTCGGGCCTGGAAGCCGCAGGCATCCTCGAGTCCTCCACGACCTCGTCCATCGCCATCATCGCCGTCATCACCGCGTTCGTGCTCTTCTCGGTGATCTCCGGCGTCGGCAAGGGCATGAAGTGGCTCTCGAACATCAACCTCATGCTGGCGGGCGCGCTGCTCATCTTCATCCTCATCGTCGGACCGACGCAGTTCCTGCTGCGCGACTTCGTCCAGTCGCTCGGCAACTACCTGCAGAACTTCGTCAGCCTCACCTTCTCGACGAGCGCATTCTCCGGCGAGGCGGGCGTCGACTGGCAGTCGGCGTGGACCACGTTCTACTGGGGCTGGTGGATGTCGTGGGCGCCGTTCGTGGGTGTCTTCATCGCCCGCATCTCCCGCGGTCGCACCGTCCGTGAATTCGTGACGGGCGTCATGCTCGTGCCGACGCTCGTGACCTTCCTCTGGTTCTCCGTCCTCGGCGGCACGGCCCTCTACATGCAGCTGAACGGCATCACCGACTTCGTCCAGGGCGACGGCTCGGTCGACGTCGAAGGGGCCCTCTTCCAGATGCTGGCCCAGCTCCCCGGCGGTGCTGTGCTGACCATCGGCGCGATCATCCTCATCGCGATCTTCTTCATCACCTCCGCGGACTCCGGCGCGCTTGTCATGGGCATGCTCGCGACCGGCGGCCAGGCCGAGCCGAAGCACTGGGTGCGCGCGTTCTTCGCGATCATCACCTCGCTGCTCGCGGTCGCGCTCCTGCTCGCCGGCGGTTTGAACGCCCTGCAGACGGCCGCGATCAGCATCGCGCTGCCCTTCTCGATCGTCCTGCTCCTGTCCTGCTGGGCGACGGCCCTCGCGTTCGCGCGAGAGAAACGTGCCTACGACCGGGCCAGCCGCGCCGCCCTGGTCGGCCACATCGGCGACTTCTACGGCCTCGAAGTGGACGAGCCCGTCGAGCGAGCACCCGGCAAGATGTTCCCGTGGCTGCGGAAGGCGAACGTCATGAACGTGCCCGTTGCGGGCCCGCAGACGAGCCAGGTCGCGGTCGTGGCGCAGGCTGACGAGCCCAAGAACGGCTGACCGCCGAGCGGGTCGGTCTCGAGCCAGGCAGGGGCCGGATGCACACGCATCCGGCCCCTGCCTGTCTCACTGCCAGCACCTCACGCCCCGTCCTCCCTCTCCCCGGATGTCAACCCTCAGCGAGCATTGACCGCGAAGCCCCACCCTGGAATGGATGCAGAAACTCGCCGGCGCCCTCCTCCCCGCGCTCACGCCTTCCCGACTCCTCCACGTGGCCAAGACAGCCGCCGCCGCAACGCTCGCCTGGTACGCCGGACACCTCGTCCCGGGAGAGGCGAACGCCTACGCCTACTACGCTCCCCTCGGTGCACTGGTCGCAAGCGTCCCGACCGTGGCCGGATCCGTGCGATCGAGCGTCCAGGTCGTGGTCGGTGTACTCCTGGGCGTGCTCGCCTCCGGGGCGCTCGTGACCCTCGGCACCCCCGTGGCGCTGGCAGTCCCCGTCGCGGTCGGTGTCGGCACCCTGCTCGCAGGGATTCCGGTCTTCGGCGCGGGCCGCGACTACATTCCCATCTCAGCCCTCTTCGTCTTCGTGGTCGGCGGCGCGAATCCCGACGGATTCTCCATCGGCTACGTCGTGCAGATGGCTGTCGGCGCGGCCATCGGCGTCGGGCTGAACCTCATCGTGCCTCCCGCCACCGGCCGGAAGCAGGCCATGGAGGCGATGAGCGCCCTCAAGACCACGATCGCCGACACCATCCAGCGAGCGACGGAGCTACCAGCCGGCGATGCTCCGGAGGACGACCTCAAGGACTGGCGAAGCTCGCTGCTGCGCCTCGACGGCGAACTCGCCGACGCGAAGACGCTCGTCGCCGAGGTGCAGGAGAACCTCCGTGGCAACGCCAGAGGTCTTCGCGCGAAGTTCGACAGCTCCTCCGTCCAGGCGGAGCTGGACAGCCTCAGCCGCATCACTCGACACATCGCCGAGCTCCAGGATCCGTTCCTCGAAGTGTCCTGGAGCGAGGCGAAGCCCGAGTCCGGGCGTGCGCTGCAGGCCTCGGGAGAGCAGCTCGGGCAGCTGCTGCGCGCCTGGGACCAGAGCGAAGCAGATCTGCACGCACGCCTCACCGCCGCTTCCTCGGCCCTCGACGACCTGCAGCGGCTGGAGTTCGAGGATCACACGGGGTGGGATCCGCCAGCGCAACGCCGTTCCGTCACGATCTACGCGCTCAGGAAGATCGTCGCCGAGATCGAGTACCGCGTGGAGAGCCAGAAGACCACGGCCTCCACGGCGTAGGCGCGACCCCCAGTTCCCCGCCCGCGCGCCCCGCTCCCCGCCCTCGCCCCTCGCCCCCGCCGCTCGCCCCCATCGCGCAGAGCTGACTTGTGGTCGTCAACCTCGCGCGAGAACGACCACAAGTCAGCTCTGGGCGAGGGCCTCAGCGTGGACGCATCGCCGCGCGGAGTCGGGCGAAGAGGCGCGTCGGGTCCTGGATGTCGCGTCGGGTGATCTGGATGACCCTCCAGCCGAGGCTCTCGAGCTCACGTCGTCGTTCGATGTCCTCCACGGCCTTCGCCACGGTGAAATGGTATGCGCCGTCGTATTCGAGCGCGATCTTCAGCGAGGGGTAGGCGAGTTCGATCCGCGCCACGAACCGCCGCCCGTCGAAGACGCGGTGCTGCAGGACGGGTTCCGGGAAGCGGGCCGAGACGAGGGCGTGGCGAAGCCGGGATTCTCCGGGCGATTCGACCTGCGGTCTGGCGAGTTCGACGGCAGCACGGAGCTGGGCGACTCCAGCACGCTTCGCCCAGGCGTCTGCGACTGCACGGAGCTCGTCCAGCGTGGCCAGCGAGCCGCCGTGGCGCCGTCCGGGGTAGTTGTCTGCGCGTGTGAGAAGTGCATCCGCCTGCACGAGGGTTTCGCGCGGGCTGACCTGAGCGGCGAGCTGCGCCCAGGCGACGCAGGGCGACAGCAGTCGGACACCCTCGAACTCGCGGTCGCTGAACAGGTGCGGAGCCAGCCGGATGCCCGTGACCGCGACTCCCGTTGGGACGTGCCGTGGACTCCGCACGGCGACGAACGTGTGTCTGCGCGATTCGATCGCAAGCGGGAGCGGGATTCCCCAGACCCGGCAGGCGGAGACGCTGGCCAGCGCGACGTCCCGCGGTGAGGCTCTCGCGTAGGCGAGGTCGGCGTCTCGCGGTGACGTGATCTCGCGGGTGGTTCTGATGCCGCGGTGCGGGCCGGTCGTCGTCGACGCTCTGACCTGACCCCGCGTGATCCCGTTCTCGAGAGCATCGGAGTAGCGGAACGTCGTGTCGGCGAACTCGGGTGGGAGCGGCGTCTTGGGTCGCATGCAGGAACGGTAGATGGATGCGCGCGGCTGCGCCCCGCGCATCTCCCCGCCTGTGGAGACGGCACTCTCGACGCCCGACGTGCCTGCAGACTGCCCTGCCCACGCGCCATCCCGCGCGCCATCCCCAGCCCGCCCTCGCGCCGCCCGGCGCGATCCCACGCTCCAAAGATGACTTGTGGTCGTCAAACTCGAGGTTTGACGACCACAAGTCATCTTTGGGAAGACTGGGGGCGGGGAGCTACCTCACGCGGGCCCTACTTGACGAGGGGGAACAGCACCGTCTCGCGGATGCCGAGGCCGGTGATGGCCATGAGCAGGCGGTCGATGCCCATGCCCATGCCGCCGGAAGGAGGCATGGCGTGCTCCAGCGCAGCGAGGAAGTCCTCGTCGACGCGCATCGCCTCGGCGTCTCCCCGCGCCCCGAGCGCCGCCTGCTCGACGAAGCGGGCGCGCTGCTCGACGGGGTCGATGAGCTCCGAGTATCCGGTCGCGAGCTCGAAGCCGCGAACGTAGAGGTCCCACTTCTCGACGACCCCGGGGATCGAGCGGTGGGATGCGGTGAGCGGCGACGTCTCGACGGGGAAGTCCATGACGAACGTCGGGCGCGTGAGGCCCTCCTTCACGAAGTGCTCCCACAGCTCTTCGACGAGCTTGCCGTGCGTGGGGTGGTCGACCTCGACCTCGACCTTCGCCGCGAGCGCCTCGAGCTCGGCGAGCGACGTCGACGGCGTGATCTCGACGCCTGCCGCCTCCGACAGCGACGGGTACATGGACACTCGGTCCCAGTCACCGCCGAGATCGAACTCGGTGCCATCCACCCAGGTCACGACGTGCGAGCCGGCGACGGCCTGGGCCGCGTTCTGCACAAGCTCCTGGGTGAGGTCGGCGATCGAGGTGTAGTCGCCGTAGGCCTGGTAGGCCTCGAGCATCGCGAACTCGGGGCTGTGGGTCGAGTCAGCACCTTCGTTGCGGAAGTTGCGGTTGATCTCGAAGACCCGGTCGAGGCCGCCGACGACGGCGCGCTTCAGGTACAGCTCGGGTGCGATGCGCAGGAACAGCTCGGTGTCGAACGCGTTGGAGTGCGTCACGAACGGGCGGGCCGCGGCGCCGCCGTGCATGGTCTGCAGCATGGGCGTCTCGACTTCGAGGAACTCGTGGTTCGCGAAGGTCTGGCGCAGCGAGGCGTTGGTCTTGGCACGAGCGACCACCACCTCCCGGGCGACGGGTCGCTGGATGAGATCGAGGTAGCGCTGGCGGACGCGCGTCTCGTCGCTCAGTTCGGCGTGGAGGTTCGGGAGCGGCCGGACGGCCTTGGACGCCATCCGCCATTCGTCGGCCATGATGCTGAGCTCGCCGCGGCGAGACGAGATGATCTCACCGGCAGCGAAGACGTGGTCGCCGAGGTCGACGTATTCCTTCCACAGATCGAGCTGCTCCTGGCCGACGACGGCGAGCGACAGCATGATCTGGATGCGCGACCCATCGCCCGCCTGGAGGCTCGCGAAGCAGAGCTTGCCGGTGTTGCGAAGGTGCACGATGCGCCCCGCGACGCCCGCGCGCTCGCCGGTCGACGCGCCGTCTTCCAGTTCGGTGTGGGCTGCCCGCACTTCCGCGATGGTGTGCGTGATGGGGAGCGTCAGGGGGTAGGGCGCGATGCCCGACTCCAGCATCCGCGCGCGCTTTTCGAGACGCACCTGCTTCTGCTCGGAGGCTTCGGCCTCGGAGAGTGCGTCTTGGATGGGCGCGTCGGCCATTCGGGCTCCTTGCGTTTCGTGCGGCTGGGTGTGGATGCGTGTCCCGGGCGCGACGAATGGCGCTCGGAACCGCACTCCCCCAGTTTGGTGCACTTCGCGCCGTCACGCGAACCGGCGAGCCTCGAGGAGGCTACGCCGTGCGGGCCTTCGCCCAGTCGACGACGCCCTCGAGGTAAGCGATGATCGTCTCGGCCGCTGGCACGAGCTCGCGGCCCGAGCGCTGGTAGGTCTCGTCCGAGCGACGGAACGGGTCGACCACGTCGTAGTCGGCGGCGTTCTCGAGCGGAGCGACGAGGCCGCGCAGCGGGGCGGCGGCGGCAACGGCCGCGGCGAGCGCGGCGGTGACGATGTCCTGCTCTGAGGCACCAGCGCCGGCGCCGTCTGTGGCACCTTCGAGCGCTTCGCGGCGCGAGCGACGCGAGCCGTGGCTCGCGCCCGGCGCCTCGTAGGACTCCTCGAGGTCTTCCGCGGTTACCTGGCTCGCGATGTGCGCGAACTCGCGCAGCGTGAACGTGCGCCGGACGACGGAAGGGGCGAGCTCGACGATGCGCTGGCGGTGGTCGCGGGAGAGCGCCAGCACGAGGCCTGCTCCCCGGGCGATGTCTTCCGTGAGCTGCCTCGAGATGTGCGCTTCCGCATCCGTTACCCCGTACTGGGCTGCGAGCGCGAGGGCCTGCTGCGGCATCCCGCTGCCGACGAGGGCACCTGTCCCCGCGCTCTCGACGGTGACGCCGGGCAGATCCCGGAGTCCGTCTCGAAGCAGCTGCTCGGCGAGTGGCGAACGGCAGATGTTGCCCGTGCAGACCGTCAGGATGCGAAAGCTCATGCGTGTGTTCCCCCAGGGGTCGTGGAACGTTCAGCGTAGCAACGAGACGAGCGGGACGCGGCACTCGTGCTGTTCGCGCGCGTCCGGCTGAAGCCGGAGCCGCCCGCGAGCGCCTTAGCGGTACTCGCCGACGTAGGCCGGCATGTTGTCGATGAGGCGTGTGGTGCCGACGCGGGCGGCGACGAGCACGAGCGCCGTCCCGCGGTACGCCTCATTGACGAGCACGAACGTCTCGGGATCGACGATGGAGACGTAGTCCATCTTCACGAGCTTCTCATCCATGAGGGCGCCCTGGGCCTGCGAGATCATCTCGCGGATGCCGCGGTCGCCGTTGGCGGCGGCGGCCGAGAGCGCGCGCACGAGGCTGAGGGCCGCGCTGCGCTCGTCGTCGGAGAGGTAGACGTTGCGGCTGGAGCGCGCGAGGCCGTCTTCTTCCCGGATGATCGGCGCGCCGACCACGTCGATATCGAGGTCGAGGTCGCGGACGAGGCTCCGCACGAGGAAGAGCTGCTGTGCATCCTTCTCGCCGAAGACCGCCACGTTCGGGCGGATGATGTTGAAGAGCTTCGTGACGACCGTGAGGACACCGTCGAAGTGCGCGAGCCGGTGTGCCGCCTCGAGGATGCCCGCGGCGGGTCCGCCGACGAGGCGCGTCTGCTTGATGCCGTTGGGGTACATGTCGCTGACCGCGGGCGCGAACACGTAGTCGACGCCGGCCGCGTCGAGCTTCGCGAGGTCGTCCTCGAAGGTGCGAGGGTAGCGCTCGAAGTCCTCGCCGGGCGCGAACTGCATCGGGTTCACGAAGACGGACACCACGGTCTTCGAGGCGCTTCGCTTGGCGATGTCGACAAGCGAAAGATGGCCTTCGTGGAGAGCGCCCATCGTGGGCACCAGGGCGATCGTGTCGGTTTTCCCGACTTCCCGGAGCACTGCTTTGGCTTCGGCGATCGTGGTCAGAACGTGTGGCAAGAGCCCTCCTCGGAACCTGCGGCTGCCGCTACGAGCGCGGGTCCGCCTCAGGAAGCGTACCGTCGAGCGGGTCGAGGCGTTGCGGGGTGGCGTCGGCGAGGGCGTTGTCTGCGGCCGAGCGCACGAGGCTGGAGAGCATGAAGCCGGGGTTCTCGACACCGATTCCGGTGAGCAGCTCCGTGGCCTGCTTGACGATGGAGCGAGTGAATTCCGTCGCAGTGTGGAGTGCTTCCGCGTAGGTCGGGCGGTCCTGCTCGGCGATGACGACCGGCTCCGCGCCGATCTCGACGACGAGGGCCTGCGCGATGGGCAGCACCGGCCGCGGCGCGGTCACTGCGCACCAGGCTTCCTTGAGGCGGTGCAGGTCGAGGCTCGTTCCGGTGATCTCGATCGCGGGATGCACGGCGAGCGGGATCACGCCTCGGTCGAGCGCCGTGCCGAGCACGGCAGTCCCGCGCCCGGCGACGGTGTGCAGGACCAGCTGACCCGCGACCCACGCTTTGGTCTCGGAGAGCTCGAGGACACGTGCTTCGAGCTCGTCCTCGTCGAAGGCGAGGATCACGAGCTCACTGCGCTCGATGGCCTGCCGCTGGGTGAGGTTTGGGGCCCCGGGCAGCATGGCGGATGCGCGCTCGGTCGCTTCGACGGACTCGGTGGCGACGCCGACCAGCGCGTGCCCGGCTCCGGCGAGTGCCGTTGCGACGATGAGGCCTGTGGGCGAGTCCCCCACGAGTCCTATGCCGAGCCGTCCCTCCCGTGTGCTCATGCGTTGCCCTCCGGAGCCTGTCTGCTGTCGTGGCCCGGCTGCTGGTCTGGCGCGGTGCCGTTCTCCCGCTGCTCCCGCAGCTGACGTCGGGTCAGTGGCTGCGCCTGGTCGGCGGCACCCGCAGACTCTTGGGCCTGGTCGCTCGCGATCTGCGGCGCCGCCGTGGGGGCAGCCTCGCGCTCGACTGGCAGGCGGTGCGCCGGCGCGGGGGCGATCGTGGCCGGCGACTGGATGGGAGTCGGGGTCGTGTCGATCGCGGACTCCACCGACGCAGGCGGCGCGGCGACGGGTTCCCAGGAGACGGGGGCCCAGGCGCCGTTCGCCGGCGCCCCTGGGACGGGACCGATGGACGTGGGCGAGGGCGCCGGAGCCAAAGCCGGAGACGGAGACGGAGACGCTGAAGGACCTGGAGCAGTCGCAGGTGGGCCCGCGCTCTCGGGAGGAGCCGAAGGGCCGACGCCGGCTGAGGTCATGGATCCTGCTGAGCTGGCTGAGCCGAACTGCGCCGGGATCCTCGAGAGATCCGGCGCGGGCGTGGTCCGCTGGGCGGCGATCGGTTCCGCGACGGGCGGTGCGGAGGTGCCGTCCACGCCGCTCTGAGCGAGAGCCTGCTGGTATTCGCGTTCGGCCTGCAGCACGGCGATCGTCTGACTGTCGACGGCGATCCCGCGGCTTTCCGCGTCGGCAACGCGCATGCGCGCGGTTGCGATGGCGCTGAGCGTGGCGGCCTCGCGCCAGCGGTGGGACGTGTCGAGGCTCGCGGCGCGAATGGCGACGGCGGAGACGTCGTCGAAGAGTCGGACGCCGATGTCGCCGTCGACCATGCCGATGCGGGTCGTGACGCCCATGCCGAGCACGGTGTGGGCGTGGAGGTTGACGACGTTCGCGAAGTAGCCGACTGGGCCGCGGTCGAGTCCGATGGACTGCATCCGCTCAGCGGGCACGATGGTGAGCTTGCGTGACCAGGCGCCGAAGCGCAGGTAGAGGGCGCGGCTGTCGAGGCGGAAGCCGTGTCGCCGCCACGAGAAGGGCCGCATCCACGCCGCGCGCTTGGGGGCCGTGACGAAGTAGTCGTCGTCGCCCTTGCTGTACATGCCGAGCTCGATGAGACGGCGCACCTCGTCGTTGACGAGCATCGGGAGGAGGAGCGCGAGCACACGCTCGGTCTCAGCTCGCGTGCCGACAGGGAGCACGAGGTTGCGGGTGAGCGCTGCCTGGTTCTGCGAGCCGTCGGAGGAGACCTGCTCGGTGCCTGCGCGGGTGATGCGGACCATCCACCAGTCGAAGGGGCGCCAGAAGAGGGGCTGGGAGACCTGGACGGCGTGGATCCGGCCGGGCGGGACCGTGTCGTTGCTCGTGGTGAGGAGCCCTCGCCCGACGCGCACGCCGTCGGGCGTCGCGGCAATGCTGTAGTTGAGGGATGGCAGGATCTGACCGGCCGTGATGGCGAAGAACACCGCGCCGAGGGGCAGGATCGAGAAGAGCAGCCACCAGAACTCGAAGGTGAAGGTGATGATGAGCCCCGCGATGAGCGTGAGGATGACGACGACGAGCCACGGGTTGACGAGGTTGGCGACGACGAGGCGCCACGGCGGGAGGCGCACCACCGACTGTGGCGCCGCCTCTCCGGGGGCAAGCTCGGGGCTTGTGAGCTCCTCGACTCGCTGCGCGAAGAACTCGGAGGCTCTCGTGCGCAGCTGCTCGGCGGTCGGCGGGCGCTGGGCCGCTCCCTGCACCACTGCCCCGGCACCGCGCGGCTGGCCTGCGCTCGTCGGCATGTGCATGCCGCCGTTGGCACCTGCGAAACCGGGCTGAGCGGGGCCCTCGAACGACTGGCCGTGGGCTGCGCGCTCGTTGCGCTTCGCCCCCGATGCGCGTTGCAGGATGCCGGCTCGAATGCCGTCGGCGTCGCGGGTGCGGACATAGACGAGCTGGATGTTCGCGTTCTCGCCGGCGACGCCGATCTCGATCTTGGACGCCCCGACGATTCTCGCGACGAGCGGGCGCTGAATGTTGATGTCCTGCACTCGATCGAGTCGCGCCTGACGGCTCTTCCGGAACAGCACGCCGCTCTGCAGCTCGATCGTGGTGTCGCTGACTCGGAACTGCGCGAAGCGCCACGAGAGGTAGCTGAAGAGTCCCAGGAGGATGATGACGAGGAGCGTCCCGAGCGCGGCCCAGAGCAGCCAGGTCTGGTTCTGGAAGACCATTCTCGTGGGGTCGTACTCGGCGCCGCTGTACTCGTCGAGCTGCGGGAAGATGAAGCTCGTGATCGTCTGCCAGGACTGGTTGATGAGGAAGGCGCCGATCGCGATGACGAACACGCCGACTTTGAGGAGCGGTGTGAGCGGGTGGAGTCGATGCCACTCACCGTCGATCAGGTCGGAGCCCTGGCCGAGCGCCGGCCCTGGAGGCTGCGCCTGTGGCGCCCCAGACGGCGGGCCCCCGAACTGGGCGCCGGGTGACTGAGGCGGGAGGTGGGCACTCATCAGAGCCCTGCTCGACGAGTCTCGGCGAGTGCGACGAGGTCGTCCCGGAGCTTCTCGGCGTCGCGCCAATCGAGGCCGGGAATGGTCACGTTGGTGATCGCGGCGGCGGTGACGACCTTGAGCGAGGAGAGCCCGAAGATGCGGGTGACCGGACCGCGTTGGATGTCGACCAGCTGCAGACGGCCGTACGGGATCGCGACCATGCGGCTCCAGAAGAGACCACGGCGGAAGACGAGGTCGTCCTGGCGCAGCTGGTAGCCGATGGCGCGCACGCGTCGCCATTCGAAGGGGATGGAGATGAGGATCAGCAGGAGGATGGCACCAGGGGCCAACGCGATCCAGTTCGAAACGTCCGGGATCACGAGGAGAGCGATGACTCCCGCGAGCGCCACAAGCGCCCAGAAGAACGCCCCGAGGAGTTCAGACCAGATGTACTTCGCGGAAACCCTGCGCCATTGCACGGTGGTGTGGTCAAGCGCGGTCATGCTGCCCCCTCGTTGCGACGTGTCGTCATGCGCCTACCGTATCGAGAACGACCGACATGTCGGGTCGCCCTGCCTGGCATTGGCCGAACCGCACCGTCCGCGTCAGCAGGTCGGTGCGACCAGCGCCTTGATGAATGCCCCGGACTGATACAGGTACTGCCAGGCCCAGTTGGAGTCGCCGATGCCGACGCCGTCGTCCGTGGCGAGCACTCCCCCGCCAAGGCAGTCGGTGAAGATCATGCGGGCGCGGGAGATGTGGGTGACGCTCGTGACGATCATGACCGACTCCCATCCTTCCGCGGCGGCCAACCGCTTGACCATGAGCGCTTCGCCTGCCGTGGTGAAGGGTTCTGGGATGAGGCACCGCGTGACGGGCGCGGTGGACGCGTGGTCCGCCCCGACCTCGCACGCAGGGATGTTGATGGCGGAGTCGATGCCGTAGTCGTCGACGGCGATGACGACCGTGTCGCTGTAGCCGTCGGCGGCCAGCTGCTGGGCGGCCTGGATGCGTGCCTCACGCGGCGGACCGAGCACGATGATGGCGTCGATCTCTCGGGGTTCGTCCGTGGAGGGGAAGACGAAGAGGGGAAGTCCGGCTGCGATGACGACGACGAGCAGAGCAAGCGCCACGCCTGCGATGGACGCCACCCGTCTCGCCATCCCCGTTCTGCTTCCGCTCACCAGCACAGGCTACGTGAGCGACGGGACCCGCCTCCGCCGCGCGCCGCGTCTCACTGCCGCGCGCGGTCCGAGCACACCCTCACCCCGGCACCTCGTGGGTGGACGCGGCCTGAGCTGGCGCCGCCACGGCGATGGCGATGATCGGAGTGGCCCAGGCGACAGCGCCCAGTAGGCTGCGCCGTTCAGCGCCCCGCTCCGACTCTGCAGCTGATTCGTGTGTGGACATCGTCGTTCCCCCTTGCTCTCGTGCGCGGGGCGTTTCCCGCGCACCAGGTCGGCCGGCGACTGACCCCCGTCGAGTTCCGACCTCCCGAATCCCCGACCCTACCCGGATTGGCTCGGTCCAGGTATGGGCAGAACTCCCCTGTGGATGCTTCGAGCAGGTCGCCCGTCCGAACGTCGCCGCCGGGCAGGTGCGGTCACGCGGGAACCGGGGGCAGGGCACCGGCTCCGTCGATCGCGCAGGGCAATAGCATTGGCCCATGAATGTCCCGGCGGAGCCGCCTCCAAGACGCTTCCTCGGCGCTGTCGAGCGGCGGCTTCCTGCCACGCTCGTCGAGCATCCGTTGCGCTGGAGCTGGGCGTGGTTCGTGGTCCTGGCGTCCGCGACGATCCTGGGCTGGGTCGCCGACTGGCCGATGCCCGTGTGGGCGGCGGTGGTCGTCGTGGGATCGCTGCCCTCGCTGACGGCGACGGTCGCTCTCCTCCTCCGCACTCCTCGCAGCCACCTCGACGAGCACGACTCGGTCTTCGGTCATTTCTTCGTCCGATTCGTGACGCTCGTGGTGGGGTTCGCGGCATGGACGATCTCGGTGGTCATGAGCGCGAGCCTCTCGACGCTGCTGCAGCTCATGGCGGAGAACCGCGAGGACGAGATCACCTACTCGGGCATCCAGCTCTTCGCAGGCCTCATGCTCCCGGTCGTGCTGGCGATCTGGCTCGTCTTCCTGCTTCGCTGCGCCTGGTTCCTCGCCAAGCTCCGCGGATGGCGGGAGCACCCATCCCCTGAGCGCTCGCGTGTGCCAAGCACGTTCCTCGCCGAGTTCCCGAGGATGCGCCACGTGGTCGTCGGGTTTGCGCACCCCGGTGCGCTGCTCGCATCCGCTGGACTCTCGTCGGCTGCAGTCCTCACGGAGGAGACGCTGCGCCTGACCTTCACGATGCTCTTCTAGACCTCTCGGGCCGTGCGCGCGGCCCAGGCGACAAGGGCACCACCGAGGAGCAGGACAAGAGCGGCCCCTGAACCCAACCCGCCCAAGACGCGGTCGACGATCGGAGCGAGCCGCTCAGGGCCTCGCCGAGCCCTGGCCGGGCATCGTCCTGACAGATAGCCAGTCAAAGCGACTACGCCGCATTCCGCCCCGCTCCCGGGGAACGGCGACGGGCCCCCAGCGAGTTCTCCACCCGATCGCGCTCGAGCTGCTCGGCGATCGACTTCCACATCTGGTCGAAGGTGTACCGGTCCTCGACGGCAGCTCGCGCCCTGCGGCCCACCTCGAGCAGCTCGGCTGGCCGGGCCAGAACCCTCTCGATCACCGCGGCAACCCCCTGCGGGTCATGGAGGGGCATACCGAAGTTGCTCACGCCCTCGTCGATGTACTCGCGCATCGCCTCCGTCTCGGTCACGACGCAGGCTTTGCCAGACGACATGGCCTCGAGCAGCACGCTCTGGCCAGTGGGGTAGGCGAGGTCATGGGTCGGGGTGACGACGAGCTGGGCCGCGAGGAGATTCTGCCGGTGGGTCTGCCCGTCGGTGGGGCCGCTCGTCGTGACGTTCTTCGGCAGGTCCATCTGCTGGAATCGGTGGAGGTGCGAGACGAGGTGGAAGTCGACGTTTGGGAGGAGCCGTGCGGCCTCGACGAGGGTCTCGAAGTCGCGGCCAGCATCGAGGCCTCCGCTGAAGACCTGGAATCGCTGCTCGACCGAGGAGTCCGGCACGTACTTCGTGTGCTCGACCCCGAAGTTGATGGGAGCGACCTTCCCACCGGCGCCGATCTGAGCGAAGAGCTCGACTTGGTTCCGTGAGAAGACGAAGATGCGATCCACACCCGCCACCGTTCGCGCGATCTCCTCGCGCCGCGCAGCCGAGCCGGTCTTCAGCTCCTCCCCCCACCAGCAGGAGACGGCGGCGAGTCGCGTCTTGGCATACGCGGTCAGGCCCCGGCGCTTGAGCGCGGCCGGAAGCACAGACTTGTCTTCGAGGATCGCCAGGACAGCATCCGCCCGCCGCGCCGATGCCAGCCCCCGGATAGCGAGGTCGGCGGGGACACCCGTTCGGTGCTCGACGACGTCCTTGACCTTTCGGTGCACCCGAGAGCTCGGCATGCGAACCGTGACCAGGTTGGCGTACTGGCCGAGCAGCTCAGCGCAGTAGGGCCCTCGCAGCTGATCGCCGGGCGAAGTCCCCGAACGGATCGAGGGCAGCCCGTCGTGGTCGAAGAGGCCCAGGATGGTGATGTTGTTGTTCACAACCTCAGCCTAGAGACACCGCGGCCATTTTCTCCCATCTTGTATGCTCGGGCGCATCTTGTTGCACACCAGGCGCTAGCCTGAGTGCGCAAACGCGTCCACCCCCCTGAAGGCGCGCGTACTTCTTGAGGGGGATCCATTTCATCGACACGATTCAGAGAACTCGATGGGCTGCGCGGCCTTGCGGCTGCTGCGGTCGTCGTAGGTCACTTCACGACCACATTCTCCGTTCACTACCCGACGGCGGCGGCCAGCTCCTTCGAGCTGCATCACGGCCAGTTCGGAGTTCAGCTCTTCTTCCTCATCAGCGGGTTCGTCATCCTCATGACCGCTGATCGGGCCAAGCGCGCTTCCGACTTCGCAATCTCACGGTTCGCCCGTCTCTACCCGGCCTACTGGATAGCCGTGGTCATCTCGGTCGTCGTGGGCGCGCTCGCGAACGTTCCGGGAACGCAGCTGACGCCGCTCCAGACGCTCCTCAACTTCACGATGATCCAGCGGCTGCTGCTCGTTCCTGACGTCAACGGCGCCTTCTGGACGCTGGCGGTGGAGATGCAGTTCTACATCATCGTCTTCCTCGTGCTCTTGCTCAGCAAGTGCAGGCTGACGGACGTGCTCCTGCGATGGTTGGTGGCGGCCTGGCTCGTCATCGCGGTCGGTTCGGCCGTCGTGGCGGCAGTCCTTGCCCCTGGCATCGACATCACGGCCGCTCCAGTTCTGGTCCGCGCGATGGTCAACGTCACCCTCGCGGAGTACGGGCCGCTGTTCTGCCTCGGAATGCTGCTCTTCATGGCCCGCAGGAACCAGCGGTTCGAGTGGCTGACGATCCCGGCCTTCCTCGCCGTCGTCGTGTCTGCCTCCCTGCTCCACTCGCCGAGCTACGCCGCGATCGTTGCCGGCATCAGCGTCTTCTTCGCTTTCGTCGCGCTGCGCACGTCGACTCCTCCGCTTCGGCTGAGTCCCCTGCTCTGGCTCGGAAAGATCAGCTACTCGCTCTACATCGTGCACGTCGTCGTCGGCTACGCGACGATCGATCTCCTCTGGCCGCTCATCGGACGCGACCTCGCGGTGCTCGTGGCGATGCTCGTGGTCACCGTTCTGGCCTGGGGCCTGTACTCGCTCGCCGAAACCCGCATCACGCCAGCTTTGCGACGTTCATTGCTGCGCCGGGCTGACGGACGAGGAAGGACCGCGACGTGAGCCATGTGAACACGTTGGCCATGGCCGTTGGCGCCAGTCTCGGGCCGACCTGCTCCTTGGCGCGTTCTCGCCGGCGCCTCAAGCTGCACCAAGGCCGGCCTCAGCGACGATCTGCCGAACGCCGCGGCGCTCCTCTCCCGAGTCGGGGCCCGGATGTAAACCGCGACTTCTGGAAATTGCACGTGATTTCGCGGGTGATATCCTCCGTTCGGGGCCAGCTGATGCTGTCGGCTCTTCACACACCGAAGTCCACTTGAGGTGACTACGATCTTGCTATCTAAACTGCAGCTCATCTTCTCCAAGGGGGCTCGCCGGAAGTTGATCATCGGGCTGATCGGCTCGGTGATCGTCGCACTCGCTGAGACTGGGTCGGTGCTCCTCGTCGGTCCGCTCTTGGCCATCCTCGCCGGCGGCTCCACGACAGAGGGCATGCTGGGCACCGTCGCGACGCTCTTCGGGAACCCCACGCCGGAAGTACTGATCATGTACCTGCTCGGAGGGGTGGTCGTCGGCTTCGTGCTGAAGGACATCTTCTCGATCGCGTTCCGCTGGTGGATTCTGGGCTTCATCAACCGCGAACAGGCCCGAACGGCCACTCGAATCCTCAACTACTACCTGCATGCGCCGTACAGCCTCCATCTCGGTCGAGGCACGGCTGATCTCCTGAGGACGATGGGCACCTCCGTCGGCCAGCTCTATTCGCTCGGCGTGATCGCGGCGCTGAACGCCATTACCGACAGCATCACGATCGTGGCGCTTCTTGTGTCGATGCTCATCGTCATGCCCCTGCCCACGCTGATGGCCTTCGTCTACTTCGGCATTGCCATGTTCGTCTTCGCCCGAGTCATCCGTCCGCGTGCGGAAGCGGCTGGCCGGATGAAGATGGATGCAGCAACACATGGCTATCGCGCGGCCCTGCACGCCCTTGGCGGCGTCAAGGAGATCAAGATCCGCAGCGCTCAGCCGCACTTCGTCAACGTCTACGAGAAGGTCGAGCTCCAGCACGCGCAGGCTCTCCGCCTCGTCGGCTTCCTCGCGGAGGTTCCGAAGTACTTGCTGGAGGCGCTGTTCATCCTGGGCCTGGGCGGGCTCATCATGTTCCTGCTGAACACGGGTGGAGGCATTGCAGCGGTGACCTCGATCGGTCTCGTCGGAGCCGCTGGCTTCAGGCTCCTCCCGTCGCTCTCTCGTCTCCTCGCCTCGATCTCGAACCTGCGCGTCGGAGCCCCCGCGCTCGACGAGGTCTGCACCGAACTCGAACGCGCAACAGAGTACGAGACGAGCGCGAACCTCGCGGCCGCCAACGACGGCACGCTCGACTTCTCTCACACTCTCGAGGCGAAGAATCTCGGCTTCCGCTACGAAGACGCCTCGGAGAATGTCCTGAGCGACATCAACCTGACCATCCCAGCAGGTTCGACGCTCGCGCTCGTCGGATCAAGCGGTGCAGGCAAGAGCACACTCGTCGACATCATCCTCGGGCTCCATCGCCCCACCGCAGGCACGCTCACCGTTGACGGGCAGGACCTGCGCGACGACCTCGTCAAGGCCTGGCAGCACCACGTCGCGATGGTTCCGCAGGAGGTCTTCCTCCTCGACACCAGCCTGCGGGAGAACATCGCGTTCGACGCCACGGCCGATGAGATCGATGAGGAACTCCTCGCCGAGGTCGTGCAACGAGCACAGCTGCAGGACCTTGTCGATTCTCTGGAGGGAGGCCTCGACTCCTCTGTCGGCGACCGAGGCTCACGGCTTTCCGGCGGTCAGAGGCAGCGCGTGGGCATAGCTCGTGCCCTCTACCGGCGCCCTTCGCTTCTCGTGCTGGATGAAGCGACTTCAGCTCTCGACAATGAGACAGAACACAAGATCATCGAGACCATCGACGGGCTCAAGGGCGAGGTGACCGTCGTCATCGTCGCTCACCGGTTGTCCACGGTCCGCGAAGCAGACGCGCTCGCCTACATGAAGAACGGGCAGGTCGCCGGATACGGCACCTTCGAAGAAGTGCGCTCCAGCAACGCTGATTTCGCTCGTCAAGTCGAGTTGGGCCTGCTGAAGGTCACCGACAGCGATCCCGTGACTCCGTGACGCGGCCTCAACCTCTTGAGACGCGCGTCGTCATGCTCGGCGGCGCGGTCCCGTACCCGGGTGTTCGCCACGCGGGCGGCCTGTACGTCCACCACCTGACGCGGTCGTTGTCGGAACACGGTGTGGTCGAGGTGATCGCTCCGGACCACACCGCGAACCAGAAGGCGCTCGAGCATGTGGACGCGCGCGTCGCAGCGCACCTGGTCGGCCGATGGGCGTCTTCCAGCTCACGACAGCGGCTGCTGCAACGCGGCGTCGGGATCGTCGAGAGGGGCTGGAGGCGCGTCGATCCTGCAGCTCCCCCACTCGGCATCCTCGTGAGCCTCTACTTCGATCCGCGGGTGCGCGAGTCCGTCGCGAGCGCCGACCTCGTCGACCTGCAGTGGTTCGAGTTCATTCGCCTCGCCCCGCACATCCGACGTCTCAATCCGAGCGCACGGATCGTGGGCACCTTCCACGATGTGCTCTCGCAGCTCTACGCGCGTCGCGCTGACGACGGAGGCCTCGGGCGGTGGCGGCGCGCTGAGACCGTGGCCATCGCCGCGGAACGTCGCTCCCTCCGGCACCTCGACAGCGTCCTGACTCTGAACGAGAAGGATGCGGAGCTGCTGAGGCGACGCGGAGCGACCGAGGTCGAGGTCATCGACCCGCCTCTCTCCCCAGTTGCACTGCCGACTCGTGACGTGGACAGCGCCTCCCCGGAGGTCGTGTTCGTCGGATACTTCGCGCGGCAGGTGAACGTCGATGCGGCGACCTGGTTCATCGATCAGGTCTGGCCGGAGGTCATCGCCGCGGTTCCCCACGCCCGGCTCACGCTGGTCGGCCTCGACCCGGATGGGGCTCTGGCTCCTCTCGTCTCGCGGGCGGTCCAGGTGACCGCGACGGGATTCGTCGACGAGCTGTCGCCGGTCTACGCGCGAGCCGCTGCTGTGGTCGTTCCGCTCCTCTCAGGCTCGGGTGTGAAGTTCAAGACCATCCAGGCGATGACGCACGGTGTGCCGACGATCTCGACCTCCGTGGGCGCCGAGGGGATTGCGCACAGCGACGAGCTGGAGGCGGTGACGGACAACCCCGCAGCGTTTGCGGGGGCCGTCGTCGGGGTCCTGCGCGACCAGCGAGGCGCCGACCTCCGAGCCGACGACCTCGCCGGGAGACTCTCGGCGACCTACGGCGAAGAACGGTTCAGGGAGACAGTGAAGAGAATCTACGGCCAAGACGAGCCACAGGCAGCCATCGACAGGGACTCCGTGACGGTGGTCATTCCCTACTACGGGGAGCCGACGGACACGCTCAACCTCATCGAGCAGCTGCGCGGGCAGGACGGTCTCGCCGAGATCATCGTCGCCGATGACGCGTCTCCCGTCCCCTTCCCCCAGCAGCCGGGGGTACGACTCGTGCGCCGCGAGGCCAACGGCGGGTTCGGCGCCGCAGTGAACACCGGCTCAGAACTGGTGGAGACCGACCTGATGCTGGTCCTGAACAGCGATCTGGAGGTGGGCGCAACGTTCATCCGCGACCTGCTCGATGCCGCTGGACCACTTCCTACCGCGGTCGTCAGCCCTCAGGTGGTGAAGTCGAACGGTGAGCCGGAGTGGACCGCTCGCCAATTCCCACGCATCAGACACCACGTGGTCGAGTGGCTCTCCCCGCTCGCGCGCTGGCGCCACCTTCCTGCACTGCAGCGTGCCGTTGGGCACGTGACTGCGCTCACACCAGGGGGCAGCGACCGAGTCGACTGGGTCATCGGTGCCGCGATGCTCCTTCCCGTCAGGGATTTCAGGAGTGTCGGAGGTTTCGACGAGCGGTACTTCATGACGTCCGAGGAAGTCGATCTGCAGCGGCGTCTCCTCGCACGGGGCGTTCCCTCCTACGTGGCGAATACCGTCACCGTCACGCACGTCGGTGGCGGATCGTCGGACACTTCTCTGCGGCGGCAGTGGCTTCTGACTGCTCGGCAGCGCTACGTGAACAAGTGGGGCGGTTCGGTCGCCTTCACGACATCCCTGGCGCTGGCGAGCCTCGTCAACTTCGCGGTGAACGCCCCCCGGCAGCTGACCGGACGTGACCTCGACGCGCGCGCGACGCTGCGATACGAACTCGGCCTCCTCCGGACAGCGAGGCAGCAGGCGAGCCAACCGTCGCACCCGTCGACCCGTATCCGAGCGGAGCACGCATGACCGCCAAGACTCCACGCACGGTGGCCCTTCTGGGGACCAGGAAGGCCGCGCACCTCGCGAAGGGTGCGCTCGGCAAGGTCCACGGCGCACTCGCGGACGTGGAGGCCCACCTCAGCAGGCGTATAGATGCGGGTGCGGGAGCCTCCGTCACGCCGGACGAATTGCTGGCGAGTCGCTTCGCCGCCTTCCGCCCACTCCACGCAGCCCCGCCAGCGCCCGGTCAGCGCCCGTCGGTCACGGTGTTCGGCTTCTTCAACAGCAGCGGCTTCTTCGGCGGCATCGCGACCCTGCTCAATTTCAGTGCGACCGTCGCCAACCACCTCGACTACGACCTGCGCTTGGTGCACACCACCTCGTTCGACGGTGACCCGGACGTCGCCGGCTTCCTCAGGAACCAGGGCATCGATGTCGACCCCTCGCGCATCCACTTCGTGAACGCAGCTCACCGCCGGGCCGCCGGCGCCTCGCTCCCCCTGCACCCCGACGATCTGCTGGTGGTCAGCGCCTGGTGGGACGCATTCGCGGTGGATCGACTGGCACACGACCGCCCGTATGTGTACCTCATCCAGGACTACGAGCCGATCTTCTACAACAACGGCGACCAGCAGCTCTGGGCTTCGTCGACGTACGAGTCAGTGAAGTTCGTGCCCGTCCTCAACAGCTCGATCCTGCACGACTACTTCCGGACGACTCCGCACCATCGCGTCGCGGCCGAGGCGCTTGTCTTCGAGCCAGCGGTGCGAGTCCCCAAGCGAGAGTCGACGCTCGTCGAGCGACCTGGCAAGAAGCGCCTCTTCTTCTATGCCAGGCCAGAGACTGATCGGAACCTCTTCTACACCGGCCTGCTCGCCATCGACCAGGCATTCGAGGAAAGCGCCGAGCTTCGTGACAACTGGGATGTCTGGCTCGGCGGAACCCACACGATCCCCCCGCTGCGGCTCAAGAGCGGACTCGAGTTGCAGCGGCTGGGGAAGATGTCGTTCGAGGACTACCAGCAGTTCACGCTGACCGCAGACCTCGCCATCTCCCCGATGCTGGCACCCCACCCGAACTACCCGACCCTCGAGTTCTCCCGCCTCGGGACGCCAGTCATCACAACCTCCTGGGAGACGAAGATCGACCTCGACCGCTACTCCGAGATGATCACGCTCGTCGAACCGACCGTGGCCGCGATGTCGCAGGCGATCATCGAGCGCGCGACGCGCGAGACAGCGCAGGAGGGCGCGGCTCCGAAGACCGAGGAGTCCTGGACACAGGCACTCGCTGAAACTGCCGCGACCGTGACCGCTCTGCACAGAGGCGCTCTCGGATGATCGCGCACGATCTGACCCTCGTCATCGTGGGCTACAAGCACGAGCGCTACGTCGGAGACCTGCTGCTCTCTCTCCAGCAGCAGACGATCTTGCCCAGCCGGATACTGCTCATCGACGACGACCCAGCAGGAGAGACCGCGGACGCCGCCGAGGTGTACCTCGAAGAGAACCCTCTTCACGTGTCCATTCAACGCAACCGGGTCAATCGAGGGCTCTGCGCGAGCCTGAATTCCGCGCTGTCGACGATCGATACAGAGTTCTACGCATACATCTCTGCCGACGACTGGATGCTCCCGACCCGCTTCGAGCGCCAACTCGAAGCGATGGCCGGCGCCTCCGCAGATGTCGCTGTCGTCTACTCGAACGCACTCCGAGTCGATGAGCACGGAAAGCAGCTCGAGCGCGACTTCAAGACTGAGTACGCGTGGCCTCCTCGACTGAGCGGGTCTGTCTACAGTGAGCTCTGCGAGTACAACTGGTTGCCTGCGCCCTCGGTCATGCTCCGGACTCAATCGGTGAAGGAAGCAGGAGGCTACGACCCCGATCTCTTCTTCGAAGACCACGACCTGTGGATCCGGCTCGCACTGAAGTCGGACTTTCTCTGCGTGGACGAGCCTCTCGTCGCTTTCCGCGAACTCGGGTCGTCGCTTGGACACCAGCAGTTCCACACCACGAATCCCCGCTTCGTCATGGCGTATCTCCAGATATTCTCGAAACAACTCGGGATCACGCCCGAACTCGACGCTGAGATGGAGAATCGCATCTGGACGCTGGCTCTGCGTCTCTGGCGCATCGAAGGACCGACGCCACGAGTCGTCGACTACCTGAAGACCTCTTTCCGTTCAGCTCCGAACCGGGTCACCGCACGGGTGTACGTTCTCTTGGCTCGTGCAGGGGTTCGAGCAACGGCAGTAGATCGCGTTCGAGGGTTCCTCCGCGCTCCGCGCGCCTAGGAGTTCGCGACCGTTCGCCTCGGAGGCGAAGCTACGACGCGCCAGCGATCGCTCGAAAGTGGTTCACTCGCTCGTCGAAGGTGGTCTCGAAGGGGACCGCCTCCATGAACGAGAGTCCACGGCGGGCCTGAACCTCGAGCTCCATCGGCCCGGTCGCGAGCCGTTCAGTCACTGCTGCCGCCGCGACCACGTCTGGTCTTGCTACGGCCCAGCCACCACCGCCAGCGGCCAGCAGCGGCGTGAGCGTCCTGTTGTGAAAGCCGAGGACAGGAACCCCCGAACCCATCGCCTCGAAGTACGTACTCGCCGAATCCCCCTGAACGTGCGGCAGGAACATGAGGTCGACCTCGCTCCGCACAAAGGGCTTCCAGTCCTTCTCGAAGTCCAGGAATCCCGCGAAGCGCACATTCTTCGACTCGAGCCGGCGGAGCGCCGGTTCCAGATTTCCTGATCCGATTATCGTGAACTCGAAGCTGATCGATCTCCGTTCGAGTTCCGCGATGAACGGCTCGATCAACTTCACTCCCTTGATCTCGGTCAGACGGCCCGAGTACGCGATTCGCAACGGCCGATCGCCGTGCCAGTGCTCCCGACGGCTTGCGGCAGCCATGTCACCTGCACGCATCCTGTGATCGAAGTACATATGCGTGGAGGGGTTCACGGCCTTGTAGTGCTCGGCTGCCGAGTGACCGTTGCACTGAAAACCATCGGCTCGGGCCGCGAGGGCATCCAGACGCCTCGTGCGCCGAAGCGCGCCGACTCTGATGCGGGCCCGGTCGACAGCTCCACGGGCCGTGACGAGACCAACCTCAAGGCGAACGGCGGGCGACCAGTCGTCAGTGAAGATGACCTTGAAGTGATGGCCGAGAAGCGACTGACTCAGCGGTCCCACCACTGAATGCATGACCAGGTCAGCCCCGAGTCGGGAGAGGGCGGGCGCGTCAACTTGCGGGATGAATTCGAGGTCAGCGGCGAGATCGTGATCGGCCCACATCATCTGGGGGTCGTCTTCCTCGGCGAGAAGAGGAGCTTCGAGCGAGGACACGAGCACCTTGCCCGGCCACCTCTTCGCGTACTCGGCCAAGCCCGTCATGGATTTCGCGAATATGCCGAGCTTGCCATCCGCAGTCACACGAAGCGGGCTGTCGTTGAGGTAGAAGAGTCTCACGGGCATTCCTTGGAGAAGGAGGTGGACAGGATGGGTGTCGACATTCGATGTTCACCAGCACGGCGATGAAACGCAGAGCTCACTTCGACGTGGAAGCCGAGCGTCGCCGCTGGAGTCGATTCGAGATCTTCACGGAGAGGATGCGCAACACACGCTGCCACCGCTCCAGCGAGCCGATGCGCTGACGCTCGACTCGACCACAGAGGGCTGCCCACTCGTCGACGAGCTTCACAAGCGAGTACTCATCGGCGCGGCGTGCCGCCCCGAGGCGGATGCGCTCGAACGCCTCGGGTTCAGCCCGCAACCGTGCGAGCGTCGCTTGAAGCTCTCGAGCGTCGTTGATCAGCAGGCTGTCCTCTCCCGGGCTCGCGAGCTCGAGATACGAGGCCTCGCCGCTGATAATCGGCACCGTGCGGGCATTCCATGCGTTGATGAGCTTCGTGGGCGGCTTCCGCACATCGGCGTTGTCGACCATGCTGCCCCGGATGCACAAGGTGAGATCAGCGTTGCTGAAGTCATGCCAGGTCTGATCGCTGCCGTTTGTCGTGCTTGGAGAATCTATGTGCAAGCTGAAGCCGCTTGCGACGATGCCTGCAACCATGTCGGGCTCAAGGAGAACCTTCGGCACATGCTCCGGATTGCATTTCAGCGTGATCGCCTCGAAGACCGTCCTCGTCTGATCCCTGGGTATCAGCCCCCTCTGCGGGAGCGCAGGAAGGTACTCGGCGTCAGCACCGTAGCGCTGAGTCCAGTACGCCGAACGATTCGGCACGATCACACGGTCTGGCCGGAATGGTGCGTCGAATTGCAACGCGGAATCACTGCGGATCATCAGACACGGGAATCCCGACAGCACCAGCGCCGTCCGGAGGTTGACGAAGTCCGAGATGAAGGCGACGACAAGAGATGTGCCGCCCGGCACATCCGGTCCGAGCGTGACGTCGTACCCCCGATCACGGAAACGCGCGAAGAGCTCGAGGATGTTGTGCCCGAATCCCGATGCGAACTTCTCGGGATCCTCGTCCGGTCTCCAGTGCCGGGCAACGCTTGCTACCTCTGAATCTTCGCAGTAGAAGTGCCAATTGCCATCGTTCACGCTGACCTCGACTTCCCGAGCGGCTGACCTACCAGCACCAGACGCAGGAGTTCACTCACCGAAGCCGCGCCGGCACTCGGGGAGTAGTGGTCCTGCCAACGCCGCGCGTTCGCGTCCACGTTGCCGTCAAGCCCACGCTCGATTTTCCGCTCGATAGCTGCCGCGAGTGCGAGTGCGTCGCCGGCAGGAAACACGTCGCCGCTCTGCGGCGGAACGATCTCCGGCAAGGCCCCAGCGTCGCTGACGAGCACCGGGACTCCCGCGGCCATCGCTTCGGTCACGACGAGTCCGAACGGCTCGGGCCACACCGAAGGGACCACAAGCAGGTCGATGCGATCGAAGAACGCAGCTGGCGCCACCCAGCCCGGCCGGTCGGTGAGGTGCGCGACGGGCTGCAACGCCTTCTCCACGGCCAGCTGAGCCTGTTTCGAGACGAATCGCGGCTCGCCGGCGAGCAGCAGCCGATAGCGCCCAGGTTTGCGCGCCTCCAGCTCCTGCACGGCGGCGGCCAGCACGTCCACGCCCTTGTCGATGGATGGCCTGCCCAGGAATCCGAGCACGATCGGCGGTCCGCTCGACACCCGGTTGCGTGTGCCGGGGCTCTGGCTCCAGTTCGGCAGCACCGCTGCATTGCCGACGGCGGCCGCCATCGACGCGGATGGCACGAGCGTCGTGAGCGCCTTGAAGCGCGCCAAGGGCTCGAGGACGCGCAGCGCACCCAATGGGCGTTGGTGGAGGTGCACGATTCGACCAGGGTGCCCTGCACTCGCCGCGGCGGGTACGAGCCCGTTGCACCAGAGGACTCCACGTCGCTGTGCGGCATCCCAGCGGCGGAGCGCGAGCATCCAGGATCCCCGCCCGGCCGCCTCGAGTTCCACCACGCGATGCCCGGCGCCCCGCGCCGCAGCGACCAGCTCCCCCGGTTCGGAGGGGCCGACGATGGTCACGTCGACGCCGAGCTCCTCGAGCACGGCGGCGATGTTGAGGAGCATCACCTCTCCCCCGCCGATGTCGCCGTTGTTCGTGGCGATGGTGATGTGGTCCGGGAGGCCGCCCGGCAGGTCGGACGTGACTCCCGCCTCGGCATAGACACCGGCGATGGCTGAGGTCATGTCGGAGACCGACGGCCAGTCGTCGAGCGTCGTGACGGCGTCGGCGTCCAGGAGCGCACGCGCGACCTGCGCGACATCTTCGGCGTCGACGAGTCCGGCCTCCGCGACGATCTCCGGGTTTCCGCCGACTCTGGAGGCCACGATGCGCATCCCACGATTGGCCGCGTCGAGCAGCGAGTAGGAGCAGTTCTCCCAGACCGACAGCTGCGCCAGCACGTCGGCTTCCGCCATGGCCGCGTCGGGGTCCACGAACCCTGGGAAGTCGACGGCGTCGGCGAGGCCGAGGTCGCTGACCCGACGCCGCAGCTCCGCGCCCAGCTCGCCGACCCCGGCGATCGTCAGCCTGGCGCCCGGTCTCTGCGCGTGCACGCGAGCGAACGCATCGATGAGCTGCGGGATGCGCTTCTCGGGAGAGAGCCGCGCGAGGGCGAGCACGCGCAGGGAGTCGGAGGCGCGCACCGCGTGCGGGGGCAGCCGGTCGACGCCGTTGTGCACGACGTGCACGTGCTGCTTCGGGCCCCACTTCGCGAGCATCGCCTGCTTGGTCGCCTCGGAGACGGCGATGACGCCCTCGAACCGACGGAGCCGCACTCCGTGCACCCGAGCCATGAGCTGCGACTTCCAGGAGGACCCGTGATAGACGCTGTCCTCGCCGGCGATACCGTGCTCGCTCGTGACGCGCACGGTGCCAGGTGGCAGGGGCGTGGCGGCCACGACGACATCCGCGTACGCGAGATGCGAGTGCACGACAGCAGGCCGGAGGCGGCGCGCCGCCGACCTGAGGGTCCGGATCGACCGGCTCAGGCCGGCGTCTGGCCCGACCCTGCCCACGGCGAGGCGTGCGCCGACGGCACGGAGACGATCGACGAGAGGCCCCTCCGGGCAGAGCACGACGAGCTCGAAGCCGGGAATGCCCGCCTCGACCACGTCCAGGACGTGACGCGCGACCCCGCCCAGGTCGGCAACAGGAATCACCCAGAGCGCGATCGGCCGCGAAGAGCGGCCTCCGTCAGGTGCTGCCCGTGCCTCTAGAGCCACTTCTCGAGCCGATCGAGCGCCGTCCAGAAGCCCTGGCCGTTGTCGATGTGACCCTGCCAGATCTCAGGGATGAACGGGGCACCCGGCGCGAACTCGTCGAGCTGGCCCGCCAGCAGCGGCCAGTCGACCTCGCCATCGCCGACCTGGACACCCTCGCCGTCGACCCCCGTCGCGTCGACGAGGTGCAGGTGGATGCTGTGCGGCGCGACGAGCTCCGTGTAGTCGGAGAACTGCATCCCGAGGAAGTTCGCCGCGAGCTTCGAGTGAGACACGTCGAAGCAGAGCTTCGTCCCCGTCGTCGCCGAGAACTCCGCAGTGTCATGAGGATCGAGGAAGAGGTTGTGGAACTGCTGGCCTCCCATGAGCCACGGGAACGGCGGAAGCGTCTGCGCCGCGATCCGCACGCCGTCCGTGTCGAGACGCTGCACTGCATCCGCAATCCGCGCGTACATGGCGGTGCGCGCCTGAGCGGGGACGTGCTTGTCCTTCGTGAAGCCGCCCATCGTGACGACCATGATCGGCTCGCTCGAGCGCGTGAACCACTTCTTCAGGCTGCGGGTCGTGTCGATGGTCCGCTGCACCTCGCGGATCGACCGTTCCCAGTGCTCGTCGTCCGTCGATGCGAGGTCGACGAGGAAGTCGCCGGAGAACAGGTCTGGCAGGTGCGTCGTGAAGTCCATGTCGAGGGGCTCCGTGAAGAAGCTGTCGATGTCGACCTCGAGGTCCTTGTACGAGAAGTGGAACTCCAGGAAGTCGGGAGTCGAGTTCTCGATGAGCTTCTTGTAGTCGTGGTACCGAACAGGGAGGCCCCACGGGCGACGGAACTCGAACTCTCGCCCGACGGAAGCGGTGTCGGTGAGGTCGCTCTCGAAGAAGAACTCGCCTTCCGCCATGTCGTGGTTCACCGCGCGACCCACGAGCTCGTCGAGACGGTTCGGCTGCAGTCCGCGACCGGGGCTCTTCACGGCGATGTCCTCAGCTCGCAGCACCTCGCCCTCGCGCAGCTCTCGCGCCGCGACCAGCGACTTCGCGAGCGTCGTCCGGTTCATGAGCTCGCCCGTGGACACCTCTCGCGGTGCCGCGTCCCCCAACGAAAGCTCGATGTCTCGGATCTGCTCGACCATCTGCGCGAACTCGTCCGGGAGCAGCGAGACCGTGTGGTCATTGCCCTCCATGCCGCGATCGACGGTGAAGTGCTTCTCGATGATGCGCGCCCCGCGTGCGACCGCAGCGACGGGCACGTGCCAGCCGCGCTCGTGGCCCGAGTAGCCGACGATGCTGTCGCCGATCTCCGCGAGCCGGTCGAGGTAGGCGAGGTTGATGTCCTTGAACGGTGCCGGATATGTCGACTGGCAGTGGAGCAGCGCGAAGCTGGAACCCAGGGAGCGCATGAGCCCGACGGTCTCGAGGATCTCCGACTCCCGGGACATTCCGGTCGACAGGATGAGCGGGAGCCCACGCGAGCCCGCATCGCGGAGCAGCTCGTGGTTGGTGAGGTCGGCGGAGGCGATCTTGAGCCCCTCGATGCCGTAGTCGACGAGCGCCTGGACGCTCGGTCCGTCCCACGGCGTGCACATGAGGTCGACACCGCGGTCGCGCGCATGGTCGAAGACCGTGAACAGCTTCTCCGCGGGGAGCGAGACGCGCGAGAGGAGATCCAGCGTGTACTGCGCTCCGAGGTCTTCGCCTGCCGTCGACCCGCCGCTCTGGCGGTACAGCGCGTCCATGTCCCGCAGCTGGAACTTCACGGCGTCGGCGCCCGCGTCGGCGGCGAGGTCGACAAGTCGCTTCGCGAGGTCGACATCACCGTTGTGGTTGTTGCCGATCTCCGCGATGACAAACGCGGGGTGGCCGGCGCCGATCTCGTGCCGACCGATGCGCAGCACATCATTGCGGTCGATGGCGACGGCGATCAGGTGGCCCGTCTCGTCGACGAGCGGCAGGTGCGTGATGCCGCCGTGCCCGAGCAGCGGAGCCAGCTCGGACGGCGTCGACGTTGCCGGCGCGGTGCGGGTGCTCGTGTTGGCGACTTCGACGCACGTGACGTCGAGCGAGGCCGTCGGGTTCGCGACGATCCAGCGACGGAAGTCACCGTCGGAGAGCGAGCCGCGCAGACGACCGTGCTCGTCGACGCAGAAGACGATGCGCTGCTGGTTCGCGCTGATCTTCTGCAGACCGACGACGATCGGGTCCTCCGCGAAGACGATGTACGGGGTGAGGTTGCGCTCGAAGATCACTGAGCGGAGTCCTTGTCTGTCGATGCTGCGGTGTGCGCTGACGGAGCGGCGGCCGCGTCAGGATGAAGCTGGGAGAGCTGGTGGTCTGCGATGGAGAGATCGAGCTCGGTGTCAATGTCGACGCCCTCGAGGTCATCCATCTCGAAGATGCCGATCGTGCCACCGAGCCGGTTGTGCTCCCGCTCGTAGATCTCGGTCTTCGTGAGGTAGAGCGAGCCCGTCTCGCGGTAGAACATCTGCGTGCGCTGCAGCTCCTGGCGGCGGGGCCTCGCGCCGATCGTGAAGTGCGCCTTCGGCTGGTCCCCCTCTGCCGCTCCGTACTGCCAGAGGAACGGCGTCTGGGGCACGGCACCCACCATCGAATCGACGCCCGTCGCCGCGAACTGCGAGATCGCACGGTCGAGGGTGCCCGGAAGCCGCACGGGCGAGGTCGCCTGCAGGAGCATGACGGCATCCGGTCGTCGCCCGGCGGCCGTGTACTCGGCGATGGCGTGCTCGACCACCGGCTCGGTCGCCGTCGTGTCTTCAGCGAGGTGCGCGGGGCGCAGCCACGGCACCTGCGCGCCGGCTTCCCGTGCGATGGCGGCGAGGGCCTCGTCGTCGGTGGAGACGAGGACATCCATCTGGGGACGCGCCGCGAGGGCCTGCTCGATGGTCCAGGCGACCAGTGGCTTGCCGGCGACTCGGCGCCTGTTCTTGCCCGGGATGCCTTTGGAGCCTCCCCGCACGGGGATGACGCACAAGATCCTCATACTGTTTCCTCCAGAATCCGCGAGATGCTCGCGGCTATCAACTGTGCTGGCTCTGTCTGGGGAACAGGAGGGGCAGGAGTCGAATCGCTGCCCCACTGCGAAAGACCATACCGTGTCCAGAAGTCGCGCACCCACTCGGGCGGGTCGACGCACGTCACCCAGGCATCCTGGCCGGCGGCGGCGGCCTCGAGGACCCCCGTGGAGAAGACGGAGACGACCGGCCGGTCGAGGGTCGCGAGCGACTGGCCCGAGCTCTCGAAACGCACTCCGCGCCGCTGCCAGGCGCGGTGCTGCAGACGCGACAGGCGGTCAGTCTCCGCTGGGTGCGGACGATACTCGGCACCGGTCGTCGTGCAGAACGTCCGGGCGGTCCTCGCCGACGTCCACCGAGACAGCTCAGCACCGTGCAGCTGGCCGAGGAAGACGGGAGTCGCGTCTCCGGGACCTTCGGGACGCCCGCGGTTGCGACGCGAGGCATGCCAGAGCAGCTGCGCACCCACGACCTCATGCGTGACATCACCTCGTCCCGACTTCCAGAACTCGGCGTCGTCCTGGGAGAACGCGAGCAGGTGACTGCCGCGAGCCAACGGCGGCGCGAACGGCGTCGTCAAGCCATGCTGGGCCACGACGAACCGTGCCCCGAGCTGCCTGCTCCAGCGGTAGCCGACGGCCCCAGCGGGAAGGAAGTGACCTGCTGCGAAGACGGCACGAACGCCGCGGAGCTCCCCCGGGAGGTCCAGCCCCTTGAGCCGACGGCTCGTCCAGCTGCCGTCGAGCATCCCGCTGAGGTCTTTCGGCGCGAGAACGGCGACCTGTTCGCCTTCGAGGAACCGCAAGGGCTCCGCGTAGGCCGCGACCGCACTGGGGGTGGGCACATCGATGAGGACAAGCAGACGCGGTTCGGGCCCGTTGACCATGAGCGTGAACTCCGGCTCCCCAGAGGGACGCCGCACACGGGTCATGATCTGGCGTTTGAGGGACCTCGAATTCTGCCAGCGCTGCCACGCCTCGAGGTCCTCCGGAATGTTCAGTCCCACAGCGCCTCCAATGCTCGAGCGCGGTGCTCGAGGGTGTGCTCGGCCAACGTCCGTCTGCGAGCTGCCTCGCGCACCTGGGCGGCCCACGCGGGCTCGCGCTGCGCGCGACGCGCCGACTCCACGATCTCCTCGACGCTCTCGAACACCAGCACCTCCTTGCCGACGTCGTAGAACTCGCTCACATCGGGCCTGTCCACGAGCTCGAGCCCGCCGACGCCTGCGGCCTCGAAGGTGCGCATGGTGAAGCCGTCCTGATTCGCGTGCACGTTCAACGTCGCGAGGCTTCCCGCCATCACGCCGTACGCGGCGCCCCGCGTCAGGTCTCCGCTGGCAGGCACGCCTGCCGACCGGAAGCGTCGCGTCCTCACGACGTCGGAGAGCTTCCGTGACCAGTCGCGGCCGTACGCGCGCACGGGAACTCCAGAGCCCTGGATGCCGCGCACCAGCTGCTCGCGATTCGGGTAGCGGGCACCGACCAGCGTCACCGCCGGCACCTCGACGCGCGCGAACGACTGGCTCGAGTCGAAGCCGAGGGGAACGAAGACGGCATCCGCGCCGTGTTCTCGAAGGAGGCGCACGTCGTCGTGGCTGTAGCTCGCGACGCGACCGGTCGACGCCAGGAACTCCGGCGTGTACCTGGTCCTGCGGATCTCGTCGTACAGCCAGACGACGGACGGTACCGACTGTGCGCTCAGGGCCTCCCACCAGGCGTCGCCGAGCTGGTCGCCCTTGATGACGAGGACCGCCTCGAAGGTCTCTGCGCGCAACTGCTCTACTGCGCGCGAGGTGGCCTTCTCCGCCGCGGCACGAGACCGCATCGACTCCGGGAGGTCATGGAGCAGCTTGTTCTGGAACCGATCGGCGAACGTCGCGTGACTGTCGTAGCGGTGCACCCTCACCGAATAGCCGATCGACTCGAACGCCGAGGCAACCGCCTTCCAGTACCCGTGGAAGTCGGGACTCACGATGAGCAGGCGCTTCAGCATGCGCCAGCTCCCGCGCAACCCGCACTCGCGCGGCGCCAGCGTGACATGTCCACGTTCATTCCCTCGAGGTCAGGTCGTTTGCAGACGGGGAGTCCGTGCGATCGCGTCGATGCCCGGGAGGATGGTCGCCAGGAGGGCGTCGATCTCGGCGACTGCCTGCTTGGCCACCGCGGGGCCGCGGCCGTACGGATCCGCGAAGTCGAGGTCGCCGCCCGGCGGGGTCTTGACATGCGCGAGGAATGGCAGCGGCGCCGCGCGCCGGGGAATGGTCTCGAGCAGCCGTGCCGCGCTGCGGATCGTGAAGGTGTTTCGGACGGCCTTGGGCGACTCGCTGAGCATCCACGATCGGTGCGCACCCTCGAACGCGAGCACCAGGTCTGCCTCCTTCAGCATGGAGACGTCGACCTGCCGCGCCGCGTGGGGCGTCGGCTCGACGCCCAGCTCACGGACGGCCGCCGAGATCGTCGGGTCGATGTCCTCGCCGACGAGAGCACGGACGCCAGCGCTCGACACCTGCCAGTCGCTCTCAGGCCCGAGCTGCGCACGCGCGAGGAACTCGGCCGCGGCCGAGCGCGCGATGTTCGCGTGGCAGACGAAGAGCAGGCTCGGCACTAAGCGCCTCTGCGCGATCGACGGCTCTGTGGCTGCTCGGTTGCGACGGCAGTCGGAGCCGAGGACGGAACGGGGCCCGCCTGCGGCTGCACAGGAGCAGCCTGCTCGGCGGCCGGCTGGGCCGGGCGGGAGGGCGACAGCGACTCCCGCTGCGGTGCGGCCACGTCAGGCTGGGCACCGAAGTGCTCCGAGGGGTCGGTGTGCCCCTTGACCGCCTTGAACTTCGGCATGCCCTTCTTGTCTGCGGTGACGTAGTAGCTGCGGTTGCGGCGGTACTCGTAGCCGTCTGCGCTGTCGCGCGGGGGCACCATGTTGAGCACCGTTCCGAGCATGCGGCTGTGCACCTGCTTGAGCATGTCGCGCGCGGCCATCACGTCCTCCCGGCGGGTACGACCCGCGGAGGCGACGAGCACGACGCCGTCGACGCGCGTGGACAGCACGGCGGCGTCGGTGACGGGCAGCAGCGGGGGCGCGTCGATGACGACGATGTAGTCCTTGGAGAGCAGGCTCACGATGGACTTCATCGCCTCCGAGCCGAGCATCTCCGACGGGTTCGGGGGGATGCGCCCGGACGGAAGTACGTAGAGCCCGGGGATCTTCGAGCCGACGAGCGCATCCTCGAGCGACACCTGGCCGCTGAGCACCTCGCTCAGACCGATCTTGCCGTCGATGCCGAGGACGGTCGCGACGGTCGGACGACGGAGGTCCGCGTCGATGAGGATCGTCGGCGTGTTCGACTGCGCCAGGACCTGCGCGAGCGAGGTCGCGACGGTCGACTTGCCCTCACCCGCGTTGGCGCTGGTCACGACGATGGAGCGGATCTCCTCGTCGACGCTCGCGAAGCGGAGATTCGTGCGCAGTCGCCGGAAGGACTCGGCGGCGATGGCGTCGGCGTCGTTCGTGCCCCGGTTCTTGCCCATGAGCTGCGGCGACTTCGGGATGCGACCGAGCGTTCCGGCGCCGGAGGCCGTTGCGAGGTCCTTCGAGTCGCGGACCTTGACGTCGAGCGAGCGACGCAGGAGCGCGAAGGCGTAGGCGAGCACGAGGCCGATGGCACCACCGATGATGAGATTGTTGCGGAGGTTGGGGCTGACCGGCGACGTTGGCTCGACGGCGTTCTGGAGGGGAACGACGGTGACTCCGGAGGTTCCGCCCCCGACCTGCGTCTCGATCTCCGTGATGACGTCGGCCATCGCCTGCAGCGCCCCGTTGGCCAGCGCGACCGCCGATGAAGGCGTGCTGGCACTGGCGCTGACCTGGATGAGGTTGCTGTTGGGTGCGACCGTCGCGGAGAGGCGACCGGTCAGCGTCTCGCCCGCGGCGAGTCCGGAGTTGGGGTTCTCGGCGATCTTGGCGTACACGGGCTGGCTCGTGATGAGGGGAAGGTACGAGTTCGCCTTGGTGATCGCCTGCTCCGAGCCGTCGATGGACGAGAACTCTCCGGAGCTGCCGGCGATGACGAATCCTGCGGAGTCGGCTTCGTAGACCTTCGGCTGGATCTGCGTGTAGCCGAACGCGGCCAGCAGCCCGACGATGACCCCGATAGCGAGGATCTTCCAGCTCTTGCCGGTGAGACGCAAGAAATCGAGTACCGTCACAGCGCGTACGCCTCTCCTAGACACAACATTCCGCGCACGGGCATGAGACCCGTGCGCGAGGACAACTCACAGTAACAACTGGACGCACCGAACGCCATCCGCTGGCCGTTCATGCGGTCCAGGGATGCGGCATCGCGCGACACGCGCATGTCACTTCTCCCCACGGCGCGTGGCCGCTTCGTCGACGAGTTCGTGCAGCCGCCGCGCGAACGCCTGTTCGGAGAATCCGTGGGCGTGGGCCTTGATGGCCGCGACGTCCCAGACCTGGAAGCGCGAGGCCGCGACGGCGTCCGCGATCGCGGCGGCGGTCGGCACGTCGAAGAAGCGTCCAGTGGCCCCTTCGCGCACGGTGTCGAGGTACCCGCCGGCCCGGAGGGCGATGCTGGGCTTGCCCCACGCCGCCGCCTCGATCACGGTCAGTCCGAAGTCTTCATGCGATGGCGCGATCAGCGCGCGGCTCCTGGCGTACAGCCAGCGAAGGTGCTCGTCGCTGATGCCGGAGACGAGGCGGACGTTGTCCGGCAGCATCGCCGACAGCTCAGCCCGCTGGGGACCGTCGCCGACGATGACGAGGCGCTCGTTCGGCAGGCCCGCCACGGCTCGGATCGCGGCGTCCACGTTCTTGTAGGGAAGCAGGCGCGACACGAGCAGGAGGTGCCCACCGCCGCCGACGAAGTCAGCGAGTTCTGGCATTGCGGTTCTCGGCCCGCTGATGTCGACGCTGTGCGGTGGGAAGAGCAGCTCTGACGAACGCCCGTACACATCGGAGACTCGCTGCTGCACGATGGACGAGTTCGTGAGGTAGGTATCGACGCTGGCTGCCGCCTTCTGGTCCCAGCGCTTGAGGAACGGCGTGAGCATGCGCAGGCCCATTCGCGCAGGGGAGAGACGGCCAGCGCCGCCGAGGTACTGGTCGCTCAGGTAGAGATAGCGGGCGGGCGAATGGCAGTACGCGATCGTTCTTCCGGTGGTTCGAAAGCCGTGCGCCCACCCGGTTGTCGATGCGATGACGACGTCGGCGTCGATGTGCATGCCGGAACTCGCGGCCGCCAGGAGCGGCAGCGCCTTGCGGTGGTCTCTCCGGAGCGGCCCGACCTTGTTCAGCGGGGACGTGACGATGTCGATGTCGCGGAACTCGGGGAACGTCGTCTCCGGCTCGTAGAGCGTCGTGAAGACCTGCGCCTCGGGGAACGCTCGGCTGAGGGAGAGCACAACACGTTCGGCGCCTCCGCGCTGCGTGATGTAGTCGTGGGCGATCGCGACGCGGGGACGCGGAGAGCCAGTCGCGCGCATTCCACCACCTCGGTTTTCGTTCATGGGCCACCAATGGGAGGTGAAATGCAGATTCCCCGAATGCGGATCCTGGAATTCCAGAAACCCGACTCCCCACATTCTATGCAGGCCGGCTCAGCCCTGTGGCCGAGGAGCAACGATCCCGCAGAATCGCTTCCCCCCGGAACCGCTCTGCAGCGGCGCTGTTGGACAGCACCGGCAAACACCGTAGCATCGGAACGTGACAGAGCATTCTCCGTTGGCAGGGGCCATCAGCAAAACTCCGGACTTCGTTCGAGATTCCATCTTTGCCGTCGGCAGCACTCGCATCATCGATGCCGTGCTGATGATGTTCTTCGTCGTCCGCATCGCGACACCCGGCATCGGGCTCCCCGTGAACGACGTCGCCGGACTGCTCCTCGTCGCCGTCGCCGCCTTCCGTCGGCCCACCAGGCAGTTGAGCGGCACGACCTGGTTCGCGGCGATCAGCGTCCTCCTCGTCACGTTCCTCGTCATCGTGGCGATCGCGACGGGCCCGAGTCAGGCAGACATCACCCGCCTCGGCCGAATCCTCATCCTGTTCTTCCTGGCCGGCTTCATCGCCAGCGGACGCATCGACATCGTCTCGGGCCTCAAGGGATTCTCGGTCGGGCTGCTCGCCAACATCCCGCTCTTCTACGCAGGGCTCGCCCCGGACACCTACGGCGGGCTCCTCACCGGCTTCCTCAACGACAAGAACGTCGCCGGATTCACGTACGCGATCATGACCGTGCTCCTCTTCCTGATCTACAGGCGCCTCTGGACCCGAATCGCCCTCACCGGCCTCGGCCTGGGGGCAGTGGTGCTGACCGACTCTCGGACCTCGATGGCCGCACTTGCCGCAGCCATCATCTGGCTGGTCCTCGCGCGCTTCCTCGGCCCGTTCTTCCGCGTCGTCCTCGCCGGAGTGCTGCTCGGCGGGTTCTTCTATGCAGAGAACAACCTCTCGCAGGTCGGCGCCTACGCCGCACGTTCCGGATCGGACGAGCTGCGCGACCGAATCGATGCCGCATCGCTCGAGAAGACACTGGCTGCGCCCTGGTACGGCCACGGACTCGGAGAGGCGACCACCGAGGTCGCCGGGGATGTCTGGTTCTTCCACAACTCCTACTGGGGCCTCATCACGGAGGGCGGCTACGCCTTCCTGCTCGCCATCCTCGCGCTCCTCGCGTTCGCTGGATTCCAGTTCCTGGGGAAGGGCAAGCAGACGCCTGAAGCCCGCATCGTCGAGGCCGCGACGATCGTCATCCTGCTCTGCTCGTTCCGCCTCGGAGAGGTGTTCATCACCCTCCCGACCTTCATCGCCATCGGCATCGGCCTCGGCATCTACTCGCAGCGACACTCTGACTGGCTCGTCCGTCAGGCGGCAGCGGGCCCGGAGGTCGAAGGGGCGCTCTTCCCCATCCAGCAGCGCGTCAGCTAGGTCGCCGACCCGGCAGCGTCCGGCAGCGCACGAGACGACGAAGCGCCCGACCCGCACGAGGCGGGTCGGGCGCTGTGCTTCCAGCGCAGGGGGCCGAGCTGGAAGCGTCTGGGCCGGGACGCGTCTCCCCAGACACGAGACCCGACCTGCGCCGCGAAGCGGCGGCCGGTGCCCCCAGGCGCCAGCATCGCGACAGCACGTCCATTGTGCTGCGAACGCGGATACCGCTCACGCGAAAGGGAGATTCTGGCGCAAGTGGGGCACGAAACGGCAGCAGATGCCGCGCCCACCGCGCCGGGCCGCTGACGGGTCAGACGGCGCCGAACCGCGGAAGCGGCCACACGATGGAGAAGACCTCGCCCACGACGTCGTCGTCGCGGACCGTGCGCAGGCAGGAGGCGTCCACTCCTCCGCCGCGGCACGCGGCGAGCGAATCGGAGGAGTTGGTGCGGTTGTCTCCGAGGACCACGATCTGGCCTTCCGGCACGGTGAACTCGTCGAAGCAGCGCAACGAGGCCGGAGACGTGGAGCAGTCGAGCGTGCCTGGCACGAACTCGAAGTCGAGGTCGACGTAGGAGCTCTCGTCGAGCGCGGTTCCGTCCACGACGATGCCACCTGTCGCCGGGTCGACCGCCATCGTCTGACCTCCGGTCGCGATGACGCGCTTCACGAGGATGTGCGAGAAGCCCTGGCCGATGCCGAAGACCTCCCCCACCACGCGTGCGGCGAATCGCAGCGGATCGCTGGGAGCCTCGGGCGGCGCCTCGTCCCACGTGTCAGAGGCCGCGAACACGACGATGTCACCCGTGATCGGTTCGGCGTCACCCAGGTACGCGAGGCGATTGACCAGGATGCGGTCGCCGACGGCGAGCGTGTCGTCCATGGAGGCGGACGGGATGGCGTACACCTTCACGAAGAACGCCTGCACGAGCGCGAGGACCGCGAACGCGGCGACGAGATGGAAGAGCGGATGCGACGTCACACGTCGCAACCGCGATCGCGGCGCCCGTCTGCCAGGGGCGTCCGCGAGGTCGCCGTCGCTCACTGACCCGCCGTATTGCCGACGACCGCGGCTTGCACGCGTTCGACGAGATTCGCCTCCACGAGACCTTCGAGGGCCACCTGCACCAGGTGACGCGCGTCCGGGACCTCACCGTACTGCTCGATGAGCGCAGCTGTGAGGCTCGTGAGGGTCGTCCAGTCGCCGAGAAGCTCCCACAGACCAGGCGCGATGCCGGCCAGTTGCCTGACGATGCGCGATTCGAGCGTGACCGCCTCGTTCTCGAACAGCAGCCAGTGGACGCCAGAGGCGCGTCGGTAGGAGTCCTCTCGGACGGTGGCCGAGGGTGTCCTCGTGTCTGCCACGCTGTGACCCGATGTCCACGGCTGGAGGTCGCCCTGAGCGGCGAGGATCTCGGGGACCAGCGCAACGACCTGCGAGGCCTCTGAATACGTGACCCGTCGCACGCCGTCGGTGGCGTCGATGAGCTCCGCAAGCTGCACCAGCGGATCCGGCAGGGCGGGCAGGTAGCTCAGCTCCGGGACCATCGAGCCGATCGCACTGCCGGTCGCCACTGGCGAGAGCTGCGGGCCGTCGACGAGCTCGTGCTCGTCGACACGGTGCAGGAGCACGATCGCGGCGATCTTGAGCGGCGCCTGCGGGAGGGGGCGCAGCCCGAGCTTCGCGGGTGAGAGCTGCGCCTTGGGCCGAGCCGAGTCGACGATGACCGAGAGCGGCTTGCGGTACGGCAGGACGGTGCCGTCGAAGTCGACGGCGAGGGTCTCATCGGTGACATAGCCGAATTCGCGGCCGAGGGTCTTCGCGAGGGTCGTCTTGCCGCGCCCAGAAGGACCGACGAACGCGATGACCCGACCGTCTTCGAGCGCGACACCCGCCGCGTGGAGCATCACGAGGCGACCGCCGTTGTGCTCGATCGCGTCGAGCGTCACCGTGGTCGAGATCTGCGAGGCCAGATCGGCTGCCGAACCGCTCACCACGTCGGTCGCCTCGGGTTCGCTCAAGGGAGCGAGCGCAAGACGATGTGATTCGTCAGGCTCACCTTCCCCGGGCTGGCCAGTCACGTCGGCCCAGGACTCCCGCAGATCCGCCTCGAACTCCGCCGAGATGCTCTCATCGAGGCGAAGTTCTACGTCTACGCCAAGTGGATTCAGGCGCAGTGTTCTCGTCATGCTGGCAACTGTACCAAGCAGGCGCGGCCTGGGACGGCTCAGGGGAGCACTCCCCATTCCCGCGCCTCGAGCTGTCGCCCGAAAGGGAGGCTTCGAGCACACCTTCGAGGCGGTCCGAACGTGCCGTCCGACGCCTCGGAAGTGCACGCCCACACACTCGCAGACCTCGATATGCTCGCTCTTGCGAGTTCTCTCGGCTCGCGACGCAGATCTAAGGACCCCAGTGACCGCAGCAGCCGCGTCCCCGGACGCCGCGACCATCGCGTTCTCGGTGAACGATGGAGTCGCGCTGTCGACGGCGCTCACGCAGCATGTCGCCCGCGAGCAGGGCATCCGCATGCTCGTCATCAAGGGGCCGATCTCCGCCGATCTCGGACTGCGCACTCGCCGGTACTCCACCGACGTCGACATCATCGTCGAGCCCGACCGCGCGAAGGACCTCATCGAAGCGCTCCAGGCGTACGGGTGGCGCCCTCGCCCTTGGCCCGACTTCCCGAAGCTGCTCGAGCAGCACTCGCGCACCCTCATCCACGAGTCCTGGCCGAACGACATCGACGTGCATCACTACTGGCCTGGTTTCCTCGGCAGGCCGCAGGAGGCATTCGATCGTCTGTGGGCGCACCACATCCAGGTCACCGTGGCCGGCCACCCCATCGACACTCCCGATCGGGCGGGCAGCGCCCTCGTCCTCGCGCTGCACTCCCTCCGCGAGGAGGGCCAGGTCTCAGCGGACTCCCGCCAGATGACCGAGTACAGCGAGCTCGTCAGCGCGCTGAAGAAGATGGATGGCTCCGACACGCAGTTCGTCTCGGACGCGCGCTCGACCGCGTCCCTCACGGAGCAGATCCTGCAGGACGCGGTCGGAACGGACTCGACGCAGACCGCGCGACGCTTCCTCACGGACCTCGGACACGATGTCCCGCTCGTCCCGAACTCGAACGCCAGCGAGGCGCTGCGCCTGTGGCGTCTCAACGCCAAGGCTGAGCACGCGATGACGGGCTGGATGCTCAAGCTGCAGCGGGCTCCCCTCCTCGAGAAGCCGGGCATCGCGGCCCGCGCGTTCTTCCCCTCTCGCGCGGATCTCGCGGCCATCGACCCCGAGCTGCGCAACGGCACGATCAGCGTCGTCAGGGCCTGGTGGAAGCGAGCGAGCCGAGGGCTGCACGGTCTTGTGCAGGCCAGGCGCGATCTCAAGGCGTTCGACAAGCGCTAGCGGCGTCGGCCACCCCGATGCTGACGGCGTACGTCGCGACTGCTACGCGGAGGTGTGCGAGTCGAGGATCTGCAGCAGGTGGGCGTCCAGCAGCTGCGTCACGAAGCCGAGCACCTGCTCACCGATGACCTGCTCGTCGAGCCCATAGTCGGCCGAGAGCTCGCGCACGATGAGCTTCAGCGAGCGGACGCCGTCGAGCTCGTCCCAGATGACGGCCGCCGTCCCGCTGAGCACCAGCGGCTTGCAGCTCGTGTCGACGAGCGACAGGACGGTCAGGTCTCCGCTCTCATCGTCGCGGACGAGGGCCAGAGCAGGCGCCGGGGTGATCACGGCCTCGAAGAGCTGCCCGCTCTCACGACGCTGATCGCCTATCGCCTGATCCATCCTGCCAGCCTACTGTTCGGCTGAGATCCACTGCGTGCAACAGACCGGCGCACACAAAGAAGCAGCGGCGACCCACCTGGTGGGTCGCCGCTGCTCACTGTGCGTGATTCGCCCTAGTAGGCGCCCTCGCTGGCGACGACTGCACGAGCCGTGCGGAAGAGGATGACGAAGTCGCCGGCCATGGACCAGTTCTCGACGTAGTAGAGGTCGAGGCGCACCGTCTCCTCCCAGGTCAGGTTGGAGCGTCCGCTCACCTGCCAGAGGCCCGTGATGCCGGGCTTCACCATGAAGCGACGGTGCACGTGGTCTTCGTACTGCTTGACCTCTCGGTCCAGCGGCGGACGGGGGCCGACCAGCGACATGGAGCCGCCGAAGACGTTGAACAGCTGCGGGAGCTCGTCGATCGAGTAGCGACGGATGAACTTGCCGACCTTCGTGATGCGAGGGTCGTCCTTCATCTTGAAGAGGATGTCGTTGCCCGCGTCGCGGCGCTCGCTCTGCAGCTTCTTCAGCACCTCTTCGGCGTCGGCTCGCATGCTGCGGAACTTCCACATCGTGAATCGGCCGCCGCTGTAGCCAACGCGCTCCTGCTTGAAGAACACGCCGCCAGGCGAGGTGACGGCCACGGCGATCGCCGTTCCGACCAGGAGGGGCGAGAGGACGAGGATGAGGAGGCCGGAGACGAGGATATCGAAGGCGCGCTTGAGCAGGAGCCCCATGCGCGTGAACTTCGGGGAGTCGACGTGCAGCAGCGGCAGGCCGGCGACCGGGCGCGTGACGATGCGCGGGCCACCCACGTCGAGCAGGCCTGGCGCGACGATGAGGAAGTGGCGGTCCGGGTCGAGGTCCCAGCCGACTTCGCGAAGCCACTGCGTCGAGGTGACGTCGTTGCCTGCGATGACGACGGTGTCGGCGCCGATGGCGTCGAGCGAGCCTGCCAGGTCCTCCGGGTTGCCGCCGATGGGGACATCCGTTCCCGGCAGGAAGTCGGGAGAGTTGGGGTCGAGCTCGCCGCTCTTGCCGTCGATGAGGCAGGCGCCGACGACGTTGTAGCCGGCGGCTTCACGACGCGAGAGGTCGCGGTTGAGGTCGAGCACCGAGTAGCGCGAGCCGACGAGCAGCACACGTGCCTGCAGGTTTCCGCCCTTGCGCTGGCGGACGAGCCACTGGCGACCGATCCAGCGGGAGAGGAGGAGCGCGACGGTGCCGACCGGGAAGGCGATGAGCACGTATCCACGGGCAAGCTCGAATGCCGAGAGGTAGGCGAAGATCGAGACGATTCCCGCGAGCATGAGCGAGGCGTTGAAGATGCCGCGGTACTCCTCGAACCCTGAGCCCAGGATGCGGTAGTCACGGGTGTCGAAGAGGGAGAGCATCCAGGCCCAGCCGACGACGATGACGGTTGAGACGAGCCAGTAGGACACTTCGCTGCTGATGAAGCCGCTGCCGCCGGCGGGAACGGCCGCGTTGCCGCCGCCGAGCCAGACGAGCTGGGCTCCCACCATGACGACCGCCAGAATGGCGAGGTCGGTCAGAACGAGGAGCTGCGCGTACCCCTGGCGCCAGTTGGCGCGGCGTTTGTTGCTTCGCTGGACCCGAGCGTTCTGTTCTGAGGAGGTCTGCGCGAAGTGCGGTTCGACCGAGGGCAGCATGTCGCTGTCTCGCGAATCGTCAGTCGCGGTTGCGACTGGGATCTGCGAGGTAGCGGGCCCTGAGGTGGGTGGCGTCACGTGTGCTCCAATAAGAGATGAGTACTTCTTGGTGCGCAGACCGCGTCGGTTCCGGGAATGCGCTTCGGGTCTCCGTGGCCACGGGCCACGCTCTGTATGGGCCTGTGGGCTCATCGTAGAGATCCTGGGTGCTAGCTGAGACTATCTCAACGTTCCCGCATAACAAAAGGGTCACCCAGGTATTTTTTCCGCATCTCTGGCGTGTTTTCCTGACCGAAACACACTTGTTGTGCATTTGGGTTTCATTTCAGGGAAGCGAGACATCGCTCGGCCCGACTCGTGCTCGAAACTTGCGCCGTGTCATACTCGCCTGCATGGAGCAGACCCCAGGACAGCCTTCGTCGCGCCCTCGAAGCGACGACGACGCCCTCACAGATCTCTTCGAGCACGAGGCTGATAGCGGTTCCGGCGGCACACGCCGCGCGGCACGCGAGCACGGCAAGAAGAAGCGTCGTGGGCCGAAGATCCTGCTGTGGACACTCGTGGGCGTCCTCATCGTCGCAGTGGCAGGTGCCGGCATCATCTGGTGGAACGTGAACCAGGCGTTCAACAACATCGAGAAGATCGATGACGCCCTCCCCGGAGACTACGAGGGACGCCCGGAGCAGGTCGTCACCGAGGCGGGCTCGCCCATGAACATCCTCCTGCTCGGAAGTGACTCGCGCGTCAGCGGGAGCACATCGATCATGACCGACCTCGGCAGCCGCAGCGACACGATGATGCTCGTGCACATCCCCGCCGATCGCAGCGACGTGCAGGTCATCTCCATCATGCGCGACAGCTGGCTCGCGATCCCGGGCCACGGCGAGGCCAAGATCAACGCGGCGCTGTCCTTCGGTGGCGTGCCGCTCGTCGTCCAGACGGTCGAGGGCCTGCTCGGACTCCGCATCGACCACGTCGGGGTGGTCGACTTCGACGGCTTCGCGGGCATCACGGATGCGCTCGGTGGCGTCACCATCAACAACGACGTCGCCTTCAACTCGTCGCACATGCAGGGCAAGACCTTCGAGGCCGGGCCCATCACGCTGACGGGCGATGAAGCGCTCGCCTTCGTGCGAGAGCGCTACGCCTTCACCGACGGCGACTACCAGCGCGTGCGGAACCAGCAGGCCTGGGTCAAGGCGGTGCTCGACAAGATGCTCACGGCGGAGACCCTGACGAACCCGGGCAAGGTGCAGGAGATCATCACGAAGTTCTCCCCCTTCATCGCGGTCGACAGCACCTTCGACCTGCAGACCATGCTCAACCTCGGCCTCTCGATGCGGGACATCCGCGGGAGCAACGTGCGCAGCTTCACCCTGCCGACCAACGGCACCGGCATGGTCGGCGACCAGTCGGTCGTATTCCTCGACACGGTCAGCATCGGGGAGCTCAAGAAGCACCTCGTGACCGACACCGTCAGCGAGTACCAGCCCACCGGGCGATAACAGGGCCGCTCCGCCTCCTCGCCCCGCGCATCCGACTGGATGCGCGGGGCGATCTGCGTCTCCGCATCCGGATCCACGCATCACCGAATCCGCCCGAGTCTGCGAACACCAACATGTCCGAGGCACATGCTCGGGACTGAAGCACGTCTCCGTCGCGAGACCCGAGCAGCAGTCCACGACAATCGCCAGAACATGGCATCTCCCGCCGAAAAGTGCGACGTATTTTCTGGTGATGCGGCAAAGAGTGAGACTCGATACAGCTTCGTTCAACCCGCAGATCCTTCCGCGGTCACAGCAGGGGTTCTCCCCGTTCCACCGAAGCCCGCCGTGATGTGAGTCGGAAAGGAGATGACAGGCGTGATCTCGGAGCTCGATGTCGCACTTCGTGGTGAGAGGGCCGTCGATTGGCTCCAGTCACGTGGCCTCCAGGTCGTCTCAGCGGACGGCGAAGTGAAGATCTTCGCCGACCTCGCGACGTGCCCCACGATCGTCATCGGCCGCATCTGGGTGACCCCGATGGTGGTCCAGATCAAGCCGCGCCCCCAGGACGACAACGGCTTGGTCTTCCTGAGCTTCGCGATGCGCGGCACGTCGAGGCTGAACGGTCAGAACGAGTCCGAGGGTTCCGTGCCGTCGCCGTTCTACGTCCACGAGTCCTCGGAGCCCATGCGCGTCGAATCCTCGGACGCCTCGACTCGACTTCTGTTCGGGATCCGACGGTCGAAGATCAAGGCGGTGCTCGGGAACGAGCTCAACTACACCGGCCCGCGCACACCGAACGCGCACCTGCGCAAGGTCCTGACCAGCGCCGCCATGGCATCGCTTGACGGCTCGATCGACGAGGACAACCCGGGGTTCCCCGCCTGGCGGACCGCGATCGAGAACCTGGTGATCGCCGTGCTGCGCTCGTCGATTCGCGAGAGCACCGTGGCCGGCCCCTCGAAGACCCTGCTGATGCGCGCGCACCGGCTGATCGCGGAGCAGGCCCACGACGCGAACTTCTCGGTGGTCGATCTCGGCCAGCAGCTGGGCATCTCGCAGTCGCACCTGCACAGGGTGTTCAGGGAGACGGGCACGACGCCCGCGAGGCTCCTGCGCGAGACCCGTCTCGCGTTGGCGGAGGACTTCCTCGGAACAGGCGACCCGACGGTGCAGGACCTGAAGGCCGCAGCCGCCTACAGCGGGTTCAGGAATCTCCGCATGTTCCGCCGGGCAAGCGCAGAAGAGTCAGGTCAGGCCGAGGCGCAGACCGGAGGAGTCCAGGGCGCACAGCCGACCTCGGAGGATGGGCCGGAGAGCTCGTCTGAGGACGCTTCCGAGAACGCGTCGGGGTCGGCCCTGGTCTGAGGGACTCCCCCGACGGGGAGTGACCTCCAGGCGCGGAGGAGGACTCAGCACTGCATCCGGAAGTAGTCCGGCACGTCCGGTGCCACGAGATCACGGTCGCGGATGACCGTGAGCGGAGCGCGGCTGTCGTCAGCGCAGACCTCCTCAGGTGTTCCTGCGAGAGCATCGGTGTACTCGATCTGCAGGACGAGATCGCCGTAGGCGCTCGAGTACGCGGCGCATTCCCCGTACACACCGCACTCCTCCGCGACGGCGAAGTCGAAGCCCAGCTCGGCTCGGCCGCGATCGGCGAGCTCTGCCGCGTTCTTCTGCCCGATCGCGAGGCCAGCAGTGTGGGCGGCTTCGACGTAGGCCGCCGCGAGCTCGAGTGCCCCTCTCTCGTCGATGCCGGCTCCCCCACCGCTCGTGGACGCGTCGAAGCGCGTGAAGGTGTCGAGGTTGTCGATCTCGACGGCGTCGAAGCCCGACTCGGCGCAGCCCGTGATGATCGGGGCCATCACGGCGAGGATGCCGTCGCGCTGCTCGGCCGTCGACGGGTCGAGGATGTACTCGTCGGGCCAGTCCGGGTCGACGACCGGCTGACCGGCGTCGTCGTGGAGCAGCAGCTCGCTGCGTTCGTCGAGCCAGGTGGCAGATTCCCCGGGCTGCGTCTGGAAGCCGTTCACGTAGCAGATGCTGTACGCCCCGGAGTCGGGGGCGGCAGTGGAGTCTCGGGCGACGACGTCGAGGCCACCGTCGATCTCGTACGGCTCGCCGAGCTGGTAGTCGAAGGTGCCGTTTGTCGGCGGGAGGGGCACGTACGACCCGGTGTATTCCACCACCCCGCCCTGCGCGCATCCGCTGAGGACGAACACACTCACGACGAGGAGCAGAACTGCTGGAGAGACGCGCATGACGTCATCATGCTCCACGGCAGATCTCGGTTCTGTGTGCATCCACGTCGATTTCACCTCGCCTTTCACCTCGAGAACCTCTCTCGAGAAGAGGGCCGCGCCTAGGCTTGTTGGCCTCACCACGAAGGAGTGCCGGTGTCCCCCACCACGCCCCGCGGCCCATCCCCCGATGCACGCGCCGCCGACCGCCCGGCGTCGGCGTAGGCCGGACAGGCGACGGTCGCTGCGTGGTTCACCAGCCAGACACGGTCCTGCAGCTCGTCGGGTGGATGCTCCTCGCCTGCGGTGCTGCGCTCTTCGCGCTCATGATCCTGGCGGCGGTGCTCGCAGCTCGACGGCAGGACTCCTCGAAGCGCAGGCTGCAGGCGCTCAGCGTGATCCTGGCGACGCTGGGCAGCCTGAGCGTCGTCATCGGCGGCGTGAGCCTCGCTGCCGGGACCTTCGCGTGATCTCCCGTGCCGCCGAGACGACCTAGCTCGCGAACACCGTCGTGAGCTCGCCGATCCCCTCGACTCGGATGCGCACCGAGTCGCCGTCGGCGACGGCGCGGTGGTCGCGGAGTGCATCTGGCAGCTTCTGCGGGGTGCCTGTCGCGATGACGTCACCCGGCTGGAGCGTGATGGACTGCGAGATGTACGAGACGAGCTCCGCGAACGGGAAGATGAGGGTCGACGTGCTCTGCGACACGGTCGTCTCGCCGTCCCGGATGACCTCGACGAGCAGGTCTGCGGGGTCGTCGATCTCGTCCGCCGTCACGATGGCGGGCCCGAGCGGCGCGAAGCCGTCGAAGCACTTTCCGAGCGTCCACTGGCTGGTGCGGTTCTGCCAGTCACGGGCAGACACGTCGTTGACGAGGGTGTAGCCGGCGACGTGCGCCAGCGCGTCCTCGGCGGATACGGCGTGCGCCGCCCGTCCGATGACCAGACCGATCTCGCCCTCATAGTCCACGTCGCTGCTCTGTGGGGGCAGCCTCACGGCGTCGTCTGGTCCGAGCAGCGTGTTCGCGGTCTTCACGAACACGTCGGGGCGTTCGGGGTCGGGCTGTCCCTCCCCGCCCGCGACCACATGGCCGCGGTAGTTGTAGCCGACGCAGAGCAGCACCCGCGGCGTCACGGGCGCGAGCAGTCGCTCCCCGTCGCGCAGCGGCAGGCCACTGACGTCGGCCGACGCGACCGCGGCGCGTGCATCCGCGAGCAGCTGCTCGTCGGAGAGCAGCTCGAGTGTCGATGCGACGAGACCGGCCAGGTCGAGGAGCCGATCACCCTCTGGCGACTCGACGAGGGCCGCGGGCACGCTCTGCCCGGCACGATCCCAGGTGACGATTCTCATGCGCCTGCTCCCCCGCTCACCAGTACCGCTGCCAGTCGGGACGCGACGCGCGCGTCAGCGCCTCCAGGAAGAAGTAGTCGCCCCAGAGTGTTCCCTCGTCGACGCCCACGAGCTTCGGCATGTCATACACCCCGTGCAGGAGGAGCGCGTCAGAGGACTCGGCCGGCCGCGGCGTGGCCTCGGCGATGAGCGCGTCGAGCTGCGCGTACGCGGCTGCGCGGGCGCGCGCCGACCGCTCGGGGTCCGGCTCGACCGCGGCGAGCTCGAAGAACCCGCAGGCGGCGATCGCGGCGGCAGAGCTGTCGCGGGGAGCGTCGCTGCCCTCGGTGTAGACGAGGTCCCAGTAGGGGATGCCGTCGCTCGGCAGGTGCGCGAGGTAGTAGTCGGCGCACCTCCAGGCAGCCTCGAGCTGCCTCGGGTCGCCAACGGCCTGCGAGTTGAGCGCGAAGCCGTAGATGCCCCAGGCTTCCCCGCGCGCCCAGCACGACTCGTCGAACGCGCCCTGCTCGGTGCCCCCGCGCAGGGGCTCGCCGGTCTCCGCGTCCCAGTAGAACGTGTGGAACGTGGAGTCGTCGGCGCGGAAGATCTGCGTGCGCAGCTGCTCCGTGTGGCGGCGGACCGCATCCGCGTATCGGGGGTCGCCCGTCTGCTCGCCGACCCACGTGAGCAGCGGCATGTTCATGAGGCTGTCGATGATGGCGCGGCCACGCTGCGCTGGGTCGCTGAGGTCCCCCCAGGCCTGCAGGATCCCGGCAGGCTCGAGGAAGCGCGTCATGAGCCGCTCCCCCGCCTTGATCCCGGCGGTGCGCCAGCGCTCATCGCCGGTCTGCTTCCACGCGGTGACGACCGAGAGCGAGTAGAGGAATCCGAGGTCGTGGGTCTCGAGGTCCTCGTCCCCGTAGAGGCGGCGCTCGAAGTCGGCGGCGTGCGCGAGGGCGGCTTCGTGGAAGGCCGCGTCGCCGGTGACATCGCCGGCGAGCCACATCATGCCCGGCCAGAAGCTCGTGGTCCAACCACGGTTGGCTCCCTCGGCGAATGCCTCGGTCGCGGGTCGCAGCAGGTAGCGGCCGTCGGTGGTCGTGTCGTCAGGGTAGGCGGCGCCGAACGCGACGATGTTGCGTCGGACGGTTTCGGTGGCCGCTGCCAGCGCGTTCTCCACGGTCGTGGATGCGGGCGCGAAAGTCATGGGAATTCCTTCGAGTGAGTTCGTGGTGTCCGTCAGGCCGCGGCGTGTGCCGGGGTCTGCTGCAGGGTGTAGCGGCCGCCAGCCCAGACGACGTAGAGGCAGGCGGCGGCCGAGAGCCCGATGGCGATGGCCGGGGCCGCGGTGAGCACCGCGGCCTGGACGGCGACGATCGCGAAGGACGCGAAGGTCATCGGCCAGCGGCGCACGGCGAGGAAGAGGGATGCGCGCACCAGCACGAGCAGGCGCGTGTCGTCGGCCTGCGTGATGGCGACGAGCGACACCGCTGCGGTCGCGAGCGTCAGGATCGCGACGACGGCCAGCAGCGGGACGATGAGGACGCCGATGCCGGTGGGAACGAGGACGAACACGTCCACGAGCGCGACCGTGACGACGGCGGAGGTGACCGCCGAGATCACGAGTGCACGCTTCCAGGTGCGGCGAACACCGCGGAGGAACGCGCGGATCACGTCGCTGTCGCCCTCGGCATGCGCGCGGAAGGTCGCGAATGCACCGGCGATGCCCGGGCCCGTGAGTGCCGCGCTCGCCGCGAGCAGCGGCCACGACAGCGATGGGTCCGTCGTCACGAGCAGCACGAGGAACGGCAGGCTCATGATGGCGAGCATGGCGTTCACGCCGAGGGCGAGGTACGCGACGTTGAACGCCGTCGAGTAGATGCTGTGCGGGATGCGCTTCATGATCAGCCCTTCAGTCCGCTCGTGGCGACGCCTTCGACGAAGTACCGCTGGCCGAGGAGGAAGACGATGGCGATCGGGATGACCGAGATCGTGAGCCCCGCGAAGAGCACGCCGTAGTCGACGTCGTACAAGCTGGAGACGAAGTTCTTCAGACCGAGCTGCATGGTCCAGAGGCTCGGGTCGCGCAGGTAGATGAGCGGTCCGAGGTAGTCGTTCCACGTGTTCACGAAGGTGAGCAGCGAGAGGCTGGCGATGGCGGGAATCGAGAGCGGCAGCATGATGCGCCGCCAGATGCCGTACTCGCTGAGGCCGTCGAGGCGTGCTGCCTCGGAGAGCTCCATGGGGATGGACTCGTAGAACTGCTTCATGAGGAACACGCCGAAGGCGCCGAAGGCCTGCAGCAGGATGATCGCCCAGAGCGTGTTCGAGAGGTTCGCGTTCGAGAGCATGATGAACTGCGGGATCATGTACGACTGCCACGGCACGGCGATCGTTCCGACGTAGAGCAGGAACAGCGCATCGCGGCCGGGGAACTTCACTCGCGAGAAGCCGTAGGCGGCGAACGAGCCGGTGAGCACCTGCAGCGCCGTGACGGTGACCGACAGGAACAGCGTGTTGCCGATCCAGGTCATGATGTCCGACTTGGTCCAGATGTCGACGTAGTTCTGCCAGACGAAGACCTCGGGGATCCATCTGACCGGCACCGAGAAGACCGCGTTCGCGTCTTTGAGGGAGCTCATGATCATCCAGAAGAACGGCGTGAGCATGGCTGCCGCGGCGATGATCAGCGCGATGTAGAGCAGCGCCTTCGCGAGCCCGGCCTTCTTCTTCTTGCCGGCTGCCGCGGGGTGCGCGGGCGGGTCGATGAGGAGGCGACGTGAGTCCTCTTCCGGGAGGACGACTGCCATGGTCTGGGACATCAGTTGTCCTTCCGCTTGTTCCACAGGAACTGGATGATCGTCACGACGATGCAGAGGAAGAACAGCACGACGGAGGCCGCTGACGCGTATCCGAACTCGTTCTCCTCGAAGCCCTTGCGGTAGATGAACTGTGAGATGACAGTCGTGGACTGTCCCGGCCCGCCCTCGGTGAGCACGAGGATGAGGTCGAAGATCTTGAAGGAGTTGATCGTCAGCATGACGGTGACGAAGAACATGGTCGGGCGCAGGCACGGGAGGGTCACGTTCCAGAAGCGCTGCCAGGCGTTGGCGCCGTCGACTCGGGCGGCCTCGTGCAGCTCGGGAGGCACCGTCTGGAGGGCCGCGAGGAAGAGCACCATGTAGTAGCCCATGTCGCGCCACGTGCTGATGATGACCACCGCCGGCATCGCCCACTCCGTGGAGGTGAGCCAGCCTGGCGGGTTGTCGATGCCGATGAGGCGCAGGCCCTCGTTGATGGGGCCGAAGTCCGGGCTGAAGAGCAGGTTCCAGACGAGCGCGATCGCGACGATCGACGTGATGTAGGGGAAGAACGCGGCGGTGCGGAAGAACGCGACGCCGCGGAGCTTGTTGTTGAGCAGCAGGGCGAGGCTCAGCGACACGACGATCGTGAGTGGGATGTGCAGCACCGAGTAGTAGATGGTGTTGCCGAAGGCGACCTGGAAGCTGCCGTCGTTGAAGAGTCGGGTGAAGTTGTCGAAGCCGATGAACGTGGACGTGCCGAAGATGTTCCAGTTCGTGAGAGACATGTAGAACATCACGATGACGGGCACGAGCGTCAGCGTCGCGAACCCGATGAAGTTCGGCAGGATGAAGCTCCACCCGACGAGGGTTGTCTTCCTTCGCAGGCGGTTGCGCTGCTTGCGCGCCTCGGCTGTCAACTCCGGCGGGGCTGCCGACGGCGGCGTCGGTTCCGTGGTGGTGGTCATGATTCTCCTGGAGAGAGGGTGCCGGTCGGCCGGTGAGAGAGCACCGGCCGACCGACGGCAAGGGGGTTAGTCGAGGCCGACTTCGTTGGCCACTCGGCCTTCGGCTTCAGCGATGGAGTCCTGCACCGACTTGGAACCGGAGAGGATCGAGGAGTGCATGTCGTTCAGGATGTTCTGGACGGCTGCGGTCTTCGAGTTGGTCGGGCTCTCGGGGAGCGTCTCGTGCGTCTGCACGGCGAACGCGGAGAGCTCGTCCTGCGGGGCGCCATCGACGGCGAAGTACGCCTCGACGACGGGGTCGCTCAGGAGCGCCGGCGTGATGCCGATGCCAGCGAGCTTGGTTGCCGCCTCTTCGCTCGCGGCGTAGGCGAGGAAGTCCTTGGCGGCCTGCGTCTTGCCCTCGTCGATGTTGGCGTTGATGCCGAACCCTGCCGGGTCACCGAACGTGACGGGAGTGTTGTCCATGCCGGTGGTGGATGCATCCATCTGCGGGACGGGTGCGATGCCCCACTCGAAGTCGTCGGCTTCGCCGGAGGCCTGCTGCGAGATGAGGGTCGCGACGAACCACGAGCCCATGGGGATCATCGCGGCCTTCTGCTTGCCGAACTCGCCCTGGTAGGTGAGCTTGTTGGCCGTGACCGTGTTGAAGGAGGCCTGCGCGCCGTCGTCCTGGAGCTTGAGCGACTTGTCGTAGTAGGGCGCGAAGTAGTCGTACTCGCCGCTGAAGATGTCGCCGCCGGCCTGCGCGTTCGCGAAGCCCTGCACGGTCGACTGCCAGCTGTGCTGGTGAGCACCCTTGGCGGTCGAACCCGCACCGGCGAGGTTCGTGGTCAGGAGGTCGGCGTTCTCGACGTAGTCATCCCAGGTCCAGCTGCCGTCGGGGTAGGCGACACCTGCCGCGTCGAAGAGGGCCTTGTTGTAGTAGAGCACCCACGAGTCCTGGCGGTAGGGAACCGCCCACGTCGTGCCGTCGATGTTGTACGACTCGGCACCGCTGATGCCCTCGGGGAGCGCGACGTCGGAGACGTCGAGGAGCTGTCCGCCCTCCTGGAAGGTCGTGACGAACTTGATCTCCTTCTGGGTGATGATGTCCGGCCCGGAGCCCGCCGCGAGGTCGGCGGTGATGAGGGTGTTGTACTCGGCGGGGTCGTAGTCGACGACCTCCACGGTCACGTCGGGGTACTTCTCCGTGAAGCCGTCTGCGAGCAGCTGGAACTCGGGGGTGGATGCGACGCTCCAGCCCGACACCGACAGCGTGATGGGGCCGTCTGGGTCGACGCTCCCGCCGCCGCTGCATCCGGTGAGGGCCAGTGCGGCGGCGGCGAGGCCCGCAGTGGCGATCATGGTGCGCTTCTTCATGGTGCTGCTCCTTTGCTGCAATGAACGAGATCCGCTTCGAATCTCTGAGAACCGACGCCCGGGCTACGAGAGGCGGTAGTTGGTGAGGTCGACGGCGCTGTGGGCTCCGTCTGACCAGGTGATGGCGGCTCGCTCTTCGGTGAGCTCGACGCCGGTGGTGCTGCTGGGGGTGTGGTCTGCGCCCGCGAGGGTGAGGTGCGCGGCGACCCAGGTGTCCGGTTCGACGGGGGCGTCGAGGATCGGGACCCGGGTGGATGCGCCGAGCGGGCTCGCATCCGTCCTCGTCACGGTCCGGGCCGTCGTGCCGGCCGTCAGCCCGCGGAGCGCGCTCGTGACCTGCGCGTCCTGTCGGCTCGTGACGGGCCAGCCGCCCCAGCGGAGCCGCCAGTCGGCCCCGTCGACCCCTGCCTCGGTGTCGGTGACCCGGGCGAGGCGCACTTCCTCGGCGCCGCGGACGACGGAGACGACCGTGAGCCGCGCGATGACGCTCGCGTCGCCGTCGAGGCCCGAACCGTGACGCTGCTGCTGCAGTGCTGGCTGCAGCGTGTGGGCGAGCCAGGTGGATGCGGCCACTCCGGCGGCGCCGTCCTCGCTCGTGCTGAGGAGCTCCATCGCGGCGCGGTGGGTGGCCGTGCCGGTTCCGTCGACGAGCGCCACCGACTGCTCGAGGGGCGCGTGCCAGGCGAGGTCGTCGAGCAGCGGGCTCGTTGCGCTCGAGTAGGCGAGGCGGGCGTAGAGGGGCGAGTCGCCGACGAGGGTGTTCGGCTTCGCGTGGTCGGTGCCGTGGTTGGCGATGCGAACGATGCCGTCGCGGCTCGTGCCGGTGACCACCCAGCCGGGGGCCGCGATCGTGCGCACGAAGTCGCCCTGTTCAACCGGGAGTGGCTCGGCCTCGGCGGCCCAGACGGGGTGGTCGGCGGGAAGCAGCACACCCAGGAGTCCCTTGGAGGCCCAGTACGGTGAGGCTGGCCCGGAGTAGGCCTGCGCGAGCTGCCGCCATTCACCGTGCCAGCCCATCGTGAGGAGGCCGCGCTCATCGGGAACACCGCGCTCGTCGAAGTGGGTGACGACCTTCTCGGCCGCGTGCCGAAGGGCGCCGAGCGACACGGAAGGGACCTCCGCGAGCGCGCCGACCCAGAACGGGGCAGCCGCCGCGAAGCGGTAGATGAGGCTGCGGCCCTGCAGGAGCGGCGAGCCGTCGCCGCCGATGAGGTGCACGGCGTCCTGCAGGAAGCGGTCGAGCGCGGCGACGTCGCCCTCGAGGCGGTCGCCTGCGAGCTCGTCGGCGCCGCGCATCCGGGCCCAGAGCACCGGGTAGATGTGCAGCGCCCAGCCGACGTAGTGGTCGTAGGAGCGCTCTTCCCCGTCGGACAGCCACCCGTCGGCACGCACGAACGAGTCGTGCAGAGCGAGGTCCGCGGTGACGTCCTCGGGCGACCACGGGCCGCCGACCGAGCGGAGGAAGGTCTGGACGACGAGGCGGAACCACAGCCAGTTGGTGCGCGGGTAGGTGTCGTCGCCGACGGCGGGAGCGAAGTAGTCGACGACACGCTGCTGCGTGAGCTCGTCGAGCGAGTCCCAGATCCAGGGACGGGTGAGGTCGAGGATGAGGGCGAGCGACGCCGCCTCGACCTTCGCCTGGGGGTGCTCCTCGAGCCGCACCCATCGGTCCGCGGCCTCGGGGTCGACACCGGTTCGGATGCCCTCGGAGAAGAAGGAGATCAGCTCGTCGACGCCCTGACCGCGCTCCCCGGCGATGCGGAATCCTGCGAGGAGGAAGGTGCGTGCGAAGCCCTCGAGGCCGTCGATGTCGTGGCCGTAGCCGCCCTCGGCGCCGGGAGGCGTGATGCGCGCCTTGCCCGGTGAGGCCCAGGCCATGGCTCCGGCAAGAAGGCGGTCGGCGTAGCCGGTCCAGTCGTCGCGGGTCCATGCCGACTGCGACGCTGACTGCGCCGCGGTGGCGGGCGACGCGGGCGTGAATGCAGTGGACACGGATTCTCCTTTGAATTGCCGTCCGAGGGAGGGTGAACCGTCTCCTCGGGGGTGGTGACATTTCCGAGCGTAGCAATCATTCTCGATCACAACAATGCGGTTATGATCGTGCATGATCGTTTACGATCGATTTGTGAAAGAGGTCAACGATGACAGACACCAGGCCTAAGCCGACGCTTCGCGCTCCCCTGCTGCACGCCTTCACGGCGCAGCTCGGGCTTCGAGGCGACCTCGATCTCGCAGCCGCCCTCCGCGCGATACTCGCCGACCCGAACGACGCCCTGCCCGTGCCACCCGCATCCTCGTGGGAGCCGGACGGACCAGACCCGATGACACTCGCCGCCCTGAGCGCGCGCGCCCGCACTGAGCGGGGCACCCCCTGGCCGCAGCCGCTCGCCAGCGACGCCGCCCGCTACCACGGCGACGGCGACCGCCTCGCCTGGGAGACGCCCGCCTTCGCGCGGCAGGAGCGCCTCACCCGCGTCGCCGTCGCCGCCACCGCCGACCCGGCGATGCTCGGTGACGTCGTCGACGGCATCACCCTCCTCTGCGAGCAGAGCTCCTGGTGCTGGCCCGCCCACGACGACACGCTCCAGCGCCACGGCTCGGTCCTCGCCACCGTCACCGACCCGTACCTCGACCTCGGAGCAGGCGAGGTCGTGGGCCAGCTCGCCTGGATCGACCAGCTGCTCGGCGACCAGCTCGACGCCCAGTACCCGGGTGTGCGAGCCCGCATCCGCCACGAGGCGCGCGTGCGGGTCTTCGAGCCGTTCACGCGCCGCCGCGACTGGCACTGGCTCGGCCTCGACGGCGACGCCCACAACTGGAACCCGTGGATCCACGGCAACGTGCTCGTCGCCGCGCTGCGCCTGCTCGACGACCCGACGGAGGCCGACGAGCGCGCCCGCATCCTCGCGCTCGTCATCGAGGGACTCGACCGGTACGTCGCCGTGCTCCCAGAAGACGGCGCCATCGACGAGGGCTACGCCTACTGGTGGAACGGCGCCTGCCGCCTTCTCGAGGCCCTCGACCTGCTCACCTCCGCGACCGGCGGCCGCCTCGACCCTGTGCCGAGCATCCGGGCGCTCCGCGAGACCGTGGCCTTCCCCCACCGCATGCACCTCGGCGTCGGCTGGTTCGTGAACGCCGCAGACGGACAGGCGAAGCCGAGCGCCGACCAGCCTTGGCACTCCCTCCACCGCGCCGCGGTGCGCGCCGGCGACCCCGACGCGCAGCGGTTCGCCGCCTCCCATCGGCGTCCGGATTCGCCAGCGGTCGTCGAGGCCGAGGGGCTCGGCCGGGTACTGCGCGGCATGACGGATGCGGCCTGGCTGCAGGCGAGGGCGTCAACTCCCCCGACGCCCGCCGCGACCTGGCTCCCGTCCACCCAGATGCTCGTCGCCCGCCAGCTCGAGGGCTCGTCTTCTGGCTTGTCGGTCGCGGTCAAGGGCGGGCACAACAACGAGCACCACAACCACAACGACGTCGGCAGCTTCCTGCTCGCCTCCGACGGGGTGCCCGTCATCGTCGACGCCGGCCGCCCGAGCTACGACGCCCGCACCTTCAGCGAGCGCCGCTACGAGCTGTGGCCGATGCAGAGCGAGTGGCACAACGTGCCGTTCGTCGCCGGGCGCGGCCAGCCGACCGGCCGCGAGCATGCCGCCACCGTCATCGACGTGCAGACGGGGGATGCCCCCTCGCTCGAGCTTGAGCTCGCCGGCGCCTACGACGTCGCCGAGCTCGAGTCCTGGCGCCGCGAGGTGCGCCTCGACCGCGAGCGTGCCGAGGTCCGCATCCACGACGCCTGGCGCTTCGCGCAGCCCGGCCCTGCGCCGGCCGCTGCGGCGGCCGCCCCGTCCCCCGCACCCCACGCGGGCCCCGCTCTCGCCGCGCCCGCCGAGCCCTCCGCGCCCGCAGAGTTGTGGCCAAACGCGATCGCCCGCGACACGAACCGCACTTCGCCACAACTCTCCGCCACGGAAGCCGCACCCGCGCCCCACGCACCCACGCCCGCCACATCCCCCGCGCCCGATCCGGCCGCCCCACCCGCAGAATCCACCAGCTCCCCCGCGCCCGCAGCTGCCCCCGCAGAGCCCGCGGCCGTGGCCGAAGAGCCCGCGGCGGGCAAAAAGTTGTGGGCAAACGCGATCGGGCGCGACGCGAACCGGACTTCGCCACAACTCTCCGCAGCGGAAGCCGCCGGTGCGACGCAGCTGCGGCTTCTGCTCGCCGGGGAGGTCGCGCTCGACGGCGACGAGGACAGCGCCAGCGCCAGCGCCAATGCCGGCCCCGCTCGCCGCGGCGCGACGGTGACCCCGCTCGCCGGCGCTCCGCGCATCCGCATCACATGGGACGAGGGCGTGCACGCGAGCCTGACGCCCATCGAGCTCGAGGATCCGATGCTCACGGACGTGTGGGGCCCTAGACTCGTGCGACTCGACCTCGACGTCGCACACCGGTCAACGCTGACCGTCACCGCGCGACAAGAGCACTCGACACTGCCCCTCGGGCAGACAGAAGCTGTGGGGGTCACAGAATGATGGAACAGGGATCACGACTCGCGACCGAGCGGCGGGACCTCATCCTCGAGCGGCTACTCGCGTCCGGCGCGGTGCGGGTCGCCGAGCTCACCGACGCTCTGGATGTCACGCCCGTCACGCTCCGACGCGACCTGCAGCAGCTGGAAGCGGAGGGGCTGCTCGTGCGCGTGCACGGCGGCGCGGTGCTCCCGCCCGACGGCGCACCGGCCCTGCAGGCGCGCCAGGCGAACAACGGCGCGCAGCAGACCATCGGCGTGCTCGTGCCGTCACTCGACTTCTACTGGCCGCGCGTCATCCGCGGCATGGAGCAGGCGGCCCGCGAGCAGGGCGCGAAGCTCCTGCTCCGCGGCACGTCCTACGAGATGCAGGATGAGCGGCCCGTGCTCGAGCGCATGGTCGAGCACGAGGGCGTCACCGGCCTTGTCGTCGCGCCCAACACCGACACCGACCACGCGCGCGAGGTCATGGAGTGGCTGCACGAATCCGGCCTGCCGTTTGTGCTCGCCGAACGCGACGCCGTCGTCGGCCCCGACCGCACCCCGGCCGAATCGGTCACCACCGACCACGCGCTGGGCGCCGTGCTCGCGGCCCGGCACCTTGCGCAGCTCGGGCACCGCAAGGTCGGCCTCTTCATCTCGCGGAACTCCCCCACCTCGCGCAAGATCATCGCGGGCTGGTCGGCCGCCTGCCGCGAGCTTGGCCTCACCCCGGGCGAGCACGTCGAGCGCATCCTGCCCGACCGCCGCGATCCGCGATTCTCGGGGGCAGTGGATGCCGTGCTCGATGCAGTCCTCGAGGCGGGCGTCACGGCCCTCCTCGTGCACTCCGACCGGGAGGCGATGGCGATCATCGACGTCGCCCTCGCCCGCGGGCTGAGCGTGCCGGAGGACCTGTCGGTGGTCGCCTACGACGACGAGGTCGCCGACCTCTTCACGCCGGCGCTGACCGCGGTCACGCCGCCCCGCTCCTCGCTCGGGCGGGCCGCCGTGACGACCCTGCTCGCGCGCATCGCCGACCCGACGCGCCCCGTGCACCGCACCGTGCTCAGCCCGAGCTTCAACTCGCGACTCTCCACGGCACCGCCTCGCGACAGCTGAGGCGTTTGCGGGCGTTCTCCCAGCCTTCCCGCCCGGGCATCCCCCTAAGCTCTTCCGAAGCAAGGGGAGTACTCCCGTCTGCGGTGTGCCCGTCAATACGAGCGTGATTCCACGTTCCGGGGCACCGGTTCCGCCAGCACCACCCGAGAGGGAAGCCGGCCGGAGCGGAGGAGACCTTGGTGTCGTTGTCGAACACCAATCCCCCTTTGGAGTACCCCCATGCAGGTCACGACCTCTGTCTGGCTGATCACGATCGCGGTGACGATCGGATTCTTCGTCTACGAGTTCTTCGCGCACGTGCGGAAGCCGCACGAGCCGACCATCCGCGAATCCGCTCGCTGGTCGGCGTTCTACATCGGCCTCGCGCTGCTATTCGGCGTCGGCATCGGCTTCGTTACCGACTGGCGCTACGGCGGCGAGTACTTCGCCGGCTACCTGACCGAGAAGGCGCTGTCGCTGGACAACCTCTTCCTGTTCCTCATCATCATGACCGGCTTCGCGGTGCCCAAGATCTACCAGCAGAAGGTGCTGATGATCGGCATCGTCATCGCGCTCATCATGCGCGGTGGCTTCATCGCCGTGGGGGCCGCCCTCATCGAGAACTTCTCCTGGGTCTTCTACCTGTTCGGCGCGCTGCTGTTCGTGCTCGCCTACCAGCAGATCAAGGGCGACCACGGAGACCCCTCGAACAACGCCTTCATGCGCTTCGTACGCCGCATCCTGCCCGTCACGGATGAGTACCACGGCGACAAGATGACCGTGAAGAAGGATGGCAAGCGCTTCGTCACCCCGATGCTCCTCACGATCGTCGCGATCGGCTTCATCGACCTGGTCTTCGCGCTCGACTCGATCCCCGCGATCTACGGGCTCACCAACGAGGCGTACATCGTGTTCACCGCGAACGCCTTCGCGCTCATGGGCCTGCGCCAGCTGTTCTTCCTCATCGGCGGACTGCTCGAGCGCCTCGTCTACCTCAGCCAGGGCCTCGCCGTGATCCTCGGCTTCATCGCCGTGAAGCTCGTCTTCCACGCCCTGCACGTCAACGAGGTTCCGTTCATCAACGGCGGCGAGCCGCTGCTGTGGGTGCCGGAGATCCCGATCTGGTTCTCGCTCACGTTCATCGGCGCGACCATCGCGGTCGCCACGATCGCGAGCCTCCTCAAGACGCGGAACGACCGCAGCAAGTCCGAGCGCTCCACGGTGCAGGACGAGCCCATCGAGACGGCGGCCGACGCTGCGGATGCGCCCCGCGCCGCCAGCGCGGGCCGCGCCGCGAGCGACGCGACCTCGAGCGGGTCCCCCGTCCCCGGCGGCGACTCCCGCGACGCCTAGCCGCCGCAGAACCCAGACACCGCAAACGCTGCCCGGCGTTTCGCCCTCTGAGACCACTCTCAGAGGGCGAAACGCCGGGCAGCGTCGCAGATGGGGCGAAAGCTACGATGCGACGCCTCGGCGAGGACAGGCCCAGCGCTCCAGTTGACGCGCGTTAGTCAGTGTCGTACTGTGCTCCTATCGCTCGCATTAACGCGAGTTAGTCAACGAAGACAGGATTCCAATGAGCGGTCAGAATGCGTCGGCACACGGGGGTCCCGTGCGTGCGAAGGCAGTCACGATGGCCGACGTGGCACGCCACGCGGGCGTCAGCCGGACGGCAGTCTCCTTCGCTCTGAACGGAACGGACGCGGCCATCCCGGAGGGCACCAGGCGCCGCATCCGCGATGCCGCAGCCGAGCTCGGGTACCGCCCGAACGCGGCAGCCAGAGCACTCGCCGTCCAGCGCACCGGATGGTATGGCCTCGTCACGGAGATCGTGACGGCCCCGTTCGCCGTCGACATCGTGAAGGGCGCCCAGGCCGCCGCGTGGGAGCTCGGCAGCTTCCTCCTCATCGCCCCGAGCGACGAGGAGCCGACCATGGAGTCGCTCGCGATCGAGAAGCTGCTCGAGCAGCGGGTCGAGGGCATCATCATCGCCGCGACCTGGCACCGCGGCATCCGCGTCCCGGACAACGCGCACGACGTGCCCTGCGTGCTGGTGAACTGCTACGACCTCGACAACCGAGTGCCGAGCATCGTCCCCGATGAACGCCAGGGCGGGCGCACGGCCGCTCGCGCGCTCCTCGACGCCGGACACGAGCGCATCGGCCACATCACGCTCTCCCCCGGTATCGCGGCGACGGTCGGCCGCCTCGCGGGCCTCCGCGACGAGATGCGCCTGGCGGGGCTCCCCCTCGGCGACGAGCTCATCGAGTCGAGCGACGGGACAGCGGATGGTGGCTACGCCGCGGCCACCAGACTCCTCGATCTGCCCGAGCGACCGACCGCGATCTTCTGCGGCAACGACCGCGTCGCGATGGGCGCCTATGACGCCATCAAGGAACGCGGGCTCCGGATTCCCGAGGACATCTCCGTCGTGGGCTTCGACGACCAAGAGATCCTGGCCGGCTACCTGCGACCCGGCCTGACCACCGTCGCCCTTCCCTTCGAGGAGATGGGCGCGGCAGGGGTGACCATGCTCACCTCGCTGGCAGCGGGCGAGACGATCACCGATCGACAGATCGAGATCGCCTGCCCGCTGCGCTCGCGCTCGTCCATCGGAGGTCGAATCCGATGATCGAGCAAATCCCTCCCCTGCGAACTCCTACGCACGCGAAGAAAGAGACACCATGACCCTATCCATCAGACAGCGCGTCGTCACCGTGGTCGGCATGGGCGCCGTTGCCGCGGTCGCCATGTCCGGCTGCACTGCGTCCGCTTCCGGCGCCGGTGAAGCACTCCTGACGATCCCTCGCGAGGACATGGGGACGTTCAGCCAGAACTTCAACCCGTTCTCGCCGACCGCCGCCCCGATGACGCAGCAGGCGATCTACGAGTCGATGCTCATCTACAACCCCGCCGCTGGGGACACCGTGCCGTGGCTCGCCGAGTCCTGGGAGACGAGCGGTGACGGCCTCACGCAGACCTTCGACCTCCGCGACGGCGTGCTGTGGTCCGACGGCGAGGCGTTCACCGCCGACGACGTCGTGTTCACCGTCGACCTGCAGCGCGAGCTGCTCGGCGGATTCGACTACCTCGCCGACGCCAAGGCCGTCGATGCGGACACAGTCGAGTTCACGCTCTCGAAGCCGTACAGCCCGGCGCTCTACGAGCTGGGCCAGCTGACGCTCGTCCCCGAGCACATCTGGGCGGCCGAGGAAGATCCCGGCAACTTCGAGAACCCTCTACCCGTCGGCACCGGCCCCTACACGGAGGTCACGAACTTCCAGGCGCAGTCGTTCGACCTCCTGCCGAACCCGAACTACTGGCAGGAGGGCGCCCAGAACATCCCCGGCATCCGGATGCTGGCGTTCGCCGGAAACGACGGGGCCAACCTGGCGGCCATCAACGGCGATGTCGATTGGGCCCCGCAGTACATTCCGAACATCCAGACCGCGTTCGTCGACCGCGACCCCGAGAAGCGGCACTACTGGTTCCCGCCGACGGGATCGATGATCAACTGGCAGCTCAACACGACGCTCCCGATGTTCTCCGACGTCCGCGTCCGGCAGGCGCTGTCCATGGCACTCGACCGCGAGCAGATCGTCGACGTCGGCATGTCCGGCTACACGAAGGCGGCGGACTGCACCGGGCTCTCTGGCGCGTATGACACCTGGCGCGACGAGGCGGTCGCGAGCTCCTGCGGCTGGGCCTCGCTCGACCTCGCAGCGGCGGCAGACCTCCTCGACGCGGCTGGATACCCGGAGGGCGCAGACGGGACGCGGACCACCCCGGACGGCCAGCCGTTCTCCTTCACCATCTCGGTCGGCTCGACGTCGAGCGACTGGCTCTCGGTCGCGAACATCATCGCGCAGAACCTGGGCGAGCTCGGCATCCAGGCGACCGTCGATTCGCCAGACTGGGCCTCGGTCGTCGCCGGATACGAGACCGGCGACTTCGAGACCGGCATCGTCTGGAGCGCCGCCGCGCCGACTCCGTACCAGTACTACCGCAACACGATGTCGACGGAGACCGTCGTTCCCGTCGGCGAGCAGACCTTCGACAACTACCACCGCTTCGGCAGTGCGGACGCCGATGCGCTGCTCGCCGAGCTGGCCAGCGCGTCCGAGCCGGAGCAGCAGGCAGCCGCGACCTCGGGCCTGCAGCAGCTCTTCGCGGAGCAGACCCCGGTCGTCCCCCTATTCTCGGGCCCTGAATGGGGTGCGTACACGACCGAGCGCTTCGTCGGCTGGCCGACGGAGGAGGACCCGTACGCGACCCTCGCGACCCGTTCCTCCACCACCGTGCTCGTGCTCACGAAGCTGACACCCGCCGAGTAGCAGCCGCCTTCTCTCGCCGCCGGCCGGGCCATACCCCGGTCGGCGGCCCAGCCGCCGCCTGCCCTGAAGGGGCCGCGCCGCCATCCCATCTACTCCACCCGCTCCATCCATCGAGGAGGATGTCGTGAGCTTCATTCTGCGCAGGCTCGGGTTCTACCTGCTGGCCTTCTGGGTCTCCATAACCCTCAATTTTCTCCTCCCGCGTCTCATGCCGGGAGACCCCGTGACGCGCATGCTCTCGCGTTCTCAGCAGCGGCTCGACCCTGAGCAGGTCGATTCCCTTCGCGAGATGCTCGGCGTCAACGGCGGCCCATGGTGGCAGGAGTACCCCGAGTACCTGGTGCGCATCCTCACCGGCGACTTCGGCGTCTCCATCTCGAGGTTCCCGACCCCCGTCACGGAGGTCATCGCCCAGCAGCTGCCGTGGACGCTGCTCCTCGGCGCCGTGTCCCTGTTCATCGCCGTGATCATCGGCAACCTCCTCGGCATCCTGGCCGCGTGGCGTCGGGGCGGCGTGCTCGACTCGATCGTCCCGCCCCTACTGGTCTTCATCGGCTCGTTCCCCTACTTCTGGCTCGCGATGGGCGCGCTCTACGTCTTCGGAGTCATGCTCGGGTGGGCCCCGCTGCGGCACGCGTTCAGCGTCGGCCTCACCCCGTCGTGGGATCCGGTGTTCATCAGCGACGTCGCGGCACACCTGGTCCTGCCTGCGCTCTCCATCGTGCTGGTGTCGATCGGCGGGTGGATGCTCGGCATGCGCAACACGATGATCGCCACGAACTCGGAGGACTACATCCTCATGGCGGAAGCGAAGGGGCTCAGCTCGTCGCGCGTCATGCTCCGGTACGGGGCCAGGAACGCGCTGCTCCCAAGCGTCACCTCCATCGGGATGAGCCTCGGCTTCATCGTCGGCGGGGCTCTGCTCACCGAGGTCGTCTTCGCCTACCCGGGCGTCGGCTACCAGCTGCTCGCTGCCGTCCAGGGCCTCGACTACCCGCTCATGCAGGGCCTGTTCCTCACGATCACCGCCGCGGTGCTCCTCGCGAACTTCCTCGTCGACCTCATCTACGTCCGACTCGACCCGCGCGTTCGCGTGCGCTGAGAGGTACCCATGTCGATCCAAAGCCCCGAGTCGCTCGCGCACGCCTCAGCCGTCCGCGACGCGAGCCAACCGCCGAGCACCAGCTCGATCGCCACCCGTGAGCCGGATGCGCAGAACCGCTCGCGCGGACGTCAGCTGACGCGCCTGCTCCGCGCCCTGCTGCGCAACAAGAAGGCGCTGTCCGGGCTCATCATCCTGCTGGTCTTCGTGGTGCTTGCGCTCACCGCACCCGTGATCTTCCCAGGTGACCCGTCTCGGATCGGGTCGGGCGGAGCAACGCCACCCAGCGCGGATCACCTGCTGGGCACGACCGCGAAGGGGCAGGATGTGCTCGCGCTCACCGTCTGGGGAGCTCGCTCGAGCCTGCTCGTCGGGTTCGTCGCGGGTGTGCTCTCGACGCTCGTCGGCATCGTCGTCGGGCTCACGAGCGCCTTCTTCGGCAAGCGCGTCGACGACGCGCTCTCGCTGGTGACGAACGTCTTCCTCCTGATTCCCGGCCTCCCGCTGCTGGTGCTGCTCGCCGCGTTCCTCCCGCCGGGACTCGGCACGGTCATCGCTGTGCTGGTCATCACGGGCTGGGCTGGCAGCGCTCGGGTGCTCCGCGCTCAGGGCCTCTCGATCCGCGGCAAGGACTACATCGGCGCCGCCATCACCTCCGGAGAGCGACCGCTGTCGATCATCCTGCGGGAGATGCTGCCCAACGTGGCATCGATCGTGATGACCACGCTCCTCGCCTGCATCATCGGGGCGATCGGAGCGCAGGCCGGCCTCGAATTCCTCGGGCTCGGCGACCCGAACACCCTCTCGTGGGGCACCAACCTGTTCTGGGCGTCCAGCGACGGCGCGCTCATGATCGGCCAGTGGTGGATCTTCGTCCCCTCCGGTCTCGCGATCGCGCTCGTCGCCTTCGCCCTCGCCCTCTGCAACTACGCGGTCGACGAGGTCACCAACCCACGGCTCCGGAGGCCGCGCACCGCGCGGACCGCAACGGCACCCACGACCGTCGACCGCAAGGAGCAGGCACGATGAGCGTCCTCGAAGTCCGCGACCTCACGGTCGACTACGTCAGCGACGAGCGGTCCGTCCGCGGCGCCGACCGCGTGTCCTTCTCGATCGCGCAGGGTGAGATCCTCGGCCTCGCCGGGGAGTCCGGCTGCGGGAAGTCGACGTGCGCGAACGCCATCATGCGGCTGCTGAAGGAGCCGGCCCGGATCACGGGCGGCAGCATCCTCTTCGACGGCCAGGATGTGCTGAGCATGGACGCCGGGCGCCTTCGCGATTGGCGCTGGCGGGAGGTGGCCATGGTCTTCCAATCGGCGATGAGCTCGCTCAACCCGGTGATGCGCATCGGCGACCAGCTCGTCGACACGCTGCGGGCTCACGAGCGCATCTCGAAGCGCGACGCATGGCGCCGCGCAGGGGAGCTCCTCGAGATGGTCAGGGTGGGCGCGGACCGTCTCCGCTCGTACCCGCACCAGCTCTCCGGTGGCCAGCGACAGCGGGTGGTCATCGCGATGGCCTGCTCGCTCCGCCCCCGCCTGCTGATCCTCGATGAGCCCACGACGGCCCTCGATGTCGTGGTGCAGCAGGACATCCTGCAGCAGATCCGGGACCTCCAGCAGGAGCTCGACTTCGCCGTGCTGTTCATCACCCACGACATGTCGCTCATGCTCGAGCTGTCCGATCGCATCGGCATCATGGTCGCCGGCCGCATCGTGGAGGTCGCGCCCGCCGCGGTCATCCGGGACGGCGCGCGTCATCCGTACACCCGGGCGCTGCTCGGGGCGTTCCCACCGATCAGCGGCCCGAGGACGAAGCTCTCCGGCCTGGCTGAGGGTGTGCGCTTCACCGATGTCCCCGACCTCGTCGAGGTCGCCCCTGGCCACCTCGTCGCTCCGAGCGGCGCACTGATCGAGGAGGAGACGCGATGAGCGTCGTCACCGAGCACGAACCCGTCCTGCGCGTGCGGGGCCTCTCCAAGCGGTTCCCCGGTGCCGGCCTCTTCGGCCGCCGCGGCGCGGTGGATGCCCTGTCCGACGTCGACCTGTCGATCGGCCGCGGTGAGATCGTCGCGCTCGTCGGCGAGTCCGGGTCGGGCAAGTCGACGCTGGCGCGGTGCGTCGCGCGCCTCGAGCAGCCGACGTCGGGAACCGTCGAGCTCGACGGAGTGGATGTCCTGCGCTCCGAGCGCCGCTCAGCCTCCCGCGCCTACCGGAACCGCGTGCAGATGGTGTTCCAGGACCCCTTCGGATCGCTCAACCCGGCCCACCGCGTCGGGGCGGTCCTCGAGCGGAACTTCCAGCTGCACGGCATGGGCCAGGGCGACGTGCACGAACGCTGCGCCCAGCTCGTCGAGTCGGTGGGCCTGGATCGCCAGGTCCTGAGCGCATTCCCGCACGAGCTCTCGGGCGGCCAACGGCAGCGCATCGCCATCGCACGCGTGCTGGCCGTTGAGCCCGATGTCATCCTCGCCGACGAACCGACGTCGATGCTCGACGTCTCCGTGCGCATCGGCGTGCTGAACCTGCTCGCCGGGCTCAGGGACGAACGCGGCATCGCCATGCTCTACGTCACGCACGACCTCGCCTCGGCGAGGTACCTCGCCGATCGGATCCTGGTCATGCACCGCGGACGGATCGTCGAGGGCGGCGAGTCGACCACGCTGCTCGCCAACCCCAGCCACCCCTACACGCGCCTGCTCGTCGGCGCCGTCCCCGACCCCAATCGGAGCTCCGCGCCGGATGTCGGCGTTCGCGCCCGCCTGCGGGAGGAGATCGCCGCGTGGACCTCCGCGCCAGCGCTCTCGCGCCGCATCGTCGACGCCGACAACGACCACTGGGTGCTCGCACCCGAGGAGAACGAATGACCGACACCACCGTCCGCGCCGACGAGCAGCTCGTAAGGGCTCAATCGGACCGGCTTCGCCCCGCCTTCCACTTCACCTCGCCGGCCGGCTGGCTCAACGACCCGAACGGGGTCGCGCAGATCGACGGCCTCCACCACCTCTTCTACCAGCACAACCCGGAAGCTCCGGTGCACAACCGCATCCACTGGGGTCACGCCGTCAGCGACGATCTCGTGCACTGGCGCGATCGTCCGATCGCGCTCCGCCCCGGAGAGGGCGCCGACGGCGACGGCTGCTGGTCCGGCGTGCTCGTCGACGACGCTGGCACGCCGACACTCGTCTACTCTGGCCGCCAGGGGCTCCGCGAGCTGCCGTGCCTCGCCGTCGGCTCGGCCGATCTCGAGGAGTGGTCGCCGCTGCCTGAGCCGGTCATCTCGACCCCTCCCGAAGGTGACCTCACGGCGTACCGCGACCACTGCGTGTGGCGCGAGGGCGACGTGTGGCGCCAGCTCATCGGCTCGGGGGTGCGCGGGGACGGTGGGTGCGCATTCCTCTACGAGTCCACTGACCTCCGCGAGTGGCGGCTCATCGGCCCGCTCGCGTCGCTCCCCGCTGGCCAGATCGCCCTCGACGACCCGGACTGGACGGGAACGATGTGGGAGTGCGTCGACTTCTTCCGGCTGCTCCCCGGCGACTCAGCTGGAACCGCGGCGACGGCAGCGCCGGACGCCGCGAGCGGCGACCCGCACGCGCTCATCTTCTCCGCATGGCACGAGGGCGCGACCCTGCATCCGCTGATCGCCCTCGGGAGCTATCGGGGTGACCGGTTCCAGATCGACCGTGTCCAGCGGCTCGATCTCGGGAGGCGCCACGCCTACGCCCCGCAGACGTACCGCGACGAGGCGGGCCGACGCATCCTCTGGTCGTGGATGCAGGAGGGGCGCACCGACGAGGCCATGATCGCCTCGGGCTGGTCGGGGGCCATGGCCCTCCCCCGGACCCTGTGGCTCGACCGTGACGGCGTCGTCCGACAGGAGCCGGTTCCGGAGTTCGCCGCCCTGCGAACGCACGAGCTCGCCGGCGACTGGTCTGGCGACACCCTCGACATCGAGGTGGATGCGCTCGTCGGGGACGGTCAGCGGCTCGCCGTGACCGTTCTCGCCACCCCGGACGGCGAGGAGGCGTGTGTCGTCGAGCTCGCTCGCCGGGACGGAGCGCTGCACCTGAGCCTCGACCGATCCCGGTCCTCCGCCGACACGACCGCGGACCGTTCGCGCCTCGCCGGCACGGTGCCGGAGCCGGGCACCGCCGACGACCGCGAGCGCCCCTCGCGTCTCCGCATCGTCGTCGATCGGTCCTCGATCGAGGTGTTCTGCGATGGCATCGCCCTGACGGCTCGTGTCTACCCCACCCGCACCGATGCGCTCGGCGCGAGAGTCGAGGGGAACGCGGCGGTCACGCGCGCGACCGCGTGGCACATGGCAGGCGCCGAGGAGCACAACCGGATCCAGCTGCACTGAACACGGCACCGACCCACCCCCGAGGGAACCTGATGACGAGCACCGCACCGACCACCTTCCGTCCCGCGTTCCACATGAGCGTGCCCCGCGGGTGGAAGAACGATCCGCAGCGCCCCATCCGCGTGGGCGACGAGTACCTCTCCTACTACCTGGCGAACGACGACTACGTCGAGGGCGGGATCGGAACTTCGTGGCGGCTCGCGACCACGCGGGACCACGTTCGCTTCAGCGATCAGGGAACGGCGATCCCCAAGTTCGCGAACGGGAACGGGGACTGCTGGTCGGGCTCCGTCGTCGTCGATGCGCACAACACGGCCGGGTACGGACGTGACGCGGTTGTCGGGCTGGTCACGCAGGCGCCGGCTGGCGTGCAGGCGGTGTACCTCTGGGTCTCGACGGATGGCGGGCGCACCTTCACGCCTGGCCCGCCCGACCCCGTCCTCGCGAACCCCGGGGTCGTCGACTTCCGCGACCCGAAGGTCGTGTGGGATGACGACCGTGCGCGCTGGTGCATGCTCCACGCGGAGGGCGACACGATCGGCTTCTACGTGTCGGCTGACCTGCACGGTTGGCGGCGGGTCGGCGAGCATCGCATCGAGGGCATCGGCCTCCTCGAATGCCCCGACCTGTTCCGGATGCGCGCGAGCGACGGCACGCGGCACTGGGTCCTCGGCACGAGTGCGAACGGCAAGGCTAGGGGCCTGCCCGCGACGTACGCCTACTGGGTCGGCGAGTTCGATGGCTCGGCCTTCACCTGCGACGAGCGGGAGGCCCTGTGGCTCGACCACGGGTTCGACTTCTACGGCGCCGTCACCTACGACGCGCATGACGCGGGCGGAGACGTCGACGAGTCGCTGCGCCGCGCCATCGGCTGGGCGAACTTCTGGGACTACCCGCACAATGCGCCATCGATGGTGACCGACGGGTACAACGGCGACGACATGATCGTGCGGGAGCTTCGCCTGCACCGACGCGGCAGCGGCTACGCGCTGAGCGCTCAGCCACCGGCCGCGCTCCTGGAGCACGCCACTCGCCGCCATTCGCTGGGGACCGTCGCCGTCGCCGGGTTCTCGGACCTCGAGGTGCGGGCGGTGGCGTACGAGCTGCGCTGCGAACTGCGCTGGGATCCGAGCTCGCCACCCACCGGTGCCGGGCTGGAGCTCCGTCGCGCGAGCGGGGGTGCTCGGCGCATCGGGGTAGGGCTGTCGTTCGCGGATGCCTCGATCTCCGTGGACCGCGGTGAGACGTGGAGCCCGAGCGGCGGCGCGACGACGACGAGCATCGACGCGTCGACGGGATCGCTCCACCTTCGGATCCTCGTCGACCGGTCCAGCATCGAGGTCTTCGTCGGCGAGGGGTTCGAGGTGCACTCGCATCGTGTGTTCCCGCTGCCAGCCGACGACGGCATCCGGCTGCTCGCCGCGGGCGGCCAGATGACCTTCGCGGACCTCGAGATCATCGAGCTCGAGGTCCGCTGAGGCGCATTCGCCCGTGTGCTCAGTCCAGCGCGGCCGAGACGGGCACGCGTGGCCGGGGCTCTTCAGCCAGCTCGGCGGATGAGGGCGGGTCCGCGCCGGGACGGGAGACGGTGATCGCCGCCGCCCTGGCCGCTCGTTCCAGCAGGCTGCTCAGGTCTGCGCGATCGATGCGGCGGAGGGCCCCGCGGGCCGCGCCGTCCCTGAAGCCGAGCCGGAGCATGCCCTCGATGATCGCCGACATGAACGTGTCACCGGCGCCCACCGTGTCGGCCACCGCCACCGAGGCCGCGGCGACGTCCGTCGTTCCGGCCTCGGTCACTGCGGTTGCACCGTTGCCCCCTGCGGTCACGACGACGACCGAGGGGCCCATCGCGCGCCAGGCGCTGGCGACGTCGACGAGGCGTTCCCCGGGGTAGAGCCAGGCGAGGTCCTCGTCGCTGGCCTTCACGACATCCGCGAGCGCCACGATCTCCTCGACGCGCCCACGGACCTCGCGGTGATCGCCGAGGAGTGCAGGCCTGATGTTCGGGTCGTAGGTGACGAGCGCGCCTCCGCGCAGTCGCCGGATCGCCTGGAGCACCTCGCGTGCGCCCGGCTCGAGCAGCGCCGCGATGGACCCGGTGTGCACGATGCCGGCAGTCACGGCGTCATCGACTCGGACGTCCCAGTCGAGCTGGAAGTCGTAGCTCGCCGACCCCGACTCGTCGAGGAATGCGGTCGCCGTCGACGTGGTGCCTGTGCTCGATCCCCCTCCGGTCAGGATCTCGACGCCGGACGCCTGCAGCCACGCGCGGACGCTCTCGCCGCGCCGGTCGTCGCCGATCCGCGTCAGCAGGCGGGGGCGACAGCCGAGTCGTCCGAGCGCGAGCGCCACGTTCGCGGGGCTTCCCCCTGGGCTCTCGTCGATGCTCCCGTCCACCCGGTGGACGACATCGACGAGCGCCTCGCCGATGACGAGGACGCTGGCGGTTGACAGGCCGGGCGCCATGCCTGCGGTGTCTGCGGTGCCTCGCATCCCGATCAACGCTCCGTCGAGCGCAGGAAGCTCAGCTCGCTCTGCGCCTCTTCGATGAGCGGGGTGAGCCGGACGTTGAAGGCCTGCCCAGCAGGATGCGCCAGGTGGGCCTGGAACGCGGCGTCGTCCGCGTAGATCTCGAAGACCAGGAATCGGGCAGGCGCCTCCTGCCTGCGGTAGACCTGGAACTCCAGATTGCCTGGCTCGGCTCGCACGACCTCGGCGTAGGCGAGGATCAGCTCCAGGACTGCGGCCTCGGTGCCGGGCCTGGCCGTGAACTCCGCGTAGAGCGTCGTCTGCTCAGCGCCCGATGCGCCGTCCTCGCCCTCACGCATCAGCGGCCCCCGTCATGATCGCGACGGCGTCGGTCATGCTGTGCGACTGCGGCGTTATGGTCGCCGCTCGCTTCCCGAGGCGCTGGATGTGGATCCGGTCGGCGACCTGGAAGACGTGCGGCATGTTGTGCGAGATCAGGATGACGGGAACGCCCTGCTCGCGGAGCCGCTCGATGAGCTCGAGCACCTGCTTCGACTCCCGGACGCCAAGCGCCGCCGTCGGCTCGTCGAGCACGACGACCTTCGATCCGAACGCCGCCGCCCGGGCGACCGCGACCGCCTGCCGCTGACCGCCCGACAGGTTCTCGACGGCGACCGTGACGTCCTGCAGCGTCGAGATGCCGAGGCGCTGGACCTGCTCGCGGGCCTCCTTGCGCATCCCCGAGGTGTCGAGGGCACGGAACACCGTGCCCGCGATGCCAGGCTTGCGCCGTTCACGCCCGAGGAAGAGGTTGGATGCCACGTCGAGCGCAGGCGACACCGCGAGGTTCTGGTACACGGTCTCGATGCCAGCGTCGCGTGCATCCTGCGGTCGCTTGAAGTGGACCGGCTCGCCGTCCAGCAGCAGCTCCCCCTGGTCCGGCACGTAGGCGCCGGTGAGGCACTTGATGAGCGTCGACTTCCCGGCGCCGTTGTCGCCGATGATCGCGAGCACCTCTCCGGCGTGCAGCTGAAGGCTCACCCCATCCAGCCCCACGACCTTGCCGAAGGTCTTGACCAGCCGCTTCGCCTCGAGGACCGGGACCCCCTTCGGTGCTGTCGTGGGCTCGACCGCGTCTGCTACGAGGCTCATTTGCGTACCTTCCTGATCCACTGGTCGACGGAGACCGCGACGATGACGAGAATTCCGATGGCGAGGGTCTGATAGAGACCGTCGACGCCTGCAAGGAAGAGGCCGTTTCGGAAGACGCCCACGATGATCGCCCCGAGCAGCGTTCCCCAGATGATTCCCCGCCCGCCGAAGAGCGAGGTTCCGCCGATGACGACGGCGGTGATCGAGTCCAGGTTGAGGTCGGCGCCGGCGTTGGGGCTGGCGGCACCCGATCGGCCGATCTGGATCCACGCGGCGACCGCGAGGACGGCACCGGCGACGACGTAGACGCTCATGAGCACCTTCGTCGTGGAGATGCCAGCCAGTCGCGCAGCCTCGGCATCGTCGCCGACCGCGTAGACGTGCCTCCCCCACGCGGTCCGCCCGAGCACGTACGCGACGAGCACGTAGAGCGCGAACATGATGATGACGCCGACGGTGAGCATGACGTCGCCGACCGGGAAGGCCGTGGCCGTCCACGTGAGCAGCTCTGGCATCTCCGCCTTGCGGATCGTCTGCCCGCCGCTGTACAGCAGCGTCAGCGCGACGAAGACGTTCAGCGTGCCGAGCGTCGCGATGAAGGGCGGCAGCTTGACCCTCGTGACCAGGAACCCGTTGAGGGTGCCGGCGGCCAGCGCGGCGAGTAGGCCAGCGAGCAGCGCCAGCGGGGCGGGGAACCCGTTCTGGACCGCGGTCTGCGCGGTGACCATCGAGGCCAGGATCATGGCAGCCCCGACCGACAGGTCGATGCCTGCGGTCAGGATGATGAGCGTCTGGGCGATCGCGACCGTGCCCACGACCGAGACCTGGTCGAGGATGAGCGACAGGTTTCCCGGGGCGAAGAACCTGGGGTTGATCGTGCCGAAGACGATGATGGCGATCACGAGCACGACGGCCGGGCTGATGGCCGGATAGCGGTGGAGGACGCCGCGGACCCGATCGAGCGGGGTCCGCCGGTCGAGGAATTCGGCGGCGAGGTCGAGAGATGAGGTGGGAGGAGAGGTCTGAGTCACGAGTTCACTTCCTTGCAGTGGCGAGAGGCGTCGCGGCGCCGTGTGGCTGTCGCGACGGGTGCTGGACTACTTCGTGCCCCAGCAGAGCTCCGCACCCTCGGTCGTGTCGATGGACTCCACACCGTCAGCGGGCTGGTCGGTCACCAGCGAGACACCCGTGTTGAAGAAGTCCAGGCCTTCGCTGGTCTCCGGGGTGCTGCCCGTTCCGACGAGCTCAGCGATCGCCTCGACGCCGAGCTCCGCCATCTTCACCGGGTACTGCTGGCTCGTGGCGTCGATGATGCCGTCGGCGACCTGGCCGACACCGGCGCATCCGCCGTCGATCGAGACGATCGTGACATCGTCCTTGCTCTTCCCCGCTGCCTCGAGAGCCTGGTAGGCGCCGTAGGCGGCGGGTTCGTTGATGGTGTAGACGACGTTGATGTCCGGGTTCTTGGCGAGGAGGTTCTCCATCGCCGTGCGCCCACCGTCCTCGGCACCCTGGGATGCCTCGTTCCCGACGATCGTGTACTTGCCGCCCTGTCCGCCGGAGTAGTTCCCCTGCGGGGCTTCGTCGCCGTTGACCGTGTCACTGCCGAGCTCGATGCCCATGCCCTGGAGGAACCCCTGGTTCCGGTTGTAGTCGACCGAGACCGCCTTGTCGTCGAAGAGGTCGATGAGGCCGATGACGGCATCCTTGCCAGCAAGCGAGTCCGCTGCCCACTCGCCGACGTACTGCCCGGCGAGGAAGTTGTCGGTCGCGAAGGTGATGTCGACGGAGTCCGCCGGGTCCGGCACGGTGTCGAGGGCGATGACGAACAGGCCGGCGTCGCGAGCCTTCTGGACGGCGTCGAGCACGGCAGGCCCGTTCGGGGTGATGAGGATTCCCGCGTCGCCCTTGGAGATGGCCGCCTCGATGGCCTGGATCTGCGTGTCCTCGTCGCCGTCCTCCTTGCCTGCTGCGAGGGTGAGCGTCACCCCGTTCGCATCCGCTGCCGTCTGCGCGCCGTCCTGCATCGCGATGAAGAACGGGTTCGAGTTGGTCTTGACGATGAGCGAGACGCCGATGTCGCCCTCTCCCCCACCCTGCGCGCCCTGGTCGGCTCCGGCGCATCCCGTCAGCGTCAGCGCTGCGATGGCGAGCACCGAGGAGGCGGCGAGAAATGGCTTCCGAGCGATTGGATTGCGGTTCTTCATTGAATTCCCCTGATCGTCTGCGTTGATTGACAACGTTGTCAACGACGTTTGTACTCCATGCGCCGAGTAGAGTCAACAGGCCGTCGAAAGAAAGGTCGATCGTGACAACAGCACCTCGGCGAGACGACCCCGCGAGCGGGCGCTCGCGCACGACCATGAAGCAGGTCGCCTCCCTCGCAGGCGTCGGAGTGAAGACCGTCTCCCGCGTCGTCAACAACGAGCCGAACGTGTCCGCGACCACCACCGAGCGAGTGTGGAACGCCGTCAGGGCCCTGAACTACCACGTGGACCTCGCCGCCGGGAACCTCCGCAGAGCCGACGGACGCAGCCGGACGATCGGCCTCCTGGTCGGCAGCGTCGACAACCCGTTCGCGGCCGCGATCCACCGCGCGGTGGAGGACGCGGCATTGCACCACAGCGTGGCCGTGTTCGCATCGTCGCTCGACGACGACGCCACCCGCGAGGAGGGTGCCGTCAGCGCATTCATGCGACGGCGCGTGGACGGCCTGATCCTGACGACGACCCAGCAGCCCACCTACCTCACCACCCTCCGCGACCGGGACATCCCGGCCGTGTTCGTCGACCGTGTCCCCCAGGGGCTCGACCTCGACGTCGTCTCGAGCGACAACCAGGCCGCGGCAGCACGGGCGACGGCGCACCTGATCGAGCACGGCCACCAGCGGATCGCGCTCCTCACCGACCGACTCTCGATCCAGACGGCCGAAGAGCGCCGTCGAGGCTTCCTCGAAGCCCTGGGTGAGGCCGGCATCCCCACACGGCTCGCCACGATCGTCACGGAGCTCCACGACGAGGAGACCTCGCGCGCGGCGCTCGGCCGACTGCTCGACTCCGAGACGCCACCGACGGCGGTCTTCAGCGCCCAGAACCTCGTCACCATCGGGGCCCTGCGCGCCCTCCGGGAGCGGGGCCTGCAGAACGAGATCGCGCTGGTCGGCTTCGATGACCTCCCACTTGCAGACCTGCTGGTTCCCGGCGTCACCGTGATCGCCCAGGACCCACAGCAGATCGGGCAGCGCGCCGCCGAGCTGCTCTTCGACCGCCTCGGCGGCGACCGTGGCCCCGCCCAGCGCGTCACCGTCCCAACCCGCCTCATCGAGCGCGGCAGCGGCGAGATCCTCGCCCCCACCTCCTGACGAGGCCATCACCCCCTCCCATCGAGGTCGACGCCAATCGACTCTTGCTTTGTCCGGTGGACAGTCTCTAGCATCGCTCGAAGTGGATTGACATCGTTGTCAATCCAGTCCGTTGCATTCGACGCACTGAGAAGAAATCGAGCGAATCCATGACATCGACGTCACCGAGACACCCGAGAACGAAGCGGAAGGCTCTCGCCGCGCTGGCAGCGACCAGCATCGCGTTCGCCGTCCTCACCGGGACAGCCGCCACGGCCACCGCCGAGGAGTCGGCCGAGGCGGGACAGGAGCAGTTCCGCCCGCAGTTCCACTTCTCCCCCGAGAAGAACTGGATGAACGACCCCAACGGCATGGTGTACGTCGACGGCGTCTATCACCTCTACTACCAGCACAACCCAGAGGGCACACGCTGGGGGAACATGAGCTGGGGCCACGCGACCTCCACCGACCTCATGCACTGGGAGGAGCAGCCGCTCGCACTCCCCCAGACCTTCGACGATTCCGGAGTCGCGATCGAGGACATCTTCTCTGGCTCCATCGTCGTCGACGAGACCAACAGCTCCGGTTTCGGCACCGGAGACAAGCCCCCGCTCGTCGCCATCTACACGAGCGCGTACACCCAGGATCATCCGACGCACCCCGGGATCCAGGCCCAGTCGCTCGCCTACAGCAATGACGGCGGATACACCTGGACGAAGCACGAGGGCAACCCCGTCTACGACCGCGGCTCCGCCAACTTCCGAGACCCGAAGGTCTTCTGGCACGACGGTCCGGCCGGTGCGTACTGGGTCATGGCGGCCGTCGAGGCGGTCGACCACAAGGTGATCCTCGCGAAGAGCACCGACCTGCGCTCCTGGGAGCACCTCTCGGAGTTCGGGCCCGCGAACTCCACGGAGGGCATCTGGGAGTGCCCGGAGCTCTTCGAGCTGCCCGTCGACGGCAACCCGGATGAGACGAAATGGGTCATGGTCGTCAATCTCAACCCGGGTGCTGTGGCTGGCGGCAGCGGGGGCCAGTACTTCGTCGGCGACTTCGACGGCACCGAGTTCACGAGCGAGACCACCGTCGAGCCAGGCACCACGGCAGAAGGAACCCCGTTCGCGACCTTCGACGGCGGAGACTTCAGCGGGTGGACCGTCACCAACGAGTCCGGTAACGAGGCCGATGGCCCGTGGGGGCTTGCACCGGCGGCCGGGACGCTGCCAGGCCAGGGCCCCGTCAAGGGCACCATCGGAGCCGGCTTCGCGAACGGCTTCCACGGCGGGGACTGGCCGGTGGGCTCGCTCGAGTCCCCGCAGTTCACGATCGAATCCGACGTCATCAACCTGCTCGTCGGCGGAGGCAACCACCCGCACGTGGACGGCTCGCAGCTCGGGAACGAACCGCCGGCGGGCACCACCGTCTTCGACTTCGAGCTCGCCGATGGCGAGAACCTCCTCGGCTCAGGCTGGGAGGCGACGGGCGACTTCGCCCTCGACCCGGCACGCAGTCCCTCGACGACGAGCGGCGAGTACGCGCTCGGCGACAAGCGCGTCAACACGTGGGAGGGCGGGCCGCTCGGAGACGACAACACGGGCACGATCACGTCGCCCTCCTTCACGCTCGACGGCGATTTCGCTTCCTTCCTCGTCGGCGGGGGCAACCGCACCGACGGCACCCTCCAGGTCGAGCTGCTCGTCGATGGCAGCGTCGTGCGCACGCAGACCGGTGCCAACGCCGGGCAGATGACGTGGCAGTCGTGGGACATCAGCGAGTTCGCCGGCAAGGATGCGCAGCTCCGCGTTCGAGACGAGGCGACAGGAGGCTGGGGGCACCTCACCTTCGATCACCTCGTGATCGGCGACGAGCCCTCGCAGCTTCGCTCGGAGGAGACCGCGGTCAACCTCATCGTCGACGGCGAAGTCGTGCGCACGGCGACCGGCAGGAACAGCGAGACGCTCGACTGGTCGAGCTGGGACGTCTCCGACCTCCGCGGGCAGCAGGCCACGATTCAGGCGGTCGATCAGAACAGGTCGGGCTGGGGCCACCTGATGCTGGACCAGATCATGTTCGCCGACACGAGCGTCCCATCGACGCTCGAGAGCTACGACTGGCTCGACTGGGGCCGCGACTACTACGCGACGGTCTCGTACTTCGGCACCCCGGACGGGAGCCGGATCATGCAGGGCTGGATGAACAACTGGGACTACGCCAACGACATTCCCACCTCGACGTGGCGCAGCTCGATGACGCTCCCGCGCGAGGTCGTCCTGACCTCGACTCCAGCGGGACCGCGCCTCAAGCAGCAGGTCGTCCCCCAGGTCGATGAGCAGCTCGACGTGGCAGGCGCGGCCACGCGCACGGACGTCGCCCTCAATGGCGCGGTGGATCTCGGGCTCTCGGGAGACGTCGTGAAACTCGAGGTGACCCTGGAACCGGGCGAGGCGCAGCGGGCGGGAATCACGGTCTTCGGGGACGCCGAGTCGGGAACCCGCATCGGCTACGACGCCGCGCAGGGACGCCTGTTCGTCGACCGGACGAACTCCGGCAACGTGGACTTCCACCCCGCCTTCGCATCGGTGGAGGATGCGCCGGTCGCCCTCGACGACGACGGCTCGGTTACCTTCTCCCTCTACCTGGATCGCGCATCCGTCGAGCTCTTCACGGCGGACGGGATGGTGACCATCACCGATCAGGTGTTCCCGAACGAGGGCGCGGACGCCATCACCGCCTGGTCCGAGGGCGGAGCGGCGACGCTACGACGCATCACCGTCACGCCGGTCACGCCGACGATGTGGCAGGAGCCCGGACCCGTCGTCACCCCGCCGACCGCGACGGCCACGGCAGCTCCGACCGGGGGCGCCACGCCCTCGCCGTCAGCCACCTCCGCATCCACATCCGCACCCACGTCCACGTCCGCAGCCACATCCACGCCTCAGGGTGGATCGGACACCGGGACGCCGACTCCGGAGGGGCTGGCGTCGACCGGCGCGGACTTCCCCCTGGCGGCGGTCCTCTTCGGCCTGGCGCTTGTCGGCGGCGGAGCAGTGCTGGGTGCTCGACGACTCGGTCGCCGAGGTCAGTAGCAAGAGCCTCCCGGCGAGGCGGGCCTAACGGGCCTGATCGCTGACCGCTGCCCGACGTTTCGACCTCTGAGACCACTCTCAGAGGGCGAAACGCCGGGCAGCGATGCCGCGGAACGGGTGGGCGGCCGGCGGGTGTGCGGGGCGCGGGGCGCGGCGCGGACCCCGGTTACTCCTCGAGGGGGCCGAGCGTGGCCTGCGCGACGAAGCGAGCGACGGGAGACGCCGTCACCTCGAGCTCGACGATCGCGACCGTGTTGACGCCGGCGCGGAGCACCGAGCCCGGCACGTAGAGCGTCTGCTGCGGTCCGCTGCGCCAATAGCGCCCGAGCAGGAAGCCGTTCACCAGGGCGTACCCCTTGCCCCACTTGGCGGTGTCGAGGTAGAGGTCGCTCGGCGCTTCGAGCTCGAACTCGCCGCGAAACCCGGTGAGCCCGAGCGGCGTCTCGGGATGAGCCAGTGGTGCGGATGCGTCGGCCGCAGCAAGAGCAGCACCACCGGCGCCGGGTGCGCTGGTGAGCGCCGAGCCGATCGCGATTCCGGCCTCTGCGACGTCGATGGGCGTCGCCGTCCAGCCTTCGAGGGGAGCCCCGTCGAGGAGCGGCGTGCCGATGATGCCCTTCTCCTCGCCGATGCGCTCGGCGTAGTTGACGCGACCCTGCTCCTCCACGAGCACGCGCAGCCGCGTCCCGGCGGGCACGACGATCGACGTCTCGTGGAGGGTGCGCGATAGCGTGCCGAAGGGGACGCCATCGATGGAGAGCCACGCGAAGTCGCGCACGTCCTCGAACTCCAGCAGGCGGGGTGCGGATGCGCGCGGCAGCTCGGTCTCGTAGGCGACCAGGGCGCTCAGATGCTGCAGGGCATCGAAGGTCGGGGGCGTCGTGTGGCGTTCGGGACTGACGGGCGGGAGCCACGCATCCGGAGCCACGACGGAGAGCGGCACCTCGAACTCGGAAGCTGGGACCGCGAGCGCGGGGGTCTCCGCCGGCACATCGGCGTACTTCGCGATGACGTCCCTGAACGCGAAGAACTTCGGGGTGGGGTTCCCTGCCTCGTCGAGCGGCGCGTCGTAGTCGTAGGAGGTCGTGATGGGCAGGTACCTGCCCTTGTGGTTCGCCCCGTTGGTGAGGCCGAAGTTGGTGCCACCGTGGACCATGTAGAAGTTCACGGAGGCGCCTGCGGCGAGCAGCGCGTCGAGCTCGCGAGCCGCATCCTCGACGCTCGTCGTGTGATGGAAGGCGCCCCACCAGTCGAACCAGCCGTCCCAGAACTCGGCGCACATGAGCGGGCCGGTCGGCTGGTGGCGCCGCAGGGTGGCGAGGCGCTCCTCGGCGCGCGACCCGAACGAGCCGGTGAGGTGCACGCCGTCGACGCTGCCGTCGCTCAGCATCTGGTCGGTGGGCTGATCGATCGTCGTGAGCGGCACCGTGATGCCAGCCTCGCGGGTGACCTCGACGAGCCGCTCGAGGTAGGCAGTGTCGTTGCCGTAGGCGCCGTACTCGTTCTCGATCTGCACGAGCACCACGGGGCCGCCGACGTCGATCTGCCGCGGCGCGACGATGTCGTAGACGCGCTGCAGGTAGGTCTCGACCTCGTGCAGGTAGCTGGGTTCCGAGCGTCGCAGCCCCACCCCGGGCATCGCGGTGAGCCACGTCGGGAGCCCGCCGTTGTGCCATTCCGCGCAGATGTAGGGGCCTGGGCGCACGATGGCGTGCATCCCTTCGGCCGCGATCAGGTCGAGGAACCGGCCGAGGTCGTTCCAGCCGGTCGCATCCCACTCCCCCTTGCGGGGCTCGTGGGCGTTCCAGGCGACGTAGGTCTCGATCGTGTTGAGGCCCATGAGCTTGGCCTTGTGAATGCGGTCGGCCCACTGCTCGGGATGCACGCGGAAGTAGTGCAGCGCCCCGGAGAGCACGCGGTGGGGTTCGCCGTCGAGGAGGAAGTGCTCTTCGCCGATCTCGAAGGTCATGTGAGCAGACTCCTGTCTTCTATCTTCGCTGACATCGGGGGGTGTTGAGAGGAACCGGGGTGGATCAGCGTTGGACGGCGTCGCCGACGCCGTCCACGAGCTCGCGCAGGTCACCCCAGCTCGGCAGCGACTCCCAGTCGCCGTCGCTGCGGCACGCGCTGGCTCCGCACGCGGCGGCCGTCAGCATGCGCTGCTCGAGGGGCGCCCCACGCGTGAGCTCGACGAGGTAACCGGCCGCGAAGGCGTCGCCGGCGCCGACCGTGTCGACGACGTCGACCGCGAAGGCCGGCACCTCGACCTCGAGGTCGCCGTCGACGCCGGACGCGCCGTGCTCGCCGCGCTTGATGACGGCCTGCCTGGGGCCGAGGGCCTGCAGGGCGCGGGCCTGCTCGATCGGGGATGCCTCGCCGACGAGCATGGCGGCCTCGTCATCTCCGGCGAAGACGATGTCGCTGAGCGCGGCGAGCTCGCGGTAGCGGGGAGCCGCGGCCTCGGCCGACCACAGCTTGCTGCGGTGGTTGACGTCGAACGACACGATCACGCCGTGCTCGCGAGCGAGGCGGACGGCGCTCAGCACCGTCTCGGCGGCGCTGTCGCTGAGGGCGAGGCTGATGCCCGTGACGTGCAGGACCTGGGCGCCAACGATGGCCTCGCTTGGGACGTCGGCCGGCGTGATGCGGCTGCCGGCGAGTCCGCCGCGGTAATAGGTGACGCGGCTGCGGCCCGGACGGGGCCGGTCCTTGAGCATGATCGCGGTGGGTGCATCCGCATCGACCGTCTCGTGCAGCTGCACCTGTTCGGCCCTGAGTGCCCGGAGGATGCGCCTGCCGACGGCGTCATCGCCGACCCGGCCGATCCACGCGGCCTCGACGCCGAGTCGGGCGGCGGCGATCGCGACGTTGCTCTCTGCACCGCCGAAACTCATCTCGGCGTCGGACTGCAGGTCGAAGCCGCCGGCCCGGCGCGCGATCACCAGCCCGAGCGCCTCCCCGATCGTGACGATGCCGCTCACGTGCGGCCGACCTTGGCGGCGCTCACGCGGGTCGCGATGTCGGCCGCCGCGCGGGCTGCCTCGGCGACCGCGTCTGCACCCTGGTCGAGCAGCTTCGAGCTGCCGAGCCAGCTTCCGCTCGCGGCGAAGACCGCCGGGTGCTCGAGGTGCTCGGCGAGGTTGGCGATGCTGATGCCGCCGCTCGGCATGAACGTGATGCCGCGGAACACGGAGGCGTACGTGGTGAGCAGGGACAGCCCGCCGAAGTTGCCCGCCGGGAAGAGCTTGAGCTGCGTCAGCCCGAGGTCGCGGGCCGCCGTGATGTCGCTCGGCGTGAGCGTTCCCGGGAGGATCGGAACGTCGGCGTACTGGGCGACTCGGACGACCTCCGCCGACAGGCCGGGCGAGACGAGGAACTGTGCACCCGCATCCAGCGCCTGCTTGGCCTGCTCGGTGTCGAGCACGGTGCCCGCACCCACGATGAGGTCGGGGCGCCCCGCGATGTGGCGCAGTGCATCCAGTGCCCCGTCGCCGCGCAGTGCGATCTCGACGATGCCGATGCCGCCCGCGACGAGACCGTCGGCGAGCGCCTCGGCCTGCGCCTGCGTGCTCGGCGTTGAGAGGGGAACGACGGAGTGGCCCTCGAACAGGGCGCTCATCGTGCGAGCCATCCGCCGTCGACGGGGAGGACGACGCCCGTGACATAGGCAGCGGCCGGGCTCGCGAGGAACACGGCGGCACCGCCGAGGTCTTCTGCCTCGCCCCAGCGACCCGCGGGGATGCGCTCGAGGATGGACCGCGAGCGGTCGCTGTCTTCGCGCAGCGCCTCGGTGTTGTCGGTCGCGATGTAGCCGGGGGCGATCGCGTTGACGGTCACGCCGCGGGATGCCCACTCGTTGCTGAGGGCGTGGACGAGGCCCGCAATGGCCGACTTCGACGCCGTGTACCCGGGCACGTTGATGCCGCCCTGGAAGCTGAGCAGGCTGGCGGTGAAGATGATGCGCCCGTTGCCGCGTTCGACCATTGCCGCGCCGACGATCTGGCTGAGCACGAACTGGCTCGAGAGGTTCACCTGGATGACCTCGTCCCACCAGTCGAGCGAGTGCTCGGCGGCGGGCGCGCGGCGGATGGTGCCTGCGTTGTTGACGAGGATGTCGGCGTGCTTCACGGATGCGCCGAACTGCTCGACGGCGGCACGGTCGGTGAAGTCGACGCCGTGGCCCTCGAAGCTGCGGCCGAGCGAGCGGACACGTGCCCCGACTTCCCCGCCGTCGGCTTCCTGCTGGGAGGACGCGGCGATGATGTCCGCCCCTGCCTCAGCGAGTGCCGTGGCGATGCCGAGGCCGATGCCGCGGCGGGCGCCGGTGACGACCGCGGTCTTTCCAGTGAGGTCGAAGCTGGTCATAGCGACCCTTTCGCGTGAGGCCAGGTCCACCTGGCGGAACTCGGTTTCATTCACCTACTATAGACGTGCCACGAACGAATCACGAGAGGAACTCCCTTGTCCCAGCAGTACCGCCCGGGTCGCCCGGAAGACATCCCCACCCTCGACCAGCAGGCACTCCGTGACCGCTACCTCGTCGAGCAGCTCCTCACGCCAGGTGAGATCCGCGTCGTCGCGACGCACTTCGACCGCGTCGTCACCGTCGGCGCCGTCCCCACCGACAGCCCCCTCACGCTTCAGACCGTCGACGAGCTTCGCAGCGACAACTTCCTCGACCGCCGCGAGCTCGGCATCGTCAACACGGGCGGCGCCGGCGCCGTCGTCGCCGACGGCGAGCGCTACGAGCTCGCGAAGACCGCCGTGCTCTACCTCGGCCGCGGCACCGTCGACGTCACCTTCGAGAGCAACGACGCCGCCGACCCCGCCAAGTTCTACGGCTTCAGCGCCCCCGCGCACACGGCCTACCCGAACACCCTCGTCACCCCCGAAGAGGGCACGATCCGCGAGCTCGGCGACCAGGTCACGTCGAACCGCCGCACGCTGCGCCAGTGCATCCACGAGAACGGCGTCAAGAGCTGCCAGATCGTCATGGGCGTCACGAGCCTCCACGCCGGCAGCATGTGGAACACCATGCCGGCGCACACCCACGACCGTCGCACCGAGGTGTACCACTACTTCGACCTCGAAGAGGACCAGCGGGTCGTGCACCTCATGGGCGACCCCAAGGAGACGCGCCACCTCATGGTCGCGAACGGCGACATCGTGCTCTCCCCGAGCTGGTCGCTGCACTCGGGAGTAGGATCTTCCAGCTACTCGTTCGTGTGGGCGATGGCCGGCGAGAACCAGTCGTTCGACGACATGGACTCTGTCCCGATCACTGCGATGCGGTGACGACTCCAACAACGAGGGTGGTCAGGATGGACGACGCAGGCCAGTCGCCGACCCCGCCCGCGGGCGCAAGCGAGAAGACGCTGCTTGTGCTCGCGGCGGCCCTCGCGCATCCGCGCTTCACGGACATCGTCGCCGAAGCCGGACTCGCGAAGGCCACCGTCCACCGCATCCTGGGCACCCTCGTCGCGCAGCACTACCTCGGGGGCAACTCCGAGCAGGGCTACCGGGCCGGGCCCAACCTGCTCGCCCTCGCGGGCCGGGCGCTCGCGAGCGTCGACATCTCGCAGGTCGCGGGCCCCATCGTCGACGAGCTCGCCGCCTCCGTCGACTGCACCATCCACGTGGGCGTCGCGACGGAGAGCGAGATGGTCTACCTCATCCGCCGCGACTCGGCGAAGCCGTACCGCATGCGCTCGCGCGTCGGCCTCGGCGTGCCCCTGCACAGCTCCGGCATGGGCAAGGTCGTGCTCGCCGACTGGGCGCCCGAGCGAGTGGATGCGCTTGCCGAACGCGTCGGCCTGCCCCGGCGCACCGACCTCACGATCACCGACCTCGGCCTGCTGCACGAGGAGCTCGCCCGCGTCCGCGAGCGCGGCTACTCGACGGACCTGGGCGAGAACGAGACGGGCACCGTGTGTGTCTCGGCACCCATCCGCGACCACACCGGCGCCGTGACGCACGGCCTCTCGGTGTCCTCGATCGAGCTCGAGTACCCGGGCCTCAGCATCGAAGCCCTCGCGCCTGCCGCGATCGCCGCAGCCGACCGCATCTCCCGCGAGCTCGGCGCCCCCGGAGCGCCCGGGGCGTAGGGGCGTAGCGCCGAGCCGCCGACTCTCGGAGACACCCGCCGCTGCTGCCTGACCAACTTCAGTGCTCAGACGGCCGTTTCCCGCCGCTCGAAGACGAAACCGGCCGGATCAGCACTGAAGTTGGTCCGAGGTGGGGGCGGTAGTGGCGGCCGAGGTGGTGGCCGAGGCGGCGAAGTGGCGGAGCGTCACACCATCGCCCCCAACCGGAACCGCTGACCAACTTCAGTGCTCAGACGGCCGTTTCCCGCCGATCCAGACCAAAACCGGCCGGATCAGCACTGAAGTTGGTCCGAGGTGGGGGCGGTAGTGGTGGCCGAGGTGGTGGCCGAGGCGGCGAAGTGGCGGAGTGGCGGAGTGGCGGAGCCTCACACCATCGCCCCATCCGGCACCCCTGACCAACTTCAGTGCTCAGACGGCCGTTTCCCGCCAGTTCGGGCAGAAAGCGGCCGGATCAGCACTGAAGTTGGTCAGCGGCGGCGGAGAAGGTGGCGGCGACGGCGCGACGGCGAAAGGGGCCCGGGGCGTCACATCGACGCCGCGGGCCCCCGCCGTTTTCCGGTCAGCCGCGGGCGTTCGACTCGCTGGAGGAGCTCCTGCGGTCCGAGGCCCCCTCAGCTGAGTCCGCAGCCGGCCCGTCGACCGCGAACCCCGTCTTCCGGTCGATGCTGTCGGATGCCAGCTCCAGGTTGCGCTCCCCCTCGGCGCGCGCTTCGGCTTCCTCTTCGCCGTCGAGGCTCATGAGGTGCTCGACGTCGATGTCGTTGGGGTTGTCGAGCACTTCCTGGAGTCGCTCGCGGTCGAGCGCCTTCGTCCAGCGGGCGATGACGAGTGTGCCGATGCCATTGCCCGTCAGGTTCGTGAGCGCGCGGCCCTCTGACATGAACCGGTCGATGCCGACGATGAGCGCGAGCCCCACCATGGGGATGATGTGGTCGAACGCGGCGATGGATGCGGCGAGGGTCACGAGACCCGCTCCGGAGACGCCCGCTGCTCCGTTCGAGGAGATGAGCATGAACGCGAGGAGCGCGATCTGGGTGCCGATGGGCACGTCCACTCCGAACGCCTGCGCGATAAAGATGGCACCCATGGACATGTAGATGGCGGTGCCGTCGAGGTTGAACGAGTAGCCAGTCGGGATGGTGAGGCCGACGACGTGCTTGGGCACGCCGGCCGCCTCGAGCTTCGTCATCATGCGCGGCAGCACCGTCTCGGAGGAGGAGGTGCCGAGCACGATAAGCAGCTCATCCTTGATGTAGCGGAGGTACTTGAAGATGCTGAAGCCGGCCCAGTGGCAGATGGGGCCGAGCACCAGGAAGACGAAGATGAGGCAGGTGAGCCAGAAGGAGCCCATGAAGAAGGCGAGGTTGCCGAGGATCTCGGCGCCGTGCTTGCCGATCGTGAAGGCGATGCCGCCGAAGGCGCCGATGGGGGCGACCCACATGACGATCTTGATGATGCCGAACATGACCTTCGCGAGCGAGTCCATGGCGCGCACGACCTTCTCGCCACGCTTGCCGAGCATGGCGATCGCGATGGCGGTCAGGATGGCGAGCAGCAGCACCTGGAGGAGCTGGCCATCGACGAACGCCGACATGAACGAGGTGGGGATGAGGCCGAGGATGAAGCCGGGCAGGCCCTCTCCCCCGGCGTCGCCCGCGTCGGCGATGGTGGCGTCGGCGGCGGATCCGTCGAAGCTCGCGACGTCGTAGTTCAGGCCGGCGCCCGGCTGGAACACGTTGATGGCGATGAGGCCGAGGCCCAGGGCGACGACGGTGGTGATGTTGAAGTAGACGGCGGTGCGCAGGGCGAGGCCGCCCGCTTTCGCGAGGTTGCCGAGGCCAGCGATGCCGACGACGACGGTCGCGAAGATGGTCGGCGCGATGACGACCTTGACCAGGTTGATGAAGAGCGTCGCGAGCCAGCGCAGCTCGGAGGCGAAGGCCGGGAAGATCAGGCCGACGGCGACACCGAGCGCGATGCCGACAAGCACCCACACGTAGAGGTGGTGCCAGAACGGCTTCTTCTTCTTGACGGGAGGGGTGCTGCCTGCTGCCCGGCCTGGTGAGCTCGGGGTGGTCTTGACCGCTTTGCCCTTGTCGGGGCTCGAGTCGTGTGTCACGGTGTTCTCCTTTGAACTCCAGCGTGTGCGTCATCGGTGACGGCTCGTCGTCCAAGGGTGGGCGCCCACAAGCCAGGAGCCCAGGGGCTCGGCGCATCCTTAAGGTGTTCTTGACATTCGGTCGCGGATGCCCGCTTGTTAGGCTCGAACCGTGGCGTTTGCACCGTGGATGTCGTCGGTTGAGCTGCCAGCAGGCGGCCTCACGCGGCGAGCGTTCTTGGGAGGCGCGGCGGCCACGCTGTCTTCGCTTGCGCTCGCGGCGTGCGCCTCGCCGAAGCCTTCCGGGCAGGTGCTGACGCTCGCGACCGGGCCAGAGGGGGCGGTGTTCCGGGAGATCGGGGCGGCCTACGCCGACGCGGTGAACGCCTCGTGGCCGGCCGGCGAGATGCTGGTGCGCGACACCGCCTCGTCGCTCGAGAACGCGCAGCTGCTGAGCTCGGGCGAGGTGGATGCGGCGCTCATCAACGTCGATGTCGCTGCGGAGTTCGAGGGCGAGATCGTAGCGCTTGCGCGTGTCTTCGATTCGGTGCTGCACCTCGTGGTTCCGGAGGACTCGGACATCACCGACCTGCGGGGCCTGCATGGCAAGACCATCGCGGGGGGACTCGAGCTGTCTGGCACCCGCTTCACGACGTCGGCGATCCTGGACGAGTTGGGCGTCGAGGCGGACTACGTGAGCCTTTCGCAGGCCGATTCCGTGGCGGCGCTCGCGGGCGGCGCGGTCGAGGCGGCGGCGAGCCTCACGGGCATGCCCACCCCTGCGATCAGCGAGATCGGCGCCGGGCAGCGGGTGCGCTTCATCGACCTCGGCGCGAACGCGGAGCATCTCATCGACCGCTTCTCGCTCGTGTACTTCCCGGTCACGATCCCGTCGACGATGTACGAGGGCCTGCAGGCGGCGACGACGCTCGCGGTGCCGACGGTGCTCGCGGTGAGGCCTGGCATGGCGGATTCGCTGGCCGAGTTCCTCACCGCCTGCCTGTTCGAGAACTCGGATGCGTTGTCGCACGTGCGCCCTGAGGCGGGACAGATCAACCCTCGGACGGGCGCGGGGACGACTCCCATCGCGCTGCATCCCGGGGCCGCCGGCTGGTTCACGGCGAACAAGCCATAGGGGCCACTCGCCAGCAACCGGTGACAACTGTGTACACAACGTCTACTCTTGACACATGGACTCCGTAACGCGTGAGATCAGCACCCGAGAACTTCGCGAGCAGCTCTCCGACGTGCTCGGTCGGGCCATGTATGCCGGTGAACGGGTAGGAGTGACTCGGAACGGCAAGCTCGCCGCAGTCGTCGTCAGCGTCGCGGACCTCGAAGCTCTGGAGTCGTTCGAGATGCATGGCGATGTTGAGTCGTATCGCCATGCGAAAGCGGCAGATGATGGCGACCGGGTTTCCCTCGATGAGCTTCGCGGTGAGCTCGGCGCGTGACCTACCGCGTCGAGTTCACCTCGGCCGCCGCAAAACAGGTCCGCAAACTGACTCGCCCAGTCCAACTGCGCGTGCTGGATGCGATCCAGTCGCTGTCGGAAACACCACGCCCGCAAGGGGCTCGCAAGCTGGTGGGCGAGGAGACCGCGTGGCGACTTCGCATCGGCGACTACCGCGTCATCTACGACATCTACGACGAGGAACTCGTCATCACGATCGTGCGTGCCGCGCACCGTCGCGAGGTCTATCGCTAGCAGATGCTCCGCTCGGCTAGGACTGAGATTCCGCCAGGGGCACCGCGGCTTCGACGCGGAGGCCGCCGCCGGGCGCATCCGCGAGCGTCAGCCCGCCCCCGATATCTCGCAGGGCTTGCGCGACGATGCTCAGGCCGAGGCCGGTTCCCGGCAGGTTGCTGGTGCGGGGTGAGCGCCAGAAGCGCTGCGTGGCATGCTCGCGGTCGTCAGATGCGAGCCCGATGCCGTTGTCGTCGACCGTGACCACGTAGCTGCGCGAGCCGATGTCCGGCCTGCCAGCGACACGCACCTCGGTGCCGCCGGAGAGCTTGATGGCGTTGGTGACGAGCTCGCTCACGACGGCGTCGAGGCCGCCGGCCGGCTCCTGCACTTCCAGCGTCTCCCCCTGGAGGTGCACGGTCTGCACGGCGATGCCGGCTCGCGCTCCGGCTTCTGCCCACCGGAACGCCGCCCCGGCGAGCGCGTCGCCGATCGCCGAGATGCGCGGCGGCCGGCTCTGGAACTGGGTCGCGTCGAGCAGTCCCGCGACGGTGCCGGTCATGCGGTCGATGGTCTCGATGGCTTCGGCGTGCACCTCTCGGGCTTCGACGTCGTCGCGGAGGTACGGCTCGAGGTTCTCGACCGAGATGCGCGTGGAGGCGAGGGGCGTGCGCAGCTGGTGCGACGCATCCGACACGAACTCCTGCTGCCTCGTGACGGTCGCGGAGACGGTGCCGACCATGGAGTTGAAGGTGGACGCGAGGAGCCGCAGTTCGCTCGGGCCCGCGTCGGTGCCGGCCTTCGCGTCGAGGTCGCCGCGCGCGACGGCGTCGACGGAGCGTTCGAGTTCTTGCACGGGGCGGAGGATCCACCGAGACATGGGCCAGAGCAGCCAGAAGGCGACGGCGCCGGGAACGAGCAGCCCTGCGGCGAGGATGAGCCACTCGGTGAGGATCGTGGTGCGAGCCGTTTCGGTGGGCACGTCGAAGACGAGGGCGCCGACGACCTGCGAGTCGCGGCCGACGGGGGCGACGATCGTGAGCCGCTCGGGCCCCCACGGCCAGACGGTGGTGGTGATGTCTGGCGATTGCCCGGAGAGGGCGGCGTCGACGAGCGCGAGGTCTGCGTCGTCGACCGCGTAGGGCAGGCCTGCCGAGTGGATGATCTGCCCGTCGCGGTTGAGGAGCCAGGTGGGGGTGTCGAAGAGCTCGGCGTAGTCGTCGAGCTCGGCCTGGAGGCGGACGGGATCGGTGCCGATGGCCGTGTAGGCGGCGGTCGAGAAGCGGGCGGCATCGTTGAGGCGGTCGTTGGTGAGCTCCGCCGAGTGGCGGTCGGCGATCGTGACGGCGGTGGGCACGGCGATCATGATGAGCAGCAGCACGAGCAGCGGGACGGCGCACAGCACGAGTCGCCGGTGCATCAGGTGGGCCCGTCCGGGTTGGCGGGTGCCGTCAGGCTGTAGCCGACGCCCCGGAGGGTGGTGATGGTGACGGTGTCGCCGAGCTTGCTGCGCAGTGTGGCCATGTGGGTGTCGAGCGAGCGGGTGCCGGTCTCGACGCTGCTCTCCCAGACGCGGTCGAGGAGGTCCTCGCGCGTCACCGGCTGTCCTGCCCGCGCCGCGAGGAGCCGGAGGATCTCGAACTCCTTCTGCGTGAGCGCCTGAGCGGTGGGGGTGGCGCCGTCGTCTGGGGTGATGGTCGCGGTGCGCGTCTCGGTGTCGAGGCGCAGCATCCCGACTTCGATGACGGAAGACTCGGGGATGCTCGTGGAGCGGCGCATCTCGCGGGTGCGCCGGGCGAGGCCTTCGATGCGGACGAGCAGCTCGGCGACGCTGAAGGGCTTGGTGACGTAGTCGTCGGCGCCGGCGCGGAGCCCCGCGATGCGGTCCTGCTCGCGGCCGTGCGCGCTGACGACGATGATGCCGACGGCCGGATGTTGGCGCAGCTTCGCGATGATCTGCGTGCCGAGCCCGTCGGGGAGGGACATGTCGACGAGTGCCAGCTCGGGCACTTCGTCGCGGATGCAGGCGAGGGCTTCGGCGACGTCGGCGGCCCGCGTGACGCGGTGTCCGGCGTGCTTGAGAGCGCGGCTCAGCCCCCTTGCCAACTGGTCGTCGTCTTCGCAGAGCAGCACGCGCATGGGACCGAGTTTATTTGACGCGTCCCTCGGGGGTCGGTGGCACTCTCCGGGCCACTGGCCTCGTGAGCCAGAGCCAGCCGGTGAGGGCGAGCCCCCAGAGGAGGAAGAGCGGGTCCCAGAGGAGGGCGTGCCCGATCATGGCATCCCGGTCGTAGCCGCCTTCGGGCACGAGTACCCCGAGCAGCACGGCGCCGCTCGCGACGATGTTGACGAGCCCGTAGAGCACGATGCCGGGGCCGCCCACCCAGCAGATGGCGCGCCACACTCTCGGCCACGGCATCCGCTGCGCGTCGAGAGCGACGGGAATGAGGGCGGCGAGCAGCTTGACCAGCGCGACGGTGCCCAGCAGGAGGCCGGACTCCAGTGGTTCTCGCCTCGAGAACTCGACGGCGATCGCCCCGATGGTCGACAGCAGCCAGGTTCCACCGAGCGCCCAGGAGGCGCTGAAGGCGGCGTGCACGACGCCGATGACGGCAGCGGCCAGCACGAGGATGCGTGCGGCGTTGCGCGAGCGGCGGGTGCGGGCGGTGTCTTCGCGCATCCGCGCCCCTACTCCCCCAGTGTCTGGCCGGGCTGGTCCTCCAGGTAGACGAGCCCGTTGCCGTCTGGGTCTTCGAACGAGAACATGGGTGCAACGCTCTCCCAGCGCAGCACTTCGGCGTTGTGGAGCTCGACGCCGCTGGCCTTGATCCGGTCGTGCGCCTCTTGCGCGTCGGTGGTGCCGAGGCGCACGGCGATGGGGATCTCGCTGTCGTGCGGGAGCAGGACGATGCCGACGCTCGAGCCAGGCGGGAGCACCTCGACGTAGCGGGCGCCTGGCCATGCTTCGACGTCCATGACGAGCTCGCAGCCGAGCACGTCCGTATAGAAGGCGAGCGCCGCGTCCACATCGGAGACGGGAACCGAGACGCTGAGCACGCGTGTTGTCTTTGCCATGGGTCAAGTCCACCTCGGGGTGAACGACGACGCCAGTGGTTGGCGTGGATGCGCAGGAAGTTCGGTGGGGCGGACGGGCCGGCCTCGAGTCGATCAGCGGTAGACGAAACCCGCAGGTCGCCGCCCCCGACATCTGGTGGATGCTCCGGGCGCGGCGGGCCTGCGGGCCTCGTGTTCTCGCCGTCTGCTAGCTGTTCGTCTTCGCGGAGCGCTTGCGCACGACGAGTGCTGTCAGGCCGGTCGCGAGCAGCGCGAATGCGGCGAGGATGCCAGCGCCGACGTTCTCGGCGCCGGTTGTCGCGAGCGCGTCCGAGCCGTTGTCGGCGTTGTCGCCGCCAGCGACCGGTGCGGTCGTCGACGTGGCGGAGGCGGGGGGCATGGTCGTCGCCGACGCGGTAGGCGCCGCAGTCGCGGACGCGGTGGGCTCCGTGGTGGCGGTGGGCGCCACCGTCGGGGCTGGGGTCACGGTGGGCTCGGCGGTGCCCGGCGTACTGGGCTCGGGCTGCTCGGCTCCGGCGTCGACGAGGCTGATGCTCCCGTCGGCGTCGACCTCGACCTGAGCTGCCATGGCGGCGGCCAGGTTGAGGCGCTGCCAGCTGCCTTCTGCACCCTCATCGAGCGGGTAGCCGGAGTCGAGCGCGGTGAGCTCGAGCACCTGGCGGCGCTGCTCGGGCGTGAGGTCGGGGTGGCTCGTGATGAGCAGCGACTCGGCGTTCGCGGGGATCGTCACGGCTTCCCCGGCGGGCGCGATCTGCGGGAAGTCGTAGGACATGCGCTGCTCGTAGAGCGCGAGGGCGTCGTCGTCGGAGAGGTACGGGGTGTCGGCTTCGATGCAGTCGGCGAGGGCGGCGCCGCATCCGGCCTCGAGCACGCCGCGCAGCTCGGCCTCGGCCTCGGCGAAGAGCTCGCGGAACGCGGGGTCGCTCATGCGGCGCTCGACGATGTGCTGTCCCATCATGCGTCCGCTCATCACGTCGAGCGGGTAGTGCGCTGCCATGACGATGCGGTTGTTCCCGGCTTCGGAGGTGCGCGCGAGGATCTGCGGGGCGAGCTCTGGCAGCATCATCGAGAGCGACGTGCCCTGCCAGTACGCCTGCGAGGTGTGACCGCTGGGGTAGGCACCGCTCGTGGAGTCCCAGGCGTCGCCGCCCTCCTTGTCGCGGTATTGGAGCAGCTCGGGGAAGCGGATGTAAGGGCGGTCGTAGTCGAAGTAGTTCTTCGACGGGTTCGACGAGGAGTAGTACCCGACGAGGCCGCCGCTCTTCGCGAGGAGCGCGTCGATCTTCGGCAGCTCACCCGCGAGGCGCGCCTCGGTGTAGATCGCGCCGAGGTTCTCGCCGAGGCCGTCGGCCATGGAGACCGACATGTCGTCGTACTGGTCGACGATCGCGCGCTCGACCTGCTCGGGGGTGGCCGAGGTGTTGATGTCGACGGTCTGGCTGTCGTTGAGCGCGATGATGTCGGCGCGGTCGGTGACGAGCCAGGAGAACTGGTCCATGATCGGCACGTAGTCGTACTCGGCGTTCGACGGGTAGTCGTAGGCGAGCTGGTCGTCGGTGAACGGCTCGGCGGCGGATGCTGCCCCCGCGCCGAAGCCGGAGAGGAGCACCCCCAGCCCGGTCGTCACAGCGATGGTTGAAGCGAGGCGTCGTCGTGACGTCGTGATGCGCATGCGGGGTTCGGCCTAACGGTCGGGGGATGAACCCGGCGAGCGTAGAGGCCCGGGGAAATCAGCCGATGTCCACTAGGTGACCGGCTAGTGAACGAGGGCGCGGAGATCGGCGAGAAGCAGAACGGGGACCCGGCGCGTCCTGCGCGGGGTCCCCGTCTCGTGATCGTCTCGGCTCAGTCGGCGATCTGCGCCGCGAAGGACTGCAGCCAAGGGCGGAGCTCGGGGCCGAGCTTCGGGTCCTGGCTCGCGAGCTCGACGGTCGCCTTGATGTACTCGAGCTTGTTGCCGGTGTCGTAGCGGCGTCCGCCGTAGACGACGCCCACGACTCCGCCGAACGCCTCGGGGTCGCCGGCGAGCACCTCGAGGGCGTCGGTGAGCTGGATCTCCCCGCCGCGGCCGGGGGCTGTGCGCTCGAGGACCTCGAAGACCTCGGGACGCAGCAGGTAGCGCCCGATGACGGCGAGGTTCGACGGCGCGTCTTCACGGGCAGGCTTCTCGACGAGCCCGGTCAGCTGGATCGTGTCGGGGCCGACGACGCCCTGTTCACGCGGAATGCTCGTGTCGTAGGCGGCGACTCCATACGCAGAGATCTGATCGAGGTCGATCTCCTGGAGCGCGACGACGCTGGCGCCGGTCTGCTCGTGCACCTCGATCATGCGCTTGAGCAGTGATCCGCCGGAGGACATGATGTCGTCGCCGAGGAGCACGGCGAACGGCTCGTGGCCGATGTGCTGCTTGGCGCGCAGCACGGCGTGGCCGAGGCCGAGCGGGTCGCCCTGACGGAGGTAGTGCACATCGGCGAGGTTGGTCGCCGCGTTCACGCGGGCGAGCTTCTCGTGCTCACCGCGAGCCGCGAGGAGCGTCTCGAGTTCGGCCACGCGGTCGAAGTGGTTCTCGAGCGACGCCTTGTGTCTGCCGGTGATCATGAGCACGTCGGAGAGGCCGGCCTCGACAGCCTCCTCCACGACGTACTGGATCGCGGGGCGGTCGACGACGGGGAGCATCTCTTTCGGGATGGCCTTCGTGGCAGGCAGGAAGCGAGTCCCGAGGCCTGCCGCGGGGATGACAGCCTTGGTTATTGGTGCGCGCATGGAGCTAGCGTATTGGAATTCGGTATCCGGGAGGTTTCGCGACCCGGTCCGCGAGGTCCTGCGCGTTTCGCGGCAGGTCCGCTACTTCTGCGACTTCGTGGGCATCCGCCGCCCGAGGAACAAGGCAGCCCCGAGGAGCAGGGCGCTCCCGGCGAGGAAGATCGGCCAAGGGCCGCCTCCGTCGGTTCCGGTCGTCGCGAGGCCTGTTCCGCCATCCGTCGGTGCTGCGGTCGCCGCCGGCACGCCAGCGGTCGATGATGCGGACGGAGATCCAGGGGCCGCTGGTTGGGTCGCGGATTCGGACGGCACTGGATGCACGGTCGGCGTTGCCCACCAGGTGGGCTCGGGCTCGGTTTCACCGGGCACCGGTTCCGTGGACTGGGTGGGAGGAGCCGTCTCCGGCGGAGCCGAGGCGGTCGGCGCCTGGGTTGAAGTGGGCGCGGCGGTCGCTGTCGTCGTCTCCGTCGGAACGGCCGTCTCCGTCGGAACCGCAGTCTCCGTCGGAACCGCAGTCTCCGTCGGAAGCGCCGTCTCCGTCGGAAGCGCCGTCTCCGTCGGAGGCGTCGTCTCGGTCGGGAGCGCCGTCGCCGTCGGAACAGCAGTCCCCGTCGGAACCGCCGTCTCGGTCGGAACAGCAGTCTCCGTCGGAAGCGCAGTCTCCGTCGGAAGCGCCGTCTCCGTCGGAACCGGCGACTCGGTGGGGGCGGCCGTCTGGCACACCGCCGGCACCTCGGTTTCGCTGGGCGTCGGGGCAGCCGTGGGCGTCGGGGGCTCGGTGACCTCGTAGCCGAGGAAGGTGAAGGTGGGCAGGGACGCGAGGATGCAGTTGTCTTCCGCGTTCACGACGCTGATGTTGTAGTAGATGTCCCTGAAAGCGATGCCGGTGACCGTGTAGGTTCCGTCCGGGCCAGCGGGAGGCTCGAAGTGGGTGAACGCAATGCTGGTGAACAGGCCGTCTGCGTCCTTCGTCCGGGGAATCAGACCACGGTTGTACATCACGTACTCCTCGCCATCCGGACCTTCGAGGATGACCACCATGTCCTGGATCTCGCTGTCGTCTCGAGCCCGCCATTCGACGAGCACTTCCTGCTGACCCCAGATGATCTGAGGCGAGAGGAACCTCGCGGTCACGAACTCGGGAGGCGTGTTGTCAGGCCCCCCGATGTAGGTCACGTTGAAGGACGGCAGCGCGGTGAGCATCGCGTTGTCTGTCGCGTTGATCACCCGCGCGTTGTCGAACGAGTCGCGCAGCCGTGAACTCACCACTGTGTACTCGCTGATCCTCCAATACGGTCGATCGACCGTGAAGGTGACCGTTCCAGAGACGATGTCCCCGTCGACGCGGTCCGGCGCGGACCCCGCTGCCCGCTCGGACCCATCGGGAGTAGAGACGGTGAAGCCGACGCTCGCAACCCCGGCTGGGTCCCGTGCGGTGTAGTCGATGGTGAACTGGTCGCCCAGCACCAGGTCGCCAGGCGGGTCCATGGACACGGACAGGAGCTCGGGGCCGTCCTTGTCACCATTCCTGCCATCGACGTGGATCCTCGGGACATTCGCGACTGTGTCGTTGTCGCCGTGGTACGCGAAGAGGAGGTTGCCTTCGACATCAACGAACCGGAAGACGGAGACGTACCACGTGCGCGCACCCCAAGACGACCCGCCCACGACGAGCGAGTCCGTTCCGGAGACGATGTCCCCGTCCCGCGTGGTCGGCTCCGTGACGTCGAAGCCAACGTCCTGATAGTCCTGCTCTCCTCTCTTCGGGGTTACAGCTTGCAGGCTCACGTAAGAGGAGTCGATGTCCGCTTTGCTGCGAACGGTCCAGTTGAATCGGATCTCTTCGCCTCCCTTGACCTTGAGGGAGGACACGATCTCGAGGGAGAGCAGCTCGGGCTCCTCGCTGGCAACCTGCGCCACCAGGGCAGGCTCTGCCGCTGCGGGGGCTGCGGCGAGGCCTCCGACGAGGAGTCCGGCGAGCATCGCGCAGACAAGGGCGTGGAACTTCTTCATAGGGGCTCCAACGTCGGGGGATACCAGGAGCCTAGTGGATGAATCGCTATTGGCGATCACACTTGAATTGCGACCTCTACACCGCAGAAACACGGCGGCTAAACGGCCACACAAACAGTCCATTCAGCCACGGTTGCCTCGTGATTATCCGCATGAGGAGCATCCCTGACCCAAGCCCAAAGATCACGAATATCGGATACTGCACATACGGGTCAGTCACATCCACCATCGCCAGCAGTGTTCCCGCAACTCTAATCGCAAAGAGGTGGACGATGTACAAGACAATCGAATTCACACCAAGATACTCTAGAAATTGCCTAGGCTTCCCAGCTGGGATGAGCGGGACCAAGCGCATCGCCAAGTAGATGGACCCAATTACCCCAAGTACGAAAATTGGTTCGTACACGACTTTAAATCCGACCACGTTGAACCATGACGAGGTCGCAGCTGAAGCGACAGCGATAATCCAGACAAAGGGGCGTCGCATCCACACATCCACCACTGATCGGTACTGCGCGTACCAGTGCCCCAGCATGAAGAAGGCAAACAGGAATGCACCTTTCTCCATTCGAAATGCTTCGGGAAGGAAATGAGACACCACGAGAGCTAGCAGAGCTGGAATCCAGGCCGGCATACTTTTCAGCAACCACGCGATCACATAGAAGATCAAGAGGAACCAAAGATACCAGAGGTGCGTTTCGGCGGGATTGTACGCAATCTGCGCAATATACGCGAAAGTGACGTCGCCAGCTAACATCAAGCCGATCAGGCTCCAAAGCACGTATGGCCACGCGATCTTGCGTGCTTTACCCCCGAAGTACAGCGATGCCGACTTGGAGAGCGATCTGTGCAACAACATACCGGACAAGAACATGAGCGCCGGCATTCGGTACGGCTCGACCACTTGGTTGAAGACATCAATTCCACGCGGATAAAAATCCCCGAAGTAGGCGACACCAGTACCAGCATGAAAGAGAACCACAAGCAGCATCGCGATCCCTCGCATCGCGTCCATCCACGATTCGCGCATGGTACCAACTTTCGTGCACGACAGGGCAGATTCTCGGGCGGTTGCTCGAGTCGGACGCTTTGGTCCGCAGCAGGTGGTGTGCGAAGCACCTCGCTTTGGAAACGAGCCTAAGAGATATATGGGCGAGAAATTTCCACGAGCACAGAATGCCGTCAGTCCAACTCTCGCGGGATGAGCCTCGCAGACGGCCCAGCCAGCAGAAGCGCAACGGCGGGGAAGGTAGGACCCAAGCCCGCACGCCCCTGATAATGTCATGCGGGCCGCTTGGTTCGCGCTACCAGCAGTTGGAGGCCACCAGACCATGACCGTTGCACCCGACGACGACGGAATCGGCGCGAAAGCTGTCCGCGGCATCGGATGGATCGTCCTCGAGCGATGGGCCTCGCGGTTCATCGCGCTCGGCGTCTTCGCGCTCCTGGCTCGGTTCATCGCACCGGGAGACTTCGGGCTCCTCGCCCTCTCCACGGTCTTCACCGCGATCCTGCAGGTGTTCGTCGACTCGAGCTTCAACAAGGTGCTCGTCCAGCGGCTCACCCTGGAACCCAAAGACGCGTCGACGACTTTCTGGACCAGCCTCGGCATCTCCGTCGTCATCTACGTCGCCCTCTTCTTCAGCGCGCCGCTCATCGCGCTCCTGCTCGGCGAACCGGAGCTTGGCGATGTCCTGCGTGTGCAGTCGATCGCGATCGTGCTCGCCGCACTGAGCAGCACCCCGGCGGCACTGCTCGAACGCGACTTCCACTTCAAGCAGCTCTCCATCCGCAAGCTCGCGGGCACGGTGGCCGGCGCCGGCGTCGCGGTCCCCATGGCGATCATGGGCTACGGCGTCTGGGCGCTCGTCGGGCAGGCCCTAGTGCAGAGCTTCGTCGGATTCGTGACGCTCTGGGCGGCCTCGCGCTGGCGTCCCAAGTTCGAGTTCTCCTGGACCTCGCTGCGCTCCATGGCCTCGATCGGTTTCAGCGTCCTCGGCGTGGAGCTGCTCAGCGCGACGCAGGCGAACATCGACAAGCTCGTCATCGGCGCTGCCATCAATCCCACCGCGCTCGGCTATTACTTCTTCGCGCAGCGGATCCTCACGATCACCTCGGAGCTCGTGACCTCGGTGGTCGGCCGCGTCTCGCTGACCACCTTCTCCCGAACACAGGGAGACGTCGCGAAGACCAACGTGGTCATGCGCAGCCTCACCTTCGCCTCGTCCGCAGTCGCGATCCCGGTCTTCCTCATCCTGGGGCTGCTCGCGCCGGACTTCATCCCCTACCTCTTCGGCGAGGAATGGGTGGCCTCGATTCCGGTGTTCCAGCTCCTGATCCCGTCGATCATCCTGGTTTCCGTGACCTACTTCGATGGAAGCGTGCTCATCGCAGCAGGTCGAGCGAAATCCGCCTTCGGACTCGCGCTCGCCCAGAACATCGTGGGCGTCATTCTGCTGTTCGTCGCCTTGCCGTTCGGCATCCAGGGGGTGGCGCTCTCCCGCAGCGTCCGCGTGATCCTGCTCTGGCCGCTGCGCCTCGTGCTGCTTGCGAAGCAGGCCTCGATCGCCATCGGCCCCTACATGGGGCAGCTCATCCGATGTACAATTGCCGCCGTCCCGATGGTCGCGTTGCTGCTGATCCTCGACCTGACACCGTGGGCTGCGGTTGAGCCCCGCGTCGTCGGGTACACCGTGCCAGCGGCCATCACCGCGTTCGCACTGTATCTCGGCGTCCTGTGGTTCGTCGCCGGTCGTGAGCAGCGGACGACGATCATCGGACTGGTACGAAAACTGCGTCGCCGGTCCGCGTGACATCCCCCCGCAGTGCTACGAGGAGTCACGTTCGAATGGTCTTTCGCACGCTGGTCAGACGCCAGAACCTGGCGCTGTCGACAAGTCTGCGTTCGGCAGCACACGACGCTGGCCTGAGCGACGTCTTCAACGTGTGCGTCCTCGAGCGCGACAACGCACTGCATGTCTCCTTCCGAGCGCTCGACGAGAGCGGCCAGAAGCCGTTCCGGGCATATCTCGCCTCGGCCCCGGTCGGGAGCGACGACTGGACGGTCGTCGATCTCACCGCCCACGCAGGCTCGCACGGGGTCGCCCCGGTCGCCGACCCGAAGCTCTTCGCGACGAAGGACGGGGTGTTCGCGACCTTCAACACGGGATGGCCGAGCGGAGCTCAGAACGACATCTTCATCATGAGGGTCGCCCCCCTGCTGTCCGCACCGAGCCGGGTGCAGCTCGCCAACGCCGAACGGCAGCGCATCGAGAAGAACTGGGCGTTCCACCAGCTCTCCGACGGGGAGCTTGGCGGCATCTACAGCCTGCAACCGCTCATGACGCTCCTCCGCGTCGACGGGCAGGTCGGCGAGACGCCGGACATCACCTTCGAGCTCACGCGGCACGACGCCCAGTACCCGGTGAGGGTTCCTCGAGCGACCACCATCGGCTCTCAGCCCTGCCTGACCGCAGATGGCTCGCTCGTGCTCATGGCGCACGAGCGCTTCTCCATCCGGTCCAAGCGCGCCTACGTCGGACGCCCCGTGCGCATCTCTCGGCTCGACACGACGACACCGACGGTGGAGTTCTCCAAGCACCGCCTGGTGCACTCGGTCGCAAGCGCTCTCCCACGGCGAGGCGTCCACAATCGCAATCTGCTGAGCGCAAGCTACTTCGCCGGGGCCGATGTCCTCGGGTCGACGGTTCGGCTCAGCTACGGAGTCAATGACGTGAAATTCGGCATCGCGGAAATCGAGGAGCAGGCACTGTGGCAGTAAAGACGTTCTACTGGGACCCGGTCGACCGGACCCGTCGCTTCTCGATCCCCCGACGAGGCAAGCTTCGGGTCGGCAACGCCGGCGACCTCTTCAATCGAGACCTCGTGCGCTTCCTCTACGACGACGAGCCGGACAACCTGACCGACATCGGCGGGCGCCTGCTGCTCGTCGGTTCCGTCATCCATCGCGCGTTGCCTGGTGACATCGTGTGCGGGGTCGGGACGAAGGGGCGTGAGCTGCCTGCTGTGGCTGAGGGGCCTTCCGACATCCGCGCCGTGCGTGGCCCGCTGACGATGCGAGCCCTCGACGAAGCCGGGTACGACACCTCGAACGTCACGTCTCAGCTCGACCCCGGTCTCGCAGTCGAGTCCATCTACGCCAAGACCTGCTCCGAGACTCAGGCCGAGGCGGGTCGGGTCATCTTCATCCCCCACTACCGCGACCTGCCGCTCTTCCGCCGCCGCCGCGAGTTCTCCCTCGTCAGCATCGACTGCGAGCCTGAGGACCTGGTTCGCGAGATCCTCCGCGCGGAGTTCGTCTACACCTCGTCGCTCCACGGGCTGATCTTCGCGCATGCGCTCGGACGCCCCGTCAAGCTCGTGGCACCGGTCAACGGCGAGCCTGAACTCAAGTACCAGGACTACTTCGCATCAGTCGACCTCCCCTGGTCGACCCCCGTCTCCATCGACGAGGCCCTGCGCGAGCCTCGCCTCGGCTCCCCGGTCCACATTCAGAAGACCCTCGACGACTTCGCGTTCCCCACTCGAGCCGAACTCGTCGAACGCGGCATCGCATCCGCATCCTCCGCGTGACGGCGCGGCGCTGACCTGTGAGTATGAAGGAACCCGAAAGTCAGCAGAGCGCTGACGCACCGAGAAAGGAATTGGTTCGATGACCGAAGTCCTCCTGCCGATCCTCATCGTCGTCGCGACACTGATTGGCCTTCGCGTCACGGGAGCCACGACCACCGTCGCGCTTGTCGCGCTCGTGGGCCTTGCGCTCTTCCCACGCAGCCAGGTGTACCTGTTCGGGTTCGACCCGGTGCCGTTGTCCACAGTGAGCCTCTTCATCTGCGTCATCATCGCCATCTTCGCCAAGCCGCGGCTACCGATTCCTGTCGTCTTCATCCCGTTGGTGGCCTACCTGATCCTCATGGTGACCACCGGCTGGACGAATCCGCACGTCTCGGGAGACGCTCTAACACTCATCCTCGTCGCGATTCTCGCCTGGTTTGTCGGGACGTTCGTCGGACGGGCCGAGACAGCTCCTCATCTCGAACGTTGGCTTGCTTTCGCCATCCTCGCCATCCTCGGCTTCCAAGCGCTCATCGCGCTGGGCCAGAGCTTCGGCCTCTCCTGGTTCGCGGCCGTCTCTGAAGCTTCGATCCTCGAATCCGGACGCTCGGCGGGCACGGCTGGGCACCCCGGGAACCTGGGGAAGATCGTCATCTGCCTGACTGCGATCGCGCTGCCGCTGAGCACGTCCACCGACAAGGTCGTCGCTCGCGCAGCGACGTTCGCGATGCTCGCCGGCCTGCTGGGCGTGGGCCTCTCCGCGAGCCGCACGAACTTCATCGCGCTGATCGGCATGCTCGGTCTCTGGATCATTCTTCAGCGTGGCAAGGGCGTCATGAAGCGACGAATCTGGTTTGGCGGCGCGATCGCGCTCGTGGGCGCGCTCTCTCTCGATGCCATCCTCGCCCGCTTCCAGCAGGACCCACTCGGTGGAGAACGAGAGCACCTTCTTGCCGTCGCGCAGGAGCACATCGGTAGAAATCTCATGCTCGGCATCGGGCCAGGAAACTACATCACCTACTTCGGCCAGTTCGATGCGCTCACCGCCCGCGGGTGGCCCGTGCACAATGTGTTCTACTACATCACCGCGGAACAGGGCGTCGTAGGGGCACTACTCTTCTTCGGACCGATGGTTGCGCTGGTCATCAAGGGCCTCCGCGATTACAACAGGAAGAATCAGCACTCAGATTCTGGTTTGGCGCTCTTTACGCTAACCATGGCGATGGTTGTCGTCGGATTGACCGGATGGGGATTCGCGGGAGGTTTCGTCCTCCACATCTGGTTCTTCACATTCGGCTACTTCAGCGGGAAGCTCGCGAAGAAGCCCGTCGAACTGCCGCCGCCGGTCGCCGCCCTGCCGATCCGTCCCGCTGCCAAGGGTCTGCGCTTGCGCTGACGACTCCCTCCCAACGAACATTCCAGGAGAAGCCTGTGCTCAAGCACGTCCACGGTGTGCCCGCATTCATGTGGAACCCCCACCGGTACCGTCGTCTGCGACTCGCGGGTCGCATGTTCGGGCCCCGGAAGAACAACTTCGGTGACCTGATCGGCCCGCAGGTCGTCGCGCAGGTCGCCGAGTCCCGACTCGGCTCGGCCCCCCACCAGGCGGTGGACTCGACGCGAACGCTCTTCTCCGTCGGATCCGTCATGCACTTCGCCGGCGACAACGACGTGATCTGGGGAACCGGCGTCAACGGCAAGACGGTCGAGCAAGCCCACCGCTTCACTCGACTCGACGTGCGCGCTGTGCGGGGGCCACTCACCCGGGAATGGCTTCGCCGCGAGCGCGGCATCGACGCCCCCGAGGTCTACGGCGACCCGGCTCTGCTGCTGGGCGACCGATTGCGCGCGCGGCACCCGCTCCTCCCGTCCCGGCGCTTGAGCGTCATCCCGAACCTCAACGACGCGCGGGAGTACCGCAGCCACCCGGACTTCTTCAGCCCCAGGCGCTCCGTGGACGAGATCGCAGCCCGCATCGCCGGCAGCGAAGCACTCGTCACAAGCTCACTCCACGCGCTCGTCTTCGCCGAGATGCTCGGCGTGCCGGTCGTGCTCATCGCCTCTCCCGTCGAGCCGGTCTTCAAGTACGAGGACTACTTCCGCGGCACTGGGAGGAGCAGTTGGATGATCGCCTCGAACCTCGACGAGGCTCTGCAGCTGCTTCCTGCCCGGACTGCCTCGACAGAGGCCCCGCTTGCCGCCTGGGACCCCGCGCCCCTCGAGGCAGCCTTCCCCACCGATCTGTGGACCACGGCGAGCTGAGGGCACTGAACATGTCGAGCGTTCCCCCGAAGCCCAGAGTGCTGATGTCCTACAACCGGCCGCCCGGAGGTGGGAACCCGTACACGGCATTTCTCGCACAAGCGCTCGCCGACGACGTCGACCTGCAGTTCTTCTCGTGGAAGACGGCGCTCATCGGACGCTGGGACATCTTCCACCTGCACTGGCCCGACGCTCTTGTCGTCGCCCCCTCCGCCGCGCGTGAGCTCCTGAAGTCCTTCCTCCTGGTCGCCCTGGTCCTGCGCATCCGGCTCACCCGCAAGACGCTGGTGTGGACGGTGCACAATCTCAAGCCCCACGAAGCAGGGCGGCGGACCACAGCGTTCGCGATCGACCTCCTGATCCGGGCCGTCGACGTGCGCATCTACCTCAACAGCTCAGAAGACAACGACCTCTCGCTGGGGGTCACCGTGCCCCACGGGGACTACGTCCCACTTCTGCGTCAGCACAAGGAGGGGGGCTGGGCGTCTCAGGAACGCGTGGTGCACCAGATCCTCCACTTCGGCCTCGTTCGCCCTTACAAGGGCATCGAGTCCCTCATCGAGAGCTACGAGCAGCAGCGGCTGCCTGGGTCGAGCCTGGTCATCCTCGGTGCCGCGAAGAACGCGCAGTACCGTCACACGATCCAGCAGCTCGCGGATGCGCATCCCGGCACGGCGTTCGATGCGCGCTTCGTCGAAGACCCCGAGCTTCTCGATCAGCTCGCCGAGAGCAGACTCGTGGTGCTCCCGTACCTCCAGATGTACAACTCGGGCGCCCTCATCTACGCGCTGAGCTTCGGGTGCCCCGTGCTCGCGCCGGTCAGCTCCTCCAACCTCGCGCTCCAGCGAGAGGTGGGGTCGGAACTCCTCACGCTCTACCAGGGACCTCTCACGGGCGAGGTGCTGGAAGCCGCCTACCGGGATGCCCCGGCACGGCGCACGTCAGCCTCCGCCTTCTCCGAGCGTCGCTCGTGGGCGACCACCGGCCTCGCACACGTGCGCCTGTACCGGGCGCTGCGCGGAGCCCGAGCCGCCCGAGCCGCGGACATGCGTGCGCGGGTTGCCGCAGCAGTCGCCGCTCCGGATCAAGCCGCCTGAGGGCAGGCTCTCAGCCGGCCGCCAACTCCCGGAGGCGAGCGTCGACGCGTGCAACCGACCGCTCGATGGTGATCTCGCGTGCGTTCTCCACGAGGTGGTCCGAGAGCCGTCGCCGCAGCACCTCGTCGTCGAGGAGTCGTTCAACCGCGTCAACCCACAGCTCGACGGGCTCGCTCGGCAGCACGAAGGCATCCACGAGCACGGGGTCCGTGATGAGGAACGGTGCGGCACCGTAGTCCCGCGAGAGGATCACGGGGACGCCGTGCTGCGCGGCCTCGACCGCGCTCCTGCCGAACGCCTCACGGCTCGACGTGCCGAGGAAGGCCGTCGCTCCCTGCCAGAGGGCGGCCGGGTCAACCCAGCCGGAGATGTCGAGCGTCTCGGGCCGTGACTGCTCGAGCTCGCCCTGCAAGGGGCCAGCCCCGAACGCCTTGGCCAGCGCCCCCGTCCGGCGCACGATCTCAGCGAAGAAGAGTGGGCGCTTGTCGCGGTCGAGGCGACCGGCGAACACGAGGTGCCCGTCCCGTCCCAGTGACCCGTCAGCGATGCGCTCGACCGAGGGAACCCCAGCCGGCACGATCACCGGATCGACCGCAGAGCGGACTCCGTCGGCGAGCACCGTCGTCGTCGCCCAGACCTCGTCGGCTTTCCGCATGGCACGGGTCACGAGAACTCGCTGGAGCACTCGGCGCAGCGCCTTCGCCTCACCGTGCGCCGGCCACGGCAGTCCGCGGACGAACGAGACCCACGTGCTCGGCCGGTTGCTCCCCAGGCCGCTCACCGCGATGTCGCTCTGGCCGATCATCGTGATGACGACATCGGCCTCGCGGAACTCGGCACGGCTCAGCAGAAGCCGCCTGATCGCCGGGATCAGCTTCATGCCGTGCACGTCGATCGTGGTCTCGTGCACTCCGAGATCGCCCTGCGGCGGGGAGCCGAGTGCGCTCGGCCTCATGGCGATGATCCCGGACCAGTCGAGGCCGGCTTCCCGCGCGGCGGTCACGAGGTCGTAGGTGGAGCGGTAGACGCCGCTCCTCGTGGTGAGTGGGACGGAGACGATGCAGACCTTCATATCGCTCAGACGCTCTTCTCGAGTTCGGCGACGATGGAACGCGTCCCTGCCGCGTACTGCTCAGTCGAGAACCGCTCGAGGACTCGGGCGCGTCCCGCGGCAGCCATGGCCACAGCCCGATCCGGGTCGGCGATGAGCTGCGCGCAGGCCTCGGCCAGCTCCCCAGCGTTCTCGGCCTCGAAGGTCAGCCCGACCTCTGCCGAGTCGACGATCTCCACCAGACCCTGCGTGCGAGCAACGATCGTGCACCGACCCGCGGCCATGCCTTCGGCCGCCACGGTTCCGAAGGGCTCGAGCCGCGATGGGACGAGCACCAGGTCCGCTTCCCCGAAGCGCTCCGCTGGCTCCGGGTCGAAGCCGGCGAAGACGACGGCATCCTCGAGACCGTGCTTCGCGATCTGCGCGCCGAGCTCGTCCCGGTACCACTCGTACCCGTCGAACACGTCACCGATGAGCGTCAGCTTCGTGTCGATGCCTCGCTGCCTGAGGAGGTGAACAGCCTCGATCGCGGTGTCGGTGCCCTTGCGAGGGCTGATGCGCCCCACCAGGAGCAGGCGAACGGGCTCCGCGAACCCTTCGAACACCGGAGCCTCGTACGGGGCCCAGTCCTTGCCGTTGTACAGGACGGAGGTCTTGCCCGTGACGCCGGACGCATCGTCGAGCACGTATCGCTCAGTGGCCTTGCTGTTGCAGACCACTCGGGTCGCGAGTGCCAGCGGAGCGAGCAGCACCTTGCGGACGATCGCCGGCTGCTCTGATTCCGCTTCGCGCACGTGCACGAGCCTCGGCTTCTTCGCCAAGGCCGCCGCGAGGAGCCACCACGGCTGCGTGATCGTGTTGACGTAGACCACGTCGGTTTCGAGGCGACGCAGGACTCTCATCGACCGAACGATCGTGCGCGGCATCGTGGCTGCGAGCTGCAGCAGCTTGAGGGGGCGCAGCATCGCCTTGCGCAGCACGGGAAGAGGGAGAACGAGCACCCGGGCACCCGCCTCCGTGAGGAGCGGCACGAGCGGTCCGTCAGACGGCAGCACCACATCCACCTGGTCGCCGGCTTCGACGAGCGCACGCACCGAGGCTACGGCCATGCGATCACTTCCGTACAGCTCCGCACCAGGATGGGTAAGGAGGACGCGAGTCACGATCGGCTGGGCCTTTCGGTAGGTTCAGGCACGTGCAAACAGCTCGGTCCTGACTCGCAGAAGCAAGAGTCTTCGCACGAAACAGGACCGTCATCGGGGATGCCATAGAGTGTAGCGTGATCGAGCTATCGCATCGCGTCGCGCTCGTTTCCCCCGTTAGCGCATCCCCCACCTGCGCTGGAGGTCGGTCGACCTCAGCCCTGCGAGTCGCAGGACTGACGTTCACCCCCTTCCCACCTCAACGCGAAAGAGGCCTGACCTGATGAATCGATCAGTCGCGATCATCGGTACTCGCGGTTACCCGAGCTACTACGGCGGCTTCGAGACAGCCGTTCGGCGCCTTGCTCCGTACCTCGTCGACCAGGGCTGGGACGTGACTGTCTACGGCAGGGATGGCTCCACGAAAGAGGGCGACCCGACGCGCGACCCACGCGTGCACACTCCCGTGACTCGAGGCATCGAGTCGAAGTCCCTCAGCACGCTGTCGTATGGCGCGACGGCCATGTTCGACGCGTCCAGGCGCCGCCCTGACGTCGCGCTCGTGATGAACGTCGCCAATGGGTTCTGGCTCCCCTTCCTCCGCGCACGCGGGGTCCCGACGCTGCTCAACGTCGACGGCATCGAGTGGGATCGCGCCAAGTGGGGGCGCCTGGCGAAGGCCATGTTCCGTGGAGGAGCCAAGGCGACCGCGTGGTGGGCGGACGAGCTCGTCTTCGACGCGCACGCCATCGGCGATCGTTGGCGCAGGGACTTCCGTCGTGACGGTGTCTTCATTCCCTACGGTGGCGATGTGCCGGAGGACCTCCCCATCGAGCCCGGCCTGACCCACCGCGGATACGCCCTGGCGGTCGCGAGATTCGTGCCGGAGAACACGGTGGGCGAGTTCCTCGAAGCGGCGGAGACCGTCGCGAAGACGCACCACGTGGTCATCGTCGGCTCAACCGGCTACGGTGGCGAGCTCGACGACAAGGCGCAGAAGCTCGCAGACGCGAACGCCAGGGTGCACTGGCTCGGCCACGTCAGCGATGACGACCGGTTGCACTCGCTCTGGCAGCACGCTGGAGCCTATTTCCATGGACACAGCGTTGGCGGCACGAACCCGGCGCTCGTTCAGGCGATGTCGTGCGCCGCACCGACCGTGGCGCGGAACACCGTCTACAACCGAGAGGTGCTCGACGACGCGGCGGTCTTCGTCGAGCCCACACCGTCAGCCATCGCGGACGGTGTCCTCCGCCTCCTGGGCGACCCAGCTCTGCAGGAGGACCTGAGCGCTCGTGCGTTCGCTCGCGGCCGAGCGGAATACTCGTGGGAAGGCGTGTGCGCGCGCTACGAGGAGAGCCTCGACAAGCTGGCGCGAGGGCGGTCTGGGAAGAAGTCAGCCGCCGGACGCCGCTGACCACTCGACCGGCACTCCGTCCGAGGTGGTCAGCACGACCTTCTCGAGATCGGGGTACGTGCCCTTGACCAGGGTGCCGATCTCAGCGACCAAGCGCCGCCGGTCGGTGTCGCTCACCGAGCCCGAGTCTGCGCGGAGCTCGACCTGGAGCCCGTCACTGACTGAGCCGCTGACCTCGCCCACGTACCAGCTCGCGGCGCCGCCATCGTGCGGTCGATCGAACCCGTCTGCGAAGTCCTGCACCTGCCAGAGCCGTTCGAGAAGCGCCTGGGCATCGCTCCCCGAGCCGCTGCCCTGCGGTGATCGCACCGGTGCCGACACGCGGAGGGCGACCGTCCCATCCTCCGTGATCTCACCGGACTGGGGCCAGGCAGTCACGACGATCCGGTCCTCCGGATCCCAGTCGATGTCACGCTCCGAGATGTAGATCGGCGCAAGGCCTGCCTCAGCGAGCCGCGCGGCCGCCTCGTCCACGCTGAGGCCCACGACGACCGGCACCTGGGTCGCCACGGCGCTCGTCGGCGGAAGGGCCTCGCTGGACGTCGGGGGCGGCTTCGGCTGGGTGCAGTCGCTGACCGAGAAGACGAGCACCCCGGAGAGAGCGACAAGCAGCACCCCGCACAGAAGGAGGAGTGCTGTCTTGAGCGGCGATTTCGACCCACCAGTTTCTGGCGCCGTCACGAGCTTCTACGCCGCGTCAGGTTGTGCGCAGCCGACGATGGCAAATTTCGCATAGCCACCTGTTTGGTACGCGAACTCGTAGAGCCACCCCGCAGGCTCAAGTACTGCTGGGGGTGCGACGACGTCTACGGCGATCCCGCTGCAGGACTCGAAGATGGTTCGCGCGCGGGCGACGTGTGGCGTCGCAGTAACGACAGCGACCGAGGTCCAACTGTCGCGTTCAGCAATCTCCGCAATTTTCAGAGCCTCACCCGCAGTGGTGGCGGGCACCGGCATGAAGCAGTCAGCTGTGCGATCACGGCACTCGGGAATGGAGGCCTTGTCGTAGGCCCAGCCGGGCCTCCCCGCCGAGATGATCATGCGATCGGCGCGGCCTTCGTCGACGAGCTGCTGGCCGAGCGCGACACGGTCGGGCGTCGCTGGCCCGAGGACGATGACGGCGTTGGCATGCTCGACCTCGTCCGAAGCCGGGAACACGTAGACGATCGTCGCCGCTACGAGCGCCGCGACGACGACGAACGCGCCAACGGACAGCCAGAGAACGAGCCGACGCACAAGAACCTCCAGAGCTAGTAGGAAGCACGTCGTCGTGACCACCGAATGATGATGAAACGATACCCGCTCTCTTGGTGACTCGCGTGTGAGCTGACGAGCAGTTCAGTCGCCGAACACGATCGTCTCCGTGAAGTCGGCCCCGTGGGGGACCTTGACGACCACGCGCCGCTTCGCGGTCGACAGGTACGTCTTCTCGTACACGAGGAACGAGAGCTCGGACGCCGACGCCCTGGTGCCCTCGGAGAACATGAAGGTGAGCCGATTCGCCCGGTTCGCGCCCGTGACGATGGTGAACCGGTCGGTCGAGACTCTGAGCGTGGACTTGAGCTGCGAGTTCACGACAAGCGGGCGTCCACTCACCGAGCTGTCGACCACCGCACCGACCACCGCAGACGGCTGTACGGAGAACTCGATATGGTCCTCCGGGCCCAGGAGCAGGGGGATGCAGTGGTATCCGGTTCTGCCGGGTGTCTGAACGCGTCGCACAAACCGGTCCTGCTCGCCCTGCATGCTGCCGAAGACCCGGCCGGCGTTGAACCGCAGGGTCGTCGTCATGACTGGCGACTTCGCCGAGCTCACGGCGGTCACGGTGAACGCCCCAGTGGATTCCCCGGCGCCCATCACCGCACCTGAGGCGCTTCTCGAGGTCGCGATCATCGGGGTGAGGGCTTCGGCGTACCCGGTCGCCGTCTTGCCAGCGTAGGTGCCCCAGCTCCGGTCGATGGCCTCGTTGTCCCTGACCACCTTGGAGCCCGAGAGCTTCGCGACGGGCTCGTTGGAGGACAGGACGACTGTGCCTCGGGTCGGAGTCCAGAGGATCCCCGGGCCGTAGCGCGGGCGAGCTTTCGTATCACCCTCGTACGCCATGTTCTCAAGTCTGTTCAATCCGTACTGGAAGCCCAGATGGAAGTTCTTCCTCTGCACGAACCCATACCAGCGGGGCAAGATTTCAGGTGCTGTCGGTGCGGTGTCCGCCAGCAGTGTATTGCTCGACGCGGCAGTGAAGTACGGGTAGTCGGCGGCGGAGGCGCGACGCTCAGCATCGCTCGGGGCGGGCGCGACGGTCTGCACCGTCCCGAGAAGGCGACGTGGGCTGAGCAGCTCGCGGCTCCCGGAGAGCACCCTCGCCGCCCAGTCCGTGATCGGGTACATGGCGGGGTCGCTCACCCAGTTGTCGAACCAGGCCTGCACCGCTTCCTGAGAGGGGTGCAGCGCGGCGAACTCGGGAGTCACCGCGAGCAGGTCGCGACTCGGGGTCAGCGAGCTCTGCGTCTGGTTCGACTTTCCGAGGGGCGCCTTCCAGGCTCCGGGAATCGCGTCGTAGGGCTGGAAGGTGAACACGGTGTTGCGGGCGGAAAGGCCGGCGTAGTGGAAGCCTTCCACGTAGTTCGGGGAGCCATCCGGTCCTGGCGTCGGCTCGAAGAACACTGTGTGTGTAACGAACCTAGTCACCTGCTGGGCGATGTCCTCCGTCGTCGTGGCGACGTCTGCTCGCCCCATCTCGCGAGCTAGGCGAGCGATGACTGCAAGGTCCGGAACTGCAACGTTCGCCGTATACCCGTAGTCGTAGGCCTTTCGCTCCACGGTGTGGCCGCTTGTCGAGATCCCACGCTCAGCAATGATGGCCAACGTAGCGGGCACGTTTGCCAAAAGCGCCGTTCGATCGTCTGGTATCTCGAAGGCCGCGAGCACTGCCGCGGCGATCATGCCGATTGGCTGATTGGCAACGTCGATCTCAGCGCGGCCCCAGAGCTGCGAGTTGGGGTCGAGACCAGTCGCCACGGCTTCGCCGATCATGCTTCGCAGCGATGAGAGCGCGGCGTCAATTGCACCATGGTCTGCTGCGGGGGCAGTCGCGCGATCTTTCGTGAGAAGACCGAAGGTGGAAGCCATGGCCTGCACCCCGAATGCAGTGGCAGCAAGACTAGACACAACCGTCGGGTTCGGAACGGCGGCATCGCTCTGTGCGCCTGAATCCTCAGGGAAGAAGCCATCCGCGAGCTGTGTTGCTGCGTAGGTTTCTATCGCAGCGAGGAGTCGAAGCCTCAGCTCACGGTTGCCCCGGTACTCCACATTCCACGGTTCGTCGCTCGCAAGGAAGTAGGCGAGCGTGGAGATGTGCTCCTGAGTGCGCGCGTTCCACCATGTTGACGCTGCTGCTCGCCAGTACTTGCCCGTGAACCACCCTCTTGGTGCCACGTGTCGACCGGCTCCCGCCGCCATCGGTCCATCGCCGACCATCGCGTTGGTCACCGCTGCCAGGGAGCGCTCGTAGTAGGCAGCGATCGCTGATGTCTCCGTGTACAAAGCCCGGTTTGCGGGCGACCAGGTCGAACTGAGCGTGCGTATTTTCGCCAACGACGCGGTCGCGGCATGTGCGGGGTTCTGCGCCGCGAACAATCCGACCGTAGAAACAGCGCCGCCGATGATGGCCGCTCGAAGGAGGCCTCGCCTACTCAACGCATGCTTGGACGGTTCTGTCATGCTCGGCACTCCTTGCTGATCAAGGCGAAGTCGGACGTGACGCGCACACCTGCGAGACTCGCTTTTGACTGGCGGGTCAGTGTTCCCCGAAAATCGCCGAGACTTGCCGAGTCAACTGGGGATACCCCCTTCGCGCCGTTCCAAGCCTAACCGGGTTATGTTTCGAGTCAACGAACGGAGTCTGACGATCCCGTTCGATGCTCGAGCCTTTCCCCGCGCACCTGCATCTCCGAGCACGCGCCGCTAGCGTCGTCCCATGCCGACGAAGTTCCAACCCGCCTCACGCCACGCGGCCGGGTCGAGCACGTTCCTGCCGTCGATGATCGCTCGGTTCGCTACGAGCTGAGCTGCCGTGGCCGGGTCGAGCGCACGATACTCGGCCCACTCGGTCACCAGCACGATCACCTCGGCGTCTCGGAGGGCTTCCTCGGTCGACTCGACGTACTGAAGCTGCGGGTGGCGCCGACGGGCGTTCTCGATGCCCTGCGGGTCCGTCGCGACGACGTTCGCGCCGAGCCCCTTGAGCTGCACGGCGACGTCGAGGGCAGGCGAATCACGCACGTCATCGGACTCCGGCTTGAAGGTCACGCCGAGCACGGCGATCTTCTTGCCGTTCACGGATCCGCCGAGCGCGTCCACAGCCAGATCGATGACCCGCTGGCGACGCCGCAGGTTGATCGCATCCACCTGCTTCAAGAAGGCGACCGACTCGCCACGTCCGAGCTCCTCGGCGCGGGCCGTGAACGCACGGATGTCCTTCGGGAGGCAGCCGCCGCCGAACCCGACACCCGCGTTCAAGAACTTGCGACCGATGCGCACATCGTGTCCGATCGCATCCGCGAGCTCCTTGACATCGGCACCGACGACCTCGGAGATCTCCGCCATGGCGTTGATGAAGCTGATCTTCGTGGCGAGGAACGCGTTCGCCGCGACCTTGACGAGCTCTGCAGTCGCGTAGTCGGTGATGATGCGCGGTGTGCCGGTGGACAGGGCCTGCGCGTAGACCTCGTCGAGGACGTCGGCCGCGGTCTGGTCAGCGACGCCGTAGACGAGGCGGTCGGGCTCGAGCGTGTCCTTGACCGCGAAGCCCTCACGGAGGAACTCCGGGTTCCAGGCGAGCGTGGCGCCGCTTCCGTGTTCGGCGACGATCGCGGCGAGACGCTCCGCGGTTCCAACGGGGACCGTGGACTTGCCGACGATGAGGTCCCCGGCCTTGAGGTGCGGGAGGAGCCCGTAGAGCGCCGCATCCACATAGGTGAGGTCAGCTGAAGCGCTGTCCTTGGCCTGCGGGGTGCCCACCGCGATGAAGTGCACCGTGGCGGAGGCCGCCGCTGCGATATCGGTGCTGAACTCGAGGTTCCCGCTCGCCGTGGCCGACGTCAGGATCTCGGGGAGACCGGGCTCGAAGAAGGGTGGCTGACCGGCGGCCAGGGCCTCGATCTTCCGCTCGTCGACGTCGATGCCGATGACCTCGTGACCGAGCTCGGCCATCGCCGAGGCGTGGACGGCTCCCAGGTACCCGCATCCGATAACGGAAACTCGCATCTGCTTCTTCTCCATGAATCTCACCCGACTGACTGAAGACCGGGCTGGGGGATGATTTCTTGAGGAACGTGCGCGTTGCCCAGTGCTCGGAGGTGTCCGCGCACTGGGCAACGCATTCGAGGACTAGTTGTTGCGCCTGGACTTCGCGCTGATGATCGGCATCTGCCCCGTGCCGATCTTGCGGTACTCGGTCGTCGGGTTGCCCGCCTCATCGGTCCCGTAGTAGGCGCCGTAGGCGCCGTACGAGCCGTAGGCGTAGGAGTCAGGGCCCTTGGTCGGAACCTTCGTGACGACGATTCCCGAGACCTCGGAGCCGATGCCCTCGAGCTGGGCGACCGCACCGGCGAGCGCCGAACGCGGGGTCTGCCCGCTCGCGACGACGAGGAGCGTGCCGTGGGCGAGCTCGCTCAGCACCGCACCATCGGTGACGAGGAGCAGCGGGGGCGCATCGATGATGACGTAGTCGTGCTCGGCGAGCAGCTGGTCGTGGACCTGCTGCATCGTGTGCGAGCCGAGCAGCTCGCTCGGGTTCGGGGGGATGCGTCCGGCGGGGAGCACGTAGAGGCGACCACGGCCCCAGCGCTGCAGGACGTCCTTGGGCTCTGCGCGGCCGCTCAGGAGGTCGGTCAGACCAACCGAGCCGTCGACGCCCATGGTGGTCGCGACCTTCGGCTTGCGGAGGTCGCCATCGACCAGGACGACCTTGGCGCCCTGCTCGGCGAGCGCGATCGCGATGTTCGCGGACGTGGTGCTCTTGCCCTCCGAGGGGAGCGAGCTCGTCACGACGAAGCTGTGGCGAGTGTTCTCGATGTCCATGAAGCGCAGGTTCGTGCGCAGAGCACGGTAGGACTCGGCCTTCGGGCTCTTCGGCTCCTCGTGCACGATGAGCGGCCGCTTGCCGGCATCCGGGTCGAACGTGATCGTGCCGATGATCGGACGGTCAGTGATCTGCGCGATGTCGTGAGTGCTCCGGACCTTCGTGTCGACGAACTGGCGGAGGAAGGCGATTCCCAGACCGACCAGGAGCCCGATCAGGGCGCCGAATCCGACGTTCATGGGCACTCGAGGGCTGACGGCGGTTCCCGAGGGCTGAGCCGACTGCACAGGTTCGATCTTCACGAGGCTGGGCGACGCGCCGTCCGGCTTCTCCAGCTCGTTGACGATCACATCGATGAAGTTCGTGGCCACGGAGTTCGCGATGGACGCGGCCTGGACCGGGTCCTCGTCAGTGACCGCGATCTCGATGACAACCGTGTTGAGCTCGTTGGTCGCCGTGATCTTGGAGGCGAGTTCCGCCGGCGTCATGTTGAGGCCGAGCTCCGCGATGACCCGTGAGGTCACGATCTCCTTGTTGACGACTGTCGTGTACGACTGCACTGCCTGCCGGGCGAACGAGGTTCCCTGGTTCAGCTCCTGGACAACAGCACCGTCAGAGGAGCGCACCGAGACGTAGAGTTCCGCCGTCGAGGAGTACTTCGGTGTCTGCAGCAGCGAGACGCCAGCACCGCCAGCGACCCCCGCAAGCGTGCAGATCAAGATGATGATCCAGTTTTTGTGCAGGATTCGCAGGTAGTCGCGCAGTTCCATAAAGGTCCGTCCGTGTGTCTCTTGCGCTCGTGCCGCTGCCGCTTTCGCGGCTGGCACGAAACGGGTGGCTCGCGGTTCGGAGCGCAGGGGGTATCTCAGGCAAGCTGGGGCGAGCCCGGCCTCATACTACTGGTGTGATGTTATTGGGCTGTAAATTCGTGAAATGTGATCAATCAGTCGCAGAGTGACCACACTTCGGTGCCGAGCGACGATCAGCCGCCGATCTCCACCGGAAGGCCGGCGTCGACCGCGTTCGCGATGAGCTGGTGGCCGGCGTCGTCCGGGTGCAGGCCGTCGAGCTCGAAGTACTGGAACTCGTCCTCGAAGAGGTGACCGACATCCAGGTACTGGCCGCCGACGGAAGTGACGTCAGCCTCGATGAGCTCGCTCGTGAGCGCCAGCTGGGCGGGGTACGCCGTGCTGACCCAGAACGGCGAGACCGCGAGGATGCGGGCATCCGGCAGACCGGCACGGAGATCGGTGAAGACCGACTCGACGCCGAGCTCCTGGTCGAGCTCCGACATGTTCAGACCGCCGGAGACGATGACCACGTCCGGCTCGGCCGCGATCGCCTCTTCGACCTGGAGCGCGTAGGAGTTCCACTCCTCGAGGCCCTGGCCGTAGCTCGCGCCGCTCACGCCGAGGTTCAGCTCTTCCCAGCCGTTGGCTGAAGCCAGCAGGGTCGTCCAGCGCAGCGACGGGTCGCTCGCGCCGACACCCTCGGTGTAGGAATCGCCGATGAACGCGACGGTCAGGCCGGTGCCCGCAGGGGTCGCGGATGGCGCCGAAGCGGATGGACCACCAGCGGAGCTCGTCACCGAACCGGCGTCTTCTGAGCTGGAGATCGTAAGAATAGGTTCTGCGCCAGCCCCCGCGGGGGCCTCACGTGGCATGAACGCCAAAGCCACCAACGCGACCGCAGCGAGAGCCACGACCACGAGCAGTGTCAGCTGGGGCCAACGACGCGCACTCTGGTTGCGTGTTTTCATTTCCATGTGATCGTACCGGCCCAGCGGCCAAGCTGATACTCCCCTGGGAACTTTCGATTGCCCCGACACGCTCAAATCCCCGGGATTTAGCCCCGGAATTGGTCCGAACTTTGTCTCGATTCGCCATGTTCCGGCCCAGAAAACCGGGAAGTGTAGCGTCGAGACACGGCGAGACGGGGAATTCATGGCAGCACACGACGCGGCGAGACAGCCCGCGGCGACCCTCCCCCGCCACCGCGAACGGTGGATCGACATCATCCGCGGCGCCGCCATCCTGCTCGTCATCGCCAACCACGCCATCGACGTGCCCATGCACATCGCAGACGTCACCCCGGGCACCGTCATCGACGACCTCACCCTGTACTTCGCGCCCTTCCGCATGACCTCGCTCATGCTGCTGTCTGGACTTCTCCTCCCCCTCGCCCTCGCCAAACCGCGTGGTCGCTACTACGCCGGCAAGCTCCGCACCCTCGCCTGGCCCTACGTGGTGTGGCTCGTCATCTTCTGGATCGCCACCGAGAACGCGACCGAGTGGATGCGCCCGGACGGCTGGATCACCCGCAGCTGGCTCTGGTTCATCCTCTGCCTGTTCCTCGCCTACCTCGCCGCGCCGCTGCTCACCCGGATCCCTGGCCCCTGGTTCGCCTCCGTGCCGGTGACCCTCTGGCTGCTGAGCATCGCCGCGCCGGACGGCACCCTCTTCGACCTCGCCTACTACGGCGGCTTCTTCTTCGCCGGCTACCTCATCGCCGAGAACCGGCACCGGCTGCGCCGCTTCGACACGACGCCGACGATGCTCGCGCTCCTCGCCGGCAGCTCGATCTTCGCGGTGCTCCTCGTGCTCCAGGAGCACGGCCTGGCCCTCGGCGGCGCGGAGACACCGGCAACCGACGACAAGGGCGCCATCGAGCGCTTCGACCTGATCTGGGTTCCCGTCGTGCTCGCCGGGATCGCGGGCACCATGCTGCTCGCGAGACGCGTCCGCGGAGCGCTCGACGGCGCGCGCCAGTCCGCGCTGTCCCGCGCGCTGCAGTATGTCGGCCGCAACTCGATCGTCTTCTACCTCGTCCACTACCCGCTGCAGATCGTGGTCGTGAAGCTGCTCGATTCCTGGGGCGTCACCGCACAGCCCATGATGATGACCGCGTGCATCCTGGCCGCACTTGCCGTAGCGTTCGCCGCTGTCGCACTCCGCCGCCGCAGCCGCGTCGTGGATGCGCTCTTCGTCTTCCCGAGACGAGAGCAGCTGAGCCCGGCACGTGCACGGTGACCCCCGCCCGCGCCCCGTCTGAAAGCCCGATGACCACACCAGCCCACGCACTCGCACCCACCGAGCGGCCGTCGCCTCGAGGCCCATCGCGCCAGGCGACCCCGCCCGCCTCGGGCCGCGAGCACTGGATGGACCTCGTGCGCGGTGCCGCGATCCTGCTGGTCGTCACCTTCCACGCCAGCGCGATCCCCATCTTCCTCATCGACGTCGCGCCGACGAGCCTCATCAGCGACCTCAACACGTTCTTCGCCCCCTACCGCATGAGCACGCTGCTGCTGCTCTCCGGCATGCTGCTCGGCCGCTCCCTCGCGAAGACCGGCCCCGCGTACTTCGCGGGCAAGCTGCGCACGCTGCTCTGGCCCTACCTCGTCTGGGGCACGGTCTACTGGCTCGTCACCATGCAGGACGGCTGGACGCAGCCCAGCAGCTGGATAGCTCTCAGCTGGCTGTGGTTCATCTTCTACCTGGCGATCTACTACCTGGTCGCTCCCCTGCTCACGCGCATCCGCGGCCCCTGGTTCGCGGTCGTCCCGCTCGGACTCTGGGCGCTCAGCGCGATCCTCTCCACCCGCGGAATCGTCCCCCTCGTCCCGCTCGGAGACCTGGCCTACTACGGTGGTTTCTTCTTCGCCGGCCACCTCATCGCGCAGTACCGCGGCCAGCTCGCGCGCTTCGAGCGGTGGCCGGTGATCATCGCCTGCACGCTGACCGCCGTCGGCTTCGGGGCCCTGCTCATCGGCCAGACCCACGGCACCTACTTCGGCCTCGACCAAGCACTCCGCCTGGTCTCCGACACCAGCTCGACCGCGCCAAGTGACGGATCCCTCACCGCCGCAACGCGCCTCATCGACCGCTACGAGCTCGTGTGGATCCCCGTCGTGCTCGCCGGCGTCGCCGCCATCATCATGATCACGCGGCGCCTCACCGGCGCGACGCGCGGCCGCGACGGCGAGAGCGCCCGCTGGCTGCAGTACATCGGCCGGAACTCGGTGGTCTTCTACGTGGTCCACTACCCAGCGCAGATCATGATCACCTCGTGGGTCGGCGACTGGGGCCTGCTCGACCCCACCTGGATGCTGATCATCAACACGGTCGTCGCGATCGGCCTCAGCTGTCTGTTCTGCTGGCTGCGGCGGTGGCCGGCAGGTGACGCCGCATTCGTCTTCCCCAAGCTGCGGACGAGCGGACGCCCCGCTACGCCTTGAGCGGGGCCCCGTTGTGCACGAAACCCGCCCAGGCGGACGTCACCATGTCGTCGAGCGTGTACTGCGCGGTCCAGCCGAGCTCGTTCGTGATCCGGGATGCATCGGCCACCAGCAGCGCAGGATCGCCGGGCCGACGCGGAGCCACCTCGGGCTCGAACGACAGGCCGCTCGCGCGGCGCACCGCATCCACCACCTCGAACACCGAGTAACCCTCACCGCGACCAACGTTGTACTCGGCAGACACCGGCGTCCCCGACGCGATGGCGTCGAGCACCGCCAGGTGCGCGTCCGCCAGGTCGACGACGTGCACGTAGTCGCGCACGCACGTGCCATCCGGAGTCGGGTAGTCGTCGCCGAACACCAGCGGCGCCTTGTCCTCCGCGAGCTTCTCGAAGATCATCGGCACGAGGTTGAGGGCGAAGCGGTCGGCCAGCTCATCGCTGCCAGCACCGGCCACGTTGAAGTAGCGCAGCGAGACGGCACTGATGCCCGCCGCCTTCGCCGCCGCCTGCACGAGCCACTCGCCGGCGAGCTTCGTCTGTCCGTACGGGTTGATGGGGTTCTTCACGTCAGACTCGCGGATCGGCTCGTCCGAGCCCGTGCCGAGTCCGTACACCGCCGCCGATGACGAGAACACGAGGCTCTTCACGTTGGCCCGCTGCATCGCCTCGAGCACGTTCGCGAGGCCACCCATGTTCTGCTGGTAGTACCACGCGGGCCTCGCGACCGACTCCCCCACCTGCTTCTTCGCGGCGAAGTGCACGACGCTCGTCACCTCGAGCGCCTGCATGATGTCGGCCAGTGCGTCCGCCGCACCCGTCGTCGAGATGTCGAAGTCGAAGTGCGGCGTGGCACCGACCTTCTCGGCCGTTCCCGTCGTGAGGTCGTCGATGACAACCACCTTGTCTCCGCGAGCCTCGAGGGCCGCGAGCACGTGAGCGCCGATGTAGCCGGCACCGCCGGTGATGAGCACAGTCATGGAGAATCCCCTCAGAGGTGCGCCAACGACGCGCTCCTGCGCGTCGTTGCCGATGTCGTCGAGCCCACCGAAGTGCACCCTCCGACATTCTGGCAGTTCTCGGAGCCGCCCGGGCCGACCGTGGTCGATCTCCCTGATCGCGCGCCTAAACGAAGCGAAACGATCATGGGAACGGACTCAGCCCTGCCGGGCTTTCATGCGCGGGTTCTTCTTGTTGATGACGAAGACGCGGCCGCGACGCCGTACGATCTGCGCACCAGGGACCTTCTTGAGCGCCTTGAGCGAGTTGCGAACTTTCACGAGGACCTTTCTTTTTGAGAATCTTTCTCATTAGACTAGCCCCATGACCTCCGATCGACCAAGCGCCCAGACCGTCACCAGCTCGCTCGGCCTGACACTCGTCAGCGGGCTCGAGACATCGGGCCGACAGCTCGTCACCGCGCTCATGTGCGGAGAACCGAGCGGACCGACACCCGTCACGGAGTTCGGCGACGAGCAGACGAACGCCCTGGAACTCGGCGTCGACATCGCCGACGACCTCCTCCGGCAAGCCGCGGACGGACGCAGGGGCAACATCATCGTCGAGCTCTCCTCGGACGCCGAGACGCAGAGCGTCGGCCTGGCCATAGACCACGTCATCGCCGAGGCACGCAGCCACCCCTCCGCGCCGGACACCGCCGACGTCACCGTCGGGGCCAGAGAGTTCATCACCGTCGCGAGCATCGGCGACATCCGACGCCTCCTCTTCCAAGAAGGCACGCCGCTACCCGAGGATGCCAACACCTCCGCCACGCTCGCCGAGCAGCTCGAGTTCGCCACCATCGTCGTGCTCACCGGAGCCGACGCACACCCCTCAGGCCTCATCAGCGAGACCTGCACGCTCATCCAGCAGCTCAACCCGACGGCGGTGATCACCACCCCGGCCGCGGCCTCGGATCTCGGCAGGCACCTCAGACCGATCCGACCAGGGCTCGCACACCAGCTCGCCTCGACCGCCGGATGGATGCTGCGCCTCGACGACCGCATGCACTTCCCGCCAGCCCGCGGCCACATCGACTGCACCGTCTTCACCGAGCCACGACCGTTCCACCCGGAGCGCCTCGCCGCCGGTCTCGCGAACCTCACCCCCGAGCAGGTCGGGCTCATCACCAGATCACGCGGCCACTTCCGCCTCGCCAACAGGACAGATCACGTCGGCGACTGGTCGAGCACGGGAGGCAACATCCAGCTCGGGGCATCCGGCGTCACGAGCGCTGATCCCGAAGCGCCCCTCGGCACCTCGATCGCCGTCTTCGGGCGCCAGCTCCGCACCGACGCCATCGCCAGCCTGCTCCACGAGTGCGCCCTCACCGACGAGGAGCTCATCGCGGGCCCCAGTGCCTGGTGCGACTACGCCGACCCGTTCCCCGGGTGGGAATGACCGGCTGAGGAGACGAGCCCGCCCCACCCTCCGTGGCCGCCCTCAGCGCGCGGAGAGCGGGAGGTGGATCTCGAACGTCGTGCCGCTGCCGACCGTGCTGGACGCCTCGAGGCGCCCACGGTGCGCCTTCACGATCGCGAGCGTGATGTTCAGGCCGAGACCCACACCGGGGACCGCCTGCTTCGTGGCCGTCGTCGCGCGGAAGAACTTCGTGAAGAGGCGGTGCATCTCCTCCTCGGGAATGCCCATGCCGGTGTCCGAGACGTAGACCACGACCTCGTTGCCGTCACGCCGCACCCCGACACGGACGACGCCGCCCTCCGGAGTGAACTTCACCGCGTTCGAGATCAGATTGTCGATCGCCTGCCCGAGCCGCATCGCGTCCCCGGAGAGGACGACGTCCTCGCCGCCGGCCTCGCCGACCAACTCGACCGACGCCTGCGCGGCAGTCGGCAGGGCCGTCTCCAGGGAAAGCCGCACGACCTCCCCCAGACGCACCGGCGAGAACTCCATCGGCACCTTCCCGGCATCGACCTGCGCGACGAAGAGCAGGTCGCCGACCAGCGACAGCAGGCGGTTCGCATTGCGCTCCGCGACGTCCAGGTAGTGGCGCTGCTCGTCGTTCAGCGGGCCGCTCTCCTCATCGCGGGCGAGCTCGAGGTAACCGAGGATCGAGCTCAGCGGCGTGCGCAGCTCGTGCGAGATGGTGCCCACGAACTCGTCCTTGAGCCGAGACGCCTCGTTGACCGGCGTCATGTCGTAGGCGATGAAGATGTGGCCGACCGTCTCACCATCCGGCGTCTTGCGAGGAGCACACGTCATGAGCGCCGGCATGGGTTCGTCCTCGGCGCGCACGAGCTCGACCAGCGTGCCGGCCTGCTCGTTGCATCCCGCGGTCTCGACCAGACGCCGCAGCAGACGGTTTCCGTCCTCGTCGTCATCGCCCTCGCCGCGGATCGCGGACGCGGAGTCCTCCGAGAGGAAGTCCGTCACATTTCGTTTGCCGACGACAGCAGAGGACGACGGACCGAGGAGGTTGCGCGCCCCTGGCCCCCACGCCACGATCGTCCCGTCGAGCTCCGTCACGATGGCGATCTCGTGGACCGCCGCGTTCCAGACGCTGAGGTTGAAGGCCTCCGAGGCGCGCAGCTCACGGGTGGCCACCTCTCGCGCCTTCTCGCTCGCCTGCACCTCCAGCAGGCGTCGCTCGCGCTCCTCGGCATAGAGCCTGGCGCTCTCCACCTGCACCCTGGCACGGTGGGACATCTCGTTGATGACGCTCGCGATGACCGCGAACACCAGCGGCGTGAAGACGATCCGCAGGATCTGCGGATCATTCCACGGCGCCGTCCCCATGAGGTAGGGAAGCGCGAGCGTCACCAGCAGCGTGCCGATGGCACACCAGATCGCCCGACGCCCGGGCTCGGTCGCGATGAAGATCAGCGGCAGGAGGACGAGGGACGTGAACATCGACAGCGCCCCACCGGTTCCCACGCGGAAGAGGCCAAGGGCGAGCATGGAAGCCATGGGGAGGATCAGCCGCGTGCACGGCGGCGCTGTGTCCCACGGAACCAGGAAGGCAGCTCCCGCGAGGGCGACGACGATCACCACCCCCGTCCACGCCGGAACGGGCTCCGTGATCAGGGCCCCGGGAACGAGGAGGATGGCCCCGAGCGCTATCAGCAGGCCGAGCACCGACGCGAGCTGACGGATGGCGGGCGACGTCGTGTCGACCGTGAACTGGCCGAACGGACTCTTCACCGAGACACTCATGACTGGACCTCTCTGAGCCTCGCGACGAGGCTGGCCAGCGAGAAGGGCTTCGTCAGATAGTCATCCGCCCCCGCCGCCTCACCAGCCTCCTGCGCCACGACATTGGCATTGGCCGACACGATGATCGCGTGCGCCCGAACGTCGCCCTCCTGGGCGCGCACACGCGCCAGCACCTCGAGCCCCGACAGCCCAGGCATTGAGACGTCCAGGAGCAGCAGATCCGGCACCGACTCGAGGGCGGCCCGCAGCGCGCTCACCCCATCGCCGTACGAGCCCACGATCTCGAAGCCGGCCCGCCGCGCGGCAGTCTCGAGCAGGAAGCGGATGTCGTCGTCGTCATCCGCGATCACCACCCTCGCCGCCATCAGGTGCGCCTCGCACGCAGACGCGCGACAAGCCCCTTGACCTGCTTGCCCGTGAACGGCTTCGGGAGCACATCGTCCGAGCTCGGGTAGTCGGTCTCGTCGAGCACCGAGGAGATGACGATCGCCACCTCGGGAACCAGCTCGCAGATCCTCTCCCGCACCTCCCAGCCGCTCCCGACCCCCAGCAGCAGGTCGATCACCGCCACATCCGGAACTTCCACGCGGATGCTCGCGAGGGCCTCGTCGAGCGTTGCCGCCGACTTCGCGGCGCACCCCGCCTTCCGGAACTGCGTGCGCAGCAGCTCGCGCTGGTCCGCATTGTCGTCCACGATCAGCACCCGCAACTGGTCAGCGCTCACAGGAAGAACACCTCTCTCACGACGACCAGCACTGCGACGCCGACCAACGCCAGCGTCGCCTGCAGGTACAGGCGGTTCTCCGCTCTGGCGTCCCGCTTGATCTCCTCCGTCAGACGGCGTTCACCCAACTCGCTCATGCCAGCACGGCTCCGCTCTTCTCCGTCTTGTCCCACGTCATCGCGGCGCCGCGCGCCTCCTTGATGTAAGAGTCGAACGTCACCGCGCACAGGATGGGTCCATAGCCGATGAGGTAGACGAGGAACGGATTCACCACCCGGCCGAACTTCGTCGAGTCGATGAGCTTCATGCCCCACGCCGCGACCATGCACAGCGAGATCCAAGCGAAGATCGCCAGGTTCCACGCGTCGTATCCACCGTCGGTGAGCGTCAACCCGAACATCGCCGGGATACGCCGCTCGAACAGCCCGGGGAAGAAGGCCGCCAGCAGCACGATCATCGAGATCAGCCCGGGGAACAGCAGCACCTCACGCCACGCCACCCTGCCCACCTTCGGATCGAGCTGCGCCGCGAACAGCATGATGTACACGTATGCGCAGCCCACGATGATCCAGAGCGCGCGGAAGACGAGCATGGCAAGCGGCGAATCCATCAGGTACAACCCGATGAGGCCCACCGACGAGAGCAGCATCAGCACCGGCAGCAGGAACACGCTGAACCAGAAGAGGCCGAACGAGATCGTGCCGAGCTTGTGCTCCTTCGACGGGCGGAACCAGAGGTGGCTGTACCGCTTCGTCAGCTGCACGTTGCCCCTGGCCCAGCGAAGCCGCTGCTTCCAGAGATCCCCGACGTGACGCGGCTCCTCGGCCAGCACGACAGCGTGCGGCTCGAACACCACCTTGCGCCCCGAGAGCTGCGTCTCGAACGTGGTGACCGTGTCCTCCGCCAGCGAGCTCGTGTCGATCTGCCCGCCGATGGCAAGCAGGTTCTCGCGCGAATGCAGCTGCGCACCTCCAGCGAGGCAGGCCAGAGCTCCGAGCACATTCTGCGCACGCCGGCTGCCGACCTGCGACAGGACGTACTCGAACGCGATGAACCGCGTCAGGTAGTTCTTGCGCAGGCTGCCCTCGCTGATGTACGCCGTGACCGACCCCACCTCGGGGTCGGCGAGATGCCTCGTCATCTTCCGCATCGAATCCGGAAGGTAGATGACGTCGGCGTCCATGATGAGCAGCGCCTCCATCCAGTCCTCGCTGAGCACGCGACGGAGCCCGTGGTTCAAGGTGTGCGCCTTGCCCTCCCCGCCCTTCTCGCGACGAAGGTGGAAGACCCGGCCCGGGTACCGACCGGCACGCTCGAGGACGACGTCAGGGGTGTCGTCCGTCGACGCGTCGTCGACGACGTACACCCTGAGCCGCTCCGGCGGGTACTCCAGGGCCATGAGCCGGTCGATGGACCCGCCGATCACCGCCCCCTCGTTCCACGCCGGGACGACGACGGCCACGTTCGGCAGGTACGGCGCAGCCTTCTCGTAGTGGTTGAAACGAGCGTGCAGCGGCACGATGAGGAACTGGTAGGCCATCGTGAAGGCCGGTATAGCGCCGATGGCGACGAACACGACGAAGATCGTCGCCAGCACCGCACCGCCGATATCGAGCCAGGCGTCGGCGCTCACGCGAGCCCCCCGGCGTCCGACGAACCGAACGCGGGCACCTCCGCCAGCAGCTCGCGAACCCGGGCATAGACGCCGACGTCGGCCGCACGGTGGCTATCCGTCGAGGCGACCAGCGTCGCCCCCTCCGAGAGAGCAGCCTCGATCGCCCGCGAACTCGGGCATACCCACTTCTCGTTCACCTCGATGGAGGTTCCCGTCTCACGAGCGGCAGACGCCCACGCCGAGAGGTGCTCCGCAGAGAGCTGAGACTCTTCGATGCCCACCTTGGGAAGGATCGAGAAGGGATGCGCCAGCTGCGCACCGCCACCGGCCGTCCGCATCGCGCCGATCGTCGCCCCGATCAGCAGATCGAGTGCATCCTCGACCGCAAGACCAGCCGCCAGACGCTCCCGCGTCTCACGCGGCGACCACGGGCCATCCGGACCAGGGAACTGATGATCGGCGATGACGATGCCATCCACCCCTCCGGCCCCCACCCGCAAGTCGCTCGGCACGTCGAGCGTGCCCCGCGCATCCATGATCTTCGCCTCGACGCCGATCACCAGCTCGACCCCGGTGGTGCGCCTCGCCGCGACGACCGCAGCCACGAAGTCCGGCACCCAGGCCGTGCTGCCGCGCACGTGATCGGTCGCCCGCATCGTCACCAGGCCGCACTGTTCGGCGGCACGGACGTTCGCCGAGATGGGACTCTCCGCGTCGTCCGAGAAATCGGAATGGACATGCCAGTCGCCGAGCAGCAGCGCTTCGAGACCGGGACCCGCCTTCGTGTCAGTCACGAGCGAGAACTTCGTCAAAGGGCAGGAACACATCCTCGAGGAAGCGGACATTCGCGACCTCACGGAACTCGACGCGCGACGGAACCGGCCGTTCGAGCGCGATATCCACTGCGAGCGACGGCATATCGACACCGGCCGCGATCGTCAACGGCATGGCGCCAGAGAACCTCGGGTTGATCTCCAGCAGCGCGGGGCGACCATCGGTGCTGTACCGCAGCTGCACGTTCGCCACCCCCACGAGCCCAGCCGCACGGGCGCAGGCGGCGGCCGTCTCCTCGAGCTCAGCGCGGTGCACCGTCCTGCCCGCGACCGCCACGCCGGAATCGACGCGAGCACGCAGACGGGGAACCGCCGCGATCGCCTCGCCGTCGGCACCCATCACGACGTCCACGGAGAACTCGTCGCCCGGGAGGTTCTCCTGAATGAGCAGCGCAGCATCCCGCGTCTTCGCCTCGAGCTCCTCCCGCGAATGCACGAGGTGCACGCCGCGAGAGCCCGCACCGCTGCGGGGCTTCACGATGACCGGGAACACCCAGTCGCGCGCGATGCCCTCGTCGTCGAGCAGAGCCGTGGCCGGCACCAGTGCGTGCGGCTCGCACGCCTGCACCAGCAGCCACTTGTCGAGGCACGTCGCGAGCGCCTCCGCGGAGGGCGCGGCGAGCACCGCGCCGAGCTCCGCGCGTCGCGCCGCGAGCGGCGGGAGCTCCACGTCGACGGTCGACACGAGCACATCGATGCCGTCTGCGGCGACCAGGTCGATCAGCGCATCGCAGAAGCCTTCGGAGAGGCCAGGAGGAACGAGCCTCCGGTGCGCCTCATCCACGAGGTACAGGCCACTCGCCCAGCCGTCCATATCGGCGGCGAACACCTCGAGGTCGTCTCGACCGAGGAGAGAGCGGATGACCGCCACCCCAGCCGGCCCGCCGGCACCCGTGACCAGGACTCGAAATCTCATGCGCGGTTCTTCTTCTCAGTCTCAGTCGTGCCCAGATTATGCACCGTCGCGAACTCACCGTCGCCGCGCTCCGCAGTGATGCTACTCGCATCCCGGATCACCTCGAGCGGCTCGCTGTACGTGCCAGTGCCGAAGCGCGACCAATACCGTGCGGCGGAGAGCACGAAGTCCGGCGCCAGGTAGTCGCGGATGTCGGCCTGCGACGCGAATTGCGCAAGCAGACCGAGCTTCATATCCGTGAATCCGTCGACCGTCACGAACCGCGTCGGACGGAAGTCGATCGTGGACGACGGGCTCTGATAACAGGCCACACTCGCCACCCTGCGACTCGCGACGAGCGTCGCCTCGTGCACGGCACGGTGGTCTTGATGCCGGTCATTCCGAGAATGCGTGTAGACGATCGTCGGGTCGGTCTCCGCGATCACCCGCTCGATGATGCCCACCGTCGGGTCATTGTTCGGAATGGCGGTATCCGTGAGGTCCTCGAGGAAGAGACGAGCACCGAGCGACTCCGCAGAGGCAAGCGACTCGTGCTGCCGATCCGCAGCGTCACCGCCGCGGCCGCCGCGAGACAACGTCAGGATCACGATCGAATCTCCGGCTGCCGCGTGCGCCGCCAGCGTGCCGCCGACGCCGATCTCCACGTCGTCCGGATGCGCGCCGATCGCGAGGACCCGACGGCGCGGGCTGCGCGCCCGCTTGACCCTCGCCGCCTCGACGAGACGCTGCACCGTGCTCACCAGCACCGCCCCAGGGATGGGCTTCTGCAGGAACTCGTCGGCGCGATCGCGCAGGGCGCGAACCGCGTACTCGACGGAGGCGTGTGCCGTCATGACGACGACGGGCAGATCTGGCTTGATCTCGCGCAGACTCCCGAGAACCTCGAGTCCGTTCGCCCCCGGCAGCTCGACATCGGTGAGCACCAGGTCGGGGTTGAAGTCATTCACGTGCATCAGCACCGCAACCGCGTCCCGAAGCACGCGGACCTCGCACCCGAGGCGCCTCCGGAGCACCGTCTCCAGGAACTCGGCGACGTCGCCATCGTCTTCGATGATGAGAATGCGGTACGAAGCCTCTGGCATAGTCGCCAACAGTAATCGGAAAAGCAACCAGCGGCACCCGCTTCCGGCGATTCTCGAATGCGAGCGAAATACCCGGAGAATGCGAAAAAGGAATGCCTATGAACTTGCCGCCTTTCCGACGGTGCGGCAGCTCAACGACGACCGCTACGCGGCGACCGCATCCTGCGATGCCGACGGCTCCTCTCCCCCCGGAGGAATGCGACACCACGACTCCGCGATAAGACCGATCACAAGCAGAGCCGCCGCCCCGGCAAGCGAGAGGACCGCGTGCCAGATGGGCTCCTCAGGCGGCACCGTGCGAGTCACCGCGAACGCCAGGACGCCGAGCGCCGCACCGGCCAGCAGCGACGACGCGAGGCTCGCCGCCCGCGCGAACGCGAGAACCCGGAACGCGTACTGCGGATCGACACGCCTCCCCTTCACCTCACGTTGTGGCCCCCTGGTGCCATGTTCTTGACGCGCGCCGTCGTTCGACGACCGGTCTCGCTCGAGCCCGGGGGCCCGCCGCCGAGACTCGGCGTCGCGACGCTCACGCCACAGACGGCGCGTGTACGCGCGGATCGGCCACGCGAGCCACAGCAGCAGCCCCGCGAGAACAGCAAGCGTCAGCGGCATGGTCAGCGGGGGCGCCACGACGGCGCGCCCTGAGGTCACGAGCCACGTCTCCACACACCAGGCCAGGACACCGCCGATGACGCCGAGCCCGACGAGCAGGCCCGGCCTCGTTCTGCTCGCCAGGTTCACTGAGCGATCCGCTCGACGCGATCCTCCGCCGCGGCCCGCAGCTCAGCGACGCTGCCGTGAGGGGCGAGCTGCGCGCGCGGATCGACCTCCAGCCACGGAGCGAGCACGAACGCGCGCTGGTGCGCCCGCGGATGCGGCAGCACCAGCTCGCCGCTGCTGACCTCGCCAGCCACCTGGATGAGGTCGAGATCCAGCGTCCGGCTCCCCCACCGCGTCTCGCGGGTGCGTCCATGCGCATCCTCGATCGCATGCAGCGCCTGCAGAAGCTCCGTCGACGGCAGCTCGGTGTCGACGAGCACCACCGCGTTGCAGTACGCGGGCGCCTCCTCGCTGACCCCCTCGAGGGTGAGCGCCGGGGTCTCGTAGAGGCTCGAGGCCGCGACGAGCTTCGTGCCAGGCAGCTCGGTGATGCTCCGCAGCGCCGACCTCAGCGTCGCCTCCCGGTCGCCGAGGTTCGCGCCGAGCGCGATCACGGCCTGACGGACCCGACGGGCCCGCTCAGCGGGTGCGACGTTCGGAGCGCCCCCGGAGCCGATCACGATCGCCGCGTCCGACGCCGTTCGCGCCGCCGCCACTGCCGCCGCCTCACGGGCGTGGAAGTCGTCCTCCGCGCTCGCCGACACCGCGTGGGCCGCCGACGACTCGAGATGATCGCCCCGCAGCGTCGGCCGGTGACGGAGGATGCTCACCGCCACGTCCTCGAAGTCCAGCGCGACCGGCGCCTGCGGCTTGTGCACCGTGATGCGCACGGCCACGGCATCGTCGAAGCCGAACGTCGCCGACGCGAGACGCTCCGCGAGCGTCTCGATGAGATCGACCGGCTCGCCCGTCACGATCGCGTGCAGCGCGTGCATCCACTCCCCGTAGTGCAGGGTGTCGCCGATGTGGTCGCTCGACGAAGCCGCCGCCGCATCGACCCACGCCTCCGCGTCGACATAGAAATCCTGACCATCGCGGCGCTCGTGATCGAAGACACCGTGATGCCCGCGCGCATGCATGCGCGTGATGAGGATGCGGTCGAGCTCAGGCTCGGGCGCGCCGGGGCGAAGAGCCGCCACCGCACCAGGCGCCAGATCGGCGCCGCCGCCACTCGCATCCGCGACCCGTTCGCGCGTGAACGCGTGCTCGTGCGCCTGCCCGCCGGCCGCGACCGCCTGGGCCGCCCGCACCTCCGCACCGCGCCGCCGATCGAGGTCCGGCTCGTGCCCGCTCATGTGGTCAGTCATCCTGTGCTCCTTCACGCCAGGAGGCGACGACATCCAACGCCACCCGGTTCGCCTCGACATTGTGGACACGCACGCCCCAGATGCCCGCCTTCGCCGCCAGCGCCGTGATGACCGCCGTCGGCAGGTCACGCTCCGTCACCTGCGCGTCCGAGCGCAGCATCTCGCCCGTGAAGCGCTTCCGGGAGGCGCCCACGAGCAGCGGGTGCCCGAGCGCCACGAACTGCTCGAGCTCGCGCAGCACCGCCCAGTTGTCATCCCTGCGCTTCGCGAACCCGAGGCCCGGATCCAGGACGATCTGAGACTCGTCGAGCCCCGCCGCGACGGCGCGGTCTCGCGCACCGGCCAGCTCGGCCAGGATCTCCGCCGCCGGGTCGCGGTAGTCGGCGAGCTCGTTCATGCGCACCGAATGGCCGCGCCAGTGGCTCAGGATGAACGGGCTCCGGCTCTCGGCGACCACCTCGAGCATCGCCGGATCGGCCAGCCCACCGGACACGTCGTTGACGTACTCAGCACCAAGTGCGAGCGCAGCCGCGGCCGTCTTCGCGTACATCGTGTCGATGCTCACCAGCACACCGAGCGCCGCCAGCTCCTTGACGACCGGCAGTACGCGGGCCGCCTCCTCCTCCTGCGGCACCCGCACCGCGCCCGGCCGCGTCGACTCGCCGCCGACGTCGATGATGTCTGCGCCCTGGTCGACGAGCTCCCGAGCGCGCCGCATGGCCCGCTTCGTGCGGCGCTTCTCGCTGAACAGGTCCTCGAACCTGCCGCCGTCGCTGAACGAATCAGGCGTGATGTTCAGGATGCCCAGGATGCGCGGACGCTTCGGGATAGCCGGCTGCAGCAGGTTCGTGAAGCGCTGCGGCAGGGCGAACGGCCTCGTGTTCGTCGTCACCGGGCCAGTGTCGTCGGCCTCATCCACCGAGCTGGCGACCGCGGCTGAGCCAGCGGCTTCGGTCTCGGCTTCGGTCGGCGTCTCCGCGGCCGGAAGACCCGCACCCGACTGCGCCTCCGCGGCCGAGGCCGACGCCTCGAACGCCAGCGCCTGCTCGGACCCCGAGGCCTCCTGCTCGACGAACAGCGGCGCGTCGTCCTCGCCCGCCGTCGAGCGAGAGCGGCGCACCGGATCGAACCGCGCACCGCGCAGCACCTGCCCCTGCACCGCGACTGGCTGATCGGATCCGGCAGCGCCCTCGGGAACCTCGGGCGCCGAGGTGACCTGCGCCTGGGACTGCGAGCCGATCAGCCCCATGATCTCCGCCCGGGCCACCGGGTCCGACAGCTCCCCGCGCGCCGACACCGTCACCACGGTGCCGGCCTGCTGGCGGGAGCCACGAAGCCCCGCGCAGGCGTGACTCGCCTCGATCACCGCGAGGGCACCACGCGCATCCAGCGCCGACATCATGACGTCGACGAGCTCGTCGCCGAGCCGCTCCTGCAGCGTCGGGCGTGCGGAGAGCGTCTCGAGCATGCGGTGCAGACGGCCGAACCCCACGATCGACGCAGACGGCACATACGCGAGGTGCACACGCCCCGAGAACGGCAGCAGATGATGCTCGCATACCGACCGGAACGCGAGGTCGCGCAGCACGACAGGCTGCGACACTCCCCCGGTCACAGCCACCCCAGCATCCTCTTCGAACGGCGACTCGATCTCCGCCACCGGGAACCTCGCACTCGCGAGCGGCCCGCGCGCATCCACACCGACACCGCCGAACAGCTCGAGCGCCGCCTCAGCCACACGGACCGGCGTGCGCTCGAGCCCCGGGCGATCAGGATCTTCACCGATCGCCGACAGGAACTCTCGGACAGCCGCCTGAGCACGCACCAGGTCGATGCGCCCCACCGACCCCGAATCGATGTCGTTCATCTGCAAGTCCTCACTCCGCGTGGCCCGCGGCGCGGGTCTGGTTCCATCCTCCCGCGAATCGAACCCCGCGCGCACCCCCGGCCTCGCCGCGCGCGTCACACTCAGCGGTCCCTGTGCGAGGCGCCGCCAGATTGACAAGACCCGGTGGATCTCGAGAGGGTCGATGGACCGACGAGCAGAGGAGTCACCATGACCGGCGACCGGCCCGGCTTCCGGAGCTTCGCATCCACCCCACTCGCCATCGCGCTGTGGGTCGCCACCGTCGGCGCGACCGCGCTCTTCCTCGCGCTCGGATGGAACCTGCTGCAGATGGCCATCCTCATCGTGCCCCTCGCGGCCGTCAGCGTCGCCGTCACCGTCTCCGCCCTCAAGAAGACGAGAGGTGGCACCGGCTGAACCTCGACCCGCGCAGCGCGTGAGACCCGCCCGCTGACGAGGAATGCAGGCTCCCAGATCTGGGAGCCTGCATTCTTCTCGCGTGACGTACGCTCACCGTGCGGCGTGGCGCGGGGCCTAGAAGCCGAGCTCGGCTCCGCCATCCTGCGCATGCTCGATCGGGTCCATCTGGTCGACCGGGATGTGCGGCTTGAGCGGCACCGGCGGCAGCGCGCTCACGGGACGGTCGGGGCTCGACAGCCACTGCGGGCGCTCCGGGAGCTTCCGAACGGGCTTGAAGATCTCGTCGAGGCGGATGTGGTCGAGCGTCTCCTTCTCGAGCAGCTCCGCCGCCAGCTGGTCGAGAATGTCGCGGTTGTCGTTGATGACCTTCCACGCCTCGTCATGGGCCTGCTCGATGAGCAGGCGCACCTCGCGGTCGACGGTCTCCGCAACCGACTCCGAGTAGTTGCGCCCGGCTCCCGCCTGCTGGCCGTACACCGTCTCGGCCGACGACTCTCCGAGCTTCACCGAGCCGACGGATGCGGTCATGCCGTACTCCGTGACCATCTTGCGCGCCGTCTTCGTGGCCTTCTCGATGTCGTTCGACGCGCCCGTCGTGGGGTCGTGGAAGACGATCTCCTCCGCAACGCGTCCGCCCATCGCGTACGACAGCTGGTCGAGGAGCTCGTTGCGGGTGACCGAGTACTTGTCTTCCAGTGGGAGCACCATCGTGTAGCCGAGCGCGCGACCACGCGGGAGGATCGTGATCTTCGTCACCGGGTCGGTGTGGCGCATCGCCGCGGCAGCAAGCGCGTGCCCACCCTCGTGGTACGCCGTGATGAGGCGCTCCTGGTCGTTCATGACGCGGCTGCGACGCTGCGGGCCGGCGATGACACGGTCGACCGCCTCATCCAGCGCCTCGTTGTCGATGATCTGCGCGTTGGAGCGAGCCGTGAGCAGGGCCGCCTCGTTCAGCACGTTGGCGAGGTCTGCACCCGTGAAGCCGGGCGTCTTTCGGGCGATGACACGGAGGTCGACGTCCTGCGAGAGCGGCTTGCCCTTGGCATGCACGCCGAGGATGCGGGCGCGTCCGTCGAGGTCGGGGGCGTCCACGCCGATCTGCCGGTCGAAGCGACCAGGACGGAGCAGGGCCGGGTCGAGCACATCGGGGCGGTTCGTCGCGGCGATGAGGATGACGTTCGTCGACCCATCGAAGCCGTCCATCTCCACGAGGAGCTGGTTCAGCGTCTGCTCTCGCTCATCGTTGCCGCCGCCGATCCCCACACCACGGTGGCGTCCGACCGCGTCGATCTCGTCGACGAAGATGATGGCGGGCGAGTTCTGCTTCGCCTGCTCGAAGAGGTCACGGACTCGGCTCGCGCCGACACCCACGAACATCTCGACGAAGTCCGAACCGGAGATCGAGTAGAACGGCACGCCAGCCTCACCGGCGACCGCACGGGCCAGCAGCGTCTTGCCCGTTCCCGGAGGGCCGTACAGCAGCACGCCCTTCGGGATGCGAGCGCCCACAGCCTGGAACTTGGCCGGCTCCTTGAGGAACTCCTTGATCTCCTGCAGCTCCTCCAGCGCCTCGTTCGCGCCAGCGACGTCGTCGAACGTGACCTGCGGGCTCTCCTTCGAGACCAGCTTCGCCTTCGACTTGCCGAACTGCATGACCCCACGACCGCCGCCGCCACCGAGGCCGCCCGCGAAGAGGATCCAGATGAAGAAGCCGATGAGCAGCAGCGGGAACAGGATGCTCACCGCCGAGAGCAGCCAGCTCGGCTGAGGCACGTCGTCGTCGTAGCCGCCAGCGGGAGCAGCCGAGTCGACCGCCGACACGACATCGTCGGCGCGCGCATCCACGAAGTAGAACTGCACGTTCTGGCCGTACTCGGGGTCGGCCTGCGCGAGCTCCATGTCGACGCGGTTGTCGCCGTTCACGATGACGACCTTGTCGGCCTTCTTCTCCTGAAGAAGCTGAAGGCCCTGCTGCGTCGTCACCTCGCGGGTGCCGCTGCCGTTGATGAGACTGAAGCCCAGGCCGATGACCAGCACGGCGAGCACCACGATGAAGATCGGGCTCTTGAAAATCTTGGTAACTTGCTTCATAAGTCGAGACTCGAGTGGCGTGCTCGGTGCCTTTCAGCCGGTTCTTCGCCAGCGCACCAGGGCGCTCAATCGAAAGTCATGGTACCCGCGGCCCCCGACACCGGCGTCCAGTGTTCGCTGCAGGCGCGCGGCGCATCCGCTCGAGCGTGCGCGCCTACTCGCCGCCGTATACGTGCGGCTGGAGCACGATGATGTCGCGCAGGTGGCGGTACTGCTCGTCGTAGTCGAGGCCGTAGCCCACCACGAACTCGTTCGGCACGTCGAAGCCGACGTAGCGCACGGGGACATCCGATTTGAGCCGCTCGGGCTTGCGCAGCAGCGTGCAGATCTCGACCGAGGCGGGGCCCCGCGACTCCAGGTTCTGCTTGAGCCACGACAGCGTCAGCCCCGAGTCGATGATGTCCTCGACGATGAGCACGTGGCGACCCGTGAGGTCCGTGTCGAGGTCCTTGAGGATGCGCACCACACCGCTCGACTCCGTGCCGGAACCGTACGAGCTCACCGCCATCCAGTCCATCTTCAGCGGAATCGTCAGCTCCCGCGACAGGTCGGACACGACCATGACCGCGCCCTTCAGCACACCGATGAGCAGCGGCTCGCACTCGGCGTAGTCGCTCTCGATACGGCGGGCGATCTCGGCGAGCTTCGCCTGGATCTCCTCCTCCGTGATGAGGACCTCGCGGACGTCGTTCGGAATATCAGTAGCGCGCATCCTGGCTCCCTGGGTGGTTCAGCGCTCGACGAAGCGAGCGCGGTGTGCGAAACGGTAGAAGCTAGGCGGTCTCGTCGAGGTGGTCGTCGTGCGCGGAGGCCGTCGCCCCGAACAGGATGCGACCCTTCTCGCGCTCGACCCGGATGCCAGGCAGATCGACGGGGCCCTGCCCGCGCCACTCCGTCGCCAGCGCCGTGACCGCCATCGTGTGCCCACGAGTGAGCGAGACGCCGAAGCCCTGCTCGGCGACGATGCGGCAGATGCGCTGACGCAGCGCCGGAGGCTGCGCGACGATGCCGCCGACATCGAGGGAGATGCGGCCGTCCGCATCGGTGTTGACGATCTCGTGCGCCCACTCGAGCGCAAGCGCATCCAGCGTCTCAGAATCCTCGCGGAGCGTCGTCGCCGTGCGAGCGAGCGCCTCCGAGATGCCGGGGCCGAGCTCCTTCTCGAGCAGCGGGAGGACCGTGTCGCGAACGCGCACACGCGTGTACGCGGGGTCGCTGTTGTGCGGGTCGATCCACGGCGAGAGCCCCTGGTCTTCGCACGCCTGCACCGTCACCGCGCGGTGGATGCCGAGCAGCGGCCGCAGCAGAGCGCCAGTGACCGGCGCCATGCCGTGCAGGCTCTTCGCTCCGGAGCCGCGAGCCAGGCCAAGCAGGACCGTCTCCGCCTGGTCGTCCAGTGTGTGCCCAAGGAGGACCCACGGCGCACCCGTCTCGACGCGCACCGCCTCGATCGCCTCGTAGCGGGCCACCCGGGCAGATGCCTCGGGACCGGCTCCGACGTCTTCCACGCTCACACGCACGACGCTCACCGGGGCGAGCCCGAGCTCGGCTGCCTGCTCTGCGGCGCGCTCCGCGACCCGCGCAGAACCCTCCTGCAGATCGTGGTCGATGATGACCGCGCCAGCCTCGACCTCGAGGCGCTTCGCCTCGAACGCCGTCGCGGCAGCGAGCGCCAGCGAGTCCGGACCACCACTCAGCGCGACGAGAATGCGGTCGCCCTTCTGCACGCGCCCGAGGAGAGAACCACGGACGGCTCGACGGAGGTCGGCAACAGCTGGAGTGAGGCGAGGGCGATCTGACACAGGTACAGCCTAAACGCGCCCGCGCGAACCGTCACGCTCGAAGCCGGAACATCCCAGAAGGACGAACCCGCGAGCCGCGGAAACGGGCAGACGGCTCAACGCTTGCGACCGAAGAGGAAGTAGGAGATGGGACCCACGAAGTTCACCAGCGAGAACGCGCCCCACGCGAGTCGCGAACCCCGCACCTGGCTCGGCTTGCGGCGCAGCAGGCTCAGCAGCGCGGCCCCGAGCAGCGTGAACTGCACACCAGCCGCCAACGCCGTCCCCAACGTCAACGCGTGCGGAAGCGCCTGGCCTGTCCCCTCCCGGAGCGGGATGAACGGATCGACGTGCAGCGCTTCCTTGAGATCAACCATGGAGACCAGCATGCCACGACCGTGCGCCCGGCGATCATTCCGGGGTCACACAGCACCCCCGCCGTGCCCGACGCCGAACCGCGCGACGCGAACCGCGCATCCGCAGCCCCGAGCGAGGCGCATCCACTACCCTGAAGCCGAACGAAACCAACGGTTTCGTGCGGCGAGCAGCGCCACACCGGGCCCGCCGACAAGCCACACAGAATGAGCGCCACCAGGCGCAACGAAGGAGCGCCATGGGCAGCTACGACGTCGTCATCGAAATCCCGCGCGGAAGCCACAACAAGTACGAGGTCGACCACGAGACCGGCCGCGTCTTCCTCGACCGCGTGCTCTTCACCCCGTTCGTGTACCCCGTCGACTACGGCTACTTCGAGCACACCCTCGCCGACGACGGCGACCCCCTCGACGCACTCGTGCTCCTCGAGTACCCGCTCTTCCCGGGTGTCGGACTCAAGGTGCGCCCCGTCGGCGTCCTCAACATGGCCGACGAGGCCGGCGGAGACGACAAGATCCTCTGCGTGCCGGCGAAGGACCCCCGCTGGGCGAAGATCCAGGACCTCGGCGACGTCGACGACTCCACCAAGGACCAGCTCAAGCACTTCTTCGAGCACTACAAGGACCTCGAGCCCGGCAAGTGGGTCAAGGTCGAGGCGTGGGGCGACGCCGCCGCCGCCGAGGCGATCATCGAGCGCTCCATCGCGCAGTACAAGCCCGCCGAGTAGGCGCAGCTCACCGGCCAGACCGGTGACCGGCTGACGAAGCCCCGCATCCACTGCAGAAGTGGCTGCGGGGCTTCGTCGTGCGCGCAGCTTCGCGCTGCGCTTGACCAACATGAGTGCAGATCCGGGTCTCACGGCACCAATCCGCTTGAATCAGCCCGAATCTGCACTCATGTTGGTCACAGCCGGGGCGACCGATCCCGCCGCTGTCCAGCTTCCGTGACGAAACCAGCCGCAAGGGCCCTCAGAGCCCGCCCGTGCCCGAATCGTCACGGAAGTTGGGCAGCGGCGGCGGGCGGGGACAGCGGCGGCCAGCGACCGACACGACGCAGCGGCGGGCAGGAACAACGGCGGCCAGCGGCCGGCAGGAACCAGCAGCGGACAGCGGCCGGCACGGGCGGCGGCGGGCACAGAAGGCTTGCAAGCACGCAGAAGGGCGGCCCCCGCCGAAGCGAGGAGCCGCCCTCTCGTGCGCGCTGACGTCAGCTGACGTCCGTGCGGATCAGTAGTAGTAGATGCCTGCCGAGGCGAGCCACGGCTTCGGGTCCATCAGCGTGCCCCAGTACTTCAGCTCGAAGTGCAGGTGGCAGCCGGTGGACGAACCGGTGGTGCCGGCGTAGGCGAGCACGTCTCCCGCGTTCACGGTCTGGCCGACGTAGACGTTGATGCCGCCGTCCATGATGTGCGAGTAGGAGACCTCGGTGCCGTTGCCGAAGTCGAGCACGACGTGGTTGCCGAAGCCGCCGTTGTAGCCGGCGTACGTGATCGTGCCGCTGTGCACCGCGTAGAGCGGGGCGCCGCACGTGCCGCCGTTGACCCCGAGGTCGAGGCCGTTGTGCATGCGGTAGGTGCCGAAGATCGGGTGCAGGCGCATGCCGTACTCATCGGTGACGACGCCACTGCTGATCGGGCCGTAGTAGCCGGCGAGGACACCGTTCGGGGTCTCGGGCGTCGTCGGTGGGACGACCTCCGGCTCCGGCTCGGGCTCCGGCTCGAGCTCGACGTCAGGCTTCTGCGGCTCTTCCGGGAGGATCTCGATGTCGGGCTTCGTGGGCTCCGGCTCGGGAGCCGCCGTGGGCGCTGCCGTCGGCTGTGGCTCAGCGGGGGTCGAGGGTTCCGGTGCAGCTGTCGGCTCCGGTGCCGTCGTCGGCTGCGGGGTGACCGGTTCCTGGCTCGGTGCCGGGGCCGGGGACTCGGCGGGCGTGGTCGGCTGCTGGGGCGTGACCGGAGCGGTGGGGTCGGCCGTCGCCGTCGGCGGGGTCGATGGCTGGCGCGGGGGCGTGACCTGCTGCGGCGGGCGCAGCGTCTCGGGCGCGACGGAGGTGTCGGTCGGGTCGGCAGGCGCGAGCGGCGCGTTCACTGCCGGAGCCTCGCTGGAGATGTCCGGCTTCGGCGGGGCCTGCACGCCGGCGGCCTCAGCCTCGGCGACGGCCTGCGCGTAGGCCTCTTCCTGGTACGCGGCGGCCGCCTCGGCACGCTCGCGGTTGGTCTGCGCGACCTGCTCCTGACGCAGCTTCTCACCGGCCGCGTAGTCGGTGGCGGTGACATCGCGCTTCTCCTTGAGCGGAGCGAGCATGGCCTGGAGGTCGGCCTTCTTGCTGTCAGCGAGGTACTTCTCGTTCTGGAGGACGACCTGCTCGGCCTGCGCCGTGTCGAACTTCGTCTTCGCCTCGGACTCGAGCTTCGCCAACTCGTCGTGCGCGGTGGTCGCCTGCGTTCCGAGCACGTCCGCTGTGTTCTTCTCGGTCACGGCCTGGTTGTAGATGCCGTCGGTCTGCTCGGAGAGCTTGCTGATGGTGCCGAGCTGGTAGAGGAGCGTGTCGGCGTCGCCGGGGTTGAGGAAGAGCGCCAGCTTGGGGTCGCCCGCGCCTCGCGTGCTCATGGCGGCGGCGAGCTGGCCCGCCTTCTCACGAGAGGTCGATGCCTTCTCTTCGGCAGCATCGGCCTGGTCCTGCAGGATGGTGACCTCGGCGAACTTCTCGCTCGACGCGGTCTGCGCCTTGCCGTGCTCTTCGCCTGCGGTCTTCGCCTGCGCGGCGGCTGCGGTGACCTTCGCGTCGAGGTCTGCGATCTGCTGCTCGATCTCGCTGATGAGCGCTTCCTGGCGGTCGACGTTGCCCTCGGCGGCGACGACGTCCTCCCAGGTCGCGTAGCCGTCATCGGCAGCGAAAGCTGGGCCGGCTGCGAGCGCAAACGCGGCGAGGACTGCTGCGGATGCCGCACCGACGAGCGGTGTGCGCCAGCGGTTGCGAAGTCGCAGGGGCTTCGGGCTCCTGGTGGCGGGCATGCGCTCTCCTCGTGATGAATCTTGGGTGCGGAACGAGGCGGACGCCTCTGCGGCAACGCGAGACCGCATCTACCACTGCAGCCACTCGTTTCACACCAACAACACGAGAAACAGTAACAAGTTTGTCAACATCTGCCTAGCGCGTCACAGAGACCCGGGTGACAAATCACGTACCGGGTCGCCGTCTGCACCGGGATTCCGCGCATCTCGGGGAACATCCGGTCACGACGAAGCCTGCGCTCGCCACCACCTGAGCACCCCACGACACGCCGAAGAGGCACCGATGCGGCACCCGATTTGCCGCGAAGGAAAAACGCCCCTATGCTCTTCTCTCGGTAGTCAAGTCAGCTACAAGCACTCGGCCCCATCGTTTAGCGGCCTAGGACGGCGCCCTTTCACGGCGTTAACACGGGTTCGAATCCCGTTGGGGTCACGGTCGTGACAACACCAGGTGCTGAGATGCTGTACATTGAACTGTCGCAATCGAATACGGATGAATCAGCCCAGGCTGAGACACCACAGTAAGGCCCTGTAGCGCAGTTGGTTAGCGCGCCGCCCTGTCACGGCGGAGGTCGCGGGTTCAAGTCCCGTCAGGGTCGCCAAGCATCTTGCCCTCTTCTCGAAGAGGGCAATTTGCAACGGTGACGAACATCAGTGCGTCGCCACGAGGCTTCGGCCTCCGGCTCTGTAGCTCAGTTGGTAGAGCGCACGACTGAAAATCGTGAGGTCACGGGATCGACGCCCGTCGGAGCCACTGAAACCCCGCCTAGCTTCTACGTGGCGGGGTTTCTTTATGTCTGCGCAGGCGCCAGGCGGTAGACACGCCGCGCCCGCCCCGCGGTGAAGCCGGCCCGCACGTAGCGCTCGAGCAGTGCATCCGTCGCCGCCGCCGCGACCAGCACGGAACCGGCAGGCGCGTGCTCGATGAGTCGCCTCGCGAGCATGACCGCCGTCAGCCGCGTGCCAGGATGCTGCGCGAGGGCCGCGACCATCCACCGATCCCCTTTCGGGGTCTCAGGACCGGACGCCGACAGCGTCGTCCCACCCGGCTGCACCAGCGCGATCACGGCACCCGCGAGCAGCACGGCGTAGATGGCGAGGCCGAGCAGCAGCACGGTCGTGGCGTCGAAGACGAGAATGCAGGTCACCCAGAGCACGAACGCCGCGATCGTCACGAGCGCGACGACGAACCCGTCGAGGATGGGCCTCCGGCGCTCGAACAGCACGGTTCCCGTGCGCGTCCTGTCGAGGTAGAGGCCGCCCCGCAGGGTCATCGGCAGGATCGAGAACGCGTAGATCGGCACCGACAGCACCGCCAGCGGGACGTTCGGCGTGGATGCGTGGGCCGAGATCCACGCGGCACGCGGCAGATCCCGGACGGTCGACGGACGGGGGCGCGCTTGAGCGGAATGTGGGGGCATCCCGACCAGGCTAGTCGGGCGCCGTCAACGGCCCGCTGCAGCACATCCGTCAGCCAGATGCAGGTTCTTCGCGAGACGAGGGTGCGTCTCGCTCACTTCCGTGCGGGTGGGGACGGAAGCAGGGGCAGGAGAACAGCGACGCGTCAGGCCGTGACGTTGACCGTGATCTCGTGGTGGCCGGTCGCGCCGTCGGGGACGACGTTGGCGCGCGCATCCGTCTGCACCTCGCCGTCGCTCGACGTGGCGCGGACCTTCACGGAGTGCTCGCCGGCTGGGGCATCCCAGTCGAGCTTCCACTGCAGCCACGTGTCGTCCGAGATGGGGGCCGCGAGCTCCGTCGGCATCCACTCGCCGTCGTCGATCTGCACCTCCACCGCTTCGATGCCGGTGTGCTGCTGCCAGGCGAAGCCGGCGATCGTCGTGGGGCCCGCGTTGAGGCTGCCGCCGCTTGGCACGTCGATGCGGGAGCCGATCTTGATCGGGCCCTCCGCGCTCCAGCCGCGGTCGGTCCAGTACGCGTTGACGCGGTCGAAGCGCGTCACCTCGAGGTCGACGACCCACTTCGTCGCCGAGACGTACCCGTAGAGGCCTGGCACGACCATCCGCACGGGGAATCCGTGTTCGGCTGGCAGGGTCTCGCCGTTCATGCCGACCGCGAGGATCGCGTTGCGGTCGTCGGTGAGGGCGCCGATGGGGGTGCTCGCCGTCCAGCCGTCGACGGACTTCGAGAGCACCATGTCGGCGTCGGCCTGTGGTCCAGCGCGCTTCAGCAGCTCGCGCAGCGGGTAGCCGAGCCAGAGGGCGTTGCCGATGAGGCCGCCGCCGACCTCGTTCGACACGCACATGAGGGTCGTGATGCTCTCTTCGAGCGGCAGGGCGAGGAGCTCGTCCCAGGTGATCGTGACCTCGTTGTCGACGAGGCCGTGGATGCGCAGCGACCAGCCCTCCGGGTTCACGAGCGGCACGCTCAGCGCGGTGTCGATGCGGTAGAAGTCCTCGTTGGGCGTGACGACCGGTGGGAGACCGGGGATCTCGAACTGGGCTCCGGCGGGAACCGCCGCGGCGCGCACGGCCGCCTGCGGCAGCGCGATGGCCTCACGCACCGCCGTGACGGCGCGGGTCCCGGCAGAGAGTGCGGCACCGGATGCCGCGGCGATGGCACCGACGATGACGGAGGCACCGGTGTAGATCAGGAAGCGGCGGCGATCGACTCCGGCGGGCGTCGCGTCCCCGCGAACGTCGAGGTCTTCGTCCCCGTCGGACGCAGCGGCACGGCCCGTCGCTCCGACCGCGGAGCTCCGCGTCGCCGCGACGGCCGCCTCGCGGGACCGCTGACGCGCGCGCTGCTCAGCACCGTCGAGGGTCTTGGCGAGGAACTGCAGCGTCAGCACGGCGACGACCATCGCGAGCAGCGGAGGCACCGTGTCGAGCGGAGAGAAGGGAGTGCGGGTGGCGACAGCGACGGCGCCGATGGCGGCGATGAGTCCGAGGACGACCCGACCCCACGGCGGGCGCCGCGACTCGAGCACCCCGGCGACCGCGGCGAGGAGGACGAGCACCACTGCGACGAGCGCGATGAGCGCGATCTTGTCCGCGGTTCCGAACAGGGCGATCGCGGTGTCCTTCGCCCACGGCGGGGCGAGGTCGATGAGCAGCGCGCCCACCGCGACGATGGGGCTCGCGGTGGTCTGCAGGGACGCAGCCGCGAGCTCTCCGAGGCCGACGCCGAGAGCCGCCGCGCCGATCCCGGCGAGGCCCGCCGGAACGGACTCGCGGAGGCGACGACGGCGCGTTCTCACCTGTTCGGGACTGGTTTCGAGGGACATGGCGGACACGCTACGCGCGCGAAACCCGGCCGGGCTGAGTGTGGGCGGATGGTGTGCATCCCCTGTGAATAGTGACCCGAGGTGGGCCTCAGGGGCCGCCTGCACGAGAGCGGCTCGGGTGCGGCCACCCACCGCGCCTGGCAGACTGGGGGCTTTGCGCCGCGTCACCCGGCGCACGTGCATCCGGCGCCGTTCCGACCCCGGCGCCCGAGAAGGGCCGGTTTGTCAGCGCTCAACGTCCTCGCCAATCTGCTTCGGGGCGCGCTCATCGGCGTGACCGAGATCATCCCCGGCGTGAGCGGTGGAACCATCGCGCTGCTGATCGGCGTCTACGAGACCCTCATCGACTCGGCCGGCCACCTCGTGCGGGGTGTCGTCCGCGCCGTCGCCGACACGCTGCGCCGCCGAGGCCTGAACCGGGCTCGCGAGCACTTCGCGCAGGTGAGGTGGGGCATGGTGCTCCCGATCGGCATCGGGATGCTCGTCGCGATCGTCGTCGCGGCCCGCCTCGTCGCCCCGATCATCGAGGCGCACCCCATCCCCTCGCGGGCGCTCTTCGCGGGACTCATCGCCGTCTCCCTCATCGTCCCCGCACGCATGCTCGGCGCCCGCTGGCAGCTGCGGGACTACGCCATCGCGGTGCCCGCCGCGGTCCTGAGCTTCGTGCTCACGGGGCTCCCCTCGACCAACGACGCCGACCCATCTGCGCTCGCCATCTTCGTCTCCGCCGCCGTCGCCGTCTGCGCGCTGGTCCTGCCCGGTGTCTCCGGCTCCTTCGTGCTCGTCACGACCGGCATGTACGAGCCGACGCTGCGGGCCCTCAACTCGCTCGACCTCGGGTACGTCGCCATCTTCGCCGTCGGCGCCATCACGGGCCTCGCCCTCTTCGTCCAGGTGCTGCTGTGGCTGCTCTCCAAGCACCGCCGCGTGACGCTGGCCCTCATGACGGGCCTCATGGCGGGCTCGCTCCGCGCCCTCTGGCCCTGGCAGACCGAGGACCGCGAACTACTCTGGGCTTCCGGGGACGTCGTCGGCCCCGTGCTCTGGTTCCTCCTCGGTGCCGCGATCGTCGCCGCCCTCCTCATCGCCGAGGGCTTGCTCGTGCGCCGCGCGCTCCGTCGCGCTCCCGAAGCGCATTCGTAGCTCGCGCCGGGCGTCCGGGCACGATTTCACAGGCCAGCCCGCGCGATGTCGGAGGTGCTCGGTAGCATGAGACGCGCATCCACTCGACAGCAGGGAAGTGCCCGATGAGCCTCGTTCCAACGGACCCGTACGCCTCGCAGCCCGACGACGGCCAATCGCGATCGTCGCAGGCGAACGGCACACCATCCTCGCCCGCCGCAGGCTGGTACCCCGACCCGACAGGACGACAGCGCTACTGGGACGGCGCGCAGTGGGGCCAGTACGCGCCAGCGCAGTCGCAGGCGACCGGGGTTCCCATGCTCTACCAGCAGACCGTCGTGGTCAGCGGAGGCAAGGAGGTCGGCATCACCTACGTGCTCGCGATCTTCCTCGGCGGGCTCGGCATCCACAACTTCTATCTGGGGCGCACCGGCATCGCCATCACGCAGCTCGTCCTGTACCTCGTCGGAATCGCCACCTCGTGGCTCGGCATCGGGCTCCTGCTCATGTTCGGCGTCGCGATCTGGGTCATCGTCGAGCTCTTCCTCATCCCGCAGTTCGTGCGCGAAGCCAACGCTCGCCTCGCCGGGGCAGGCGCGTACGCGGCAAACCAGGGCTACGGCCCGGCCGGCGGCGGATCGTACCCGGGTCAGTACTAGCGCACGTCCGGCGCCGGTCCCGGCTCAGCTGAGCGAGAAAGCCCGGTCGCCCCAGGCGGTACGGAGGTCCGCGTCGAGGTCGTCGACGACCCGATCTGCATGGTCGATGACGAGGGTCGAGCGGGCCGCCCCAAACGCGGGCCACGGCACCGCGCCCGGCAAGCCCCCGTCGGTGGGCCTCCCCTCGCGCGCGAACGACGTCCAGAGAGCGAGCATTCGGTCAGACACCTCCCCGGCTTGCCTTCGCCCTCCGAGTTTGTACGCCAGTCCACGAGGGTCCGTGTCGAGGTTGCCCCAGACGAGCGAAAGCTCAGACGCATGCGTCGCGCCGAGTCGGAGCACTCTCAACAGCGGTGTCGAGAAGTCGAATCTGTAGAGGAACGTGGGGGCGATCCGCGAATGGCCCTCAGCTATCCAGACCGTCGGCATCCGGAAGGCCACATCCCTCACCACGCCGAGGCCCACAAGCCGTTGCCGGACGCCCTCGTAGGCCTCCAGGATGTGCTCGCGATCCGGCATCTCGACGGTGGGGTTCTCGGCGGCGATGGAGGTGATCATGGTCGTCAGCGCTTGCTCACCGACCGGAAGCAGTGGTGAGTTCGAGGCCTTGAAGAACGTCGCCTCATCACGATTCGTTCCGATGATGAGCGGAACAGGCAACCCTCGGCCCTCGCTGAGCACCGTCACTGGATGCTCCGGGACAAGATCTCCGTCGACGACAGGCGCGAACGCAAGCGTCCCTGGAAACTCGGTCGGGATCTCAGCGAACAGCTCGGCCGAGGTCTCGATGATGCTCGAGACCGGGAGCGCACGCAGCGCGGCAGCATCGTCGATGCCCAGCTTGGCGACGAATCGCTCGGCCACGATCTTCGCTCGTGCAAGGCCGTACATGCTCGTCGCCGGTGAACTCTCGACGATCGCCGCGGAGAGCAGGCCCCGCGCTGACGGCGTCGCGAGCAACGTCGAGACGATGCCTGCACCAGCCGACTCCCCGAAGACCGTCACCCGTTCGGGGTCACCTCCGAACGCGCCGATGTTCGTCTGCACCCACTCAAGCGCGCAGAGAACATCCCGCATCGCGAGGTTCGAATCGAACGCCTGCTCTGCTCCCTCGAGCGTCGAGAGCTCGAGGAATCCGAGACCGCCGAGACGGTAGCCCAGCGACACGACGATCAGGTCGCCGCGCTCCGCCAGCGCCGCCCCGTCGTATATCGGCTCCGAGGTTCCCCCGATCACGTACGCGCCGCCGTGTACCCACACCATGACGGCCCGCGGGGCCGCACCAGGTTCACCGGCCGCCGCTGGACGCCACACGTTCACGAACAGGCAGTCCTCATCCGTCATCGCTCGCTCCCCCATGTCGACAGCCTTCATGCGAAGCTGCGGGGCGATCGGCGGAAGGGCTCGCGCGTCCCGCACTCCCGCCCACGACTCCACGGGCACCGGGGCACGCCAGCGGCGATCACCTGTTGGCGCCTGCGCATAGCGGACACCGAGCCAGCGCTCGGTGCGTCCGCCTGAAGACCCGCGAAGCGTTCCGTCTCGCGTTTCGACGAGCGGATCCGAGACGGAGAGGCCTCGGGGGGTCGTGTTCGGTCCAGCGGCTGAGTCCATGAGCTGCTCCGGCGTTCGGGAGGGACGAGTGGAGTGCCAGCTTCCCACCGCGCACGCCAGCTGCGGCGTGCCGCGGAGCCGGCCGACTCGAGTGCGTCACGTCACGGGATGGACGCATCCCGCCAGCCGAGCGGGACTACTCGAACATGCCCTCGATGGGGCCGCGGGCGAAGTAGATGAGGAAGCCGACCGCCACGATCCATAGCAGCGGAGAGACCTTGCGGGCCTTGCCCGTGAGGGTCTGCACGAGCACCCACGAGATGAAGCCGGCGCCGATGCCGTTCGCGATGGAGTAGGTGAGCGGCATGATGACGATCGTCAAGAACACGGGGAGCGCGACGGAGAAGTCGTCCCACTTCAGCTCGCGCACCTGAGACACCATGAGCACACCGACGACGACCAGCGCCGCGGCGGCCACCTCGAGCGGCACGATCTGCGTCAACGGGGTGAAGAACATCGCGAGCAGGAACATGACGCCCGTCACGACGCTCGCGAGGCCAGTGCGGGCCCCCTCGCCGACTCCGGCCGCAGAGTCGACGAAGATCGTGTTCGACGAGCTCGACGTCGCGCCACCCGCGACGGCGCCGATGCCCTCGACGACCAGCGACGACTTGAGGCGAGGGAAGTTGCCCTGCTTGTCCTGCAGGCCCGCTTCGCGCGTGAGACCCGTCAGGGAGCCGACCGCGTCGAAGAAGTTCGTGAACACGAGCGTGAAGACGAGCATCACGCCCGCCAGGACGCCGATGCGCTCGAACGCGCCGAAATCGAACGCGCCGATCAGGCCCAGGTCCGGGACCGAGACGATCTGCGTCGGCAGCACCGGCACGTTGAGCGACCATCCGCCCTCGTTCTCGAACGCCGGGCCGAGCTTCATGATCGCCTCGACCACAACCGCGACGACCGTCGTGCCGACGATTCCGATGAGCAGCGCGCCCTTCACGCGGCGCGCCATGAGCACGCCCATCACGATGAGCCCCACCACGAAGATGAGCGTCGGCACCGTTGTGACCGAGCCGCCGACACCCAGCTGGACGGGCGGCGACGCGTTCCCCGAGGAAGTGACGAAGCCCGCATCCACGAGCCCGATGAAGGCCAGGAACAGGCCGATGCCCACCGTGATCGCCGTCTTCAGCTGCGGCGGCACGGCGTGGAAGATCATCTCGCGCAGGCGGGTCGCCGAGAGCACCACGATGACCAGGCCGTTGATGACGACGAGCCCCATCGCCTCAGCCCACGTCACCTGCTGCACGACGTTGACGGCCAGGAAGGAGTTGATGCCGAGCCCCGCTGCGAGACCGAACGGCAGGTTCGCGATGACACCGAACAGGATCGTCATCACACCCGCCGTGAGCCCCGTGACCGCCGCCACCTGCGAGGCCTGCAGCCAACCGCCCTCCACGTCGAGCGTGGCCTGGTCCTGCGAGAAGCCGCCGAGGATGAGCGGGTTCAGGATGACGATGTACGCCATCGTCATGAACGTGACGAGCCCGCCGCGGATCTCCCGCGGCACGCTCGAGCCCCGATGCGTGATCTCGAAGAACGTGTCGATGCGCTCCTTGAACGTCGAGCCGCTGCCGCGTCTCGTCGGCGCGACCATCGTCGCGCGGGCCGGAGCCGCCGCGTGACCGAGGTCGCCAGCTCCCGCCTGCTCGTGATCGCCTGCGGACTCGTGGCTGTCGCTCATGCGGCTCCCCTGATCGTGCTGCTCGCGTTAACAGGGACAAGCGTAGTCAGCGCGCGAGACCGGCGAGGCGCGCACCGAACGCAGCGACCGACCCCGCCGCGACCCCGGGCGCGCCGACCCTCACCCGATCCCCTAATCTCGTAGAGGTCACGCGCCGCTCCCCCGCGCAGGCCCAACCCCGCCGAACGACCTGGAAGCGAGACCACCGTGGCACTGCCCTGGAAACTGCACGGAGACGGCAAGAACGTCCCCGCGAGCGACATCGTGCTCCCCGAGGAGCGGCTCACCTGGCCGCGCACCATCGGCCTCGGCGCGCAGCACGTCGTCGCGATGTTCGGAGCGACATTCCTGGTGCCGCTGCTCACCGGCTTCCCGCCTTCGACGACGCTGCTGTTCTCCGGCATCGGCACGATGCTGTTCCTCCTCATCACCCGCAACCGGGTGCCCAGCTACCTCGGCTCATCGTTCGCGTTCATCGCACCGATCCTCGCCGCCGTCGCATCCGACGGGCAGGGCGTCGCCCTCGCCGGCATCATCGTCGTCGGCGCGCTCCTCGCCGTCGTCGGCCTCATCGTGAACCTCGCGGGCACGCGCTGGATCAACCTGCTCATGCCGCCCGTCGTGGCAGGAACGATCGTCGCCCTCATCGGCTTCAACCTGGCACCCGCCGCGAAGAACAACTTCGAGGCCTCCCCGATCGTCGCCTCCATCACGCTGCTGACGGTCATCGTCGTCGCCGTCGCCTTCAAGGGCATGATCGGTCGCCTGTCGATCCTCATCGGCGTGGTCGTCGGCTACATCGTCGCCGCGTTCATGGGCCAGGTCGACCTCGCCGGGCTCGACGAGGCCGCGTGGGTCGGGCTCCCCACGTTCACGGCCCCCGTCTTCGCCGCCGAGCACCTCCTCGTTTACCTCATGTTCGTGCCCGTCGTGCTCGCGCTCATCGCCGAGAACGTCGGTCACGTGAAGGGCGTCGGCCAGCTCACGAACCGCAACCTCGACCCCATGGCCGGCCGCGCGCTGCTCGCCGACGGCCTCGCGACCGTGCTCTCCGGCTTCGGCGGCGGCTCGCCCACGACCACGTACGGCGAGAACATCGGCGTCATGTCGGCAACCCGCGTCTACTCGACGGCCGCATACTGGGTCGCGGCGATCGCCGCCATCCTCCTCGCCCTCTCGCCCAAGGTGGGAGTGCTCATCGCGAGCGTCCCCGGCGGCGTGCTCGGCGGCATCACCACCGCCCTGTACGGCCTGATCGGCATCATCGGCGTGCGCATCTGGCTCGAGAACAAGGTCGACTTCTCGTCACCGACCAACCAGTTCACGGCGGGCGTCGGCCTCATCGTCGCGATCGGCGACTTCACCATCAACAGCGGTCAGGTCACGTTCGGCGGCATCGTCCTCGGCACCGTGGCGACGCTCGTCGTCTACCACCTCATGAGCGGCATCGCCCGGCTCCGTGGCTCCGACGCCGACGACGCTGGTGACGACCTCGTCGCCGGCGCCGACGGGGCAGCGGATGCGGAGCGCACAACGCGCTAGCCGCATCCCTCGCTACGCCCACCCCTCAACTCTGCCGAAAGCGGACTTGTGGTCGTCAAACCTCGAGTTTGACGACCACAAGTCCGCTTTCGACGTTCGGGAGGGAGGGAGGGAGGGAGGGAGGGAGGGAGGGAGGGAGGGAGGGAGGGGGCTAGGAGAGGGCCAGCTCGAGGGCGTCAAGCCATGCGCCCCAGTGGGCTTTCCACAGCTCGATCTCGTCGACCACCTGCAGCTTCTCGTGCGCGATCGCGAGCTTCGTGCGCCCGTTCGGTGCAGCGTCGAACGTGAACAGGAGCCCACCGAACGGCTGCGCGTCGCGAGCGATGAGCACCTTGTAGGTCTTCGACGCGACCTTGGAGCGGAACTCCGTCTCGAAGCCGAGCAGCGCATCCCGGGCCGCGTCGTCGGCGATCAGCGCCCTGAGCACCTCGCGGTCGACGGGCAGCGTTCGCGAGCGGTTCGCCGTGAACGTGCCGTCCGGCATCTGCCCCGCGAGACGCCGGCCCGTCATGCGCTCGAAGCTGACCGCGATGCCCTGGCTCCACCAGCCGTTCTGCGCCGAGTTCGCCATGACCCACTCGACGATGCGCGGATGCGCCGCGTCGCGCCCCACACCCGCGTCGATCGCGTCGATCCAGTCGTCCCATCCCTGCCCGGTCTGCGCGCGGATCGCCGCGTCGGAGTGCATCGGCGGCTCCACCCACTCGTGCCGGGACGCCTCGCCGATGCTCTCGGCGGCACCCGAGGTCGGCTCGGGCGCTGGGTGTGTGGGTGCCGCGGTGGATGCTCCGGTGGATGCGGCAGCACCCGCATTCTCGCTCGACTCGGCGCGTGCATCCGCCCCGCCACCGAGCAGCTCGGCACGTCGCGCGAGCGTCTCCTGGAGCCGCGCTCGCATCTTCGCGCCGACGGCCTCTGGAATCTCCGCTTCTGATCTCACGTCGCATCCCCTCGTCCTTGGTCACACTACTCAGCGCAGCCCCGCCCGGCCGCAGTCCCCTCATCCGCTCAGCCCCATCCCCCACCCCAGCAGACATGGGCGGCAAGACGCGTGAGACAGCTCACGGAGACCCGCCACCGGCTTGGCGACCGCATTCGGATAACTGTCCACAGCCAATTTGGCAGCGCTACTGGTAGCGCTGCCATTTTTGGGCTAGTGTCACGAAGCAAGCTGGCGAACAGCCCCGGATCTCGGTCAGAGGCCCTCCACCCCACTCACGCCGCCAGCAGCATCCGCCAGATTTCAAAGGAGAAATCATGCACACTCGTCGACCCAAATCGCGCTTCAGGATGGGCACAGCACTCGTCGCCACGGCCTCCGCCGTGGTCCTCCTCGCCGGGTGCACGAGCGCACCGGCAGAAGGTGGCGGCGGTTCCGCAGGAGGCGAGGACGGCAAGTTCGTCATCGGCTTCCAGCAGCCCCTCGGCGGCCAGGCCTGGCGCGAGATGGGCCTCGCCTCCCTCCAGGCGCTCGCGAACTCCCCCGAGTACATCGACAAGGTCGAGCTCAAGATCGTGCGCACCGACGACAACGACGCGGCCCAGCAGAACGCCGCCATGCAGAACCTCATCGCCGACGGCGTCGACCTCATCCTCTTCGACCCGGCCTCCTCCAGCGGCGCGGACCCCGCCATCGCGCAGGCGACCGCGCAGGGCATCCCCGTGATCGCCAACGGCGGGCCCTACGAGAGCGAGGACGTCTACACCGTCTCCACCGACTGGGCGAGCGCCGGCACCATCGGCGCCGAATGGCTGCTCGAGAACCTCACCGACAACAAGGACGTCGCGGTGCTCGAGGGCCTCGCCGGCGTCCCCCTCAACGAGGGCTCCATGCCGGGCGTCATCGACGCGCTCGAGGCCGGCGGCGCATCCGTCGTCGCCCAGGACACCAACGGCTGGAACGAGGCCACGGCGCAGGAGTCGATGGCCAACATCCTCCGCTCCAACCCGGACATCGGCGGCGTCTACTCCTTCCTCACGGGAGGCCAGGGCGTGGCCGAGGCCTACAAGGCCGCCGGCATCCCCTTCGTCCCCACCGTCGGCGGCTCCGGCTACAACGGCGAGGCCTGCGCCCTCGTCGAGTACGCCCCGGAAGGCTTCACGGGCAACATGATCTTCGGCCAGCCGTCGATCTACGCGAAGGGCCTCGAGCAGGCCGTCCTGCTCCTCGAAGGCCAGGAGATCGAACGCGAGCAGTTCTTCCCGCCGCTCGAGATCACCACGGAGAACGCCGCCGACTACTGCCTCGAAGATCGCCCCGCGAACTTCCAGCTCGGCTACGACTTCCCCGGCCTCGACCTGAAGCTCGAGGACGTCATGGAGTACTACTCCGGGTCCTAGGGCACCGCGGCAGCCCTCACCAACAGGGCTGCCGCCAGCTCTCACTCGAATCGATCAGCGAGGACACATCGAGTCATGAATGCAAGTGAAGTGGGCGCCGCGGACGCCGCCGCGGCGCCCGGGCAGGCGGAAGCCACCCGGCCGGCACGCACCGGGAACGCGGGGTCGGGCGAGGCGCTCCTCGTCGCGACCGACCTGGTGAAGAGCTACGGCCCGGTCAAGGCCGTGCAGGGGGTGAGCTTCGTCTGCCACCCCGGCGAGGTGCTCGCCCTCGTGGGCGAGAACGGCGCGGGAAAGAGCACCGTCGCGAAGATGCTGGCGGGCGCGGTCACCCCCACGTCCGGCACCATCACGGTCGAGGATGCGCCGCTCGCCTCAGGGAGCGTGCGACTGTCGCGTCGTTCCGGCGTGCGCTGCGCGTTCCAGGAGCTGGCCCTGGTGCCCGAATGGACCGTCGCCGAGAACCTGAGCCTCCCGGACGGGGCACCGCTGCGCGGCTTCTCGCAGAAGAAGGCGATCAGCGCGGCGAGCGCTCTGCTCGATTCGCTCGACCTCCCCCAGATCGACCCTCGGGCGCTCGTCTCCGACCTGTCGCTCGCCAACCGGCAGCTCGTCGAGATCGCGCGGGCCTTCGCCGGCGAGCCGAAGCTGCTCATCCTCGACGAAGCGTCATCCGCCCTCACCCCTCCCGGTGTCGAGTGGCTGTTCACCCGCATCCGCGAGCTCACCGCACGCGGCGGCAGCGTCATCTACGTGTCGCACCGACTCGGGGAGATCGCCGAGATCGCCGACCGCGGCATCGTGCTGCGCGACGGCGGCCTCGCCGGAGAGTTCTCTCGCGGCTCCTGGACCGACGACGAGCTCATCTCGCTCATGGCCGGCCGCAAGGCCGAGCGGTTCTTCCCCGACCCGCCCGCCCGGACCCGCGAGGGCGACGTCCTCGACGTGGAAGGGCTGCGAGCCGAAGGCGTGCACGGCATCTCGCTCACCATCGGCGCGGGCGAGATCGTCGGCATCGGCGGACTCGCGGGGCACGGGCAGGCTGAGCTGCTGCGCGCGCTGTTCGGCGCATCCGCCGCCACGGCAGACTCGTGGACGATCGACGGCGACTCCGTCACCCGCCTCACGCCCGTCCGCGGCGTGCGCCGCGGCCTCGGCTACGTGCCGGAAGACCGCAAGAAGGAAGGGCTCGCGCTCGAGCTCGGCGTCGGAGAGAACCTCCTCGCGCCCTGGTTCAAGGCCTGGCAGCTCGGCGGCAAACCACGTCTCGCCCGCGAGCGCGGCTGGCTCGACGGCGTGCTCGCCGCCCTCTCCGTGCGAACGCGCGGCCCCCTCGAAGCGGCCGGCTCGCTCTCCGGCGGCAACCAGCAGAAGCTCGTCTTCGGCAGGTGGATGAACCGCTCCCGGTCCGTCATCCTGCTGCACGACCCCACGCGCGGCATCGACGTGCGGGCCAAGCAGGAGCTGTACGGCGCGATCGTCGACCTCGCGAAGCAGGGCGTCGGCGTCCTCTGGTTCTCCACCGAGGTCGAGGAGCTCGTGCACGTGTGCCACCGGGTGCTCGTGCTCTACAACGGGCAGATCACCGACGAGCTCGCCGGTGAGCGACTGACCGCGGATGCCATCGTCGGCGCCGCTGTCGGCGTGACGGGCAGCATCCAGACCGTCTCGGTCGCCGAGCTCGAGGAAGCGGCGAGCGAAGCCGCGAAGACGCCAACGCGCGGCAGGGCAGCGCGGGAGAAGACATCGAGGAGCAGCAGATGACCGCCACCGTCACCCCGCCACCGGCGCAGCCGGTCACCCGGGCCGTCGCGCACCGACAGGGACTCGTCAGGCTGCGACGCGAGGGCGCGTTCGCCCCCGCCGCGGCGTTCGTCGTGTTCCTGGTCGTCTACCTCATCATCAACCCGGAGCTGCTCACGCGCTTCCAGCTGCAGACGGCCGCGAACCTCGTCGTGCCGCTCGCGTTCGTCGCGCTCGGCCAGCTGCTCATCGTGCTCGTCGGCGGCATCGACATCTCCATCGGCGCCATCATGAGCCTCTCCAACGTGGTCTTCGCGGCCCAGACCGAGGTCGTGCCCATCCCCATCGCCGTGCTCCTCGGCCTCGCGACGGGCCTCGCCTGCGGCCTCTTCAACGGATTCCTCGTCTCCTACGGGGGACTCCCCGCCATCGCGGTGACGCTGGCGAGCGCCTTCATCTTCGGCTCGCTCGCCCGCGAGGTCATGGACAGGCCAGGCGGCAACATCACCACCGAGTTCCATCTGGCGACGAGCGGCGAGGCCATCCCCTTCGTGCCCGTCGCCCTCGTCTGGCTGACCATCATCGCCGTGCTGCTCTGGTTCGTCCTGCAGCGCAGCGCCCTCGGCAGGCACATCTACGGCGTCGGATCGAACATGGACAGCATCCGCGCCGCGGGCCTCAACGCCCGCCTCACGAAGCTCGCCGCCTTCGGCATCGCCGGCGTGCTCACCGCCACGGGCGCCATCATGCTCGCCGGCTCCACCATGACCGGCGACCCGCGAAGCGGCGACCCCTACCTGCTCTCCTCGATCGCCGCCGTCGCCCTCGCCGGCGCCAGCTTCACGGGCGGACGAGGCAGCATCATCGGCACCATCCTCGCCGGCATCACCCTCGGCCTCATCGGCAACCTGCTCTTCTTCGCAGGCATCAACTCGTACTGGCAGTACGTCATCTCGGCGCTCATCATCGTCTCGGTCGTGGGCATCCCCGTCGTCTGGCGAAAGCTGTCGTTCGCTCGGAAGGGAGCACGGTCATGACCGCAACAGTTCCGGCCGCAGTCGGCAATGCCGGGACGGCAGGCGCGGGAGCCCCCGCCCCCGGCGACCACGAGGTCGAATACGCGCCGTCCAAGTCGCTGCTCGCGCGAGTCCCACGCAGCGTGTGGCCGCTGGTCGCGTTCCTCGTGCTGTTCCTCATCGGCGGCATCATCCGCCCGAACCTCATCACGATCGAGTCGCTCATCGGCACGGCGACCTTCGCGATCATCCTCTCCATCGCCTCGTTCGGGCAGACGTTCGCCGTCATCCAGGCCGGCATCGACCTGTCCGTCCCCAACACGATCGCGTTCTCCGCGCTGTCGTTCCTCGCCATGGTCGGCCCCCTCGGCCCGTTCGGCGCATTCCTCGGCGCGCTCCTCGCAGGCGCCGTCATCGGACTCCTCAACGGTCTCGTCATCGCGAAGCTCGGCCTCACCCCCATCGTCACGACGATCGCCATGAACGGCCTCCTGTTCGGCGTGATCCTGCTGCAGTTCAACTTCTCCGAGCTGACGCAGATCCCCGACTTCATCACGGCGATCACCTCCGCGCAGATCAGCGTCCTCGGCCTCTCCATGGCCGCGGTCCTCCCCCTCGGACTCGTGCTCATGGTCGTGCTGCAGCTCGTCCTCAGCTACACCGGATGGGGACGCTCCCTCTTCCTCGTCGGTGCGGCCCCCGAGACGGCGAGGCTCGCAGGCCTCCCCGTCGACCGCATCCGCATCACCGGGTACGTCATCTCGGGCATGCTCGCCGCCTTCGCCGGCATGGTCATCGTCGGCTACTTCCAGCAGGCGTCCGCGACCATGGGCGACAGCTACCTGCTCTCCTCCGTCGCCGCAGTCGTCGTGGGTGGAGCATCCATCTTCGGCGGCCGAGGATCGGTGGTCGGCACGGTCGGCGGCGCGCTCGTGCTCGGCCAGGTCGCGACGCTCGTCACCGTCCTCAACCTGGGCTCCAACGTGCAGCAGCTCATCTACGGCGCCATCATCCTCGTCGTGATCTCCCTCTACGGGCGCAAGCGCGGCTAGCCCGCATTCCGCCTCGCTGGCGCAGAATTGTGGCCTCCTGCTGTTCCCGCCCCCGGGAGCGACAGGAGGCCACAACTCTGCCGTGGGGTGGTGCGGCGAGGACTCCCCTCGCCGCAGCCCTGACCGTTCGCCAACCTCGCGTGCCGGCTGCGTCGCCCCCAGAACGTGGGTACGCTCTCTGTGCTCCGGAAGTCCGCGAAGCGCACCTCCCCGTCGCACCGCCGACCCGAAGCGTCTCCCCCGTCCGACCAGCATCCAGCGCAGGAGAACACCCGTGTCGACCTTCGTCTCCCTCATCCGAGCCAGCACACTCAGCGACGCCGCCGAGTACGCCTACGCCTCCGCCGTCGAGCCCAGCGCCCGCCTCATCTTCCCCGCCGGCGCCTGCCCGCTCAACGACGACGGCACGACCGCCGCGATCGGGGACTACGCCGGGCAGGCAGCCAAGTGCGTCGAGAACCTGCGCGTCGCCCTCGCCGAAGCCGGGGCCGAGCTCAGCGACGTCGCCAGCACCCGCGTGCTCGTCGCATCCACCTCGCAAGCCGACCTCGTCACCGCGTGGGAGGTCGTCCGCGACGCGTTCGGCGACCACGACGTCCCGAGCACCCTCCTCGGCGTCACCGTGCTCGGCTACGACCACCAGCTCGTGGAGATCGAAGCCGTGGCCGCCGTCGCGCCTGCGGAGTAACCCGCCGTCGGCGTCCTCCTGAGCGGGTCGCTGGGGTTGCTCCCATCTGCGGTCAGCAGTATGGGCAGCGGGTGCGAGACGTGCACCCACCTGACAGGCGCGGACGGGCGCAATCCGCCCGCCGTGCCGCCCGCGTATCGATCAAAGGAGATCGCCGTGTTCAAGAGCCCCTACCCAGACGAGCAGATCCCGAACGTCTCGGTCTTCGACTTCCTCTTCTCCGAGCTCAGCGAAGCGGATGCCGCCCGCACCGCGATCGTCGACGGCACCACCGGCGCCGAGACGACCTTCGGGACCCTCAAGCAGCACATCGAGCTCATCGCGGGCGCGCTCGCCGGGGGCGGGCTCGGACTCGGCGACGTCGTCGCCCTCCACTGCCCGAACGTGCCCGCCTTCGCATCGGTGTTCCACGGCATCCTCCGCTCCGGCGCGACAGCCACCACCATCAACGCGCTCTACACCGCGGAGGAGATCGAGACGCAGCTGCGCGACTCCGGCGCGAAGCTCCTCTTCACGGTGAGCCCCCTCCTCCAGCAGGCGCACGCCGGCGCCATCGCCGCCGGCCTCGAGCAGGACGCCATCATCGTCCTCGACGGCGCCGAGGGCTACCACGACCTCCGCGAGCTGCTCGGCGCGGGACTCCCCGCCCCAGAGGTGAGCTTCGACCCCGCCACGCACGTCGCCGTGCTCCCCTACTCGTCCGGCACGACGGGCAAGCCGAAGGGCGTCATGCTCAGCCACACGAACCTCGTCGCCAACGTCGTGCAGACCTACCCCGTCCTCGACGTCGAGGACGACGACGTCGTGCTGGCGCTCCTCCCCTTCTTCCACATCTACGGCATGACCGTGCTCCTCGACATCGCCATCAAGAAGCGGGCCAGACTCGTCACCATGCCGAAGTTCGAGCTCGGCGAGTTCCTCCGCATCATCGAGACGCATCGATGCACGTACCTGTTCATCGCGCCGCCCATCGCAGTCGCCCTCGCGAAGCATCCGCTCATCGACACGTTCGACCTGTCGAGCGTGCGGTCCGTCTTCTCCGGAGCAGCCCCCATCGACGCCGCCCTCATGAAAGCCGTCGCCGACCGCATCGGGACCCGCACGAGGCAGGGCTACGGGATGAGCGAGGCGAGCCCCGTCACGCACGTGCTGCCGCCCACGGAGACCGGCATGTCGCTCGGGTCCGTCGGCGTGCCCATCGCCAACACGGAGGTGAAGCTCGTCTCGGTCGACACGGGCAAGGAGATCGACGCAGTCGAAGACGGGCAGAGCGAGCCGGGCGAGATCTGGGTGCGCGGACCCCAGATCATGCTCGGCTACCTCGGCCGCGACGACGCCACCCACGAGGCGGTCGACAGCGACGGCTTCCTGCACACCGGCGACATCGCCACGGTCGGCCCACTCGGCGAGTTCACCATCGTCGACCGGCTCAAGGAGCTCATCAAGTACAAGGGCTACCAGGTCGCGCCCGCCGAACTCGAGGCGCTGCTGCTCACGCACCCCGACATCACCGACTCGGCCGTCGTCGGGGCGCTGGATGCGGACGGGCAGGAGATCCCGAAGGCATTCGTCGTGCGCCGCGAGGGCTCACCCCTCGACGAGGCGGGCGTCGAGGCCTTCGTCGCAGGCCACGTCGCGCCCCACAAGAAGGTGCGGGCCGTCGCGTTCATCGACGTCATCCCGAAGTCGGCCTCGGGGAAGATCCTGCGCAAGGACCTCCGCGGCCGCTGACGCGCACGGGCGCCGCGCCCGCCCGCGCGCGCGCCGAGAGCTGAGTTGTGGTCGTCAAGACGGCCGCAAAACGACCACAACTCAGCCCTCGGCGAGAAGAGCAGCGCGAGGGGGAAGTGCGCGGGCGGGGAGGGGGGAAGG
>NZ_PSYA01000007.1:0-243937 GCF_002931395.1 Pseudoclavibacter sp. RFBI5 | reverse complement strand
ACCGCCACCACCCCAACGGCCAGCCGCTTCTCCCGGGCGCGCTTGGGGACGACGATCGGCGACCCGGTGATGGGGTCTTCGAGGATGTGGACGGGGTGCTCGTACACCTGCGAGATGAGCTCAGCCGTGAGCACGTCGGCGGGCGGCCCGTCGGCGACGATGCGGCCGCGGCTGAGGAGCGCGATGCGGTCGGCGTAGGCGGCGGCGAGGTCGAGGTTGTGGACGATGATGACGACGGCGCATCCGGTGCTCGCGTAGCTGCGCACGAGGTCGAGCACCATCTCCTGATGCTTGATGTCCATAGCGGCCGTCGGCTCGTCGAGGAGCATGACCGAGGCGGTCTGGGCGAGCACTCGCGCGAGCGCGGCCCTCGCGCGTTCGCCGCCGGACAGTGACGGGTAGTGGCGGTCGGCGAAGCGGTCGATGTCGGTGCGCCGCATCGCGCCCGCCGTGATGAGGTCGTCGCGGTCGCGCTCGCTGACCTGCTGCCAGGGCGCGCGGCCCATGTCGACGACCTCCTCGACCGAGAACGGGAAGGCGATGTCGACCTGCTGCAGGAGCACCGCGCGGCGCATGGCGAGCTCAGTGTTGGTCCAGGCGTAGCTGGGGAGGCCGTCGATCTCGACGGTGCCGCTGCGCGCATCCACGTCGGCCGTGATGACGTTGATGAGCGTCGACTTGCCGGCGCCGTTCGGGCCGACGAGGGCGAGCACCTCCCCGGCGCGGATGTCGAGGTCGAGTCCCTCGAGCACGGTGCGCTCGCCGAAGTCGACGCTCACGTCGCGCACGGAGAGCACCACATCGCCTGGCGCTGTGGCGCGCGGCTTGCGGATGGGGTTCCTGAGGATGGATCCGATCACGACCACGCACCACCCTTGGCCCGGCTGCGCCGGATGAGGTAGAAGAAGAACGGCCCGCCGATGAGCGAGGTGAGCATGCCGATGGGGAGGTCCGCGTATTCGACGAGGGTCCTCGCGCCGAGGTCGGCGATCGTGAGCAGCAGCGCGCCGCCGAGCACTGAGCAGAGCAGCAGCGCCCGGTGGGACGGGCCGATGATCATGCGGATGATGTGCGGCACGACGAGCCCGACGAAGGCGATGATGCCGGCGAAGGCGACGGCGGCCGAGACGAGGAGGGCGACGTAGATCATGACCAGCAGCCGCACGCGCTCGACGTTGACGCCGACGTGGCGGGCCGCTTTCTCGCCGAGCGACAGCAGGTCGAGCTGGCGGCCGATGCCGATGGCGAGGATGCACCCGACGATGATGAGCGGCGCGACGAGCCAGACCTGCTCCCAGCGCGAGCCGTTCATGCTGCCCATCTGCCAGAAAACGATCTGCTCGCGCGCCTGCGTGGGGGCGCTGAAGGTGATGAACGCGATGAGGGCACCGCAGACGGCGTTGACGGCGACTCCCGTGAGGATGAGCGTGATGACGTCGGTGCGTCGGCCTGAGCGGGACAGCGAGTAGACGACGAACGTCGTGATGAGGCCGGCGACGAACGCGAACGTCGGCGTCGTGAAGGGCCCGAGGAACGTGAGGCTGAAGAGGATCGAGAAGCTCGCGCCGACTGCTGCACCGGCCGAGACCCCGACCGAGCCTGGCTCGGCGAGCGGGTTGCCGAAGATGCCCTGCATGAGCGCGCCGGCGACGGCGAGCGCAGCGCCGACGAGCACGGTCAGCACGAGTCGCGGGAAGCGCACCTCCGCGAGCGCAGCAGCCCCGAACTCGTGGCTCGGGCCCGGCAGGGCGTCGATGCCGACCTGGTTGAGGAGGAAGCCGAGCACCTCGAGCGGCGGGATGTAGAGCTGGCCGATCATCGCCGACACGAGGCAGCCCGCGATGAGGAGGATCGTGAGCACGGCTGCGAGCAGCGACGCTCGCGCCTTCTTGGTCCGGGGCGGCGCATCCTTCGGCTCGGCGACCGGCTCGGCGCGTCGCCGTGCCCGCTCCTGTGCCCCGTCGAGGAGGCGGCGGCGCTGGGGCTGCTGGGGTGCGGCCGGTGGGCTGGTGTCTGGCGGTGTTGCCGTTCTCACGTGTGCATCTCTCATCATTCGCCCGTTCCGGTGCTGGCGGCGGGGTCCGCTTCTGGCACGTAGGCGAGGTCTGGCGCGTAGATCGCGGTGCCGAGTGCCGCGAGGACGGAGGCGGTGCGGGGGCCGAAGCTCATGACCTCGTAGTCGCTCATGTCGACGATGCGCTTGTTGGCTCCTGCTGGGGTCTGCCCGATGCCGGGCAGCTGGACGGCCTCGTCGATGCCGCCGACGGAGGCGAGGCCGAGGGTCATGACGATGATCACGTCGGGGGCGGCACGCACGAGCGCTTCCGCGTTGGTCGGCGACATTCCGGCGAAGCCGACCTCGGTCGCGACGTCGCGCGCCCCGATGCTCTGGATGATCGAGTCGGCGCCCGACCCTGCGCCGAACCAGTAGTAGACGCTGCCGCGCAGGTAGAGGAACACCACTCGTGGCTTCTTGTCCGGGTCGGTGGGCGCCATCGTGCCGAGCTGCTGGATGGTCGTGCCGATCTCGGCCTGGGTGCGCTCGGAGAGCTTCTCCCCCAGCGCCGGCACGCCGAGGGCATCCGCCACGAACTGGATCTGCGGGGCGACGCCGTCGACGCCGTCTTCGTAGGCGATGGGCACCATGACGACGGGGATGCCCGCCTGCCGCAGCTGCAGTTGCACGTCGTACGGCCCGATGGAGGCGTCGGTCACGACCACGGTCGGGGCGAGCTGCAGGATCGACTCGGCGTTGAGCTCGTGCCCGTTCTGCGTGACGAGCGGCAGCTGCTCGTTGCCGGGCATGAGCTTCGTGATGTCGGTGGCGGTGTCGCGCCCGATGAGGTTGCAGCCGAAGCCGAGGCCGATGACGGCTGCGGCGAGGCCGCCGTTCTGGTTGATGGCGAGGATGCGCGTCGTGTCGGTCACGGTCGTCGTGGCGCCGTCGGAGCTCGTGAACGTCGTCGGCAGCTGCTGCACGGCGGTGGCCGCGTCGGTGACGGGGTTGATCGCCGCGGTCTGCGTGTACGCGGTGGTCGGGCCGGCGATGCTGCGCGGCTCCGGCAGCTCCGCGGAGGTGACCTGCGGGAGTAGGGGGGCCACGGGGTCGGCCTGCACGGGCTGCGAGACGCACTGCTCGCTGCCTGCGCCGTTGGCGGTGCCGATGTTGTGGAACCCGTTGACCCAGAGCACCGAGACGACGACCACGGCGAGCGCTGCCCAGCCGGCGCGACGGATCGTCGAGCGGCGGAAGCGGCGGAGCGTGCGTGGCAGTGACATGGGTTCCTCGGTCGTGTGTCGTCAGGTCGTGGATGCGCGTGGATGCGCGCTCTGGTCGGCTCAGCCGGCGCGCCCCCTGCGGCGGAGCAGCAGGATGATGCCAGCGGTCAGCGCGAGGGCGCCGACGCCGAGGGCGATCGCGAGCGTCTCTGTGCCGGTGCTGGCGAGTCCCGCGCCTCCGCCCGCCGCCCCGGTTCCCGGCCCGATCCCGGTGCTCGCTCCTGGGCTGAGCGCCGGCGCGATGCTCTGACCGGTGCTCGGAACGGTCGTCGGCGCTGCGGTACTCGTCGGGGTGCCCGTCGGGGTGGGCGCGACCGTCGGCGCCGGGATGGTCACCTCGACGATGCCCGACGGGGCGGTGGGGGCCGGCTCCGCGACGGCGGGCGTCGGGCTCCAGATGCCGGTGGCCAGGGCGAGGGCGATCCCGGCGATGACCGCGAGCACCGCGCCTCCCGCTTGGCCCCCAGTCCGGGGAGGGGCGAGCCGCTCGGCGCCCGGCGCCGCCTCGGAGTCGTAGCCGGCCACGAGGAGATCGAGCCGACGGCGACGCCAGAACCAGAAGACGATGCCAGCCGCGGCAACCAGCATCAGGACGACGAGGATGACGAGCGACAAGGGCAGAGCGAACGCCGAGAGGTCGGCCGTGACGGCGACGGGCACGTCCGTGAAGGCTCCGACGGGCTGCAGGTACACGGTGAGGGCACCGGTGAGCGGACCGATGGCGCCCGTCGTGATCTCGCGCGTGATCGTGACCGCCGATCCGGGGAGCAGCTCGGGGATCTCGCCGCCGGTCATCGCGACTCCGGCGGCCCCGCCGATGCCGCTCAGGCGCAGATCCTCGAGCGACGAGAGCCGCACGTTGCCGGTGTTCACGAGCTCGTAGCTGACGGTGGTGGTGCCGCCGCCGAAGGGGTTGACGCCAGCGGCACCCCAGTCGGTCGCGAGGCTGCGGATCTCGGCGGTGGGCGCGAGCTCTCCGCTCACGCGCATGTCGATGCGCAGTCCGAGACGCCGCTCGACCTTGACCTGGTCGGTGGAGTCGCCGGGGAGGAGTGAGGCGACGATCGCGGCGGAGTGGTCGCCTGGCGTCGCATCCGCTGGCACCGTGAGGGTGAACGGCACGTCGATGCTCGCCCCCGGCTCGAGGGAGACCGAGCCTGTGCCGGGGGCGACCCAGGTGCCCGCATCCACCGACGGCTCCCCGTTCTCGAGGATGTCGACGGCGCCCGTCGCGGTCGTGAACGCGTCGGCCGCGTAGATCGTGAGCTCGAGCGCGCCTGGCCCGGTGTTGGTCACGGTCATGGAGTCGGCGATGACGTCGCCAGGGTTGACGTCGTAGGTGAAGTTGGGTCGCCCGGAGCCCCGGTCGCCGTCGACCGTGTCGATGCTCCACGCGGGCGGCTGCGCCGTGTCAGCCTGCGCCGCGGTAGGCGCGACGAACGACAGCAGCGCCAGCAGCGAGGTCGCGAGAACGACGGATGCTGTGGCGCGGGTGCGGAGGCGGATGGGGAGAGCCATGTGGTCCCTTACGTGGGGCCCTCGCGGCGGGGCCGCGGCGGAGCGAGCGAGCGATGCGGAGGAGCGGGGGTGCTGCGAGGGCGGATGCTCGTGCAGCGGGGTGCGAGTGCGCGGGAGCCTGGTGGGCTCCCGCGCACTCCTCGGCCCCTAGGAGATGGCCGAGATGGTGAGCGTGGCGGAGTACGCGCCCTGCTGCGTTGTGGTGGGGACCGTCAGCGTGAGGTCCGCACCGAGCGTTGCGCTCGCGGCGGCGTTCGACGTCGCGAGGAGCTGCGCCGTGTTGAGGCCCGTCGCCGCCGAACCAGCGGTCACGTTCGCGGCGTTGCCCGCGATGAGCTCAGGAGCCCAGCCGAGGTTCGCAGCCGAGATCGAGTCGGTGCCGTTGCTGAAGTCGCTCGACTGGCCGGAGACCGTCCAGCCGTAGGACGCGGTGCCGCCGGCACGCGTGTCCGTGACCGCGACGTCGCTGATCGAGCCGTTGGCGACGAAGGTGTCGCCGGTCTGGACCGCGGTGCCGAGGTCGGCGCCGTTCTGGTCAGCCCAGGCCCACGAGAAGGACCCCGTCTCGGGGTCGACCGGTGTCACTGCGGCTTCGGGGATGACAACCTCCACGTTGCCGTCCGGCGTGCCGGGAACCTCGGGTGCTGCGATCTCCGCGTAGCTCGCGGAGAACCCCTTCGCGACCTTCTTCGGGTCAGCCGCGCCACCAGAGGAGTACCAGTACGACGACTGGCCCGTCTTGGCGTTGAAGTCGACGAGCGACTGCGGGAAGGAGCCCCACGTCGCGGCCGTGGTGTTCTGCGGCGATCCGGCCGTGGTGACCTCGACGCCCAGGTAGTCGGGCGTCGAGACCTCGATGCCCGTCGCGGTGACGTCGACGCCGTCGAACGTCGCGAGGTCGATCGTCTCTGGTGCGATCGGGACCCACTGCGACATGTCCTCCATCGACGTGCCGTATCCGGAGGCGGTGCCCGTGAGCGTTCCGACTCCGTTCACGACGTCGAGCACTGGGTCGGAGACCGTCCAGTACGTCAGGCCACCGTAGAAGACGATCGTGAAGTCGCCGTCCCACGAGATGGTGCCGGTGTCGGTTGCGGGGTTGACGGTTCCAGCGCCCGCCGCGAAGTTGACCCGGTTGTTGGTCGTCGAAGCGGGTGATGGGGAGACGGCCGCGCCTGCCGCGTTCTGGCACTTGGTGCCCCAGGTGGGGGCGATCTGCTCGCCGGCTGCGTTCGGCTTCGTGATGGTCACGTTGCCCTCCGCAGCCTTGTAGAAGCCGTCGGCTTCGGTCCAGAGACGGGAGGATCCCGTGTCGCCTGCCGTACCGGCGACGAGGAAGTTGCAGCCGCCGAAGTAGGCGCCGCCGCCGGTCTCGTCGTTGAGCTGCCACGAGAACGAGACGTTCTCGACGGTTGCGTCGCCTTCCGCGGCTGACGCTGGTGCCGCGCCGAGGCCGAGGCCCGCCGCGATGAGGCCTGCCGCGGCGAGTGTCGCGCCACCGCGAGCCAGCACAGACGACCGACCAGCCGTCCGTTCTTGCACTGCTGTCATGAGTTCTCCTGAGTAGAAGTCACGGCCCCCCGACACGCGCGCAGATGCGCGGCGAGTGCCGTGTACCGAAAGCCCTACGCTTGGGCGCCACCCGGTGGAACCGGTTAGGTAACGCTAAGTAAGGCAAGGGTTACCTTACGGGAGATTTTCAGGTTCGACAATGGAGCACGACGATCCGGGCACGAATCCACCCCTGAATCACATGCGCCCCGTCGGCAACCATCGCGTTACCTTGGCCCGGTAGCGTTGCTCCGTGCAATCCCCCCTGGACCGATCCGCGGCAGCGCCCACGCCCCGCACGCTCATCGACGTGCTCACGGCCACCGTCGCCGCGCATCCCGACGCCATCGCGATCGACGACGGCGACGCCCCGCTCAGCTACCAGGACCTGAGCGCCTACGTCTCGCAGACCGCGAAGCGGCTGCAGGATGCGGGAGTGCGGCGAGGAGACAAGGTCGGTGTGCGCCTCGTCTCGGGCACCAGAGAGCTGTACATCGCGATCCTGTCCGTCATCGCAGCCGGTGCCGCGTACGTGCCCGTCGACGTCGACGACCCCGACGAGCGCGCCGTGCTCGTGTTCGGCGAGGCCAAGGTGCGAGGCACCATCAAGGGCGACGGCGAGTTCGTACTGGCAGCCGACGGCGAACCGAGCGCCCACGCAGCCGTTCCCCTCTTCGACGAAGGCGCACCGCATCCGGAGAGCACGAGCCTCGCCGACCTCGAGAGCCCCCACCTCGACGACGACACCTGGGTCATCTTCACCTCGGGCTCGACCGGTGTGCCCAAGGGCGTCGCGGTCTCCCACCGCTCCGCCGCCGCGTTCGTCGACGCCGAGGCGAAGCTGTTCCTGCAGCACGACCCCATCGGGCCGGGCGACCGCGTGCTCGCCGGCCTCTCCGTCGCCTTCGACGCCTCCTGCGAGGAGATGTGGCTCGCCTGGCGCTACGGCGCCTGCCTCGTGCCAGCCCCGCGATCACTCGTGCGATCCGGCGAGGACCTCGGCCCCTGGCTTCTCAGGCACCAGATCTCGGTCGTCTCCACCGTGCCGACCCTCGCGGCGCTCTGGCCCAGCGAGACGATCGAACAGGTCAGACTGCTCATCTTCGGCGGCGAAGCCTGCCCGCTGGAGCTCACGCAGCGCCTCGTCGGCGAAGGCCGGGAGGTCTGGAACACCTACGGACCGACCGAGGCCACCGTCGTCGCCTGCGCCGCCCTCCTCGACGGCAGCGCCCCCATCCGCATCGGCCTGCCGCTCGACGGCTGGGAGCTCGCCGTCGTCGACACGGAGGGCAAGCGCGTCGCGGAAGGCGAATCCGGCGAGCTGATCATCGGCGGCGTCGGGCTCGCCCGCTACCTCGACCCCGCCAAGGACGCCGAGAAGTACGCCCCGATGGAGAGCCTCGGCTGGGATCGCGCCTACCGCTCGGGTGACCTCGTCACGTTCGAGGAAGCCGGCCTCGTGTTCCTCGGGCGTGCCGACGACCAGGTCAAGATCGGCGGCCGACGCATCGAGCTCGGCGAGGTGGAAGCAGCCCTTCAGGCCGTCACCGGAGTCACCGGCTCGGCCGTCGCCGTCCGCATGACCTCCGCCGGCGTCTCGATCCTCGTCGGCTACATCGTCACCGGCACGGGCTACGAGCGGCAGCTCGCGCGCGCAGAACTCAGCGAGCAGCTCCCGAAGGCCCTCGTCCCGCTCCTCGCGGAAATCGACTCGCTCCCGACCCGCACCTCCGGCAAGGTCGACAAGAACGCCCTGCCCTGGCCGCTGCCGGGCGCCGATGATGTCTCCGGCGACCTCGACGGGCACGTCGCCTGGCTCGCCGAGCAATGGCAGGCCGTGCTCGGACTGCCCGTCGGCAGCGAGGACGCCGACTTCTTCGACCTCGGCGGCGGATCCCTCTCGGCCGCCCAGCTCGTCACCCGAGTGCGCTCGCGTGTGCCCGAGTTCACGGTCGCCGACGTCTACGACCACCCCCGCCTCGGCGCCATGACCGAGTCCATCAGCGAAGCGCTCGACGACGAGGACGACGTCATCGCCTCGTTCAGCACGCCCGGCCCCACGCCGCTCTCGGCGCGCATCCTGCAGATCGTCGCAGGCCTGCCCCTGCACATCCTGGCCGGCGCGCGCTGGGTCACCTACCTGCTCGCGGCGAGCGCGCTCCTGCAGCTCCTCCCCGGCTTCGAAGTGCTGCCGGACGCGCCGCTCTGGCTCATCGTCGTCCTGCTGATCGTCTTCGTGACCCCGTTCGGGAAGATGGCGATCTCGGTCGCCGCCGCGCGCATCCTCCTCTTCCGGCTCAGACCCGGCGACTACCGACGCGGCGGCGCGACGCACATGCGCCTGTGGCTCGCCGAGCAGGTGGCCACGCAGATCGACGCCGTCGGCCTCGCTGGCGCACCGTGGGTCGTCTACTACGCTCGCGCACTCGGCGCCAAGGTCGGCAACAACGTCGACCTGCACTCGCTGCCGCCCGTCACCGGCATGCTGCAGCTCGGAGACGGCGCGGCCATCGAGCCGGAAGTCGACCTCACCGGCTACTGGATCGACGGCAACCTCGTGCGCATCGGCGGCATCCGCATCGGCGCAGGGGCGACTGTCGGCGCCCGAAGCACCCTCGCCCCCGGCACCAAGATCGGGCAGGGCGCCGAAGTCGCCCCGGGGTCGGCGGTCTTCGGCAGGGTCCGCTCGGGCAAGAGCTGGGCAGGCTCCCCCGCCGTGCGCGTCGGCAAGGTGCGCGCGAGCGACTGGCCGGCGGACCGTCCACCGCAGCCCGCCGGCTGGGCGGTCGTCTACGCCATCGCCTCGGCCGCCCTCGCGCTGCTCCCCCTGTTCGCGTTCGCCGTCGGCGGCGTCGTCATCGCCGCCGGGATGCGCGGGGCCGGGACGCTCGGCGAGGCGACCCTCTCCGCGTTCGCCTGGCTGGCCCCCGCTGTCATCGCGGCCGGCATCACCTTCGCCGGCTTCGTCGTGCTCTTCGTTCGCCTCCTCTCGATCGGCCTGAGGGAAGGCACTCACCCGGTGCGCTCGAGGATCGCCTGGCAGGCCTGGTGCATCGAGCGCCTCCTCGACGCGGCCCGCACCACCCTTTTCCCGTTCTACGCGAGCCTCTTCACCCCCGTCTGGCTGCGGATGCTCGGCGCGAAGGTCGGGCGCGACGTCGAGGCCTCGACCGTGCTCCTGCTCCCCTCCATGACGCAGATCGACGACGGCGCGTTCCTCGCCGACGACACCATGGTCGCCTCCTACGAGCTGCACAACGGATGGATGCGCATCGAACGAGCGCGCATCGGCGCGCGCGCCTTCCTCGGCAACTCCGGGATGGCCGCCGCCGGGCACTCCGTCCCCCGCGACGGCCTCGTCGCCGTCCTCTCCGCAGCACCGGCGAAGGCCAAGCCGGGCTCATCCTGGCTCGGGTCCCCGCCCGTCCGCCTCCGCCGTGTCGCGGTCGACGGAGACGAGACGCGCACGTACAACCCGCCAAGGGCGCTGCGTGTCGCGCGTGCCCTCTGGGAGCTGTGCCGCATCGTGCCCGTCATCGTCACCTGCGGGCTGGGCCTCGGCGTCCTCCTTGGGCTCGCAGCCATCGAGACCGCCGTCGGCGTCGCCTGGAGCATCGTGCTCTCCGGATTCGTCCTCCTGGGTGCGGCCGCAGCATCCGCCCTCATCTCGACCATCGCCAAGTGGGTCATCGTCGGGCGCATCCGCGTCTCCGAGCAGCCCCTCTGGTCGAGCTTCGTGTGGCGCACCGAGGTCGCCGACACCTTCGTCGAGATGGTCGCGGCGCCCTGGTTCGCGCGCGGAGCTGCAGGAACGCCGGCACTCGCGATGTGGCTGCGCTCGCTCGGAGCGAAGATCGGCAAGGGCGTCTGGTGCGACTCGTACTGGCTGCCGGAGGCCGATCTCGTCACACTCGGGGACGGAGCCACCGTCAATCGGGGATGCGTCGTCCAGACGCACCTGTTCCATGATCGAATAATGAGCATGGACACCGTCACCCTCGAAGCAGGCGCAACACTGGGACCACACAGCGTGATCCTCCCCGCCGCCACCATCGGCGCTCACGCCACCGTCGGGCCCGCATCGCTCGTCATGCGAGGCGAGTCGGTGCCCGTCGGCAGCCGCTGGAGCGGCAACCCGATCGGCCCCTGGCGGGCCCTGAAGCTGCGCGCCTACCAGTCGAAGGCTTCATGATCCTCGCGACGAGCGCAGAGCCGCTGCCAGGCAACCCGTACACGCCGCAGAGCGGCGACGTCAGCATTCGCGTCGAGCACTACGACCTGGCGCTCAAGTACCGGATGCAGAACAACCGCCTCTCGGGAACGGCGACGCTCAGCATCCGCACGGCGGTGCCGCTGACCGCGTTCTCCCTCGACCTCGTGGGGCTTCGCGCGAGCAAGGTCAACGTGCGCGGCGACAAGCAGGCCCGCTTCAAGCAGAGCGACCGCAAGCTGAAGGTCACGCTCTCGAAGCGGGTCGAGGCCGGCGAGCCCATCACGGTCGAGATCGTCTACGAGGGCGCGCCCCGGCCGCGCCGCTCCCGTTGGGGAGTCATCGGCTGGGAGGAGCTGGAGGACGGCATCATCGTCGCCTCGCAGCCGACGGGAGCCCCGACCTGGTTCCCCTGCAACGATCACCCCGCCGACAAGGCCAGCTACCGCATCCAGGTCGCCGTCGACAGCAACTACGACGTCGTCGCAACCGGGACCCTGAGCTCGAGACGCGCCTCAGGCGGGCTCACGACCTGGGTGTACGAGGAAGCCGCCCCCACCGCCAGCTACCTCGTGACCCTCCAGATCGGCCGCTACCAGCGCGAGGACGTGCAGCTCGCGGGGGTGGCGGGCCACCTGCACTACCCCCCTTCGCTCGCGCGACGCGTCGGCACCGACTTCGCCGACCTCGCGAAGATGATGTCGACCTTCGAGCTGACGTTCGGTCCCTACCCGTTCGACACGTACGCCGTCATCGTCACGGCCGACGACCTCGAGATCCCCCTCGAAGCACAGGGCATGGCCATCTTCGGCGCCAACCAGATCGACGGCGCACGCGGCCAGGAGCGCCTCGTCGCGCACGAGCTCGCGCACCAGTGGTTCGGCAACAGCGTCGGCGTCGCGGGCTGGCAGCACATCTGGCTCAACGAGGGCTTCGCCTGCTACGCCGAGTGGATCTGGTCAGAGGCGAGCGGCGGACCGAGTGCCGACAGCCTGGCCCGGGGTGCCCGGGCGTCCCTGGCGAGGCTTCCCAAGGACCTGCTGCTCGGAGATCCGGGCGCCGAGGACATGTTCGACGACCGCGTGTACAAGCGCGGCGCGCTCACCATGCACGCCCTACGGCTCACGGTCGGCGATTCTGCGTTCTTCGAGATCCTCACGAGCTGGACTCAGGTGAAGCGCTTATCGGTCGCCTCGACGGCTGAGTTCCTCGAGCATGCGGCGTCGCTGGCGCCGGATGCTCCGCTCCAGGAGCTGTTCGACGCCTGGCTCTATCAGCTCACGCTCCCCAACCTTCCTCCGCCTCCTGCGGCGAAGGTCACTCGCCGGTAGCGGTAGCGGTAGCGGTAGCCGTAGCCGTAGCGACGGCAACCACGAATCGACCGTCGACGAGCGTCCGGCGGATGCGGTAGCGCGCATCCTCGCCCCTGATGCGCGCCAGGCCGTTCTCGTCGAGCTTCACCTCGCTCGGGTCGACCCGGAGCCCACGGCCGTCGGCCTTGAGGACCGCTTCGATCGCCGTCCAGCGTTCGAGTTCTGCCACGGCGCCGGCACCCGTCTCGAGGCCAGCCTCCTCGACGTCGAGACCGAGGGCAGAGACACGGTCGCTGTCGGCGAGTGCGACGAAGACGGCACTGCCGGTGTAGGAGATGCTCACGAGGATCGGCTGCTCGCGCAGGCGCGGCTTGCCGTGCTCGGCGGAGCCGCAGTGCCCACACGATGCCTCGAGGCGGGGTGCGGGGTCGTCGAGGGCCGTGCTGACGAGCAGCCGCCCGGTGAGGAAGGCATCCGCGCGGGCATCGTTCAGGTGAGCGAGGCGCTTCCGGTCATCCGCGGAGAGCACCCCGAGCGCCTGCCGTCGCTGGCGGGGGCTCAGGCTCGTCGCGTCTGCACTGAGGAGCCTCGTGCTGCCGAGTCGCAGCTCAGCGAGGTCCACGCGACGCCTCAGATCGAGGGCGACCCGGGAGCGCGGATCCGTGCGAATGGCGGAAGCCCCACGTGCGTGTGCACGCGGGGCTTCCGCTGGGACGCGACAAAGCGCTGCCGTCTTCGATCGACCGGGGACAGTTACGCCGACTTCTCGGCGCGCAGCTCCGGCCGCGGGATGATCGTCGGCGCCGCGTTCTTGAGCACGACGTCGCGAGTGATCTCGACGCGACTGGCGTCGTCGAGGGACGGAACGTCGAACATGACCGGCCCGAGCGTCTCCTCGAGGATGGCGCGGAGGCCACGAGCGCCCGTCTGCCGCAGCACGGCCAGGTCGGCGATCTCCTCGAGCGCACCCTCGTCGAAGACGAGCTCGACGCCGTCGAGCTCGAACATCTTCTGGTACTGCTTCACGAGCGCGTTGCGCGGCTGCGTGAGGATGTCGATGAGTGCTCCACGGTCGAGCGGCGACACCGTCGTGATGACGGGAAGACGACCGATGAACTCCGGGATGAGCCCGAACTTGTGGAGGTCTTCCGGCAGCACCTCGCTGTAGAGGTCGCGGTCGTCGTTCTTCGAGTGCAAGGGGGCGCCGAAGCCGATGCCCTTCTTGCCAGCACGCTGCGAGACGATCTCCTCGAGCCCAGCGAACGCCCCGGCAACGATGAACAGCACGTTGGTGGTGTCGATCTGGATGAACTCCTGCTGCGGGTGCTTGCGGCCACCCTGCGGCGGAACCGAGGCGACCGTGCCCTCGAGGATCTTCAGCAGCGCCTGCTGCACGCCCTCGCCGGAGACGTCGCGCGTGATGGACGGGTTCTCCGCCTTGCGCGCGATCTTGTCGATCTCGTCGATGTAGATGATGCCCGTCTCGGCGCGCTTCACATCGAAGTCGGCTGCCTGGAGGAGCTTCAGGAGGATGTTCTCGACGTCTTCGCCGACGTAGCCGGCCTCGGTGAGCGCCGTGGCGTCAGCGACCGCGAACGGCACGTTGAGCCGCTTCGCGAGCGACTGCGCCAGGTAGGTCTTCCCGCACCCGGTCGGGCCGATGAGCATGATGTTGCTCTTCGAGATCTCCACCTCGTCGACGCGGTCTTCGGCCGAGGTGATCTGGCCGAGCGCGCGGACGCGCTTGTAGTGGTTGTAGACCGCGACGGCAAGTGCCTTCTTCGCGGGCTCCTGACCGATGACGTACTCCTCGAGGAACGCGAAGATCTCGCGCGGCTTCGGGAGCTCGAAGTCCTTGACCTCGCTGGTCTCGGAATCGGCCATGCGCTCTTCGATGATCTCGTTGCACAGCTCGACGCATTCGTCGCAGATGTACACACCAGGACCAGCGATGAGCTGCTTGACCTGCTTCTGGCTCTTGGCGCAGAACGAGCATTTCAGCAGCTCGCTGCTTTCACCGATACGTGCCATGAGGACCTCCTTCGCGGTCTGCCAAGACTAACCCGAACCACCGACATTGCCCGGATGGCCGCGCCAGGGGCACTCCCCCGGCGCGGCCATGGACATTGCAGCGTGTTCGAGTCGGTCGGATCGAACTAGTCGATGATGACCGGCTCGGCGCCCTTGCGGCTCGTGAGCACCTGGTCGATGAGGCCGTACTCGAGCGCCTCGGCGGCCGACAGGATCTTGTCGCGCTCGATGTCGCGGTTGACCTTGTCGAGCGACGTGCCGGAGTGACGCGCCAGCGCCTCTTCGAGCCACGTGCGCATCCGCAGCACTTCCTGCGCCTGGATCTCGATGTCCGACGCCTGCCCCTGGCCGGCACCGCCGGTGGAGGGCTGGTGGATGAGCACGCGAGCGTTCGGCAGAGCCAGGCGCTTGCCTGGCTGTCCGGCCGCGAGCAGCACGGCAGCCGCCGACGCCGCCTGGCCGAGGCACACGGTGGAGACCTCGGGGCGGATGTACTGCATGGTGTCGTAGATCGCCGTCATGGCCGTGAACGAGCCACCGGGCGAGTTGATGTACAGCGTGATGTCGCGGTCCGGGTCCTGGCTCTCGAGCACGAGGAGCTGGGCCATGATGTCGTCCGCCGACGCGTCATCGACCTGCACGCCGAGGAAGATGATGCGGTCCTCGAAGAGCTTCGCGTACGGGTCCTGGCGCTTGTAGCCGTAGGCCGTGCGCTCCTCGAACGTCGGCAGGATGTACCGCGACGACGGGGTCTGGACGCCTGCCGGCGAGCCGCCGGTCAGAAATGGGGTGTTCATATGCTCTGGCTTCCTTACTCTGCCGACTCGGACGTGGACTCGGCGTCGCGCTTGGTGCCGCCGCCGCCCGTAACCTCGGTTGCCGAGGAACGGATGTGGTCGACGAACCCGTAGGCCAGCGCCTCGTCGGCGTTGAACCAGCGGTCGCGGTCGCCGTCCTCGTTGATCTGCTCGAGGCTCTTGCCCGTGCGCTGCGCCGTGATCGACGCGAGGCGAGCCTTCATGTCGAGGATCAGCTGCGCCTGGGTCTGGATGTCGCTCGCCGTGCCGCCGAATCCGCCGTGCGGCTGGTGCAGCAGCACTCGCGCGTTCGGCGTGATGTAGCGCTTGCCCGGCGCACCTGCGGTCAGCAGGAGCTGGCCCATCGATGCCGCCATGCCGATTCCCACGGTCACGATGTCGTTCGGCACGAACTCCATCGTGTCGAAGATCGCCATACCGGCGGTGATCGATCCACCCGGCGAGTTGATGTAGAGGTAGATATCTCGCTCAGGATCCTCTGCAGCAAGCAGCAGGATCTTGGCGCAGATCTCGTTCGCGTTCTCGTCGCGCACCTCGGACCCGAGCCAGATGATGCGGTCTTTCAAAAGCCTGTCGAAGACGCTGTTCGGCAGTTGAATATCAGCCACGGTCGCTCCATTTCCCTAACGGTCGTCACCGAATCTAGTGGAGCCACGAGGCCAGCGCTGGCCTGTTCGCCCACGGCACACGGTGCCTGGCAAAGGGCAGGGGATGCACGAAGCGCCGCCGGCGTGATGCCGGCGGCGCTTCGCGAAGTGGGCGGGAGGCTACTTGGCCTCGTCGTCCTTCGCTTCGTCGGCGGCGACCTCGTCGGACTCGACGGCGTCAGCCGATTCCTCGGCCTCCGCTGCTGCTGCCTTGTCCTTGGCGCGCTGCACGGCGACCGTGAACTCGGAGATGTCGACGGCTTCGCCGTTGGTGTCAACGACCTCGGCCTTGTCGAGGACGAAGAGGATCGCCTTCGAGCGTGCGACCTCGCCGATCATGCCGGGGAGCTGGTTGTTCTCCTGCAGCACGCCGATGAACTCCTGCGGAGCCATGCCGTACTGGGCTGCCGACTGGATGAGGAACTGCGTGAGCTCGTCCTGCTCGACCTCGACGCCCTCAGCCTTGATGACCTCGTCGAGGAGCACCTGCTGGCGGAACGACTTCTCGGCGTTTGCGCGGACCTCGACGCCGTGCTCGTCGTCGGGCTGGAGGCCCTCCTGCTCGAGGTGGCGCGTGACCTCGTCGTTGATGAGCGTCTCGGGGAGCGGGATCTCGACGAGCTCGAGGAGCTGCTCGACGATCTTCTCGCGGGCCGCGTCGACCTGAGCGAACGTCTTCTTGCTCTTGGCCTGCGTCTCGAGGTCTGCGCGGAGCTCGTCGATGGTGTCGAACTCGCTCGCGATCTGCGCGAACTCGTCGTCGATCTCGGGCAGCTCGCGGTCCTTGACGGACTGCACCGTGACGGTGATCTCCGCTTCCTTGCCCTCGTGCTCGCCGCCGAGCAGCGTCGAGCGGAAGGTGGTCTCCTCGCCTGCGGTGAGCGTGAGGAGCGCCTCGTCGGTGCCCTCGAGGAGCTGGCCGGAGCCGAGCTCGTAGGAGATTCCCTCGGCTTCGTCGACCTTGTCGCCGTCGACCGTGGCGATGAGGTCGAGCGTCACGAAGTCGCCGTCCTCGATCGGGCGGTCTGCCGTGACGAGCGTGCCGAAGCGCTTGCGGAGCTCTTCGAGCTCCTCATCGACGTCAGCCGCGTCGACGACTGCAGCCTCGACCTCGACCTTGATGCCGTCGTACGACGGGAGCTCGATGGACGGACGCGAGTCGACCTCGACCTCGACGACGAGGTCGCCGGAGAAGTCGGCGACGTTCGGCGTCTCGATGACGTCGGCCTTCGGGCGTCCGAGCGGCTGCACGTCCGACTCCGAGACGGCCTGGTTGAAGAAGACGTCGAGTCCGTCGGAGATCGCCTGGTCGAGGACCGCGGCGCGACCGACGCGCTGGTCGATGATCGGCGTCGGAACCTTGCCGCGGCGGAAGCCGGGGACCTGGATCTGCTCTGCGATGGTGCGGTAGGCCGAGTCGACGTATGGCTTGAGTTCAGCCGGTTCTACGTTGATCGTCAGCTTGACGCGGGTCGGGTTGATCTGTTCGACCGAGGTCTTCACGTGGGGCATCTCCTGAGATACGTGGGGTGACTGCGCGGATTCGCGCGTGGAGCGGGGTGCGACTGCACGCCGCGCACCACCCAGATGGGCGTATCGCCGCACTGATGCGGCTGCGGACAGCCTACGGCACCCACAAACGACAGCACTCTACCGGCAATCAGGTCGTCGTGGGCGGGCAGGCACAATGCGCGCCCTCGTCCGCGCGCGAGAAGTCAGCAAGAAGCAGGCTGGCGAACGCGGGACGGGGGCAGCGCGACGGGCGGGTGGCGCGCTTTCGCGCATCCACCCGCCCGTCGCGGCGTGTCCTCCGAGGAAGCGCGCCTACTTCGCGTCCTCGCGCTCTGCGGCCTGCACGGCGACGGCTTCCGTCTTCGCCTTCAGGATCAGCTTCTCGCGGGTGCGGGTGCGCAGGTGCTGGACGGCGCTGATGACGATCGCGCCGACCATGAGCACGTAGATGGCGATCGTGATGGGCGAGTCGACCAGGATGCCGAGGTCGCCCTCGCTGACGGCGAGCGCTCGCCGCAGCTCGGTCTCCGCGAGGGGTCCCAGGATGGCCGCGATGAGCACCGGCGCGAGCGGGATCGCGTACCGGCGCATCACGAACCCGAAGACGCCGATGGCGATCGCGAGCCACAGGTCGACCGCCGAGGAGGCGATCGCGTACACGCCCAGCATCGCGAAGCCCGTGATCCCCGCGTACAGGTAGTGGCGCGGGATGAGCAGCAGCTTCGCCCACACCGCCGCGAACGGCAGGTTGATGATGAGCAGGATGAGGAGGCCCACGAAGAGGCTCGCGAGCAGGGGCCAGACGAGGTCGCCGCTGCGCTCGAAGAGCAGCGGTCCCGGCTGCATTCCGTACTGCTGGAATGCGGCGAGCATCATGGCCGCCGTGGCCGACGTCGGGAGCCCGAGCGCGAGGAGCGCGCCCATCGCGGTGCCCGCCGTCGCGTTGCCGGCGGCTTCCGGCGCCGCGACACCCTGGATGGAGCCGCGCGTGCCGAAGTCGGGGTCGTTGCGGCGCTTCGCGAGCCGCTTCTCCGTGCCGTAGGCGAGGAACGTCGGAACCTCGGACCCGCCGACGGGGATCGCACCGAACGGCACACCGTAGGCCGTGCCGCGCAGCCACGCGGGCAGCGCCTGCTTGAACTCGCGCAGGTTGAGGTACGGCGAACCGGACGCGGGGATCTTCGTGAGCCCGCCCTCGCGGTGGATGCGGCTGGCGACGTGCAGGACCTCGCCGATCGCGAGCAGTCCGACGGTCACGACGATGATCGAGATGCCGTCGAAGAACTGAGGCAGATCCATCGTGAAGCGGGCCGCACCAGACGGGCCGTCGACGCCGACCAGGGCGATCGCGAGGCCGATGCCGAGCGCGATGAGGCCGCGGATCACGGAGTCCGCGACGACCGAGGAGATCGCGACGAACGCGAACGCCGCGAGCGCGAAGTACTCGGCGGGGCCGAACTGGGTGGCGAGCTGGACGAGGAACGGCGAGAAGAACACGACGAGCGCCGTCGCGATGGTGCCGCCGATGAACGCGCCGATCGCCGACGTGCCGAGCGCCTTGGCAGCCCGGCCGTCCTTCGCCATCCTGTGCCCCTCGAACGTCGTGGCGATGGCCGAGGAGTTGCCAGGGGTGTTGAGGAGGATGCCGGACGTCGAGTCGCCGAAGAGCCCACCGAAGTAGATGCTCGCGAACATGATGAACGCGCCGGTCGGGTCGAGGCTGAACGTGACGGGCAGGAGGAGGGCGACGGCCATCGCGGAGCCGAGGCCGGGCAGGACGCCGACGGCGGTGCCGAGCACGGCGCCGATGAGCAGCCACAGCAGGTTGATGGGGGTGAGGGCGACCGTGAAGCCCTCGAGGAGGTGGGTCAGCTGATCCATGGGAGGACTCCGCTCAGGATTCCGGACGGCAGCGTGAGGCCGAGGCCCGCCGAGAACGACAGCTGCACAAGTGACGAGAAGAGGAACGCGACTCCGATGTCGAAGAGGTGGCGCTTGCTGCCGAGGGCGTACGCGACGACCCAGAACAGCACGGCGGCGGTGATGATCCAGCCGAGCGGTTCGAGCAGCAGCGCTGTTCCCGCGAGTGCGGCGAAGACGATGCCGAGCGTCTTCCAGTCGGTGCCCGTGCGCTTCTTGCGCTCCTCGCCCGCCGCGGCCGTGACCACTCGGATCTCGGACGTCGTGTCGATCTGCCCGATGTCCTCGAGCAGCTCTGGCGACATCTCCAGCATCTGCCCGGCCTCGTCCTCGTCGTCACGGGCCGGCTTGCGGATGACCGTGATCGCGAGCGCGATGGAGACGATGAAGAGGAGGATGACGACGATGGTCGGGAAGAACTGCGGGCCGGGGACTCCTGCCGTTGCCGGCACATCCATGGTGGCCGTGCCGATGGCGAAGGCGCAGGCCAGGACGAAGATGAACGCGGCGACGCCGAGCTCGCTGCGACCGTGCCACCACGAGCGGCCCTTGGTCGAGATGCTGCCCGTTCCGGGCCCGTCCGTCTCACGCGGGCTCTGCGCCTCGCGTGGATTCTGCAGCGTGCTCATAGTCCGAGCTCCTTCACGAGTGCGGTGACCTGATCTGTCTCACCGACGAGGAAGTCCTCGAAATCGGTGCCGGGCTGGAAGCTGTCCGTCCAGTTGTTCCGGTCGAGCGCTTCCGCCCATTCGGGGCTGTTCTCGAGCTCGGTGACGATGTCGATGAGCTCGTCGCGCGTCGCGTCGTCGATGCCGGGAGGGGCGACCACTCCGCGCCAGTTGACCATCGCGACGTCGACGCCCTCCTGCTTGAAGGTGGGGATGTCGATGCCGTCGACGGGCTCCGGGGCCGAGATGGCGAGCGCCTTGAGGGTGCCAGCTTCGATCTGGTCCCTGAACTCGTTGTAGCCGGACAGGCCCGCGGCGGTGGTGCTGGACAGGAGCGAGGAGAGCACCTCGCCGCCGCCCGAGTAGGCGACGTAGTTGACGTCCTTGGGGTCGACGCCGATCGACTTGCCCAGCATTCCGCTGAGCAGGTGGTCGATGCCGCCGAGCGAGCCGCCGGCGATCGAGTGCTTGCCCGGGTCCGCCTTCATGCCCTCGACGAACTCCTCGAGGGTGCTGTACGGCGACGAGGCCGGCACGACGAGCGCGTTGTAGTCGTCGGCGAGGCGCGCGATGGGCACGGTGTCCGCGAGGGACTCCCCCGTGTTCGAGAGGACCGTCGCGCCGACCATGACGCCGCCCGTCACCATGAGCAGGTCGTCGCGGCTCTGCATCTGCAGGAGCTGGCTGAGGCCGATCGTTCCACCAGCGCCTGGCACGTTCACGACCTGGGCGTTGTTGACGATGCCGTTCGCCCGCATCGCCTGCTGCGCCTCGCGGGCGAAGGCGTCCCAGCCGCCGCCTGGGGCTGCCGGGGCCATGATCGTGAGCTTGCTCCTGGCCGAGGCTCCGGCACCCGCGCTGCTCGCATCCACGACCGCGAAGCCGAGGACGGCGACCGTGATGATCGCGAAGAGAGAGGTGAGCAGCTTGTTCGGGAGTCTTGTTCTACTCAATGGAGTATTCCTTCCGTTGGCAACGACTCTGTCGCCGCGCTGGTCTGCGCTTCTGTCTACGATTGCACCGGCGGTGACCGTCGGCGGGTTCTGGCCTTTGTGGTCTTTGTGGACACGCGGGACCGTCGCCGGAAGTCGGGACACGAGGGGGTGCAGGGATGGACGGAACGCGAATCGGCGGCCTGACGGCCCTGCGCGGCCCGCGCGTGATCACGCTCGTCGCCGTGCAGTTCTCCATCGTGGCGATCTGCATGCTCACGACCCTGCTCGTCGCCCTCCAGGTGCAGCACACCTCGATCCGCGAGGAGACCGGGGAGCGCGCGCTCGACGTCGCCATGAGCCTCGCCGAGCTGCCTGCCGTCGTCGAGGCGGTCGGGTCCCCGGATGCCGGTGCGACGCTGCAGCCGCTGGCGGACCTCGTCTCCGAGTCGGCAGGCGTCGACTACGTGGTCATCACCGACGATGCGGGCATCCGCATCACGCACCCCGTGCCGGAGCGGCGGGGTGAGCTCGTCTCCACCGACCCCAGCATCGCGCTGGGCGGGGAGACCTTCGTCGGCACCGAGGTCGGCACGGTCGGCCCCACCCTGCGCGCGAAGGTGCCGGTCTGGCGCGATGGCGTCGTCGTCGGCACCGCCTCGGTCGGCATCCTCGAATCCTCCATCTCGGCGCAGCTCGAGGAACGCATCTGGCAGGTCGTCCCCTGGGTTGTCGGCGCGGGCCTGTTCGGTCTCGCCTGCGCCGCGGGAGTCTCCCTCCTCCTCGGCCGCCGGTTCGACCAGCTCACCGTCGCGGCGCAGGAGTTCGAGACGCAGCGCCGTCTGGCGTCCGCGCTGCGCGAGCAGACGCACGAGTTCTCCAACCGCCTGCATGTGCTGTTCGGCCTCATCGAGGTCGACGAGCGCGAGGAGGCGCTCGACTACATCCGCACGCTCACGCCCGTCGATTCGCTCGCCGCGGCGCCCGCTCTCGAGGAGACGCTCGCGGACGCCCCGGTGCGTGTCCGCGCCATCCTCGCCGCCGCGAGCGCGCGCCTCTGCGAGCACGGCGGGCAGCTGCAGGTCGACGTCGAGATCGAGGACCGCGCGGGAACGGAGCTCGCCTTCGGCGACGACGCCGCCACCGCGCTCAGCAACCTCGTCCGCAACGCCGTCGACGCCGTCGAGACGCAGGGCGAGCACGGGGTCGTCCGCGTCGCCATCGAGGAGGAGGGTGGCGGGCTCCGGATCCAGGTCGACGACAGCGGGCCGGGCATCGCTCCAGAGCTGCGCGACCGGATCACGGAGGCTGGCTTCTCGACGAAGACCACCGAGACGAGGGACGGCCTCGAGATCCCTCGCGGCGTCGGCCTCGGGCTCGTGCGCCGCATCGCCGAGGCGCACGGCGGTGCGCTCGTCATCTCGGACAGCGAGCTCGGCGGGGCCCGCTTCGTCGCGACGCTTCCGAACTCGAGCACGCGGGCTGACGCGGATTCGGAAGCGGCGAGCACTGGGAGGATGGACCAGTGACCACGATCCGCACCCTCATCGTCGACGACGAGACCGCCGTCAGGCGCCTGCACGAGCGGATGCTCGCGGGCGTCGACGGCTTCGAGGTCGTGGCGGTCGCGGGAACAGGAGAGGAAGCCCTCGAGGTCGCCGCGAGCACGGACATCGACCTCGTGCTGCTCGATGTGCACCTGCCCGACTTCAGCGGCGTCGAGGTACTGCGTCGCCTGCGCCACCTCCTCGGGGACTCCTTCGACGCCATCATCATCTCCTCGGCCAACGACCGGCTCTCGGTCGCTCAGCTGGCGACGGCGAGCATCTCTGACTACCTCGTGAAGCCCTTCTCGAAGGCGAACTTCGAGGCGCGCCTCGCCAACTACCGCGACACCCGCACCTTCGCTCCGCCCCTGGCGTCCTCGCCGGCCCAGACCCTGCCGCTGCGGCAGCAGGACATCGACGGGATGCTCGCTCGCCGGGCGGGCGCGCAGGCAACGGGCGGCGACAGGCAGGGTGCGCAGGCGCAGCCGCCTGGCCGCAGCCGCCCGCTCCCGAAGGGGCTGTCGGAGCCGACCATCAAGCTCGTCGCGTCGCAGCTGCACCCCGAGTGGCAGTCGGCGCTCGAGGTCGCCGAGCGCTGCGGCCTCTCCCGGGTCACGGCTCGTCGCTACCTCGACCACCTCTGCGCGCGGGGGCTCGCCCAGGTTGAGCCGGTCTACGGCAAGCGCGGGCGCCCCGAGCTGCGGTATCGCCGGCAGGACTGAGCGCCGCGAGTCAGGGCGTCGGCGTCGGCGTCGGCGCTGCACCGTCGAAGCTGATGCTCCAGGTGGTCTCCTCCTCGTACGGCTCGATGCGGATGATCGTCGGGCCGGCCTCGAACGGCCGCGTGAGCGACGTCACCTCGCTGATGTTCTCGTACCAGCCGTCTGCGCCGAACGTGTCGATCGTGACGCTCTGGTCGGGCTCGAACGTGAAGGTCGCGTCACCCCCGACGCCGTCGTACAGGAGCACTTCCTGGCCTGTCCCCGAGTACTCGGCGTCGAACGAGGGAAGCGTGTCGACGGAGACGAGCCTCACGGTCCACTCCCCCTCCGCTTCGATGTCGATGGCCCGGAACTCGTCGTCCATCCATTCGTTGATGACGGCGAGGCCCGAGTAGTCGGAGTAGGCGCTGATCGAGGAGCTGCCCATCTGCTCGCCCTCCGCGTCGACGTCGTAGATGCGCAGCTGCTCGCCCTCGAACTCGACCTGCAGCAGGCCGATGTCGTCGGCGCCGTCCGGCAGAACGACGTCGAACCTCGCGTTGCCGGTGCCGGAGACGCTTGCCGTCCCGTTGAGGTCGAGGGTGCCGGTGCCGCCGGACAGCTCGGTCACGGCGCCACGGATTGAGCCGCCGGCCGACCCGATCAGCTGGATCACGAGCGCGATGACGGTCAGGAGGAGGGTGATGACCCCGACGGCCCGCCGCCCGCCACCCGCGCGGAGGAGGCCGACGCTCGAGATGAGCGCGAACACGATGAGCGCCCAGGCGATGAACGTGATCCCCGAGATCGCGAACGTGAGGGCCAGGATCGCGGCGATGAGCCCGAACCAGGCGCCCCCGCCCTTCTTCTTCGCAGTGCCCGTCGCCCCGCCTCCGGCCGTCGAGGCGGATGCCGCGGCCGGGGCTCCTGGTATCTGGCTCGGTGGTGCGGATGCGAGGTCCCCGAGAGGCTTGGCGATACTCCCCGACCCGCCAGCCGACGCCGCCCGCTGCACGTCGCGAGCTCGGTTCCCGAGGAGCGCGCTGCTGTCGGTGGCGACACGCTGCAGCAGCTCCTGCCGGTCCAGCTGCCCGTCGGCCGACTGCGTGAGCTCCTCGCCAGACGCGCCGCCCTGCACGACGAATCCCGGCGTCTGGGAGGCGGCATCGCGTTTGATGGCCTCATCGAGCTCTTCGAGCGTGCGCGGCGGGTCGGGCAGCCCAGGCGGGGTGTCGAAGGTCTGCGTGTGCTCCTGCGGAGCGGCGTAGGGATCCTCGGCCGCCTCCTCGGCGTCGCGCTCCGCCTCGCGTCGCTCGTCCTCCAGCCGCTGCTCGTCGCCCCTGCTGTCCTGCGCCGCCCACTTCGAGACGAAGTCGGGGGCGCGGTAGCCGGATGGGGCCTGGTAGTCGCGCTGCGAGTAGTCGACCTCGCCGTCCTTCTCAGGATCTTCTGGTGTCGAGTTGTCTGGCACGTGAGCTCCTCGGGGCGACGGACGGGGCAGTGATCGCGCATCCATTGAACTACATGCACTCGACCGGCTCCGCGAGCGAGTAGATTCTCGGGACCGCCGCAAGAGAGGGAGCGAGATGTCGCAGCCAGCAGACTTCAGCCGCGAGGAGTTCGACGTCAGGCTCGCGAACACTCGGGTCCGCATGAGCGACGCCGGCCTCGACGCGCTGCTCGTCACCGACCCGGCGAACCTCTACTACCTGACCGGCTACAACGCCTGGTCGTTCTACATGCCGCAGTTCCTCTACGTGCCGGCCGAGGGTGAGCTCCTCCTCGTCATGCGGGCGATGGATGCGCATGGCGCGCACCACACGACCTGGCTGCCGAGCGAGCAGGTCGCCGGCTACCCCGAGAGCCTCGTGCACCGGGCGGAGGTGCACCCCATGGACTGGGCGGCGACCGAGCTGCGGGAGCGGGGCCAGGCAGATCGGCGGATGCGGGTCGGCTACGAGTCGGAGGCGCACTTCTTCTCGGTCCGCTCGTTCCTGACGTTGCAGCGCCGCCTCCCCGAGTGGGACCTCGTCGACAGCGGGGAGCTGGTCAACTGGGTGCGTCTCGTGAAGTCGGAGGCGGAGATCTCGCTCATGCGGACCGCGGCCGCCGTGAGCTCCAACGCGATGGCGGTCGGCATCAACGCGCTGCGCGGCGGCAGACGACAGAGCGACGTCGCCGCGGAGATCCAGGCGGCGCAGGCCGCGGGCGTCGGGGCGTCTGAGGGCGACTACCCGTCGATCGTGCCGATGATGCTGGCCGGGGAAGGGGCGGATACGCCGCACCTCACGTGGTCGAGCGCCGAGATCGTCGCCGGGGAGGCGGTCTCGCTCGAGCTGGCTGGCGCGCACCGCCGCTATCACGCTCCGCTCGCGCGAACCGTGAGCCTCGGCACCCCGAGCGCAGAGCTGCAGCGGGTCGCGGCGACGACCCTCGACGGGTTCGAGGCGGCCCTCGAGCTGCTCCGCCCCGGCCAGACCCCTGATGCCGCCGTCGCGGCCTGGGACGCCCAGCTCGCGAAGCAGGGGCTCAGCAAGGCATCCCGACTCGGCTACTCGATCGGCATCGGCTACCCGCCCGACTGGGGCGAGCACACGGTGAGCATCCGCTCCGGCGAGGAGACCGTGCTCAAGCCCAACATGACGTTCCACCTCATCGCAGGCATGTGGATGACGGGCTTCGGCTTCGAGGTCTCCGAGTCGATCCGCATCACCGAGACGGGCGTCGAGGTGCTCACCCGCGCTCCCCGCGAGCTCATCGTCAAGGGCGATGCATGAGCGGCGTGAGCCAGACGGAGGCGTCGGCGCTCTCCCGGCTCGACCTGGAGAGCATCGTCGCCGACACGGCGGAGCTGATCAGGGCACGCGGCGAGAACCCTGGCGAGACGGAAGCGGCGACCGTCGAGGTCCTCACGTCGCTGTGCGAGCGGGCGGGCGCTCAGGTCACGCTCACCGAGGTCGCCCCGGGGCGGCACAATCTGCTCGCCGAGCTGGGAAGTGGCGACGGACCAGCGCTCCTCTTCCTCGGGCACAGCGATGTCGTCCCAGCGGGCGTGGGCTGGCTCGGCGACCCCTTCGAGCCGCGTCTCATCGATGGCATGCTCATCGGCCGCGGCGCCGTCGACATGAAGGGTGGCCTGGCGGCCGTCGTCGCGGCGATGTCGGCGGTGCACGCCGAGCGGCCCGAGGTCCGCCTCGCGCTCCTCTGCACGGTCGATGAGGAGGACACGGCGACCGGCGCCCTCCGCTACATCGCCGACGCTCCGACCACCCTCGCCGTGAACGACGACGAGGAGATCGCGCCATATTCGGCGTGCATCGTCGCCGAGGCCACGGGCCTCGACACCGTCGTCGCCTGCCGAGGCGCCACGAACTTCATCATCACTCTGCGCGGCGCGGCGGCGCACGCCGGCAACCCGGCCGACGGAGCCAGTGCCATCGCCGCGGCCGCCATCGCGGTGCAGGCCATCGAGGACGACGCCAGGCGCATCGCGCAGCAGAGCGCCGCCGTCCCAGGCCTCATCGGCACCGGCAGCTGGAACGTCGGCATGATCGCCGGCGGGCACGGCACGTCGATCGTCGCCGAGGAGTGCACGCTCTACGTCGACCGACGCGTGCTCCCCGACGAGGAACCGGAACGCATCCTCGAGGACGTGCTCACGCGCATCCGCGCAGCCATCGCAGGGAGCGGGATGCTCAACTCCGAGCGCATCACCGTCGCGGGCCACCTCGACATGGCCATGCCGGGGTTCCTGACACCACCCGACTCCGTGGTGCCGGCCGCGGCGGTGCAGGCTGTCGCCGACGCCGGCGGCTCCTCGAGCATCGGCGGGTGGAGCGCGGCCTGCGAGGGCGGCTTCATCGCCCGTCACCACGAGATCCCCGTCGTCATCCTCGGGCCGGGTGACGTGAAGTCGCAGGCGCACCAGCCTGAGGAGCGCGTCCGGACCGACGAGCTGCTCGTCGCCGCGCGCGCATACGCGTTGATAGCGCTACGTCTCGCGGAGGCGTCCCGGTAACACCCAGGTCCGCGCGCTGTGCTTGGACATCACCCGTGTGGAAAATTCAGCAAGGAGCACCCCCATGTCCTCTGATCAGTCCAGCAGAGGTGGCCCCGGTGCCACCCTTGCACCCCTGACCCGCGAGATCGACCTCACACCAATCCAACGCAAGACGGCACGGAGATCGGTCGCCGGTTCCGCGATCGGCAACGCCATCGAGTGGTTCGACTACGGCATCTACGGCTACCTCGCAATCTACGTGTCGCAGCTGTTCTTCACGTTCAGCGACGACCAGGGTGGCGCGCTCGCCCTCATCCTGACCTTCGCGACCTTCGCCGTCTCGTTCCTCGTGCGCCCCCTCGGCGGCATCGTGCTCGGCCCGCTCGGCGACCGCATCGGCCGCCAGAAGGTGCTCGTCTTCACGATCATCATGATCAGCCTCTCGACGGCGGCGATCGGCCTCCTCCCGTCGTTCGACTCGATCGGCTTCGCAGCGCCCATCCTGCTCATCCTGCTCCGCATGCTGCAGGGCTTCTCCGCGGGCGGCGAGTACGCCGGTGCGGCGATCTTCATGTCGGAGCACGCACCGGATGACAAGCGCGGCTTCTTCGGCTCGTTCCTCGAGTTCGGCACCCTCGCCGGTGCAAGCGCCGCCGCCATCCTGTGCACCACGCTCGCCTTCATCGTGGGCGACGACGGGATGCTCGAGGGCTGGTGGCGCCTGCCGTTCCTGCTCACGCTCCCCCTCGGCCTCGTGGCCCTGTGGATGCGCCGCCATCTGAGCGAGTCGGAGACGTTCGTCGACGACGCCCAGGAGCCCGGCGAGAAGCAGACCGCCATCGGCGCCCTCGTGTCGCTGCTGAAGAACTACCCGATGCAGGTGCTGAAGCTCTTCGGCTTCGTGATCCTCATCAACGTCGCCTTCTACCTCGTGCTGACCTACATGCCGACGTACCTGTCGACGACCCTCGACCAGAGCACCGCCGAATCGACGTTCTCGCTCGTGGTCATCCAGCTGCTCATGATGGCCGTGATCGTGCCGTTCGGCGCGCTGTCCGACCGCATCGGCCGAAAGCCGCAGCTCATCGCCGCGAGCATCGGCTTCACCGTCTTCTCCGTGCCGGCGGTCATGCTCATCCAGACCGGATCGCTCATCGCGCAGATCGCGGGCCTCGGCATCCTCGGCCTGTTCCTCGTCATGATCATCTCGACCATCTCGTCGACGCTGCCCGCACTGTTCCCGACCGCGGTGCGCTACTCGGGCTTCGCGATCGGCTACAACATCTCAACGGCGATCTTCGGCGGAACCGCGGCCTCGGCCAACACGTGGCTCATCGATCAGACCGGCAACGTCCTCATCCCGGGGTTCTACCTCGCGGGTGCCGGACTCATCGGTCTCATCTCGGTGCTGACCTTCAAGGAGACCGCCGGGCGCTCGCTGCGCGGCAACGTCATCCCCGGCAGTGACGACGCGGAACGCGTCGCCGCCGGCGAGCACCTCGTCGGCAAGGTCAACAAGTAGGCAGAGACCGATCCGACACCCACGCGGCGCTCGTCGCGGCCTCCCGCCGCGACGAGCGCCGCTGTGCTGAGCACGCCGACTCTCAGCCGGCGAGGACGGCGTCGATCTGGCCCATGGCCTCCGTCATGCCCTCCGCCATGCCCATCTCGATGACGCTGTCGAAGTCGGCCGGAGACGCGAAGACGGAGACGGTGGTCATGCGAGTGAGGTCGCCGGCAGCCTCGATCGTGACGGTGCAGCGCATGACGGGCAGCTCGAGGTTGCGTGAGCCGTCGTCGTGCGCGAACCCGTTGTCGAACGACAGCGTGTGGTGCGGTTCGATGCTGACGAACTCCCACCACTCCCCCGCCGTCGTGCCGTCCGGTCCCGTCATGTGCGACAGGACCCTGCCACCAGGCGAGAACTCGAACGAGTCGACCGTGGACGGCCAGGTCGGAGGACCCCACCAACGCTCGAGCTGGCGGGGGTCCTCCCACAGCCGCCAGACGCGCTCCGGCGTCGCGGCGTGCTCGGTGACGACGGTCAGCGTGCGCTGATCCGGATCCTTCTGCGTTGAGATGACAGGCATGATGCTCTCTCCTTCGTTCACCGCTCGCCAGCGTCGGCGCGCGGAGATGGTGGTGCGCTCTCGTCGTCGTCGGCGAGGAGCGCGTCGATGCGGGATGCTCGGTCGCGCCAGAGCCGCTCGTAGGACTCGAGGAGCCGCGTCGTCTGGGCGATCGTCGCCCGGTCGGCATGGACCAGCTGCTCCCTTCCCCGCCGCCGTTTCGCCGTGAGGCCTGCCTTCGTGAGCACGGCGACGTGCTTCTGCACGGCCGCGAAGCTCATGGCGTAGGCCTCGGCGAGGGTGGTCACGGACTGCTCCTCGCGGAGCACGCGCGTGAGGATGTCGCGCCTCGTCGTATCCGCCAGGGCCTGGAAGATGCGGCTGACGTCGTCCTGGCCGAGCTGTTGTGTAACCATTTGGTTGTACGTTACGCCGCACGAAGCGCCGAGGCAAGACCGGTGGGGGTGGTGGTTCGTAGACTGCACCGGTGAGCAATCCGAGCGAGAGTCCCACGCAGGCGTCCTGGCGCAGCGCACTCGGGCGACTCCTCGAGCAGCCTGCCGCCCCGGTTGAGGGCCACGCCTCCGAGCGAGTCGTGCCCCTTGCCCTGCAGTTCGAAGTGCGTGAACTCATCCCGCGCACCATGTACCGCTGGAACGGCCCCACGTCCCGCCGCGCGTTCACGGGCGACGACGGCGCGGCCACGGCGCTCGACGAGCTCCGGCTCGGGGCACGACCCGTGATGCAGGGGGTTCGCGGCAAGTGGGTGAAAGGAGATCTCACCTGGGCGAAGCTGCAGCACCTGCGCGGGCGTCGAGACCTCGACCCGCGGCACCAGGCGTGGTTCGCGCAGTTCTTCGCGGTGCACCGAGCCGCGCGCCCGCCAGAACCGGGCCAGGACAGCGAATGGCTCTTCCTCGACGAGGCGCAGAGCCCCGTGATGTGGACGATGCTCCAGGAGGCCATCAGCCTGGACATCGCCTTCGTCGGCACGGGCAAGCGCGCCAGCATCACGCTCGAAGCCGGCTCGAGCCTCACACTCGACGCCAAACGGACCCCGGGCGGATTGACCGTGGCGCCACTCCTCACCATCGGGGATGCGCCCGCCGACTTCGAGACGGCCCGACCGGTCGGCGACCACGGCTTCTACGCCTTCGACGCCGACGAGCCCGACCGCATCCGCCTCGCCAAGAGCGACACGAGGCTCTCCCACCAGCAGCTGGCCCTCCTCGACCCCGGACGCGCCCGCAGGACCGAGTTCACGGTGCCGAGCGACGACGCCGACGAATTCGAGCGCTCGCACCTGCCAGAGCTCGCGGCGCACCTGCGGCTGGGCAGCGCAGACTCGTCGGTCCGCATCCCCGAGCCGACACCTCCCGAGCTCATCCTCACCACGACGTTCGGCCCCCGGCACAGCATCGAGCTGCGCTGGCGATGGGCCAATCCTCGGTCCCTCGCCGCACCGCCCGCACTCTCGAGCGTGCTCGAGGAGGGCATGCTCCCGCGCGACTGGATGCCGGAGGACGTCGACTCCCCCGGAGCCCTGCCCGCTCGGGTCACCCTCTCGCAGATCGAGGCGGCGCGCTTCGCGGCCGAGACCCTGCCGCTGCTGGAACGGCTCTCGGGCATCCGAGTCGAGACCGTCGGCACGCCGCCCGCCTACCGGGAGCTCCGCGGAGCCCCGAACCTGACCGTCACGACCGTGCCCACCGAGCGGCATGACTGGTTCGACCTCGGGGTCACCGTCACCGTCGACGGCAAGGTGATCCCCTTCACGAAGCTCTTCAAGGCCCTCGCGCTCGGGAAGCCGAGACTGCTGCTCATCGACGGCAGCTACCTCTCCCTCAAGCACCCGGCGTTCGAGCCGCTGCGCGAGCTCATCAGCGAAGCGCAGGGCCTGAACGAGTGGGAGCCGAACCGACTGCAGATCAGCCGGAGGCACGCCAGCCTCTGGTCCGACTTCGAAGATCTCGCCGACGAGGCCGAGCCAGCCGTCGAATGGCGCGAGCTGCTTAGTGAGGTGCGGGAGGACGCCCCCTCGCCCATCGAACCTCCCCGGGGACTGCACGCGTCACTGCGCCCGTACCAGCAGGAGGGCCTCAATTGGCTCGCGTTCCTCTGGCGGAACAAGCTCGGCGGCATCCTCGCCGATGACATGGGCCTCGGGAAGACCCTGCAGACCCTCGCCCTGGTGCAGCACGCACGCGAGCAGGCAGCAGATGGGCGCGAGCCGGCGCCGCTGCTGGTCGTCGCGCCGACATCGGTCGTGTCGAACTGGGTGTCGGAGGCCGCCAGGTTCACCCCCGAGCTCACGACCCGGATCATCGACGCGACCCAGGCCAGCTCAGGGCGCCGCGTCGCGGACGTCGCCGACGGGGCGAGCATCGTCGTCACGAGCTACGCGCTCTTCCGGCTCGACTTCGAGGCCTACCGCGGCGTCGCGGAGGACACCGGATGGTCGGGGCTCGTCCTCGACGAGGCCCAGTTCGTGAAGAACGCGAGCTCGCTCGTGAGCGAATGCGCGAGGGACCTCGAGGTGCCGTTCAAGCTCGCCATCACGGGTACGCCCCTCGAGAACTCGCTGACCGAGCTGCACGCCCTCCTCGCGATCACCGCCCCTGGCCTGTTCCCCTCGGCGAGGCGGTTCGGGGAAGAGTACGTGCGCACGATCGAAGGCAAGCGGCACGGCGTGAGCGATGGCGTCGGTGCCGGGCTGAGCGAGCCCGCGAGCGCCGAGGTGCGAGCCAAGCGCCTCGCGAGACTGCGAGCGCGCATCCGCCCCTTCCTGCTCCGACGCACGAAGGAGCGTGTCGCCCCCGAGCTGCCGGAGAAGCAGGAGCAGACGCTCTTCATCGAGCTCAGCGAGGAGCACCGCGAGCTCTACGACCTCTACCTCCAACGCGAACGCCAGAAGCTCTTCGGGCTGCTCGAGGACCTCGACAAGAACCGATTCATCGTGTTCCGCTCGCTCACACTGCTGCGCCTCCTTGCGCTCGACCCCGCGCTCATCCAGGCGAGCCTCGACGGCATGCCGCCGGGTACAGTGCCCTCGAGCAAGCTGGACGCGCTGCTGGAGCACCTCACGGACGTCGCCGCCGAGGGGCACCGGGCGCTGGTCTTCAGCCAGTTCACCTCGTACCTCAAGCTCGTCGCCAAGCGCCTCGACGCGGAGGGAATCCCCTACGTGTACCTGGACGGCGCGACGACGAAGCGGGCAGAGGTCATCGCCTCCTTCAAGGAGGGCACGGCTCCCGTGTTCCTCATCAGCCTCAAGGCGGGCGGGTTCGGCCTCAACCTGACGGAGGCCGATTACGTGTTCCTGCTCGACCCGTGGTGGAACCCGGCGAGCGAGGAGCAGGCCATCGACCGCACGCACCGCATCGGGCAGGAGCGTCGCGTCATGGTCTACCGGATGATCGCGGAGGGCACGATCGAGGAGAAGGTCATGGCGCTCAAAGATCGCAAGTCGAAGCTCTTCAACGCCGTCATCGACGACGACGAGCTGTTCAGCACCGAACTCTCGGCTGAGGACATCAGGGAGCTGCTGCGGTAGCCGAGGGGCGTGGAAGCACGAAGCCCGGCCGAGCCATCTCTGGCTTGACCGGGCTTTTCTCTGGAGGGGCTGACGAGAATCGAACTCGCATCATCTGTTTGGAAGACAGAGGCTTTACCACTAAGCTACAGCCCCAAATCGGGACGAAGAGAATGCTACCCCATCTCGGCGAGGTCCGTGAACTCCACCCTCCATCAGCGAGTCGCGTCCGTGGATGTGGTCTGCGTGGCCCCGGGAGTCCGGTAGCATTGCCTCCGGTTCGCCGCGCGATCGGCACCGGGGTGTAGCTCAGCTTGGTAGAGCGCCCGCTTTGGGAGCGGGAAGTCGCAGGTTCGAATCCTGTCACCCCGACCAGCATCCTCCTGCAGCTTCGAGCCAGGCAAGACCCCCTCTCGAGGGGGTCTTTTTCGTCGGCTCATGCGCCGCGCATAGACGACTCACACGTTCGTCATGTGGCCCGCATATGCGTCGTCGTTATCTTCTTGTTATCTGCACGCTGGCGTGACTGAGGTCCCTCGCACCGGCGTCGGCCGAGGCGTTGCAGTGAAGGCCACCCGCGGCGCCCCAGCGCCCTCCGAGAGGAACACCATTGCAGTCAGATCTCGCACGCCCCAACAGCCCACACGCTGTTCCCCTCGCCACGATCGCGGCTGCGACCGGCGGGGTCGTGTCCCCCGCGAGCGACGCCGTCACGGTGACCGGGGTCTCGAGCGATTCCCGGCGCATCCGCCCGGGTGACCTCTACGTCGCGATTCCCGGGGCACGGATGCACGGCGCAGACTTCCTGCCAGCGGTCGTCCGGGCCGGCGCGGTCGCCGTGCTCTCCGACGAGGCCGGCGCAACAAAGGCCGCCGAGTTCGACCTGCCCGCCATCGTCGTCGAGAACCCGCGCGAGGTCATGAGCGTCGCCGCCTCGACTGTCTTCGGCACCGAGATCGCCTCGCCCCAGCTCTTCGCGGTGACCGGCACCAACGGCAAGACGACCACGAGCTACCTCCTGCACGCACTCTTCCTCTCGCTCGGCATCAAGGCCGGGCTCTCGGGAACCGTCGAGCGCATCGTGGGCGACGCGCGGCTCGAGACCCGCCTCTCCGGTCGGCTCACGACGCCCGAGTCCGACTACCTGCACGGCCTCGTCGCTCGCATGACCGAGGACGACGTGCAGGCGGCCGCGATCGAGGTCTCCTCGCACGGCCTCGACGGTGGGCGGGTCGACGGCCTGCCCTTCGAGAGCGCCATCTTCACGAACCTCTCGCAGGACCACCTCGATGTCTACGGCACGCTGGAGAATTACTTCGCGTCGAAGCTGGTGCTCTTCACGCCGAGGCACGCGAAGCGCGGCGTCATCGCGATCGAAGACGAGTGGGGGCGCCGCGCGGCGGCCGAGTCGCTGATCCCCGTCGTGACAGTCGCACGCGACACCGCGGAGGGCGCAGCCGACGCCGACTGGGTGCTGCACATCGACGCCGAGGGCCTCGAACGCACCGACTTCACCCTGCGGGGCCCGAACGGCGAGGAGCTCACCTCCAGCATCGGCCTCCCCGGCACCTTCACGGCGCTCGACCTCGCGCTCGCGATCGTCTCCGTCATCGGCACCGGACTCGCGTCGCTCGAGCAGATTCGGGAGGCGCTGAGCGCCACGGACGGGCTCCACCCCGTTGTCCCGGGTCGCCTCGACCTCGTCTCCGGCGAGTCGGAGCTGCGCGTCTACGTCGACTACGGGCATACGGCAGCGTCCTTCCGCGCGGTGCTGCACGCCCTCCGCCCGTTCACCCCCGGCCGGCTCTTCATGATCTTCGGCGCCGACGGCGACCGAGACAAGGGAAAGCGCCCGGAGATGGCGCGCGCCGCGAGCGAGGAGTCGGACGTCGTCATCGTCACCGACTACAACCCGCGAACGGAAGACCCCGACAGCATCCGCCGCACCCTTGTCGAGACGATCCGCGCCGAGTTCCCCGAGCGGGAGCTCTACGAGATCGCCGACTCGGCGACCGGCATCGACCACGCCGTCGCACTGGCCGAGCCCGGAGACCTGATCTTCGTCGGCGGGCACGGGCACCGGGCCGACGTCGAGGTCGACGGCCGCATCGTGCCGTACTCGGCGCGAGAGGCCGCCGTGGCCGCGCTGCGCGAGCACGGCTGGCTCGCGCCGGAGCCGCCGAGCGCCTTCGGGTCGGCGGATGCGGTCACCGACGCACAGCAGCGCCGCGCCTCCTAGGCTCCCGGGCGGCCGGGGAAGCGAGGCGATGCCGCACACAAGACCTCAGCGGTCGGAGACCGCCTCGAACTCTCCGCGGTCTCTCGCCGCGAGCAGCTCGGCGTAGTCGAGCGCGGACTGCTCGGCGTAGCCGATCGCCCACTCGGCCATCGCGCCGTCGAACGAGCCGCTCTTGCCGAGGTACCCGGCGATCATCGGCGCGATGGGGCTCTGCGCGTGGGCGCGTGCGAGGAGCGTGCCGCACGCCTCCCCGTACTTCGAGAACTCCGACGGCGTGAGCTGGTCGAGGTCGACCGAGCCCTTCATATCCCTGAACTGCCGCACATAGAAGTCCCTTGGGACGCCGTCCTCATCCTCGAAGCGCAGGTAGCCGAGGAACGGATCGGAGACGGCCTGCAGGATGCGCTGGCAGCTCACCACCCGGTACCCCTCTCCGAGTTCGTCGTACTCGCGGCGAGATCGCGCCTGGAGGAGCCTCCTCGGGTCGACGTGGCCGTAGGCCTCGAGCACCGACGGCGGCGCCTCCTTCACCTGCAGCACGAGCGCCTCTCCGCCTGGCCCCGTCAGGATCAGGATGAAGCACCGGGTGCCCACGCTCCCGACCCCGACAGCACGCCGCGCGACGTCCGTGAGCGTGAAGTTGCCGAGCAGGAACGCCACGTCGGTGCCGACCGTCGCACGGTACCGCTCGAAGAGCTCCTCGACGCGCGCCTCGGCCTCTGGCGACACGTGCGTCATCACGGGCGGGTTCTCGACGATGAGCCTGGTGCCGTCGGCCGCCCGCTCCGTGAGCTTGTCGACGAACTTCTGCGACGTGCGCTTCCTGGCGCTCTTCGTCGCCTTCGCGAGCACGTCCTGTGCCTCCGTCCTGAACGAGGGATGCGCCACGTCGGTGTCGAGCCGCAGGTAGTAGCGGTCGAGGGCCGAATGGCCGACCATCTCGCGCATCCCCTCCCGGTAGGCGGCCGCGGCCTTCCTCGCCGCCTTCCTCGTCTGCTCCTCGGTGAGTCCGAGGTCTCGAGCGCCGACGACCACGCTCGCCACGAGCCGCTTCAGATCCCACTCCCACGGCGCAGACGCGGCTTCATCGAAGTCGTTGAGGTCGAACACGAGCGTGCGCTGCGGCGAGGCGAACAGCCCGAAGTTGCTGAGGTGCGCATCGCCGCACGCCACCACCTGGATGCCGGTGCTCGCCCCCTGGGACAGGTCGTGCGCCATGATCGCGGCGGTGCCGCGATAGAACGTGAACGGGCTGTCGAGCATGCGCCCCATGCGCAGCGCCACGAGCTCTGGCAGTCTCGCCTCGTTCTGCTCGGCGAGGATCGCCCGGGGGTCGCGCTCGCCAGGGACGAAGATGGCGTGCTCGACGTGCGGCTGCGTCTTGCGGAGCGCCTTGCCCGCCGCGTAGAGCTCGTCGCGAGTCGGCCGGGGCGCGCGATCGCGCTGCAGACGGCTGAGGTGTGTCGGCATGAGGGGCCTTCCTCGTCGAAGTGTCGAGCTCCGGCTCGATGAGGCTCAGTCTCTCGCGATTCGGTGAACGCCGAGAGATGCCGTAGCGACCGAGCGTCGCGGGGTCACGACACGATGTCGTAGGTCACCCACGCCGTCTGCTTCGCGACCGAGTCGTAGAGGCGCCGAGCCGTCGCGTTGTCCTCAGCCGTGATCCAGCGCACGACGCTGAGGCCAGCATCCTCGGCGTACTCGCCGAGGTGCAGCAGGAGGGCCCGGCCCGCGCCGCCGCCGCGGACCGCCGGGGAGGTGAAGAGGTCGTCGAGATACAGCCCCGTGGTGGCGGAGAGCGGTCGAGCGAAGCGACGCACATGCGCGATGCCACCCAGCTGCCCCTCCGCGTCGACCGCGACGAAGCCGTGCGACTCGTGGGCCTCGTCGCTCAGCCACGACCAGACGGTGTCGATCTTGGCCTCGTCGGCGGGAACCCCGTAGAACGCCCGGTAGCCGCGATAGAGCTCCCGCCATTCCCGCTCGTCCGACGCAGTGACAGGGCGCACATTCCATTCAGTCATGCGCCAAGTCTCGCCCCAGCCCGCCGGAAAGCTCCAGCAGACTCGGCGGGAAGGCGACCCTGAACAGCTCACGGTTGGACGTTCCACCCGTGGAGACGTAGAGTCTCCGCCGTGGATCTGTTCAAGTACCTCCGCCCAGCCTCGAGCACCCCCCAGGCCGAGCACCAGCCGCACGGCGTTCACAACGCGCGGGAAACCCTCCGCGCTCGGACCGTCGAACTCATCCGACCCGGCTTCGTCTCCCTCGACGAGGCCCTCGAGACCGCTGGCTCGTTCGCCGAGGACGAGGCGCTGCCCGTCCGTCCCGATGAGATCGAGCGGATCGTCACCGCCACCTGGGACGACCTCGCCGACTGCCAGCGAGACTGGGCCAGCGAAGGCGACTACGAGAAGCTCCGAGCCGCGTTCGCCGACCTCGAGCAGGCGGGCGTCGTCGCGCGCATGAACTTCGCCTGCTGCCAGAATTGCGGGCACGCCGAGATCGAGGCCGAGAGGACCATCGGCAAGCACGTCGGCTACGTCTTCTTCCACCAGCAGGACGCGGAGCGCCTCGCCGGTGACGACGCGGAGCTGCTCCTCGCGTTCGGCACGTTCGCGGCCAGCCCCTCGCAGACGGCGGAAGAGCGCGCGGAGGCGGAGCAGCAGCTCGGACGTCTCGTGGCCACGACCATGCGCAGCAACGGCCTCGCGGTCGAGTGGGACGGGCAGACGTCGTCTCGCATCGCCGTCTCCATCAGCCACTGGCGCAAGCGCCTCCCGTTCGTCGGCGCCTGAGCGCGTCTCGGGCCCGACTGCCCGGCTGATCTGGCCGGGCAGTCCTCCCCCGCTCCCGCTTTCGCCTCCCCATTCTTGTCCGGAGAACGGCATCCTCGCGGCTCGCTCGCTAGGCTGACGCCCAGACAACCCCGGGGGTAGACGCAGAGTGACTGACGCAGGAGTGGGCAGACAAGCCCAGAGGCCACGGTTCCCGAAGACGCTCGGCGATCTCACCGACCCGAGCAAATGCCCTTCGTGCTTCGAGACCTATGGCGCTCCAGGGCCGTCCTGCCCCGCCTGCGGCTTCACCCGCGACTCGGCGGTCATCAGCCATCTTCTCGACCTCGGCGCGCAGGCGCGCGGCCCCCTCCTGGCCCGTGGTGAGTTCATCGTCGCGGCGAACGAGCAGGCCAAGGCGAAGGCCCGCGCGGCGCGACAGGACCAGCTGGCTCGAGCCGAGCAGACACGACTCCGGGAGGAGGAGCGGGGCAGGAGCCGGGCAAGCGACGCGCTGCTCGCGGCCGACCACGCGAGGCTCCTCGGAGGAGCCGCAGGGCACCTCGGGGCGGATGCCGCTCCGGCTCCGGCTCCGCGGCAGGGACAGGGACAGAACACGCAGCAGCGCGGCCAGCACGTGTCCGCGCCGGCGCAACAGACGACGCAGCACCCGGCGCCGCAGCCGACGGAGACCTGGGCCACGCAGCGCGCGCCCTCCGGGTATCAGGCACCACCGGCCCAGCACCTGCCGCCCACCCCGCCAGCTCAGCCGCCCCGGCCCCGTCGCTCGAGCGTCCAGCTGCTGCTCCTCGTGCTCGGCATCGGGCTCCTCAGCATCGCAGCGGTCGTCTTCCTCACCTTCGCCTGGGTCGTCTTCGGCGTCGAGGTCAAGGCGGCCATCACCGCCGGCGTGACGCTCGCGGTCATCGCGACCGCCAGCATCCTGAAGCGCCGGAGGCTCTCGGCCACGGCGGAGGGAATTGGCGCGCTCGGTGTCGTGCTGGTCGTCCTCGACGTGTGGGCCGTCCAGGCCACGGGTCTCCTCGGTGCCGGCGACGTGCCGGGAACGCTCTACTGGGGCATCGGCCTCCTCGTCGCGACGGCGGCCTTCGAGGCCTGGCATCGCCTCTCGCACCTGCGCGCCCCCGGCATTGCCGCGAGTCTCACCGTGCTGCCCGCCCTCGCCCTCACCGCGGCCGGAGCCACCGCCACGTTCCTGTCCCCCGTGCAGCGCCTGGTCCTCGCCCTCGTCTTGGCCGGTGCCGCCTCCGCGCTGCACGTTCTGCTGCGCGTCAGGCCGTCCGTCTCGGCCGCGACGCAGGGCCCACCCGCCGCCGACTCGTTCAGCGGTGCAACTCCGCGCTCGCTCGAGCGCTGGATCCTCTCCGTCACAGGCGTCGTCGCCCTGGCCGGCGGCGTGCTCTGCGGCGCGGCGGCGGCAACTGGCAACGACCCCTGGCTCGGGTACGCCTTCCTCTTCCTCATCGCGGCTGCCTCGGCGGCCCTGCTGGCCTGGCTCGTCAGCCAGGAACGCGGAGCACTCGCCGCACGCAGCCTCCTCATCGCCTTCGGCATCCTGACGGCGCTCTCGCTCGGGGCAGTCCCCCTGAGCTTCACCGGGGTCGTGCGCCTCGCGCTCTCGCTTGCGCTCATCCCGATCCTGCTGGCCGCAGCCCAGGTGCTCAGATCCCGACTCGCCGCGACAGCACGCCCGCAGTCCGCCGCGTTGCAGCTCGCGGTGACCTCGCTGAGCTTCACGACGCTCGCAGCGGCTGCGGTCCCGGTGATCTCGCTCGGCCTCTCGGTCGTATCAGCCGACTCCGTGCTGTCCTTCGCCGCCGCTGACCAGGCCGGAATGGCAAGGGCGCTCTCGGGCGCCGAGCTCCGCACCTGGTGGGCCATCGCGGGTGGTGCGCTCGGGCTCGCCGTGGCAGCAGGCCTGCTGCAGCTCGTGCCCGGCCGGATCCGGCAGCTGACCCCCGCCTTCACGGCGGCGGGATCGTTCCTCGCGCTGTGCGCCGCCGCGAGCGCTCCTGGGGCGCTCGCCGTCACCATCGCGAACCTGCTGATCGCCGCGGCCTCCGTCGCGGGAGCGGTCGTGCTCGCCCGCGAGCGGCTGGTCCCTCCTGCCTCCGCAGTCTCCACGACTGCCCTCAGAATCGTGCTCCAGTGCGTCGCCGGCGTCGCGATCCTCGCGCTGCTGGCGGCGGGGCTCGCGGTGCGACCCGTCGAGATCGGCGCGCTTGTCGTCGGCGCTGCGCTCACCTTCGGGCTCCGGTTCTCGGCCGGGCGCACCTCGCCGCTCCGGCCCGTCCTCACCGCACTCACGGCCGCGCAGCTGCTCGCCGTCCCCCTGCTCGTCGCGTTCGTGCGGGACGCCTGGAGGACCCCGGAGCCATCGGGGACGAACCTCGCCATCACGTGCTCCTACCTCGGCATCGCACTCCTGCTCGCCGCCTCGCTGCTGCTCCCACGACCGTGGCTCTCCGCCGCCGAGCGCATCCTGCTCGCCTCCGCGGCAGCCCTCCCTGCCTTCGTCGCCTCCTTCGTGCTGCTCGCGCTCCTCAGGTCGAGCGCGGCGCGAAGCGACGACGGCGCCCTCCTGACGGACGCCGGTTGGCCGCTCGGAGCCCTCTGGGTGAGCTGCGCCGCGCTCGGCGCGCTGCTGTGCGCCGCGTTCGTGCTCGTCGCCTTGCGCCGCCGGCAGGACGAGGATGCACCCGCCGTGGTGCCGCTCCTCGCCGTCCTGCCCCCAGCCCTCTGGGCAACGCTCGGGGCGCTCGTCACGGCGTTCGTGACGGCGCAGTTCCTTCCGCCGGTCGTGGCCTCCCTCGGCGTCGCCGCCGCCGCGCTGGCTGCCGGTGGCACCCTCGCGGCCCGACTTCGCGGCGCTCAGGGAAGCAGGGTCCTCTCCGCCGAGCTCGCAGCCACCGCCGTCGCGCTCGTCTCCCTCGTGAGCACGCCGTTCTTCACCGGCGCCTTCGGGTCGTCCGCCGGGGCGCAGTACCTCGCGGCGACGATCGCGACCTCGGCCGCCGTGCCGGTGCTGCTCGCGATCTCCCCCGCAGGGCTGTTCCGCGCGCGAGGACGAGCCTCGATCGCCTGGATCGGCGTGGGCCTCCTCACCGCCGCCTGGTACGTCTTCGCCACCGGCACCCCCGGCATCACGAGCTCCGAGGGCGTCCATCTCCCCGCCGGAGTCCCGCTTGTCGTCTCCGCGCTCCTGCTCTGGTGGTTCGGCCGGGCGCGGAGCGCTGGCGAGCCGGCACGAGCGGCCGCCTTCGTCCTCGCCGGCGGGCTCGTGCTCTCGACGGTCGTCCCCGCGATCAACTCAGCCGAGACGACCACGGGCACGCTGCTGTACTTCCTCGTCGGCATCGTGGTCGCCCTGGGGGTCGCCCTTGCAGCGAGCATCCTCAGCGTCCCAGCCCACGCGCGTCCGCTGCTCATCTCGCTGAGCGCCTCGGCCGCCGGCGTGGCCGTGCTCACGGCGCTCGCCCACGTCGAAGCGAACCTGACCGGCGACCTCAACCCGCGCGGCGTGCTCACCGGCCTGATCACGAGCGTCGAGGCACTCGTGTGGCTCACGGCCTGCGTCCTGCTCGTCGGCACCGTGTCGTGGCTCCTGCTGCGCCGCGTCTGGGCTGCGGATGAAGCCAGCGCCCGCCGCAAGCTGCTCATCGCTCTCCTCGCAGCGACCGGCGGCGCCGTCGTCGTCGCGCTCCTGCTCACCACGCGGTTCGAGAGCGCCATCCTGCTGCTTGGCCTGGCGCTGCTCGCGGGCCTCCTCGCAGCCGTCCTGCCCGATCGCCTCGTCACCGCCGCCGGCCGCGCCGGACTCGCCCTCGTCGGCTTCCTGGCGCTCGCATCCCACGGTGTCGCCGTGGCGGTCGGCACACCCAGCGGGCCGAGCAGCCCATGGATTCAACAGCAGACCGGCATCACCGTGCTCCTCGTCGGCCTCGTCGCGGCAGCCATCGTCGTGATCGCCCGAGTGCTCTCCGCCCCGAACCTGCTCGTGAGACTCGCCAGCTACGCCACCACGGTCCTCGCGACCTGGCTGCTCGTCGACCACGTGCAGGCCATCGGAGTCGAAAGCGTCTCCCCCGTGCAGATCGCCGCCGCAGCCGGAGTCATCGGAGCGCTCACCGCCCTGGCCGGTGTGCTCCTGGCTCCCGAGGGAACGCGCCGAGGAGACGGGATCGCGCTGCGCGCGCTCGGCCTCCTGACGGCGCTGGCCGGCGTCCCCCTGGGAGCGGGAGCCTCACGCGCCCGAGTCGAAGGGTTCGCCGATTGGAGCGCGCTTCCGACCGCAGTCGCCCTGCTCGCGGCCGCCGCCATCGTCGCGAGCCTCCACGTCGGGGCGCGCTCGCCGTACGCGATCCTCCGCTACCTCGGCGTGCCGGTGCTCGCGCTCGCGTGGGTCTGGGAGGTGCTCGGGAACTGGGACGACTCTTCCTTGTTCGTGGCCTTCGGCGGAGCGTTCCTCGTGTTCTTCGCAGCCGGCACCGCGACTGCCGCGAGCGGCCGTCTCGGCGACGAGCCCCGTCCGCCAAGCGTCGAGAGCCTCCTGTGGCTGGCAGCGGCACCCGGCATCTGGCTCAGTGCGGGCGCGATCGCCGCGGTCGCGCAGCCCCTCGACGAACCCGGCGCCCGCATCCTGTCGCTCTCGGTGCCGGAGCTCGCACTCGCCATCCTGACCCTCGCGCTGGTCGTCGTCTGCACGGTCGCGCCCGTTGCACCCCGGATGCGCGCCTCGGCCAACGCGCTCGGCGTCGGCTCGTCGATCTCGGCCGCCGTACTCGGCCCCGCCCTGGTCATCGCAGCGCAGGGCCCCCTGACCCCGGTCACCCTGCCGCTCTGGGGTGTCCTGCCTGCCTGCTTCGTGCTGCTCTTCGCGAGCGCGCTGTGGCGGCGCCAGCACCAGCTCGAGAACCCGCGCCTCGCCGCGCTCGCCTCGACGGTGCTCGTGCCCCTCGCCATCACGGCGCTGGTGCTCTCCGCCCTCCCGAGCGTCCTGCGACGCGAGGTCGAGAACGGCCAGCAGGTCGCACTCACCTGGGTCCTGGTGCTCTGCGCCGTCACGCTGGCGAGCCTGGTCCGCCCGGAGCTGCTCCCCACTCTGGCGCCAACGCAATCCGCCCCCGGCGCTCGGCCCTCGCTGCGCGTCCCCGTCCTCGCGTTCTCCGCCGCCGCCCTCGTCGCCATCATCGGCGTCGTGGCTACCGAGACCCCGGCCCCCTGGCTCGAGCTCGCGACGGCACCCCTCGGCGCCACGCTGCTGGCGGGAGGCCTGTTCTTCCTCGACAAGCGCCCCGCGCTGCGCAGCTGGGCCGCGCTCACCCCGGGCCTGGCCCTGCTGCTGGTCCCGAGCTACCTGGCGCAGTTCGCCGACCCGGCGCCCTGGCGTCTCATCGCCCTCGGCCTCGGCGCGGTCGGCGTCACCGTCTGGGGAGCCACGCGTCGCCTCCAGGCGCCGCTCGTCTTCGGCGCGATCATCACCGCGCTCCACGCGGTCACCGCGTTCCGCCAGCAGCTCGCCGTCGTCGCCGGCGTCGTCCCCTGGTGGGCGTGGCTCGCACTCGCGGGCACGGTGCTCGTCGTCATCGCGACCACGTACGAGGCGCGACTGCGCGACGCGAAACGCGCCGCCGCGTCCATCCGCTCGCTCAGGTGAGCGCGCCGGCTGTCAGCTCACGAAGAACGTCAGAGCTGGCAGCCGGGGCACCAGTAGAGCTTGCGGGCCTGCATCTCCTCGAGGGCGATGGGAGTTCCGCAGACACGGCACGGCTCCCCGGCACGGCCGTAGACCCAGTGCCGGTCCTCGCGGTTCTCGAGTGCCGCCGCCCTCGCCTTCCCGCGAAGCCCGTCGATCGTCATCATCTGGCCAACCTCGACGCCGATCTTGAGCAGCTTCGTCCAATCGCGCCACAGCTCCCCGAGCTGCTCGTCGGTGAGCTGCGAGGTCGGCGTGTGCGGGTTGATGCCCGCCCGGTAGAGCATCTCGGCCCGGTACACGTTGCCGATGCCGCTCACGATCTGCTGATCCATGAGCACGATGCCGATGGGCGTGCGCTTGCCCCGCGCACGCTCGAGGAAGCGCGCCTCCGCCTTCGCACCGCGGTCGACGAGCGGGTCCGGCCCCAGCTTCTCGATGCGCGCAGCGACCTCGTCGCCCGTCATCAGCTCACACGCGGTCGGACCACGGAGGTCGGCACACGTCTCCGCGGTGAGGAGCCGCAGCCGCACGGCCCCGACGGGCTCCGGCGGCCACTGCGAGAGTTCCTGCTCGCGCTCAGCCTCGGCCATCTTCAGTCGCGTGCGCCTCGGGGCCCCGATGCTCGAGAGCGAGGTCTCACCCCGCGAGTCCTCGATCGTCACGCCGGGACGCTTGCGCGAGTACTCGCCGGTCTGCCCGAGCGTCGTCGAGACCTGACCCGAGAAATCCCAGGCACCGTAGATGCCGAGGTGCACGCGCAACCAGACGCCGCCCTCGAACCGCGAGAACATGTGCTTGCCGACCGCGAAGGTCTCGACCATCTCGCGGCCGTCGATCTCGGCAGCACCCTCGACGAAGCGCCCCTGCGGCGAGGACGCCGAGACGACACGCCCCGCATAGTTCGCAGTGAACTGGCGGGCTATTCGGTGGACGGAGTGACCCTCAGGCATTCCCCGCCGGCGTCTCAGACTCCACCATCGGCGGCACGACGGTGCCGACGGCGCCGAGCACCGACTTCCCGGCGATCTTGCCGGTCTGCTCGTACTCGGCGAGCTGCGAGATACGGCGCAGATGGCGCTCTTCTCCCGGGAACGGCTCGGCGATGAAGATGTCGATGAACCGCAGCACATCCACGATCTCGTGCTGCCTCGCGCCGATGGAGATCACGTTCGCGTTGTTGTGCTCGCGCGCCAGCTGCGCCGTGGCGTCGCTCCACGCCAGCGCCGCACGCACACCCGTGACCTTGTTGGCCGCGATCTGCTCGCCGTTGCCAGATCCGCCGAAGACGACGCCGAGCGACTTCGAGCCGTTGGCCCAGTCGTTGGCGACAGCCTGCGCGGCGTTGATGCAGAACGACGGGTAGTCGTCGAGGGCGTCGTACTCGGACGGGCCGTGGTCGACGACCTCGTGACCCTGATCGCGCAGGTGCTCCTGCAGCTGCTGCGAGAACTCCAGTCCAGCGTGATCCGTCGCCACGTGGATGCGCATCAGTCGAACACCGGTCCGCGGGTGCGGCTGCGCTTGAGCTCGAAGAAGCCATCGACCGACGCGGCCATCACGACGCCGTCGAACAGGCGAAGCGCCTCCTCGCCCTTCGGCGCAGGAGAGACGACGGGGCCGAAGAAGGCGACGCCGTCGATGGCGATGATCGGCGTTCCGACCTCGTCACCGACACGCTCCATGCCGGAGAGGTGGCTCGCGCGGTAGCGCTCGTCGAACTCGCCGGCGTCGGCGCGCTCGACGATCGACTCGGGGATCTCCAGCTCGGTGATCGCCTCCTGCAGCACCTCGTCGCGGTCCTTGCGGCCACCCGGGTGGATGCGCGTGCCGAGCGCGTCGTAGAGCGCCTTGACCTTCTCGTTGCCGAGGTCCTGCTCGACGCCGGCGACGACGCGGCCGAGGCGAGAGGTTCCCTGCAGCATGTCGCGGTACGACTGCGGGATGTCCTTCTCCTCGTTGAGGAGCTCGAGGCTCATGATGTGCCAGGTGATGTCGAGGTCACGATGGCGAGCGACCTCGTCGATCCATCGCGAGGTCATCCAGGCGAATGGGCAGATCGGGTCGAACCAGAAATCTACTTTGATCGGTGCGGGCATACGCATAAGCCTACTCGGCAGGACTAGGCTGGCCGCGCCGCAAGCCCGGAACCTCCGGGCTCCCTCACACCAAAGGAGCTGGAATGCCCGGAGAGAACCTGACTCGCGCTGAGTCGGTCGAGCGTCGAGGAGTTGTGCTCGGCGTCGAGCACTACGACGTCGCACTCGACCTCACGACGGGTCCTGAGACGTTCCGCTCGATCACGACGGTCACGTTCTCGGCGGTTCCCGGCTCGTCCACCTTCATCGACGCCATCACACGCCAGGTGCACAGCGTCGTGCTCAACGGCGAGGCGCTCGACGTCGCCGCCGTGAACGACGGGGTGCGCATCCAGCTGCCGAACCTCGCCGAGCACAACACGCTCACGGTCGACGCGGACGCGATCTACATGAACACGGGCGAGGGCCTGCACCGCTTCGTCGACCCCGCTGACGGCGAGGTGTACCTCTACTCGCAGTTCGAGGTGCCCGACTCCCGCCGCATGTTCACGGTGTTCGAGCAGCCGGACTTGAAGGCGAACTTCACGTTCCATGTCACGGCCCCCGCGGCGTGGCAGGTCATCTCCAACGAGCCGTCGCAGGCGCCTCAGCCCGTCGACGGCGAGCGTGCCGTCTGGCACTTCGCGACGACGCCGCGCATCTCGAGCTACATCACGGCGCTCGTGGCCGGCCCGTACACGGTCGTGCGCGATGAGCTCACCTCCATCGACGGACGCACGATCCCGCTCGCCGTGTACTGCCGCACGTCGCTCGCGCCGAACCTCGACGCCGACAACATCTTCCGCACCACGAAGCAGGGCTTCGAGTACTACGAGAAGGCCTTCGGGGTTCCGTACCCGTTCACGAAGTACGACCAGCTCTTCGTGCCCGAGTTCAACGCGGGCGCCATGGAGAACGCCGGGTGCGTCACGTTCACGGAGACCTACGTGTTCCGGTCGAAGGTCGCGGATGCGGTGCGCGAGCGCCGCGTCGTCACGATCCTCCACGAGCTCGCCCACATGTGGTTCGGCGACCTCGTCACCATGAAGTGGTGGAACGACCTCTGGCTCAACGAGTCGTTCGCGGAGTTCATCTCGACGCTCGCGACCGCTGAGGCCACCGAGTGGACCGAGAACTGGGTCACCTTCAACGCCAGCGAGAAGTCGTGGGCGTACCGGCAGGACCAGCTGCCCTCCACGCACCCGATCGTCGCAGAGATCCGCGACCTCGACGACGTGCAGGTCAATTTCGACGGCATCACCTACGCCAAGGGCGGATCGGTCCTCAAGCAGCTCTTCGCCTGGGTCGGCCGCGACGCGTTCTTCGCCGGCATCAACGCGTACTTCCAGAAGCACGCGTGGGGCAACACGGAGCTGCGCGACCTGCTCGTGGAGCTCGAGACCACAAGTGGCCGCGACCTCACCGAGTGGAGCGCCAAGTGGCTCGAGACTGCCGGAGTCAACACGCTCCGCCCCGTCTACGAGCTGGACGAGCAGGGGAACTTCGCGTCGTTCGCCATCGAGCAGACGGCGACCGCCGAGCACCCCACCATCCGTCCGCACCGCCTCGCGATCGGCCTCTACAACGTGCAGGGCGACGAGCTCGTGCGCATCCACCGCTTCGAGCTCGACGTCGACGGCGCGCGGACCGAGGTGCCGAGCTTCGTGGGCGGTGCGCTCCCGGACCTCATCATCGTGAACGACGACGACCTCGCCTACGCGAAGATCCGTCTCGACGAGCACTCGGTCGCCACGGTGCAGCAGCATCTCCCGAAGCTGCGTGCTCCCCTGTCCCGCTCCCTCGTCGTCAGCTCGCTCTGGGACGCAACCCGGGATGCGGAGCTGCGCGCACGCGACTTCATCCGCACCGTTCTCGGCGTCATCGGCACCGAGACCGAGTCGACGACTCGCCGCACGGTGCTCGGCCAGCTCATCTCCGCAGCCAAGTTCTACACGGCGCCGGAAGACCGGGCCGAGATCGTCGAGGTCGTCACCGACGAGCTCTTCGAGCTGGCCAAGCAGGCTGAGGCGGGATCGGACGCGCAGTTCAGCTTCGTCAAGTCGTTCGCCTCTCTCGCGGAGAGCCCAGCGCAGCTCGATGCCGTCGCCGCGCTCTTCGACGGCACGTTCAAGCTCGAGGGCCTCGACATCGACACCGACCTCGGCTGGGAGCTCCTCTACGCGCTCGTCGCGGGCGGCCGCGCCGGCGAGTCCGAGATCGCGGCGAGGCTCGAATCCGACCGCACGGCGGACGGCGAGCGCAGCGCGGCACATGCCCGCGCGGCGATCCCGACGGCCGAGGGCAAGGAAGCGGCCTGGGCGTCCGTCATGGATCGCTCTGACGCCACCAACGCCATCGTGCGCGCCACCGTCGCGGGCTTCGACCGAGTCGCCGACGAGGCGCTCCTCGAGCCGTTCGTCGACCGCTACTTCGGTCACATCTCGACGATCTGGGCCGACCGGAGCTTCCAGATCGCGGAGACCCTCATCGAGGGCTTCTTCCCCGCAGGCCTCGCGACGGCACGCGTCCGAGACGCCGCCGACGAATGGCTCGCGAACAACGAGGGGGCGGCGCCCGCGTTCCGCCGCCTGATCATCGAAGGCCGCGCCGGAGTGGTGCGCGCCCTCGCCGCTCAAGAGCGCGACGCGCAAGCAGAGTAAGCACGGCAACGCGAAGAGGTCGCCTCCCCCTGGGAGGCGACCTCTTCGCGTTGCAGCCGGCGGTGTGCTGCGGGTCGAGGCGCTACTCGGCGAGTGCCGCCTCGATCGCCGCGACGACCTCCGGAGCGTCCGGCTCCGTCGTCGGGCGGAAGCGGGTGACCTTGCCGTCACGTCCGATGAGGAACTTCTCGAAGTTCCAGCTCACACGGCCGGCCTTGCCGTTCGCATCCGGAGTCTTCGTCAGCTCCGCGTAGAGCGGGTGCTGCGACCGGCCGTTGACCTTGACCTTCTCGAACATGGGGAAGCTGACGCCCCACGTGAGCGAGCAGTACTCCTTGATCTTGTCGGTGTCGGAGTACTCCTGCAGGAACTGGTTGCTGGGGAATCCGAGCACCGTGAAGCCCTGCGCGCCGTACTGGCGCTGCAGCTCCTCGAGCTTCTCGTACTGCCCCGAGAGGCCGCACTTCGAGGCGACGTTCACCACGAGCTTCACCGGCTCGTAGGTGGCGAGCTTCTTGGCCTCGCCGTCGATGGTGGTGACTTCGATGTCGTTCACGTTCAGGCTCATACGTGTGGCAACCGGAGCAGGCGCCCGCCTATTCCGTATCGACGCAGCTCGGACGTGCCTCACACGAGACGGATAGGCGCATCCGCCTACACTCGAGGCGCTATGGCAGAATTCTGGACTTCCCTCACGACCGCGCTCGCCCCCTTCGACATCCCCATCACGATCGTCTTCTATATCCTCGGGGCGTTCGTGTTCCGGTGGATCCTGCTGCGGCTCATCGACCGCTCGGTGAAGCAGATCGTGAGCGGCGTCAAGAAGAAGCGCGGGGTGACGGACACGCAGGCCATCTCGGTCCGCTCGCCGCTCGCAGCGGTGAGGACGGTGCAGCGCACGCGCACGATCGGGTCGGTGCTGACGAACATCGTCAACGTCCTCATCGTGGTCATCCTCATCGTCATGATCATCGCGAAGATCGATCCGGGCATCCTCGCGTCCCTCTCCCTGCTGAGCGCGGCCGTCGGTGCCGGTCTCGGTTTCGGCGCGCAGCGCATCGTCGGCGATGTCCTCAACGGCCTCTTCATGGTCATGGAGGATCAGCTCGGCGTCGGCGACGTCATCGACATGGGCGAGGCGACGGGTGTCGTCGAGAAGGTCGGCGTGCGCATCACGCAGATCCGCGACGTCGAGGGCACACTGTGGTTCGTCCGCAACGGCGAGATCCAGCGCGTCGGCAGCTTCTCGCAGGGCTGGAACCGCATCGTGTTCGACCTCGCGGTTCCCTACGAGACGTCCCGCGCGCACGTCGAGCGGGTCATGCTCCATGCGGCGAAGGAGCTCACCGAAGACCCGGACTGGATGGACTACTTCATCGGCACTCCCGAGATGTGGGGCATGGAGTCCATCTCCTCAGACGCTGTTGTCCTGCGCCTCACCATCCGCGTCCGCCCTGGCACGCGCTGGGAAGTGGAGCGAGAGCTGCGGGCCCGCACTCAGGACGCGCTAAAGTCGGCCGATATCAACCTGCCGTCCCTGAAGGCGATCGTGCTCGATGGGGCTGACGGCCAGCCGACGGCCGGAGGAGCCGCCTGATGACGAACAACCCCATCCACCTCCGAGCCTCAGAGGGCGGGGGCTCTGCCCTGCCGACGCTCTACGACGAGATCGGCGGCATGCCCGCCTTCGACAAGCTGGCCCACGCGTTCTACGAGGGGGTGCGCGACGACGAGCTCATGTGGCGCATGTACCCGCAGGACGACCTCGAGGGAGCGACCTGGCGACTCGGCCACTTCCTCGCCCAGTACTTCGGCGGGCCGAGCGAGTACAGCGCAGAACGCGGACATCCGCGGCTCCGGATGCGCCACAACGCGTTCCACATCAACCCGGAGGCGAGAGAGCACTGGCTTCGGCACATGCGCGCGGCCATGGACCAGCTCGACCTCTCCCCCATCCACCGCCAGCAGATGGCCGACTACTTCGACCGCGCGGCGACCGCGATGGTGAACACCTTCGAGCCGAGCCCCGGAGCCGAGTCCGCCTCCTGAGCCCGGCCCCAACGGCCGTGGTCGCCCGACGCGGCCGCGGCTAGACGACGCCCTGCGCGAGCATCGCGTCGACGACCCGCGAGAAGCCGGCGATGTTCGCGCCGATCACGTAGTCGCCCGGCTTCCCGTACTCCTCCGCCGTCTCGCTGCAGCGCGTGTGGATGTCGCGCATGATCTCCGCGAGACGCGCCTCGGTGTACTCGAACGTCCACGAGTCGCGCTGCGCGTTCTGCTGCATCTCGAGCGCACTCGTCGCGACACCGCCGGCGTTGGCGGCCTTGCCCGGGCCGAAGAGGACACCCTCCTCCGCCCGGAACCGGTCAGCAGCCTCCTTCGTGCACGGCATGTTCGCCCCCTCGGCGACGACCCGCACGCCGTTCTTGACCAGCGCCGCGGCAGCATCCCCGTCGAGCTCGTTCTGCGTCGCGCACGGGAGCGCGATGTCGACGGGAACGTGCCACATCGCGGCGGCGCTCGACAGCGCCTCCGCTCGCCCGCCCACCCGGTCGACGTACGCCCCGACACGCTTCCGCTCGACGAGCTTCAGCTGCTTGAGCACCTCGACATCGATGCCGTCAGGGTCGTACACCGCACCGGAGGAGTCGCTGGCCGAGACCACCTTCGCTCCGAGGGCCACGGCCTTCTCCATCGCGAAGATCGCGACGTTGCCGGAACCGGAGACCGCGACCTCCTTGCCGTCGAGGTCGTCGCCCTTGGTCTTGAGCATCTCCTGCGCGAACAGCACCGTCCCATAGCCAGTCGCCTCGGGTCGGACCAGCGACCCGCCCCACGTCATGCCCTTGCCCGTCAGCACGCCGGCCTCGAAGCGGTTGGTGAGGCGCTTGTACTGACCGAACAGGTAGCCGATCTCGCGCCCGCCCACGCCGATGTCGCCGGCAGGCACATCCGTGTGCTCACCGATGTGCCGGTACAGCTCGGACATGAACGACTGGCAGAAGGCCATGATCTCGCGGTCGCTGCGCCCGCGCGGGTCGAAGTCGGCGCCGCCCTTCCCGCCGCCGATCGGCATGCCTGTGAGCGCGTTCTTGAAGATCTGCTCGAAGCCGAGGAACTTGATGATCCCGAGGTTCACCGACGGGTGGAAGCGCAGGCCGCCCTTGTAGGGGCCGAGCGCCGAGCTGAACTCGACGCGATAGCCGCGGTTCACCTGCACGTGCCCGTTGTCGTCGACCCACGGCACACGGAAGATGATCTGCCGCTCCGGCTCGCTCAGCCGGCGGATGACCGCGAGCTCGAAGTACTCGGGGTGGCGCTCGAGCACTGGACCGAGCGTGTCGAGCACCTCGGTCACTGCCTGATGGAACTCCGGTTCCCCCGCGTTGCTCGCGAAGATGTCCTTCTTGAGCCGTTCGATGCTGCGGTCCATGGGTTTCCTCCGGGGGTGCGGCGCACAGGGTGCGCGGGTGCTGAGCGATCGACTCGCTCAGTGGGCGACGGCAGCGTTCAGCGTGCCGAGCTGGATCGCAGGAGCACGTTGCCCTGCGTGGTCTCGAGTCGGAGCCAGGCTCCGGCGGTGAGGATGCGGGTCTCTTCACCCGAGCGCAGGAAGCCGAGGCTGAGGGCGGCGAAGGCGGCTCCGCTCGTGAGGCCGCTCTGCTCGTCGATCACGCGCGTCCAGACCTCCGTGCGCACGCGCTCGACCAGCGCGGTGCCCAGGTTGCCCGGCACGGCATCGGCGACTTCGGCGATGCCCTGGTCTGCGGCGGCGATGAGCGTGGCCGCCGACAGCGCCCCGGCCTGGGTCCAGCCTCCGGTCGGTGCCGCGATGCCCGCCCACGATTCGCGGAGGCGCTCCGGCGGGACGGCGAGGTCGAACCCGACGGCCGCATCCGCCTCCCCTGACGGGGCGTCACCGCCGGCCGTCCGACGGCGAGCAAGGCGATCGAGGAGGCCCCGCAGGGGGACGGTCACATCGAACGCTCCCGCGTGGACGTCGTCGTCAGCCGCCCCCTCGAGTTCGGCTCGCAGCGCGCGGACGCCGAGCACGAGCGGCGAAGTGTCGAGGAGTCCCTGCGGTCGCAGCATGGGAACCCAGAACGCCGCAACCGTGCCGGCCTGCACGATGCGCACGGCCCCGTCCTCGATGCGACCGGCTCGACCGAGGAACGATTCGAGGTCGCGTGCGGCGTGCAGATCGGGGATGCGGAGAACGGGAGACATTGCCCTCTAACCTACTCAGTTCTCCGGGGGCAGCGGGTCCCTAGACTGCTGAGATGGCAGATCTGGTTCCCGAGTCGCCCTCGCACTCACCCGCGCCGCAGCAGCCGGCGCCGCTCTCGTTCGACGCCCTGGAGGCGCTGTCGCCGCTCGAAGCGTTCCTGCACACGCTGGACCTCACCGACACGGGTGCCCGCACTCGTGACGACATCTTCACGGGTCCGAGCCAATGGATGCCCCACGGCCGCGTGTTCGGCGGCCAGGTGGCGGCCCAGTCGCTGGTGGCGGCCGCCAGGACCGTGTCGGGCGAGCGACCCGTGCATTCCATGCACGGCTACTTCCTGCGTCCCGGCGACGTGAAGCTGCCGATCACGTTCGCCGTCGACCGCATCCACGACGGAAACTCGTTCACGACGCGCGCCGTGAGCGCGTTCCAGAGCGGGCAGCCGATCTGGTCGATGATCGCGTCGTTCCAGGACGTGGACGATGGGTTCGAGCACGAGGTGTCTATGCCGGAGGGCATCCCCGATCCGGATGACCTCCCGAGTGAGGCCGATCTCCTCGAGACGGTGAAGGCGACGCTCGGCGCTGAGGCGCCGGAGTCCCTCGCCGCGTACTGGCTGATGAAGCGGCCGTTCACGATGCGGCACGTCAACGGGCCCGTGTACCTCGAGCCCGCCGCCGATCAGACGCCGGCGCAGGCGGTGTGGATCAAGGCGGTGGAGCGCATGCCGGACGACCCGCTGCTGCACCGCGCGGCGATCGCGTACGCAAGCGACTACTCGATCCTCGAGCCCATCATGCGTGGGCACGGCCTGACCTGGTCGACGCCGGGGCTGCGAGCTGCGAGTCTCGACCACGGCGTGTGGTGGCATCGGGATGCGCGGGCTGACGAGTGGCTGCTCTATGTGCAGGACTCCCCGGTCGCGCGCGGCGGGCGTGGCCTCTCGCGAGGCCAGCTGTTCTCGCGTGACGGCGCGCTCGTCGCGACGGTGGCCCAGGAGGGCATGGTTCGCCGCAAGCGCCGCTGAACCGCAGCGCTGGGGGCCAGGGCGCCAGGAAGGCCAATAGCGCCCCGCGCCCGGTCAGGCGTTGCTGCGGCCGCCGCGGAACGTGAGGGGCTCGTCGAGGTAGGCGGTCCAGGCGTCGCGTTCGCGGTCGTTGATGCGCCGCGGCCGCTGGGTCGCCGCGTCGATGAACACGAGCGTCGAGGACGCGATGACGTACTTCGTGCGTTCGCCGCCCTCTGGCTGTGCGTCTTCGGGGCTCCAGATCTCGTAGTCGACCTCCGCGCTGGCGGCGCCCATCTTGGAGATCCACAGCTGCACGTCGAGGGGCTTCGTGGAGTACGGGATCGGGGCGAGGTACTCGATCTCGTTGCGGGCGATGAGGGTGAGCGTGTCGCCACCCTCCGCGGCCGCGTCGATGATCGCGAGGGGGCGCTCGTCGTCGTTGGATGCGCCGATGTTCCAGAACGCGCGGACTCGGGCCTCCTCGAGGAGGGTGAGCACACGCGAGTTGTTGACGTGGTTGTAGGCGTCGAGGTCGCTCCAGCGGAGGAGCGTGGGAACGTGGAAGCGCATCGGAGTCGGTGGTCCTTCGTGTCTGCTTGGCGCCGGCGCGAGCCGACGTCGTCTGGCGGGGTGGGACGAGGAAACCCCGGGGTCGCACTGTGCGACCCCGGGGTTCTTGGTGGGACTAGTCCCTCGTGAGCTTGCGGTAGGTCATCCGCGACGGCTTCGCCGCGTCTGGGCCGAGGCGCTCGATCTTGTTCTCCTCGTAGCCCTCGAAGTTGCCCTCGAACCAGTGCCAGTGGCTCGGGTCTTCCTCGGTGCCCTCGTAGGCGAGGATGTGCGTGGCGATGCGGTCGAGGAACCACCGGTCGTGCGTGATGACCACGGCGCAGCCGGGGTACTCGAGCAGCGCGTTCTCAAGGCTCGAGAGCGTTTCGACGTCGAGGTCGTTCGTGGGCTCGTCGAGCAGCAGCAGGTTGCCGCCCTGCTTGAGGGTGAGCGCCAGGTTGAGGCGGTTGCGCTCACCACCGGAGAGCACGCCTGCCTTCTTCTGCTGGTCTGGTCCCTTGAACCCGAAGGTGGAGACGTAGGCCCGTGACGGGATCTCGACGTTCCCGACCTGCATGTAGTCGAAGCCGTCGGAGACGACCTCCCACACGTTCTTCTCGGGGTCGATGCCGCCGCGGGACTGGTCGACGTAGGAGAGCTTGACGGTCTCGCCGATCTTGAGCTCGCCACCGTCGAGCTCTTCGAAGCCGACGATCGACTTGAAGAGGGTCGTCTTGCCGACGCCGTTCGGTCCGATGATGCCGACGATGCCGTTGCGGGGCAGCGAGAAGCTGAGCCCGTCGATGAGAACTCGCTCGCCGAAGCCCTTCTTCAGCTTGTTCGCCTCGAGGACGATGCTGCCGAGGCGGGGGCCTGCGGGGATCTGGATCTCCTCGAAGTCGAGCTTCCTGGTGCGCTCGGCCTCGGAAGCCATCTCCTCGTAGCGGGCGAGGCGCGCCTTCGACTTCGCCTGGCGGCCCTTGGCGTTGGTGCGCACCCAGGCGAGCTCCTCTTCGAGGCGCTTCGCGAGCTTCTGGTCCTTCTTGCCCTGGACCTTGAGACGCTCCTGCTTCTTCTCGAGGTAGCTCGAGTAGTTGCCCTCGTAGCCGTGGAGGCGGCCGCGGTCGATCTCGGCGATCCACTGGGCGACGTGGTCGAGGAAGTACCGGTCGTGCGTGATGGCGATGACTGCGCCTGGATACTTCTGGAGGTGCTGCTCGAGCCAGAGCACGCTCTCGGCGTCGAGGTGGTTCGTGGGCTCGTCGAGGAGCAGCAGGTCGGGCTTCTCGAGCAGGAGCTTGCAGAGCGCGACGCGGCGCTTCTCACCACCCGACAGGACGCTGACGTCGGCGTCTCCCGGTGGGAGGCGGAGGGCGTCCATCGCCTGCTCGAGCTGCGAGTCGAGGTCCCAGGCATCGACGTGGTCGATGTACTCCTGGAGGGTGCCCATCTCTTCCATGAGCGCATCGAAGTCGGCGTCGGGTTCCGCCATGAGCGCGGAGATCTCGTTGAAGCGGTCGAGCTTCGCCTTCGTCTCGGCGACGCCGAGTTCGACGTTCTCGCGAACCGTCTTCGACTCGTCGAGCTCCGGCTCCTGCATGAGGATGCCGACCGTGAAGCCCGGGCTGAGGGTCGCGTCGCCGTTCGACGGGGTGTCGAGGCCAGCCATGATCTTGAGGATCGTGGACTTACCGGCCCCATTGGGGCCGACCATGCCGATCTTGGCACCTGGGAGGAACGACATCGTCACGTCGTCGAGAATGAGCTTGTCTCCGACCGCCTTGCGGGCGCGGATCATCTGATAAATGTACTCGGCCATGGGTTCCAGTCTAGGAGTTGGTTGGCACTCGGCGCGCGGCGCTCCGCTACCAGGTGATGGGCTGTGTGAGTCCGATGAGGCATTTGCCCGTGCTGACGGGGGCGACGATGTCCGAGGTGTAGCCGCGTGGGCCGCGCTGGCCGACGAGGCACTCCTCGCCGATCTTCACGGAGACGATGATGTAGTCGGCTTCGAGATCGACGTTCGTGCGGTCGAACGTGACCTCCATGGCGGCCTTGTCGAAGCCGGTCGCGGTGAGCCCGTCGACGAGTTCGACGGAGCTCGCTGAGCCATTGGTCGCGATCGTCTGCAGGTTCGTCTCGTCGAAGATCGGCTTGTTGTCGCTCGCCGTTCCGCCGGGAACGAAGGCCGCGGGTGGCGCTTGCGTCGCCTCGGCGGCCGCGGTCGTCTCAGCCGGGGGCTGCGCCTCCTGCGACGAGCATCCCGCCAGCGCCAGCGCCGCCACCAGAGTCACTGGGGCGATGAGAGCGAAACGGCGCATTCGTGACCTTTCTCGGACGGGGCGGTCACCAGTGTAGGTGGCCAGGCGCTCAGAAGGGCGGCTGGTACTCGCTCTCGTCGGAGACGGGCGGTTTGTGCCACTCCACCTCGTCGGGTGCTGGCGCCGGTTCATCTGCTTCCGGCGGGGCCTCGCCCTGCATTCCGCCGTGCCCCTGCATTCCTCCCTGCCCCTGCGCCCCGCCGACTCGCTGCCGCTGGTCAGCGCCGCCCTCATCCTGGCGCACGCGCAGACGCTTCGCGAACGTCGAGGAGCCCGCCGTGAGGTCGTGACCGAGCGCATCCGCCACCACCTCGTGCTTCGTGCGAGGCCCGTTCTGCGAGTCGAACCTGCGCATCCGGAGCTTGCCGACGACGATCACCCGCTGCCCCTTCTCGAGCGACTTCTCCGCGTGCGTCGCGAGGTCTCCCCAGGCGGCCACGTCGTACCAGTTGGGGTCGACATCCTCCCAGCTGTTCGTCGCCCGGTTCAGGCGACGAGAGTTGGTGGCGATGCGGAAGTTCACGACGAGCTGCCCGCTCGGCGTCGTCGTGAGCTCCGGCTTGCTGCCGAGGTTACCGATGAGCGTGATGTGGTCGTGCATGTCTCCCCCTTGGATCTGGCTGCGATGCGATCCGGCGCGGCGCTCGTGCCGGGAGCTCCGCGCCGGATCGTGGCACCAGTGTCGAGCTGGGAGGAGACGATCGTGCCCATGGGAAAGGCGCCTGTGCACGGCATCGCGTGCACAGGCGCCTTGTCGGCAGAGTGCCGGGAGATCAGAGCATGTACTGCGTGAACTTCGACCGCACCTTGTTGACCTTGGGCACGGCGACGAAGTTGCAGTAGCCCTGGCCGGGGTTCTTCGCGAAGAAGTCCTGGTGGTAGTCCTCGGCATCGAAGTACTGGCCGAGCGGCGAGATCTCGGTGACGATGCCGCCACCCCAGAGCTCGTCGGCACGGTCGCGCGCGGCTTCGAAGAGCTCCCGCTGGGCGTCGTCGGCGTAGTACATCGCGGAGCGGTACTGGGTGCCGACGTCGTTCCCCTGTCGGTTGAGCTGGCGGGGGTCGTGGAGTGTGAAGAAGATGTCGAGGATGACATCAGCCGGCACCACGTCCTCGTCGAAGATGACGCGCACCGCCTCGGCGTGCCCGGTCGTGCCGGTGCACACCAGCTCGTAGTCGGGCTTCGGGTGCTCACCACCTGTGTAGCCGGAGATCACGTCGCTGACGCCTTTGACGTTCCTGTACACGGCATCGAGACACCAGAAGCAGCCACCTGCAAGCACGAATTCGGTCATGCGGCCAGGCTACGCCGGTGCGCGAGAACTTGGCTGAGCCCTGCGCGAACACGGCACCGGACGAAGAATGTCGGTGGTCGCTCCTAGCCTGACCTCATGTTCACGACGCAGCTGACCCAGCCCACGCAAACTCCCGTTCTGGCGCCCCGCACCGGACCATTCACCCAGCGTTTCGCCGAGCTGACCGCCACTCAGGTTCACGCCGCGCGGTGGCGCATCACGGGGTCCAACGGAGCAGTGCGCGGCTACGTCGAGGAGCACCCGCGCGGCTCGGGCGTGGTGTATGCCGCGACCCGCATGAGCCGCACGACCACCACGTTCCTCACGCTCGACGAATTCTCCGACTTCCCCGAGGCGGTGAAGGCGTTCCGCTACCTCTGAGCAGCGCCGCCCTCATCCCGAGGAGGCGTCGTGGCCGGGAATCCTCAGGCTCGCCACCAGGTATCGGTGGGCAGCACCGGAAGCTGCCGCTTGTGCTCGGTCTTCCGGTAGAGGGCCTCGATGCGGGCTGCTGTCTCAGCATCGACCTCCCCACCCGTGAGGTAGGTGTCGATCTGGGTGTAGCTGAGACCGAGGTTCGCCTCGTCGGTCTGACCGGGGGTCTCATCGAGCAGGTCGGCGGTGGGCGCCTTCACGTACAGCCGCTCCGGAGCACCGAGCTCTTCGAGCAGCTGACGACCCTGGCCCTTCGTGAGCCCCGCGAGCGGATTGAGGTCGGTGCCGCCGTCGCCGTACTTCGTGAAGAACCCCGTGACGGCTTCGGCCGCGTGGTCGGTGCCCAGCACGAGGAAGCCGCGCTCACCCGCGATGGCGTACTGCGCGACCATGCGCTGGCGGGCCTTGGAGTTGCCCTTGTTGAAATCGGTGATGGCACGGCCCATGGCCTGCAGGAAGGCATGCTGGAGACCGTCGGTCGCTGGCTTGATGTCGAAGCTGATGCGCTCGTCCGGCTCGATGAAGTCCAGCGCAAGCTGCGCGTCGTCTTCGTCGGCCTGGATGCCGTGCGGCAGGCGGACCGCGACGAACGTCGCCTCGCCACCCTCCGCGCGGACCTGCTCGACGGCGAGCTGGGCGAGCTTGCCGAGCAGAGACGAGTCCTGGCCGCCGCTGATGCCGAGCACGAGCCCCTTGGAGCCGCTTGCGAGCAGGTAGTCGCGCATGAAGGCGATTCGATCCCGGATCTCCGCCGCTGGATCGATGACCGGCTTCACGCCGAGGGCCGTGATGATTTCCTGTTGTGCGCTCATGGTGCGACCGATCCTAGCGAGCGCCTGTTTCGGTGGGGAGTCATTTTCAGGGGCAAGCACCCAGAGTGTCGCCGCCGCGACCCGGAGCGAGACCGCTCAGCTGCGCACGAGACGGGCGATGGCATCGGATGCTTCCTTGAGCTTCTGCTCGCCTTCGGCTCCCCCGAGCCGCACGGCGTCGGCGACGCAGTGCTTCAGGTGGTCGTCCATGAGGCCGAGCGCGACGTTCTCGAGGGCGGAGGTGATCGCGGAGATCTGGGTGAGGATGTCGATGCAGTACTGCTCCTCGTCGACCATCCGGTGGATGCCCCTCGCCTGCCCCTCGATGCGCTTGAGTCGAGTGAGGTACCTGCTCTTGTCCTCGATGTAGCCGTGGTGGGCGTGGCCGCCCGCGTCGGTGGTCTCGCTCATGATGCTGCCTTTCGTGGTGTGTGCTCTGGGGTGGCGCTCGGAGCTTCGAGGCCTCGGAAGGCGCGAAGCCGAAGGCTGTTGCCGACGACGAACACGCTCGAGAATGCCATGGCAGCGCCTGCGAGCATGGGGTTGAGCATGCCGAGCGCCGCGAGCGGGATTGCCGCGACGTTGTAGGCGAACGCCCAGAAGAGGTTGCCCTTGATGGTGCCGAGCGTGCGACGGGAGAGGCGGATCGCATCCACCGCGGCGAGGAGGTCGTCGCGCACGAGCGTGACGTCGGCCGCCTCGATGGCGATGTCCGAGCCCGTCCCCATGGCAAGCCCGAGGTCGGCTTGGGCGAGTGCCGCTGCGTCGTTGACGCCGTCTCCGACCATCGCGACGACGCGCCCCTCGCCCTGCAGGCGGCGGATCACATCGACTTTCTCCTGCGGCAGCACCTCGGCGATGACCTCATCGATGCCGACTGCGGCCGCAACCTGCTTCGCGACGGTGGAGTTGTCGCCGGTCAGCAGCACTGGGGCGAGCCCGAGGCGGCGCAGCTCGGCGATGGCACGCTCGCTCGTCGGCTTGATGGTGTCTGCCACGGAGAGCACGCCACGCGCTTCACCATCCCAGGCGACGATGACGGTCGTCTGGCCGAGGGCCTCGGCCTCGCGCTTGCGAGTCGCCAGCTCCTCGCCCAGCTCTATGGCCCAGTCGGCAAGCAGCTGCTCGCGGCCGATGACGACGAGGTGGCCATCGACGATGCCCTGCACTCCGGTGCCCTCGTGGTTCTGGAAGGCGTCGACGGCGGGCAGTGGGCCGACCTCTGCTGCGGCCCCGATCGCGAGCGCGCGAGCGATGGGATGCTCCGACGCGGATTCGAGCGCCCCCGCGAGCCTGAGGAGGTCACCTCTCGAGACGCCAGCCGCGCTCCAGGCCCCGACGAGGGCCATCTTGCCGCTCGTGACCGTGCCGGTCTTGTCGAGCACGATCGTGTCGACTCGGCGCGTGGACTCGAGGACCTCTGGACCCTTGATGAGGATGCCGAGCTGCGCGCCGCGTCCGGTGCCGACGAGCAGCGCCGTGGGGGTCGCGAGGCCGAGCGCGCACGGGCAGGCGATGATGAGCACGGCGACGGCCGCGGTGAAGGCAGCCGCGGCGGGGAAGCCGGCGCCGAGCCAGGCGCCGAGCGTCGCGACGGAGATGACGATGACGATGGGGACGAAGACGCCGGAGATGCGGTCAGCGAGTCGCTGGACCTCGGCCTTGCCGGTCTGGGCGTCTTCGACGAGCTTCGCCATCTGCGCGAGCTGGGTATCGCCGCCGACCTTCGTCGCGCGAACCACGAGGCGCCCACCCGCGTTGATCGTCGCACCGACGACCCGGTCGCCTTCAATGACCTCGACGGGGACGGACTCTCCGGTGAGCATCGAGGCGTCGACGGCGGAGCGGCCACCCGTGACGACTCCGTCTGTGGCGATCTTCTCGCCGGGGCGCACGACGAACTCGTCGCCGACGCGCAGCTCGCTGATCGCGATGCGGGTCTCCGCTCCCCCACGCAGGACGGCGACGTCTTTCGCGCCGAGCTCGAGGAGAGCACGGAGGGCCGCACTGGCCTGTCGCTTGGATCGCTTCTCGAAGTAGCGACCGGCGAGCACGAACATCGTGACGCCGGCTGCGACCTCGAGGTAGATGTTGGCCGCGCCGTCGGAGGGGGCGATGGTGAACTCGAACGGGTGCGTCATGCCCGCCTCGCCCGCCGTGCCGAGGAAGAGCGCGTAGAGCGACCACGCGAAGGCGGCGAGCGTGCCGACCGAGATGAGCGTATCCATCGTCGCGCTGCCGTGGCGGAGGTTCATCCAGGCCGCCCTGTGGAAGGGCCAGGCTCCCCAGACGATGACCGGCGCCGCGAGTGCGAGCGAGGCCCACTGCCAGTACGTGAACTGGAAGGCGGGGACCATGGCGAGCAGGATCACGGGGACGGAGAGGACGATGCTGCCGATGAGTCGCTGGCGCAGGCTCGCGAGCTCGGGATCAGCCTCCGCAGACCCCTGGCTCGGTTCTGCCGCGTCCGGAGTCGGCAGCGCGGCGGTATAGCCCGTCTTCTCGACTTCGTCGATGAGGGATTGCGGGTCGAGCCCATCCGGTGCGCTGACGCGGGCCTTCTCGGTCGCGTAGTTGACGGATGCGGTGACGCCGTCCAGCTTGTTGAGCTTCTTCTCGATGCGCATGGCGCAGGAGGCGCAGGTCATGCCGCCGATCTCGAGCTCGATGTCGGTCGTCGTGTTCATCGTTCTCCCTCTCCGTGCTCGGGGGCTTCGGACTGCTCGTCTGGGGTCTGATGGATCTGTGGGCGCCAGTCGTCAGCCGGGCCCGCGTCGACGGCGAGCTGCGCCGTGAAGAAGGCCGCGCCGAAGACCGCCGCGAGGAGCGCGGCGTAGAGGCTGAGCTTGACCGGCACGTTCACGTCAGGCCCTGGTCGCTGCGTAGCCGGCCTCATCGACGGCGGCGATCACGGCCGCATCGTCGAGGGGCTCTGCGCTCTCGACGACGAGGCGCCCGGTCTCGGCCGAGACGTCGACGCTCGCGACGCCCGCGAGGTCGCTGACCTCCTGAGTGACGGCGCGCTCGCAGTGGGCGCAGGTCATGCCCGTGACCTGGTATGTGGTGGTGGTCATCCTGGATCTCCTTGCCGGGGCAGTGCCCCCTGGGGGTATGTACGGTGTGTGTAACCGTATACCCCTGGCAGGTATTCCCAGGCTCAGATCCAGAATCCTGCGACGGCTGAGAGTCGCCGACCGAGGTGCGCGCAGATCAGTCTTCGCGCAGGATCCGGTAGCCGCGCAGCGGGTCGTAGCCGTGGATCTCGCGCGTATCGAGGACGGCCATGAAGTCGAGCACCTCGTCGGTGACGAGCTGCCCTGGCACGAGCACGGGGAACCCTGGCGGGTAGGGCGTGACGAAGCCCGCGGAGATCGGCGCGGCGCCGCCCTTGACCCGTTCGGCGAGCTGGGCGTGGCTGAGGTGCTCGATGTTCGCCCGGCGCTGACCCCGGAAGAACGCGGTCCGCAGGTCGCCGTCCGGGAGCCCGTCGGCTGAGGCGTACTCCGGCGCGAATGCGCTGAAGTCGGGCAGCGGCGGCATCGGCGCGGGCGCGGGGCGCTCGCCGTCGATCTCCCGCGCCTGGGACTCCTCCTCGAAGCGCTCCGCGAGCTTCACGAGCACCTCGATGAGGTAGCCGACGGAACTGCGGGAGGTGCCGATGTTCGTCATGAACAGCACGGTGTTGCGGCTCGTCTTGTTGACCTGGATGCCGTAGCGATCCATGAGGTGCTCGTGCTTGAACGTGTCACCATCGACACCCGTGCGCGAGATCTCCACCGTGATCCGGCTCGGGTCGACGACGAACTCGTCTTCCTCCCACGCTTGCCACATCGTCGAGAACCCGTCTCGGTGGGGCATGGGTCTCGTGCTGGCGCGATTCTCGGCCGGGATCAGATCGTGGCCGGACAGCACACGGAAGGTGCGGCGCAGCAGCGGGTGACGCGCGATGGCCTGCGCGATGCTCGTCGCCAGATCCAGCTGACGCTGGACGAGCTCGAACCCCTCCAGCTCCACCTGGCGTCGCCCGAGATCGAGCGAGGCAAGGATCTGATAGTTCGGCGACGTCGAGGTGTGCGTCATGTACGCCTCGTGGAACGGCTCCTCCGCCTCTCGGTACCAGTCCTTGTCGTAGACGTGGATCATCGAGCCCTGACGCAGCGCGGTGAGGGTCTTGTGGGTCGACTGCGTGGCGTAGACCCGGATCCGTGCATCCGGGGAAGGCAGGAGCCGCTCGGCGAGCCACACCTCGTCGGCAGCAGGCTCGCCAGTCTCAGGGTCGAAGAGGCGAGCGCGCTGCTCCTGGTAGGCGGTCGCGTGCGCGGTGGTGGCCAGGCGATCCTCGAGGTGCTTCGCGGCCGCCATGGCCGTGCGGCGGCGGGTGATGGGGTGGAACGCGGCGAACGCGAACCAGGCTTCGTCCCAGAGGAACACGAGGTCAGGCTTGATGGCGAGGCACTCCGCCATGACCCGCTCCGGGTCGTAGACGATGCCGTCGAAGGTGCAGTTCGTGAGCGTCACGAGGCGCACCTCGTCGAGGCGCCCCGCCGCGCGGTAGTCGAGGAGGAGCTGCTTGATGCGGTCGAGGGGCACCGCCCCGTAGAAGGCGAACTCGTTGAGCGGATAGGCCTCGAGGTAGGCCGTGCGGGCCCCGGTGAGCATGAGCGCGTGGTGGTGCGACTTGTGGCAGTTGCGGTCGACGAGCACGATGTCGCCGGGAGAGACGAGCGCCTGGTGGACGATCTTGTTGGCCGTGGAGGTGCCGTTCGTGACGAAGAACGTGTGCTTCGCCCCGAAGGCTCGGGCCGCGAGCTCCTGCGACTTCTTGATCGCTCCGACCGGGGCGAGCAGCGAGTCGAGGCCGCCCGAGGTGGCGCTCGTCTCGGCGAGCAGGAGGTTGAGGCCGTAGAAGTCGACGAGGTCCGTGATCCACTTCGAGGTGACCACCGACCCGCCGCGCGAGATCGGCAGGGCGTGGAACACACCGGCTGGGCGCCTGGCGTGTTCCTGGATCGCCGTGAAGAACGGGGTGTCGTAGAGGTGGGAGACCCGCCGCAGCAGCGACAGGTGCAGCTCGAGCTGATCCTCGCGCAGGAACACGCGGCGGAAGCGTCGCGTGAGCACGCCGGCGAGGTCTTCGATGTGCGCGCCCGCGACGAGGTACAGGTCGAGCTCGGGACGGAGGGTGTTGAGCGTGTCGGCGAGCCCGAGCACGCGCTGCACCGAGGCGAGGCTCGAGCGCGACGTCGCCGTGGTCCCCGCCGAGTCGACGTGGGCCAGGTCGATGGTCTCGCGCATGTCGCGGCTGAGGCGCTGCTGGCTGCGGTCGCTGAAGCCGGGGCGGATGATGACGGCGAGGATGTTCGGGTTCGTGAGCACGGCCGCGACGGCGTCGTCCGCGGACGGCACGATCACGTAGTCGTACACGAACGCATCCGCGGCGCTGCGGAGCTTGAGGATGTCGGCGCGCAGCGCGTCCCGGTCGGCGGTGGTCGTCTCGTCGACGAGCAGCACCTCGAAGCGAGGACGCGGGTCGGCGTCGTCCTGCAGCTCCGCACGCTCCGCCTCGTCGAGGCGGTCCTCGCGATGGTCGGCAGGGATGCTCGTGCCCCGCAGCCGACTCACGACCCGGCCGATGCGCTCGAGGGCCGTCGAGTACTCGCCCTTGTCGAGCGACTCGCGGATCTCTGCGACGTAGCGCTGCCCGAAGCCCGCCCAGTACAGCTCAAGCGTCTCGAGCGCGCGGAGGTTTCGCGAGATCTCGCCGTCTGCATCCAGCATGCTCGACGTCTCGTGCCCCGACTCGAGCCGCTTGATCGCGAAGCGAAGGTACTCCCACGCGTCGCTGCGCAGGCGCCAGGTGCTGGTCGGCATGCCCGGATCTCGCTCCAGGCTGTGACCGGAGGCGCGACGATCAGCGTCGATCGCGGTGTTGGCGGAATCGTGGAGACCTGCGGCATCGAAGCTCGTCACGTTCGCCATTCTTCCAGAGCACCGGACGCTTCTCGGCCACGCGACGAATTGCGACCGAACCGTGCCTAGGGCGCCAGGTAGCGGCGGATCAGGTCATGCAGCTCGTCAGCTGCGCCCGATGCGTCGAAGGTCGTGTCCTCGACGCTGCGCGTCAGGACCCCGTCGGCGATCACCCCGACCCACAGGGCGAGCCGGTCGCTGGTGATATCCGAGCGCCACAGCCGCTCGCGCTGCCCCGCCGTGATGATCGCCTCGAGCGCGCCCTGCTGCCCCGACGCGACTTCCTCGAGCAGCTGCTCGACGCGCTCGTCGCTTGGTGCTGCACTCAGGCCGGCGACGAAGCCGGCGAGGTGCGGATCGCTCGCCTCCTCGAGCAGCAGGTCGAGCCAGGCGAGCAGCGCACCTCGCGGATCGTCCGGGGCGCGTTCCGCGAGCGCTGCGAACCGGGTGCGCGACTGCGCTGCATCCGCCTCGAGGATGCCGACCAGAAGGTGCAGCTTCGTCGGGAAGTGATGGAAGAAGGTCCCGGACGAGACACCGGAGCGTGCGCAGATCCGTGCCGTCGTCGCCCCCGCGTAGCCGAGCTCGGCGATGAGCTGAGAGCCGGCCTCGATGATCGCCGTGCGCGTTCCTCCGGTGCGTGCCGCCATCCGCTGCCTCCCGCCACCTTCTCGAAACCGATGTAGAGCGTTCACTCTAGAGTGTTTACTCTAGAGCATGAGCGAAACGACGGAGGAGCGAATCGACAGGCACGCCGCGCGCGGCGGCATCGGCACGCCGACGTTCGAGCCGCGGACGCGTGACGGCTGGATCTTCCTCGCGGGGCTCCTGCTGTTCTGGGTCGTCTACAACGGCCCGCCGGTTCCGGAACTGGCAGGCATCGACCTCCGACTGGGTATGGCGGGACCCGCGTCGAGCAACGCCTGGAAATGGCTCGGGGCGCTCCTCCTGATCGCACTCGTGCTCTGGGGCGAGCGTCGGGGGCTTGCCTCGCTGCTCATCACGAAGCCCACCAGCAAGGACATCGAGTGGGCCTTCTCCGCCTTCGGGGGCGTCATGGCGTGGTCCTGGATCGCCAGCCTCGTGGCCCCGCAGGAGGAGAACAGCGGTGTCGCCACGATCACGAGCATGAGCATCGCCGGGGTCCTGCTGCTCATCGTCACCGCCGCCGTCACGGAGGAGGTGGCCTTCCGCGGCTACCTGCAGGAGCGCCTCGGATCGCTCCTGCACTCGCGGTGGATCGGCGCGGCGGTGAGCCTCGTGATCTTCATCGCGCCCCACGTGGTGTTCTTCGGGCCGAGCTGGCTGTTCCATCAGCTCGTCGGCACCCTGGCGCTCGTCGCGTTCACCCTCATCCGTCGCAACCTCGTCGCGACGATGCTCCTCCACTTCCTGATCAACGCGCCGATCCTCATCCCGACCATGCTGGCGAAGCTCTGAGACCCCAGCCGACGGCACGGCGAGCTAGCCCTGCTGCCTCTGCGAGGCCAACCACGTGTGGTTGACGATGGCCCGACTCACCGCCTCGCGATAGGCGGCACCCTCCGGACCTCGCCGGAGATCACGGGAGAAGTAGGGCGAGGTCTCACGGTGGGGCGACCCGTTGTGGATTCGCTCCGCGAGCTCGCTGAGGTACGTGCGGCCCACGAGGCGGTACTGCTCGAGATCGTCCTCGTCGAGGCAGATCAGGGCGGAGTCGTCGACCATGTTCGTCACCACGTACCTCGCGTCGAGGTACAGCCGCTCGCCTTGCGCAACGAGGAACCAGCGCCCGGGCTCGTGGTCGACGTAGCGCATGGCGTCTCGTTCTTCCGCGATGCGTGCCGCGTCGCCCCACTGCTCGACCGGCGGGATCGCGCCGAGCCGGTGCCGCCGCGCCTGGTCGAGCGCGAGGTGGCTCACGACCGGGGTGCCGCCACGAACGAGCGTGACGCACAGGATGCGGCGGCACGCGAGGCAGGTCAGCTGACTCTCGACCCGCTCCATGAGGCCGGAGGTGTGGAGGGGGCGAAGATCCGACAGGCGCACCCAGCTGGCGCTCTCCTGGAGGAGGCCGGCCGCGAGCGCCTCCGCGATCGCGTCGACGGTGCGCTCGAGGTCACAGGCGCCGGCCCGGTCGCGCACGACGAGGCCGCTGCAGCTGGGGCAGAGATCGTCTTCAGGGCGGACGACGAGGCCCGGCTGCTCGAGTGTGAAGACGAGCGCAACGAGGTTGCCTGGGTCATTCCAGCCGCGGCGGTCGCGGAATTCAGCCCGCGCGTATCCGTCGTCGAGCTCGAAGTAGGGGGTGCCGAGCCCGGCGAAGCGGCGGCGTCCGGCGATGACCTTCTTGAGGTCGTCGAGCGTCGCCGCGTTGTGGGCGCCCTCGAGCCACTCGGACAGGTCGATCGCCGATGGCGAGTGGGCGGTGGGCACCGTGTGCAGGATCACGGCGACGAGCGCGTCGTCCTGCAGGATCAGCTCCCCACCAGAGGCAAACCGCAGCCGCCGTGACCGCACGGCCGGCTCCCCCACCAGCACCTCGGACACCCAGGCAGGGGCGCCGCCGAACGCCTCGACCAGCGACCGGACCGGCGCATCGCGTTCGGAGAGCGTGAGCGCGTCCAAGATCATCCGCAGTCGAGAGGGCATGCTTCATCGTGCCAGGCGCGGCCCGGAGACGCGTCTGCTGCGCTCAGGACGACGGCCGGAACGGTCCTCCGGGCGAGAACGCGTACGCCGCGAAGCGCTCGCCCATGAGCTGGTGAGCTTCGGGACCAGGGTGCAGGTCGTCGGGAAGCGGCAGCAGCTCCGCATCCGCTTCGCCGTAGAGCTCGGTGCCCTCGATGAAGTACAGCTTCGGGTCGGCAGCACGGCGTTCGGCGAGCGAGGCGAGCTCGCGCCTGATCACGCTGAGGGTGAGGCGCCCCTGCGACTCATCCCCCGGGGTGCCCGTCGCCAGGAACTTCACGCGTCCGGCCCCGAGCGATTCCGGGTCGAGCGCGCCAGGGCCTGGCGTGTGCTCGTGGATGCCGCAGAAGACCGGCGAGATGAGCACGATCGGGGTGTCTGGATGCCCGTCCCGGATCGTGTCGAGGAAGCCGTGGACGGCGGGCACGAACGCCCGGATGCGCATCGCGTCGACGTTCACGACGTTGATGCCGAGTTTCACACTGATGAAGTCCGCGGGCGTGTCCCGCAGGACGCGGGCCAGGAACGGGTCGACCATCGCGCTGCCGCCGAGCCCGAGGTTCAGGAGCTCGACGCCAGCTCGGCGGGCCGCGACGGCCGGCCAGATGTCGCTCGGGGCGGACGCATTCGAACCGTGGCTGATGGAGCTGCCGTGGTGCAGCCACAACGGGCCCGCCGACGTGACCGGCTCAAGCGGTGCGTCCGAGCGCAGCTCGACCAGCTCGACCGACTCGTTGTGCGGAAGCCAGAACTCGACTCGCTTCACCTCGCCCGTCGCGAGCCCCGAGATCGTCGTCGTGTGCGTCGCGCCCGTGTGGAACGACGTCGCCCCGGTCTGCAGGTCGACCTCGACGGCGTCGCCGCCCGTCAGCTCGTCGCTGACGAGCCGCGTGCCGTCGACGAAGACATCGACGCGCCCGCGAGGACGTTCGATGCCGGCGTAGGCGGATCTCGTGGGGTGCAGCTCGAGCGCGACGCTCGCGGCTGCCGTATCGAAGACCACGCGAACACCAGAGGGCTGAGCCTCCACCAGGAGGAGCTGCGGATCCGGGAACTGCGACCGGACGGCCTCGGGCAGCCGGTGGGGCCGAACGCCCCGGTCGGTCTGCTCGAGTTCCGCGGCGCCGCGCACGAGCTGGGGAGAGAGCTGGGTGACGTTCACGAGAGTGCCTCCGGAATCGAGGTCGGCCGGGCCGAGGAGCTGCGGAGAAGGGTGCCTGGTATTCGAACCTGCGACCGACAGGTTATGTCGGCTGCCCTTCCAAGGAGCTGTTGGCCGGAAGAGACGCGCCCATTCTCACACTTGCACCGCTTCTGCGGGTCGCCACAGGCATCGTGCGAACGGCAGATTTTTTGTCAGACTCGGCTTGATCGCGCAAGGAGACATAAGCGAGCGAGGGCCTCCCCAGCGTCGAGAATCCAAGGAAACGCCATCGACGTCCAGCGGCGGATGAGCTTGTAATGGACACCTTCGACAACGCCGCCCTGCCATACTTGCGAAATGACCGAAGAAGCGGTTTCGATGCCAGGCCCAAGTTCCAGCCGTCGCGCGGACTCGAGCGCGCCAGCCCGGAATCCGATCGGACGCGCGGCCCTCGTGGTGGCAGTAGCGCTTGTGGTCGCTCAAACAATCGCTGCGGGTCTCACACCCTTCGTCCCCGACGCTGCCTACCAGCTGCCCTTCAACGTCGCAGAGATCTTCACGCTGCTGCGGATGCCTGTCATCGTGCTCGCCATAGTTGCAACTGTCCTCGGAGTCATTGGTTTCCTCCGGCCTGGACAGCCCCGACTGGCGGCGGCAACGGCGGCGGCACTCGGTATCGCCGCACTCCTCCCCATGCTCGCCGGTGGTGTGGGCGGAGTGCTCGTCAACTCCCTCTCCTGAGAGTCCGAGCGACAACCGCACGGCCCGCCATCACGTGCGTGGGGACACCACGGCGTCAAACGGCGAGGATCGCCGCCACGGGCCCCTCGGGGGATGTGCCTGAGGAGGAAGCCCACGGCCCCGGCTACGAGCGCACCGAACGCGCTCTCCTCGGGACCGGGAGACAGGCAACAATGAGTGCCCCAGGCAGGATTCGAACCTGCGACCGACGGATTAGAAGGCCGTTGCTCTATCCACTGAGCTACTGGGGCGCGATCCCAGCCAGCATAGCGGGCCACGAAAGGGCGCACTGGCCGCCACGAAACCCGGGGAATCACTACGATGTCCCTTATGCCTATTGCTCAGGAACGTCTCGTCTGGATCGACTGCGAGATGACAGGCCTCGACCCGTCCATCGACGAGCTGGTCGAGGTCGCCGCTTTCGTCACCGACAGCGACCTGAACATCCTCGACGAGGGCTTCGAGATCGTGATCTCGGCGAGTGACGCAGCCATGGCCAACATGGGCGAGTTCGTGACGCAGATGCACACCACGTCCGGGCTCATCGAGGAGATCCCGAACGGCGCCAGCCTCGAGACCGCGACGGCGCAGCTGCTCGCGTACCTGAAGAAGCACGTCCCCGTGCCCAACACGGCACCGCTCGCGGGCAACACCATCGGCACCGATCGCATGTTCCTCGCGAAGTACATGCCGGAGGTCGACGAGCACCTCCACTACCGCAACGTCGACGTCTCCACGCTGAAGGAGCTGTCGCGCCGCTGGTTCCCCCGCGTGTACTTCCACTCCCCCGACAAGGACGGCGGCCACCGCGCGAAGGCCGACATTCTCGAGTCGATCCGCGAGCTCAAGTACTACCGGAAAGCAGTGCTCGTGCCCGAGCCCGGACCGACCAGCGAGGAGCTTCGAGAGGTCGCAGCAGAAGTGGTGAACGACTTCGCCCAAAATCTGTAATAGACTCTCGTAGTCGCAGGCGAGCGAGAGCACGCGTGCGACAGACATGGTGGGTATAGCTCAGCTGGTAGAGCGCCTGGTTGTGGTCTAGGAGGCCGCGGGTTCAAGCCCCGTTACTCACCCCATATTGGAAGGCCCCGAGTTCCCTGCACTTGCAAGTGCTGGAGAACTCGGGGCCTTCGTCGTTGGGCCAGGTCTGTGCGAAGACAGTCCGGCCGCATCCACGCGAGAGGCGCAGGTTCCCAGTGCCGGGAATCTGCGCCTCCCGCGTGCTTCTAACGAGGCGCGGGGGCCTCGAGTTTCGGTGAGTCCGGGAGAGGCGACTCGGGACGAGGCGGCTCAAGGGGAAGCGATTCGGCGACGGGTGACTCCGGGATGCTCGGTTCCGGGGCCGGCACGAGCGCTGTGGCCGGCATGCGGCTCGCCCAGAGGACCCCGAAGAGCACGATCGCGCCGCCGACGAGCTCGAGCGGGCCGGGCCGCTCCCCCAGCACGAGCCACGCTGTCGAGATGCCGACCACGGGGACGAGCATCGAGAACGGTGCGACGACACCCGCCGGGTGGCGCTTCATGAGCCACACCCAGATGCCGGAGCCGAGGACCGTGCCGAGCACGATCGTGTAGACGAGCCCAACCCACGCGGGAACCGCCGCGGCGGTCCACGCCGTCGCGAGCGACGCCCAGATCTGCTCGGGCCCCTCCACGAGCAGCGAGACGGCGAGCATGGGGATGGGAGGCACCACGGCCATCCACATCGTCAGGTGCAGGGGCTTCGGCGGTTCGGCGAGTCGGCTCGAGATGTTGCCGATGGCCCAGCCGAACGCGCCGATCACCACGAGCACAAACGGCCACCAGCTTCCGGCGCCGCCCCGGGCGACACCGACCAGCAGCAGGCCGCCGACCGCGACCGCGATGCCGATGACACGACGCGTCGTGAGCTTCTCGCGGAGGAAGATCGCGCCGAGCAGCACGGTGAACGGCGCCGACATCTGCAGCACGAGCGACGCGAGCCCCGTGGGGAAGCCAGCCGCCATACCGAGGTAGAGCCCGACGAACTGCAGGGTGCCGAAGCCGAGCCCGTACCCGACGAGCCACCGCAGCTTCACGTTCGGGCGCGGGATGAACAGGATCGTCGGGATCGCGAGCAGCCCGAAGCGCAGGGCGATGAGGAAGAACGGCGGGAACTGCTCGAGCGAGGCGTGGATGGCGAGGAAGTTCACGCCCCAGAGGACTGCGACGAGGCAGGCGAGGGCGACATGGCGAGGAGGCACGGGATCAGTGTGCGGCGCGCTCACCCTGAAGCACCAGTGATGATCCGTGACCGGTAACTGTAGGCTCCCTACATGGAATTTCGCCACCTCGAGCTGCTTCGCGAGCTGTCGCTGCGGGGCACGCTCGCGGCGGTGGCCGAGGCCACGCACCGCACCCCCTCCGCCCTCTCGCAGCAGCTGAGGACCGCAGAGCGGGAGCTCGGCGCGAGCCTCGTCGAACCGTTCTCCCGAGGGCTGCGCCTCACCGCTGCCGGGAGGATCCTCGCCGACGGCGCCGACGACGTGGGCCGGGCGCTCGCCGAAGTGCAGGCGAAGCTCGAGGCGAGCCTCGGCGAGCCGAGCGGCACCGTCTCGATCGGCGCGCTCCCGAGCGCCAGCGAAGCGCTTGTCCCCGGCCTCCTCCGCCGCACGGCCGGGTCGGCGATCCAGCTCGACCTCGACGACTTCGACCTCGCCGAGTCCGAGTACGCAGCGCGAACCCTCGACGCCGACATCGTCATCGGGCACAGCCTCACGGGAGACGTCCCGCGCGGGGCAGAGCACCTGCACACGCGAGTCCTCGCCCGGGAGCCGATCGACGTCGCCCTGCCGTCCGAGCATCCGCTGGCGCACCTCGACCACCTCGTCCCTGGCGATCTGCTCGGCACCACCTGGGTGGGTGTGCCCGTCGGCTACCCGTTCGACAGCATCCTGATCGCCGTCGAGAACGCCACGAGCACCAACCTCGATCGAGTGCAGCGGCTCCGCGACAACCGACTCGTGGAAGCGCTCGTCGCGACCGGCACGGGGCTCGCGCTGCTGCCGCGCTTCACGACTCGCCCACGCCCAGGGGTGGTGCTGCGCCCGCTCGATGGCGTGCGGTCCGTGCGCAGCATCGTCGCCATCGCGCGTCCAGACCGTCAGGCGCGCTTCGCCGTTCGCACGGTGCTCGACCACCTCACCGCCGCGGGCGCCGACCTGGAGGCGGAGTTCGCGGAGGTCGACCCACCGCGCCCTTGACCAGCTCTAGTGAGCTGACCACGAGCGCATGCTGGATGCGGCGACAGGGGTGGCTTTCATCACGCAAGTTGGACAGCAGATCGGGCCACGAGCGGTCAGCCGGCGCGCTTCGCTGACTCCACGAAGGCGCGAATCCGGGCGTGGTCCTTGACGCCCGGGCTCGACTCGACCCCGCTCGACACGTCGACGCCCCAGGGCCCCGCCTCGCCGATCGCCTCGGCCACATTCCCCGGGTGCAGGCCGCCTGCCAGCAGCCAGCGCCCCTCGGGGCGACGCCGGACGAGCTCCGAGAGGTCCCAGCGCTCGCCAGACCCCGGCTTTGGCGCATCCAGCAACAGGAGTTCCTCACCGAACGCCCCGACGCGCAGCTCAGGGTCGTCGGCGAGCGAGGTGGCTCGCCAGATCCGCGGGAAGATCGCGCCGGCCGCTCGAACCTCATCGCCCGAGTAGGAGCCGTGCAGCTGCAGCACGTTCGCGCCGATTGCTGCCGCGATCTCGGCCGCATCCGTGGCCGGCATGTCGTGCACGACCAGCACCCGATCGACACCCGCAGCAACGGAACCGAAGATCTTCGCGGCCTCCTCCGCAGAACGCCTGCGCGGGCTCGTGCGGCTCATGACGATGCCGACCGCGTCGGCTCCGCTCTCGACGGCAACCGCCGCCGACTCGACAGAATCCAGGCCACACACTTTGACGTACACGCGAGCATCCTAGGACGTGGATGCAGGAGAGGTCGCCTCGCTCCCCCGCGAGGCGTCACCGCTGGGGAGCGCCCGCGGGTGCCGCAACCAGATCGCGCCGCCGCTTGGGCGCGATGAACTCGAGCAGGGAGAAGACTGCGAGCGCGGCGAGGGCACCGGCGCCGGCTGCCCCCAGCGCGATGAGCAGGAAGCTCGACACCACTGAGGGGACGACGGAGGCTGACAGGGTCACGATGCTCAGAGCGACGAGGAGCAGGAGGATGGCGGCGGCCAGCACTCCCCAGCACGTGCGGTTGAGCAGGCGCGGCCGCACCGAGCGGACGATGCGCAGCGCGATTCCGACGCCGAGCACCATGCCCCAGAAGGCGAACTGCGCGACCGTCTCATGGGTCAGGGTCTCCCCGAAGACGTCGATCATGGCCCCATTCTCGCGGGCCGCGTCGCACCACGCCAGCGAGCGCGGACGCTCCGGCGCGTCGAGCAGCTCAGTCGCGCACTGCGGCCAGCCGGAACCGCCGCTGCGTGACGACGATCGGCCGGGAGGCGTCGAGGCGACGCAGCGAGCTGATGTTGGCGTCGACCTCGAAGCCTGGGACATCCCACGGCACCAGGGCCATGTACTCGACCAGCGCACGAGCATCCGCGAACGCCATCCGCCCAGTCCACTCGTCGGCGAGCTCGATGCGGAGCCCGGCGGCCGCCACCTCGCTGCTCGCGTTCGCCAGCGTCACGTCGTCGTGCAGCGGGTCGCCGCCGAACCACTCCCGGAGCTCGTGCGCTTCCCGTCCGTCGACCTGCTGGGTCAGGAACCGCCCGCCCGGCGCGAGCACACGGGCGACTTCCCCGGCGTCGAAGGACTCGTGGCGGCACACGACGAGGTCCAGCGACGCATCTTCGAACGGCAGGGAGTCACCCGCCTCGGAGTCATAGCGGTGCACGCCCACACCGAACGGCGCCAGGTTCCGCCTCGCGATCTCGATATTCGGCTCCCACCCCTCGGTTGCCGCGATGACCAGGGACTCGGCGGCGGCACCGAGGTCGCCGATGAGCTCGATGAGCCGCTCGCCGCCTCCCGTGCCGAGGTCGGCGATGCGCGTGGCAGTCGCCATCGCGGCACGGCACTCGGCGGTGAAGTCCCAGTGGGGTTCGTCGGCGGTCATGCGCCCGTCCAGGGCGGAGAAGTCCCAGCCGACCATGGCGGCGGCGTGCGCAGCTCGCCACTCCTGCGGGCGGGAGCATTCGTCATCGGTCACAGGGGCACCCTAGCGAGGCGCGCGGCTATCGAGCCGGGAGGCCCTCTCGAGGACACCTCGTAGGCTCGCGTCATGACCGTTTTCGAGCTCGCATCCGCCCGGCCCGTCTCGGAAGGCGAGCTCGAGCTCGTCGAAGCCGCCCGATCGACGATCGATGCGACGACGGATGCTGGGCCGGATGAGGACGGCATCCACACGGTAGGGGCTGCCGTGCGCGCGGCGGACGGCCGGGTGCACGTCGGCGTGAACCTGCACCATTTCACGGGCGGGCCCTGCGCCGAGCTGGTGGCGCTCGGCTCGGCCCGCGCCGCTGGTGCCCTCGAGCTGACGCACATCGTCGCCGTCGCGAACCACGGCCGCGGGGTGATGAGCCCCTGCGGGCGTGACCGCCAGGTGCTCGCCGACCACTACCCCGACATTCGGGTGATCCTGCCCGGGCCTGACGGCCTGATCAGCGTGATCGCGCGCGAGCTCCTCCCCCTCGCCTACGACCACGCCTCAGCGCAGGTCTAGAGACGCGTGAACTCACCTGGGGGTCGAGGCGAAGAACCCGCGGTGTCACTCAGGTTCGCGCAAACCGTCGCGGCTGCCTGACTCCTGAGCGGCGACAGTTCTGAGAATCGCAACGACGTCATCGAGCGGCACCCGGGCTTCACGGCTCGCATCCAGCAGCGAACGGATGTGCTCGATCACCGTCTGAGGCGCTCGGGATGCCCCGGGAGCCACACGCGTCCCCGCCGCAGTGCGAGTGACAACGAGCCCTTCCCGCTCCAGCGAGCGATACGCCTTTGCCGCCGTTGCCTGCGCCACCTCGAAGTCGCGTGCGGTCTGCCGCACCGTGGGAAGCCTCTCGCCGTCACCGAGAACGCCAGATCGAATAGCACCCCGAAACAGCTCCGCGAGATCCTCGGCAGACTTTGACGCGGTCAACGCGCGGCCGCCGAGACCGATGCCCCCGCTGCGGCTGCGGCCGGCCGCGCCGCGGCAGCACGCACGGTGTCCACCGCGAGCCTGAGCGCGAGCGCGACCCCAACCCCCTGGAGCAGATACCCGGTCACGTTCATCGGGTACGACAGCGCGCTGAAGCCCCCCTCGATGTAGAGCTGCGGGTAGGAGACCTCCGCTGACACCCAGCGCTCGTCGAGACCGACCGTCATCGTGCTCGTGGAGCCGACGTGCATCCAGACAGCACCCAACGTGGTGACCAGTCCCGCGAGGACGATGAGCGTCAGCACGCGCGCGGTCGCATCGCGATGGGTCTTGAGCGTGGCTGCGGGAAGGGCTTCGGGGCGGTTCGCGTCTGCTTTCAGCACCCAGACCAAGACACCCGCCGCCGCAAGAAGCGTGGCAAGCGTGGCCAGGTGGTTGGGCCAGCCGGCACCCGCCAGGTATCCGAAGCTGCCGTTGAAGTGCGAGTAGATGGGAAGCGTGGTGTAGCGAGCCACGTCGCCGAAGAACGGGCCCTCTGGCGGTGCCGAGACGGCGATCAGGATCTGCCAGAGCGCCGTGACGGCGATCAGCACGGCTGAGAATCGCACCACCCAGAGCCACAGACCGGGAGCGAAGGCGTTCCAGCGTCTCCGAGGCGCGAGGGCCCTCGAGCCGGGAGCGGTCAGCGGGACCGAACGCAGAGCCAGACCGGCCACTGCGACCACCACGATCGCGGCGACGAGTGGAGCGGGCCGACGCCACCATCCATCGAAACCGGAGACGTCAGATCCTCCTCCAGCGGTAGCGAGGGCGCTCGTGAGCGTCGCCACGGCCACGATGAGGAGGCAGCCACCGACCCCGCACCAGAGCAGCACCGTCCGCCTGAAACCCGAATCAGGGAGCGCGACGATTCGGCGCGGCCTCACCCACGAGACGGCGAACAGGACCAAGCCGAAGGTGATGGCCACCTCCAGCGGCAGGAACTCCCGCACCCCGGAAGAGAGGCTGCGGATGAAGTTGAGAATTGGGTCGATCACTCATGCCTCCGAAGGTGCCGCTCGCGCGGTGCGGACAAAATATTGTGATGCGAAGTTAGCACAACTTGTACTGCGCTCGCAGTGCAAGTTCGGTTCGCCGCCGGGCCCTGTCCAGCCGCCCTGCGACACAATGAGCGGATGGAGATGTCGCGGGAGAACTTCGAGGCCCTAGTCGTCGACGAGCTCGATGAGCTGCCGGACGAGATGGTCGACGGCCTCGACAACGTGATCTTCGTCGTCGAGGACCGGCCAGAGGACGGCTCGCTCGACCTGCTCGGCGTCTACGAGGGGTTCGCGCTCACGGATCGCGGCCAGTACGGCTTCGGCGAACTGCCCGATCGCATCGTGCTGTTCCGCGAGCCGCTCCTGTCGATCTGCGACGACGAGGAGACCCTCCGCGACGAGGTGCACACGACGCTCGTGCACGAGATCGCGCACTTCTACGGCATCGACGACGCACAGCTCCACGAGCTCGGCTGGGCGTAGAGCCTCCCGAGTCGCGCGTCCCCGGTACGCTTCCCGGATGCAGCAGACGCCACCAGCCCGCGGGCCCCTCCGGCCAGGACGCCTCCTCTGGGGAATCGTCCTCGTCCTGGCGGCACCAGCCTTCGCACTGTGGATGGCCGTGACCGGTCTGCTCTCGGCGCTTGCTGCCGCGAGCATCACGGTCGACGCCGTCGGGCTCATCCCGCCGCTCGTCGAGGCCGGGCAGACGCTGCTCTCCGCGTTCGCGTTCTGGGCGATGTTCGTCTCGGCAGGTGCTGGCCTCGTCGTGCTGATCCTGCTCGGGGCGCGGAGCATCCAGGCCGCTCGTCGCACAGCGGGCGCGGCCGGTCCGACGTTCGGCTCCGTGCTCTGGGGGTGGGCATTCGCGATCCCCCTCGCGACGGGAGTTGGCGCGCTCGCCGGTCTCCTGCTGCGGCCGGTCGCCGACAGCATCGGCACCGGCCTCTCCCTCGACGCCGGTCCCGGCACCAGCATCGACTACGACGACGCCGTCTACGGCCTCATCGTCGGTGGCATCTGGCTGCTCGCGGCGCTGGTGGGGCTGGTCATCGCCGTGATCTTCACCGTGCGCTACGTGCGCGCTCGCCGCCGGCAGAGCTCAGACCAGACGGGCACCGGCCCGCGCTGACAGCGCCTCGCGACGCCGCGAAACCCCGTCATGCGCTGGGCGCGGCCTCGATGATGACGTCGGCGAGCAGGAACGGCGCATTGCGTCGCCAGTGCTCGCGCTCTTGAGCCGCCCACATCTCCCAGAACTCCTCGAAGACGCCGACGTCTGCAGGACGCGAGAGCGCCCGCGGCTTCCGGTGGGCCTCGTCGAGTTCTATCCACACGCTCGTCGTCGCGAGGGGCGCGCTCTCGTGCGACAGCGAACCGCAGCCCTCGACGATGAGCGGCGCGGAGCCGTCGAGCTCGCGCCACGGACCGGGCGCGTCCGCCGCCCAGTCCCAGCTCTCATAGCCGGGGCGGTGCGGGAGCCCCGGCTGCTCGGGACGGAGCATGTCGCGATGCACCGCCTGCGAGGCGGCAGCGAGGCCACCCCAGCCCGGGTAGGCGTCGTCGAGGGACACCAGCTGCGCGCTCTCGAAGCCGCGCGCCCGGAACTCCGCCAGCAGTTCCCCCGCGAGCGTCGTCTTGCCCGAGCCCGACCCGCCGTCGATGATCACGACCGGGCGCGAGCCGCGGGCATCCGCGAGCACGCGGTCCAGCAGCGCCGCGACCCCGCTCACGCGCTGCCCACGAGCCGGTACGACCCCGCCGCGACGGCCACTCCGATAGCCGCGCCGGCGATGACCACTGCCGCAAGCACGAGAACGAGGTCCCGCCAGTCGAGACGTGAGGGGCGAGCCCACGTCCGCGTGATGTCCTCGGCGCCGAAGCCGCGAGCCTCCATGACGGTCGCCAGTGTCCCAGCCCGTCGCAGCGCGAGAGCGAGCAGCGCGAACGCCATCGTCATGAACCGTCGGATGGCACCCGAGTCGCCGAGACCGCGAGCGCGGCGCGCCTGGCTCATCGCCGTCCAGTCGTCGCGGAACACGGCGAAGAGGCGGATGCCCGCGAGCGCCGAGACCACAAACCTCGCCGGGAGGTGCGCGACCTGCGCCAGACCGTCGGCGAGGCGGGTCGGGTCGATGCGGTTCAACGCGACGAGCGTCGGCACGCCGATCGCGAGCACGCGCACGCCGACGGCGATCGCGAGCTGGATGGAGTTGTCGGTGATGTTCGCGTAGAGGAACTGCCCGTAGCTCGCCCCGCCGGGCTTGGCGTACAGCAGCATGCTCGTGGCGGAGACGGGGGCGGCGATGAGGAGGATCCAGCTCGATCGCAGGACCTCCATGGGGCGCACTCCGGCGACGCCGAAGGCGAGGAGCGAGAGCGTCAGCGCGACAGCCGCCGAGACGACATCGAGCGTCGTCAGCAGGGGAATCGAGTACAGCACCGCCGCCAGGAACGGCGTGACCGGGTTCACGCGGTCGAGGAACCGTCCGCCGACGAGGAGCACTTCGAGCGGCACGCCGTCGGCATCGACCTGGGGCGATGTGGCCGACCCTGCCGGGCGGGAATCCGCCGAGGCGACGCCCGCGCCGCTGCCGATCATGCTGGCACCTTCTCGTTCTTGCGGTCGTGGGCTTCGATGCGGATGCGCTGGTCGCCGAGCACACGCACGAGCTGCTCGTCGTGAGTCACGGAGACCAGCGAGTGCCCCTCGGAGACGAGGCGAGACATGATCGTGACGAGCTCCGTCCAGGTCCTGCGGTCCTGCCCGAAGGTGGGCTCGTCGAAGATGAGCACCCGAGGCGCCGTCGCGAGCACCGTCGCGACGGACAGGCGACGCTGCTCACCGCCGGAGAGCGTGAAGGGGTGCGCTTCCGCGAGGTGCGAGAGGCGCAGCGCCGCGAGCAGCTCGTCGACGCGTTCGCTCGTCTCGCGTCTGCCGCGCCCCACCGCATCCGGTCCCACCTCGAGCTCGCGCCGCACCGTGCCCGCGACGAACTGGTGCTCGGGCTGCTGGAAGACCGTGCCGATCCTCGTCAGCAGCTGACGGGAACGCCAGGCAGACGGATGCGGGCCGACCGGGCCCGCCGCGCGGAACCTGCCGAGCGCCCAGCCACCCCGTCGACGGCCAGCGTCTTGGCCAGCTTCACGCAGGGCACTGCTCGCACGCACGTCGCCCGCGATCGGCTTGAGCAGGCCAGCAAGCGTCAGCGCCAGCGTCGTCTTGCCCGCGCCGTTGGGCCCGAGCACCACCGTCGACTCCCCCGCCCGCAGCGTCGCGCCGAACTGCGTGTGCAGCGGATGGTCGGCACGCCCGAACCCGAGGCCGTCGGCGACGAGCAGGTCCTCCCCCGGGGCGCGCTCGCCCCGGGGAACCGAGGGTTCGTGACCGCCTATCCACACACCCGCCGCGAGGAGCGACTCCCGCTGCTCCTCCAGGAGCACGTCAGGGGCACCGTCTGCGAGCAGGTGCTGCTCAGTGCCGAGTACGACGACCCGGTCGACGCTCGAACGCCACACATCCACCCGATGCTCGATGACGATGAGCGTCGCGCCGGTGACCTCCGCGGCACGCACAACCGCCTCGCGAACCTCCTCGACACCAGCCGGGTCGAGGTTCGCGGTCGGCTCGTCGAGCAGGATGAGGTTCGGCCGCATCGCGAGCACGCCCGCGATCGCGAGGCGCTGGCGCTCACCGCCGGACAGCTGCGCGGTCGAGCGGTCGAGCGGCATCCGCAGCCCGACGGCGTCGAGCGCCTCGCGCACCCGAACCCAGGTCTCGGCGCGCGGCACACCGAGGTTCTCGCAGCCGAACGCGACGTCGTCGCCGATTCGGGCGAGCACCGTGTTCGCCTGCGGATCCTGCAGGACCAGCCCCACCGCGCCGCGCGCATCCGTCGGATGCCTGCCGTCGACCAGCAGCGAGCCGAGCTCCTGGCCATCGTCCTCGTGGTCGCCGAGCACCCCGGCAAGAGCCGCCAGGAGCGTCGACTTGCCCGCCCCCGACGGCCCGAGCAGCAGCACGGCCTCTCCGGGCTCGATCGTCAGGTCGAGCTGGCTGACCGCCAGCTTCGCCCGATCGGCGTGGCGCCAGCCCCACCCCCTCGCCTCGACTCTCGCGCCCACGAGCGCTAGCCGATTCGCTTCGCGCTTCTGCCCGCCGCGAAGCGGTTCAGCGCGCCAGTGGCGGCGAGTGCTCGCGTGAGCAGCCAGCCGACGACTCCGGCCAGCACCGCACCGGAGACCACGACCGCGACGAGGTAGATCGTCAGGAATTCAGGGCCCTTCTCGATGTTCGCGCTGAGGAACAGCTCGAGCACCCACGCGGCGACGGCAGCACCAGCGCCCGCGAGCATCGCGACGCTCAGACCGAAGCGCTTGTAGAGGAAGAGCGCGAAGATGAGCTCGGCGCCGAGGCCCTGCGCGATCCCCGAGTAGACGGTCTCGATCGACCACTGGCTACCGAGCAGCATGGAGACGCACGCCGCGAGCACCTCGACGAAGAGCGCAGCCCCCGGCTTGCGGATGATGAGCCCGCCCAGCACGCCGCCGAGCAGCCAGATGCCGACCGCGATGCCGCCGATACCCGGAGTGAACGCATCCATCGCCACGAACCAGGCGTAGCCGACGCTGTTCCAGAAGATGAAGATGAGGCCCGTCGCGACACCGAGGACGGCCGCCGTGACGATGTCGATGACCCGCCAGCGGAAGCGGCTCTTCGGCGCCTTCGCCTGAGCCGGAACCTGCGCTGCCGCAGTCGGAGATGGAGTCGGGGAAGTTGTCATGCTGTGTGCCCTTTCGAGTGAAAGTGCACGGGCGCAGAGCCGTGGGCGACCCTGCTCGGAGATGTGCCTCCCTGCGCTGGCATTACCCAGATCAGGTTTGACGGTCGAAGGCTTGAGCCTTCCTCTCAGCCCGGACTACCGGACTCCCGTGAACACCCCCGAGTATAGGCCGTACCGCGCCTGAGCTACTTCTTGAGCGCCTTGATGAGACGCGGGAGCGCGTGCCCGACCGTCCACACCAGCGGAATCGACACGACAAGCAGCGTGATGATGTTCGGCCGGAAGCTCGTGCCGAACTCGTCATCCACGTACGCGCCGACCGGCACGGCCATCCCGCCGCCACCGCCGCCCGACGAGTTCTCCTGACCCTCCTCAGTGCTCTCACCACCGCCGTAGCCGTACGAGACGAGAGCGACCGGAAGGATCGTGGACTTGCCGAGTTCCACCTTCTCGCCGTAGGCGAGGGTGACGCCGAGCTTCTTGACCGAGTCCGTGAGGTTCTGTGTGAGGTTCGTCATGCGGCCAGCGTAGGTCGTCGACATGCCTGCCAACCAGGAGAAGTCCTGTGTGCTTGCGGGCGAGAGCGCTCCCACCCTTTGGTAGCTTTAGTGCCTGCATCCACACGCGATGTTCTTCGATGAAGCAATAGGAGCGTGCATGAAAACGTGGCCCGGAAATGCCTACCCCCTCGGAGCGACGTTCGATGGAAGTGGCACCAACTTCGCGATCTTCAGCGAGGCCGCCCACAAGGTCGAGCTGTGCCTCTTCGATGACGACGGCAACGAGGAGCGGGTGAGGCTCTACGAGCAGGATGCGCACGTCTGGCATGCCTACCTCCCTCACGTGCAACCCGGCCAGCAGTACGGCTACCGGATGCACGGCGACTACGACCCGATCAACGGAAGCCGCTGCAACCCGGCGAAGCTCCTCCTCGACCCGTACGCGAAGGCGACGACGGGCGAGATCGACTGGGACCAGTCGCTCTTCAGCTACAACTTCGGCGACCCCGACTCGTTCAACGACCTCGACTCAGCGCCCCACATGATGAAGGGCGTTGTCATCAACCCCTACTTCGACTGGGCTGGCGACCGGAAGCCGGGCATCCCCTACAACGAGTCCCTCATCTACGAGGCGCACGTCAAGGGGCTCACCGAGCTGCACCCGGATGTGCCTGAGGAGATCCGCGGCACGTACGCCGGCATCGCGCACCCCGCGATCGTCGAGCACCTCAAGCGCCTCGGCGTCACCGCCATCGAGCTCATGCCCGTGCACCAGTTCGTGCAGGACAGCACCCTCATCGAGAAGGGACTCCGCAACTACTGGGGGTACAACACCATCTCGTTCCTCGCCCCGCACGCCGACTACGCCTCCCAGGGCACGGCAGGCCAGCAGGTGCAGGAGTTCAAGTCGATGGTGCGCACCCTGCACGCCAACAACATCGAGGTCATCCTCGACGTCGTCTACAACCACACGGCAGAAGGCAACCACCTCGGCCCGACCCTCAGCTTCCGTGGCATCGACAACGCCGCCTACTACCGGCTCGAGGACGACGACAAGCGCTACTACACCGACTACACGGGCACCGGCAACTCGCTCAACATGCGCCACCCGCACTCGCTGCAGCTCATCATGGACTCGCTGCGCTACTGGGTCACCGAGATGCACGTCGACGGCTTCCGCTTCGACCTCGCCTCCACCCTCGCCCGCGAGCTGCACGACGTCGACAAGCTGTCCACGTTCTTCGACCTCGTGCAGCAGGACCCGGTGGTCTCGCAGGTGAAGCTCATCGCAGAGCCGTGGGACGTCGGCCCCGGCGGCTACCAGGTCGGCAACTTCCCACCGCAGTGGACGGAGTGGAACGGCAAGTACCGCGACACGGTGCGCGACTTCTGGCGAGGCGAACCATCGACCCTCGGCGAGTTCGCGAGCCGCATCACCGGCTCCGCCGACCTGTACGAGCACTCCGGACGCCGCCCCTTCGCCTCCATCAACTTCGTCACGGCCCACGACGGCTTCACGCTGAGAGACCTGGTCTCCTACAACGAGAAGCACAACGACGCCAACGGCGAGAACGGGAACGACGGCGAGAGCCACAACCGCTCCTACAACCTCGGCGTCGAAGGCCCCACCGACGACCCCGAGATCAACGCCATGCGGGCCCGCCAGCAGCGCAACATCATCGCGACGATGCTGCTCAGCCAGGGCGTGCCCATGCTCCTCCACGGCGACGAGCTGGGGCGCACGCAGAACGGCAACAACAACACGTACGCGCAGGACAGCGAGATCAGCTGGGTGCACTGGGAGAACGCCGACGAGCCACTCGTCGAGTTCACGAGGGCCGTCGCGCAGCTGCGCGCCGACCACCCGACGTTCCGCCGACGCCGCTTCTTCAACGGCCGCGTCGAGGAGCGCGCCGAGGGATCCGCGCTGCCCGACATCGTGTGGCTCTCGACCGACGGCACGCAGATGGCATCCGAAGACTGGAACGCCGAGTTCGTGAAGTCGATGGGCATGTTCCTCAACGGCAACGCCATCGCCGGACGCGACGAGCGGGGCGAGGAGATCACCGATGTGAGCTTCATGGTCTACTTCAACGCCAGCGAGACGGTCGTCGAGGCGACCATCCCCAGCGTCGAGATCACCTCCCACTGGGACATCGTCATCGACACCTCCGGCATGCACACCGACCTCGAGGCCGTCGAGCCGGGAGCAACCATCCCACTCGAGCCGCGCTCGCTCGTCGTGCTGCGCGAAGCCGAGCTCAAGGAGAAGCCAGACCATTCGGTCGCCGCCTCCGTCGCCGCGATGACCACCCCCATCCCCATCATCACGCGGCCGCCCCTCGGCAGCTGACCCCGCCAGAGCCATCTCAGAAGCACCTCGCGCCACGGAGACCATGATGCGCATCCCATCCAGCACGTACCGATTCCAACTGACGTCGGAGTTCGACCTCGACGCCGCGACCGAGCAGCTGCCCTACCTGGAGCGGCTCGGCGTGGGATGGGTGTACCTCTCGCCCATCCTCCAGGCGACCCCAGGCAGCACGCACGGCTACGACGTCGTCGACCCCTCGAGGGTCGACGACGAACGTGGCGGGCGCGAGGGGCTCGAGCGGTTCTCCGCGAAGGCCCGCGAGCTGGGCCTCGGCGTGCTCGTCGACATCGTCCCGAACCACATGGGAGTCGGCACACCACGCGACAACCCGTGGTGGTGGGATGTGCTCGAGCACGGCCAGCAGGCCGCGCACGCCGAGTCCTTCGACATCGACTGGGAGGCGGGCGGCGGCAAGCTCCTCATCCCCACGGTCGGCGACGACGACATGCCCAGGGAGCGGGGCGACGCGATCGCCAACGTGACCGTCGACACCGAGGCCGGCGTGCTGCGCTACCACTCCACCGAGTACCCGCTCGCGGAAGGCTCGGCACCCGAAGGCGCATCGGTGCGGGAAGTGCTCGACAACCAGCACTACCAGCTCATCCACTGGCGCCAAGGCGACAGCCGCCTCAACTACCGCCGCTTCTTCACCATCACCTCGCTCGCGGGCATCCGCGTCGAAGACGAGCACGTGTTCGAGGAAGCTCACGCGGAGATCCTCGACTGGATGCGTCACCGCCTCGTCGACGGGCTCCGGATCGACCACCCGGACGGACTCCGCGACCCGGGCGGCTACCTGCGCCACCTCGCCGACCGAACGCGCGGAGCGTATGTGCTCGTCGAGAAGATCCTCGAGGGCGACGAGGCGCTGCCCGCCGACTGGCGCACGGCAGGGACGACCGGCTACGACGCGCTCGGCCAGATCGACCGGGTACTCGTGGACGCCGACGCCGAGGAGCCGCTCGACGAGCTCGCGGCGGGAGCAGACGGCGACCCGGTCGACTGGGAGCAGCTCATCCACGAGGCGAAGCGCGCCGTGGCCGACGTGTCACTGAACGCCGAGATCCGCCGCATCGCGCGAGAACTGCGCGCGACGGGCCTCGAGGACGACCTCATCGAGGACTCCGTCGCCGAGATCGCCGCCCACTTCAGCGTGTACCGCAGCTACCTTCCGACGGGCGCGAACCACCTCGCCGATGCGGCCAAGGCCGCCACCGAGCAGCGGCCGGATCTCGCGGCGTCGATCGCCCGCGTCCTGCCGTTCCTCGAGGCGCCAGAAGCCGAGGCCGCGCTGCGTCTGCAGCAGACCACCGGCATGATCATGGCGAAGGCCGTCGAAGACCGCTCGTTCTACCGCTACGCACGCCTCACCTCCCTCAACGAGGTCGGCGGCGACCCGAACGTCTTCTCCATCACCCCGGAGCGGTTCCACGAGCTCCAGACGGCACGCGCCCGTGACTGGCCAGACGCCATGACCACGCTGTCGACCCACGACACGAAGCGCGGCGAGGACACTCGCGCACGCATCACCGCCCTCAGCGAGGTCCCCGAGTTCTGGGCGGAGAGCGTCGCCGAGCTCCAGAACGTGGCCCCCATCGACGACAACGCGTTCGCGCAGCTCACCTGGCAGGCGATCGTCGGCGCGTGGCCCGCATCCCGCGAGCGCCTCACCGACTACCTCGAGAAGGCCGCGCGCGAGGCCGACCTGCACACGAGCTGGACCAACCCGGACGAGACGTTCGAGGGGCAGCTGCACGCGGCCGTCGACGCCGTCTTCGACAACCCCGTCGCGTCGAACGTCGTCCAGAACGTCGTCGCCGAGACGCAGGAGGCGGGCTGGTCGAACTCGCTGACCGCGAAGATCGTGCAGCTCACGATGCCGGGCATCCCCGACGTCTACCAGGGCACGGAGCTGTGGACGCGCACCCTCGTCGACCCAGACAACCGGCAGAGCGTCGACTACTCGTCGCGCACTGCGGCGCTCGACGCGATCCTGCACGGAGCGGTCCCCGCGATCGACGACTCCGGTGCCGCGAAGCTGCTCGTGACCGCGGCCTGCCTGCGCCTGCGCCGCAGCCGACCGGAGCTCTTCACCGAGTACGAGGGCATCACCGCCGACGGGCCGGCGGCAGAGCACGCACTCGCGTTCTCGCGGGGCGGTGCCATCACGATCGGCACGCGCCTCCCCATCGGCCTCGAGCAGGGCGGCGGATGGATCGGCACGACCATCCCCCTCCCCGAGGGCGAGTGGATCGACCAGCTCACCGCAGCCGTCTTCACGGGCGGCAAGGACGTCCCGCTCGCCGCGCTCCTGCAGCAGTACCCCGTGGCGCTGCTCGCCAGGTCCTAGCCGGCACCCACATCCACACCATCTCGCTTCCCACCAAGGAGTTTTCCCCGTGCGCGATTCCCGCTTCGATGTCTGGGCACCACACGCCGAGACGCTGACCCTGCACCTCGACGGCACCGAGCTGCCGATGCGGCGCACCGACGGCGACTGGTGGGTACCGGACGCGGCGCTCGAGCTCGACGAGGACACCCACGACTACGGCTACCTCGTCGACGGCGACACGACCCCCATCCCGGACCCCCGCTCGCGGTGGCAGCCGGACGGCGTGCACGGCCTCTCGCGCACCTTCGACACCGACCGGCACCCGTGGGTGGACGGCGACTGGACCGGCCGCCCGCTCGCGGGGTCCGTCATCATCGAGGTGCACATCGGCACCTTCACCCCCGAGGGCACGCTCGACTCGGCGATCGACCGCCTGGACCACCTGCAGGAGCTCGGCGTCGACTTCGTCGAGGTCATGCCCGTCAACGCGTTCAGCGGCACCCACGGCTGGGGCTACGACGGCGTCGACTGGTTCGCCGTCCATGAGGGCTACGGCGGACCGGCCGCCTACCAGCGCTTCGTCGAGGCCTGCCATGAGCGCGGCATCGGCGTCATCCAGGACGTCGTCTACAACCACCTCGGCCCCTCCGGCAACTACCTGGGCAAGTTCGGGCCCTACCTCTCCGATCACCACGCCACGGCGTGGGGCGACACCGTCAACCTCGACGGGGAGAACTCCGACGAGGTTCGCGCGTTCATCCGCGCCAACGTGGCCATGTGGTTGCGCGACTTCCACGTCGACGGGCTCCGGCTCGACGCGGTCCACGCCCTCATCGACGACCGCGCCGTGCACATCCTCGAGGAGCTGGCCCGGGACGTCGACGAGCTCGAGGCGCACGTGGGTCGCCCGCTGACCCTCATCGCCGAGTCCGACCTCAACAACCCACGCCTCATCACGTCGGACGAGGCGGGCGGCTACGGACTCGATGCTCAGTGGTCGGACGACTTCCACCACGCCGTGCACGTCAACCTGACCGGGGAGACCAGCGGCTACTACGCCGACTTCGAGGGTCTCGATGCCCTCGCGAAGGTGCTCGAGAAGGGGTTCTTCCACGACGGCACGCTGTCGACCTTCCGAGGTCGCCATCACGGTCGCCCCCTGCCGGCTCACACGCGCGCCTGGCGGCTCGTCGTCTCGTCGCAGAATCACGACCAGATCGGCAACCGAGCCATCGGCGACCGCCTCACGGCGACGCTCTCCCCCGGCCAGCTGGCCATCGCGGCCACGCTCGAGCTGACCTCGCCCTTCACTCCCATGCTCTTCATGGGCGAGGAGTGGGGCGCCACGACCCCATTCCAGTTCTTCTCCTCCCACCCGGAGCCGGAGCTGGCGAAGGCGACCACGGAGGGCCGTATCGGCGAGTTCGCGCGCATGGGCTGGGACGCCGCCGTCGTTCCGAACCCGCAGGATGTTGCGACGTTCGAGCGGTCGAAGCTCGACTGGAGCGAGCTCGAGAAGCCGGAGCACGCCCAGCTCCTCGAGACCTACCGCGAGCTCATCGCACTCCGCAGGCGGGAGGCGGACATCACCACGCCCTGGATCGATGCGAGCAGCGTCGAGGCGTCGCAGGAAGACGGCACGCTGGTCATCACGCGAGGCGGTCTTGTCATCGCCGTGAACTTCTCGGCAGACGAGCAGGAGCTTCGAGTCGACCGAGCCACCGAGATGCTTTTCTCCACGGATGCACGGGCAACGCTCGGCCAGACCACCGGCACCGTCACGGGCGCACCGGTGGGCGCGTCCGCCGTCCCGCTCCGCCTTCCGGCTGAGAGCGCCGCCGTCCTTCGCGCCAGCTAGCTTCTGACCGGCGTCGCGGAGGGTCCTGCGGGAACGCCGCTCCGCGGCCCAGCGCGGAACCGGGGTGAGGCGGGCGATGTTCTCCTGGTCATCGCAGCGCCTCGGCGTACCCTGTCGCGCATGTGCAGGAACATCACAGAGCTGCGCGGGCTCGAACCAGCCGCGAACGACAACGAGATCGAAGCCGCCGCCCGCCAGTACGTGCGCAAGGTCTCCGGCATCACGCACCCGACCGCGCGCACGCGCGAGGCCTTCGAGAAAGCGGTCAGCGAGATCGCGCACATCACCGAGCACCTCCTCGAGGACCTCCCGGAACGGCGCCAGCCGCCGAAGACCGTGCCACCGTTGCGTCGCCCCGAGGTGCAGGCGCGCATCGCGGCGCGCGAAGCAGCGAAGACCGCCTCCTGACGCGAAGAAGCGCTGCCCCTGCCCGGTGCTCGGATACCCGATTCAGTGCCGGTCGGGTGTCTCGTCCTGCTTCCGGTTGGCCCGCTCGCTGAGTCCGACCGTTCCGTCGCTCCGCTCGCCGCGACCAAGCAGCGAGGCGGGGCGCAACGCGAACTTCCCGAAGCGCGCCACCGCCTGGTCGACCGTCCGCTCCGCGGCCTCCCAGTCGTCGTCCTCCTCGGCGCCGAAGAGAGAGAGCTGGCCGACGCTGCCTGCCTCCACGAGCTGTTCCGCCCGCACCCCGATGAGGCGCACAGGTCTCGGCGGCACGAGGGCCGTGCGCAGCATCTCCCGCGCCTCGAGGTAGAGCGAATGTCCGACGTCGCTCGGTTCGGCGAGCGTGTGCGAGCGTGTGATGGTCGAGAAGTCTGACCATCGGAGCTTGATGCCGACCTGCCGGGCCTGCAGACCGGCACGGCGCAGGCGGGTGGCAACCGCATCCGACTGGGCCCGCACCTCGCGTTCGAGGAAGGCGACGTCGCTCACGTCGTCGAAGAAGGTCTGCTCGTGGCTGATCGACTTCTCGCGGTGCGCCAACTCGATGCCGCGCTCGTCACGGCCCCACGCCAGTGCACTGAGCTTGGCGGCCCCCGCCTTGCCGACCGCCCGCTCCAGGACAGGCGCCGGCGTGTGCGCGAGGTCGAAGACCGTGTGGATGCCGATGCCGCGCAGCTTCGCCTCGCTCTTCTCGCCCACACCCCAGAGCGCGCCGACCGGCAGGTGGTGCAGGAACGGGATCGTCTCCTCGTGCGGGATCACGAGCATGCCGTTCGGCTTGCACTTTCCCGACGCGAGCTTCGCCACGAACTTGGTGGATGCGGCACCCACCGAGCAGGTCAGCCCCGTCTGCGCCTTGACCCGCGCGCGAAGGCTCGCCGCGATCTCACCCGGCGAGCCGAACAGCAGGCTCGCGCCGGACACGTCGAGGAACGCCTCGTCGATGGAGAGCGGCTCGACGAGCGGCGTGAACTCGCGGAAGATCTCCATGACCTGCTGCGAGGCGTCACGGTACTTGCCCATGTTGCCCTGCAGCACCACCGCCTCCGGGCAACGGGCGATCGCCTGATGCATCGGCATAGCGCTGCGGACACCCCTGGCCCGCGCCTCGTAGCTGGCGCTCGACACCACGCCCCGCTCCCGGGTGCCACCGACGATCACCGGCTTGCCGACGAGATCGGGCCGCTCGAGCAGCTCGACGGCCACGAAGAACGCGTCCATGTCGACGTGGAGGATGCTCGCGGATGCGTCGCGGTCGGACGCCACCCCCGTCTGCCGCGCCCCCATGTCTTTCCTGGTCATGCATCCATTGTGCGTCGCCCCACCGACATCTGCTGGACGCTCTGCGCGAATAGACTCTGCGCATGCAGCTGAACGAGTCTCGCGCCTGGACCGCCTTCTACGCACCCGGAACCCCGAAGGACATCGAAGTCCCAACAGGATCACTCCCAGACATGCTCGCGGAGATCGCCGAGCGCTTCCCGGACAAGCCCGCGATCGAGTTCTTCGGCGCCCAGACGACCTTCTCGGAGCTGCAGGACCAGGTGCTGCGGTTCGCGCAGGGCCTCCGCCGCATCGGGGTGAAGCGAGGTGACAGGGTGGCGCTCATCATGCCGAACGCGCCGCAGCACGTCGTCGCCTTCTACGCGGTACTGCGCCTCGGCGCCGTCGTCGTGGAGCACAACCCGCTGTACACGCGCGACGAGCTCCGGACTCAGTTCGAAGACCACGGCGCCGAGATCGTCATCGCCTGGGACAAGGCCGCTCCGACCGTGCAGTCCCTCCCCCACAGCCTCGGCATCCGCCACGTCATCGCCGTCGATGTGACGAAGGGCATGCCACTCAAGACGCAGCTGCTCCTGCGCCTGCCGATCGCCAAGGCACGCGCGTCGCGCGCCAAGCTCAGCGCCAAGGCTCCGGGGACGGTGCCGTTCGAGAAGCTTGCGAAGCAACAGCTCCTCGACGCGAGCATCCCGACGCCCGGACCGGAGGATCTCGCGAGCCTGCAGTACACGAGCGGGACGACCGGCAACCCCAAGGGCGCCATGCTCACGCACCGCAACCTGTGGTCCAACGCCCGTCAGGGTGCGGCGTGGATGCCCGAGTTCACGGCAGGCAGCGAGACCATCTACGGCGTCCTCCCCATGTTCCACGCCTTCGGCGTGCTGCTGTCGGTCATCTACTCTGTGAGCGTCGGCGCGAAGGCCGTGCTCTTCCCGACGTTCGACCCCGAGCTCGTCATCGAGGCGTCCAAGAAGTCGCCGGCGACGTTCATCCCGGCCGTCCCGCCCATGTACGACAGGCTCGCTCGCGTCGCGAAAGACGGCAAGCTCGACCTCTCCGGCGTCATCTACGCGATCTCCGGCGCCATGACGCTGAACGACGGCATCGTGCACCGGTGGGAGGCTGTCGCAGGCGGGCAGCTCGTCGAGGGCTACGGCCTCACGGAGACCTCCCCCGTGGCGCTCGGGAACCCCTTCACCGACAAGCGCAAGACCGGCACCATCGGCATCCCCTTCCCCTCCACGCACATCAAGGTCACCGACCCCAGCGACCCGAGCACGGAGGTGGAGCTCGGCGAGGTCGGCGAGCTGCTCATCCGGGGGCCGCAGACCTTCCACGGGTACTGGAACCGCCCCCAGGAGACCGCTGAGGTGCTCATCGAGGGCGGCTGGGTGCGCTCCGGTGATCTGGTCGTGCAGGACGAGGATGGATTCGTGACGGTCGTCGACCGCAAGAAGGAGCTCATCATCACGGGCGGCTTCAACGTCTCGCCCTCCGAGGTCGAGCGGGTCGTCACCGAGATCCCTGGCATCGCCGAGGTAGCCGTCGTCGGCATCAAGCGCGGCGGTGGTGCTGAGGTGGTCACCGCAGTGGTGGTGCTCGACGAGGGGGCGACGTTCGACGAGGGAGCGGCCCGCGCATTCGTTCGCGAGCGACTCTCGGAGCACAAGGTCCCTCGCTCCTACGTCGTGTGGGAGGAGCTCCCGAAGTCGCTCATCGGCAAGGTGCTGCGCAAGAAGGTGCGGGATGCGCTCCAGCAGAACCGCAACGCGACAGCTGCGCCAGCCGATGACAGCGCTGCTCCGGATGCGGATGGCGGAGCGGCGGCCGAGTCAGCCTCCGACACGACCGGAAAGTAGCGGGTGGCCCGCCCCTGCGACGCACGGGCGGGCCGCAGCCTCGGGAGGCGATCAGCCCCCTGCGACGTACCGTTCGCCGTCTTCGCTCAGGCGGGTCCCCGTGGGGCCTTCGAGCTCGACCAGACCCGCTCGTGCTGCCTGCCGGACCGACGCGGCGACGTTGACGGGGACACGCCACGTCATGCGCTCGAATGCGTTGGCGATCTCCGCGGCCGTGACCTCACCATCGGCGCTGAGGATGGCGGCGACCGCGATCGCGATGCGCTGCCCGTTGTTCGTCGGCTTGAGGTCGGACGCGAGGTCCTCGAGACTGCGCTTCGCCTGCGAGGCGGCACGAGATCGGCTCGACGCGGCGCCGCGCGCACCCGCCCTCGTGCGGGATGCGATGGGAGTGCTGGTGCTCCCACCGCGACTGTCTGGAGCTGAGTCGCCGGCTCGCCCCGCAGCGGACGCTCGCCCCTGACCAGCGCGGACTCGAGTCGACGCGCGCACGGACGAGCCTGGGTTTCGCACCCGTCCTGGCCCTGCCGCTTCATCCTCGACTCGCCCCGGCGCACCGGTCACGGACGAGGGCGAGACGGCTTCCGGGTCCTTGGCGCTGTTGATCCCGGAGGGGCGGCGCGCGCGTCTGGCGCTGGCCTCCACCCCCGACCCGACGCTGGCGGCACCGGAGCCGCTCCGGCCGGACGACCTGGTGGGCGCCTCGTCCTTCGTCGGCGCATCGGGGGCCACCGTGCGGATGTCGATGGGAGAGAGATCCGCCGCGTCGACGCCGAACTCGACGACGGCGGTCACGTAGGTATCGAAGACTGCACGGTGCACGGAGGTGTCATGCTGCTCGACAAGCACGACGATGCCGGGGATGGCGCGGATGAGACGCGCGAAGCCGTGCGCCTCGTCGCCTTCGTCGGAGAGCAGCGCCGCGTCGCGGACGGTGCGCTCACGCGCGCTCGGTTCGGCCTTGCCCGGCTTCTGCTTGCCAGCTGCGGGAGCGGGTCTGCCTGGCGTCTTCGCCTCCGGCTTCCTCGCTCCTGGCTGCGTTGGCGTGCTGAGCCCGTCGTCCGGAGCAGACGCGCGAGGCTTCTCGGCAGACGAGTCTTCCTCGAGGGAGCTCTTGCCGACCTGCTTGGCTTCGCGGCCGGGATTGCCGGTCTCGCTCTTCTTGTCAGACTTGGCCCTCTTGTCCGACTTGGCTTTCTTGCCCGACCTCGACTTTTCGTCTGACTTGGCCTTCTTGTCAGACTTGGCCTTCTCGTCTGACTTATCTTTCTTGTCCGACTTGCTCTTCTTGTCCGACTTGGCCTTCTTGGCCGACGTGGTCTTCGTGGCGGACTCGGCGTGCTGCTTCTTGCCCTTGGGCTCTGCCGCGGCGACGGGATCCGCAGCTGACGGCGCGGCCACGTCTCCGAGGGAAGCCGGCCGCAGCACCGTCTTTGGCGGCTGCACGCGCTCCTTCTTGACCTTCGCCCGAGGGCCGCCCTGGGTGGCGTCGGGTCGCTCGACCGGCGTGTTCTTGCCTGACTTCTTGTTCGACTTCTTGCCCATACGACTCACTGCTCCGTTCACCGAGGCTCTGTGGCTCTGACGCTAGCGCCAGAGCCACAGAGGCACCTCAGTCGTGCCCGACAATTCCTCGGTGTACGACGTGGGTCCTACGAGTTCTGCGCGCGCTCCAACACGAGCTCGCGAACGCGTGCCGCGTCCGCCTTGCCCCTCATCGCCTTCATGACGGCGCCGATGACCGCGCCTGCGGCCTGCACCTTGCCGTCGCGGATCTTGGCGAGCACGTCGGGCTGCTGCGCGAGGGCAGCGTCGATGGCCTCGATGAGCGGACCGTCATCGCTGACGACGGCGAGTCCGCGTGACTCGACGACCTCCGCGGGTGAGCCCTCGCCTGCGAGCACACCCTCGAGCACGTCTCGCGCGAGTCGGTCGTTGACGGTGCCCGCCGTGATGAGCCCGTCGAGCTCCGCGATCTGCGCCGGCGTCGCGAGGTCGGTCGCCTGCACGCCACGGTCGTTGGCGATGCGCGAGAGCTCGCCCATCCACCACTTCTTCGCACCGGCAGGCGTGGCGCCGGCGGCGACGGTCGCGTGGACGACGTCGAGGAGGCCAGCGTTGGCGATGTCCTGGAACTCCTGGTCGGCGAAGCCCCACTCCGACTTGAGGCGGCGGCGGCGAGCGACGGGTGCCTCTGGCAGCGTGGCGCGCAGCTCCTCGACCAGCTCGCGGCTCGGGCGCAGCGGCATGAGGTCGGGCTCCGGGAAGTACCGGTAGTCGTCGGCATCCGACTTCGGACGACCGGACGAGGTGCGTCCCGTGTCCTCGTGCCAGTGTCGCGTCTCCTGCGTGATGCTGCCCCCTGCCGCGAGGAGCGCTGCCTGACGCTGGATCTCGTAGCGCACGGCTCGCTCGATGGATCGGAAGGAGTTGACGTTCTTCGTCTCCGTGCGGGTGCCGAGCTTCTCCTCACCGCGCGGACGCAGCGAGACGTTCGCGTCACAGCGGAGGTTGCCACGTTCCATGCGAGCCTCGGAGACGCCGAGTGCGCGCACGATGTCGCGGATCGTCGAGACGTAGGCCGCCGCGAGCTGCGGCGTCTGCGCCTCGCCGCCGAAGATGGGCCGCGTCACGATCTCGACGAGGGGGACGCCAGCGCGGTTGTAGTCGACCAGGGAGTACTCGGCGCCCTGGATGCGCCCGGTGGAGCCGCCCACGTGGGTCAGCTTCCCTGCATCCTCTTCCATGTGGGCGCGCTCGATGGGCACGTGGAACACTGTGCCGTCTTCCAGCTCCACCTCGACCTCGCCGTCGAACGCGATGGGGTCGTCGTACTGCGAGATCTGGTAGTTCTTCGGGTTGTCCGGGTAGAAGTAGTTCTTCCGCGCGAAGCCCGAGACCTCCGCGATCTCGCAGCCAAGCGCGAGCCCGAGTGCGATCGAGTAGCGGACTGCCTGCTCGTTGACGACGGGCAGGGTGCCCGGGAGGCCGAGGTCGACCGGCCCGATGTTGGTGTTGGGCTCTCCGCCGACCTCGTTGCCCGAGTGGTTCGGGGTGTCGGAGAACATCTTGGTCTTGGTGCCGAGTTCGACGTGCACCTCGAGACCGATGACGGGCTCGTAGAGTTCGAGTGCGCGGTCGTAGTCCATGAGCTCTGGCTTGGCCATCAGCGTGCACCTGCCTTCAGCTGGGGGGCCTGCGAGAGCAGGGGCCCACCCCAGCGGTCTTCGAGAGTCTGTTCGAGTGCCGCGGCCACCGTGTAGAGGCGCGCGTCGTCACGGGCGGCTGCCATGAACTGGATGCCGACGGGCAGGCCGTTCTCCGGCGCGAGGCCGCCCGGAACGGAGATGCCGGGGACGCCGGCGAGGTTCGCCGGGATCGTCGTGAGGTCGGCCAGGTACATGGCCGTCGGGTCTTCCGCCTTCTCGCCGAGCTTGTAGGCGGTCGTCGGCGAGGTGGGTGCTGCGAGCACGTCGACCTCGGCGAACGCGGCGGCGAAGTCCTGCTGCACGAGTGTGCGCACCTTCTGCGCCGAGCCGTAGAACGCGTCGTAGTAGCCGGCGGAGAGCGCGTACGTGCCGAGGAGGATGCGACGCTTGGCTTCGTCGCCGAAGCCCTTGCTGCGCGTCGCGGACATGACTCGCTCGACGGTGGTCCCCGAGGGGTCGGTGACCCGCAGGCCGAAGCGCACGGAGTCGTAGCGCGCGAGGTTGCTGGAGGCCTCCGCTGGCATGATCAGGTAGTACGCGGCCACGGCGTACTCGAAGTGCGGGGTCTCGATCCAGGAGATGATCGCGCCGCGTTCCTCGAGGGCTGCGAGCGCCTCCTGGAATCGCTGCGTGACGCCGGCCTCGAAGCCGGCTCCGTCGGCGATCTGCTTGGGGACGCCGATGCGCAGGCCACGGACGGAGTCGTCCGCGCGTCCCGCGAGCGCCGCCTGCGTGAACGACGGCCACTCGCCCGTGAGGGAGGTGGAGTCGCGTCGGTCGTGACCGGCGAGGACGTCGTGCAGTGCGGCGGTGTCGAGCACGCCGCGTGCTGCCGGCCCGATCTGGTCGAGCGACGAGCCGAGCGCAAGCGCGCCGTAGCGGCTCACGCCACCGTAGGTGGGCTTCATGCCGACGGTTCCGGTGACGGATGCGGGCTGACGGATGGACCCGCCCGTGTCGGTGCCGAGCGCGAGCGGCGCCTCGTAGGCGGCGACGGCAGCGGCGGAACCGCCGCCGGACCCGCCTGGGATGCGCTCGAGGTCCCACGGGTTGTGGGTCGGCCCGTAGGCGGAGTGCTCCGTGGAAGAGCCCATCGCGAACTCGTCGAGGTTGGTCTTGCCGATGATGACGAGGTCGTTGTCGCGGAGGCGCTCGACGACGGTCGCGTCGTACGGAGGCACCCACCCTTCGAGGATGCGCGAGCCGGCGGTTGTCGGGGTGCCCTTGGTCGCGATGTTGTCCTTGACCGCGACGGGGACGCCGGCCAGCGGTGAGAGCTTCTCCCCCGCTTGGCGCTTCGCGTCGACACGTCCGGCTGCGGCGAGTGCGGAGTCGGCGTCGATGTGGAGGAAGGCGTGGACGTCTCCGTCGACTGCCTCGATGCGCTCGAGGTGCGCGGTGGTCGCCTCGATGGAGCTGATGCTGCCGTCGGCGATCGACGCGGCGAGGTCGGTCGCGCTCAGGCGCGTGATGTCGGTGCTCACTGCTCTTCCCCCAGGATCGCGGTCACGCGGAAGCGAGTTCCGTCGCTGTCCGGGGCACCCGCGAGTGCGGCGTCGCGGTCCAGCGGCTCGCCGACCTCGTCGGCTCGCGTCACGTTGTGCATGGCGATCGGGTGGGTCGTCACCTTGACGTCAGGCGTCGCAACCTCCTGCACTTTCTGGATGAGGTGCTGGATCTCGATGAGTTCGCCGGTGACGCGCTCGATCTCGCCTTCGGCGAGGTCGATGCGCGCGAGCTGAGCGAGGTGCTCAACGTCGGCGGCAGTGATGTCGGTCATTCGTCTCCGATAGTGAGTCGGCCAGGGCTGGACAAGTCTAGGCCGCGTGCTGACGCGGCCGTGCTCCATCCGTGGCTACTGGCGTGGTGGCTGCTGCTGGGGAGGCTGGGACGATGGCCCATTGCCCTGCCAGCGGGGGTCGTATCCGGGCTGACCCGGCTGGGCGGGCTGCTGTCCCGGGTACTGCGGCTGCCCCTGGTAGGGCGGCTGACCCGGCTGAGCGGGCTGTTGCCCCGGGTACTGCGGCTGCCCCTGGTACGGCGGTTGGCCAGGAGACTGCGGCTGGCCCTGGTACGGCGGCTGGCCGTGCTGGGGCTGCGTTCGCGCAGGCTGGCCGTTCCATCCGCCGGGCTGCGGGTTCTGCTGCGGGCCGCGCGTCGGCGGGAACTGCTGCGGGGCGCCCTGCTGGCGGGGATCGAAGCCCCCGGCCGGGCCAGGGTAGGGAGTGCCCGGGTACGGCTGGCCTGGCTGCTGCTGGCCGGGGTACGGCTGGCCCGGGTTGGGCTGGCCCGGGTTGGGCTGGCCCGGGTTGGGCTGGCCCGGGTTGGGCTGGCCCGGCTGCTGCCGGCCCTGGTTGTGCTGGCCCGGCTGCTGCTGACCCTGGTTGTGCTGGCCCGGATACTGCGGCTGTCCCTGGCGTGGGTCACGCTGCTGCTGGGACGGCGCGCGACCGAAGTCGTTGCCGGCTGCCGGCTGCTGCCCCTGCCAGGAACCCCCTTGCTGCGGCGGCCGCCCCTGCGGCTGGCCCTGCGGCCCTGGCTGCTGACCCTGTCCGGGGCGCGCTGCACCCCATGGAGCCTGAGGCTGATACCCGCCTGCCGGGCCAGGCTGCCCCTGACCCTGGGTTCCCTGATTCTGCTGACCCGAAAACTGCCGACCTGGAGCCTGCTGGCCCGGGAACTGCTGCCCCGGCGCCTGCTGACCCGGGAACTGCTGACCCGGGAACTGCTGCCCTGGGAACTGCTGCCCCGTCGTCTGCTGGCCCGGGAATGACTGCCCCGCCGGGTAGGCCTGTCCGGGATTCTGCTGCGGCTGAGGTTGTTGCCACGCTCCCTGGCCTTGGCCAGGCCCGGGCTGGGCGCCGGGCTGCGGCCAGCCCTGACGAGGAGGCTGGCCCTGGTTGCTCGGCTGCCCGAACTGCGTCGGCGGAGCCACCTGCGGCGGGTTGGCCAGGTGCGGCGGCAGGAACCCCTGGGCCGCGCCCTCACCAGGCGCAGGTGCTGGCACGGGCGGAGGTCCGCCGTTGGGAGGAGCGACGGCGGATGCTGGTGTGCGCTCCCATCGGGGCGAGGCGTCGAAGGGCTGCCAGGGCGCGCTCGGCGCCTGCTGCTGGTCAGTAGCCGAGGATGCTGCTGGCGCCTGCGACGCCGACGCCGCGCTCGGCTGATCCCGGCGCTGCGGGATCGGCACGTACGGAGCCGAAGCCGGCACGACGGGCGGAGGCGGAGTCGGGAGCCCCGCCGGCGGCACGACCGGGACGGGCGCGGGCTGCTGGGCCTCGAACGACGGCGCCTCGCGAGGATGCACCGGCGGAGCGTCGGTCGAGGAGGCGGTGGGGCTGACGTGCAGCTCGGTCGGCGCTTGGCTCTCCGATGAAAGCTCGGCCTCTGGACCCTGCTCGCCCTCGGTGCGCGAGTCGAGGGTGGCCGATGGGGCGGTCAGCGAAGAGGAGGGGGTGTCCGCGGCCGATTCGGGAGCCGGATGGGGGTCCGCTGCGGTGGTGTGCTCGACACCGGGATGAGGAACGGGCGCGGGATCCGAGAGAGGCGCGGGCTCCCGAGCGGGGTCGGGTTCCCTAGTGGGCTCAGGCTCCGAAATCGGCGCGGGCTCCGAGACGGGCGCGGGCTCGACGGCGACCTCGGGAGCGCTGTCGTCTCCGGTCGGGACCGCGGCGGCGGGTGCCACGCGCACCACGAGCACCTGCTGGGCGTCGTCGAGTGTGATCTCGACCAGTCCGTCGCCGGTCGCCAGCTCGTAGCTGGCGGCTCCCGTGCGCTGGAGCTGCGAGTGCGTCCGCGCCGCGTAGGAGTGCAGGGCACGCACGTGGTCGCTCAGGACACCCGCGTCGACGGCGTCGAGGATGGCGCGGGTCGCACGTTCTGCGGTTGTGGCCGCGTCGGGCCCCGCCTGCACCATGAGATGCACCTGGACGCCGGGCGCCGCTTCCACGACGACGCTGTCGCGTGAGCGCGTCAGCGCCTTGGCCGCGAGGACGAGGTGGAGCGGAGACGCCTCGTCGGTCTTCACGACCGACGAGGAGAGCTGCTCTGGGCCACCGTCGAGCACGAACGAGCGCACCCGGCCGGCAAGCTCGATGGCCTGCTCCGGGAAGCCGTTGACGTTGTTCCAGCCCCACATCCACGTGCCGGCGCTCTGCGCGACGCTGCCGATGAGCTGCACCGGAAGCACCGTCGCGGTCGGTTGGGTCTGGTACGTGATCGACGGGGCGGTGAGGTCGACGTCCCATCCGGCGTCGCCGAGCTGCTCCGTGAGCTGCGCGTGCGCGTCGAAGTGGAGGATGGCGGCGTCGTCCGCCAGATCTTGCAAGCTCACGCTGAGCATGGTTCCCCGTTCCCCCGCGGCGAGCCATTGCCACGGCCTGCACACTGTAGCCGAGCGACCGGTCCGCCGCCTCGGAGTCCGCTTCCTGTCGTCGGTGCGCGCCGAGCTCTCATTCCGCGTCAGCTCGCAGGTGCTCGACCGCGCTGGGTCCACCTTCGAGGAGCAGGCGGAAGCCGTCTGCGTCGAGGATGGGGATGCCGAGCTCCTCGGCCTTCGTCAGCTTCGAGCCCGCTCCGGGCCCTGCCGCGACGAAGTCGGTCTTCTTCGACACGCTGCCAGCGGCCTTCCCGCCGGCGGCGATGATCGCCTCCTTGGCGCCGTCCCGCGTGAACCCCTCGAGGGTTCCCGTCGCCACGACGCTCAGGCCGGAGAGCGGCCCCTCGGTGCTGGTCCGCGCGCCGGGGCCCGGATGGTCCGGCGTGGCGAAGCGCACTCCGGCAGCCCGCCAGGCCTCGACGATGTCACGGTGCCAGTCTTCCGCGAGCCACTCGACGATCGCGTCCGCGATGGTCGGGCCGACGCCTTCGACCTGGGCGAGCTCCTCGGCCGGAGCCGCCTCGATCGCCTCGAGGGAACCGAACCAGTCCGCGAGTGCCCGCGCGGCAACGGGGCCGACGTGGCGGATGTTGAGCGAGACGAGCTGACGCCAGAGGTCTTTCGTCTTGGCGACCTCGAGCTGCTCGAGGAGGGTCGTCGCCTGCTTGGAGGGCTCGACGAGCCTGAAGTCCTTCTTGATGCCGGCCTTGCGCCGCTCGGCGGGCGTCATCTCCTCGGAGCCCGGCGGGTAGACGAGTGAGACCTTCTGGAACGGAGCTCGTCGGATGAGCTCGCCCGTCTCATCGTCGGTCCTGGGCTCTCCCGTCTCCGAGTCGCGGACGACGACCTCGATGGGGACGATCTCCTCGAGGGTGAGCGCGAAGAGCCGAGCCTCGGTCTCGAGCGGAGGCAGCTCGGGCACCGTCGGCTGGGTCAGCGCTGCGGCGGTCACCTCGCCGAGCGCATCGATGTCGAGTCCCCCGCGCGAGCCGATGTGCTCGACTCGGCCTCGGACCTGGGCAGGACACGAGCGGGCGTTCGGGCAGCGCAGGTCGACGTCGCCCTCCTTCATGGGACGCAACGGGGTCCCGCACTCCGGGCAATCGCTCGGCATGACGAAGTCGCGCACGTCGTCTCCGCGCAGCTCGAGCACCGGCCCGAGCACCTCCGGGATGACGTCCCCGGCCTTGCGCAGCACGACCGTGTCGCCGATCTTGACGCCCTTGACCCGCACCACGTCCTGGTTGTGGAGGGTCGCCATCCGCACGACGCTGCCCGCCACCTTGACGGGTGCCATGATCGCGAAGGGCGTGACGCGCCCAGTGCGTCCCACGCTCGCCGCGATGTCGAGGAGCTTCGTGTGCACCTCTTCTGGCGGGTACTTGTAGGCGATGGCCCAGCGCGGCGCGCGGCTGGTCATGCCGAGCTCGTCGTGCAGCTCGAGCTCGTCGACCTTCACGACGATGCCGTCCAGCTCGTGCTCGACGGAGTGGCGTTCGGCCCCGTAGTGCTCGACGAAGTCGACGACGTCGTCGACCGCCTCGGCGACCTTGGCGTACGGGGTGACGGGCAGGCCCCATCCTGCGAGGAGCTCGTAGACCTGGCTCTGCGAATCGACCGGTGGTGAGGGCCACGCGCCGATCCCGTGGACGTACATCCGCAGCGAGTGGAGTCGGAGCTCGCCGGCCTCGCGTTCGAGGCCGCTCTTCTTCTCGAGCTGCTGCCGCAGGCCCCCGCTGGCCGCGTTGCGCGGGTTCGCGAAGTCGGGGAATCGCTTCGTGGCCCGCTCCAGCTCGGCCTGCTCGTCGAACTCACCGCGCGTCGCGGCGGGCCGGGCTTCCCACCTCGCCCGGTACTCGTCGACGGCACGGGGGCGCAGCGACGCCTGGAACTCGTTGAGCTGCGTGAACGCGGCGACCGGGATGAAGACCTCACCTCGGACCTCGACGATCGGCGGGTGCCCCTCGCCCGAGAGCGCTTCGGGGATGCCGTCGATCTGCAGCGCGTTCTGCGTGACCTCCTCGCCCGTGCGACCGTCACCGCGAGTTGCCGCGGTGACGAGCCTGCCGTGCTCGTAGCGCAGGGCGATGGCGAGGCCGTCGATCTTCAGCTCCGTGAGCCAGGCGACTCGGCGACCCGCGGCCGCCTCCGTCTTGGCGCACCACTCGCGCAGCTCGTCGATCGAGAAGACGTTGTCGAGGGAGAGCATGCGCTCCGCGTGCTCGATGGGCCGCAGGCCGTCAGCGACGCCGCCGCCGACCGTCTGCGTCGGGGAGTCCTGCGACTGCAGCTCGGGATGCTCGCGCTCCAGCTCGTCGAGCTCGCGGACGAGCGTGTCGTACTCGGCGTCCGAGACGAGCTGCGCGTCACGCTCGTAGTACGCCGCCTGGTACTCGGCGACGAGCTCCCGCACCTCGGCGACGCGTTCCCGTGCATCCTCGAAGCTCGTCACGCTGTCGCTCCTGCACGGGAGCTCAGAGTCGCCATCGCTGCCTTGCGGCTCACGGAGAGCAGCCAGTCCTTCTTGCCCGCGAGGCGCTTGGCGGCGCGCCGCTCGCTGGTCGTCTCGAGGTAGCTCTGCATGATGCCGACGACGGCGATGAGCACCGCGAAGACGGCGAACACGATCTGCCAGGTGGGTTCGAGCTGCATGAGGAAGTTCGAGGCGAGGAACACCGTGCCGCCGATGAGGAACCAGAGCACGAGGGCGAGGATCCAGTCCTTCACTCCGAACGGGCGCGCCTCCAGGGTGCAGCGCTTCGCGAGCTGGAGGGCTGGCGCATCGAAGTGCTCGTCGTAGTCACTGCGCCAGCGCTCCGAGTCGGAGAGGTTCTTGTACTTCGCCGCCCAGCGCTCCGCTCGGTCGGTGAGCATGTCCATCGCCTCGCCGTCTTTCAGGACCGAGCCCTCAGCCTGCTTGCTCATGCCGCCTCCTGCCCGTCTGCGCTGCCTGCAACGCCATCTTGCGCGGTGCTCTCCTGCACGGCGCTCACGGTTCGGTCGATCGTGAACTGGCCGAGCACGCTCGTGCCGACGTAGACCACGGCGGTCTGGCCTGGTGCGACCCCGACAAGCGGCTCGTCGACGACCACGCTCCACTCGACGCCCGGGATGGTGGCGTCGTCACGCGTGCTCGCGGCGCTCGTGCTCACACGCGCGGTGGCGGGGACCGGATCGGCGTGGGCGCGGATCTGGACGTCGCAGCGGAACGCGCCGTCGGCCTCCGTCTTCGCGGCGCCCGTCCAGCTCATCCGCTGGCCGGCGATCTCCGCGATGTTGAGCGCCTCCTTCGGCCCCACGACGACCTCGTTGGTCTTCGGGCGAATCTCGAGCACGAACCGCGGCTTCCCGTCCGGGGCTGGAACGCCGAGCCGGAGCCCCTTGCGTTGGCCGACGGTGTAGGCCGTCGCTCCGTCGTGCTCGCCGAGCTTCGCCCCGGCGCTGTCGACGACCTCGCCGGTGGCTGTGCCGATGCGGTCACCGAGCCATCCCCGAGTGTCGCCGTCTGGGATGAAGCAGATGTCGTGCGAGTCGGGCTTCTGCGCGACGCTGATTCCGCGCTCGGCGGCCTCCGCACGGACGAGATCCTTGGAGGGCGTGTCTCCGAGCGGGAAGTAGCAGTGCTCGAGCTGCTGCTGGGTGAGCACGCCGAGCACGTACGACTGGTCTTTCGCCCAAGCACTCGCTCGGTGCAGTTCGACGAGTCCGTCCTCGCCCGTCGCGAGGGTGGCGTAGTGCCCCGTGCACACGGCATCGAACCCGAGGTCGATGGCCTTCTCGAGGAGCGCCGCGAACTTGATCTTCTCGTTGCAGCGCATGCAGGGATTCGGCGTGCGGCCGGCGCTGTACTCCGCGATGAAGTCATCGACGACATCGAGCTTGAACCGCTCGGAGAAGTCCCACACATAGAACGGGATGCCGAGGAGGTCGGCGGCACGACGGGCGTCCATCGAGTCCTCGATGGTGCAGCACCCTCGAGACCCCGTGCGGAGCGTGCCTGGCATTCGGGAGAGCGCGAGGTGCACGCCGATGACTTCGTGCCCGGCCTCGACGGCTCGGGCTGCTGCGACGGCGGAATCGACCCCGCCGCTCATGGCGGCTAGAACTTTCACCGGATAAGTGTACGTCGGGCCTCCGACACCGCCCCGTGTGCGGAACAGGTAGGGGTCAGCCGATGTGCGTCGCCGAGGTTGTCGTGGCCGGCTCAGCACCGGTCGCGAGCGGCTTCTCCTTCAGGAAGGACAGCGCGATGATGGAGATGACCGTCAGGGGCACAAGCGCGAGGAAGATCGGGATGAGCGCCTCGTTGTACGAGCCGACGATGATGGCCCTGAGCTGATCGGGCAGCTCAGCGATCGCCGCCGGCGTGAAGGAGCTCGCGCCGTCCTCGGCGGCAGCCCCGTCCGGAAGACGGTCGGCCACCATCTGCGTCAGCCGCGCTGCGAAGACCGAGCCCACAACCGCGGAGCCGAGCGTCGCGCCGACCTGGCGGAAGTAGTTGTTGGCCGCCGTCGCGGTGCCCACGATGCGAGCGGGGAACGAGTTCTGCACGATGAGCGTGAGCAGCTGCATGCTCCCGCCGAGTCCGATTCCCATGATGCCGAGGGCGACGCAGATCATCCACACCGGGCTGTCGACCGTGACGAACGAGAGCACCAGGAGCCCGGCACCGAGCACGGCGGACCCCGCGATGGGCACCCACTTGTAGCGCCCCGTGCGCGAGACGTACTGGCCGCTCAGGATCGATGTGATCAGCAGCGCACCCATCATGGGGGTCATCAGCAGGCCGGACACCGTTGGTCCGGACCCCGTCACCATCTGCAGGTAGGTCGGCATGTAGCCGAGCGTGCCGAACATGATGACGCCCGTGGAGAGGCTGGCGATCGTCGTCAGGATGAAGTTGCGGTCGCGGAACATGCCGAGCGGCATGATCGGGTTGGCGGCACCGCGCTCGACGAAGACGAACGCCGTGGCCGAGACGACGGCAAGCGCTGCGAGCAGCAGGATCGTCGGCGATGTCCACGCGTACTGCGACCCGCCCCAGGTTCCGACGAGCACGAGCGCGGTCGTCGCGAGCGAGATGAGGGCCATGCCGCTGACATCGATCCGAGTGCGCTCCTGCGCGGGGCGCTTGGGGAGACGGAGGAGGAAGATCGTCGCCAGCAGCGCAAGAGCACCGAGTGGCAGGTTGATCCAGAACACCCAGCGCCATCCCGGCCCCTCCGTGAACCAGCCACCGAGCAGCGGGCCCGCCACGGAGGAGAAGGCGAAGACAGCGCCCATGACCCCCATGTACTTGCCACGCTCGCGCGCGGGGACGACGTCGGCGATGGCGGCCTGCGACAGGATCATGAGGCCACCGCCGCCGAGCCCCTGGACGATGCGCGCGCCGATGAGCAGCTCGATCGAGGGAGCCAGTCCGCCGAGCACCGAGCCGGCGATGAACAGCCCGATGGCGATGAGCAGCAGCGGCTTGCGTCCGAACAGGTCGGAGAGGTTGCCGTAGACCGGCATCATGACGGTCGACGCCAGGATGAACGACGTCACGACCCAGCTCATGTGCTCGACTCCGTGGAGCTCCCCCACGATGGTCGGCATGGCGCTGGAGAGGACCGTGTTGTTGAGCGATGCCATGAGCATCGTGACCATCAGGCCGAGGAAGAGCGGAACGATGCTCCGCTTGTGGGACGTGCCGGTCGTCGCGCCAGCCGCGGGCCTCGCTGCGCGCGCGCCGTCGCCCGCGCCGGTTCCTGTGCCGGTCTCGGCGCGGGCCTGCGAATCGATGCTGGGGGGAGTCGTCATAGGGATTCTGAGATCGCTTTCCTGAATACGTCGATAGAACGGTTGATGGCGGCTTCCCGGTCGACCAGGATGCCGTGGGGGTCGTTCCGGCTGGTGAAGCGCAGGATGGTGGCGGCGAGCGACAGGAGTGCCTTGGCGGACTCGATGCCGTCAGGCAGCGGCTCGGTCGAGCTGTCGCCGTCCTGCTCGGTCAGGATCGCGAGGACGATGTCCTCAGCCGCGCTGATGTGGCGCCTGAGGCGCTCCTCGAGCACTGGGTTCTGGTCGGCGAGCGTGCGCCGCCGCGGGAAGTCGTCGTGGTCGGGGATCGCCGAATCAAGGACGGCCAGCATGAGCCGCATCGTGCGGCCGAACGAGTCACCCGCGCTTGCGCGGAAGTCCTCGAGGGCGCCGTCGGGCAGGGTCGGTGCCTGCATGCCGAGCACCGCATCCTCTTTGCTCGGGAAGTAGTTGAAGAAGGTTCGGCGTGAGACGCCGGCGCGATCGCTGATCGCGTCGATCGTGGTCTCGTCGAGGCCCCGCTCGATCGTGAGGTCGGCAGCGGCATCGTGGATGGCGTGCCAGCAGTCGATGCGGTTGCGTTCGCGGAGGGAGAGGGCTGGGTTCGACACCACTCAAGAATATGCATGAGTGCAAAGTTTCACAAGTGCAACTTTCCTGTGCAGGTCCTGGGTACAGTGGCACCTCGTGTCGACTCTCCCCGCTCCGAACCCCTCAGGCAGCGCACGGTCCCCGTGGTTCTGGACGGCACTCGCCGTCCTCGCGCTGGTGCTCCTCGCACTGAACCTGAGGACCGCCGTCACCAACGCCTCGCCGATCTTCGATCTCATCTCCGTCGACCTCCCGCTCCAGGGCGCCACCACCGGGCTTCTCACGATGCTGCCTCCCGTCGCGTTCGCGATCGCCGGCCTCTTCACCCCGTGGCTGCTGCGTCGCGTGCGCCTCGAGCTGCTCATCGTCCTCGCCCTGGCCGCCATCATCGCCGGCCACCTGCTCCGAGGCGCGGCCCCCGACGTCCCCACCCTCCTCGGCGGCAGCGGCATCGCCCTCCTCGGCATGGGCATCGGCAACATCCTCCTGCCTCCGGTCGTCGTCACGTACTTCCGGTCGCGCATCCCCGTCATGACCTCCACCTACGCGATCGTCGTCGCGCTCGGCACGATGCTGCCTCCGCTGCTCGCGGCGCCCGTCGCCCTGGCCTCCGGCTGGCGCACCTCGCTCTCGATGTGGGGCATCGTCGCAGCCTCGGCAGCCGTGCCGTGGCTCATCCTCCTCGTTCGCGCGCAGGTGCGAGCGGCGCGCGGACACGTGCCCGAGACGACGGGCGCCGTGACGCTGCCGAACGGCAAGCCCGCACGGCCCGCACGCTCCATCTGGCGTTCCAAGCGGGCATGGGCGCTCGCCACGACCTTCGCGATCTCGTCGATGAACGCGTACTGCTGCTTCGGCTGGCTCCCCACGATCCTGCAGGAGCGGGCGGGGGCAGACACGGTCGCCGCGGCCGGCTACCTCTCGCTGTTCGCGGCCATGGGCATCCCGCTCTCGCTGGCAACCCCGCTTGTCATCAAGCACCTCGGCACCACGTGGCCGCTCATCTCCGCGGCGGCCGGCTTCGCGCTCGGCTACCTGGGCCTCATCCTGGCCCCGACGGCAGCCCCCGTCGTCTGGGTGCTGCTCATCGGCTTCGGGCAGCTGATCTTCCCCATCTGCCTCACGCTCATCGGCCTTCGCGCATCGGGCCAGCGCGGGTCGGCCATCCTGAGCGGCTTCGTCCAGCTCGTCGGCTACGCCCTCGCTGCCCTCGCGCCGTTCACGGTCGGCGTGCTGGCCACGGCGACGGGCAACTGGTCGATCCCGCTTGGCCTCCTCGCCGTGCTCACCCTCGGCGTCATCCCACTCGCCCCCGCGCTTGCTGGCAAGTGGAAGATCGAAGACGAGATCCAGCTGGCCCGCTGAGTCAGGATTCGAGCTCTGGCTCGACGTCGGTGCGCTGCTCCTCGTGGAGCGCGGCGTAGAGCCCGCCGCCGGCCATGAGCTCTGCGTGGCTGCCACGCTCGACGATGCGGCCCTCGTCGAGGACGCAGATCACGTCGGCGTCCTTCACCGTCGAGAGGCGGTGCGCGATGGCGAGCACCGTGCGCCCCCGCGATGCGGCGTCCAGCGCACGCTGCACGAATCGCTCCGACCGTGTGTCCAGAGCGCTGGTCGCCTCGTCGAGGACCAGGACGGCCGGGTCCTTGAGGAGAACTCGAGCGATGGCGACGCGCTGCTTCTCACCGCCGGAGAGCCGGTACCCGCGCTCCCCCACCAGCGTCTCGTACCCGTCGGGGAACTTCGAGATGGTCTCGTGGATGTTGGCCTGCCGGCACGCATCCTCGATCTCCGCCTGCGTCGCCTCGGGCTTCGCGAAGCGCAGATTCTCTGCGATCGACGCGTGGAACAGGTAGCTCTCCTGGCTCACGATGCCCGTGTTGGCGATGAGCGCGTCGTGGTCGAGGTCTCGCACGTCGGTGCCGGCGAACCTCACGGCTCCGGATGACGCCTCGTAGAGCCGCGGAACCAGGTAGCCGATGGTCGTCTTCCCGGCACCGCTCGGCCCGACGAACGCGACGAACTCACCGGGACGGACCGTGAACGAGACGTCGTCGAGCGTGGGGGCCGAGTCGGTCTCCGCGTCCGGGTAGCTGAACGACACGTGATCGAACGTCACCTCGCCGAGCCTCGACTCGTCGAGGGGCGTCGGCGACGGCGACGGCGTGATGGCGGGAGCCAGGTCGAGGTACTCGAAGATGCGGGCGAAGAGCGCCTTCGACGTCTGCACCTCGAGCCCGATGCGCATGAGTCCGATGAGCGGCATCGTGAGTCTCGTCTGCACCGTCGTGAAGGCGACGATCGCCCCGGCCGTGAGATCGACGCCACCCGTGATGAGGTACGCGGCGACGATGTAGACGGCCGCGGGAACGAGCGAGAACACGATCGACACGAACGCGAAGAAGCTCTGGCCGCTCATGGTCTGCTTGACCTGGAGGCCGATCTGCTTGAGGTTCTCAGCGCGATACCGCTGCCCCTCGGCCTCCTCACGACCGAACGACTTCGCGAGCAGGATTCCGGAGACGCTCAGCGACTCCTGCGTGATGGCCGTCATCTCGGAGAGCGACTCCTGCGTCTTCGTCGCGATCCGGGCACGCACCTGGCCGACCCGACGCTGCGCCCAGACGAGCGCTGGCATGAGCACGAAGGCGATGATCGTGAGCTGCCACGAGAGCAGTGCCATCGCGACGACGGCTGCGAGGACGGTGACGATGTTCCCGACGACGCTCGTGATCATCGACTGCAGCGTGGATGCGACGCCGCCGACGTCGTTCTGCAGGCGGGACTGGATGACGCCGGTCTTCGTGCGCGTGAAGAACGCGAGCTCCATGCGCTGGAGGTGCTCGAAGAGCCGCACGCGGAGGTCGCCCATGACCGAGTTGCCGACGCTGGCCGTGAAGTACGTCTGCACGACCCCGAGCGCGCTCGAGGCGACCCACAGCAGCGCCATGAGCCCGACGATCTTCCACAGCTCGCCGATGTTCGGCCCAGCTCCATCGGGCGGGAAGAGGCCGACATCGAACGCCTGCTCGGTGAGCAGCGGAGGCAGCACCGAGATGGCGGCTGTGACGAGCACCAGTGCCAGCGCGATGGCGATCTTCCGCCGGTACGGCGAGAACAGTCGGATGACCCGCTGCCATAGGTCGTCGATCTGTGGGGCCTGCTCGTTCGCCGCGCGGAGCACGGACTCATCGCGCACGCGGCCTCCGGCAGGGGGCCCGCCTCCAGCGCCTCGCATCGTCATGGCGTCAGCGTAGGCGCATCCGCCGACACTGAGGCGAGAGCCGAGGCCTGCTCAGCGGAGACGACTCGAAACTAGACGGCGCGGTCCGAGAAACCGGCGGTGCGCGCCTGCTCCACGATCCGCGGCAGCACTGCGAGGAGGGCGTCGATGTCCGCAGCTGACGTCGAGGCGCCCAGCGTGAAGCGGAGCGCGCTGAGCGCCGCACGCTCGTCGAGGCCCATGCCGAGCAGCACGTGAGAGGGCTCCGCGATGCCGGCCTGACAGGCCGAGCCCGTCGAGACCGAGAACCCTGCCATGTCGAGCAGGAACAGCAGCGAGTCGCCCTGGCAGCCGTCGAAGGTGACGTGGACGTTCCCGGGCACCCGCGCCCTGACCTCCACGCCGCGATCGACGAGCGCGCCGTCCAGCGGTGCCCCTCGGAGCTGCGCGCCCGGAATGCGCTCGAGGCCCTCCGAGAGCCGCAGCGCGAGGCCGTCGAGGCGCGCCCCCTCCGCGGCCATACGCGTCATCGCGGCATCGGTGGCCGCTGCGAAGGCGAGCGCCGCCGGTACGTCCTGCGTGCCCGAGCGCACACCCCGCTGCTGCCCTCCCCCGTGGATCAGCGCCTCGACCGTGTGGGCGCGCGCGAGGGCGAGGGCCCCCATCGCGACGGGTCCGCCGATCTTGTGCGCGGAGACGCTGAGCGCCGCGACGCCGAGATCGCGGAGGGAGACGGGAATGTGCCCGAACGCCGCGACGGCGTCGACGTGCACGGGAATCCCCTGCTCGTTCGCGAGCTCGGCGAGCGCACGCACGGGCTGCACGGATCCCACTTCGTTGTTCGCGAGGATGACCGTGACCAGGGCGATCTCGTCGGCGTGCTCGCGCATCCGTGCTGCCGCGACCTCGAGATCGACGAGGCCTGCTGCATCGACAGGCAGCCAGTCGATGACCGCTCCCTCGTGCGCGGCGAGCCATTCGAGCGCATCCACCGTCGCATGGTGCTCACCTCGAGGCACCAGGATGCGCGTTCGGGTCGGCCGCTGCCGCAGTCGGGACCAGTAGAGGCCCTTGACGCCGAGGTTGATGGCCTCGGTGCCGCCAGAGGTGAACACGACCTCGATGGGGTCCGCGCCGAGCGCGGCTGCGACGCGCTCTCGCGCCCCCTCGAGCATCCGCTTCGCTGCCTGCCCGTGGCCGTGAATCGACGACGGATTCCCCGTCAGCTCGAGTCCCGCGAGCAGCGCAGCCCTCGCCTCCGGCACCATCGGCGTCGTCGCGGCGTGGTCGAGGTAAACGGCCATTTCGCTCCTCGCCTCACTCTCGACATAGACTTGCGCGATCTGTGCGCACCAGGACGCACGCATGTGACCAGGAAGCCGCCGGACGGCGCCCGGCCGCTCGATTCGAACAGTTTAGGCCTCATGCCCGATTCCCAGACCCGCTCAGACCTCGGCGTGACCCACCGCCAGGGAATCGCGCGCCTCCGCGTGTTCTCGATGCACGCGACCTCGATGACGCTGTGCCTCGTGGCCGCCGACGGCACGGTCACGCGGACCATCGAGATGGCCAGCATGCCAGGCGGCGTCTGGCAGGCAGAATGCGCCGAGCTCGTGAACGGGCAGCGGTACGCCGTGCGCGCCGACGGGCCGTCGAGCGGAACGAACGCCTTCGACAGGCATCGGCTGCTCGTCGAGCCGTACGCCAGGCAGGTCGCGAACGTCGGCAGCCCGGCCGTCCCGGTCTGGACCGCCCAGGTCGTCGAGTCCGAGCCCTTCGACTGGGGTCAGGTGCGAGCACCGCTCCTCCCCCTCCGCGACGTCGTCGTCTACGAAGCGCACGTCAAGGGATTCACGCAGCTCGCCCCGCACATGCCGGAAGACCTGCGTGGCAGCTACGCCGGCCTCGCGCACGAGGACACGATCGCCTACCTCCAATCGGTCGGCGTCACGGCGGTGGAGCTGCTTCCCGTGCACGCGTTCGCGTCCGAGTCGTTCCTGCGGCGCCAGGGCATGGCGAACTACTGGGGCTACAACACGCTCGGATTCTTCGCCCCGCATGCCGACTACGCCTCCCCCGCCGCCCGTGCGGCTGGCCCGCACGCGATCGCGCGCGAGTTCAAGGGCATGGTCAAGCACCTGCACGCAGCGGGCATCGAGGTGTACCTCGACGTCGTCTACAACCACACCTCCGAGGGTGGGCGCGGCGACGAGACGTCCATGTTCCGCGGCCTCGACAACGCCACGTACTACCGGCACGACCTGCACGGCAACCCGGTCGACCAGACCGGCTGCGGCAACTCGCTCGACACGTCGGAGGCGATCGTGCGCGAGCTCATCCTCGACTCGCTCAGGTACTGGGTGGAGGAGTTCCGCATCGACGGCTTCCGCTTCGACCTGGCGGCAACGCTCGGCCGAAATGCGCACCATGCCTTCGAGACGCATCACCCCCTGCTCGAGGCGATCGTCCGCGACGACCGCCTGGCCGACACGAAGCTCATCGCGGAGCCGTGGGACGTCGGCATGGGCGGCTGGCAGACGGGCAACTTCCCGGAGGACTGGTCGGAGTGGAACGACAGCTTCCGCGACCACTCACGTTCGTTCTGGGTCAGGGACATCGCCGAGGCGCGCAGCTCCGGCGTGCATCCCGAGGGTGCTGGCGCGTTCAGCACCTCGCTCGCCGGCTCGTCCGACATGTTCAGCGACGACCGCGGGCCCCTGGCCTCCGTCAACTTCGTGACGGCCCACGACGGCTTCACGCTTCGCGATCTCGTCTCCTACAACGTCAAGCACAACCTGCAGAACGCCGAGCTCGGCCGCGACGGGACCGGCGACAACCGCTCCTGGAACTTCGGCGTCGAGGGGCCAAGCGACCGCGACGACATCGAAGCGCTGCGCAGGCGCTCCATGCGCAACCTCCTCGGCACTCTGCTCCTGAGCGCAGGTGTGCCCATGCTGACGGCCGGCGATGAGGTCGCGCGGTCGCAGAAGGGCAACAACAATCCGTACAACCAGGATTCGCCCCTCACCTGGTTCTCCTGGGAGCTGAGCGAGGTCCAGCTCGCCCAGCTCGCGCACACGCGCAGGCTCATCGAGCTGCGTGCGCAGCACCAGGTGCTGCGTCCGAGCAGCTTCAACCACGGGCACGCGCTCAGCGAGCACGGCACCAGGCGCCGGTGGTTCGACGCGCTCGGCAACCCCATGGGCGACGGCTCCTGGCAGGGGCCGGGCGGGCGAACCCTGCAGGTGCTGCTGGACGCCTACATCCCGGAAGCCGATGCCGACTTCACGGGCGACGCCGAGCTCGTCGACGGGGTGCGGATGCTCACCGACCGGCTCCTGCTCGTCGTGCACGGCAGCGAGGACGACGCGGCGCTCCGCGCGCCAGCCGTCGACGAGATCACCGGGTACCGGCTCCTCTGGGACTCGACGCACGAGCACCCGGACGAGGCGCTCAGCGCCAGTCGCGTGCTCATCCCAGGTCAGCTCACCGGTCTCGAGGGACCCTCCGTGCAGGTCTACGCCGTGGACGTCGAGCCGGGACACCACCACATCTAGCGCACGGCGTGGGGGGTCGTTCGCATTCCGTGACACGCGAACAGCCCCGATGCGGGTGGGTGTTGGTAGCGTTCGGATGTGGCAACGACACCAGCGTCAGACGACCAGATTCCACCGAGCCGCCCACGTCGGGCAGCCGCGAAGCGAGCGAGCACCTCGCCGAAGCCTGCCCCAGCGGCGCAGGACGCGCCAGTGAGCGCAGCGGCAGCACCCGAGCCCTCCTCGGCCAAGGCGCCAAGGGCGCGCAAGCCGAAGGCTCCAGCGGCGATGCCGGCCGCAGCCGCGGCCGTCGCGACGGCGCTCCCGCCGACCGGCGACGCCTTCCCGGGCTCCGGCTACGTCCCGGTGATCGGCCGCATCCCCATCCTCGACCTGCAGCCGCAGCTCGTCGACAACCTCTTCCCGACGAAGGGGTACGTGGGCGATGTCGTGCCCTTCTCGTGCGTCGCCTTCCGCGAGGGACACGACATCATCGGCGTCGAGCTCGTGCTCACCGAGCCCGGCGCGGAGGCCACGCGCATCCGCATGCAGCCTGGCCCGAAGGGCACCGACTCGTGGCTCGCCGAGGCGCAGGTCACCGCCGCCGGCACCCACGAGTGGTGGGTCGAAGCCTGGAACGACGACTTCGCGACCTGGCAGCACAACGCGGAGATCAAGATCCCCGCAGGCATCGATGTCGACGTCATGCTCGAGCTCGGCGCGATGGTCGTCGACCGTGCGGCCACCAATCCTGAGCTCACCGCGCATCAGAGTGCCGTGCTGCGGGACGCGGCGACTGCGTCGCGCTTCACCTCCCGGTCCGCTTCCTTCCGCCTCGCCTCGCTGCTCGCCGAAGACGTGCTCGAGGTCGTCGAGGCGCACCCCGTCCGCTCCCTCGTGACGCGCTCGGCCAAGCGCAGCATCCAGGTGGACCGCGCGCTGGCCGGAAACGCGGCCTGGTACGAGTTCTTCCCCCGCTCGGAGGGCGCCAGGCAGGCGGCGGACGGCAGCTGGACCTCCGGCACGTTCCGCACCGCTGCCGAGCGAGTGCCTGCGGTCGCAGCCATGAACTTCGACGTGCTCTACGTTCCGCCGATCCACCCGATCGGGCACACCAACCGCAAGGGGCCGAACAACTCCCTCACGACGGAGCCTGGAGACCCGGGCTCCCCGTGGGCGATCGGGTCCGCAGAAGGCGGCCACCGCGACATCCACCCCGACCTGGGCACCGTCGAGGACTTCCGGTACTTCGTCAGCGAGGTCGAGAAGAACGGCATGGAGCTCGCCCTCGACCTCGCCCTGCAGGCGACCCCCGACCACCCGTGGGTAGCTGAGCATCCTGATTGGTTCACGCAGCTGCCAGACGGCAGCATCGCCTACGCCGAGAACCCGCCGAAGAAGTACCAGGACATCTACCCGATCAACTTCGACGGCGACCGCAACGGCCTGTACGCGGAGGTCCTCGACACGGTCGAGTACTGGATCGACCTCGGCGTCAAGATCTTCCGCGTCGACAACCCGCATACGAAGCCCCTGCAGTTCTGGGAGTGGCTGATCCACGAGGTCAACGCCAAGCACCCCGAGGTCATCTTCCTCGCCGAGGCGTTCACCCGACCCGCCATCATGCACGCGCTCGCGAAGGCCGGCTTCCAGCAGTCGTATACCTACTTCACCTGGCGCAACACGAAGACGGAGCTCGAGGAGTACCTCACCGAGGTATCGAAGGAGTCCAGCGACTTCCTTCGCCCGAACTTCTTCGTCAACACACCGGACATCCTCACCGAGTACCTGCAGAAGGGTGGGCGCAACGCCGCGAAGATCCGAGCGATCGTCGCCGCCACCTCCTCCCCGCTGTGGGGGGTCTATGCCGGATTCGAGCTCGCCGAGAACGTGGCCCGCCCCGGTTCGGAGGAGAACATCGACAACGAGAAGTACGAGTTCAAGCAGCGCGACTGGGCGGCCCAGGAAGCGAGCGGCTACTCCCTCGCTCCGCTGCTGACGAAGCTCAACGAGCTGCGCCGCGCCAACCCGGCGCTCCAGCAGCTGCGCAACTTCGAGGTGCAGTTCAGCGACAACGAGAACGTGCTCGTCTTCTCCAAGCACCTGCCCGCCGAGTACGCCGCCGACGGCGTCTCCAACACGGTGATCGTCGCGGTGAACCTCAACCACTCCGGTATCGAGGAGGCGACCGTCTACATCGACCAGACGAAGTTCGGGTTCGCGTCCGACACGGAGTTCGGGGTGGAAGACCTCCTCAGCGGGCACGAATGGGTCTGGGGCGGCGCGAACTACGTGCGCCTCGACCCATCCACCCTCCCCGCGCACATCCTGCGCGTCAGGCACTCGGCACTCTGACCCGTCGTCCGGTCGCGCCAGGCGGCGCGACCGGACGATCTCGAGAACGGAAACACCATGACCGACGAACTCAAGCCCGCCGCTCCCGCACCGATCGGCGCTCCCGAGGGTGAGCTGCGCTCGGTCGCCGAGGGCACGCACTCCGGCCCCCACGCGATCCTCGGACAGCACCTGCAGGAAGACGGGCGCACGCTCATCCGAGCGCGTCGCCCCCTCGCGGAGCGCGTCAGCGCGATCCTCGAGTCCAGCGGCGAGCGGGTCGAGCTGCAGCATCTCGCCCACGGCATCTGGCAGGGCGTGCACGAGCACGGCCTCGACGACTACCGCATCGAGACGGTCTACAGCGACGGCGTTCCGCACATCGTCGACGACCCCTACCGCTTCCTCCCAGTCGTGGGCGAGGTCGACCAGTTCCTCTTCGGCGAGGGGCGCCACGAGCGCCTCTGGCATGTCTTCGGTGCCCACCACCGCGAGCACTGGGGCACCCACTCCGCCGTCTGGGGCACCTCGTTCGTCGTCTGGGCACCCCACGCCCAGGCCGTGCGCGTCATCGGCTCGTTCAACGGCTGGGACGGCAGGGCGCACGCCCTGCGCCGCCTCGACGCACTCGGCATCTGGGAGCTCTTCGTGCCAGGCGTCACGCCGCACGAGACCTACAAGTTCCAAATCCGCACCGCCTCCGGCGACTGGGTCGAGAAGGCAGACCCCCTGGCGCTGCACGCGGAGCAGCCGCCGCAGACCGCGTCGGTCATCGCGAACCCCAGCACGTACGAGTGGGGCGACGGCGACTGGATGACGTCCCGGGCGCAGAAGGACCCGCACACGGGCCCCATGACCACCTACGAGCTCCACGCCATGTCCTGGCGTCCCGGACTCGGCTACCGCGAGCTGGCCGACCAGCTCGTCGAGTACCTCGACGGCCTCGAGTTCACCCACGTGGAGTTCATGCCGCTCTCGGAGCACCCCTTCGGCGGCTCGTGGGGCTACCAGGTCACCGGCTACTACGCGCCGACCTCCCGCCTCGGCTCGCCCGACGACCTGCGCTACCTCATCGACCGGCTCCACCAGGCCGGTTACGGCGTCATCATGGACTGGGTGCCCGGCCACTTCCCGAAGGACAGCTTCGGCCTCGCCGAGTTCGACGGCCAGGCGCTCTACGAGCACGCCGACCCTCGGCTCGGCGAGCAGCTCGACTGGGGCACGAAGGTCTTCAACTTCGGTGACTCCCAGGTGCGCAACTTCCTCGTCGCCAACGCGCTGTACTGGCTCGAGGAGTTCCACATCGACGGGCTGCGCGTCGACGCCGTCGCCTCCATCCTCTACCTCGACTACTCGCGCGAGGAGTGGGTGCCGAACATCCACGGCGGGCGCGAGAATCTCGAGGCCATCGCCTTCCTGCAGGAGGTCAACGCGACGGCCTACAAGCTCTACCCCGGTATCGCCATGATCGCCGAGGAGTCGACGAGCTGGGCTGGCGTCACGAAGCCGACCGAATGGGGCGGCCTCGGCTTCGGCCTCAAATGGAACATGGGCTGGATGAACGACAGCCTCAGGTACGTCGAGCGCGACCCCATCTACCGCTCCCACCACCAGGGAGACCTGACGTTCTCGTTCGTGTACGCGTGGAGCGAGCGGTTCCTGCTTCCCATCAGCCACGACGAGGTCGTCCACGGCAAGGGGTCTCTGTACTCGAAGATGCCAGGCGACGAGTGGCAGAAGCTCGCCGGCACGCGCCTCTTCCTGGCGTACCAGTGGGGCCACCCGGGCAAGCAGCTGCTCTTCATGGGGCAGGAGTTCGCGCAGCAGACCGAGTGGAGCGAGTCTCGCGGCCTCGACTGGTGGGAGCTCGACAACCCCGGCCACGCGGGCGTCCAGCGTCTCGTCGGAGACCTCAACCGTCTCGCGAAGCACGAGGGCGCGCTCTGGGAGCTCGACGACGACTCGTCCGGCATGGTGTGGCTCAGCGGCGACGACGCAGCGAACAGCGTCCTCGCATTCGCGCGCCGTGGTTTCGACGGCACTCCGGACGTCGCGATGATCTTCAACTTCTCGAACCAGGCCATCGGCGGCTACCGCCTCGGCCTGCCACACGCCGGACGCTGGTCTGAGGTGCTCAACACCGACGCGGAGACGTACGCGGGTTCGGGGGCCGGCAACTACGGTTCCGTCACGACCGAGGACGTCGCATCCCACGGTTTCGCGCAGTCAGCGGCCATCACCCTCCCGCCGCTCGCGGCAGTCTGGCTCAAGTTCGAGGGCTAGGAGACCCGCAGGCTCAACGGAGCGAGGCCCGGATGCGATCTGATCGCATCCGGGCCTCGCTCTGCTCGCCAGCTCAGGTCAGAACAGCAGGTTCGTGAGCCGTGCCCGTGCAGCCCCCACGCGGGGGTCTGCCACGCCCACGACGAGGAACAGATCGAGGAGGCGTTCGCGCACCGTCGTCTTGCCCTCGGCGTCGAGCTTCGGGAACAGCGTCAGCAGGCGGTCGAACGCGTCATCGATATGCCCGCCCGACAGGTCGAGGTCCGCGACGTCGAGCTGCGCATCGAGGTCGTCCGCGTTGGCGGCGCCTCGCTGCCGGATCTCCTCGAGCGTCTTGCCCTGGAGCCGGACGAGGAGCTGCACCTGGGCGAGGCCGGCGCGAGCCTCGTCGTCGGCGGGGCGCTCAGCGAGGGCGCGCTCGTAGGCGTCGATGGCTGCGGGATAGTCTCCGCGCTCGAGCGCCTCGAAGGCTTCAGCGTGCAGCGGCGGGAGCGGCGGTGCGGCAGGCTCGGCCTGGGCCTCCGCCTCGGCCTCAGGTGCCGCATCCACCGCGACGTGGCCCGTGAGCCCCTGCTGGGCAGCGACCTGGAGGATCTCGCCGACGATCTGCGTGATCTGCTCCTGGGGCGGGTTGCCGGAGAAGAGCTGCAGCGGCCGACCGCCGATGATGGCGATGACCTGCGGCTGCTGCCCGAGCTGCGGATGCGCATCCAGGTCGACCCGCACGAGCACGATGCGTCCTTCAGCGCTGCGGACGATGTTCGCGAGCACGGGCGAGAGGGCCTGCGCATCGCTCGACCAGGCGGCGTGCATCTCGACGATGACGGGCAGGAACTGCGAGAGCTGCATGAACTGCTCGAGCGTCTGCTCGTCGGCATCGACCACGACGTCCGGCAGCGTCGCAACCGGCTCTCCGGCTGCTGGCTGCGTGGGCTGTCCTGGAGCGCCGGCTGCCGGAGCGCCGGGCTCCTGACCTGCCGGCGTGTTCGCGCGCTGGACGAGCGAGGAGAGATCGACGGCTCCGTAGAGACTCGCTGGGTTGAGTGGAGGGGTTTCAGCCATAGGTAACCTCGTTGGCGTTGAGCTGGCGTGCGCCGGTCATGGTGTTGGCGTAGCCGAGCAGTTGGACTGCGCCGCCTGTCGCTTCAGACGGCACGTAGAACATGAGCTGGTTGGTGTAGAGCGTCTCGAACCCGAGTGACGAGGAGCTGGCACCGGCAAGAGCGGCGGTGCGGCCCTGGACGCTCAGCGTCGCGAGCTGCGTGCGCGCGCTCAGCTTCTCGACCTCCTCGATGGAGACCGCGATGATCGCGCCCCCGTCGAGCGTCTGCACTCCGAAGGGCGGGTCGTCGCTCTGCCGGGTCTGGAACTCGATCCGGGCCGCGTTCGCGTCGATCTCGCCCGAGACCGTCGCCCTGGCATCGGCGATCTGGGTGCGCAGGGAATCTCCGTCGGGAGAGAAGAGCGCGGCGAACTGCGAGCCGTCGCCGTTGCTGATGACGTCGGCGTAGGCCGCGGCGAGTTCCTCAGGAGCGATGACAAGCGGCTGTGCGAGGCCGTCGATACCGGGGGCTCCGATCTCGACGGGGGCCGCCTCCGGCAGGGTCACGTCGGGGGTGAGCTGCACGATGGACGCGACCTTGTAGGCGTCGCGGGCCGTCGACTGCGTGAGCATCATGCCGAACGGTGCCGTTGGCGTCTCTCCGCCGGCTTCACGGACCACGAAGATCGACTTCGGCCAGGCCTCGGAGGCCTGCGGCACGGCGTAGACGATCTCGCCGGTCGGGAAGGCCACGGGGCCGGGCAGCGCGTTGTCGGCGGCTTTCGCCTTGTACTCGGCTGCGCGCTCCTGGTAGGCGGCCTGGGTGAATCGCGGCGCCAGCCCATCCGGCTTGTTGGCGGCATCCGCTTCCTGGGCGAGCTTGGCTGCGTCGTCGAGGATCTCCGTGAGCTGCTGCGCGTTCACGGCGGGCAGTGCCTCGCCCTCGGTGAGGAGCGCCTGGTCGATCGAGGAGGTCGGGGTCGGCGTCGTCGGCGCACTCGTCGACCCGCCGAACTGCTCTGGCCAGAAGTCGGCGGAGCATCCGGAGAGCGCGATCGATCCGACGAGCAGCACTGGGATGAGCCTGAAGAGTCGCTTCGGGGCCTGGCTCCGGTCGCGACCGCGGGGTCGACGCCACTGCTGAGGCTCAGCAGCGGGCGCGTCGCCGGATGGTGCGGTCGCGTCAGGGCCAGGCGCACCGCCAGCGGGAGGCTCCCCGCCACCGGTGGAGTCGTCGTCGTCCGACTTGCCTGAGTCCGCCTTGTCCGTGTCGTCGTCCGCTGGAGGCGCTGCCGACTCGGACGGGGAGTCGCCGGCATCCGGAGACGATGCCTCCTCCTGGCCACTCCAGCTGAACGGGTCGTCGACCGCCGGAGCAACGGGTGCGCCAGGTGCCGGGCTGACTGCTGCTGCCTCGGCGCTCGGGGCCCGGAAGGAAGGGAAGGCGGCAGCCTGGGGCTGCCGGTCCGCCGCGTCGACGGTGGCCGGTGGCGCCCAGCTGGGCTCCTCGACCGGCCTGAAGCTGTCGTGGTCTGCCTCAATGGATCGAGGGTCGCCTTCGGAGAGCCGGACCGATTCGGCCACGACGCTCTGCGACTGCTCGATCGGATCGACCTCGGACGAATCGAGCCCGTCGTCCGCGACCTGCGTTGAGCCTTCGAAGGAGAACGCCGGCGTCGCCGCGGTTCCCCCGTCAGAGGCGGGCACGACGACCGGGATCTCGGAGGCGAGCTCCTCGCGAGCCTGTCGCTGCGGCTTCGAGCGGCGGCGCATGCTCAGCAGCGCCCAGAGCAGCAGGCCGAGGGAGATCAGCAGCAGGACTCCGCCGCCGAGCAGGAGCGGACCGGCCATGGGCGCGCGTCCGTCGAGCGGCCAGGAGATGGAGATCTCGTTGGGCGCGGAGGCCTCCCCGTCCGACTGGACGAGCAGGGCGAAGCCGACGGGAAGCGTCTGCTGCATCTCGAGCTGCCCCTCCCCCTCGTACTCCTGGAACCAGAGGTCGCTGCCGAGGATGTTGGGGGCCGTCGTCTCATCCGCCGAAGCCTCGCCCGGCGTGAAGACGAGAGCTCCGCTCGTGTCGTCGAGGGTGACGATCTCGTGCTGCGTCGTTCCGACCCAGCCTGCGATGTCCGCCTGGCGCCCGATCGCGACGCGAATGGGGCCATCGCCGCGGATCGTGATGGATTGCGTGCCAGCGTGCTCGATGAGCGTGTCGCTGGGGATGACCAGCAACGGCGACTCCTGGGTCAGCGTGCCCGTCGCGACGACCGTGTCGGCCGCCCGCGCTTCCGTGACCTGCAGCCAGCCGACGACAAGCAGCGCGACACTTCCGAGGAATGCGATCGCGGCTAGGATGAATCTCACTGAGTGACTCCTTCTCGAGTGATTGCGCCGTGCATCGTTTGTGCGCTCGACGTGCTCCTCTCGCGAGGGTGCCGTCGTCTTCCATGAGGTTCATGGAGACTCTCGACCCCTCAATCTAACGCACCGTGCCCGCACTTCCCCTGGAATACGCCGGTTTCGCCCCCGAATTCGGTGAATGCGCCCGCGGTCACGTCCCGAGAAGCTGCGATTTCCGGAGAGATGTCTCCGCCATTCCGAGCCTCATCAGGGCGCTGTTCGGAGCCGCCGTCTAGACTTCAGGACGTGCGCAGGCGGTCGGCGCGCACCTGCACCCTGACTCACGCGGAGGCGTCCTTGGCATTCGACGACATCAACTTCAACACGGCGATGCGCGGTTACAACCGCGAAGAAGTCGACGAGGTCATCAGGTCACTGCGCACGCAGCTCGCCCAGGCCGGCAACCAGGACTCCGGTGCGAGCCGCGAGATCGCGGCGATGAGGACCCGCATCAAGCAGCTCGAGTCCGAGCTCAACGAGGTCGGCAATCCCACCTACTCCGGCCTCGGCACGAAGCTTGCGGGCACGCTCGCGACGGCCGAGCAGCAGGCGCAGAAGCTCACTGCCGAGGCGCAGCGCGAGGCCGACAAGATCCTCAGCGAAGCGCACCGGAACGCGGCCCGCATCCACCAGGAAGCCAACGACTACGCGGAGCGGGTGACACGTGAGGCGGATGTTCGCGCCTCGCGCGTGCTGAGCGATTCCCGCTCGGAGGCCGACAGCCTCCTGGAGAACGCGAAGCAGGAAGCCGATCTCACGCGCACCAACCAGGAGCGCGAGATCGAGACGGTCAAGGACCAGGTCACGACCGAGCTGCGCGAGCTGCGCCACTCGACCGATCTCGAGATCAGCGCGCTGCGCGCGTCGGTCGACGAGGAGCTGGCCACGAAGCGTCAGGCCGTGGAGAACGAGATCGCCGAGTCCGCCGCTCGCCTCGCCGAGCGGCAGCGGGAGATGGAGAAGGCGCGCGCCGACTTCGAGCGCGAAGCCGCGGCTCGCCGCACGCAGATGGAGCACGAGCAGGAGGCGGAGCGCCAGGCAGCGAAGGGCGAGCTCGACGCGCTCCGCGAGGGTTCCGTCCGGGAGATGAACGCGAAGCGCACGGAGCTCGATGTCGAGCTCTCGAAGCGCCGCAACGCGTTCGAGCAGCAGCTCGTGGCCGCTGGCCGCAAGGCGGAGGCAGCAGCGAAGAAGCTCATCGACGACGCGACCGAGCAGCTCGCCGACCTCAACCAGCGCAGCGAGCAGGTTCGGCGCGAAGCGGGAAAGATCATGGCGGATGCGCGTCGCCGCGCGCAGGAGACGCAGGACCAGGCAGAGCGCAAGGCGGCCGACCTGCTCGAGACGAGCAACAAGCAGGCGCGCGAGCGCAACACGGAGGTCGAGCAGCACACGCAGAGCCTGCTCGACAACGCCGAGCAGCGCCTCTCGGAGCTCCGCGAGGAGCGCGACCAGGTGCAGAGCTACCTCGACCAGCTCAAGCGAGCCTTCTCGCGCACCGACTTCAGCCTTCCCGAGGCCGACGAGCAGATCACGAAGCGGCCCGCCGCTGACGACACCGAGGCGGCGACTTCGGGCACCGACGCAGCCGAGGCGCACGCCTTCGCGCTCTCGAGCGGTGGCTCCCAGCAGGAGCAGGAGACTGCAGCCGACGACGCGAGTGCGACGTCCGAGGCATCAAGCGAGCCCGCTGACGAGAGCACCTCAAAGGACGAGCCGGTCCCTGCTCAGGCCGCGGGCCAGGGTGGCGGACAGAACCCGAGCCAGAAGCGCGGAGGTCCGCGCCAGCGGTAGGCCCAGCGTGCGATCTCGACCCCTCCCGCGCGTCTAGACTCGGATCCCGGCCATCGGCCGGGATCCGATCAGGGGGAACACCGCATGCGCATCGAGAATCCGTTCAGGCTGGGCTTCGTCGCGACGGTCGGCGTGCTCGTAGCTCTTGTCCTCGGTGGCATGATCGCCTCGCTGAGCACGATCCTCACCTACATCGGTGCGGCACTGTTCCTGGCGCTCGGCTTCGAGCCGATCATCGCGTTCCTGGAGCGCCACCGCTGGCCCAGGTGGGCGGCGATCATCTCCTCGCTGGGAGGAGCCGCGCTCGCCCTCGGTCTTGTCGTGTGGGCGCTGATCCCGAGCATCTCGAGCCAGGTCGAGCAGCTCTCGGCTCGCTACACGTCGATCGTGAACGACCTCGCGGGCTCGAACGTCATCGAGTGGGTCGACGAGCGCTTCCCGGATCTCCAGGCCCAGGAGTTCGTGACCGACGCGCTCGAGTGGCTGCGCAACAACCTCGCCGCCATCGGCGGTGGCGTGCTCGAAGTCGGCTTCGGCATCGTGAACGCTTTCTTCGGGGTGCTCATCGTCTTCATCCTCATGCTCTACTTCGTCTCGAGCATGAACAGCATCAAGCGCGGCTTCTACCAGCTCCTGCCGGCCTCCCGCCGGGCCCGCACGGCCGAGCTGACCGAGCAGATCACGGCGTCCGTCGGGAAGTTCGTCCTCGGGCAGCTCGCGCTCGGCCTCGCAAACGGGATCCTGTCCTTCACGTTCCTCTCCATCATCGGCGCGTCGATGCCCGCCGTGTTCGCGATCATCGCCTTCCTCGGCTCGCTCATCCCCCTCGTGGGAACGCTGTCGGCGTCGGTCATCATCGTCGTGCTGCAGCTGGCGCTCATGCCCGTCGACAGCAGCGTGTGGTGGATGGCCGCCATCTACTACGTCGTCTACATGCAGGTCGAGGCCTACGTCATCAGCCCTCGCATCATGAGCTCGGCCGTGCAGGTCCCCGGCGCCATCGTCGTCATCGCCGCGCTCACGGGAGGCACGCTCCTCGGGCTCCTCGGCGCTCTCGTCGCGATCCCGATCGCGGCGGCCATCCTCCTCATCGTCAAGGAAGTCTGGATACCGGCGCAGAACGAGCGCTAGCCTCACGGCCGCGCAGGCCGAGCGCTGCACGGCCCGTTCTCCACCTATGATTCGAGGCGTGCAGAGCATCCAGTGCCCCCGTTGCGCGTCGCTCGTCATGCTCGAGTCGCTGTTGTGCGACGCCTGCGCGACGCCGATCGCCTTCCACGACGAGACGCAGGTCTTCGTCGACGTCAGCGGCGGAGCCGTCCTCGTCGAGGGCAGGCTGTGGCGGGAATGCGGGAACCGGAGCTGGCGGTGCAACTGGCTCGTGGAGGACGGCATCGCGACCTCGTCATGCCTCTCCTGCAGGCTCGTTCGCAAGCGCCCTGAGTCCGACGACACCCTCGCGCTCGAGAAGCTCGCGGAGGCGAACGCGGACAGGCGGCGCCTGCTCGCGCAGTGCCTGCACCTGCGCCTCCCCATGGAGAGCTACGCGGAACGTGACGGGGGTCTCGGGTTCGACCTGCTCTCGAGCCGGAGCTCAGGCCAGCGAGTGTCGATCGGCCACGCGAACGGCATCATCACGATCGACCTGGCCGAGACCCTGGATGCGCACCGCGAAGCGCTCAGAGTGCGTCTGGGCGAGCCGTACCGCACCCTCCTCGGTCATTTCAGGCACGAGATCGGCCACTACTACCAGTCGATCCTGCTCGACGACGAGACGCTCCTCGACGAGTGCCGAGAGCTGTTCGGGGACGAGCGCGCGAGCTACCGGGAGGCGCTCGAACGCCACTACCGCCTGGGCGCCCCCGAGGGCTGGTCGGCGTCGTACATCTCCGAGTACGCGACGATGCACCCCTGGGAGGACTTCGCCGAGACCTTCGCGCACTACCTGCACATCCTCGGATCGCTCTGGACGGCCGCCGCCTCGAACGTGGTGCTGCAGCCGGAGACGACCCCGCTCCTCGACTACACGGAGGAGCCCATCGAGCGGGTGCTCGCCGACTGGCACGAGGTCTCGCTGCTCCTGAACCGCTTGAGCAGAGCGATGGGCCAGAACGACCTCTACCCGTTCGTGCTGAACGCTCCGACCGAGGTGAAGCTCGGCTTCATGCACCGGATCGTGACGCGGATCACTCGCCGCTCGGCCACGACGAGCTGAGCGGAAGCGCCGCCGGGTTCGTGTGCTGCACTATCTCCGTCAGCACTCGCTTCGTCTGCTTCTCCCCCACCCACAGGTGCCGACCGTCGTCGACGGGCACGAGCTCGAGGTTCGGGAGGTGCGCGATACGCTGCGCCGCCTCGTCGGGCTTGAGGAAGTCGTCGTGCTCTGGCACGACCATGACGACCGGGATGCGCGCGTCCGCCCAGCGGTCGAGCTCGGCCTGGCTGGTGCGCCGCAGGGGCGGGGACAGCAGGATGAGACCCTTGACGTCCGCGTGCTCGTGGCCGTGCTTGAGCGCGAGCTCGGTGCCGAACGACCAGCCGACCAGCCACGGGTTCGGCAGACTGCGTTCGCGGACGAACGCCATGGCGGCTTCGACATCGGCGCGCTCGGTCTCTCCGTCACCGAACTCGCCGTCGCTCGTGCCTCGCGGAGAGCTCGTGCCTCGCGTGTTGAAGCGAAGCACAGCCAGGTCCGCCTGCGCGGGCAGACGCAATGATGCCTTGCGCAGCACGTGCGAGTCCATGAACCCGCCCGCGGTGGGCAGGGGGTGCAGGGTGACCAGTGTCGCGACCGGCTCACGGTGGAGGGGCAGCGCCAGCTCCCCGACGAGGGTCAGGCCATCGCTCGTGTGCAGCTCGATCTCCTCGCGGCGAGCTGGCAGCTCCGTTCCGCTCCGGATCTCGATGGACTCGCCAGCTTCTCCGGCCGTCGATGCGTCGGTCATGCCATCCTCCAACAGTGGTTGTGCCAGTGGCGGCGGGCCGCCAAGGCGTGCTCGTCTCCGAGGATGCCCTCGGCCCGCCAGACGACGACGTGCGCGACTCCCGCCTCGACGGCGTTGGGGCAGCCAGGACACACGTAGTCCTTGACCGCCCGGACCGCCGAGATCGGCTGCACGGTGTAGGAGACGCCGCGGCGCACCTCCGTGCGGCGCCAGCCCTCGCGGAGACGCTCGAGCTCGTCGGCCTGGTCGCCAGCGCGGTCGGCGGCAGCCTGCTGCCGCTTCGCCGCGCGACCGCCCTTCGTCCTCGGGGACGGATCACCGCTTGGACGGCGGGATCGGTTCGAGCGGGGCATGACAACCATTCTAGGAAGCTCGTGGGAACCGAGCTGACAGACGACGCCGCGTGACCCTGAGGTCACGCGGCGTCGTGAGGCTGAGCCCAGCGGGCTCGAGGAGAAGTGGATCAGTACCAGTTGTTGGCTTCCGAGTGCGCCCACGCGCCGCACGGAGTGCCGTAGCGGCCCTTGATGTAGTCGATGCCCCAGCGGATCTGCGTCTCGGGGTTCGTGCGCCAGTCAGAGCCGTGCGTGGCCATCTTGCTGCCGGGAAGCGACTGTGGGATGCCGTAGGCGCCTGACGAGGGGTTCTCGGCCGCCGCGTTCCAGCCTGACTCGCGCTGCCAGAGCTTCTCGAGGCAGGCGAACTCGCCGGTACCCCAGCCCATGGACGCGACGACGTCGGCGGCAACCGCCTTCGACGTGCCCGGGTCGGGCGCGACGTAGTCGGGGCTGCTGTTCGACGACGACGAGGAGGAGGAGGAACTCGACTCCTTCTCGGTCGGTGTCGGAGTGGGGGTCGGCGTCGGGGTCGGCGTCGTCACGACGATGCCGGCCAGATCGTTGTCTCGCGGAGTCGCAGTCGGGGCGGCAGTGCCCTCATCTTCGACCGTTGCCTCGCCACTCGCCTCGACGGCGGAGACCAGGCTGACCTCGTATCCCTGGGCCCCCGCGGCAGTCAGGTCCGCGACGCTCGGCGCGATCGCAAGAGCTGGGGAGGCGCCGCCGGCGACACCCGCCTGCAGGATGGCCGTGAGCGCAAGGGCACCGACAGCGGTGCTCGCGGCGATGGGGACGATGATCTTCGCCCGTGAGCGTCGTGCGGCCGTCGGACGCGCTGCTCGCGTCGAGCCTGTGCGCTGCAACGTGGTCATTGATCTCCCGGGGTTGGAACTAGGGACTCCCCGAGGATAACGGAATGGTCACGGAATGGCAACGAAAACGGCATCAGTCGCCCGCCGACTGCCGCAGCCATTGGCCCAGGAATTCTGGCCGGTTTCCCGGTCAGTAGCAGCTCCACTGCCCCCAGCCGGCCTTCGCCTGCAGCATCTTGGCGCGCATTGTCTGCTCTTCCAGCGATGCGTCGGAGGGCAGGCCCGTCCCGCCGACGGACTGCCACGTGGGAAGCGAGAACTGGTACATGCCGTAGTAGCCGTTCCCAGTATTGATCGAAGGGTTGCCACCGGACTCGCACTGCGCGATGCGGGCCAGCGTGGCGTCGATGCTCGGGTCCGAGGAGACGTCGGCCTCCTTGTACGAGGATCCCCCGGATGAGGAGTTCTTGCTCGAGTTCGAGGGGGCGGGCTCGGGCTCGGGCTCCGGCTCGGGCGTCGGGGTCGGCGTCGGGGTGACCACGACGATGCTGGCGATGTCACTCGTACGACTCGTGTCTGCCGGCACCGCATCCACTGCGGAGACGAGGCTCACGGCGTAGCCCTGCGCCCCCGCGGCGGTCAGCTCGTCGACGGATGCGACGGAGACGACTTCGCTCTCACCATCGCCCTGTGCCCCCAGCTGGACGGTCGCGGTGACCGCGAGGGCAGCGATCGCGATCCCTGCCAGGGTCGGAACGATCACGCGGGCTCCCGCACGTCGGCGGAGGCCTGCGGGCCGTGAGGCCCGCGTCGAGCCGGTGCGGATGGCGGTGGTGGTCATGCGGGTACTCCCAGGTGGTTCGCGGTGGCGAGGTCTTCAGCCGAAGGTGACGCTGCGGTCGTGGGCAGCGGGTCCGAGGTCAATAGGAGCCGTTGTGCTGGTTCCAGGCGGCGCACGGGGTGCCCCACGCTCGGTCGATGTAGTCGATCCCCCACTTGATCTGCGTCAGCGGGTTCGTCTTCCAGTCGGCGCCCATCGTGGCGAGCTTCTCAGCGGGCCACGACTGCGGGATGCCGTACGCACCGGAATCGGCGTTCTCGGCCAGGTAGTTCCAGCCGGATTCCTTCATCCACAGCTTGTCGAGGCAGGACATCTGGTCGGCACCCCAGCCGTACTGGGTCTTGACCATCTCCTCGGTGATCTTCTTGAGCGAGGCAGGGTCGGTCGGCACCACGTCGATGCTGACGCTCGAGCCCCGGTCGTCGATGGTGGTCCCCTGCGAGCTCTCCCCCGAGACGGCGAGGACCGCGTACGCCTGCGCCTGCTCCTGCGACAGCTCCTGGATGCTCGGACTCAGCGACGCGTCAGCCGAGGCTGTGGCCCCGGCACCCGTGAGGGTGGTCACTGCGATGGCCCCGGCTGCGACGACGCCGAGCGCCGATGAGCCGAAGATCGCGGCGCGGCGCTTGGCGCGAGTCTTGCGACGCTGGCGTGCACGCTCTCCGCGAGTTGCAGTGGTTTCCGGCATGGAGCTCCAACCGATGGGCCGAGGGGACCACGCAATCGTAACGGGGAGGTCACGATTTGACAACGCTCAGGCTCAGCTGAGGTGGCAGGTGTACCTAACGAATGGCGAGCATGACGTCGATGACGGCGTCGATGAGCAGGTCGACTTGCGTCTCCTTGTAGCCGTGGCGCTTCGGCGTGAACGCGACACCGCGGACCTCGCGGAGCGACATGGCGGTCCCACCGCGCAGGAAGTCAGCGAGCCTGCTGGAGAACTCGTCGACCTCCTTGACGTCGTATCCACGCTGCAGGACGGAGACGCGATCGAAGCGCTCGCCGTCTTCGCGACGGAGCCGAGCGAGGACCGCCCGGGCCGTCGTCTTCGTCTCGCGCAGGAAGACATCACGGCCGACCCGGTCGATGTGCTCGTCGCGTTCGCGGATGGCGACGGCGTCCTCGAGGCGCTCGAGCGCGGCATCGACGTGCGGGGCGGAGTACCCGCCCTTGCGCATCGTGAACGCCGTGTGGCGGATGCTGCTCGTCGAGAGGCGCTTGCCCTGCGTGCCGTTGTCGAAGTTGTCGTAACGCTGCCGGGCGACGCGGAATGCACGGTCGACCTCTTCGGCGTCGTAGCCGAGGGTGCCACGAGATGCCAGAGGGAATGAAGTGCTGCTCACGCGGTCCATTCTGCCGCATCACGAGCGAACATGTCGCACGGCTCCCCGGTGGGGCATCACCAGAGCGTCGAGTCTGCGCTCCAGAAGTACAGCGCGAACGCCATCGCTCCCGACGGCAGGATCGAGTCGATGCGGTCGAAGAACCCACCGTGCCCGGGCAGCCAGGAGCTCATGTCCTTGATCTTGAGGTCGCGCTTGATCATCGACTCGGTCAGGTCGCCGGCCGTGGCGGTGATGAGCAGCAGGGGCCCCATGATCAGGCCGAACCACCAGTCCTGATCGAGGAGGAAGATGCTGACGAGGATGCCCACGACGATCGACGTGAGGCCGGCTCCCGCGAACCCCTCCCAGGTCTTGCCCGGGCTGATCTTCGGCGCGAGCTTGTGCTTGCCGAAGTTGAGGCCGAAGACGTAGGCACCCACGTCCACGGCCACGACGATGATGAGGAAGCCGAGCACCCACCACTGGCCGTCCTCCTGCGAGGTGAGGAGCACCGTGAACGAGCCGAGGTACGAGACGTAGATGAGGATGAGCGCGGCGGCCAGGAAGTCGGCCCAGACCGCCTTCCGCGGTGGCCGATCGGTGGACACCGAGGCTTCCACGAGCCGCCACACGGTCACGACGAAGACGCCGATCAGCAGCGCGAGCCACTGCCCGACGACGTCGAAGTAGTAGGCAACAGGTTGGATGGCGACGGCTGCGACGACTAGCGGAATGCGTGGCACGTCGCGCCCGGCACCGCGCATTGCGCTCGCGAGCTCGATCGTCGCGAAGATGACCATCGCGACCGCGAACGGGATGAAGAGCTGCTTGATGAAGATGAGGCTCGAGATGAGGAGCGCCCCGAGCACGACGCCGAAGAAGATCGCGAAGGACAGGTTGCGCCCACTGCGGGCGTTGATCGCGTCGTTGCGTGCCCGCAGCTTGTCGCGCTGCTCCCGCACCTGGGTCCGCGCCTGCTGCGCGCGCGATTCCAGGTCGTGAAGGATGTTCGTGCCGGTGTCACCAAGCCGCGATGGGCGGAGCGGGGTCAGGGGCGGCGCAGGAGCGCCGTCGCCCATGACCGGGAGATCGTCAGCAGCCGCGGGGGCTCCGGCCGCTGGTGTGCCGTCGCCCTCGCTGGCGGCGGGACCGAAGGCGCTCGGCGTCTCGCGCGCTTCGGACTCCGCCTCTGTCTCCCGGACCTCGCGGTCCAGGCGCTCGCCGGGGTCTGCCCCGTCACTCCCAGTCGTGGACACGAGCGACTAGACCTCGAGGAGCTCGGCTTCCTTGTGCTTGGAAGCCTCGTCGATGCGATCGATGTGCGCCTTCGTGAAGGTCTCGAGTTCCTTCTCGCCGCGAGCGATGTCGTCCTCGCCCACTTCGTCCTTCAGCGCTTCGAGGTCGGTCTTCGCCTTGCGACGGATGTTGCGGACGGCGACGCGCGCCTCCTCCGCCTTCGTCTGCACGAGCTTGACGTACTCCTTGCGGCGGTCGGCCGTGAGCTCCGGCATGACCACGCGAATGAGGTTGCCGTCGTTGCTTGGCGTGACCCCGAGGTTCGGCCGCGACACGATGGCCTTCTCGATCTCCTTGAGGGCCGACTTGTCGTAGGGCGTGATCACGAGAACACGAGCTTCGGGGACGGCGATCGACGCGAGCTGCTCGAGCGGCGTCGCGGTGCCGTAGTAGTCGACGGGGATCTTCGTGAAGAGCTGGGGGTTCGCCCGCCCCGTTCGCACCGTCGAGAAGTCTTCCTTCGCGTGGTCGACGGCCTTCGCCATCTTGTCTTTGGTCTCGGTGAGCACGTCGTTGATCACGGGGTGTCCTTTCCAGGGCGTTCTGCATCATCCTACCGAGATGGTCGGATGCGCACGCCACGCTCGAGGGCGCGGCGCACTGACGAAAATTGTCGCGGGGTGGCGGTTTCGGTGGGGCCCTCGACTAGTCGAGGCTCGACGTGACGAGCGTCCCGATGTCCTCGCCGAGGATGGCGCGGGCGATGTTGCCCTCTGGGCTCATGCCGAACACGCGCATGTCCATGCCGTTGTCCATGCAGAGGCTGAAGGCGGTCGAGTCGACGACCTTGAGGCCACGCTGGAGCGCGTCCTGGTAGGTGACCGAGTGCAGCAGCTCGGCGCTGGGGTCCTGGCGCGGGTCGGCGGTGTAGACGCCGTCGACACCGTTCTTCGCGACGAGCACCACGTCTGCTCCGACTTCGAGCGCACGCTGTGCGGCGACCGTGTCGGTCGAGAAGTACGGGAGGCCGGCGCCGGCGCCGAAGATGACGACGCGGCCCTTCTCCATGTGGCGCTTGGAGCGGAGCGGAATGTACGGCTCGGCGACCTGGCGCATCTCGATGGCGGACTGCACACGGGCGGGGGTGCCCGCCTGCTCGATGAAGTCCTGCAGCGCGAGGGCGTTCATGACGGTGCCGAGCATGCCCATGTAGTCGGCTCGCGCGCGGTCCATGCCGGCGTTCGCGAGCTGAGCGCCGCGGAAGAAGTTCCCTCCGCCGACGACGATGGCGACTTCCACGTCGCGTGCAGCAGCGGCGATCTCCTTGGAGATGCTCGTGAGCACCTCGGGATCGACACCCATCTTGCCTGCACCGAACGCTTCGCCAGAGAGTTTGAGGAGAACGCGTCTGCGCGGGGCCTGTGGTGACATTTGTGCTCCTTGTGGGATCGCTGATCGTCCACGAGCCTACCTTGTGCGGAGCGCGCACGAGTCTCAGCGGACCTCCTCGAGCGGGCTCCGGGGACACGAAACGGGGCCGGATGCTTGCGCATCCGGCCCCGAATTCGTGTGCGTCTGGCGTTAGGCGCCGACGCGGATGCGACCGAAGTCGACGACGTTGACGCCTGCGGCGTCAGCGATCTTCTTCACGGTCTGCTTGTTGTCGCGAGCGTAGTCCTGCTCGAGGAGCACGATCTGCTTGAAGAAGCCGGTCAGGCGTCCCTCGATGATCTTCGGAAGGGCTGCCTCTGGCTTGCCCTCGCTCCGAGAGATCTCCTCGACGATGACCCGCTCCTTGTCGATTGCCTCGGCAGGAACGTCCTCACGGGTGAGGTACTGCGGGTCGAACATTGCGATGTGCTGAGCGATGCCGCGAGCCGTAGCCGCGTCGTCGCCCTCGTACGCCACGACGACGCCGACCTGCGGTGGCAGGTCCTGCGAGGTGCGGTGCAGGTAGATCTCGAAGTTGGCGCCCTTGAGGAGGCTCACCTTGCGGAGTTCCATCTTCTCGCCCAGGATCGCGGCGACGCCATCGATGGTCTCCTTGACGGTCGTGCCGTCGACGGGGGCGGCAAGCGCCTCGTCGACGTTCGACGCGCCAGCGGCGGCCACAGCATCGAGCACCTTCTCGGAGAGTGCGATGAACTTGTCGCCCTTGGCAACGAAGTCGGTCTCGGTTGCGAGCTCGATGAGCGTCGCGGTGCCGTTTCCGTTGTCCTTCGCGGCGACGAGGCCTTCGCTGGTGGAACGGTCAGCGCGCTTCGCGTTGCCCTTCGCACCCTTGAGGCGGAGGATCTCGACGGCCTTTTCCTTGTCGCCGTCGGCCTCTTCGAGCGCCTTCTTCGTGTCGACCATGCCAGTACCGAGCTGCTCGCGCAGCTCCTTGACATCAGCGAGGGTGAAGTTAGCCATGTGTGGGGTTCTCCCTAGTGCTTGAAGTTACTTGGACTCTTCGACGGCTTCGACAGCCTCGGCTGCTTCAGCAGGCTCGGCGGCCTCGGCAGGCTCAGCTGCCTCGACAGCCTCGGCCTCGGCCTCGGCAGGAGCCTCGGTCTCAGCAGGAGCCTCGACGACGGCCTCAGCGGCAGGAGCGTCGCCCTGCAGCAGGTCGTTCTCCCACTCAGCCAGCGGCTCGACCTCGGCCTGGCCTTCGGTCGGCTTCTGGTGGCGCTGGATCAGGCCCTCAGCTGCTGCGTCGGCGATGATGCGCGTCAGCAGCGCAACGGAGCGGATGGCGTCGTCGTTGCCCGGGATCGGGTAGTTGACGTCGTCCGGGTCGCAGTTCGTGTCGAGGATCGCGATGACCGGGATGCCGAGCTTCTTGGCCTCGTCGATCGCGAGGTGCTCCTTCTTGGTGTCGACAACCCAGAGCGCCGAAGGCGTCTTCGAGAGGTTGCGGATACCACCGAGCGACTTCTCGAGCTTGTCACGCTCGCGACGCTGGATGAGGAGTTCCTTCTTCGTGAAGCCGCGCGTCGTGTCGTCGAAGTCGACGAGGTCGAGCTCCTTGAGACGGTTGAGGCGCTTCTGGACGGTGCCGAAGTTCGTGAGGAGGCCACCGAGCCAGCGCTGGTTCACGTAGGGCTGGCCCACGCGGGTCGCCTGCTCGGAGATGGACTCCTGAGCCTGCTTCTTGGTGCCGACGAAGAGGATGGTGCCGCCGTGTGCGACGGTCTCCTTGACGAAGTCGAAAGCAGCATCGATGTAGCCCAGCGACTGCTGGAGGTCGATGATGTAGATGCCGGACCGCTCGGTGAAGATGAATCGCTTCATCTTCGGGTTCCAGCGACGGGTCTGGTGCCCGAAGTGCACGCCGCTGTCGAGCAGCTGGCGGATGGTGACGACTGCCATGGTCGTTCTCCCTATTCGAATGCGCATTCCTGCGCGCGGTTGTTCTCTGCGACCGGCGGCCGCACAGCCTGGTGCCCAGCGCGCATCCGCTCTCGCACCGAAGTGCTGGAGACCGATGGATGCACGCCTCGATGGGCACGCGAAGTCAGCCCGCATGGCGGGCTGCTGGCGTCAGTCTACACAGGAGCGGTGGCGCAGGGAACCGGTGCACGGACTCAGGTGCAGCCGAGCCTGTGGACAGGCGTCCTCCACACCTCGTGGTCGTCTGCCGCAGGGGCCCGCTCACCGGGCACCACGATGACACCATGCACCGCACCCCGGAGTCCCCAGCGTCCCTCGTCCGCCCCCGGCGCGGTCTCGCGACGCTCATTCCCCTCCTGCTCATGGCCAGCGCGACTCTGGGCGGCGCTCCGCACGCGGCCGGGGCTTCGAGCACGTGGAGCTGGCCCGTGGAAGCGCCTCCGAACGTCGCTCGTGGATTCGACCTCGCCGCCCAGTACGGGGCCGGCCACCGCGGCGTCGACATCTCCGCGGCACCGGGCGACGACGTCCGCTCCCCCGCCCCGGGAACCGTCACGTTCGCGGGCTTCGTCGTCGACCGACCGGTGCTCTCGATCCAGCATGCCGACGGCCTGCTCGCCAGCTACGAGCCGGTCGTCACACAGCTGAGACCGGGAGACGTCGTCTCCACCGGCCAGCGCATCGGAGAGCTGAGCATCGGGCATCGCCACACGCCCGAAGGGAACCTGCACCTCGGGGTTCGACGCGACGGCGCCTACCTCGACCCCGCCCCGCTGTTCGAGGTGCTGCGACCTCCTGCGGCCGTCTTGCTTCCTCTCTACCGATGAGCAGCCGACGCTCGCCACGACCCACACCAGAAAGGCACCACATGTCTCCTCTCCACCAGCAGCGACCGCCCTCGCCCGCCGGGACTGCCCATCGCACCGCGCACTCGCCATCGCGCTGGACCACTCGACTTCCTCGCGCCGCAGCTGGCCTCGTCATGCTCGCCATGACCGCGTCGTTCCTGCTGTTCTCCGGAGCGCAGACCGCGAGCGCAGCCGGCTACGGCCCCGGCTTCGACGACGCCCAGAACGGCGGACAGGGACGGATCGGGGCCTACAGCTTCGAGGGACGCAACGTCTACTGCCTGCAGCCCTGGCTGCCCCGCCCGCTCGATGAGACGACGAAAGGAAGCGTCGTCGATGGCGAGCAGTTCCAGATGAGCGACGACGACACAGCCCGCGTGAACTGGGCCATCTCGACCCACGGGCAGTCCGCGGACCCGACGGTGACCAGCGCCGTCGCCATGTTCGTCTGGTCGCTCGCGGCCCCCGGAAGCTACTCGGGCCATGCGGTGAGCGGAGACGAGCACTACCTCGGACGTGTGCCCGAGGAGAAGCGGGCAGACGTCGGCAGCACCCTCGCGGCCATTCGCGCGGATGCGGCGAAGGTCGGCGCCAGCGCGCCGGTCGACCTCAAGGGCAGCCTTGCGTTCACGACCGACGGGGCAGATGCGAGAACGGGCACCGTCACCCTGGCAACGGAGGTACCCGGAGCCACGGGAACAGTGGTGCTGAGCGGCGCCACCTTCGTCGCCACCGGCGCCGAGACCTCGACGATTCGAGGCGGAGAATCGGCTCCGATCGTGGTCAGCCCCGCGGCCCTCGACCGCGGGCCCGTCACGGTGAGCGGCACCGCGAGCGTCACCTCTCCGTCTGTGCCCTGGGCCGCGAAGATCCTCGTCCTGCACACGCCAGGCGCTCAGTTGCTCGGCGGAAGCGGCGGCACCCTGCCCGGAGAGTTCACGGCCGTCGGCCAGGACCGAGCGCCTCGGGTGCCCGTCGCGACGCCGACCCCAACACCCACACCAGCCCCGACGGCCACGCCGACGCCGACCTCAACACCCAAGCCCACGCCGACGGCAACGGCAACGCACACCCCAACGACTCCGCCCACACCAATGGCAACCCGCACACCAACGGCCACGCCCACAGCCACACCGGTACCGAGCGTGACCCCGAGCGCTCCTCCGATCCCTACGAGCTCTGCCCCGACGAGCCCGCCCGTCAGCGCCGCGCCGCCCACGGCTCCCGCGATGCCGACGCCTCCGGGGAACACGAACCCACCTGAGAACTCGAACCCTCCGGAGAGCTCGAACCCTCCGGAGATCTCCAGGCCGAGCACGACGCCCACGGCAACGCAGAGTGCCACCGCGTCGCCGCCGGCGTCCACGACGCCGGCACCCAGCGCGAAGGCGGGCACTCCAGCGCCGAGCACGGCGCCCGCGTCACCGCCGGCCGCCAGCTCGGCAGCCGCAGAACCATCGCCGTCGAGCTCGCCAGACACCCTTGCCCAGACCGGGGCCGCAGGTATCGGCTGGCCCCTGCTCCTGGGCGCCGGAGCGCTTGTCATCGGCATCGGCGCGCTCGCCTGGGGACTGCTGAGTCGCCGACGCCAGGCCTGACCCGCCTCCACGCAGCGGAGCCAGATCCGCGAGGACGCAGGCACGCCTCGGCGGCCAGACCCGGCCGTCGAGGCGTGTCGGCCTGCCGGTGTGCTGGCCTGCCGGCCCGCATCGTCCAGCGTCCAGCGTCCAGCGTCCAGCGTCCGGCCGTCCGGGGTCCAGCCAGATCGACCCCGGCTTCAGGCTCGGGGATGCGCCTGCAGGTACGACGCCTTCAGGCGCTCCGCGGAGACGTGGGTGTAGATCTGCGTCGTCCCCAGGTCGGAGTGGCCCAGGATCTCCTGGACGGCGCGGAGGTCCGCTCCCCCATCCAGCAGGTGCGTCGCCGCAGTATGGCGGAACGTGTGCGGCCCCGAAGGGCCACCGCCGGGCGCAGCTCCAAGCACCTCACGGGAGAGCGCGTACACGGTGCGGGCATCCAACCGCCCGCCGCGAGCACCGAGGAACAGCGCCTGCCCAGAACGCGGCTGCTCGAGGACCGGCCTGCCGACCTCGAGCCACCGCTCGACCGCCTTCGCAGCGTGCGCCCCGAACGGCACCACTCGCTCCTTATCGCCCTTGCCGACGACCCTCACCACGCGCCGCCCCAGATCGACGGCCCCGACATCGAGCGAACAGCACTCCGAGACACGAATGCCCGACGCATACAGCAGCTCGATGATCGCGACATCGCGCTGCTCCACCGGATCGCCCGAGGACGCTCGCTCGGCGAGCGCGTCCAGGATCCCCCGCATTCCGTCAGCCGACACCACCCGCGGCAACGTCGACCCCGCCTTCGGGCTCTTCAGGCGCCGCGCCGAATCCGGGCCGCGGCCGGTCTCCTCGAGCCACGACGTGAACCCGCGAAACGAAGCCGCCATGCGGGCGATGCTCGACGAGGCCTTGCCCGCCTGCGTCTGCTGCCACAGCAGATCCCTGAAGACCTCCAAGCTGAGCGCACCCGGCCCATCGATCCCAGCGCGCTCGCAGGAGTCGAGCAGGATGCCGAGATCGGCCGCATAGGCCTGCGCAGTCCGCGGCGACAGCCCACGCTCGGAGCGCAGCGAGCGTAGGTAGGCGTCGACCGCGACCGAGAGCTCCTGCATGCAGACCATCGTAGGTCGCAACCCAGGCACCACGGCCGCGGCGTGACCAGGCAGCCTACGACTTGGCGTGGGCCGGCTTCGCGTGCGCAGGCTTCGCGTGGTGCGAGCCCCCGCCCACCTGGCCAGGATGAGCCGATTCGGCGTGCGCGGGCCTCGGGTCTTCCAGGATGCCCTTGCTCGGCCACCAGAAGCGGTCACCGGTGAGGAAGGCGAGCGCCGGCACGATCACCGTTCGCACCAGGAGGGTGTCGAGGAGCACGCCGACGCACACGATGATGCCGATCTGCGTGAGCGTGATGAGCGGCAGGACACCGAGCGCCGCGAACACGGCGGCGAGCAGGATCCCAGCGCTCGTGATCACGCCTCCCGTCGCCGAGAGCGAGCGGATCATCCCGTCCTTCGTTCCGTGCTTCACCGCCTCCTCGCGAGCCCTCGTGACGAGGAAGATGTTGTAGTCGACGCCGAGCGCGACGAGGAAGAGGAAGCTGAACAGCAGCACCGAGGTGTCCAGAGCTGGGAAGCCGAACACGTTCTCGAACAGCAGCCAGCTGGCACCCACCGACGCGAAGAACGAGCCGACGACGGTGAGGAGCAGCAGGATCGGGGCGACCAGCGACCGCAGGAGGAGCAGGAGCACAACGAACACGACCGCGAGAATGAGGGGGAACAGCAGCAGCTGGTCCCGGTCCTGGGCGGCCTGCTCGTCGAGAGCCTGAGCGTCCAGGCCGCCGACGATCGCGTCGGCGCCGTCGACCTGGGACAGTTCCGCGCGGAGGCGCTCGACGGTGGCGAGTGCCTCCTCCGTCTCCGCAGGAGAGGAGAGCCCGACATCGATGCGCGTGATCTCGCCGCTGGAGTCGCCCACCGACGCTGAGGCGACACCCTCGATCTCGGCGGCACGATCGGCCGCCGCCTGCGCTGCACCGGAATTCGCGACGACGACCGCCGGTGCGCCTGCCAGGTCGGGGAAATGCTCGTTGAGCAGCTCCTGCCCGACGACCGCCTCCGGCGTGGACGTGAACCGCTCCGTCTGAGCGAGCCCGACCTTGATGCTGGGCGCGACGGCGGCGAGCGCGATGAGCACGACGATGCCGGCGCCCGCGACGATGGCTGGACGCTTCGAGACGCCGGTTCCGAGCTTGAACCAGAAGCCCTTGCCGTGCTGATCGTCGCCGACGCGTGGCACGACCGGCCAGAAGATACCGCGAGGGAAGAGCACGAGGGTGGCTGGCAGGAGCACGAGCGCGAACACCATGGCGATGACGACGCCGATCGCGCAGGCGAGGCCGAGGACGACGTTTCCGCCGAGCGAGGCGAACAGCAGCGTCGCGAGGCTCAGGGCCACGGTCCCACCGCTCGCGATGATGGCGGGGCCCGCGCCGCGCAGGGCGGTTGCCATGGCCTCGCGCCTGTCGGCCGAGACACGGAGTTCGTCTCGATACCTGGCGATGAGGAGCAGCGCGTAGTTCGTGCCCGCGCCGAAGACCAGGACGGACAGGATGCCCTTGATCGACGCATCCATCGTCAAGCCGAACGCGCCGACGATCCGGGTGGCGACGATGCCGGCGACGCCGTCGGCGAGCCCGACGACGGAGAGCGGGATGAGCCAGAGGACGGGGCTGCGGTAGGTGACGATGAGGAGGAAGGCGACGACGAGGACGGTGACCGTGAGCAGCGTGAAGTTGGCACCCTCGAAGACTGCAGCGATGTCGACCGCGAAGCCCTCGGGGCCCGTCATGACCGGGATGAGCCCGTCTGGCAGCCCGTCGGCCGCGGCGGCTCGCATGGCTTCGGCGCGCGCGGACTGTGCATCGACGTCGGTGGTCGCGTCGAGCGGCACCGTGAGGATCATGGCCTCGCCGTCTTCGGCTGGGAAGGCCGGCGGCAACGCGTCGACGCCCGCGGCGTCGGCGATGCCCGAGCTGGCCGCGGACACGGCCGCCAGATCGTCGGGAGTGAGCGCTTCGCCGTCGCGGTGGAACACGAAGAGCGCGGCGCTGCTGTCCTCGGTCTCGAAGGTGGCGAGCGCTTCCTCGACCTTGGCGGACTCGGCGGAGGCAGGAAGGTCTCCGGCCGGCGCGACGTCGCCGCCCTCACCCGAACCCCAGAAGAACGCGAGCCCGCTCAAGACGACGAAGACGGCGATGACGATCGCGCCGCTCGCCTTGCCGGTGATGAATCGGATGATGCCACGCATGGACGAACCACCTAAATGCACTAGTAATCAATTTGCTTAGCTAACCTAGCGCTAGGATGTGTTCCATGCAATCCGGGGATGAACGGGGTCGCGCGTTTCCGCGCGTGCATGAGTCGACCGCGCTGCTGCGCGAGATCCTCACGATCTCCGACGAGTACGAGGTCGTCGTGGCGAAGGAGCTCGAGGTCAATCACACCGACCTCGTGGCGATGCAGCACCTGATCTCCTCGGGTCACCTCACCCCGTCCGATATCGCACGCCGCCTCGGCATAACGACGGCGGCGGTGACGGTCGTGGTGGATCGGCTCGTGAAGGCGGGGCACGTGCGTCGTGAGCCGAACCCGAGCGATCGCCGCGGTGTGCTCGTCTTCCCGGAAGAGGATTCGACGGCGAAGGCCCGCGGCCTGCTGGCGCCGATGATCATGGACATCGACTCGGTCGCCCAGGACTTCGACGAGGCTGAACGCGCGGTCATCGTGCGCTACCTGGAGGGGGTCGTCGCGAGCTACCGGGAGCACCTTCAGCCTCCGAGCTGACCCGTTGGATGCGCACCACCCGCGCCTTCCCCCGTTCCTCAGCGTTTCGCCCGGGCGGTCTTGGTCCACCCTGCGGCGCCCTCTCGGGCAAGGCCGTTGAGTTCGAGCTCCGCCAGACCCGCCGCCGTCTCGGCGACCGTGAGCCCCGCCGCCGACGCGATCTCAGCGCTGCGCTGGGGCCGCCCGACTCGGAGGGCGTCCCTGGCTCGTACCGCGTTGGATGAGGGTCGATCACCGTCAGCTCGCTCGCGGCCGCCTTCGCCTGGCCATGCGGCTCCGTCCGGCAGTTCGAGCTCGCTTCCCCGGTGATCGCCGAGGAGCTCGACGATGTCGTCGACCGAGGTGATGAGCGACGCATCGGACTCTCGCAGCAGCCGGTGGCAGCCGACCGAGGCCGCACTCGTGACGGGGCCGGGCACGGCACCCAGTGGCCGACCGAGCGTCAGCGCGTGGGCAGCGGTGTTCGCGGCTCCGGACCTGCGCCCTGCCTCGACGACGACGGTCGCCGAGGCAAGGGCGCTGATGATGCGGTTGCGCTGCAGGAACCTCCATCGCGTGGGCGCTTGCCCGATCGGGAGCTCGCTGACAAGTGCGCCGTGCGCGATGATCCGTTCCAGGAGGGCGCGGTTGCCCTGCGGGTAGAGCCGATCAGGACCGCCGGCGAGCACCGCCACCGTTGGCGCCCCCTCGGCGAGGGCCACCCGGTGCGCGACGGCGTCGATGCCGTACGCGCCCCCGGAGACGAGTCCGAAGCCGCGGTTGGCGAGTCCGCTCGCGAGGCGCACCGTGACCTCCTCGCCGTAGCTGGTGGATGCCCGGGCCCCCACGAGCGCGACGGACCGCGTGAGCTGGCGGAGCGTGTCGAGGGAGCCGCGAACCCAGAGCGCGCACGGCGCGTGCGGGCCGAGGTCGGCGAGCTGCGTCGGCCATTCGCGGTCTCCGGGGAGAACGGCGCGCACTCCGAGTCGCGCCGAGCTGCGCAGGATGGCCGCGGTGCGCTCGAGGTCGAGGCGGTGGTGCCACCGTTCGACTGCCGTCGCGAGCTCGTCGAACGGAATTCCAGCGCCCGAACCGCGCTCCCTGGCCCGCCGGAGCAGAGCCCCGGAGACGACCGCTTCCAGGGCCTCGACGGGGCCGAGTGCCCCGATCAGCAGCCCAGCTGTGGCGTCGCCCGGCTCGACCGTGCAGGACCAGGCCAGCTGCGCGATCCGGGCCTGCACGGCTGCGTCGCCGAGATCGTCGACCTTCCCGCCGCTCACCCCGGCCAGCGCGTCTCGCAATGCGGCCGGGTCGGGCCACGACTCGCGTGCCTGGCCGTCTGCTCGACGGACGTGATCGGTACCGCGATCGTGCGCGCCGCTCTGCGGTTCCTGTGCTGACATCTCCACCTACCCCAGTCTGATTCGATAGGACAGCGCTTCGTGCACGTGGTGGACTTCCGGGCGCGATGCTCCGTCGAGGTCGGCGATGGTCCAGGCGACCCGGAGGACACGATCGTGTCCGCGCATCGTGACCTGCCCGCGTTCGAGCGCGATTGCGAGGGGTGCGTAGGCGTCGCGCCTCGGGCGGTGCTCTGGGGCGCGCAGCCATCGCGAGACGATTCGGGCGTTGATCGTCCACGGCGTCGACTCGAGTCGCCTCCTGGCGCGTCCGCGAGTTTCTTCGACCAGCCCGCGCGCCGTGGCTGTGCTGATGCTCGGATGCGCGGCTTCCTGCCCGGCGTGGCCCAGCTGCGCCTCGTGGTCCACGAGTCGGGCCCGGGCGGCCGAGACGCGTTCGACCCGCAGCTGGAGGTCGATTCGGTCGAGCAGTGGACCGGAGAGACGAGCGAGATAGCGTCGTGGGGCTGAGGCATCGCAGCGGCACTCCGCGTCGGGGTCGCCGTGGTTGCCGCAGGGGCAGGGGTTCGCGGCGAGCACGAGCTGCATCTCGGCGGGGTAGGCCGCCCGACCCTGGGCGCGATGGATCTCGATGACGCCGTTCTCGAGCGGCTGGCGCATCGAGTCCAGCGTGTGGCGCGCGAACTCGGGCGCCTCGTCGAGGAAGAGCACCCCGCCCGTCGCGAGCGAGATGGCACCTGGCCTGATCAGGCCGCTTCCACCGCCCAGCAGCGCGACGGCCGAAGCGGTGTGGTGGGGCGCTTCGAATGGCGGCCTGCGGTCGAGGCGCGCGGCGAGCGGCATCCCTCTGAGCGAGCGCACCGCGGCCAGGGTCACGGCGGCCTCCGGCTCGAGGTCGGGGAGGATGCCGGGCAGTCGCTCCGCGAGCATGGTCTTGCCCGCGCCCGGCGGTCCCAGCATGAGCAGATGGTGGCCGCCTGCGGCAGCGATGATGAGGGTCCGGACAGCGGCGTCGCTGCCGACCACATCGGACAGATCCAGCGCCGACCCCGCGCTGAGCGCCCCGGTCGGATCCTCGCTGCGCTCGCGCTCCCGCACCGCGACGGACCGCCCTGCCGAGCTCGAGGGATACTCGAGTTCCTCGGTGAGCTCGTCCGCATCGGCCCCGTAGTGCAGCGCCACGGCCCGCAGCGAGGTGACGGCGACGACGCGGATGTCCTCCACGAGCTCCGCCTCCGCCTTCGAGTCCGCAGGCACGACGACGGTATCGAAGCCCGCGGCTCGCGCGGCGGCCACGGCAGGCAGGACGCCGACGACGGCCCGCACCTGCCCGGTGAGGGAGAGCTCGCCGATGTGCACCGCGCGCGTCGGCGACTCGGCCGAGATGATCCCGGCAGCGGCGAGGAACGACACCGCGATCGCGAGGTCGAAGCCGGCCCCGTGCTTGCGCAACGAGGCGGGATACATGTTCGTGACGACGCGGCTCGCCGGCAGCGGGCATCCCGAGCTCTGCAGCGCCGCCCTGACCCGCTCGCGCGCCTCCCCCAGCGAAGTGTCCGGCAGCCCGACGAGCTTGAAGAACGGCAAGCCCGGGCTGATCTGCGTCTCCACCTCGACGAGCTCCCCGCCGAGCCCCTCGAGCGCGATCGCCACGGAGTGGCCGACCGTGCCCTGCGTCACGCGCCCACCCCCACGACGTGCTGCACCGTCGGCGTGCGATCGCTCGGGGCGATCACCGCGATCACGTCGAGCCGCATCGCACCGCGCTCGTCCGGGTGCGCGAGCATCCAGAGCCCCGCCAGCCGCCGCATACGGGCCAGCTTCGTCGGCGTGATCGCCTCGAGCGGATGCCCCGCCGCCGTCGACCGCCGCGCCTTCACCTCCGTGAACACGATGAACCCGCCTCGACGCGAGACGACATCGATTTCCCCCTCGCGGCACCGCCAGTTCCGCTCGAGCACATCGTGGCCGCGCTCCTCGAGATACGCGGTCGCGAGATTCTCCCCGAGCCGCCCCAGCTGATCCTTGGCACGCATCCGCACCACCTCCCTTGCCGGGAGTCTGGACCGCCACGCACCGCTCGCCCACGTTGAGACCAGCCGCTGTGGAGTGCCGGGCGTCCACAGGACGAGCGTCAGCAGAGTCGCCGACCGACGCCGGAAGGAATGCGGCCCGGAACGCGGGTCCCCGGCGGTCGTTCGGCCCGGTCAGCCGCGCTGCGCGAGGGCCAGCGGCAGCACGGCGCTCGCACCCGCACGGCGGAGCTCACGCGAGCAGACCGTCATGGTCCAACCGCTGTCGACGAAGTCGTCGATGAGGAGCACGGGCCCCGCCGGGATATCGAGCGACCCCGCCGAGAAACGTCCCTCGACACTGGAGAGCCGGAACGCACTGTTGCCACCCGGCTGGCCCGCCGGCCCGCCGCGAACCAGATCAAGCGACCCCAGCAGCGGCAGACGCCCCGCACCGGCGATGCCCTCGGCAAGCGAGGCGCTCAGGCGGGGCCTCGAGCGCGAGGGAACGAACACGACTCCCTGCGGCCGGGCCGCCCACTTCCACTCGGACAGGATGCGGATGCACGCCTGCAGCAACGGCCCCGTCACGGTCGTCTCCGGCCCGGCCGAGTCGAACAGCTCACGCAGCGGACCTCCCCAGCCGAGGTCGCTGAGGCGCGCGAGCACCCGGCCCTCTGACGCCTGCTCCTCCTTGGGGATGCGCCCCTTGAGGTCGACACCCAGGCTCGCCATGCCGCTCGGCCATTGCCGCCTCGGCGCGATGTCGGCGCCGACACGATCGAGCGCGGCCCCCGCTCTCGCCTGCACCGCCGCATCCGTCGTCGAGTCGAACCAGACGCCCGCGCAGTTGTCGCAGCGCCCGCACGGCGCCGCGGTCGAGTCGTCGAGCTGACGTTGCAGGAACTCCATGCGACAGCCGTCGGTGCGCTCGTAGTCGATCATCGACTGCGCCTCCGCCGATCGGGCCGAGGCGATACGGGCATAGCGCTCGCCGTCGTAGCTCCACGGCTGGCCGGTCGAGACCCAGCCGCCCTGCTCGCGTCGCACAGCGCCGTCGACGTCGAGCACCTTGAGCAGCAGCTCGAGGCGAGAGCGTCGGAGGTCGACCGCCGACTCGAGCGCGACCGTCGACCGCGGCGAGCCGCCAAGCGCGCCGAGGACAGCCTGCGCGCGCTCCTCGTCCGGCATAGAGACCGTCGCGAAGTACTCCCAGATGGCGCGGTCCTCCTCGCCCGGCAGCAGCAGCACGTCGGCCGACGCGCTCGAACGACCGGCTCGGCCGACCTGCTGGTAGTACGCCACGGGCGACGACGGTGCCCCGAGGTGCACGACGAACCCGAGGTCGGGCTTGTCGAACCCCATGCCGAGGGCGCTTGTGGCGACCAGGGCCTTGACCTCGTTGCGCTTCAGCGCGCCCTCGAGGCGCTCGCGCTCGTCTGGGTCGGTCTTGCCCGTGTACGCGGGCGCGTGGATTCCCGCTTCCCGGAGGGCCGCTGACGTGTCTTCGGCCCCCGCGACCGTGAGGGTGTAGATGATGCCGGATCCCGGTAGCTCATCGAGGTGCTGCAGGAGCCACGCCAGCCGCTCACGAGCGTTGCCGAGTCGGAGCACGCCGAGTCGGAGGCTGGCTCGCGCGAGCGGGCCGCGGATCGTGAGGATGCCGCTGCGGCCGAGCTGCTCCTCGATGTCGTGGACGACGCGTTCGTTCGCGGTCGCCGTCGTCGCGAGGACGGGGATGTCGGTGCCGAGCCCGGAGATGAGGGACGCGATGCGACGGTAATCGGGCCGGAAGTCGTGACCCCAGTCGGAGATGCAGTGCGCCTCGTCGACCACGACAAGACCCGTGCGGTTGAGGAGCTCCGGCAGCTGCGTGTCGCGGAACTCCGGGTTGTTGAGACGCTCGGGTGAGACGAGCAGGACATCGATCTCGTCGGCGGCGAGCTGCTCTCGGATGCTCGCCCACTCGTGCGCATTCGCCGACGACATGGACACCGCCCGCACGCCCGCGCGACTCGCGGCCTCGACCTGGTCGCGCATGAGCGCGAGCAGCGGCGAGATGAGGATCGTCGGCCCGGCGCCGCGGGCACGCAGCATGAGGCTCGAGATGAAGTACACGGCCGACTTGCCCCAGCCGGTGCGCTGCACGACGAGGACTCGTCGGCGCTCGTCGACGATCGCCGAGATCGCCTCGAGCTGTCCGTCGTGGAAGACCGCGTCGTCTCTGCCGACAAGCGCCCTCAGGATCTGAGTGGCTGCGGATGCGGTGGCGTCGGGAATCATCGTCTCTGTCACTCCACGAGGCTCCCACGGACCACCGACATCAGCGTCCACTCGGCGCGTCGCCGCGCGCCCGCTATTCGTCGAGTGCGAGTTCCTTGGGAAGCTCGAACTCCTTCGAGCCCGTCTCCTCGACGTTGACGTCCTTGAACGTCAGCACGCGAACCTGCTTGACGAAGCGGTCGGAACGGTAGATGTCCCACACCCACACGTCTTTCATCGTGAGCTCGAAGTAGAAATCGTGCTCGGTGTCGCGCCGCACCAGGTCCACGCTGTTCGCAAGGTAGAAGCGGCGCTCGGTCTCGATCACGTATTTGAACTGCCCCGCGACGTCGCGGTACTCGCGAAACAGGGAAAGCTCCTGCTCGCGCTCGTAATCGTCGAAATTCTCGTCGTCCATGATCCGCCCAGTCTACGGGGTCGCGGCGCGAAGCCAGGTGTGCCGGTGGAGCTCGCTCGGGCCTGCCGCGGCGATCGCCGCGAGGTGGGCCGCGCTGCCGTATCCCTTGTTCGATTCCCAGAGGTATTCGGGATGCGCCTCACCCGCCGAGACCATGAGGGCATCGCGTTCCAGCTTCGCGATCACGGACGCTGCAGCGACCGAGGTGCAGTCCCGGTCGGCCTTCGGGCGCACCACGACGCGGAGCGGCGTCGAGAGGCACGGCGAGAGCCAGTCGTGCGAGCCGTCGAGCAGCACGACGGCGTCCGCGACCGGGACCCCGCTCGCGTGGAGTTCGGCGAGCGCCCGCTTGGCGGCGGCCCCGAGGCAGGCGGTGATGCCGCGCTCGTCGATCTCGATGGCACTCGCGTACCCGACGCCGACGCTCATCGCCCACGCCTCGATGCCCGCGCGTGCTTCGAGCCGGCGCTTCGCGCTCAGCAGCTTCGAGTCGCGGACGCCCGCCGGGGCCCCGAGCTCGATCCTGGCGGCGTCGATCGCGCAGGCTCCGACAGCGACGGGCCCGGCGATGGCTCCGCGCCCGACCTCGTCGACGCCGATGACGACGGGGGCGGTGAGCAGCAGCTCTCGCTCGACGTCGAGCGTGGGGTCGACGGGTGGTGTCACTCCTGGTCCGTCCGCTCCGGGACGCGGTCGAAGACCTCGGGGTAGTTGCCGAGGAAGGTGAAGCGATCGAGCGGCCAGTTCAGCAGGAACGCCTTGCCGACGACGTCGTCGACGGGCACGAAGCCGCCTCCCGGCTCGTCCTGGTGGTACCGGGAGTCCTCCGAGTTGTAGCGGTTGTCGCCCATGACCCAGAGGTGCCCCTCCGGGACGGTCACGTCGAACGGCAGCCCGGAGGCCGCCTGCCCGTCCTGGAGCAGCAGGTACGGCTCGCCGATCGGCAGCCCGTTGATGAGCACCTGGCCGTACTCGTTGCAGCACGAGACCGTATCGCCAGGCAGCCCGATGACCCGCTTGATGAGGTGGTTGCTCGTCTCTTCCGGCTTGAGGCCCACGAACTCGAGGGCGCCGTCGACCGCGGCCTGCGACGCGGTCTTCTCCGTCGGCGCGACGACCGGGAGCCATCCGCCCGGATCCTCGAACACGACGATGTCCCCGCGCTCGATGCCGATCATGTCCGGGACGAGGAGGTTGACGAGGACGCGGTCCTCGACGACGAGCGTGTCGTTCATCGACGCGGAGGGGATGTAGAAGGGCCGCAGCAGGAAGGTCTTGATGAGCATCGACATGACGATCGCGAGGACCGCGACGATGACGAGGTCGCGCGCGAACGAGAGCATCGCCTTGCCGAGACGGCCGGTGCGCTCCGGCGCGGGCTCATCAGCGGCGATGAGGCCCGTCGCGTGGATGGGCGCGTCGGCGATCTCGGACGCGCCCAGTCCCGCAGGGCGATCGGTGCGACCGAGGCGGTGCCTGCCCTCGTGCGGCGCTCGTCCGTGAGACGGAGCGCGGCGATCGCGCGCACTCGCGTCGACCATGGCGCCCCCTCAAGCTCGGTCCGCCGTGGCGGTTGTGATGTTTCGTCCGGATCGACACGAATGGCTCCCGCTATGGGGAGCCATTCGCCTACTGCTGAAGCCTAGTTGTCGCGCTTCTCGCGGATCTTCGCAGCCTTGCCACGACGACCACGGAGGTAGTAGAGCTTCGCGCGACGCACGGCGCCGCGGGAGACGATCTCGATCTTCTCGATGACCGGGGTGTGCACGGGGAACGTGCGCTCCACGCCCACCTGGAAGCTGACCTTGCGGACCGTGAAGGTCTCGCGGACGCCAGCGCCCTGACGAGCGATGACGACACCCTGGAAGACCTGGACGCGCGAGCGCGTGCCTTCGACGATGTTCACGTGCACCTTGACGGTGTCGCCGGGGCGGAAGTCTGGGACATCGCTGCGCAGCGATGCTGCGTCGATGACGTCGATAACGTTGGTCATGATTTCGCTCTCTGCAGTCGCCACAGGTCGGCTGCGAAGGTCAGTGAAGAGGTTGGCGTGCATCGCGAAGTGCTCTCGTCCCCTGTGGCAGAGTCGAGCCGCGGCACAAGGATCTAGTAAACCACGCCCGACAGACGCCCGCAATGCGAACGCCGAGCGGAACGTGCGCTCAGCTGCGCTCTTCCGGGTCGGGGTCGAGGGTGATGACCTTTCCGGCATCTGGTCCGGATGCTCCCCCACCTCCCGCGGGCGACCCTCCCCGCCCCGACGCCCCGGGCATCCCCGGGGTCGGTATGCCGGGCATGCCGCCGAACAGGCCGAACGGATTCGCCTGCGGACCCGCGGTCTGCGCGGCGGCCAGCCGCTCCTGGACGACAGCCGTCAGTCGCCTGCGCGCGACGGAGCCCGCGACGACCATGGACAGGAACGCCGCGGCGAGCACCCACAGCCCTGGAGCGTCGGGAACCACGGCTCCGACCGCCCAGAGCAGCCAGGGCACGACGATGAGGGGGACATCGCGCAGCTGCAGGGCCTTGGACTCGCGGATGTCGGGCCTGAGCCAGAAGTTCGCGGAGAGGATGAGGAGCCCGGCGACGGCCGCGAGACCCGCGAATCCGAAGACGAACAATCGCCCGACCGGGGCGCCGAGGATGAGCCACCCCACGAACTGCCAGGCGGCGAGGAAGAGCGCCGCGGGGAGGAGTGCGCGGTAGACGAGTCGGCCGATGCCCATGTGCCAACGCTACGGGAGGTTCCCGAGCGGAGGCAGATCGTTCGCTCACGGCGCGAGCGCCGGTACGATTGTCGGATGATCGAGCTGCGCACCCAGAAGGAAATCGAAGAGATGCGACCTGCGGGGCGCTTCGTCGCCGAGGTGCTCAGCGAGCTCTCGCAGAGCGCCGCAGTCGGCACGAACCTCCTCGAGCTCGATGCTCGAGCGCACGAGCTGATCACCAAGCGCGGCGCGAAGAGCTGCTACATCGACTACCACCCCTCCTTCGGCAACTCGCCGTTCGGCAAGGTCATCTGCACGTCGGTCAACGACGCCGTCCTGCACGGCCTTCCCCACGACTACGCCCTCAAGGACGGCGACCTGCTGACGCTCGACTTCGCGGTCGCGGTCGACGGCTGGGTCAGCGACTCGGCCATCACCGTCGCGGTCGGCACGCCCCGTGAGGCGGACCTGCGCCTCGTGGCGACGACGGAGGTGGCACTGGATGCGGCCATCGAGGCCGCGCGCGCCGGCAACAAGCTCGGCGACATCTCCCACGCCATCGGCCAGGTCGCGAAGAACGCCGGCTACCCCGTGAACGTCGAATTCGGCGGCCACGGAGTCGGCCGCACCATGCACCAGGAGCCGAGTGTTCCGAACCGCGGGCGCGCCAACCGGGGCATGCCGCTCAAGCCGGGCCTCGTGCTGGCCATCGAGCCGTGGTTCCTCGAGACGACGGACAAGCTGGTCCAGGACGCGGACGGCTGGACGCTGCGCAGCGCAGACGGCTCGCGCGGCGCGCACAGCGAGCACACCGTCGTGATCACCGATGGCGACCCGATCGTCCTGACGGCGCGCAGCTAGCGCGCCGAGCTGCTAGCGGGCCTCGGGCGGCAGCAGCTCGGGGCGGACGCGTCGCGTGCGTTCGATCTGCTGCTCGTGGCGCCAGGTGGCGATCTTCGCGTGGTGCCCGCTCAGGAGCACCTCTGGCACCTCGCGGCCGCGCCACACGGCGGGCTTCGTGTAGCTCGGGTACTCGAGCAGGCCGTCCTCGTGCGACTCCTCGACGAGCGACTCCGGGTTGCCGACGACCCCGGGAACCAGGCGACCGAAGGCCTCGATCATGGCCGTGACGGCCACTTCTCCCCCGTTGAGCACGTAGTCACCGAGGCTCACGAGCTCGACTCTGGCGCGTTGCGCGGTGTCGTCGAAGACACGCTGGTCGATGCCCTCGTACCGCCCGCAGCCGAACACGATGTGCTTCTCGAGCGCGTAGCGCCGAGCGGTCGCCTGCGTGAAGACCGTTCCGGCGGGTGATGGGAAGACGACGAGGGGCCTGGTGTCGCCATCGCCCGCCTCCTGGGCTGCGGCGTTGGTGCCAGCAGCCGTCTCGGCGTCGGCGGTCTCGTCGAGGATCCTGTCGATCGTCTGCCCCCAGGGCTCTGGCTTCATGACCATGCCGGCGCCACCGCCGTAGGGGGTGTCGTCCACCGTGCGGTGCCGGTCGGTCGTCGCGTCGCGCAGGTCGTGCACTCGGACGTCGATGATGCCGTCCTGCCTGGCCCTGCCGAGCAGGGAGACATCGAGCACCTGGAAGAACTCGGGAAAGATGGTGACGATGTCGACGCGCATGGGCTCCAGCTTAAGCGGATGCGCGCCCGCGGTTGATCGCGGGCGCGCAGACGTGAGGATGGTGGAGGCTCGGTTACTCGGCCTCGGTCTTGGTCTTGGTCTCGGCAGCGACGGGCTCGGCCTTGTCGGCAGCAGCCTCGGCCGGCGCCTCGGCGGGTGACTCCTCGATCTCCTCGAAGAGGCCACCTGGGGGCGTGACGCTGACGATGCCGGCCTCGAGGTCGACGTCGGCGACGATGGCCTTGACGAGCGGGACGAGCACTTCCGCGTCTGCGGTCTTCACGACGAGCAGGTCCTGTGCAGGGAAGTGCTCGACGCGGACGACCTGGCCGACGGAGACGCCCTCGCGCTGGACGTCGAGTCCGACGAGCTGGTGGTCGTACCAGGCGTCGTCTTCGAGCTCCTCAGCGTCGTTGGAGTCGACCCAGAGGATCGCCTTGGCGAGGCTCTCGGCCGCTGTGCGGTCGGAGACCCCGACGAAGAATCCGACCGGGTGGCCGTTGTACCAGCGGAGCTCCTGGAGCTCCAGGCTCTTGCCGTGCCACTCGCTCTCGGCGGGCACCTGCAGGCTGAAGCTGGCGCCGGGCACGAAGCGCCGGGCTGGCTCGTCGGTGAAGAGCTCGAGCTTGACGGCACCCTTGAGGCCGTGGGCCTTGGTGAGCCGCCCCACTCGGAGCTCGGTGATGCCCTTCTTCTTGCCTGCCACCTCAGTCGTCAACTACGTCGACGCGGACTCGGCGGCCATCGGCAAGGGCGGTCACGACGGTACGCAGCGCCTTGGCGGTGCGCCCGGAGCGACCGATGACGCGGCCGAGGTCCTCGGAGTGCACACGCACTTCGAGGACCTCGCCGCGTGCAGCCGTGCTGCGGTCCACGCGGACATCGTCGGGGTGATCGACGATTCCCTTGACGAGATGTTCCAGCGCGGAAGCGAGCATGACTAGGCCTCGACCTCTTCGGTCGCTGCTTCTTCGGTGACCTCAGCGGCCGGAGCTGCCTTCGGCTCAGCCTTCGGGCGGAGGACCGGCTTCTTGCCGGCGTCTGCCACGAACGGAGCCTTGGCCTCGGGTGCCTTGACCTGGTTCTCGGTCGAGCCTTCGCCCGTGAACTTGCCCCAGTCGCCCGTGAGCTTGAGCAGGACGACGACGGCCTCGGAGGCCTGTGCGCCGACGCTCAGCCAGTACTGTGCACGCTCGGAGTCGACCTCGATGAACGAGGGGTTCTCGGTTGGGTGGTACTTGCCGATCTCCTCGATGACGCGACCGTCGCGCTTGGTGCGCGAGTCGGCGACGACGATGCGGTAGTAGGGTGCCCGGATCTTTCCAAGGCGCTTCAGACGAATTTTGACAGCCACGTGTCTCCTGATGGTGTGTGTATCGGCGAACGACAGCCGGAGGGCGTGGGGCACACTCGGCAGAGCTCAATGGTGAACCGTGGGCCGGATTAGAGGGTCGAGCCCACGAGGCTCAACTGCCTAGTTTGGCAGATTCTCGGCCAGTTAGCCAACCGCAGAATCGTCGCCGGACCCCGAACGACTCTGCGGGTCGATCGAAGCCTCATTCGCGCGCTCCGCTCGGCGCTGTCTGCGCTGCACGAAGAAGAGGATGATCCCACCCACGAGGACGAGGAGAACGGCGCCGATGACGTAGGGCACGAAGTCCTGGGCCCCGGTCGTGGCGAGTTCTGCGAGGGCATCCGAGTAGCGCATGGGGCCTCCGATCTCGGGCGGCGCGTGCCGTCGCCCGACTCCTCCCTCTATCTTGCGGCGGATGCGGATCGGGCCGCAATGCAGACACGCCGCGGGCCCTGGTGCGTCTACGCTTCAACCATGCGTTTCGCCTCATCAGAGCGTTCGACACTCGGTGTCGAATGGGAGCTCGGTATCGTCGACGCTGCGTCGCGCGAACTGACCGGCATCGGCCATGAACTGATCTCTCGTCTCGACGATGAGCGGTTCACGAAGGAGTTCCTCACGAACACCGTCGAACTCGTGACGGGCGTGCACCGCTCGGCGGGGTCGGCGGTCGGCGAGCTCCGGGGACTCAGGGACGAGCTGCTGGGCGCCGCGGACGCCGCGGGTGCCGGCGTGATCGGCTCCGGCACGCATCCGTTCTCAAAGTGGCGCGAGCAGCAGCGCTCGCCCGGCGAGCGCTACCGCATGGTCGCGGAGCGATCCGGCCGCTGGGGAGGGCAGCTCGCGATCTGGGGCGTGCACACCCACGTCGGGGTCGAGGACTGCCGGAAGGTCCCGGCGATCATGCGAGCCGCGTTGGCGAACTACCCGCTCATGCTCGCCCTCTCCGCGTCGAGCCCGTACTGGCAGGGCGAGGACACGACGTTCAGCTCCCACCGCACGATGATCTTCCAGCAGCTCCCGACCGGCGGCCTCCCGCCGGAGATGGAGACATGGGAGGACTACGAGCGCGTCGCGCACGATGTGCTGCGCACGGGCATCGTCGACGAGGTGCAGGAGCTGCGCTGGGATGTGCGCCCGTCAGCACAGTGGGGCACGGTGGAGATCCGCATCTCGGACGGGGCGACCAACCTCCGCGAGCTCGGGGCCATGGTCGCGCTCAACCACGTGATCGTGGAGCACGCGTCTCGCCAGCTCGACGCGGGGCACGACACGGATCGGCTCCCCTCGTGGTTCGTCCGTGAGAACAAGTGGCGCGCCGCGCGCTACGGGCTCGACGCGATCATCATCGAGGATGCGGAGGGCAACGAGCGCCCCGTGACCGAGGTGCTCGCCGAGCGCATCCAGGGCGACTACCTGCGAGTCGCCGAGGATCTGGGCTGCGCTGACGAGCTCGCAGCGATCGCGGACATCATCGAGAGCGGCTCGTCGAGCGACCGCCAGCGCCGCGTCGCCGAGGAGCACGACGGCGCGCTTGTGCCCGTCGTCGACTCCCTCATCGCCGAGCTCAAGGCCTGACGCGGCCCTCGGCGGGTCTCGAAGCCTCTCCGCCAGACTTTGTTACTTTGTCAGGACATTAGGTGTATGCTGACTCTCGTCCTCGTTCACCATCGGACTGAAAGTTGTACAGAGCCGTATGACCACTACAACAGCTACGTCGCCCCTCGACCTCATCACGCTCGGTCGTGTCGGCGTCGACATCTACCCCCTCCAGACCGGAGTCGGGCTCGAGGACGTCTCGACCTTCGGGAAGTTCCTCGGCGGCAGCGCGACCAACGTCGCCGTCGCCGGAGCCAAGCACGGACTGAGCTCGGCGGTCATCACCCGCACGGGAGACGACCCCTTCGGGCGGTACATCGTCCGCGAGCTCGAGCGCCTCGGCGTCAGGAGCGACTTCGTCACCCGCGACGACTCGCTTGCGACCCCGGTCACGTTCTGCGAGATCTTCCCCCCGGACGACTTCCCCCTCTACTTCTACCGCCAGCCGAAGGCTCCGGACCTCAACATCGAGACCGAGACGCTCGATCTCGACGCGATCCGTGACGCCAAGATCTTCTGGGCGACCGTGACCGGCCTCTCCGAGGAGCCGAGCCGCGCGGCCCACCACGCGGCGTTCGCAGCTCGCGCTCGCCGTGACCACACCATCCTGGATCTGGACTACCGCGCCATGTTCTGGCCGGACGCGGCCACGGCGACGGCCGCCATCGAGCCCATCCTCGCGCAGTCGACCATCGCCATCGGCAACAAGGAGGAGTGCGAGGTCGCGGTCGGCGAGACCGAGCCGCAGCGCGCCGCTGATGCGCTCCTCGAGCGAGGCGTCGACATCGCGGTCGTCAAGCAGGGCCCCCGCGGCGTGCTGGCGAAGACCCGAGAGGGCTCCATCGAGGTGCCGACGCACTTCGTCGACGTCGTCAACGGCCTCGGAGCCGGCGACAGCTTCGGCGGGGCCTTCTGCAAGGGGCTCATCGCCGGGTGGGACCTCGAGCACATCCTGCGCTTCGCGAACGTCGCGGGAGCCATCGTGGCGTCGCGACTCGAATGCTCGACCGCGATGCCCTCGACGGCGGAGGTCGACGAGATCCTGAAGGAGAACTCCCTTGCCTGAGCACTACCGGATCCTCGACGACGCGGCCTTCGAGCGGCTCCGTGACGCTCGAGCCGACGGCCCCTCCGCGCTGCGGGCGGCCCTCGCCAATCGCGTCCGGCGCTCGTCGCTGCTCCCCGAGGATCGCCGACTGTTCTTCGTCGCCGCCGACCACCCGGCACGTGGTGCCCTCGGCGTCCGTGACGACGCCATGGCGATGGCCGACCGCTACGACCTGCTCGACCGGCTCGCGCTCGCCCTGTCCCGCCCCGGCGTGGACGGCGTGCTCGGCACGCCCGACATCATCGACGACCTCGCCCTGCTCGGCGTGCTCGACGACAAGCTCATCGTCGGCTCCATGAACCGTGGCGGACTCCGCGGCGCGAGCTTCGAGATGGACGACCGCTTCACGGGCTACGACGTCGACTCGATGGTTCGCGACGGCATCGACTTCGCGAAGACGCTCGTCCGGGTGAATCTCGCGGATGCGGGCACCGTCTCGACGCTCGAGGCCAACGCTCGCGCCGTCGACGATGCAGCGGCGGCATCCCTCCCGATCATGCTCGAGCCGTTCATGAGCGAGTGGAAGGACGGCCGGATCGTCAACGACCTCTCCCCCGACGCCGTCATCAACTCGATCGCCATCACCTCCGGCCTCGGCAACAGCTCGGGCTCGACCTGGATGAAGCTGCCCGTCGTCCCCGAGATGGAACGCGTCATGGCGGCGACGACACTCCCGACCCTGCTGCTCGGCGGAGAGCCGAACGGCGACCAGGAGGCGGTGTACGCCAAGTGGGCCGACGCCCTCGCCCTCCCCGGTGTTCGCGGGCTCGTCGTCGGCCGCACGCTCCTCTACCCCGCCGATGGCGACGTCGCTGCCGCCGTCGACACGGCCGCGAGCCTCGTGCACACCCCGAGCTGAGCTCGGACCCCCAACACCCTCTCGTCGCGGCAGCTGCCGCATCCACCAGCGCCGCTCCCGGCCGGCGCACCACAGCGAAGGAAGATCCATGACTGACACTGCTCTGCCCACGATCCAGCACTGGATCAACGGCGCCTCCTCGACCTCGACGCCCACGCGCACCTCGCCCGTCTTCAACCCCGCCCTCGGCACCGCGACGAGCAACGTCGCTCTCGCCGACGACGCGGAGATCAACGCAGCGATCGCCGCCGCGAAGGCCGCATTCCCCGGCTGGTCGAACACCTCGATCGCGAAGCGCCAGAACATCATCTTCAAGTTCCGTGAGCTGTTGAACGAGCGGAAGCTGGAGCTCGCGCGCATCATCACCTCCGAGCACGGCAAGGTCGTCTCCGACGCCGCTGGCGAGATCCAGCGGGGCCTCGAGGTCGTGGAGCTCGCGACCGGGTTCCCCCACATCATGAAGGGCGACTTCACCGAGAACGCCTCGACCGGCGTCGACGTGTTCTCCATCAAGCAGGCCCTCGGCGTGGTCGGCATCATCAGCCCGTTCAACTTCCCCGCCATGGTCCCCATGTGGTTCTTCCCCATCGCGATCGCGGTCGGCAACACCGTCGTCCTCAAGCCGAGCGAGAAAGACCCCTCCGCCGCGATCTGGCTCGCGGAACTCTGGAAAGAAGCAGGCCTGCCCGACGGCGTCTTCAACGTCCTCAACGGCGACAAGCAGGCCGTCGACGGCCTCCTCAACCACGACGACGTCGCCGCGATCAGCTTCGTGGGCTCGACCCCCATCGCGCAGTACATCTACGAGACCGCCTCCAAGAACGGCAAAAGAGTGCAGGCCCTCGGCGGCGCGAAGAACCACATGCTCGTGCTCCCCGACGCCGACCTCGACCTCGTCGCCGACCAGGCCATCAACGCCGGCTACGGCTCCGCGGGCGAGCGCTGCATGGCCATCAGCATCGTCCTCGCGATCGAACCCGTCGCGGACCAGCTCATCGAGAAGGTGAAGGAGCGCATCACGAAGCTCCGCATCGGTGACGGCACCCCCACCGACACCCACGCCGAGCCCGACATGGGCCCCATCGTCTCGGAAGTGCACCGCGACAAGATCGCCTCCTACATCCAGATCGCCCACGACGACGGCGCCGACGTGCTCGTCGACGGGCGCGAGATCACGGCAGAAGGCGCCGAGGGCGGGTTCTGGCTCGGCCCGACCCTCATCGACAACCTCCCCACCACCAGCCGCGCCTACACGGAAGAGATCTTCGGCCCCGTCCTGGGCATCGTGCGCGTGAAGAGCTTCGAGGAAGGCGTGGAGCTCATCAACACCGGCCAGTTCGGCAACGGCACCGCGATCTTCACCAACGACGGCGGCGCCGCCCGCCGCTTCCAGAACGAGATCCAGGTCGGCATGATCGGCATCAACGTGCCCATCCCCGTCCCCGTCGCCTACTACTCCTTCGGCGGTTGGAAAGACTCCGCGTTCGGCGACTCCAAGGCCTACGGCCTCCAGGGCTTCCACTTCTACACCCGCGAGAAAGCCGTCACCAGCCGCTGGCTCGACCCCGCCAAGCACGGCGGCATCAACCTCGGCTTCCCCGAAAACGACTAGCCGACACAGCACCACGAGCCGCCCCACCACGACCATTCACCAGAAAGACTCACGAGCAATGTCCTCACACACATCAGCACCCTCTCGGGACGCTGCGGAGAACACCTGGTTCAGGGCCCGCGGAGCCCTCTCGCGAGACGGCTGGGAGAGCGTCGTCGATGCGACGCTCCCCGGCTGGGAACACACGGGCATCCGAGTCGCAGACCTCTCCGATGGTGTGCGCCTCGAGTTGCCCGCAGGCGACATTGAGCGAATGGTCATCCCCCTCCGCGGAGACGCGTCCCTCGAGCTCGACGGAGCGGATGCGCCCGCATCCGTCGAGCTCGAGGGCCGTGCCTCGGTCTTCGACGGGCCGGCGGACGTCGCCTACCTTCCCGTCGGCACCAGCGCCGTGGTCACGGGAAACGGCAGGGTCGCCGTCGCCGAGGCGCCGACAGCTCAGGTCTTCCCGTTCCAGGTGCTCCGCAAGAGCGACGTGCCCGTGGAGCTCCGCGGTGCCGGTCGTTCGAGCCGCCAGGTGCAGAACTTCGGCATCCCCGGCTCCCTGCAGGCTGCCAAGCTCATCGTGTGCGAGGTCATCACACCGGCCGAGAACTGGTCGTCGTACCCGCCCCACAAGCACGACGAGCACCACCCTGGCCACGAGAGCCGCCTCGAGGAGATCTACTACTTCGAGAGCGAGCCCACGAAGAACGCCACCGTGCCAGAGGGCGCTGACGCCTTCGGCATGTTCGCGACCTACACGTCGCCGGCCGGCGAGATCTCGATCAACGAGATCGTGCGCACCGGAGACATCGCCCTCGTCCCCTTCGGCTACCACGGCCCCGCCGTCGCGGCCCCCGGGTACGACCTGTACTACCTGAACGTCATGGCGGGCCCCGACGAGGCACGCGAATGGCTCATCAGCGACGACCCCGCCCACGGCTGGGTGCGCGAGCAGTGGGCCTCCCAGGAGTTCGACTCCCGCCTGCCGTACGGCACCGAGTAACCCGCCAGCCTTCTCCAAGCAACCAGCTCCACCAAAAGGAAATGACGCAGATGTCAACCAAGCGAATGACCGTCGGCCAGGCCCTCGTCGAGTTCCTCGGCAAGCAGTACACCGTCGACGGCGACGTGCGCGAGCGCACGATCCCGGGCATGTTCGGAATCTTCGGCCACGGCAATGTCGCCGGCATCGGCCAGGCGCTCAAGCAGGCCAACGTCGAGGACCCGAGCCTCATGCCGTACTTCCAGGCGCGCAACGAGCAGGCGATGGTGCACCAGTCGGTGGGCTACGCGCGCATGCGCCGGCGCCGCGCGACGTACGCGAGCGCCGCATCCGTCGGACCGGGCGCCGCCAACATGCTCACGGGCGCTGCACTCGCCACCGCGAACCGCCTGCCCGCGCTGCTCCTGCCGAGCGACACGTTCGCGACGCGCGTCGCCGACCCCGTCCTGCAGCAGCTCGAGTTCCCGCACGACACGGGCATCCAGGTGACGGATGCGTTCCGTCCCCTCTCCCGCTTCTTCGACCGCGTGCAGCGCCCAGAGCAGCTGTACTCGATCGCGCTCGCCGCCATGCGCGTCCTCACGGACCCCGCCGAGACCGGCGCCGTGACGATCGCGCTGCCCGAGGACGTGCAGGCGGAGCTCATCGACGTGCCGCTCGCCTTCCTCGAGGAGCGCGAGTGGCACATCCGTCGCCCCCTCCCGGAAGCCGGCCCGCTCGCGCGCGCCGTCGAGGCGATCAGGAACGCGAAGAACCCGATCATCGTCGCCGGCGGAGGCGTCATCTACTCGGGTGCCGAGAACGAACTGCGCGCCTTCGTCGAGGCCACCGGCATCCCCGTCGGCACGAGCCAGGCCGGCGGCGGTGCCCTCGACTGGGACCACCCGCAGTACCTGGGCGGCATCGGCGCGACCGGAACGACCGCCGCGAACCGCCTCGCCGCGCAGGCCGACGTCGTCATCGGCATCGGCACGCGCTACAGCGACTTCACGACGGCCAGCCGCACGGTCTTCCAGAACGACGGCGTGCGCTTCGTCAACATCAACGTCGCCGCGTTCGACGCCTACAAGCACGGCTCGCAGCTGCCCGTCGTCGCGGATGCGCGCGAGACGCTCGTGAAGCTCATCGGGGCACTCTCCGGCTTCCGCGTGAGCGATGACTACTCGCGGCAGATCGCGGCCCAGAAGACCGAGTGGGATGCGGCCGTCGACCTGGCGTTCGAGCCGAGCGGCCTCGAGCTGCCCGGCCAGTCCGAGATCATCGGCGCCGTCCAGGAGTCCAGCGACCCCCGCGATGTCATCGTCCAGGCGGCAGGATCGCTGCCGGGCGACCTCCACAAGCTGTGGCGCGTGCGCGACCCGCTCGGATACCACGTCGAATACGCGTTCTCCTGCATGGGCTACGAGATCGCAGGAGGCATGGGTGTGCGGCGCGCTGCCCCCGACCGCGACGTCATCGTCATGGTCGGCGACGGCTCGTACCTCATGCTCCACACGGAGCTCGTCACCGCAGTCGCCGAGGGCATCAAGATCATCGTCGTGCTCATCCAGAACCACGGCTACGCCTCCATCGGACACCTCTCCGAGACGGTCGGCTCCGAGCGCTTCGGCACCTGGTACCGCGCCTTCGACGAGGCGGGCTCCAACTTCCAGGGCGAGCAGATCCTCCCGGTCGACCTCGCGGCGAACGCCCGCAGCTACGGGATCGACACGATCGAGATCGAGCCGAGCGCCAACGCCATCGGCGAGCTGCGCGAGGCGATGGCGAAGGCCAAGGCGTCCGACACCTCCACGCTCATCCACATCAACAGCGACCCCCTCCTCTACGCCCCCGACGGCGAGGGATGGTGGGACGTGCCGGTCGCCGAGACCTCCACGCTCGACTCCACGAAGAGCGCGCGTGAGGACTACCTGCAGCAGAAGGCCGCACAGCGGCCGCTGCTCGGTTGACCGACCCGCCGCAAGCACTCCTCCAACCGCACACGAACGACCCTCTACAGAAAGCAGACGACGATGTCGCAGAGCATCCGAATCGGTACCGCACCTGACTCCTGGGGCATCTGGCTCCCCGACCACCCCGGCCAGATCCCGTGGCAGACGTTCCTCGACGAGGTCGTCAAGGCCGGCTACACGTGGATCGAGCTCGGCCCGTACGGCTACCTCCCCACCGACCCCGACCAGCTCTCCGACGAGCTCGAGTCGCGCGGCCTCAAGCTCTCCGCGGGAACCGTCTTCACGGGCTTCCACAACGAGGACGAGAGCCAGTGGCAGCGGGCCTGGGATCAGGCCATCGCCGTCGCGGGCCTCGCGTCGAAGCTCGGCGCAGAGCACCTCGTGACGATCCCAGACATGTGGCGCGACGACATCACGGGCCAGGCCAAGGAGGCACGCACGCTCGACGCCGAGCAGTGGAAGCGCCTCGCGGCCGGGCATGACCGCCTCGGCAAGGCGCTCCTCGAGGAGTACGGCGTCAAGCAGCAGTTCCACTCGCACGCGGACAGCCACGTGGGCACGTACCGCGAGGTCGAGCGGCTCCTGACCGAGACCGACGCCAGGTACACGAACCTCTGCCTCGACACGGGCCACTTCTCCTACTACGGCGGCGACAGCCTCCGCCTCATGAACGCGTACCCCGAGCGCATCGGCTACCTGCACCTCAAGCAGGTCGACCCGGACAAGCTTTTCGACGTGCTCAAGAACGACGTGTCGTGGGCGGAAGCGGCCGCCGACATGATCATGGTCGAGCCCCCGAACGGCATCCCGGAGCTCGGACCCATCGTCGCCCGCGCCGCCGAGATCGACCCGAACATCTTCGGCATCGTCGAGCAGGACATGTTCGGCTGCTCGGCCGACCGCCCGTACCCGATCGCCGAGCGCACGCTCAAGCACATCTGCGGCTCCACGCCCGCGGCCCGCGCCAAGTAGCACCTGAAGAAGAGGAACCATCACCATGACTTCAACTGACCTCCGCGTCGGCGTCGTCGGCGCCGGCCTCATGGGCGCCGACCACATCGCCCGCATCACGAAGCGCATTAGCGGCGCGATCGTCTCCGCCGTCATCGAGCCCGACGAGGGACGCGGCACCGCAGCCCTCGAGAACGCCCCGGGGGCGCAGTGGTTCACGAGCATCGAGGACGCCATCGCGGCGAACGCCGTCGACGCCGTCGTCATCGCGACGCCGGGCAAGTTCCACGAGCCCGTCCTCCTGCCCGCCCTCGCGGCGAAGCTCCCCATCCTGTGCGAGAAGCCCCTGACCGCCGACTCCGCGTCCTCGCTCCGGGTCGTCGAGGCCGAGATGGCCGCATCCGACCGGCCCCTCATCCAGCTCGGCTTCATGCGCCGATTCGACGCCGAGTACGCCCGCCTGCGCGAGATCATCGCCTCTGGCGAGGCCGGCGAGCTCCTCGCCCTCCGCGCGGTGCACCGCAACCCCGACGTGCCCGAGACGTACACGCAGGACATGCTCATCAACGACTCGGTGGTGCACGAGCTCGACGTCATCCCGTGGCTCGCGGGCAGCGAGATCCGCAGCATCGAGATCAAGTACATGCGCCGCAACCCGAACTCGCCGGAGCGACTGCGGGAGCCGATCCTCGTGCTCCTGGAGCTCGAGAACGGCATCCTCGTCGACGTCGAGATGAACGTGAGCATCAAGTTCGGCTACCAGGTCGCGACCGAGGCCGTCTTCTCGAACGGCCTCGCGCGCATCGGCCAGGCCAACGGCGTGCAGACCTGGTCGGACGGTGCGTTCGCGAAGGAGGAGCACCGCTCGTTCGTGACCCGCTTCGCTGCGGCCTACGACGTGCAGATCCAGCGCTGGGTGGACGCGGTCGCCCGCGGCACCATCGACGGCCCTGACGCGTTCCACGGCTACCGCGTGGCCCTGGCCTGCGAGGCGGGCGTCAAGGCGTTCGACGGGGGCATCGTCGAGGTCCAGCAGGTCGAGCGCCCCGCGTTCTACGACAAGGCATAAGGAGTCACCATGGTTCGCATCGCCCTGGACCCGACGCCGTTCCACCACGACGCCGGCTTCCTCGACTTCCCGGATATCGCTGCCCGCCTGGGCTACGAGTACCTGCAGATCACGCCGCACCCCGACTTCTCGTGGTTCTTCCGCCACCCGTCGGCCGACGACGAGTACGCGCTGAAGTTCAAGAAGCGCGCAGCGGATGCCGGCGTCACGATCCCCGCCATCCTCCCGGTCCAGCGCATCTCGGGCCCAGAAGAGGCGGGTCGCCTCGCCGCGGTGCGCAACTTCACTCGCGTCATCGAGCTCGCCTCGATCCTGGAGATCCCCGTGATCAACACGGAGTTCAGCGGTGAGCCTGCCCACTTCAACGAGTCGGAGGACGCCTTCCACCGTTCGATGGAGACGCTCCTGCCGATCCTCGAGCGCGAGGGCATCCAGCTCAACATCGACCCGCACCCCAACGACTTCGTCGAGGACGGGCTTGAGGGTTGGCGCGTCATCCGCGGGCTCAACAGCAAGAACGTGGGCTTCGTGTACGTCGCCTCGCACACCTTCCACTACGGCGACCGCGCGACGACGCTGCTCCCCGAGCTGGGCGAGCGCCTGGGCGCCGTCTACACGGCGGACACGTTCGACCATCACCGCTCGCACGGGCTGCGCTACATCTCGAACCCTCCGGGCAACGAGGCGCGCATCCACCAGCACCTGCGCATCGGCGACGGCGATGTCGACTTCGCGGAGCTGTTCACGACGCTGAAGCAGATCGGCTACCTCGACCGTGAGGACGCGCTCATCGTCTCGAACGTCTTCGCCGAAGACGAACGGGCCGACGAGGTCTCGAAGTTCCAGCTCGAGAAGATCCGGGAGCTTGTCGCCTCCTCCTGACACCGTGTGGCCCCGCAGCTCTGAGCTGCGGGGCCACACGCTCTCCCGGAATATTTGTCAGGACATATTCACATCACGTCATTCTTCGGTTACCATCAAGACACGCGTTCGCAGAAAACGCACCCCGCAGCACCACGCAGAACCTCGCTCCACCTCGCAGCATCCATGACAAGGACGTCCAAATGGCCTCATCGCACCCGGCGGGCCACACCGCCGAGAAATCACTTCCGCCCCTCACAGCTGGGCCGCACCGTTCGCGGCTCGGGCTGATCTCGATCGTCGCGTGCTTCGGCGGTCTCCTCTTCGGCTACGACACGGGTGTCATCAACGGCGCACTGAACCCGATGACCGAGGAGCTCGGCCTCACGCCGCTCACCGAGGGCGTCGTCACCAGCTCCCTGGTCTTCGCAGCCGCCATCGGCGCCATCTTCTGCGGCCGCCTCTCCGATGGCTGGGGCCGCCGCAAGACGATCATCATGCTCGCCGTGCTCTTCTTCCTCGGCACCGTCGTCGTCGTCTTCACCCCGAACTTCGAAGTGCTCGTCGTCGGCCGCATCCTCCTCGGCCTCGCCGTCGGTGGCGCCTCGACGGTCGTGCCGGTCTTTCTCGCCGAACTCGCCCCGTACGAGATCCGCGGGTCCATCTCGGGTCGCAACGAAGCCGCCATCGTCATTGGCCAGCTCTCCGCGTTCGTCATCAACGCCATCCTCGGCAACACCCTCGGGCACCTCGACGGCGTCTGGCGCATCATGTTCGCCATCTGCGCCATCCCGGCGATCTGCCTGTTCTTCGGCATGCTGCGCATGCCGGAGTCACCGCGCTGGCTCGTCGAGAAGGGCCGCGACGCCGAGGCCCTCGAGGTCCTCAAGACCGTCCGCTCCCCCGAGCGCGCAGAAGCAGAGCTCGCCCAGGTCGAGAAGGTCGCCCTCGAAGAGGGCCAGGAGAAGCAGGTCGGATTCAAGGCCATCCTCGGCAACAAGTGGCTCCGCCGCATCCTGCTCGTCGGCATCGGGCTTGGTGTCGCGCAGCAGCTCACGGGCATCAACTCGATCATGTACTACGGCCAGATCGTGCTCATCGAGTCGGGCTTCGACTCGAGCGCGGCGCTCATCGCCAACATCGCCCCCGGCATCATCGCCGTCGTCGGTGCCTTCATCGCCCTCTCCTACATGGACAAGTTCGACCGCCGCAAGACGTTCGTCATCGGCTTCTCGCTCACGACGGCCTGCCACCTGCTCATCGGCTTCTCGTCCATGATCCTCGAGCCGGGCAACCCGCTGCGGCCCTGGGTCATCCTGTTCCTCGTCGTCGCGTTTGTCGGCTCGATGCAGACGTTCCTCAACGTGGCCGTCTGGGTCTACCTCTCCGAGGTCTTCCCGCTGCACATGCGCGGCATCGGCATGGGCGTCTCGATCTTCGCCCTCTGGGTCGCGAACGGCTTCATCTCGCTGTACTTCCCCTCGGTGGTGGATGCGCTCGGCATCACGGGCACGTTCTTCGTGTTCGCGGGAGTCGGCGTGCTCGCGCTGCTCTTCGTCGCGACGCAGATCCCCGAGACTCGTGGACGCACGCTCGAGGCACTGGATGAGGACGTCACGACCGGCGCGATCTTCCTCCCGACCGCCAAGAAGTAGCGCTCCCGCTGCACCAGCGAGCGATGGGCTCGGCCGATTCGGCCGGGCCCATCGCTTGTCTCGTCGCGTGCAACGCGAGGCCGAGGATTGTGTAACAATCAGCCCATGACACCGCTCCTGCTTGTCCTCTTCGCCGCGGTCTGCTTCGGCACGACCGGGACGGCGCAGGCACTCGGCGCGCCCGAGGTGAGCGCGTTCTCGCTGGGCTCCGCTCGCCTCGCGCTCGGCGGCACGCTCCTCGGCGCCTGGGCGCTGTTCGCCGGGTTGCGCCGCCGAGCTGCCCTCGGAGGCTCCCTGCAGCTCCGGCCCGACTCCGCCCGGATCCACCAAACGAATCGTGCCCATCTCGGCCTCATCGCCCTTGGCGCGCTCGGCGTGCTCCTCTACCAGCCGCTGTTCTTCGCTGGGACGGCGGGCAGCGGCGTCGCCGTCGGCACCGTCCTCGCGCTCGGATCGGCCCCGGTCATCACCGGCCTCCTGCAGTGGGGGCTCGAGCGCCGCTTCCCCGGCCTGAGCTGGGGCGTCGCGACCGCGATCGCCATCCTCGGCGTCGCCCTCATCGCGGCCGCCGGGGCAGGCGATGCCGGCGGCGCGAACCTCGGCGGCATCGCGGCGTCGGTCGGCGCCGGCGCGAGCTACAGCATCTACACCCTCTCGGCGAAGGCCCTCATGAACCGCGGCTGGAGTGCCGACGGCACCATGGGCATCGTCTTCGGCGCCGCTGGCGTGCTGAGCATCCCCCTGCTCCTCGCGAGCGGTGCCGAGTGGATGCTCACGCCGGCCGGCCTCGCGACCGCGGCGTGGCTGGGCGTCGTCACCACCACCGTCGCCTACCTGTGCTTCGGCGCCGGGCTCGCGAAGCTGCAGGCCGCGACCGTCTCGACGCTGACGCTCGCGGAACCACTGACCGCGAGCATCCTCGGGCTTGTCGTGCTGCGAGAGCAGCTCGCTGGCCTCGAGGCCCTCGGCCTCATCGTGCTCGCGGCGGGGATCGTGGTCCTCGTGCTCGGCGCGACTCGTGCTCGCACACGCAGCGGCAGGCCGCTCACCGCACGCGCAGCGGACGCGAGCCAGGCCCCGGCGGGCCGAGGCGCGCGATGATCCACCAGAAGCCCCGCCCCGAGCCCGCCGCGCTCACGCGCCGGCCGACCGCGTCGGCGAAGCTCGCGGCGACCCTCCGCGACCGGATCCTCGAGGGGAGCTACGCCCGCGGCCAGTCGCTGCGCGAGGAGCACCTCGCCGCCGAGTTCGGGCTCTCGCGGCACACGGTGCGGACGGCGCTGGCCACCCTCGCGTCCGAGCGCCTCGTCCACGCAGCGCCCTACAAGGGGGTCGAGGTCACGAACCTCGACGACACCGAAATCCGCGCCATGCAGGATCTGCGCTGCGCGCTCGAATCCGAGGCCGTGCGCATCCTGAACTCCCGGCACCCGGACGGCTGGCCGGACGAGGTGCGGGCGCCGATCCTGGCCCAGATCGCCCAGCTGCGGGAGCTCGAGGTGACCGACGCACATTCGTGGCGGCAGCTTGAAGCAGCTCACGCGGCCGTGCACCAGGCGATCATCGATGCGGCCGGGAGCCCGCGGATCAGCGAGACTGCGCGCTCGCTCGAGAGCGAGGTGAGGCTCCTGCTCGCGGGAGCGCACGAGCACTACGGCGCCGAGGGGCTGGCCGAGGACCACGAGCGCTACCTCACCCTGCTCGAGCACGATGGCCCGACGGCGGTGCGCGCCCACCTCGACGCCCTCACGGCACACCTGCTTGCCAGCTCCCCCACCTGAGGCTCCCTCCAGCGCCGCATCCCCACGTGAATGCGCGCGGGATGCACACGAGGGACGCACGCGAGGGACGCACGCGAGAGACGCCGAACGGGCGGGCCGATTGCTCGGACCGCCCGTTCGGGGATGCTGCGTGTGAGGCGTTGACTACTGGCCAGAGGACCAGCTGGCGCGACGCGAACCGCCGCGCTCGCCACCGCGTGAAGGCGCGGCCGGCGAGGAGGTGCCAGCACGACGCGGACGAGACTCTCCGCGACGCTGGCCCTGAGCTGCGCCTTCGCCTGCCTGTCCGCGCGCCGGACGCGACGCGGACGAGCCCTGCGAGGACGACGAGGCCGCGCGACCGCGGCCGCCGCCGTTGCCGGAGCCGCCACGAGCTGCGCCGCCGCGAGCTGGTGCAGCGTCGCGCTTGCGACGAGCGTTCGCGCCCTGCGACGTGCCACGGCCCTGGCTGACCTCGACGTTGCCGGATCCCGGTCCGCCCGGAACGGGGCGCACGGTCGGGGCGACTTCGCCGATGAGCTCGTTCACGAACGGCGAGTTGACGTTCGCACGCTGCGGGGTGACGTTGATCTTGGCGCGACGCAGCAGCATCTCGGTGTCCTTGCGCTGGCTCGGGAGCATGAGCGTGACGACGTCACCCTCGGAGCCCGCGCGGGCGGTGCGTCCGGAGCGGTGCAGGTACGCCTTGTGCTCGGCGGGCGGGTCGACGTGGACGACGAGCTCGATGGCGTCGACGTGCACACCGCGGGCGGCGACGTCGGTTGCGACGAGCACGTTGACCTCGCCACCGGAGAAGGCCGCGAGGTTGCGGTCGCGGGCGTTCTGCGACAGGTTGCCGTGCAGGTCGACGGCGGGGATGCCGGACGCGGTCAGCTGCTTCGCGAGCTTCTTCGCCTGGTGCTTGGTGCGCATGAACATGATGCGACGGCCCTTGCCGCTCGCCAGCGCGTGGACGAGGGCGGTCTTCGCCTCAGGCGTCTCCGCCTCGTACACGTGGTGGGTCATGGCGGCGACGTGCGAGTTCGACTCGTCGACCGAGTGGAGGATCGGGTCGCTCAGGAACTTCTTCACGAGCTTGTCCACGCCGTTGTCGAGCGTGGCGGAGAAGAGGAGACGCTGGCCGGACTGCGGCGTCGCGTTCATGATGCGCGTGACGACGGGCAGGAAGCCGAGGTCGGCCATGTGGTCGGCCTCGTCGAGCACGGTGACCTCGACGGCGTCGAGGTTCACGATGCGCTGCTTCATGAGGTCGTCGAGGCGGCCGGGGCAGGCCACGACGATGTCGACGCCGTTGCGGAACGCGGTCTCCTGGGGGCGCTGCGAGACGCCACCGAAGACGGTCGTCACGGTGAGGCCGGCGGCCTTCGCGAGCGGCTCGATGACCGCGGCGACCTGGGTTGCGAGCTCGCGGGTCGGGAGCAGCACGAGGCCGAGCGGGCGGCCCGGGCGGCGCTTGCCACCGGAGACGGCACCGGCGAGGCGCGCGACGAGCGGGATGGCGAACGCGAGCGTCTTGCCGGAGCCCGTCTTTCCACGGCCGAGGACGTCGCGACCCGCGAGGGTGCTCGGAAGCGTCGACTGCTGGATGGGGAAGGCTTCGTGCTTGCCGGCTGCGTCGAGCACGGTCACGAGCGACTTGGGGACGCCGAGTTCGGCGAAAGTTGAGGTGGTTTCCGTCATATGGAGGTCATGCCTTTCAATCGGCACGCAGAGAACGCACAACACTCGTGTGCTGCGCTCTTGCGGCGATGATGCGGGCGAATGTGCCCGTTCGCCGCAACTCGTGAAATCGTGCCGAGGCAGAAAAGGTGCCCTCGAACAACAAACGGTACGACGATCGTGGGAAATGGGACCCACAAGCTGTCGACCCTAGCACGCCGAACGCCTCCCGACCAGGGGGACGGCCCACGCACGGGGGTTTCGGCGCTCGTCCAGGACGCATTTATTAGAATCACCGTGCGCATGCACAGGGGCGGACGCCCATTCGCCCATGCCTGAGAAACGGTGACGAGATGAGCAGAGACCTGACGACGATCGTGTGCGACGGCTTCCGAGCCGCGTTCGAGCGAGAGCCCCTCGGAGTCTGGTCGGCACCCGGCCGGGTCAGCATCATGGGCGACCACACCGATCTGCAGGATGGCGTCGGATACGCCTGCGCGATCCCCCTGCGCTCCAGCGCGGCGATCGCGCCCCGCGACGACGGGCGCATCCGCATCGTCACCGACCTCTCCCCCGACGAGGCGGTGACCGACCTGCGGTCGATCGCCTCGGAGATCCCCGCACGCGACTGGCGTGCCTACCCGCTCGGCGCGGTCGCGAGCATGCTCCGCTTCGCTCGCGAGAACCCGCCGGAGGGCACGCGCGGCGACGGCGACGAGACCGACCCTGGAGTCCCGTTCTTCCTGGGAACGGGCCTCGACATCTTCCTCACGACGGACGTGCCGGTCGGCGCCGGGCTCGCCTCCTCGGCATCCGTCTGCGCGACCATCAGCACGGCGCTCAACGACTTCTGGGGCCTCGGGATGAACGTCGAGGAGCTCGCCGAGATCGGGCGCCAGACGGAGGCGGAGATCGTCGGCGCGCCCAGCGGCCTGAGCGACCACATCACCGTGCACGCCGCGCGGAGCAACGAGGACGTGTTCTTCGATGCTCGCGGCTCCGACGTCTCGATCCTGCCTGCGCCGAGCTCCGCCGATTCCGGCTTCGTGCGCGTGCTCATCGACACCAAGGAAGCACACCGCAACTGGTCGGCCGAGTTCGCGCAGCGGGCCGATGACTGCGCCCGGGCGGCCGAGACCCTCGGCTTCCAGACGCTTCGCGAGGTGCGGCCGGCGGAGCTGGACGCAGCGGCTGAGCGGCTCGACGACACCGTGTTCAGGCGCGCACGGCACGTGGTCTCCGAGATAGCCCGCACGCTCGAGTTCACGAAGCTCATGCGCACCGGAGAGGCGCCCGAATTCCGGAACCATCTCCTCGCGGAGTCGCAGGTGTCGCTGCGCGAGGACTTCGAGGTCTCGACGGCGCGCATCGACTTCACGGTCGAGCTGGCCACCTACCTGGGCGCGGCGAGCGCCCGCATGACCGGCACGGGCCTCGGCGGCTCGGTGTTCGTCATGCATCCCGCAGACAAGTTCGACGAGCTGCGCGAGAGCGTCTTGGGAGCGTACGCCGAGCAGGGGTGGGAAGAGCCGCTCGTGCTGGCCTTCGAACCCGCTGCTGGGGCGCGGCGAGACCGCTGAGCCGCAGTCGACTGGCACCCGTGCTGGCCTGTCCCTGGAGAACCGGTGGCGGCCTCAGGCGGTCGTGGCGTTCGCCGCGGTCGCCGTCGAGCCGCGCACGGTGAGCGTTGGCTGGATGACCCTCCGCGTCGCTCCGGACGGAACCCCTGCCGCCCCGTCGCGGGCTGCCGCCCGCACCCCCTCGATGCGGGCGAGGAGAAGCTCGGCCGCGGCGCGACCGACCTCGGCACTTCGGTCATCGACCGAGGTGAGCGAGAGGTGGTCGAAGCCCGCGAGGTGCGAATCGTCGTAGCCCACGATCGACACGTCCGCGGGAACGCGCAAGCCGAGCTCATCGAGCGTTCCCAGCACGCCGAGCGCCATGACGTCGTTCGCCGCGAAGACGGCGGTCGTGGCCGGCCAACGCTCGAAGAGGTCTCGTGATGCGCGACGCCCCTCGCTCTGGTCGGTCGCTCCCGAGCCGCCGATGACACGCGGCTCGAGCCCCGCGTCGCGCATGGCGCGCTCGTAGGAGCGCCGCCGGAGCTCGCCGGCGCGGCCGGTTCCCGTGACATGGCCGATCTGCGTGTGCCCGAGGTCGCGGAGATGCTCGACCGCGAGCCGCGCGCCGGCTTCGTCATCGTTCGCGACGAGGTCGGCGCCCGCCGGCACGATCGCACGGTTACCGGCAACGACCGTCGGCACGGGGAACCCCTCGGCAGGGACCGCGTCGACGTCGCCGCCGATGACGAGCCCCTCGACGCCCGCTGCCAGGAAGCCGCTGATGGGCGACTGCTCGAGGTGCGCGTTGAGATTCGCGTCGGCGACGGTGACGTGGAAGCCCGGCGCGTTGAGCACCGCCTGCATCCCCTCGAGCAGGTCGACGAACCAGGGGTTCCGGAAGTCGTCGATCATGACGCCGATGGCGCGCGTGCGGTTCCCGGCGAGCGCCGTGGCGGCCCGGCTCGGCAGGTACCCGAGCTCCTGGATGGCCGCGCGCACCGCTGCCCGCTTCTCGTCGCTGACGCGGGTCGAGTTCTGCAGCACGAGCGAGACGAGGGATTTCGAGACCCCGGCGCGTTCGGCGACGTCGTAGATCGTCGGGCGCTTCTGACGCGGGGAAGGGGGCATTCGACACTCCGGACGACGATTGTTTGACAGGACATTATTTCATGACCTACCTTCCAGTGTAGCGCTCCAACACCGTCGTCGGTCGCCTGCGCTCACCCAACACAGCTCTCGCAGAAACACAGGAGAACCAATGACAAAGCCACTCGGCGTCGCCGTCATCGGCGCAGGCATGGCCGGCCGCGCGCACGCCGCCGCCTACCGCGTCGCATCCACCCTCTACAGCCCCACGCTGCCGGAGATCCGCCTCGTCTCGATCGGAGACGTCAACCCGGAGTTCGGCGCACTCGCCGCCAAGCGCTTCGGCTACGAGCGCACCGACTCCTCCTGGCAGGCCATCGCGGCGGCCGACGACATCGACGTCGTCAGCGTCGTCATCGCGAACTCACTGCACCGCGAGGTCGTCGAGGGCCTCCTCGCCGCCGGCAAGCACGTGCTCTGCGAGAAGCCGCTCAGCGACTCGATCGAGGACGCCCACGCCATGGCGGATGCCGCCGAGCGCGCGGACTCCATCGCCCGCGTCGGCTTCACCTACCGCCGCTCCCCCGGCATCGCGTACATCCGCCAGCTCATCCAGGACGGAACACTCGGCAAGCTCCTGCACTTCAGCGGTCGCTACTGGACCGACTACGCGTGCAGCCCGACGGCCCCCATGAGCTGGCGCTTCAAGGGCGGCCCCGGCAGCGGCGCCCTCGCCGACGTCGGAAGTCACATGACCTACATCGCGGAGTTCCTCGGCGGCGAGATCCAGGAAGTCAGCGGAGGCATCCTCAGCACGGTCATCCACGAGCGGCCACTCCCGCTCGGCGCGGTGCTCGGGCACGACCACGCAGCGGTCAGCGACACGTTCGAACCCGTCGAGAACGACGACTACGCGGCGTTCTCGCTCAAGTTCGCCCAGGGCGCAGGAGCCATCGAGGTCTCCCGAGTCGCCAGAGGCCACGCGAACAGCCTCATCTTCGAGGTGTTCTGCGAGAACGGTGCCGCCCGCTACGACCAGCGCCGCCCCTCCGAGATTGAGCTCTTCCTCAACGACGCCCCATCCGCCCAGAACGGGTACCGCCAGATCATCCTCGGCCCGGAACACCCCTACATCGCCGGCGGTCTCGCGATGGATGCCCCCAGCGTCGGCTTCGGCCAGAACGAGGCCTTCTCCTACCAGGCACGCTCCTTCCTCGAGGAGGTGGCGGGGATCTCGGAAGAGGACTCGCTCCCCCGCTGTGCGAGCTTCGAGGAGGGAATCCACAACATGGAGCTCCTCCACGCCGTCGCCGAGTCGGCCGCGGCGGACGGCGCAGCCGTCCGCATCTCCCCCACCAGCGCACAGAAGAACGGAGCCTGACATGCGTCTCGGCGTCTACAACGCGATCCTCCACGACCGCTCGCTCCCCGAGGCGATCCAGGTCGTCTCCGAGCTGGGCCTCACCGGCATCGAGCTCAACTCCGGCGGGTTCCTTCCCGCCACGCACATCCCGAACTTCGACGAGATCCTTGAGAGCGACGAGGCCAGGGACGCGTTCCTCGCGCAGTTCGAGGGCACCGGCGTCTCGATCGCCGGCCTCAACTGCAACGGCAACCCGCTGCACCCTGACCGTGCGATCGGCGAGCAGCACGCCGAGGACATCCGACGCTCGATCCGCCTCGCCGCTCGCCTCGGACAGGACCGGGTCGTCACGATGTCGGGACTGCCCGGCGGCGAGCCCAGCGCGACCACCGTGAACTGGGTCGTCAACGCCTGGAACTCGGCTGCGCTCGACGTCATCGACTACCAGCTGGACGTGGCGGCGGAGTTCTGGACTGAGATCGACGAGCTCGCTCGCGAGCACGGCGTGAAGGTCGCGCTTGAGCTGCACCCGCAGAACGTGGTGTTCAACCCCGCGAACTTCCGCGAGCTGATCAAGCGCGCTGACACGACGAACATCGGCGTCGAGCTCGACGCCTCGCACCTCTTCTGGCAGCAGATGGACCCGGTGGCAGTCGTCCGCGACCTCGGCGAGTGGGTCTTCCATGCGGCAGCGAAGGACGTGCGCGTCAACCCGGCGGCTGCGATCTACGGCGTACTCGACAACCAGTTCCGCAAGCTCTCGGCGGACGAGCCGCGCACCAATCTGGGCGGCGACGAGTGGGCGAACGAGTGGCCGAAGAACTCCGCGTGGGACTTCGTCGCGCTCGGGCGCGGCCACGACACGGCGTTCTGGACGGAGTTCCTTCGCGCGCTGCACGAGGTCGACCCGGAGATGTGGGTCAACATCGAGCACGAGGACACCTCGCTCGGCCGCATCGAGGGCCTCGAGGTCGCCGCGAAGGTGCTCACCGACGCGGATGCAGCCCTCGAGGCCTCGCTCTGACCCCACTCTGACCCCGCTCTCACCTCAGACTCGGGTGCGACTCTTCTGCGAGAGCCCCGCGCCTGACCACAAGGGCCGCATCCGCATGGATGTGGCCCTTCGTGGTCTCGGTGCGTTCCTCATTTGTTAGGACATTAGGACTTTTGCCACTAGAATCGGAGCGCAGACAACACACGTCACCTCCCCCTCGACCTCAAGGACACCGCACCATGCCTCTCGTACGCATCGACGTCAACGCCGGCCGCAGCCCCGAGCAGATCTCGTCCATCGCCGACGCCATCCACGACGCCATCGTCGCCGAGTACGGGATTCCCGCTCGCGACCGGTTCCAGATCATCACCGAGCACCAGAACGGGCAGATCATCGCCCAGGATGCCGGCCTCGGCTTCGAGCGCTCGTCAGGTGTCGTCATGATCCAGATCTTCACGCAGCGCGGACGCACGCCCGAGGCGAAGCAGTCGCTCTACGCCCGCATCGCCGAGGCGCTCGGCGAGCGCGGCGTCGAAGGCAACGACGTCTTCATCGGCTACGTCGAGAACGGGCCGGAGGACTGGACCTTCGGCTTCGGCCGCGCCCAGTACCTCACGGGCGAGCTCGCGGTGCCCAACCGCGCATAGCGCTCTCCCCCGAGGCTCAACGCAGAACGCCCACGGCTCAGCCGTGGGCGTTCCTCGTGCAGCAGAGTCGGGTCAGCGCTCGACGAGCGTGATCTCGAACGTGTAGAGGTCTGGACGATAGCAGTGGCGGCCGTACTCGACCGCGCGGCCCGTCGCGTCGAAGGCGACGCGCGACATCGTGAGCACCGCGGCACCGCCGGAGAGGTCCAGCAGGCGCTCCTCTTCACGCGAAGCCGTGCGCGCACCGATGCGCTGCTTGGCGATGCGCATCGTCACGCCGCGGGCCCGGAGGAGCTGGTAGAGCCCATGCTGGACGAGCTCGTCCTCCGTCAGCTCGACGAACGGCTCCGGCAGCACGTTGTCGAGGATCGCCAGCGGGACCCCATCCGCACTCCGAAGGCGCGAGATGTGCAGCGTCGGGCTCCCCACCTCGATGCCGAGGGTCTCGGCGAGCTCTGGGGTCGCGTCCTCCACCCGCCGCGAGAGGAGCGTCGTGGTGGGCTTCTGCGCCGAGCGCTCGAGGTCCTCGAAGAGGCTCGTCAGCTCGACGTTGCGGGTCACGGGGCCGTGCACGACCTGCGTGCCGACGCCCCGGCGGCGGACGAGCAGGCCCTTGTCGACGAGTTCCTGGATGGCGCGCCGGACGGTCGGGCGGGAGAGACCGAGGCGATGTCCGAGCGAGATCTCGTTCTCGAGCTTGGATCCGGCCGGAAGCGTGTCGTCCCTGATGGCCTTCTCGATGCGCTCCGACACCTGGTGGTACAGGGGCACAGGGCTCGAACGGTCGATGCCGACGAACAGCCCGAGTGGGAGTCGGGCCTCGCCTGTTGCTGCAGCTTCATTGCTCAATGGCGCACTCCTCGGACGACTTGATGACGTGACAATGCTACTCGGGCGACGGAGAGTTCTCTCCGTCGCCCGCGGCGAGGCGGACACGCCGCCCCGAGAGCTTGTCGCTAGCCGCGCCCCAGGTACTTCTGGAGCTGCTCGAGCTCGGCCTCGTTCGGCTGACCATCACCGGCCGCCTGGCGCCCGAAGCCCGCGCCACCGAACGCGCCGCCTGGACGCTTCGGAGCCGACGCCTCCTCGATGGCCTGCTGGGCGCGCTTTGCCGGGTTGCCGCTGCGCTTGCCCTGCTGCTTCTTCTTCCCGCCCTTCGCGGGAGCCTTGCGTCCGCCGTGCTGGCCCGGGATGGGCCCCATGCCCGGGATCTGCGGGGTGCCGCCGCGGGCGACGGTCTTCATCATCTTCGCCGCCTGCTCGAAGCGCTTGACGAGCTCGTTGACGTCGGTGACCGTGCGACCGGAACCGCGGGCGATGCGAGCACGGCGCGAGCCGTTCAGCAGCTTCGGGGTCTGGCGCTCGGCCTTGGTCATCGACTGGATGATGGCCTCGGTGCGGACCAGCTCGCGCTCGTCGAAGTTCTCGAGCGCCTCCTTCATCTGGCCCATGCCCGGGAGCATGCCCATCATCTTCTTGAAGTTGCCAGCCTTGCGCAGCTGCTGCATCTGCTTCAGGAAGTCGTCGAGCGTGAAGTTCTCGGTCGCGAGCTTCCCGGCGATCTCCATCGCCTCGTCCTCGTCGAAGGCCTTCTGGGCCTGCTCGATGAGGCTGAGGATGTCACCCATGTCGAGGATGCGCTTGGCCATGCGGTCGGGGTGGAAGACCTCGAAGTCGTCGAGCCCCTCACCAGTCGACGCATACATGATGGGGCGCCCGGTGAGCTGCGCAACCGAAAGGGCGGCACCACCGCGGGCGTCGCCGTCGAGCTTCGAGAGCACGACACCCGTGAAGTCGACGCCCTCCTGGAAGGCCTTGGCCGTGGCGACGGCGTCCTGGCCGATCATGGCGTCGATGACGAAGAGCACTTCGTCGGGGCTCGTGGCGCGGCGGATGTCGGCCGCCTGCTTCATGAGCTCCTGGTCGACGCCGAGGCGTCCGGCCGTGTCGATGATGACGACGTCGTGCAGCTTGTCCTTCGCGAAGCGGACGGCATCCGTCGCGACGCGAACCGGGTCGCCGACGCCGTTGCCCGGCTCGGGTGCGTAGACCTGCACGCCGGCCTGCTGGCCGACGACCTGCAGCTGCGTGACGGCGTTCGGGCGCTGCAGGTCGGCGGCGACGAGCAGCGGCGTGTGCTTCTCGCCCGCGAGTCGCTTCGCGAGCTTGCCCGCGAGCGTCGTCTTGCCCGCACCCTGCAGACCGGCGAGCATGATGACCGTCGGCGGCTGCTTCGCGTACTCGATCTGGCGGGTGTCGCCGCCGAGGATGCGCACGAGCTCCTCGTTGACGATCTGCACGACCTGCTGCGCGGGGTTGAGGGCGCGATTGACCTCGTCGCCGAGGGCGCGCTCGCGCACGTGCGCGGCGAAGTCCTTGACCACGGGAAGCGCGACGTCGGCTTCGAGCAGGGCGCGACGGATCTCGCGCACGGTGCCGTCGACGTCGGCGGGCGTGAGCTTGCCCTTGGAGCGGAGGCCGGCGAGCGTCTGCGTCAGCCGGTCAGAGAGGTTCCCGAAAATGGCCATAGTCCGCCCATTTTAGCTGAGGCCGGGGAGTCTGGTGTGCGGGGTGGCCTGAGAGAAGCACAACTGGGATCATCGGAGCATGACCAGCGCTGCTCCCCTGATCCTCCCCTTCGAGGGCAAGACCCCCCGCATCCACGAGACCGCCTGGATCGCGCCTGGCGCCGTCATCATCGGCGACGTCGAGATCGGCCCCGATTCCTCGGTCTGGTACGGCTGCGTCCTGCGAGCGGATGTGGGCGGCCGCATCGTCATCGGCGCACGCTCGAACCTGCAGGACGGCACGGTGGTGCACGTCGAGCACGACGTCGACACGATCATCGGGGACGACGTGACGGCGGGCCACCAGGCGCTCCTCCACGGCACGACGATCGCGAACGGATCCCTCATCGGCATGAAGGCGGCGTGCCTGTCCCGCTCGGTGATCGGCACCGGGGCGCTCGTTGCTGCCGGCGCCGTCGTCCTCGAGGGTGCGAGCATCCCCGACCGCGTGCTCGCCGCCGGCGTGCCCGCGAAGGTGCGACGCGAGCTCACACCGGAGGAGAGCCAGGCGTTCATCCCGCACGCCGCCGGCTACGTCGCCCTCGCGAAGCGCCAGAGCCCCGCGAGCGCGGCCGTGACGCTCGGCGAGGCGCGTGGCGGCGAGGAGACGCCGACGCGCCAATAGGCTGGGGGCATGGTCTTCCTCGCAAGCATCGCGCTGCTCGTCGGCGCCGTCTTCAACGTCGTCGTCTGGCCCTCGTTCTACCGGCGAGTCTCGAACGACCCGCGGGCACGCGACGAGAACGGACGCCCGACGCGATTCCTCACGGTCCACGCCGTCCTGGTGCTCGCGGCTCTTGTCATCGGCATCGCCCAGGCACTGCTCGGCATCCTCCTGCTGACGAACTGACGAACTGACGAGGCGAGCGGAGACCGGACACCGCTGACCCGCGTCGCCGCTCGCGGACCGAGGCCCGACGGGCACGGAGCGCCAGCACAGGCTGCTCGGCTTGACTGGTGGCATCCCTCGTCGACCGATTGGCCACCGTCATGACCAAGCGCACCGCTCCCCTGCTCGCCCTCGCCGCCGTCGCAGCGCTGACGCTCGCCGGATGCGCGCCGACGCCGGAGCAAGCCGAGCCGAGCGCCTCCGCGTCGGCGAGCCCGCCGCCAGCATCCACGACCCAGGCGCCCACGACACCCGACGCGGCCGGCGACGAGGCCGGCCCCGTCGCCCCCGTCGGCGACCCCCGGGTGGTCACCACCGGGCTCCAGGCACCCTGGTCGGTCGTCGAGCTCGAGACCGGCGACTTCCTCGTGAGCGAGCGCGACACGGGGCAGATCGTCGAAGTGTCCGCCGACGGCTCGAACCCCAACCGCGTCGTCACGACCATCGCCGACGTCGAGCCCGGCGGCGAGGGCGGCCTGCTCGGCCTCGCCCTCGCCGGCACGAGCGACGACGAGGCGCAGTGGCTCTACGCGTTCTACACGGCGGCCTCAGACAACCGCATCGTGCGCTTTCCCATCACCTGGGAAGGCGGCGTCGGCGTCGGCAGCCCTGAGGTCGTCGTGGACGGCATCGCGAAGGCTGGCAACCACAACGGGGGCAGGCTGGCCATCGGGCCGGACGGCTACCTGTACGCGGCGACCGGCGACGCATCACAGACCGAACTGGCGCAGGACCAGAACTCGCTCAACGGCAAGATCCTGCGCATGGAGCTCGACGGCTCCCCCGTCGCCGACAACCCCTTCGGCAACCGCGTCTACTCGATGGGCCACCGCAACCCGCAGGGCCTCGCGTTCGATGGCTCCGGGGCGCTGTGGGCGAGCGAGTTCGGGCAGAACACCTGGGACGAGCTGAACAGGATCGCGGCGGGCGGCAACTACGGCTGGCCCATCGTCGAGGGGCAGGGCGACGACGCCACGTTCGTGAACCCCGTGCTGCAGTGGTCGACGAACGAGGCAAGCCCGAGCGGCCTCGCCTACTCGCGCGACACCCTCTTCATGGCGGGGCTCGGCGGCGAGCGGCTCTGGAAGATCGCCATCCCGGAGGCGTCGGAGGCGAGCGACGAAGCGCTCTACGTCGACGAGTTCGGCCGGCTCCGCGACGCGGTCGTGACCTCCTCCGGGAGCCTGATCGTGCTCACGAACAACACCGACGGGCGCGGGTCACCGCGCGACGGTGACGACACGCTCCTGGAGTTCACGCTCGACGCATCCTGACCCGCTCCGCGCCGGAGACACGCTCAGCTCGCCGCGGGCGCTGGCCCCGCCTTCGGGTTGCGCACGCCGAGCCACGAACTGAGCGCGCCGGCGAACAGCAGACCCGCCGTGACGAACATGAGCGGCTGGAAGCTGTCCACGTCGATCGTGCCCCCGGCGATGACGCCGATCATGGCGATCGCGACGAGCCCGGCCACGCGGGAGATGGCGTTGTTCGTCGCCGAGCCGATGCCCGACTGCGCCGTCGGCACGGAGCCGAGGATGGCGGACGTGAGCGGCGCAACCGTCATCGAGAGGCCGAGGGAGAAGACGAGCACGCCGGGCAGCACCTGAGTCCAGTAGTTCACCTCGGCGCCGAGCCCCGAGTACAGGAGGGTGCCGACACCCGCCAGAATCGGCCCGACGGTCATGAAGAGGCGCGGCCCGAAGCGCCCGCTCAGCGAGCCGAACCACGACGAAAGGGCGACGTTCGCGATCGAGGTCGGCAGCGTCGCCAGCGCCGCGAAGGTCGCGCTGAACCCGGCGACCTGCTGCAGGAAGATGGCGAGCACGAACCCGCCGAGCGACAGTGCCGCGTAGACGAAGACCGTGGCGATGTTGCCGGCCCAGAAGTTGCGGATGCGGAACAGCCCGAGCGGCAGCATCGGATGGGGCGCGCGGGCCTGCCAGACGAGGAACGCGGTGAAGCTCAGCACGCCGAGGACCAGCGGCAGGAGCACCACGGGACTCCCCCACCCGTAGTTGCCCTGCTCGATGAGCGCGAACACCGGCCCACCGAGGCCCAGGAACCCGAGGACCGCGCCGAGCACGTCGATGCGGCCACCCGAAGGCGCATCGAAGCCGGCGCCGAGGCGGGTGAGCATCCACAGCGTCACGAGGATCGGGATGACGTTGATGCCGAACACGAGCCGCCACGTCAGGTAGTCGGCGGCGAGGCCACCCAGGAACGGGCCGGCGAGGAAGGCCGCGCCCGTCCACGCCGTCCAGGTGCCGATCGCCTTCGCCTGGGCCGCGTCCCGGAATGCCGAGATGATGAGCGCCAGCGAGCTCGGAACGAGCAGCGCACCCGCGACCCCCTGCAGCGCCCGCGCGACGATGACGAACTCGGGAGTCGGCGACAGCGCGATGGCGACGCTCGTCACCCCGAAGCCGATGAGCCCGAACCGCAGGACCGAGATGCGCCCGAACACGTCGGACAGCGAGCCCGCGAGGAGGATGAGCGAGCCGAGGGTGATGAGGTACGCGTCCACGATCCACTGCTGCGTGCCGAGGCCGCCGCCGAGCTCCGAGACCATCGCGGGCAGTGCGACGTTCGTCACCGACCCGTCGAGGAAGGCGACGAAGGACGAGAGGATCGCGATGACGAGGATCTGGCGCTGCTGGCGGGTCACGAGGCAGGCAACCCGTCGCGGCCGCCATTCCTTCCGCGATCCCGCGAATTCGAGGATTTGTCTCGCGGCATGGGAAAACCGAGCGCGCTACACGCTTCGGGCGTCTTCGGGATGCCCCGCACCGTCTGAGCCCCGCTGTGCATCCGCTGCCATACGGCGCAGGATCGACGGCCGCAGCAGCTCGAAGCGCAGCAGCTCCGGCAAGGGCTCGTCGCGGAACACCGGGAGGCTCTTCCACCGCAGTGCGCTGGCGACGGCGTTGGCCGCGACCGCGACGACGACGTAGATGGCGCCAATCCACGTGAACGACGGGAAGGCGAAGGACACCAGGAGCCCAGCACCGATGAGACTCGCCATGGCGAACGCGGTCACCGGCCACGAGGTCACGGGCACCCTCCCGAGCGCGAGGAACACACCGCCGCCGCCCGCGAGCACCACCGCGAGCGCGTAGGCAAGGAACACGAACAGCCCATCCGTCATCATGAGCGACCTCCTCGGCACGTGGCCTGAAGCGTACTCCGGGACGCCGACAAGCCGGTGAGCGTCTCCGACGGGCAGCTCGGGGTGAGGCACGGCGCGGACGCGGACCTGCGCTAGCGCCTCGGACCCCGCTGTCGCCTGGCGCCGGGGGCGGCGCCGCGCCCGCCCTGCCTGCGGCGCCGGTCGTCCTCCAGCTGCACCGCATCCGCGGCCATCCGCCGCAGGATGTCCGGGCGCAGCAGGACAAGCCGGAACAGCTCAGGCAGCCGGGCCCCGCTGAGCTGCGGGAGCCTCCGCCACCGGAGCGCGCTTGTCACCGCGTTCGCGCCGACGACGACCAGCGCGAAGACCACGCCGATCCACGGCGGCGAACCCAGGTCGGACAAGATCAGCAGCACCCCGCCGAGCAGGCTCGCCATCGCGATCACCGTCACCAGCCACGACCGGACCGGCACCCCGCCGACTCCGAGCAGGACCCCGCCGGCTCCCGCGAGGGCCACCGCGAGCGCGGACGAGAGGACAGCGATCATTCCGTCGGGTTCCACAGCAGGCTCCTCCTTCTCCTCCGCGGAGGGAGTCCACCAGACTCCCTCCCCTCATCGATCAGCGACGGTCAGCCGACGAGCTTCTCCGCGAACACGTGAGGTGTGAAGCCGGCGAGGTCGTTGATGCCCTCACCCTGGCCGATGAGCTTGATGGGCAGGCCCGTGCGCTCCTGCACGGCCAGCACGAAGCCGCCCTTGGCGGATCCGTCGAGCTTCGTCACGACGAGGCCCGTCACGCCGGCATGCTGGATGAACGCCTCGGCCTGCGCGACACCGTTCTGCCCCGTCGTCGCGTCCAGGACGAGCAGGACCTCCGAGATGGGGGCGAGCTTCTCGACCACGCGGCGGATCTTCGACAGCTCGTCCATGAGGCCGCTCTTCGTCTGCAGGCGGCCAGCCGTATCGATGACCACCATCTCGAGCCCCTCGCGCATGGCGATCTCCACCGCCTGATAGGCGACGGAGGCCGGATCCTGGCCGTGCTGCTGCGGGCGCACGATGCCCGCGCCGGCGCGCTGCGCCCACGTCGCGAGCTGGTCCACGGCGGCCGCGCGGAACGTGTCGGCCGCCGCGACGACCACCGTGCGGCCGTTGATGCGCAGGAAGTTGGCGAACTTGCCGATCGTCGTCGTCTTGCCGACGCCGTTCACCCCGACCACGAGCGTCACCGCGGGACGCTCCCGGAGGTTCAGCGTCGTGTCGAACTTCGACAGGCGCTCCTCGATGAGCTCGCGGAGCATCCGCTTCAGGTCCTTGGGGTCCTCCGTGTGGAACCGATCGACCTGGTCGCGCAGCTGCTCGACGATCTCGTCGGTGATGTCGGGCCCGAAATCGGCCGTGATCAGCGCCTCCTCGAGGTCGTCCCACGTCGTCTCATCGATCTTCTGCCTGCCGAACATGCCGCGCAGAGCGCCGGACAGTGACCAGGGAGTGCGTTCAGCCATGTGCCAAGCGTAGTCAGCGCTCTGACACGATGGGAGTTCGCCCCTCAGCCAACGGCAGAATCCTGATCAGGCAGCGGGCGGAATCCTCGAACGGAGCACTATGCGCATCGGCCTCATCCGCCACGGCGAAACCGACTGGAACGCGACCGGACTCCTGCAGGGAGCCACCGACATCCCGCTGAACTCCCGGGGCCTCGACCAGGCGAACGACGCGGCTGGGCTGCTCGTCGGCCAGGGCTGGAGCCACCTCTACAGCTCCCCGCTGTCGCGTGCGCTAACCACGGCCGAGATCATCGGCCAGGGCACTGGCCTCGGAGCCCCCACGCTGCTGCCCGGCATCATCGAGCGCAGCTTCGGGGAGCTCGAGGGGCAGAAGTACTGGATGCCGGACGGCACGCGTCGTCCGCTCGATCACCCGAGCATCGAGCCGACCGGCGTCGTCGTCGAGCGGTCGCTGGCCTCCATCGCGCAAGTCGCCGCAGCGCACCCCGACGAGGACTCGCTCATCGTCTGCCACGGCAGCGTCATCCGCCTCGTGCTCACCTCGATCCTCGGTGCCCAGGCTCCCCACATCGGAAACCTCGCCCTCAGCATCCTGCGCCCAGGCGCCGATGGGGCCCTCGTCGTCACCCTCCTGAACGGCTACCCGCTCGTCCCGACCCCGTAGCCGCCCCTCGCCTTCGCTCACAGCTTCGATCCCGCCCCTGGTGCCGCCCCTCTCGCGGTGTACTATGAGCTTCGTTGAAGGGGAGTATTCCTCCTGCGGCGCGCTCGTCATCACGGCGACTGTCATCAGTCACCCGGGCGCGTCGGTCGGTTTCTGCCGACGGAAGAGACCTTCGGCCGATTCGCCGAACTCACCCCTCCGGAGGACCCGTGGACGTTCCCATTTGGATCTGGGCGGTGACCATTGCCGTGGTCATCGGCTTCTTCGTATTCGACTTCTTCACGCACGTGAAGACGCCGCACGAACCGAGCCTCAAGGAAGCCGGCTGGTGGTCGATCTTCTACATCGCGCTCGCCGTCGTCTTCATGGTCGCGCTCGGCTTCGTGTGGGACTGGCAGCACGCGGGCGAGTTCATCGCCGGCTACACCACTGAGAAGGCGCTGTCCGTCGACAACCTCTTCATCTTCCTCATCATCATGACGAGCTTCAAGGTGCCGAAGATCGCGCAGCAGAAGGCGCTGCTCATCGGCATCGCCATCGCGCTCGTCATGCGCTTCGCCTTCATCATCGCGGGCGCCGCGATCCTCGAAGCCTGGGTCTCCGTCTTCTACATCTTCGCCGCCTGGCTGCTCTACATGGCCGTCAAGCAGGCCATCGACTCCTTCAAGGACGAAGAGCCCGAGATGCCCAAGTGGGTCGGCCTCGTGCGCAAGATCATCCCCGCAAGCGAGCACTACGACGGCGACAAGTGGAAGATCCTCGAGAACGGCAAGAAGGTCTGGACGCCGCTCATCCTGGTCATCGTGGCCCTCGGCTTCACCGACCTGCTCTTCGCGCTCGACTCCATCCCCGCCATCTTCGGCATCACGCAGGAGCCCTACCTCGTCTTCATGGCGAACGCGTTCGCGCTCATGGGCCTTCGCCAGCTGTACTTCCTCATCGGCGGACTCCTCGAGCGTCTGGTCTTCCTCGACCTCGGCCTCGCGTTCATCCTCGGCTTCATCGGCGTGAAGCTCATGTTCCACGCCCTCCACGAGAACGAGCTGCCGTTCATCAACGGCGGAGAGCCGCTCCTCTGGATCCCCGAGATTCCGATCTGGCTGTCGCTCACGTTCATCTTCGGCGTGCTCATCGTCGCCACGATCGCGAGCATCATCTACACCCGCGCCAAGGGTGACGACGCACCGAGCACCGTCGGCTCGGCGGCTGGCGGCCCGGAGGCCGCTGCTGCAGGCGTCGAGGGCACCACGCCGGACGCTGCGGAGGCCACGGACGCGGCCCCCGTCGCGAGCAGCGAGCCCGACCGCCGCTAGTCGGGGCCCGACAGACACCAGCAACGCCGAAACCGGATGCACGCGCCAGTCGCGAGCATCCGGTTTCGTCGTCTGTGCTGAGGGGAACGTCTGTGCTGATGGGAGCGGTCTGTGCTGATGGGAGCGAGGGAGCCGCGAGAGCGGGGACCTGTGCGCCCTCCGGTGCCCCGCTGCAGACCTGGGGTCCGCGCATCCGCGTGCCTCGCTGTGGGTGCGTGACCCCCAGGTCTGCGGATGCACTGGCACAGACCTGTGGCACAAGCACCTGGCCCCGGTCAGGCACGTGCGCAACCCCTAGGCCTGCGGACGCACTGGCACAGACCTGTGGCACAGGCACCTGACGCAGACCGGAAGTCTGCGCAAGCCCCAGGTCTGCGGATGCACTGGCAGAGACCTGTGGCACAAGCACCCGAGCTCAGCCAGGCGCGTGCGCAAGCCCCAGGCCTGCAGACGCGCGAGCACAGACCTGTGGCACAAGCACCCGAGCTCGGCCAGGCGCGTGCGCAAGCCCCCGGTCTGCAGACGCGCCGGCACAGACCTGTGGCACATGCACCGGGCCCCGGCCAGGCACGTGCGCAAGCCCCAGGCCTGCGGACGCACTGGCACAGACCTGTGGCACACGCACCTGAGCTCAGCCAGGCGCGTGCGCAAGCCCCAGGCCTGCAGACGCGCGAGCACAGACCTGTGGCACAAGCACCCGAGCTCGGCCAGGCGCGTGCGCAAGCCCCCGGTCTGCAGACGCGCCGGCACAGACCTGTGGCACAGGCACCTGACGCAGACCGGAAGCCTGCGCAAGCCCCAGGCCTGCAGAAGGCAACAGCACAAACCTGTGGCACAAGCACCTGGCCCCGGCCAGGCACCTGCACAACCCCCAGGTCTACGGAAGGCCCCCGCGCAAACCTGTGGCACACGCACCGGGCCCCGGCCAGGCGCGTGCGCAAGACCCAGGCCTGCGGATGCACTGGCACAGACCTGTGGCACAAGCACCTGGACTCGGCCAGCCGCCTGCACAAGCCCCAGGTCTGCAGAAGGCTGCAGCACAGACCTGTGGCACACGCACCGGAGCTCGGTCAAGCGGGTGCGCAACCCCCTGGTCTGCGGACGCACCGGCACAGACCTATGTCACAAGCACCTGGACTCGGCCAGCCGCCTGCACAAGCCCCAGGTCTGCAGAAGGCTGCAGCACAGACCTGTGGAGCACGCACCGGAACTCGGTCAAGCGGGTGCACAAGCCCCAGGTCTGCGGAACGTCCCGGAGGACACCCCTGGCGCGTGGCCGGAGTGCCGCCGCGCTTGGCACGCGGCGCGCAGTAGGCAGCGCCCGGCAGGCGGCGCCCAGCAGGCCGCGCTTGGTGGGCAGCGCCCAGCAGGCAGCGCCCAGCAGGCAGCGCCCGGCGCGCGGTCTAGAGCCGCGTGACCTCGGTGACGCGCACGATGGCCTCGCCCGCCTCGTGCGACTCGGCGAGGTCCACCTCGGCGCGGATGCGCCAGTCGTGGTCGCCCGCCGGGTCGTCGATGATCTGCTCCACTCGCCACACGCCGCTCCAGAGTCCGCCGGACTGGCGCCCCTCGGAGTCGTCGATCCTGAGGAGCTTCGGCGACCTGGCGGCCGCATCCACCCCCATCGTGTCGTGGTCGGCGAAGTAGTCGTCGAGGGCCTTCGACCAGTCGACGTCGGGGTCGAGCTCGCTGAGCGCCTCGTCTCGCTCGAGGGCCGCGAGCTGCACACGGCGGAACATCTCGTTGCGCACGAGCACCGTGAAGGCGCGGCGGTTGCCGACGACACTGGGCGGCGCGGGAGGCACGACCGGTTCGTCGCTCGCGGCCTGCTGCTCGGGGTCGACGAGGGAGGCCCACTCGTCGATGAGGCTCGAGTCGACCTGGCGGACGAGCTCGCCGAGCCACTCGATGATGTCGAGCAGCTCCTCGGTCTTCGCCTCGTCCGGCACCGTCTGGCGGATCGCCTTGTACGCGTCGCTCAGGTAGCGGAGCACGAGCCCCTCGCTGCGCATGAGCTGGTAGAAGTTCACGTACTCCGCGAAGCTCATGGCCCGCTCGAACATGTCGCGCACCACGGACTTCGGCGAGAGCTCGAAGTCGCGCACCCACGGCTCGTGCTGCGCGAACAGCTCGAACGACTGGGCGAGCAGGCCCTCGAGCGGCTTCGGGTGCGTGATCTCCTCGAGTCGCTCCATGCGCTCGTCGTACTCGATGCCGTCGGCCTTCATCTGTGCGACCGCCTCGCCTCGCGCCTTGAACTGCTGCTGCGAGAGCACGGGGCGCGGGTCGTCGAGGGTGGCCTCGATGATGCTGACCACGTCGAGCGCGTAGTGGCCGGATCCGACGGCGCCCTCGCCGCTCGTGTTCTCCTCGGAGCCGCGGTCGCCGGGGGCAGCCTCCGCCTCCGGGTCGAGCAGCTCGATGGCGGCGAGCGCAAACGGCGACAGGGGCTGGTTGAGGGCGAAGTTCGCCTGCAGGTCGACGGTCAGCGTGATGCGACCCTGCCGGCCGATCTCGACGATGCCGGCCGTCACGAGCGTGCGGAAGATGCCGATCGCGCGCAACGCCAGCTCCCGCTGGCGGGCAGGCTTCTCGTGGTTGTCGTAGACGAGTCTCTTGGCGTTGCCGAAGACGTCTCCCCCACGAGCGATGACGTTGATGATCATCGACGCCGTGATGTGCATGTGCGAGGTGAGCGGCTCAGGCTCGGCCGACACGAGCTTCTCGAACGACTTCTCACCCCACGAGACGAAGCCCTGCGGCGCCTTCTTCTTGACGATGCGCTTGCGCTTCTTCTCGTCGTCTCCGGCCTTGCGCACGGCTGCGGCGTTCTCGATCTCGTGCTCGGGCGCCTCGACGACGACCGTGCCTGCCGTGTCGTAACCCGCGCGTCCGGCACGCCCCGCGATCTGGTGGAACTCGCGCGCCGAGAGGTGCCGCATCCGCTGCCCGTCGAACTTCGCGAGCGCCGTGATGAGCACCGTGCGGATGGGCACGTTGATGCCGACACCGAGGGTGTCGGTTCCGCAGATGACCCGGAGGAGCCCCTTCTGCGCGAGCGTCTCGACGAGGCGTCGGTAGCGGGGCAGCATGCCGGCGTGATGCACGCCGATGCCGGCGCGCACGTACCGGGACAGCACCTTGCCGAACGCGGTCGTGAAGCGGAAGCCGCCGATCGCATCGGCGATGGCATCGCGCCCGGCCCGGTCGACGACCTTCAGGCTCGACAGCGCCTGGGCGCGTTCGATGGCAGCCGCCTGCGAGAAGTGCACGATGTAGATGGGCGTCTTGCGCTCCTCCACGAGCTTCTCGACGGTCTCGTGCGTCGGCGCGACCACGTACGAGAAGTCGAGCGGCACGGGGCGCTCGACGCCCGTCACGAGGGACACGTCGCGCTGCGTGCGCCGTTCGAGGTCCTCGACGATCTCGGTGACGTCGCCGAGGGTCGCCGACATGAGCAGGAACTGCACGTCGGGCAGCATGAGCAGCGGCAGCTGCCACGCCCACCCGCGGTCGGGGTCGCCGTAGTAGTGGAACTCGTCCATGACGACCTGGTCGACGTCGGCGTCGGAGCCCTGGCGCAGGGCGAGGTTCGCGAGGATCTCGGCGGTGCAGCAGATGATGGGCGCGTCAGGGTTCACGGAGCTGTCGCCCGTGACCATGCCCACGTTCGCGGCGCCGAAGATCTCGACGAGGGCGAAGAACTTCTCGCTCACGAGCGCCTTGATCGGCGCCGTGTAGTAGCTGCGGCCACCCTGCGCGAGGCAGGCGGCATGGGCCGCGATCGCGACCAGCGACTTGCCCGTGCCCGTCGGCGTCGAGAGGATCACGTGCGCCTCGGAGACCAGCTCCATGACGGCTTCCTCCTGCGCCGGGTACATCGTGATGCCGCGGCTCGTCGTCCACAGCTCGAACGCCTCGAACATGGAGTCCGCGTCGTACGGGTCGGGCAGGAGCGTCACGAGGCCCAGCTTGGGCTCGGGGATGGCGGGGGCTGGGGCGGAGGTGCCGTCGACGGAAGTCATTGCCTCCATCGTCCCACGCCGGGCGCGCCGCGGGCTGCGGGGGCGCAGGCGCGGGCGGCAGCAGGCAGACAGGCAGGCAGGCAGGCCGCGGCCGCGGGGCGGCGCTCAGGCGGCGGGCTGGTCCTCGGTGCGGTGGATGCGCTGGCCCACGACGGCAGACACGCCGTCCTGCCGCATCGAGACGCCGTAGAGGGCGTCGGCGATCTCCATCGTGCGCTTCTGGTGGGTGATGACGATGAGCTGGCTGGACGCGCGGAGCTCCTCGAAGACCGCGAGGAGTCGACCGAGGTTGGCGTCGTCGAGGGCGGCCTCGACCTCATCCATGATGTAGAACGGGCTGGGCCTGGCCTTGAAGATGGACACGAGGATCGCGACCGCCGCGAGCGAGCGCTCGCCGCCGGAGAGCAGGGAGAGGCGCTCGATCTTCTTGCCGGCCGGCCGCACCGAGACCTCGATGCCGGTCGTGAGCATGTCGTCGGGGGCGGTGAGCGTGATGTCGCCGGAGCCGCCGGGGAAGAGGATCGGGAAGACCGTGTGGAACGCGGCTCGGGTGTCCTCGAAGGCGGCCTCGAAGACGGTGCGCATGCGCTCGTCGATGTCGCCCACGATGCGCAGCAGGTCGGCCTTCGTCGCGGCGAGGTCGTCGAGCTGGTCGGCGAGGAACGCGTGCCGCTGCTCGAGCGCCGCGAACTCCTCGAGCGCCAGCGGGTTGATGCGGCCGAGTGTGGACATCTTGCGCTCTGCCGCGGCGAGGCGCGCCTGCTGCTCCGCGCGAACGAACGGCACGCCCACGAACTCCTCCTCGGCGTCCCCATCGAGAGTCGCGGCGAGGTCGTCGTCGAGCTGCTCCGCGAGCGCGGGGACGGCCCCGGCCGAGATCGCTGCCGCGGCCTGGGCAGCGGTGCTGCTCTCGACCTGCTCGGTGGTGGCGTCGGAGTGCTCGGCGCTGTCGGTGTCTGTGGCGCTGGCGGCGCTGGATGCGCTCGGCTGGCCGGCCGCGTCAGCGGCCTCGCCCTCCCCCACGGCCTCGACTACGCCGCTCGCCGCCGCCGCGTCCTCGGCTTCTGCGGCCGCCTCGCCCTCGCCCGCAACCTCGTGCCTGGCTCGCTGCTCGGCGAGCGCGGAGGCGATGCGCTCGGCCTTGGCGCGCAGCGCGTCGTCGTCCGCCGGCACGAGCTGGTCGGGACCGTACTCGGCGACGAGGACCGCCTCGGCGAGGCGCAGCTCGCTCGCTGCCCGCTCGAGGGTGGAGCGCAGGGAGCTCTTCTTCTCGTAGATCTGCAGCTCGATCGAGTGCACGTCCTCGGTGATCTCGCTGAGGCGCGCGCGCAACTGCTGCTCCGTCTGGCGGAGCTGGCCGAGCTCCTCGTGCTGGGCGGCGCGCTCGCGCTCGGCTTCGGCGAGCTGCTGCTGGGCTTCGGCGAGCGACGCCTGGACGGCGGCGGTGAGGCTCGGGATGGCGGCGAGCACGCGCTCGGTCTGGGCGAGTTCGGCGCGGCGCACGACCGTCTCCCTGGCGGCCTTGTCGGCAGCCTGGCGGTCGGCGTCGAGCTGACGGACGAGGGATTCGGCGCGAAGCCGCTCGCTTCGGGACCGCTCGCGCAGGGTCTCGAGCTGCAGCCGGGCCTCGACCTCGGCTTCGCGGGCACGCTCGACGGCGGCGTTGGCGTCGACGCGCGCCGAGGAGTCGAGCTCGGGGCGCGGGAGGGCTTCGTGCTCGGCGAGCGCCGCCTTCGCGGCGAGCGCCGCCTGCTCCGCTGCTTCGACGCCGCTCGAGGCGAGGTCGAAGGCCTTCGCGGCGCGCGCGAGCTCGGCGCTGCCCGCATCCACTCGCGCGCTGGCCCGGTTGAGCTGCTCTCGCTCGGCGGCGAGGGCGCCGTCGAAGGCGCGGAGGGCGTCGAGCGTGCGCTTCGCCTCGGCCTTCGCCGCCTGCGACGCGGCCCGGTGCTCGGCGAGCGCAAGCGCGGCCTGGTCGAGTTCGTCCGTGACGACGGTGAGGCGAGCGGATGCTCGGTCGCGGGCGGCGAGCAGCTCGAGGCGGCTGGTGCCCTCCTCCGCGAACCCGCCGCGGAGCGAGGTGCTCGTGACGACCTCGCCTGCTCTGGTGACGACGGTGAGCCCTGCGCCTGCTGGGGCCGCGGCATCCGAGGACCCCAGCGCGGCCATCGCCGCGCGTGCCTCGTCGAGCGTCTCGCTGACGTGCACGTGGGCGAGCAGGGCGGTGATGGCGAGTGGCCCCTGCACCAGCTCTGCCGCGGGGCGGAGGCCCTCCGGCAGCTTCGGGTTCGTGGAACCCGCCTGGACGGGCCTGCTCTCGCCGAGCTCGGCGACGATCTCGACGAGCCCGAGCTTCTCCCCCGTGGCGTGCGCGAGCACTCGGAACGCGGCATCCGCGTTGCTCGCGAGGACCGCATCGGCCGTCGATCCGAGGGCGGCGGCGATGGCGGCCTCGTAGCCCTCGTCGATGCGGAGGTGCTCGGCGACGGGGCCTTCGACCCCCTCGAGGCGTGCGGCGAGGAGCGCGGCGGTGCCGTCTTTCGCGGCTGTCGCGAGGGTGAGCGCCTGCACGCGCGCCTGGAGGGCGTCGCGCTCTCGCTCGAGCTCGTGGGCGCGGGTGCGTCCGGCGTCGAGAGCCTGCTCTGCTTCACGCTGTGCCGCCTCGGCTCGCTTGTAGGCGGCGTCGAGCTCGCTCGAGTCGGAGGCGCTCTGGACTGCGGTCGCGTCGAGCTCCTCCTTCGCTTTCGTCGCCTGCGCGAGGCGGTCGCTTGCAGCGTCGCGCGCGTTGCGCTGCCTGAGCACCTCGCCCCGCACGGACGCCAGCTTCGAGGCGGCAGTGTCGGCGGCGCCGCGCAGCTCGCTGCGGCTGAGGTCGTAGGCGGAGATCCGGGTCGCCTGGGCCTGGATCTCGACGTCGATGCGGTCGAGGGCGGCACGCGCATCCTGCGTGGCGAGCTTCGTCGCCTCCCAGAGCGCTTCGGCCTCGGCGGCACGCCCCGCGAGCGCCTCCGTCTCCCGGCGCGCTGCGTCCACCGCCTCGAGGGTCACGGTCGGCACGAACGCGGGCGACTCGAGGCGCGAGACGAGGAGCCCCTTGCGCTGCGAGGCGAGCGCGTTGAGGTTCTGGATGCGTTCGCGCACGCTCTCGAGGTCGAACACGACGCGGCGCGCACCGTCGGCAGCGTCTCCGCGATTCTCGGCGGCGAGCAGCTCGGCCCGGTTGAGCGCGGCCGTGAGCTTCTCCTGCAGCACGACCCGCTCCTCGGAGCGCTCCTGCTCGATGCCGGTCGCGAGCCGCAGGGCCGCGCGCAGCTGCACGACGTCGTCGGCGAGCAGGCGAGCCTTCGCGTCGCGGGCGATGGCCTGGATGCCCTGCGCTCGCCTCGCGATGTCGGCCTGCCGGGAGAGGGGCTTCAGCTGCCGGCGGACCTCGTTCGTGAGGTCACGCAGGCGCGTGAGGTTGGCCTCCATGGCCTCGAGCTTGCGCACCGTCTTCTCCTTGCGGCGGCGGTGCTTGAGGATCCCGGCTGCCTCCTCGATGAAGCCTCGGCGCTCCTCCGGCGTCGCGCGGAGCACGGCGTCGAGGCGTCCCTGCCCGACGATGACGTGCATCTCCTTGCCGAGACCGGTGTCGCTCAGCAGCTCCTGCACGTCGAGCAGCCGAACGCCGTCGCCGTTGATGGCGTACTCGGAACCGCCGTTGCGGAACAGGGTGCGACGGATCGTCACCTCGCTGTACTCGATGGGGAGCATCCCGTCGGCGTTGTCGATCGTGAGCGTCACCTCGGCGCGGCCCAGCGGCCCGCGGGTCGCGGTTCCGGCGAAGATGACGTCCTCCATCTTGCCGCCGCGGAGGCTCTTCGCGCCCTGCTCGCCCATCACCCAGGCGAGCGCATCCACGACGTTCGACTTGCCTGAGCCGTTCGGCCCGACGACGCACGTGACCCCGGGCTCGAGCGCGAGCGTCGTCGGCTGCGCGAATGACTTGAAGCCCTTCATCGTGAGGCTCTTCAGATGCATGCGCGCTCGCTGGCCTCTCGCTGGTGGTCGGACATCGCTCGTGGGTCGGTCGGGCTGAGTTGGTGGTCGGGGTTGACTGGGTCGGTCGGGATGGGCTGGTCGGGCGGGATGGGCTGGTCGCTCACTCCGGCGCGAGTGCGCCTTGGATCGTCGCGCTGGCGGGGCTGTCGACGCCTTGACCTGACAGCTACGGTACCGGAGTGGACTACTTCATTCGGGAGCTCACGCCTCCAGATCCAGCGTCGGACCGAGACGCTGAGGCCTGGGGCCTGCTCGAGCGCTTCGCCGACATCGTCAACCGCGGCTCTGCGGGCACCTACGGTGAGGGGCGGTTGCTCGAGACGAGCCAGCGGGTCCTCGCCGACTGGACCATGCCAGGACCGGTCACCACGCGCCTCTTCCTCGCGTTCCAGCGCGGCGCGAGCGACCTCGAGGCCGAGCGTCCCGTCGCCGCTGCGAAGCTCATGGTCTCGCCCCGCGACTCCCCCTCGCTGGCCTATCCTCACGTCGTTGTGGATGCACCCCACCGGCGACGCGGTATCGGCACCTTCGTCGCGGCCCACCTCGAGGACCTCGCTCGGGCCGACGGGCGCACCTCCCTGCAGGCCTGGGTGGAGCATCCAGCGGCCGGCGGGGAACGGGTGCCTGCGCCGACGGGACATGGCAGCGTCTCGGCGGCGGACCCGGCGGCGCGCTTCCTCTGGAAGCACGGGTGGGAGCTGGGGCAGGTCGAGCGCATCAGCGAGCTGCGCCTGCCCCTGCCGGCGGGACGTCTGCGTGCGCACGTCGAAGCCGCGGTGGCCCGGGCTGGTGCGGCCTACCGCCTGCTGACCTGGGAGGGCGAGAGCGACCCCGAGTACCTCGACGACCTGGCGCGGCTCAACGGCGATATGTCGATCGACGCACCGGCTGGCGACCTCGAGGCCGATGAGGAGCACTGGGACGCCGAGCGCGTCTCGCAGATGGAGCGTCGAGTGCTCGCCGCCGGCTCCACGTTCCTCAACGCCGCCGTGCTGCATATCCCGAGCGGCACCCTCGTGGCCCAGTCCATGCTGCAGCTCGACCTCGACGACACGACGCGGCCGGCGCAGCAGGACAACACGCTGGTCACGTCGACGCACCGCGGCAGGCGACTCGGGATGCTCGTGAAGGCCGCGAACCTCGTGCAGCTCGCCGAGCGCTACCCGGAGTGCACCGGAGTGTTCACGTGGAACGCTGAAGAGAACGCCCACATGCTGCGGGTCAACGAGGCGCTCGGCTTCGTTCCCCTCGCGCCGGAAGGCGGCTGGCAGAAGCGGCTGTGAGGCTGCGTGGCTGCGTGGCTGCGTGAGAGACCAAACCCCAGGAGCCGAACACCCGGCGCTTGCGGTTCTCGCAAACCAGGTTGCAGATGTTCGATCTGGTGCGCATGCTGAGCGCATGACCTCGCACAACCACCACGCCACCACAAGCTCGAGCCCCGACGAGCCTGGCGCCGGAGCGACCGCCCAGCCGCCGCTCGAGTTCTGGGACGAGCTCTACAAGGCGAAGCCCGCCGTCTGGTCCGGTCGCGTGAACGCGAACCTCGCGAGTGTCGCCGGCACGCTCACACCGGGCCGTGCCCTCGACCTCGGATGCGGCGAGGGTGGCGACGCGATCTGGCTCGCCCAGCAGGGCTGGCGGGTCACCGGCATCGACATCTCGACCGTCGCCATCGAGCGCGCACGCGCCGCAGCCATCGACGCTGGCGTCGACGCCGCGCTGCTCGACTTCGCGACGGGCGACCTCGAGACCTGGTCCCCGGACGATGAGCTCGATCTCATCACGGCGAGCTTCTTCCAGTCGCCCGTCCACCTGCCTCGGGCGGAGATCCTGCGCAGGGCCGCCCTCATGCTCGCACCCGGCGGACACCTCCTGACCGTCGCGCACGCCGGAGTGCCGTCGTGGGTGCAGGACTCGGAGCATCCCGCGCACCTCTTCGTGCAGCCGGACCGGGAGATCGCCGAGCTGGCGCTGCCCGCCGGGGAGTGGGAGACGGTGATCGCCGAGTCGCGGACCCGCGACGTCGCCTCCCCAGAAGGCGCTCCCGGCACGCTCGAGGACAGCGTGGTGCTCCTGCGCCGAATGGGCTGAGCCTCGGCACCCGACTACTCTTGCGTGGTCGGCGACGGAGATGAGGGACGCACGTGAATGATGTTGTGATGTACACGGATGGCGCCTGCAAGGGCAACCCCGGCCCCGGCGGCTGGGGAGTCTGGCTGCGGTCGGGCGACCACGAGCGGGAGCTGTTCGGCGGCGAGCTGAACACCACCAACAACCGCATGGAGCTCAAGGCCGTCATCGAGGGACTCAGCGCGCTCAAGAAGCCCTGCAGCGTCGCCCTCTACCTGGACAGCCAGTACGTTCGCAAGGGCATCACGGAGTGGATCACGGGGTGGAAGGCGAAGGGGTGGAAGACCGCCTCGAAGCAGCCCGTCAAGAACGCGGAGCTCTGGAAGGAGCTCGACGCGCTCGTCGAGGACAGCGGACACACCATCGAGTGGCGGTGGGTGAAGGGCCACTCGGGTGATGTCGGCAACGAGCGCGCCGACATGCTCGCGAACAAGGGCGTCGACCAGGCGCTGGGTCGCGGCTAGCAGTACAGCGAGCGACGCTCGGTCAGAGGCGATAGGCGACGTCGCCGAGCGCGATGAGCTGCGGGTTCTGCGCCACCCAGGTGACGGCCACTGACCGCATCAGCTCATCCCACGAGGCGTCCTCGAACCCGCGACGCGTGGCGAGATGCTCCTGGATCTCGAGGACGCAGTCCCACCCAGGGCCGCTGATGCCGTTGTCGAGTCCGGTCTCGAGGTAGCCGTGCCAGGCGCGTGCGAGATCGACGTGCGCCTCGGTGAAGTCCAGGCCGTCGTTGCCGCGGATCTCGGCGAGGATGACGTCGACGATGCGGACGACCTCACCCTGCACGGTCGCTGCTCGGCCGACCTCGGGAACGAGCTGGCCACGCAGGTTCGCGAAGCGCTCCGCGTCCGTGTCCCCGATCGCGCGGGCCAGGGAGGCGCTCGGCGCGGTGATCCGCTCGGCTGGCTGCGCGCCCGTGAGCTCGGAGAGGCGTGCAAGCGCGGCGTCCTGAGTCGCGGCGTCTTCCTCCGAGAGCAGGATGCGCCTCGCCTCGCTCGAACGCGCCGCGAGCGTGATGTCGGCGCGCACCGCATCGGTGACGGGAGAGCCTGCCGCGACGAGGAGCTCGACGAGCTGCGTGAGGGTGAGGAGATCGTCGAGGCCGTCGCCGACGACGCCTCGGCTTGCGGCCAGCTCGAGCGCCAGCAGCGGCGTCGGCGCCTGGCTCGTGCCGGTGCCCGCCGAACCGGTGCGGGCACCGGGCAGCACACGCTGCGCGCTCACCTCCGCGCCGGACCGCAGGAGGAGGCGGACGTTCTCGACGTGGAGGCCGTTTGCCGCGTGGTGGAGCGGCCGGTAGCCCTTGCTGTCGGTGCGCTCGGGGTCGGCGCCGAGGCCCAGGATGACGGCGATCGGGTGACCGACGCGGGCGTGGTTGCCGAGCACCGTGAAGCGGCTGGCCGTCTCGGTCTCCTCGAGGTCGAGGCCCGCCGCGACCAGCTGCAGTATCTCCTGCTGCGTGGTCCTGAGCTTGTCGGCGACCGTTCCCTCTGCGGCGCGCGACAGCACCACCGGTCTCGTCGAGAGGTGAGGCTGCTCGGCGTAGGTCTCGACCAGGCCTCGCAGCCAGGCGGCGTCGAGACTCGCGTCGTCGAGCCCACGGTCGAGCACCACCCGACGCACTCCCCCGTGATCGATCTCGTCGGCTACCTGCTGAAGCGTCGCCGTGACGAAGCGCGGCGCCGGTCCGGGCGTGCCGAGCGAGGCTCGCCTGGACGTCGTGAACGCGAACAGGGTCGACACTCCGTCGTCCTCGGAGATCGCGAGCCGGGACGTGCTGGGGTCGAGCGCCACCACCCAGGTGCCGCGCACCATGGCTCGTGCCCAGTAGCCGTGGAAGGCCGCGGAGTCCGCCGGATGCTCGCGGTACTGCTGCGCGAGCAGCGACAGGGTTGCGAGCTCCCGCGGGCTGGGCTGCTCGGCACGCTGCCGGCTGCGCTCCCGCGCGGCGAGCGTCTCCGACACCGGGCGCGACAGGACGAGGTCGCGGAACCGGACGAAGTCGGAGAAGCTGCCGGAGAGGGCCTGCCTGAGCTCGGCGGCGTCGCCGACCCAGGCCGTGTCCTCGGGGTCATCGAGCGCCTGTGGCGGGTGGTTCTCCGCGGGGACGATGTACGTCGGACTTCCCTGCGGGTTGACGATGAGGAAGCCTGCCGCGACGCAGAGCTCGAAGATGAAGCCAAGCTCAGCCTCTGAGAGCGTGGCGTGGAAGATGCCACCGGCGAGCGGGGCCCCCTGCTCGGGCGGGTCGAGGTAGAGATCGGACCAGTTCCCGTCGAAGGCGAGCGGCTGCCCTCCGGCATCGAAGAGTGCCCCCGTGCTCTCGTCGGGGACGACGTGCAGCCCCCGGGCGGCGAGGAACGCCGCGAGTTCGTGCCGGTCCGCATCGACGTGCTCGCCACCCTCGATGCGCATGAAGTTCAGCGAGTAGCCCATGACAACGACCCTAGCCGCGGGCGCCGATGGCGCGAACGATGCCCGCGAGTCCGTAGCGCCAGGCCTCGTCGATGTCTCCGCCGAGGTTGAAGCCTCGGTTCAGCTCCATGCTGACGAAGCCGGCAGCCCACGCGGTCAGGGTGCGGGCCGCCTCGAGCGCTCGCCCCTGACCGGCGAGCTCGCCCGCGAGGCGCAGGATGCTCGCGCTCGCGTCCGCACCGAATTCCGGCCGTGCGGCAGGTGTTCCGGCCCCCGGCGTCATCACGAGCTGGAACGCGGCCGGGCGCTCGTGTCCGAACGCCCGGAACGCATCCGCGAGTTGCTCGAGATCGCCGGCGGCGTCCAGCCGCTCTCCGAGCTCCACGAGGGTCGCCTCGGCAACGAGCTGGATGAGCTCCTCACGATTCGCGACCCGCTTGTAGAGCGAGGGCGCACGGACTCCCACCCGGACGGCAACCGCCTGCATGCTCAGCCTGGGAAGCCCCTCGCTTTCGAGGAGGTCGCGGGCGGCGAGCACGATCGCGTCGAGGGAGGTCCTGTCCGGAGTAGGCATGCCCCCACTATAGCTATTGACAGTAGCCATGATGGCTACGTACCATAGCCTTCATGAGACTCGACGCTTCCCTCCACCGCATCGGCAACGACATCGTCGCGGCCTACCTCGTCACCACCCCGGAGGGCGTGACCGTCATCGACGCCGGCCTCGCCGGCCACTGGCGCGAGCTCGTCGCCGAGCTCGCATCCATCGGACGCTCGGTCGACGACATCAAGGGAGTGATCCTCACCCACGGCGACTCCGATCACGTCGGCTTCGCCGAGCGGCTGCGACGCGACCACGGCGTCCCGGTCTATGTGCATGCGGAAGACGCGGCCCGCGCGAAGGGCGGGCCGAAGCCCTCGAACGCCAAGCAGTCGATGAAGCTCGGCCCCCTGCTCACCTTCGCCGCCTACACGCTCCGCAAGGGCGGAGCGCGAACCACGTGGCTCACCGAGGTCATCGAGGTGCAGCACGGAGCGACGCTCGACCTCCCGGGCTCGCCGCAGATCATCGGCATGCCCGGCCACTCGCCGGGCAGCATCGCGGTCTTCGTCCCCGCTGTCGATGCCGTCTTCGTCGGGGATGCGCTCACGACCCGCCACGTGCTCACCGGGCAGGAGGGCCCACAAGCGGCCCCGTTCACCGACGAGCCAGCACAGGCCATGACGTCGCTCCGCGCCATCGTCGACACGAAGGCGAAGTGGGTGCTGCCAGGACACGGAGCGCCCTGGAGCTCAGGAGTGGATGCGGCGGTCGCGGCGGTCGCGGCGGCCTCCAGCAGCACTCACTGAGCTCACCGCTCGTCGCCACGGAGCACAGCGCAGGGCGACGCTGGCCCTGTGGCCTACCGCTCTCGCTGGCACTTCTCGCAGAAGTGCGAGCCCCGGTTCTGGAACTTCTCGCGAACGATCGGCCGCCCGCATCTCGGGCACGGCTTCCCCTGGCGCCCGTACACGTTGAGCGAATGCGCGAAGTAGCCGGCCTGCCCGTTGACGTTCACGTACTGCGCATCGAAGGAAGTGCCACCCTCGGCGAGCGCCTTCGCGAACACCTCCCGCACGTGCAGCAGCAGCTCCCTCGCCTTCGACGGCGACAGCCCGGAGGTCACGCGCCCGTAGTGCAGCCGCGCCCGCCACAACGCTTCGTCGGCGTAGATGTTGCCGATGCCCGAGATGAGCGTCTGGTCGAGGAGCGCCGACTTCACGCCCGTCCTGCGGCGCAGCAGCGCCGCCACCCACGCGTCGTCATCGAAGTTCGGATCGAGCGGGTCGCGTGCGATGTGCGCCACCTGCGACGGCACACGCTCGCCCTCGACGTCCGCCGTCGGCACGAGGCGATCGACGGCCAGCGAGCCGAAGACGCGCTGGTCAGCGAAGGCGACGACAAGATCGCCGGCGGGACCATCGACGCGGATGCGCGCTCGCAGGTGCCGGTCGTCGGGCGCGTCCGACGTGCGGAGCAGCATCTGACCGCTCATGCCGAGGTGCGCCGTCAGCGCCTCTTCGCGGCCCGCGAGCGGCAGCCACAGGAACTTCCCGCGCCGCGACACGCTCGAGATCCTCGCCCCTTCGAGCGCACCGACGAACTCGGCCGAGTCGCCAACGTGTCGACGCAGCGAGCGCTCGTCGAGCACCTCGACGGCCGACACGACGGCACCCGTGACCGCGGGTTCAAGGCCGAGGCGCACGACCTCGACTTCAGGCAGCTCCGGCACGGCTAGGAGCCCGCAGGGGCGCCGTCGCCGCCGTCGTTCAGCTGATGCCATGCGGCAAGCGCGCCAGCGACCTCCGCCTGCTTCTTGCTCGTGCCGACGCCCTGCGCCTGCGCGAGGATGCGCTTCTTCTTCAGCACCGTGACCGTCGCCGTGAAGCTGCGGTCGTGCTCGAGGCCAGACCCCTCCACCTCGTAGCGCGGCGGCTCGGCGCCCCGCGTGTCCGCAAGCTCCTGCAGTGCGGTCTTCGGGTCCTGCTCGGCCCCGAGACGCCACACCACAGCCAGCTTCGGCTCGACGAGGCGCAGGACGAGCTCCGTCGCGACCTCGACCCCGGCGGAGAGGTACGCGGCGCCGATGACCGCCTCCACCGTGTCCGCCAGGACGGAATCCTTCTTGTTGCCGCCCGTCAGGTGCTCGCCGCGACCGAGGTGCAGGTAGGCGCCGAGGCCGAGGCCCCGCGCGATCTCCGCCAACGCCACCGTCGAGACGAGGGATGCGCGCAGACGCGACAGCTGCCCCTCCGAGTAATCGGGGTACGTCCGGTACAGCATGACGGTGACGGCCTGCCCGAGGATCGAGTCGCCGAGGAACTCGAGGCGCTGATTGTCGGGGATGCCACCGTTCTCGACCGCGTACGACCGGTGGGTCAACGCGAGCTCGAGGAGCGAGGGAACGAAGTCGACCCCGAGGCCGCGTGCCAGCTCAGCTGACGGTGCGGCGTCGGGGTCGATGATCTTCACGTCGTGCATGACGCGAGGATCAGACGTCTGCGACCTTGCGGCCCTTGTACTCGAAGAACAGCGGAGTGCCGGCTGCGTCCTCGACAACCTTCGCGCGGTGCGGGAGGCTGTAGGTGACCTTGCCGTTCTCGACGGTCTTGACGAGGGTCGGCACGGAGGCCTTCCACTGCGAACGGCGCGAACGCGTGTTCGAGCGGCTCATCTTGCGCTTGGGGAGAGCCATCGGCGTCTACCTTTCATCTTTCATCGTGCAGGGAGGCGGGCTCAGTACTGGCCCGGCTCCCCCTTGTAATCATGGTTGCGCGCATCCTCAGGAGATTCTGTCTCACGAGGACCCGCGGCTTCCTCGGAACCCGTTGCTGGTTCCTCGGGTGCTTCTGTTGAAGCGCCAAACCCTGCCAACGCCGCCCAACGCGGGTCAACCGCTGGTGCCTGCTCTTCGAGCGGCTCCACCAGCTTCTCGCCGGTTTCAGGATCTAGGCCGAGGCAGTCCGGCCGACAAACCGGCTGGAATGGCAGTGCGAGCACTACCGCATCGCGAACGGGCGGTTCAAGGTCGACAATGTCGTCGTGAACCTCGTACTCGAGGGCTTCGTCGCGAGCATACGCGAAAAGCTCTGCGAAATCGACCCGGAGCGGCTCGTCCAGCGGTGTCAGGCACCTGCTGCACTCCCCGGCCATCCTCGATTCGAGGCCGACCGTCGCGAGGATGCCGTCATGCAGCACCTCGAGACGAACGTCGAGTTCGACCGGCGTGCCCTTCTCGATGTAGCCGAGCCCCTCGCCGATGCGCTCAGGCGCATCGAAGTCGAGTTCGAGCTCGCGCATCGTGCCGGGCTTGCCCACGATGGTCGCAATGTTCACGAAGTACGGAGAGGAAGTCACCGGGAGATTGTACGCCCTCGTCGCGGAGTGCATCCCGAGCCACCTACTCGATGGAGGTGTCGGTGTCGCCCTGCAGGTACTCGTAGACGACACGAGGCACGTACGGCGACACGTCTCCACCGAGCGAGGCGACCTGACGGACCAGCGAGCTCGAGACGTGCGCGTGGCTCGGGTCTGGCAGCATGAACATCGTCTCGACTCGGGCGAGGTTGCGATTCACGATCGCCATCGGCGTCTCGTAGGTCACATCGGCCTGTGACCGGATGCCCTTCACGATGACCTTCGCGCCGACGTCGGTGCAGTAGTCGACGAGCAGGCCCACGCTCCACGACGCGACGCGAACGTTGCCGCGGATGCCGGTCGCCGAGACCGCCTGCTCGATGAGCTCGACGCGGCGCGAGATGGGCAGGAGCGCGTGCTTGTCGGGATTGTGCACAACCACGACGTGCACTTCCTCGAAGACCGTTGCGGCACGCTGGATGACGTCGAGGTGGCCAAGGGTAACCGGATCGAACGAGCCGGGAACGACAGCGATTCTGCTCATGCCCACAAGACTACGGGGCGGTCCCTGCACGTCGCGCCCATGGAGCGCCCATCGCGTGATCGGGACGCGTGGAGCAGGCGTGACAGGGTCAGATGCGAGCTAGACGCGGGTGGGCGTGTCGTCGTCCCCATCGGCCAGCGGCTCCTCGGGCTTCGGCGTGCTGCTCGCCTCGAGGTCCGCGGCCTTGCGCCGGAAGAGGATGAACGAGACGAAGACCACGGCCACACCGGCGAGCCCCATGAGCACCCAGGCCCACGGCGGGATCCCGGAGGCCGCGGCCGTCGACTGGGACGCCTCGTCCGACGTTCCCGCGTCGCTGTTCGTGATCGCGGCACCCTCGGTGTTCTCGGCGGCACCGAACCCAGCAGAGGCGGACGCGGACGGTGCGGCGTCCTCAGCCGGCGCCACGCCGACCGACACAGTGAACGGGATCGTGCCGGAGATCGGGTGGCCGTCAGAGGAGACGACCTGCCAGTTCAGGGCGTAGTCCCCCGCAGCGAGCTGCGGGAGCGCCTGCGTCACGACCGAACCGTCGGCCGTGGCCGCCGACTCCAGCTCGACCGCTGTCTGCTCCACGGCGGTCACCGCGAACAGCTCGACCTGCGGGCCGAGCGTGCCTTCCGACTGCACCTCAGCGGAGAACGTCAGGGTCGCGCTCTCCGGAGCCACGTCGACCGACTCGTCGGCGGCCGGGCTCGACTCGATCAGCTGGTCGTGCGCGGAAGCGAACTGCGAGCCGAGACCGAGCGCGAGGGCCAGGAACGCCAGCATGGCGGCCAGCATGAGGCGGGAGGCGACGCGGAGCGCGTGTGCGGAGGAGGAAGAGGTCACCCGCCCATCGTAGGCCAGGGCACGCTCGCCGGCCGAGGCGCTCGAGCCGTCAGGACTTGCCGAGGAACTCCCGCTCCTCGAAGCTGTGCCGGCCGATGGCCGCCTTGAGGTCGGGCCACCGCTTGAGGCTCCAGTCGTCGTCGATGAGCAGCGCCGCCTCGTCCCTGGCGGAGCGGATCAGCTCGGTGTCCTCGATGACGCGCAGGAGCTTGAGGGACGTGCGTCCTCCCGACTGCGCCGTGCCGAGCACGTCACCCTCGCGTCGCAGCTCGAGGTCGCGTTCGGCGAGCTCGAACCCGTCGAGCGTCTCGGCGACCGCGTTGATCCGCTCGCGAGCGGTGGACTCCTCCTCGGTGTTCGAGACGAGCAGGCACAGTCCGGCGTGCTCTCCTCGTCCGACGCGGCCCCGCAGCTGGTGGAGCTGGGAGACCCCGAACCGGTCGGCATCCATGACGATCATGACCGAGGCGTTCGGCACGTTCACGCCGACCTCGATGACGGTCGTCGCGACCAGCACATCGATCTTGCCCTCGGCGAAGGCCCGCATGGCGGCATCCTTCTCATCGCTCGGCATCGCCCCGTGCACGGCGGCGACGCGCTTGCCCGCGAAGAGCGGATGCACGGCGAGCGTCGGCGCGAGCTCCATGACGGCGGTCACGGGCTGAGCCGGCTCCTCGCCATCGACCGGCTCTGCGGGTTCGGCAGGCTCGATGGCGGGGCACACGACAAACGCCTGCCGTCCCCGGTCGACTTCCTCGGCGACGCGCTGCCAGGCACGTTCCAGCCAGTGCGGATGCTCGCGGGTGGCGACGACGAACGTCTCGATCTTCTGCCGCCCCTTCGGCATGGTCACGATGCTCGAGATGTCGAGGTCGCCGAAGACCGTCATGGCGACCGTGCGCGGAATGGGAGTGGCCGTCAGGACCAGCAGGTGCGGAGGCTGAGCGCCCTTCGCGCGCAGCGACTCGCGCTGCTCCACCCCGAAGCGGTGCTGCTCGTCGACGATGACGAGGCCGAGGTCGTCGAACATCACGTCGTCGCTCAGAAGCGCGTGGGTGCCCACCACGATCTTGGCCTCGCCTGCGACGACGCGCAGCGCGGCGCGCTTGCGCTCCGTCTTCGTCATGCTGCCCGTGATGAGGGTCGGCATGAGCTGCGCGGAGAGCTCCGGACCGAGGGACTCGATGATCGAGCGGTGGTGCTGGGAGGCGAGGACCTCGGTCGGCGCGAGCATGGCCGACTGCCCGCCCGCGTCGGCGACCTGCAGCATCGCGCGCAGGGCCACGAGGGTCTTGCCCGAGCCGACCTCGCCCTGGACGAGACGGTGCATGGGCACGCCGCGGGCGAGGTCTTTCGCGATCTGCCGCCCGACCGTCTTCTGGTCGGGCGTGAGCTCGAACGGCACGAGTCGGTCGAAGGCCTCGAGCATCGGCCCGACCGCGTCGGTCCTCGCTCTCGCCGCGACGAGCTCGGAGATGGCCCGGCGCTGGAGGAGCGCCGCCTGGAGCACGTACGCCTCGGTGAAGCGCAGCGATTCCCGCGCCCGCTCGAGCAGCTTGAACGTCTCGGGCTGGTGGATGGCGCGCATCGCCTCGTCGTAGCTGTACATCCCGAACATGGCGCGCGTCTCCACCGGCACGGGGTCGCGGAGGAACGGCACGGCGTCGAGGACCGCCTGGACGGCCGCCGCGACCTTCCAGGTCGGCAGGCTGGCGGTGGCCGGATAGATCGGGATGGGCTCCTTGAGCCACTGGTCGCGTCGTTCCGAGAGGGCCTCGAGTGGCGCGTTCTCGAAGAGCTCGTACTCGGGGTGGGCGAGCTGGATGGCTCCCCGGTACGCAGAGGCCTTGCCAGAGAAGATGCCGGTCACGCCCGGCTGCAGCTGCTTGGCACGCCAGCTCTGGTTGAAGAACGTCAGCGAGACGATGCCCTTCTCGTCGGTGATCTCCACTTCGACGATCGAGCCTCGTCGTGCGCGCATCTGCCGCTCGTTGACGCGCAGCACCCGCGCGACGAGCGTGACGTGCTCGCCGAGCGGCAGCGACTCGATGGCCGTCATCTCGCCTCGACGCGCGTAGCGTCGTGGGTAGTGCTCGAGCATGCCCGCGACGGTCGTCACGTCGAGCTGCTTCGCGAGCTGCTGCGCGTCGCGCTTGCCGAGGACGTCCTCGAGCGGGGTATCGAGACCGATGTCGTCCATCAGCGCCTTCCTGACAGGGATGCTGGCGCGAGCACCGCCCGGCGTCGCGCTGCGGACGAGGCGGACGCGCGAAGCGCGGAGCGGACCAGGAGGACGTCGTTCCAGATGCCTTCCCGCTCGTGCTGGCTCAGCGCGTGCGACGCGCCCGGGTCCGAGAACGCGGCGTGCTCGTGCTCGATCCGGAGGCGCTCGAGCGCGCTCCGCGCGTCAGCGACGCGCTGGGCGGTGGCAGCGGGGACCCCGGTGCCGGCGCCGTCGCCCGTCGCGCGCTCGGGGGCTTCGAAGCCGGCGGCGATGGCCACGACGACGGCTGCCGGCGTGAGGCCGGTGCCGAGCGGCACCCCGTAGTCGACGGCGCTCTCGGACACCTCCTGCCAGGCGGCGTTGCCTGGACTCGGATGTTGAGGCGGCGAGCCTGCCAGGACCGCGACGCGACGCGCGCGGCGCCTGGCGCCCCGCAGGAAGGCGGGGATGAGCAGGAGCGCGACCAGGGCGAGCACGCCGCCGATGACGGCGAGGGTGATGAAGAGGGCCGTGAGGTCGACGGCTTCGCTCTCGCCAGACTGCTCGCCTGCTCCTTCGGCGCCCTGCGTGGGCGTCGGCGTCGGCGTCTCGCTCTCAGGCGGCACGGTCGGCGCGGCGGTGCTCTCGGTCTCGACCGGCGCCGGCGAGGCCGATGGGGCGACCTCTGGCGTCATCGTCGGCGCCGTCGTCTCGCCGGGTCCGGGGGCGACGAGGTTGCCGAGCGCGCCGGCCGGCGTCGTCTCGAACATGACCCAGCCGTGGCCGGGCAGGTAGAGCTCGGCCCACGCGTGGAGCTGGTTGCTCGTCACGGTGTAGACGGGCTGGCCCTCCGCGTTCAGCTCGCCGGCGGAGCCGGGCGTGAAGCCGACCCCGATCCGGGACGGGATGCCGATCATGCGCGCCATGACGGCCATCGACGATGCGTAGTGCACGCAGTAGCCGGCCCGCGCTTCCAGGAATTGGGCAATGACGTCGAGGCTCGTGCCGTCGTACCCCTGCTGGACGGGCGCGGTCTCCGAGTAGGCGAACCCGTCGGCGAAGAACGACTGGAGCTGCAGGGCCTGTGTCCCGGCGGGCGCGTCCTCGTCGACGATCTCGCCGACCACGTCGCGGATGCGGTCGGTGCTCGGCCCCTCCGGCACCTCGGTGAGGGCCTCGAGACCCGCCGGCACCTCGGCGTCGAGCTGCGAGATCGCCTCGAAGCTGGGGGTCGGCACCACGGTCTGGATCTCGTAGTTCTGCGCGAGCGCCTCGTCACCGGCGCTGCGGACGTCGCCCGTCTGCTCGTCGAGGAGGAAGTCTCCCTGCAGGTCGATGATGTTGGCCGCGAACCCCGGGCGCGGGAGGAAGGAGCTGACGCCGTCGTTGAGCACGATGCGCGTCGTGAACTCGCTCGACTCAGCCCCGGCCGAGACGCCGTCGGGCAGCGGCAGGTCGCCGCCGTCGACGCTCAGGTTGCCGTCGAAGTCGCCGGGCATCCAGTCGTCCTCGCCGCTGAGGTCGCTGAGGGTCTGGAGCGTGAGGTACGGGAGCGAGCCCTGGTCGGTGGTCGTGGCGTAGCGCAGCACCTCGACCGGGTTGTTGCGCCGCAGGTCCTCGCCCAGGTCGATGATGGGGTTCGCGCGGTTGGTGGAGAGGCCGGAGGTCGAGGTCTGCCGGATGGCGTCGATGCCGGTCGGCGCTGGAACGACCGTGGAGGCCACGAGTACGGCGACGAGGGACACGGCGGTGACCGCGAGGGCCCCGCCGAGGCCGGCCACGCCTCGACTGTCGACGAGGAACCCCTGGTAGGAGAGCTCCTCGTCGTGCACGCGCTGGTGCCAGCTCGAGACGGCGTAGAGGAACACCGCGAGGGCTAGCGCCGCGAAGACGTACGACCAGCCGTTGAAGGCGTCGATGCCGAGCGCCATCGGGATGAGGGGGAAGGCGAGCAGGGGCAGCGTCGCGAGCGAGCGGCCCCTGATGCCGAACACGAAGAAGTCGCAGAGCACGACGATGACGGCGACGCCGATGAGCACGAGCATGGTCATCGCCTCGGTCTCGCGAAGCGGGGCGGCGTCCGAGCGGAGCTGCTCGACGAGCTGCTCGGCGAGCACTCCCCACCCTTCGACCGTGGCGCGCGGCGATCCCCGCCCGGTGAATCCGACGAGGACAACAGCGCCGCCCACCATCGAGGCGACGAGCGCCCACAGCTGCGAGCCCGTGAAGGTGCGCACGAGGGCGGGGACCCCGAGCATGATCGTGACGAGCACGATCGCCTTCGCCGACCACGTGTTCGTGTCGAAGATCGGCCACAGGAGGTTCGTCGCGCTGAAGATCAGCACCGCGAGGGAGACGGTGACGACCCAGGAGCCGTTGGCTCCCGGAGTGCCCTTCCAGCCCTGCCGACGACGCATCTGCGCGGTCGTGGTCGCGTGCGAGCTCATGCGGTGGCCTCCAGTTCGAGCAGCGGCGTGAAGGGCTTGGCTCTGGCGGGCGAGTAGACGGCGACGTTCCAGCCCGCATCGGTGAACGATGTCAGGGTGGCGCGCGGCACCGGCTTCGCGGAGACGATGAGTGCGAGGGCCGGGGCGGCCACCGCCGACAGCGAGCGGATCGCGGTCAGCCCGTCGCCGGCCAGGTTCCGATGCACGTACACGACCGGCGTGCGCGCCACACGCGAGATGTCGTCGACGACCTCGGCGCAGGCCTCTCGCCGCTCCCCCGCCGCCGAGTCGGGTTGCGTCAGCATGAGCCTGCGCATGACCGACTCGAGCGCTTCCTCGGAGGGGGTGCGTGTGCTCTCCGTGTCGCCGTCGAGGCCCGCGTGCGTCTCGAACAGCTCGGTCTCGTAGCCGAAGCGGTGGAAGCGAGCGAGCACGGAGGCGGCGAGCGAGACGGCGAGCTCGAACTCCGCGTCGACGGCCGTCGCCGGTGCCGACTGCTCGTTCATGAGGTCGACGAGGGTCAGCGGCGCCTTCGGTTCCTCGGCGGCGGCCGTCGCGCTCGTGTCGAGGATGACCACCGAGGTGTCTTCCGCGTGGTGCTCTTCCTGTCGCACGCGCAGCTCGCCCGCGTGCGCCGTCGCACGCCAGTGGATGCGCCTGAGCGGGTCGCCGCGACGGTAGTCGCGGGTGAGGACGTCGTCGGAGTCCCCGGATTGCGCGACCCCGGCCTCGACTTCGCCCCCGCTCTTGCCGCTCGGCACGGACATGGCGGGCAGCTCTGCCACTCGAGGCCAGACCTCGACCTCGGTGGCCTCGCCGATCTTGAGGACTCGCCTCGTGAGACCGAGCCCGTCGGCATTGTCGAAGAAGAGCGGGCCGACTTCGTGGACGCCACGGCGCATCGAGTCGACGCCGTAGGCGACGCGACGTCGGCGCTTGTCCTCGTTGCGGTGGAGTCGCGAGCCGATAGCGGGCAGCACCCCGCCGATGCTGGACGGCTCCGCACCGGGCAGGAGATCGAGGTAGGAGCTCGGCTCGAGCGCGATGAGCGAACGGTTGCGCACCTCGGTGACGACCCGCATCCGGTCGCCGACGGCAAGGGTGGTCGGGTAGATCGTGCGCACCGCGTCGAGCCGAGGTCGCCAGATGAGGCGCAGCACGAAGGCGACGAGCGGCAGGGCGATGAGGAACCCGCCGAGCGCGAGCAGCTCGCCCCGGCCGAACACCACGGCGGCTGCGGCCAGCAGCACGCCGACCACCACCAGGCCGATGGCTCGGCTGGTGGGTCGCAGCCGCCTCTCGATGCGCCTCGTCGCCACGCGCTACGCGGTCGCCGCGCTCGTTGGGACGGCGATCTGCTGGCAGATCTGGTCGATGATGCGGGCGGCCGACGCCGACGCCGCCGTTCCCCGCGAGCCGCGGGCACTGAGCACAAGCCGGTGCGCGAAGACCGGGCCGACGAGCTTCGAGACGTCGTCCGGCACCACGAAGTCGCGACCGGCGACCGCGGCGGCCGCCCTCGAGGCACGCACGAGGTGCAGGGTCGCGCGGGGGCTCACGCCGACACGGACGTCGGCGTGCTCGCGAGTGGCACGGGCGAGGTCGACGATGTACTGCTTGATGGCGGGCGCGACGTAGATGCGCGAGGTCTGCTCGATCATGCTGGAGACGTCGTTCGCGCTGAGCGAGGCGCGGACGCTCGACAAGGGGTCGCTCGAGTCGCGCCGGTCGACCATCGCGAGCTCGTCGTCGCGCTCGGGGTACCCCATCGACATGCGCGCCATGAAGCGGTCGCGCTGCGCCTCCGGCAGCGCGTAGGTGCCCTCCATCTCGGAGGGGTTCTGCGTCGCGAAGACGGTGAAGGGCACTGGCAGTCGGTGCGTGACGCCGTCGACCGTGACCTGCCCCTCCTCCATGCACTCCAGCAGTGCGGACTGCGTCTTCGGGGAGGCGCGGTTGATCTCATCGCCGATGACGACGTTCGCGAACACCGGGCCCTGCTGGAACTCGAAGCGCCGCTCGACCTGGTCGTAGATCGCGACGCCCGTGACATCCGAGGGCAGGAGGTCCGGCGTGAACTGGATGCGGCTCACGCTCGAGTCCATGGCCGCCGCCAGCGTCTTGGCGAGGACCGTCTTGCCGACCCCGGGGACGTCCTCCACAAGGAGGTGACCGCCGGCGAGGAGCACGACGACCGCGAGGTGCACCTGCTCGTCTTTGCCTGAGATGACCGATGCGACGCTCTCGCGGATCTGCCGCGCGCCGTCCTGCAGTGCGACCGCCGTGCTCGATGCGCGCTCGCGCCCAGCCGGCTCTGCCGGCAGAGCCCTCGCCGCCGCGGTTTCCGCGCCGTTGCCGTATTCCATGGCCACCTCCGAATTCAAGTGCCCATCATTCCACGCACCCCCGACAAGTTCGGCCAGCTTCTCCACGCGGTGGATGGGTCGACGCAGTCGCGGCTACGATCGCAGCGTGACACGCATCATCGCCGGAGCCGCCAAGGGCCACTCGCTCGCCGTCCCGAAGAGCGGCACGCGTCCGACGAGCGACCGAGTCCGCGAGGCCATGTTCTCCTCGCTCGAATCGCTGCTCGACCTCGGCGGCATCGCCGTGCTCGACCTCTACGCGGGCTCCGGTGCGCTCGCGTTCGAGGCGCTCAGCCGGGGCGCCTCCAGCGCCGTGCTCGTCGAGCAGTCCAAGTCGGCCGCCAACGTGCTGCGCGCCAACGCCGAGCTGCTGGCGCGCGTGACCCGAGAGCAGGGTCGCCGGGCCGTTGCCTCCCGCGTCGCGCAGAACTCCGTCGACAGCTTCCTGCGGACAGCCCCAGGTCAGCCATTCGAGCTCGTGTTCGTCGACCCGCCGTACGAGCTCGGCGAAGCGGAGCTCACCGGGGCGCTCGAGGCCCTGGTGCCGCACCTGGCACCGGAGGCGGTTGTCGTCGTCGAGCGTGGGTCGCGCTCGCCAGCCCCCACGGTGCCAGAGTCCTTCGAGCTGCTGCGCCGGAAGTCCTACGGCGAGACCATCGTCTTCAGCTACGAGGTGAGCCCCGTCGACGAGCCGGGAGCCGAGAAGTCCCAGGCGTAGGGGTCCCACCCGCGGGCGGCCCGGCTAGCGCCGTCGACGAGCACGGGGGGAACCGGCCCGTCCTCATGCGGGTGCACGCGGCCGATCGCCCGGAACCCCTCCGGCAGCGGCGTCCCAGCCGGGAAGGTGGCGAGCAGGCCGTGATCCTCCCCGCCGACCACCACGAGGTCCACGGCTCGTGCGTGCAGCTCGGCGGTCCCGACCCCGGGCAGGGCGGCTCGCAGCGCCGCCTCGACCGCGGCGATGTCGACGGCGAGGGACGACGTCTCGACCTCGACGCGAACGCCGCTGGCCCTCGCCAGGCGCGAGGCGTCGAGGAGCAGGCCGTCGGACACATCCATCATGGCCGTCGCCCCGGCAGCTCGCGCGGCGAGGCCGAGGGAGGCGTTGATCGTCGGCGCGAGGTGCCAGTCGACGACTGAGCGCACGGCGTCGCCCCTCGACCGCAGGGCCTCGATTCCCTCGGCGAGCGCCTCCCCGCGCGCGTCCCTCGCGAGGGAGTAGAGCAGGGAGAGGCCCGCGCCGCTGCGCCCCGCGGGGCCGCTGAGCGCCAGCACGTCGCCCGCCTTGGCACCCGATCGCCGCACCGGGTCGCCCCCGCGCAGGTCGCCGAAGGCGGTGATCGCGATAGTCAGCTGCTCGCTCGTCGACAGGTCGCCGCCGACCACGCCGCAGCCAGGGGCCATGTCGGCGAGGGCCGCCGCGAAGCCGTCCGCGAGCTCCTCGACCCAGGAGACCGGCGTCGAGGACGGCAGCGCGAGCGCCACCGTGATCGCCGTCGGGGCAGCGCCCATCGCGGCGACATCCGCGAGGTTGGATGCGCACGCCTTGCGCGCCACATCGCGCGCCGTCGACCAGGCCGAGCGGAAGTCGGGGCCCTCGATCATGAGATCCGTCGTGATGACGACCCGCCCATCGCCCGCCGTCAGCACCGCGGCGTCATCGCCGGCCCCGAGCACCGCGTCATCGGCTGCCGGGACCCGCGCGAGGATGCGCTGGAGCAGATCGGCCTCGCCGCACGCGCCGACCGTGAGCACGTCAGCGGGGGTTCGGCGGATGGCGTCGTCGGGAAGAGCAGGCACCCGCTCACGATAGCCTGGGAGCAAATGTCTCGAACCTTCCGCTCCGCCTCGCGCATCGGCTCCGCCGTGATCGCGACCGCCGCATCCGTCGTCCTGCTCACCGCCTGCAACAGCGCGAGCGTTCCCATGGAACCGGCTCCCGACGCGGCCGCCCCGGAGTGCGCCGAGGTCTCGGTCCGCCTGCCCTCGACGGTCGACGGGCTCGAGCTGCGCCTCACCAACGCGCAGGCGACGGGAGCCTGGGGCACCCCGGCCGGCGTGCTGCTCCGCTGCGGCGTTCCGACACCGGGGCCGACCTCCGAGCAGTGCGTCAGCCTGAGCGGTATCGACTGGATCGTCGACGACAGCCAGGCGCCCACCTACCGGTTCACGAGCTACGGCCGCACACCCGCCGTCGAGGTCGTCGTCGATTCGGACGTCGCATCGGGCACCACCGTGCTCGTCGACCTCGACGATGCCGTCTCGAGGCTGCCGAAGACCGGTGCCTGCGTCGGCGCCGACGACGTCCTCGGCTAGCACCACCCCGGAGAGCGCCGCCGAGCTGACTGCGGCCCCAGTGCCCCGGAGCACGACCAGCTCCCGCACGGCGGGCCTCCTAGCGCGTGAGGCGCGCCTCGCGGGCTGCGGCGTGCGCGCTCGCGACCTCGATGAGCTCGGTGATGAGCTGCGGGTAGCTCATGCCGCTCGCCTGCCAGCACTTCGGGAACATCGAGATGGGCGTGAATCCCGGCATCGTGTTGATCTCGTTGACGACGAACCCGTCGTCCGTCAGGAAGAAGTCGACGCGGGCCAGGCCGGAGGCGCCGAGCGCCTCGAAGGCACGCACGCCGAGCTCCGCCATCTCCGCGAGCAGCTCGTCGCTCAGCTCGGCGGGGCACCGCAGCTCCACCCCGGAATCATCGAGGTACTTCGCCTCGAAGTCGTAGAACTCCGCCTTCGTCATGACGATCTCGCCGGCGACCGAGGCGCGAGCCCGCTCCCCCGGCCGCGACTCGAGCACGGCGATCTCGACCTCGCGGCCCACGACCGCTGCCTCGACGAGCACGTGGTCGTCCTCCGCGAGGGCCGTCGTCATGGCGGCTGCGAACTCGTCGAGCGCGGCGACCTTGCTGACGCCGACGCTCGAGCCAGCGCGGGCGGGCTTGACGAACACCGGCAGCCCGAGCCGGTCGACGGTCTCTGCGGCCAGCGACGCACCCCGCGTGTCCCACTGGTGCTGCGAGATCGTGACGCCGTCGGCGACCTGCAGGCCCGCGTCCCTGAGCACGATCTTCGTGTAGTGCTTGTCCATGCCGACGCTCGCGGCGAGCACCGACGAGCCGACGAACGGCAGGCCGACGAGCTCGAGCATGCCCTGCACGGTGCCGTCCTCGCCGAAGGGGCCGTGGAGGATCGGGAACACCAGGTCGACCTCGCCGAGCGACGTGCGCTCGGTTCGCTCCGCTCCCGCTTCGGCACCGTGAGCGTCGCCCTCGACACGCGAGACCGTCACCTCGCGGTGCTTGGCCGAATCGGGCAGGTGGATGCGCGTGCCGTTGTCGACGACCTCCGGCAGGTTCTCGGGGTCGAGCGCGAACTTGTCGGCGTCGTCGTCCTCGAGCACCCAGGCGCCGTCGCGCGTGATGCCGATGGGCAGCACCCGGTACTTCTCACGGTCGATAGCTCCGAGGACACCGCTCGCCGTCGCGCACGAGATGGCGTGCTCGCTCGAACGGCCGCCGAAGACGACGGCGATGAGCGGCCGCGCATCCCCAGCGGGGGTTGAGCTGGCGGAGGCGTTCAGCTGAGCTGTCGACATGAGGTTTCCTTCCACGAGCGACTCTTCGCTCACCGCACAAGGGTACGGGGTCGCCCAAGCCGCACCGGGCGCTACTCGCCGCTCGGGCCCTCGTCGGTCGCGAGGTGGGGGGCGAGGTCGGCGGGGCTCATCCGGCCGTGGAGCACGTCGTCGATCTGCGTCGCGATGGGCATCTCCACGCCGTGGCGCTCGGCCAGCTCGAGGATCGCGCCGACGGAGCGAAGCCCCTCGGCGGTCTGCTGCATCTGGGCGACGACGTCGTCGTAGACGTAGCCCTGCCCGAGGAGGCGCCCGGCCGTGAAGTTGCGGGACAGGGGCGACTCGCAGGTCGCGATGAGGTCTCCCAGGCCCGCCAAGCCGATCATGGTGGACGCCTGCGCACCCATCGCGACGGCGAAGTCGGAGATCTCGGCGAGCCCGCGCGTCATCACGGACGCCTTCGTGTTCTCGCCGTAGCCGACGCCGTCGACGATGCCGACGGCGATGGCGATGAGGTTCTTGAGGACCCCACCGAACTCGGTGCCGACGACGTCCACGTTGACGAACGACCGGAGGTAGTCGTTGCGCGCGAGCTTCGCGACGCTGACGGCGGTGGCCTCGCTCGCCGATGCCACGACGATCGCCGTGGGCTGCTCTTTCGCGATCTCGAGCGCGATGTTGGGCCCGCTCGCGACAGCCACCCGTTCGGCCGGGATCTGCAGGACGCCCTCGAGCACCTCGCTCATGCGAAGCCCACTCGCCCGCTCGACGCCCTTCATGAGGCTCACGACGACCGCGTCGCCCTCGATGTGGGGGGCCAGCTGGGCGGAGAGCTCACGGGCGGTCTGCGCCGGCACCGACACGAAGACGAACTGCTGCCCGCGGACCGCCTCGACCAGGTCGGGCGTCGCGTGCAGGTTCCTCGGCAGGTCGATGCCGGGGAGGTAGCCCGTGTTCCGGTGCGACTCGTTGATCTCGTTCGCGACCTCGGTTCGGCGCGCCCAGAGGGTCACGTCGTGGCCCGCATCCGCGAGCACCTTCGCGAAGGTCGTGCCCCAGCTGCCGCTGCCGAGGACGACGGCACGCTGCGCCGAGCTCACGCTCCCCCCGCCTCTCGGGACGAGCCGCCCCGGTCCTGGGGGAACTTGCCGTGCTCGCTCTGGCCGTGCTTCGCGGGGTCGTACAGCTCAGCCGGAGCCTCTTCACCTCTGATGCCCTCGAGGAGACGGGTCACGTCGTGCATGACGAGCTCCGTGGCGCCCTTCATGGCGCTCGCGCTGTGCATACGTCCGGTGAACTCCGTGAGGCTCACCGGTTCGCCGACGTGCACCGTGATCTTCGTCCGCCATCCGAGCGTCGGCTTCTTCGCGTACCGCGGCAGGATGTTCTGCGCACCCCAGATCGCGGTCGGGTAGACGGGGATGTCGGCGCTCAGCGCGACCCTCGCCGCGCCGTTCTTGCCGCGCATCGGCCACAGGTTCGGCTCGCGGGTGAGGGTGCCCTCCGGGTAGATGATGACACCCTGCCCGAGCCTCGCGAGCTGCTGGGCGGACGCGATCGCGGCCTGGTTGGCGCCGCGCGCGTCGCGCGAGACGGGGATCTGCCCGCTCTTGCGGAGGATCCAGCCGAGTCCCTTGACGCGGAAGAGCCGGTCGGCGGCCATGAAGCGCGGCGCGCGGCCGAGCTTCCACACGGCCATCCCCATGAGGAGCGGATCGACCTCGCTGGTGTGGTTCGGGGCGACGATGAACGCGCCCCGCTCCGGCAGCGTGCCCTTGATCTCCCAGCGCATGATCGGCCAGCTCAGCGGAAAGGCGATCGCCGCGAGGAACCAGAAGATCGAGGGCTTGGTCTTCTCAGGCGATCCGCGCTTCCCAGCGGACACTCCTACGCCTCAACCGTGAAGTCGGCTCCGAGGGTCTCGAGCTTCGCGATGAAGTTCTCGTAGCCGCGCGCGATGATGCCGACGTTCGAGACCCGCGAGGTGCCCTCTGCCGCGAGCGCCGCGATGAGGTGGCTGAAGCCGCCGCGGAGGTCGGGGACCTCGATGTCGGCGGCCTTGAGCTTCGTCGGGCCGGAGATCACGGCCGAGTGCTGGAAGTTGCGCTGGCCGAAGCGGCACTCCTGGCTGCCGAGGCACTCGCGGTGCAGCTGGATGTCGCTGCCCATCTCGACGAGCGCGTCGACGAAGCCGAAGCGCTGCTCGTACACCGTCTCGTGCACGATCGAGACGCCGTGCGCCTGCGTCAGGGCCACGACGAGCGGCTGCTGCCAGTCGGTCATGAAGCCGGGGTGCACGTCGGTCTCGATGACGACGGGGCGCAGCTCGCCGCCCGGGTGGTAGAAGCGGATGCCGTCGTCGTGGATCTCGAACGCTCCGCCTGCCTTGCGGAACACGTTGAGGAACGTGAGCATCTCGGGCTGCTTGGCACCGCCGACGAAGATGTCGCCGTGCGTGACGAGTGCCGCGGAGGCCCAGCTGGCTGCCTCGTTGCGGTCGAAGAGCGCCTTGTGGCTGTAGCCGCCGAGACGCTCGACACCCTCGATGCGGATGACGCGGTCGGCATCCACCGAGATGATGGCGCCCATCTTCTGCAGGATGTTGATGAGGTCCATGATCTCGGGCTCGATGGCCGCGTTGCGCAGCTCCGTGCGGCCGTCCGCGCGGACGGCGGTGAGCAGGACCTGCTCGGTGGCGCCCACCGAGGGGTACGGGAGCGTGACCTTGGCACCGTGGAGGCCCTCGGGGGCGCTCATGCGGATGCCGCTCGGGAGCTTCTCGATGACGGCACCGAAGTTGCGGAGCACCTCGAGGTGGAAGTCGATGGGCCGGTCGCCGATGCGGCAGCCGCCGAGGTCGGGGATGAAGGCCTCGCCGAGGCGGTGCAGCAGCGGGCCGCAGAAGAGGATCGGGATGCGGCTGGAGCCGGCGTGCGCGTTGATCTCGGCCATGTGGGCCGTCTCGACGTTCGTCGGGTCGAGGCGAAGGTCGCCGGAGACCTCGTTGCGGTCGATCTTCACGCCGTGCAGCGTGAGGAGACCGGCGACGACGCGCACGTCGGAGATGTCCGGCACGTCGCGGAGGACGCTGACCTCCTCGCCGAGCAGCGCTGCGACCATGGCCTTGGTGACGAGGTTCTTCGCGCCACGCACCTCGATGCGACCCGAGAGCGGGCGTCCGCCGTTGAAGACGATGGTGTCGCCGGTCAGACCGACTGATGCGCCGGCGCGAGCCGAGTCGTTGGTGATCGTGTTCACTGAGTTGCACTCCCTGCGGTGGTGGACCTGCGGATCGGAAGAGTCCGCGGACGCCACGCCTCTCGGCGTGACTCAAAGGTGGAGATCGCGTGTTCGTCACGCAACGTCAACGAGATGTCGTCGAGCCCCTCGAGCAGACGCCATCTCGTGTAGTCGTCGATCTCGAACGTCGCCGTCATGTCTCCGACAGTAACGGTGTTCGTGGTGAGATCAACGACCGCAGTCGCACCCGGGGCTGCCTCGGCGGCGTCCCAGAGCTGTTCTACGAGGTGCTCGGCCAGCGTGGCGACAAGCAGTCCTTGCTTGCCGGCGTTGCCGAGGAAGATGTCGCCGAAGCGGGATCCGATGACGGCGCGGAAGCCGTAGTCCTTGAGCGCCCACACGGCGTGCTCCCGGGAGGAGCCGGTTCCGAAGTCCGGTCCGACGAGCAGGATGCGCGGGTCGTCCTGGTACTCGGGCCGGTTGAGCACGAAGTCAGGGTCCTGCCGCCAGCCGTTGAACAGCGCGTCCTCGTAGCCCGTCTTCGTGACGCGCTTGAGGTAGACGGCGGGCAGGATCTGGTCGGTGTCGACGTTGGAGCGGCGCAGCGGCACGGCGGCTCCCTCGATGCGGGTGATCTTCTCCATCAGACGGCCACCTCCTGCGGCGTTCGGGTGTCGGTGCTCGCGGCGGGCGCGGCGGGCTCGTCGAGATCAGACGGACTGGAGAGCGTACCCCGAACCGCGGTCGCAGCGGCGACGAGGGGCGACACGAGGTGCGTGCGTCCGCCCTTGCCCTGCCTGCCTTCGAAGTTGCGGTTGGAGGTGGACGCGCAGCGCTGCCCGGGCTCGAGCTGGTCCGGGTTCATGCCGAGGCACATCGAGCAGCCGGCGAAGCGCCATTCTGCGCCGAACTCGGTGATGATCTTGTCGAGGCCCTCGGCTTCCGCCTCGAGGCGCACGCGTGCCGAGCCTGGCACGACCATGACGCGGACGCCCTCGGCCTTCTGGCGGCCGCGGATGACGGAGGTGAAGGCACGGAGGTCCTCGATGCGGCTGTTGGTGCAGGAGCCCATGAAGACGACGTCCACGGGGATGCTCTTCATGGGTCGTCCGGCATCGAGCGCCATGTACTCGAGCGCGCGCTCGGCGGCCTGGCGGTCGTTGGGGTCCGCGAAGTCGGACGGTTCCGGGACGACCCCGCTGAGGGAGATGCCCTGGCCCGGGTTGGTTCCCCACGTGACGAACGGCTCGAGGGTGTCGGCGTCGATGAAGACCTCGGCGTCGAAGCTCGCGTCGTCGTCGGTCCTGAGGGTGCGCCAGTAGTCGACGGCAGCGTCCCAGTCGTCGCCGACCGGGGCGTGGTCGCGGCCTTCCAGGTAGGCGAAGGTCTTGTCGTCCGGGGCCACCATGCCGGCGCGAGCGCCCGCCTCGATGGACATGTTGCAGACGGTCATGCGGCCCTCCATGGAGAGCGCCTCGATGGCCGAGCCGCGGTACTCGAGCACGTAGCCGGCTCCGCCGCCCGTGCCGATCTTGGCGATGACGGCGAGGATGATGTCCTTCGCCGTGACGCCCTCCTTGAGCGTGCCGTCGACGTTGATGGCCATCGTCTTGAACGGCTTGATGGCGAGCGTCTGCGTGGCCAGCACATGCTCGACCTCGCTCGTGCCGATGCCGAACGCGATGGCTCCGAAGGCGCCGTGCGTCGACGTGTGGGAGTCGCCGCAGACGACCGTGATGCCCGGCTGCGTCAGCCCGAGCTGCGGCCCGACGACGTGCACGATGCCCTGCTCGGCGTCGCCCAGGGGGTGGAGCCGGATGCCGAACTCCTTGGCGTTGCGGCGCAGCGTCTCGATCTGCGTGCGGCTCGTCGTGTCCGCGATGCGGTTGAGGATGTCGACCGTCGGCGTGTTGTGGTCTTCCGTCGCGATGGTGAGGTCGGGGCGCCGCACCGGGCGGCCCGCGACTCGGAGACCGTCGAAGGCCTGCGGGCTGGTGACCTCGTGCATGATGTGCAGGTCGATGTAGATGAGGTCGGGCGAGCCGTCTTCACCCTTGGCCACGAGGTGGTCTTCCCAGACCTTCTGGGCCAGGGTCCTCGGCGGCGACTGTGCCTCGTTCGTGCTGTCTTCCGTCTTCATGTTGCTTGCGTCTCCTCGCATCTGCTCAGGCGCCATCGACACCGCGACGGGATGCACCTGCGAAGTTAGGCCCCGTCGCGGCAGCAAAGGAGAAGCAGACCGGCAGACATGCGAACCATGCTAACACTGCGCCTTTCAGCGGGTTCTGGGCCGTGAGCTGCATCCGTTCGGGCACGCGGCTCCTGACTGGGCGAAGGCGAGGCGACAGCTAGCTCCGGCGTATCGAGAGCCGGTATTCGCCCAGCTGCACGACGTCGCCTGAGCGGAGTTCCGCTGGGACTCCAGGCTCAACCGCGAGCGCGCCGTGCGCATTCCCGCCGGGGAAGAGGGCGACGCCGTTCGTGGAGTTCAGGTCGTCGACGTAGAGGCGCTCGCCGTCGGCCCAGAAGCGCGCGTGCGTCTTCGACATGGTCTGCGTGATGTCGGGGACCGCGGAGACGGAGGCGTCGGGGAATCGATCCTGCGAGGGGTTTCGACCGATGACGACGGGCCCGTAGATGGGGACACTGACGCCGTCGGCGAGGACGACCACCCACTCGGGCAGAGGCTGCTCGGCGCTGGCGCCAGGGGCGTCGTGGCCCGGCTGCTCGAGCCTCGCCTCGGAAGCATGCGCCGCGCCGGTGAGCCCGGCCGGCGACTCGGGCGAGAGACCCGGCTGCGGGGTGCCGCCGAACGGGGCCGCGCTGGGGGCCGCGGACGGCACCGCGAGCTGGTCGCTCGTCGACGGCGCTGCTGGCAGATGCGCCGCTCGCGCGTGGTCGGGAACCGAGGGCTGCTGCGGGGAGAGCCTCGGCCGTGGCGCCGGCATCGGAGGAAGCGGGTACTCGTCGTCGAGCTCAGCGCGCAGCCAGTCGTCGGCTGGGGCTTCCTGCGCCCCGCCGTTCGCTGCCGACGGCGGCGACCATTCGGGCCGCCCCGACGTGTTCGCTGCCTCAGGCACGATCGCGCCCTGCCCGATCAGCCCGGGCGGCACCCCGATGAACCCAGAATGTTCCACGGGGCCATGATACGGGGCGCGGGGCGCGGCGGAACGTGAATCGTCCACGCAGACGGCGCCAGAAGCCGACGGAGCCCCTCGCCTCGGCGACGGCGGCGTCCGCGTCAGCCCACAGCGAGGCCAGGTCCGCGTCGCTCACGGGGTCGCCCCCGAACACGGCCCGGTCGCTTCGGTCGGCGAGCGGGACGAGCGAGGGATGCACGGCACCAGCGGTCTGGACCCGGGTCGCTCGGCGCGGAATCGGGTAGCCGAGCTCGGCGAAGCGGTCGATGCTGTCGCTCCACGCCCCCGCCGCCCGCTGGTCGGGGCTACCCTCGCGCAGCCGCCGGCTCCGCCTCCTGCGCTTGAGGAGGGCGACGGCGAGCAGCGGGACGAGGAACAGCGCGAGCGGGACCGCGAGGGAGATCCCGAGCGTGAGCGCCCAAGCCGGCCACGTCTCCTCGTCGTCGGGTTCCTCCTCCTGTCGTCGCTCGTCGGCGCTCGTGAGGAGCTCGTCTGGCTTCTCCTGCGTCTGCGGGGGCTGACGGACCTGCGCCTTCGGCTTGGACTGCGGGTCGGTGGTCGTGTTGACGGGCACGTCGGTCTGCTCCGGCGTCGGGTCGAACGCGACCCAGCCGAAGCCCTCGAACGGCACCTCGACCCAGGCGGTGACATCGGACCCGCGCACCTCGATGGTGCCGTCTGCCGAGATCTGCTCCGGCGCGTAGCCCATGACCACCCGGGCGGGGAACCCGAGCTGGCGCGCCATGATCGCCATCGCGGACGCGTACTGCTCCTGGTCGCCCACGAGGTAGCGGAGGTCGAAGAGCTCCTGCATGCGGTCGAGCCCGTGTCCGGCGCGCGATGGCACGGAGTCGCTCGCCGTGCCGTGGCTGAAGAAGCCCTCGGCGATGAGCGCGTTCTCGATCGCCTTGAGCTGCAGGTACGGGGAGGTCTCTCCCGCGATGTAGCTCTGCATCCGCTCGACGAGGGCAGCGGGCGCCGACGGCATCGCGGGATAGTCGAGGTCGAGGACTGCCGCATTGTCGAGCTGCCCCTCGACGGGGAGGTCCTGGACGAGCGCGGAGACCTGGTAGCTGTCGCCCTCGCGGAGCCCCGAGGTGATGAGCCCTCCCCCGGTTCTGGCGTTGTAGCGGAAGTCGCCGCTGCGGTCCGGCAGGCTGCCGCCTGCGAGGTTCACGTCGGTGGGGACGCCGACGCTCGGCAGCCAGATGTCGGAGTAGTCGCGGATCGTGACGTCGATCGATCGCTCGGAGGATGAGGTCACCAGCGGGTCGCTCGGGACGACTCGACCGGAGAGGTTGTAGCTGCCGGTCGAGGCGAGCGTCGCGGCGGGGTCTGCGATCTGCCAGGACTTGCCCGAGTAGCTCTCGAGCGTCGCGAGGCGCAGCCGGTCTCCCCCTTCGAGGCCGGTCACGTCGAACAGCGTCGAGTCAGGTCTGAGCTTCGAGTACTCGCGGAATCCGGCGAGCGGGCTCGTGTGCGAGAGCGGATCGAACGGCGGCGTCACCTGTTCGCGCGCCACCACGCGCTGCTCGGCGACGGTCGCGGAGGCGACGTAGCCGCCCGCGGTCGTGATGACGGCGGCGACGAGGACGATCACGGCCGTGCCGAGCGCACGGGAGCGCGCGAGGGCCCGCCTCGCCTCGGTCGATGCGATATTGCCGAGGCCGCGGCGCCAGCTGAGCCAGACGAGCGCGACGACGGCGAAGGCACCGCCGCGCAGCACGCCGGCGACGCTGTCCTCGGTGCCGACGAAGATGGCGCTCGCGAGGACCGCCAGGGGGCCGAGGAGCGCGAGGCTCGGAGGCCAGATCGCCCCGGGCCGCTTCGGGGCGACCCACAGCAGCAGCATCATGGCGACGAGGGAGGTGAGGGCCGCCGCGAAGTACGGGAGCACCGCGAGGTACGCGGGGGCGAGGAGCGGGGTGGAGAGCGTCACGGCGTCGCGCCAGGCGAAGACCGGGGCGCGGGCGAGGTCGGCGAGGGTCGAGAAGCTCGGCAGCACTCCTGCGAAGGCCGCCTCCGGCAACGCGAAGGCGGTGCCGAGCAGGAAGTAGGCAGCGGTGGCGACGAGGAGGGCGTTGAGCCGTGTCAGGTCGAGCCAGCGCGCGAGGACCGCTGATCCGATGCCGACGATCAGGCCGCCCGCGACCGCGAGCAGGAACCAGGCGCCGCCGAAGGCCGGAGCGAAGCCGAGCGAGGCGAGCAGCGTCAGGACCGCGATGACCACGGCGTCGATGAGGGTCCGCGAGTCCAGGCCAGGGCGGAGGTGTCCACGTGCCTCCTTGGCGCGTCCTGCCCGGCCCGGCCGCGTCCTGCCCCGTTCGGCCGGCCGTGGACCGGTCTCCCCGTCCAGGGTCCCGTCTGCCGCGGCCGCCGTCACGTGCGCACCCGCGTCTCGCGGACCAGGCGCGGCAGGTCGTCGAGCTCCGGCACCGTGCAGACGACGGTCTCGCGCAGCCGCGTGCGACTCGCGGGGTGCCCGATGGCGCAGCGGAAGACGACGAGGGTCACGTCCGCCGCGTACACGGACTGCAGTTGCCCGAGCTGGGCGTCCGTCGTGGCGCTTCCGCAGACGAGGAACACGATGCTCGCCTGCGGGAGGCGCCTGACGCTGAGCGCGATGAAATCGCGGAGGGAGGGTGAGCTCGCCGTCCACGCCTCGAGCCTGCTGCTCCCGTCGAGCATCGACGAGACCGCTCGGGTGGGCAGACGACCGCTCTGCGTGAGGGCGCTCACGGCGACGCCCGAGCGGATGAGCTCCTGCGTCAGGGACGCGAGCACCTCGACGCCGAGCTCGAACTCGTCTTCCGAGGCGTAGGCGGCGGCCTCGAGGGTCTGCAGCACGTTGGCCTGCGAGCGACGCGTCTCCTGGAACTGCCGGACCATGAGGAGACCCGTGCGTGCGCTGGTCCGCCAGTGGATGTTCCTCCGGTCGTCTCCGGACTCGTAAGGCCGCAGCGCATGGAACGCGAGGTCGTCGTCGGTGATGCGCTCCCCCGTCACGCCCTCGAGGTCGCGGAGCAGCCCGGCGACCTGGGCGGTGAGGCGAACCGTCCGGGGATGCACGAACAGCTCGAGCACCCCGGTCCACCTGGTCGACCGCTCGAGGAGCCCGAGCGGGTCGCCGCGCAGCGACCTGGCAGGTCCGGCCTCGATGACGGCCCTGCGGCTGGTCGGCACGGCGAAGAGGTCCTCGTGCGTCTCGTCGGGCGCGAGCTGCGGGATGCTGAACTCGGCCGTCGCGTGCCCGACCGGCAGCGCGAGGCGGGTGGGCAGCACGCGGCGCTCGCCGAGGTTCGTGACCTGGAGCCGGCCGAGGGCCCGGTCGCCGACGCGCACTCGCCTGGGCTCGAGCTCGACCTGCACGCCGAAGCTCTCGCGTCCGATCGTGAAGGGCACCGCGGCGGCGAAGACCCCGACGAGGACGCCCCCGATGCCGATCAGCTCGAGCCAGCCGAAGGCGGTTCCGGCGACGAGGAGCACGACGCCGGCGACGAGCACGATCCACCCGAGCGGCGTGACGCACCTGATGGCGTCGCCGATCGTGAGGCGGTCGCGCTCGGCAGACTCGGCCTCAGCTTCGGTGGAGACGTGCCCCTCGGTCATCAGGCGGCTCGGTGCTGGGGAGGCTCGACCTCGATGAGGCAGCGGTCGATGACCTGATCCGGGGTCGTGCCGGAGAACTCCGCCTCGGGGTCGAGGATGAGCCGGTGCGCGAGCACGGGGTGCGCGAGGTCGCGCACATCGTCGGGCACGACGTAGCGGCGACCGTGTGCGAGCGCCCAGGCCTTGACGGCGCGCGCGAGCGCGAGCGCGCCGCGGACGGAGACGCCGACGAGCACGTCGCGGTCGGCGCGCGTGGCGGTGACGATCTCCGAGACGTACGCCATGATCGACTCGTCGACGTGCACCTCGGCGGCGAGCTCCTGCATGACGACGACGTTCTCGGCGTGGAGGATGGCGGGCACGCTGTCGGCGCGCTGCCGGTTGCCCGCATCCATGAGCAGCCGCACGGTGCTCGCGTGGTCGGGGTAGCCGAGGGACGTCTTCATGAGGAAGCGGTCGAGCTGGGCCTCAGGGAGCTTGTAGGTGCCCGCCTGCTCGACGGGGTTCTGCGTGGCGATGACGAGGAACGGCACGGGAACGGGATGCGGGGTGCCGTCGACCGTGACTCGCCCCTCCTCCATCACCTCGAGGAGGGCGGACTGGGTCTTCGGCGAGGCGCGGTTGATCTCGTCGGCGAGCACGATCGAGGCGAAGATCGGGCCGGGGTGGAACTCGAAGGCGCGCGTGCCCTGATCGAAGATCGTCACGCCAGTGACGTCGGAGGGCAGCAGGTCGGGGGTGAACTGCACGCGGCTGTTGCTGCCGTCGATGGTCTTCGCGAGCGCCTTGGCGAGCACCGTCTTGCCGGTGCCAGGCACGTCCTCGAGGAGGAGGTGGCCCTGGCTGAAGAGGGTCGTGAGCGTGAGCTCGACGACGTGCCGCTTGCCGACGACCGCCTGCTCGATGTTGGTCGTCAGGCGCTCGAAGGCGTCCTTGAACCAGGCGGCCTGCTCTTCGGTCACGGTCATGCTGGCTCCTCTTCGCGACGCTCGTGCGCGCCGGTTCTCTCGATTGTCTGCTCGACCACCGACATCGTTGCTACCACGAGTCGAGGGGCGTCTGGCTTCTGGCGACTTCCGCACCGTTCAGGTACACGACCACCGTGTACCCGCCGAGGCTGCCCCGGCACTTCTCGAGCACAGTGCCCGACTCGCCGTTGATCGCGGCCCCGCTCACGTTCGTCTGCGTGCCGACGAGCTTGTCCTCGCCGGACTTCGCCTTGCTGTAGCACTCGACGGTGTAGGGCACGTCGGAGAAGTCCTGGCCCTTGATGACGAAGCTGCGGACCTCGTCGGGCTTGCCAGGCACCTTCTTGCCGCCGATGACCTCGACGCTCATGCGCGCCGTGTAGTTCAGGTAGCCGGTGACCTGGTCTGTCGAGGTGGAGACGCCGGCCTCGTTCTTCGCGGCGACCGAGACCTTCACGGGCGTGGAGGAGGACTTCGGCACCTGGATGCCCGTGATGGCGAACGAGAGCTGCGTCGCGGGCACGCTCGTGGTGGTCGGCGACTGCGTGCCGACCTGCACGGTCACGTCGTAGCCGCTGAGACCGCCACCGCTCGCGGTCGGTGCCGACCACTCCGCCGTGAGGGTGCCGGTGAGCTCCCCCGGCGGAGTCTGGCCGTCGGCGACCTTCAGATTCTGCGGGGCCTGCGGGAGGGTGATGGGCTTGGCGCTGGTCGAGCTCGCGGGGAGCCCGTAGCCGAGGGAGTTCAGGGCCCGGACCGTCGCCGTGTAGTCATTGCCAGGGACGAGGCCGTCGTCTTCCGTGAACGTGACGCTGTAGACGTCGCCGGCCGTCGTCTTGGTGAAGACCGCACCGCCGCCCGCGAGCGTCACCTCGTATTCGGTGATCTCCGGCCCGTTGGAGACGGCGCCAGACCAGTTCACGGCGAGCGTCCCCAGGGCGCCGCCCTTCTCGAGCGACACGTCGCCCGGGGCGCCTGGGACGTCCTGGACCTCGACGGTCGCGAGCCCGGTCGTCTCGCGCAGCGGGTCGCCCGTCTGGTCTCCGATGCGGTAGCTGATGGTGATGGTGCCGATGAAGTTCGTCGCCGGCACCACTCGCACCTGCCCGTCGACGAGGGAGACAGCCGATCCGGTGGCGGAGCCCGCGACCTCGCTCGCGGACATGAGCGTGAGCGGGGACTCGGGAAACGGGTTGAAGTCGTTGGCGGTGACGTCGACCAGGACGGGCCCGTTGCGGCGGGCCAGCTGCTCATCCGGCACGGCGCGCGGCAGCGGCTTGGAGGTGGAGACGACGGTCACCGTGACGGTTCCGGTCTGCACGAAGTCGCGGAAGGTGTAGGTGACCGTGTACTTGACGACGGTGCCGACCTTCGTGTCCACCCCAGCGGCGACCTTGACGGTGCTGCCGTCGAGACTCGACTGCAGCTCCCCCGTGCCGCCGGTGAGCTTCGAGAACTCCACCTGGGGGACGACTTCCTTGTTCGGGTGGCCGGTGGCGGTGCGGAGGTCGAAGCTCTGCTCGGTGCCCTGCTCGACGGTGAGCTGGGGCGCGACGAAGGTCGGTGCGACGTCGTAGAAGTCGGGGTCGCCCACCGTGATCGGGACGCGGATGGTCGCGATGCCGGCGTTCTGATCGTCGGCGCTCTCCGCATCGCTCACCTGGAAGGTGATGGATGCCGGCCCGCGGAAGCCGGGCTTCGGGGTGAACTTCAGCCTGGTGTCGCTCTCCACGAGCGGGCTGCCGTCGGCCTGCTCAGCCCACACCTGCTCGGGGTTGATGAGCGAGACGCGGTTGCCGGACGGGGCGCGCACGAGGTCGTTGACGTCCCACGAGATCGACTCCCCGACCTTCGCATTCTGGGCGGGCAGGTCAGGGATGAGGAACGGGGACTGGCGCTTGGACTCCTCCGTGATGAGGGCTGGCACCATGATGAAGCCCGCCGCGGTGAGCCCCGTGTCCTCGGCGGTGAGCCGGTAGACGACGATCTGCCTGGCGTCGCTGAGGGAGACCGTGACCCGTCCGTCCTCCTCGACCGTCGCGGCTCCCGCGCCGGCCCCCGCCAGATCGACCGCGAGCTCGCTGACTCTCCCGCCAGGGTTGGTGGCGCCGTCTCGCACGTTGATGCTGAGCGTCTCGGCGCCGGCGAAGTCGTCGAGGCGCACCACGTGGTCGACCGCAGTCGGGGGAAGCGTGGGCGCATCCGCATTGATCGTGACGTGGATGAACGCGGCATCCTGCCCACCCTGGCCGTTGATGATCGTGTACGGCACGGAGATGAACTCGCCATCGCTCGGCACCGTGATGATGACCGAGTCGCCGTCGACCTCGGCCTCGAGGCTCGGGTCGACGCCGACGAGCTCTGGCACGACCTCGAGCGTGTAGCCGTTCGGATCGGAGTCGTTCTTCAGCACGGGGACCGCGATGCGCAGGCCCGGCTTGGCGCGCACGTTGTCGTCGACCGCGATCGGGGGCGCTGTCGCGGCCGGACGGGCGACGACGCCGACCCTGATCGTGCCCTCGGCGCGCTGGCCGTACCCGTCGACGACCTCGTACCGCAGCACGTCGGTGCCCGTGGCTCCAGGGAACGCCTCGTAGACGAAGGAAGTCTGCGTGAGCTCGCTCACGGAGCCGAGCGTCGGAACGTCGACGAGCTGCGTGAGCTCGACCGAGTCGCCGTCCGGGTCGATGCCGTCGAGCGGCACCTCGATGCGCACGCTCGCGCCCTCGAAGACCCTGGCGGTGTCGACGCCGGGGGCCGGGGGCCGGTTGCTCGACTCGTCGGGCGCCGTCACCTGGAAGGACACGGTCGCCCCCGCCTGCTCGCCGTGCTCGTCGACGACGGTGTAGCCGAGCGAGTAGGTGCCGGGCTCGGACGGGGCCTGGAGGCGGACGTCGTCGCCGGAGACGAACGCGTAGCCGTCTCCGACCTGCACGGTGCTGAGGGCGGGCGAGAGGGACATCTGCGCCTCGTCGGGGTGGGAGTCGTTCTCGAGCACGGAGACGCTCGTGTAGTCACCGGCGCGCACGCGCCTCGTGTCGTCGACGGCGACGGGCGGCTCGTGCGTCACGGCGGGCTCGACCGGGACGACGACGATGTAGCCGACCGACGTCGATGCGCCGTCGGTGATCGTGTACGGGAGCTCGATGGTCTGCTGGATCGCGGACTGCGAGGAGAGGCGCACGATCGTGTTGTCGATGAGCTCGACGGCGAGGCCTGCCGTGCGGGCCTTGTCGGTGGTCTCCACGCTCTGCACGGACAACACGCCCGTTCCGGTGGACACGTCGTTGCCGAGCACGTCCACGACGTTCGACTGGCCAGGGCGGAGGTAGGCGAGGTCGCGCACCGCGGTCACCTGCGCCACGCCCTCGACGGGCTCCTCGACGTCGAAGCGGATGATGCCGACCGACGTGGCCGCCCCCGCTGAGACCGTGTACTGCACGTATGCGGTCATGGCGCTCGCCGAGGTGAAGGTGACGGTGCCGAGGTCGGGGTTGAAGCTCGCGCCTCCCGTGCTGGTGCCGAGCTCGGCGATCTCGACGAGCTCGAGCGCCTGACCGTTGGGCGAGAGGTCGTTCACGAGCGGCTGTGCCGTGATGGAGTCGCCGACCACTCCGCGCGCGAAGTCCGGCGTGCCGATCGGCCCGAGCGTGCCGGGCGCCTCGACGCGGATGCGCAGCTCGCCGGCCACCTGCGCGGTGCCGTCCGAGACGAGGTACGGCACGACCCGCTCCCCCAGCTCTGCGCTGACGGCGGTGAAGGTGAGGCGTCCGTCCGGTGTGAAGCTGACGGTGTCGCCCACGGGAGCGGTGGCCCCCTGGAGGAAGACGGGGTCGCCCTCCGGGTCCGTCCAGTCGGGCATCACGTTGTAGGAGATCTTCTGGCCAGCCTCGACCGCCACGGCGCTCGCGCGGTTCGTCGTCGGGGCCTGGTTCTCCGCGTCGGCCGGCTGGATGCGGATCGTGACCCGTGCCTCCGCCACGCCGCCAGGCCTGCCGTCCGAGGCCGTGTACGTGAGCGTCTGCTCGCCGGACGCGCCCTCCGTGGCGCGGAACTGCAGGGCCCGGCCGTCGTCGATGACCCGCAGCTCGCCGAACGATGGCGGCGGGTCGGCGGAGAGGCCGGTGATCGTGAGGATGTCGCCGTCGACGTCCGAGTCGTTGTCGAGGACCGTGAGGTAGGCGGTCGATCCGGCACGGACCCCGTAGGAGTCGTCGACGAGCTCCGGCGGGGTGTTCTCCTCGCCTCGCTCGGCAAGGGTCGCCTCGAACGATTCCTCGGTGGCCTCGTTCTCGCCCTCCGTGCCGTCGGTGTCCTCCGGCGGGACGAGCTCGTTCCAGTTCTCGACCAGGCGCATGTTCTCCTGCGGCAGCCACACCTGACCCGTGGCGACGTCGTTGAGCGCGACGACGTTGCGGTTGACGCGGTAGAGGAGCTCGCCGAGGGGCGGCGCCGACATGGACTGCACGCTCGGCTGCTCGTCACCGCACGCGACCATCGTGACGGCCGCCTGCGCCCAGGCGGCGTGCGCGCAGCCCGCGACCACGGCGGGGCGCGCCGTGCCCTGGTCGGTCGCCAGCGAGCCGTCGATGCCCGCCGGGAGCGCAACGGCCTCGCCACCGCCGAGCGGCACGCGCAGGATCCCGTCGCCGGTCGCGAACACCACATCGGGGGATGCCGCGCCCTGGAGCTGCACGCGCAGCGCGCTCTCCGGCACCTCACGGGCCTGCCCGTCGACGAGGAGCGCACGTGCGGCGGTGTCGAACACCACCGGCTGCTCGCCGACGGCAGTGAACTCGTAGTCGGCGGGGGCTCCCGCGAGCGGCTCCCAGAGCTGCTCGCCGCCGATGCCCTCCATGCGCAGGATCTGCTGCTGCTCCGGTGCGACGGCGAGCACCGTGCCGAGCGAGGTCACGAGGACCTGGGCGTCGGCGCCGAGCTCCGCCACGGGCTCCGCTGTCGCGGCGTCGAACGCGAGCGGCTGCGTGGCGTCGACGAGCCAGAGCCGTCCCGTCGCCGGGTCGAGGAGCGCCAGGACGCCGCCGCCGTAGGAGCTCCGACTGCCCGCGGGCGTCAGGATGCTCTCGCGCAGGTCGGTGAGCGCGGGGTCGACGCGGCCGAGCGAGCCGCTGGTCTGGTCGTGCAGGAAGACGGTGTCGCCGTCCTGCAGGATGCCGACATCCGCCGTCACGAGGCTCACGCTCGCGTCGAGCTCCTGGATCTGCGCGTTGAGGCGGCCCGCTCGGAGGTCCGAGCTGTTCGACACCCAGACGTCGCTGCTCTCCAGTTCGACCTCGGCCGCGGGAAATCCCTCGTGCAGGAGGGCGAAGAGCAGGGGCGTGCCGATGAGGAGCGCCATGACCAGCGCCATCGCCAGCTGTCGGCGGCTTCGCGGGGTCGGCGCTGTTCGGCGCATGCGTACCCACCCCCAGCAGAGCTCGTCAGTGCCTCACCTCGGAGCGCACGAGACTTCATTGTGCACGAGGACCCGATGCCAGCGCGACAGGGAGTGCTGCCCGTGGCCCGGCGAGTGCGGCGCCGTGCGCCTGTCCGCCGAGTGCCGTCAGCGGCGGTCGAGCGTGTCCAGGTCGTCCGGCGTCACCAGGCGAGTCGAGATGGCGTACTCGACGAGACGTGCTCGCCGGTTCGAGGCGAGCTTGCTGCGGCCGCCGCGCAGCCCCGAGACGCCGAACTTGTCGAGCTTGTCGCACACGTTGTCGAGCTTGCGGTTGAACGTCGGGAGCGTCCAGCCGAGGCGAGCCGCGGCATCCGCCGAGCTCGGGATGACCCCGCGACCCGGGACGGCGTTGCGCAGGACGTCTTCCGCGAGGGCGAGGATCAGCTCGCGCTGCGACTCGGTGAGGTGGATGACCGCCTGCGTCGTGTTGCCGGACGGCGACATGTTCACGTGGGAAGTGTTGTAGAAGTCGGACGCGGAGTGGATCGCGAAATCGTAGGTCGTCGATCCCGCCGTGAACATGACCTGCATGTGCTGGAACACGACCGGGAGCTTGGCGCCAGGCGAGAGCCACGACTGCACCTGGCCGGAGTCGTCCGTGACCGTCGCGGAGAGCACGGAGCCGACGTTCGAGAGCCACCACATGCCGAACTCCGCCTGCAGCACCAGGAACTGGCGGTGCAGGTACGGGTTCTCGTCGATCACGAGGTCGGCGTCTCGGCCGATCGTGAAGGGCTCAGCCGGGTTCAGCTCGTACCACTCGCCGACGAACTCGACGCGGAGCGGCCCGAGCGGGGGCACCTGGCTCGCGATTCGCTCATCGGAATCCGGAATCTCGATGGACTCTTCCGGAGCCTCGTTCGCTTCCGCGGCCGAGGTGTACTTGCTCTCACTCATGACACCATCATGGCGGATCGGCGAGGTCATTGCGGATAGCAGACTTCGAGCGGCTCGGAGCTGACCTTCCCTCCACGGCGGATCTCGACCTCGATGCACGTCACGGCGCCGTCCTGCACGTTGGGGATGACGACCGAGGTCTCACTTGTCGTCGCCCCTTCCTTGCCGCCCTCGCCGACCCTCCAGTAGTAGACGTCGCCCGGCTGCGGGTCGGGGTTCGACCAGGAGAAGGTGACGGATCCGTCGGGGCTCCGGACGGCGACGGGGGCGACGAGCACCGGGGGGAAGCCGCCGGACTGAATGGAGACGGGGGTCGTCGTCGCACGTCCGATCTCCTCGTCTGCGGGGGCGAGCATCCAGGAGATCGCCGCGACGATGCCGATCGCGAGCACGAGCCCTCCGGCGATGACGCCGACGAGCCCGTTCCTGGAGAGCTTCCTCGACGAGGCGGCGGCGTTCGCCGCGCGCTCGCGCGCCAGCTCGTCTGCCCTCGACGCGGGCGCGTCGATCGTGCTCCCGGATGCCTCTCCGAACGTTCGAGCGGGCGCGGCGGCCACGGCGTCCGCGCGAGCGGGGGTCGTGATGGGGCGAGCCGTCGTCGGACCCGAGTCGTCGCTCGGTGCTGCCCCGGTGTGCTCCGTCCCGCGGGGCCGCCTGCCGGTTCGGGGTCCGCTGGCCGTCTCGTACCTCGCGGCGAACCCGCCCCGGGACTGCTGAGCCGCGACCCTGACCACGGCGCGCGCCGAGGTCAGCTCGGCCTTGCTGGCGCGGGCCCCCTCGTGCACCTGGGCGTTGATGAGGGAGACGGGCCGCAGGCTCGTGGCGTCCGCATCGCCGCCGCCGGTCGCGGCCGTCGCCGAAATCGTCATGTTGGGCACGTCGATCGCCGTCGGGGCGTAGTTGAGCTCCAGCTCGACGCGCTGCAGCGCGTAGGCGAACTCGACCGCGCTCTGGTACCGGTGGGCTGGGTTGCGGGCCATGGCCTTGTGGAGCACGCTCACGAGCGACCGGGGCACGTCGCCGCGGAGGATCGGCGAGATGGCGCCGCGCTCGATGCGGGAGATGAGGTCGAGCGTCGTGTTGCGCTCACCGGGGCGCTCGAAGGGAGTGTGGCCGGCGACGAGCGAATAGACGGTCGCGCCCAGCGAGAACACCTCGCTGCGCACGTCGGGCTTGGGCTCGTCCTCGAACATCTCCGGCGGCGACCATGGCACGGACAGGCCGCCACCACCAGTGGGGGGCGCCTCGACGAGGTCGTCCGCCTCTGCGAGCTCGTCGTCGACGGCGGACGAGATGCCGAAATCGGTGAGGGCGGGCCAGCCGAAGTCGTTCGTGAGGATGTTCGCCGGCTTCACGTCACGGTGCAGGATGCCGACGGTGTGCGCCGTCGCGACGGCGCTGGAGATGCGCACGCCCGTGCGCAGCGCCTCCTCGACGGGGATCTGCTCGCGCTTGTAGCGATCCGAGAGGCTGAGCCCGGACGCGTACTCCATGACGAAGTAGGGACGCCCGTCGCCGGCCACATCCGCCTGGAAGATCGTGACGATGTACGGGTGCGACGACATCTGCGCCATCAGGTTGGCCTCGCCGATGAACGCCTGCCTGCTGGTCTCGCCGAGGTCGTCGCCGCCGAGGAGCACCTTCACGGCGACGAGGCGCCTCGGGAACTGCTGCTCATACAGGAAGACGTCGGAGAACCCGCCGGAACCTAAGTGCTTTCGGTAGAGGTAGCCAGGGATCTCGGGCGGCTCGGCTGGGGATCGTCGCTGCCCTGCCATGGCTAGCGCCTCGCCGTCATGGCGAGGTTCCGCACGGTGAGGAACACCCCGCTTCCGAGGTCGATGACCGTGTCCGGCATGACCGCGGTCGGCTCCCCCGCTCGCAGGCGCTGCGGGCCGCGTCCGGGCATGACGACGTCGGTGCCGTTGCGGGAGTGGAGGTCGGTGACGACGATGACGCCGCCCTCGACGGTGAGGAGCACGTGGTTGCGTGAGATGTCGGTGGCGCCGGTCAGCTTGACGTGGCGAGGCAGGACGCCGCCCGTCTGCTCCGCGCCCATGCTGGGCGCCCTTCCGAGCACGAGCGGACCCGCCAGATCGACGGTGGCACCCGTGGACAGCTCGACGATGTACGACGCCTCTCCCCCGCCGGCGCGCTGCTCAGGCGGGTTCTGCGCAGGCGGGTTCTGCTCAGGCGGGTTCTGCTCAGCTGACGAGTCCCGTGAGACGTCGACGGCGCGCTGCTGCCGCCGCTGGTCGGCGGCGTGGGCCGTGAGGGAGGCGAGGTCCGCCTCCGGGCGCGTCTCGGAGGAGAGCGCCTGGACGAGCACAGTGTCGGCGAGGTCTCCGCCACGCGGGGCGGACTCGTGGCGGTGGGCGTCGTCGACGCGGAGGTCTCGGAGGGAGCCGCCGACGATCGTGAGGCCGTCGTGCTCCCCGACCTCGTCGAGCGCCGCCGGGGCCTCGAGCACCTCGGAGGCCGGAGGGGTCGCGTGAGCCGCAGGCTGCTGGGCGCTGCCGTCCCGAAACTCCTGGCGTGCGGCGCTGCGCGCTGAGGCCTCCTGGCGGATGCGGCTCGCCTCGGCGCTCAGGATCGTGCGACCGTCGTGCTCCCCGACCTGATCCGCAGTGACCTCCGGGTCGAGGATCGGCACGGGGAAGGTCTGGACATCACGGATCGGTGACTGGTCGAGGATCGGCAGCTCGTCGCGGTCGAGTCGCGGCGCATCGACGTCGTCGTCGGAGCCGGAGTCGGAGCCGGAGCCGGAGCCGGGTGTCGTCGTGGCCTCGGGCGGCAGGTCGAGGATGGTCGCCTCGGAGATGGCGTCGCTGCTGTGCCCGCTGTCGCCGATGTGCCCACTGTCTTCGCCATCGAGGCCTGAAGCCGCGTCCGTGTCCGGGCCGTCCGGGCCATTGGAGCTGTCCGGACCGTGGGTGCCGCGCGACTCGAGGGCCCGCGCGTGCAGGTTCGGCGTGTCGAGATCCGGGTCCGGGGCGACGACCGTCTCCGGTCCCACGCCCACGGGGGCGCGCGTCTCGGAGATCTCCTCGTCGCAGGCGGCGAAGAGCAGCTGGATCGGGACCTGGTCGAGTCCCCGCCGATCGTTCTCCACCGTGACCTCGACGCCTCGCGCCGACGGCAGGAGCACCTCGACCCACGTCGATGCCTCCCCCGCGCTGATGACGGCCGGTCGGATGCCGACGTGCGGTGCGCTCGGCAGCTCCTCGACGCGGAGGGGGCCCCGCGCGAAGACACGCAGCCCGTTGCCCTCGCGCGCCAGGTAGACGAATGGGGCGACCTCGCTGAGCGGTCCTGTGCCGATGATGGCGGCGAAGACCTTGTCGAGCGAGACGGCACCGTCGGCGAACGCGAGGCGTGCGGCCCCGATGGTCCCGGTCCCCTCGCGGGCGTCACGAGACTCGGGGCTCGACTCCGCGGGGGTCGACTCCGCAGGATGCGACGGGGCAGATTGCGATGGGGCAGATTGGGACGGGGCGGACGGGCGCACCAGAAGAAGGGCATGCCGACGCTGGCGGAAGACCACCGGAGCTTCTGCCTCGACCTCGTGGGGTGCCTCGGTCATGGTTACCTCGGCGTCGTGTCTTCGAAGGTGTCGTCTGCGGCCGGGGCTGCGATCGGCCCCGTCGTGACGGGCGGGGTCGCCGATGCCTGATCGGCGTTCGCGTACTCGGAGTCGATGACGACGACGCTCACGTTGTCTCGTCCGCCGACCTCGACGGCCGTCTGCACGAGCGTCTCCGCGAGGGTCAGCTCCGGTTCCGGATCGGAGTGGTACTCGAGCATGACCTGCGAGATCTGCTCGTCGCTGAGCTCCTTCGTGAGTCCGTCGGAGCAGACGAGGAAGACCTGATGGCCGTGCACGGGCATGAGCCAGATGTCGGCCTCGACGTCGCTCTCGGAGCCGACCGCCCGCGTGATGACGTTCCGGTCGGGGTGGATGAGCGCATCCGCTGCCGAGATGAGGCCCATGGCCACCATCTCCTGCACGGCGGAGTGGTCGACGGTCACCTGCACGAGCGCGCGACCGTTCCAGCCGTACACGCGGGAGTCGCCGACGTTGAAGATCATCCAGTGCAGCAGCTCGGCGCCGAGGTCGGCGAGGTCGACGAGGGCGATGCCGGACAGCGTGGTTCCCGCCACGGCGCCTGGCCCGTCGGCTTCGGTCACGAGGTCCTGCACGGCACGGTTGGCGCGGTCGATGGTGCGCAGCACGCGGTCCGGGGTTGCCGGCTCCTCGACCTGGAACTCCTCGTCGAAGGTCGCGACGACGGTCTGGCTCGCGCGGTCGCCGTAGGCGTGACCGCCCATTCCATCTGCGACGAAGAAGACGGGCATGCGCGCCAGCACGGAGTCCTCGTTCACCTGGCGCACGCTTCCGACGTCGCTGGCGGCGCTCACGCGCAGCGCGACGGCTTCCTCCGCGCGTGCGTACGACGAAGCCAGTTCAGTATTCACAAATAGCACCTCTGGAACTCTGCCCGGGTGGCCTGCCCCGAAGGCACACCTTGTACGCGTAGATCGCGCGTGCGTCCATTGTGGCATTGCGGCGGCGCTGCTGCGAGACCGGCCCGCGACACCGTCGGACTCTCACACCCCGTCCAGGATCGTGCCGAGCCGGTCGAGGCGGATGCGGCGCGTCACGCCGAGCCGTCCCAGGAAGCGCTCATCGTGGCTCACGACGAGCAGCGCGCCACGGTAGTCGCGCAGCGCGTCGACGAGCTGCGCCGTCGACTCCCGGTCGAGGTTGTTCGTGGGCTCGTCGAACAGCAGGAGCTGCGCGGGCGGGGTGGCGAGCAGCAGACGCACGAGGGAGACCCGGAAGCGCTCGCCGCCCGAGAGCGAGGAGACGGGCCGCTCGAGGACGGCGCCTCGCAGCAGGAACCGCGCGAGCTGGGCGCGGAGCTCCTGGGCGGCGGTCTCGGGGGCGGAGCGCTGCACGTTCTCGAGGACGCTCGCGTCGTCGTCCAGCCCGTCGAGGGGCTGGCGCAGGTATCCGACTCGGCTCGTGGACGCCGTGACCCAGGCTCCCCCTCGGGTCTCGATGCGCTCGCCGCCGGCAGCGGCACCGGCACCGGCACCCTCCACGCCGAGCGACTGCGCCGACGCGGCGATCGCGTCGAGGAGCGTGGTCTTGCCGGAGCCGTTCGGACCCGTCAGCGCGATGCGCTCCGGGCCCATGATGACCAGCCGCCCGGCGGCCTCGGGCCGCGCGGGTTCGGGCCGCGCAGGCTCGGGCCGGGCAGGCTCAGCGTGCGCCGGGCCGGGTTGCATCGGTTCAGCGCGCGCGGGGTCGGCGCGCGGCGCCGCCAGCTCGAGCGTCACGAGGCGGCGGGAGGTCGCGACATCCGGGTCCGGGAGGTGGATGCGGATGCTCGCGTCGTCCCGAACTCGCCCCTCGGCGAGCTCCACCGCCGCCTCGGCCCCCGCGAGGCGGGCGTCATGCTGGCTCCGGAGCCTGCCGGCGGAGACCTGCGCTCGCGCCTTCTGCCCGTTGAGGAGGATCTTGGGCGCGCGCTTGTTGGCCTGCGCCTTCTTCCCCGCGCGCAGGCTGCTCGCGATCTTCGCCTCGGCTTCGCGCCGATCGCGCTGCTCCGACCTCAGGGCGCTCTCCGCGGATCGGAGCGCCTGCGCGGCCGCCGCCTGCTCGCGCTCGAGCTGCAGCAGGTAGGCGCTGTACCCGCCGCCGGTCACCGCCAGCTCACCGCCCCTCACCTCGGCGATCTGGTCGACGTGCTCGAGCAGCTCCTCGTCGTGGCTCGCGATGACCAGCGTGCCTCGCCACGATTCGACGAGCGCCGCGAGGCGGTGTCGCGCATCCCGGTCGAGATTGTTGCTCGGCTCGTCCAGCAGCACGATGGGCGCCCTGCCGAGGCGGAGCCCGGCGATGGCGACGAGCATCGCCTCGCCGCCGGAGAGGCCGCCGAGGGTGCGCGTGAGCATCCCCTCGTCGAGCCCTATGGCGCGCAGCTCGGCCGCGGCGAGCGTCTCGATGTCCCAGTCGTCGCCGAGCACGTCGTAGTCGGCGGGGTCGACGGAGCCGCCCTCGATGGCGCGGAGGGCGGCGATCTTGCGATCGACGCCGAGGAGCGCGGCGACGGGAAGCTCCGTGTCGAGGGTCAGCTGCTGCGGCAGGTAGGCCACGTCCGCATCAGCTCGGACCGCGCCTCCCGTCGGCGCCAGCTCCCCCGCGAGCAGGCGCAGCAGCGTCGACTTGCCGCTGCCGTTTCGGCCCACGAGGCCGGTTCGCCCGGGCGGGAAGGCCCCGGTGAGCGCATCGATGGCCGGGGACCCGTCCGGCCAGCTCAGGCTGAGGCGGTCGAATGAGAGTGGGTGGTTGTTCTTCGGTGTCGTCTGAGACACGGTGCTCCCTGAAGGTTCAGTGCGCGCACTGACACCGGGAGCCTCAGGAGGTGGGTTCGACGGGCGTCAGCGCACAGCGTGCGGTGCGGGGGCGTCGAGAGTCTTCACCGGCCTGCCGATCTTCGGGAACAAGAACGCGAAGACTTTAGCACTGGACGCCGAGAACCGTCCGAATTCCCGAGAGCACAGCCGGGGCGCGCAGGCCCGGCGAAGCGCACAGAGCCCGGCCGGAATGAACAGAGCCCGTCCGGAATGAACAGAGCCCGTCCGGAATGAACAGAGCCCGTCCGGAATGCACGAAGCCCGGTGCGAGAGAATTCTCGAACCGGGCTTGTGTTGGTGATCCCAGCGGGATTCGAACCCGCGCTGCCGCCGTGAGAGGGCGGTGTCCTAGGCCGCTAAACGATGGGACCGTTTTGGCAACTCGGATATTCTGGCACACCGAGGAACGGCAAAGCAAATCGGGTTTTCGGAGTCGGCGCGTCGCCCGCCATTCCGGGCCACGACTCGGGCCATGCGCCAGCCGTACCGCCGGGCGCGCTGCCGGTCGATGATCCGTGGAACGGGCCACCCGTCGAGGAGTCCGTCAGCCACGAGTTGCTAGCGTTGCACTTCGTCTGGGCCTGCACGGGGCCGCCGCCACCAAGGGGGAACATGCGCCTCACCAAGCTCGAGCACGCCGCACTCTCGATCGAGAAGAGCGGCTCGCGTCTCTTCATCGACCCGGGCAAGTTCACGACCCCGATCACTGAGGCGGCCGGGACGGTCGCCATCGTCATCACGCACGAGCACGACGACCACTGGACGCCGGAGCAGCTGACGCGCATCCTGTCCCGGAATCCGAGGACGCCCATCTTCACCACGCCGTCCGCGGCGGAGAAGATCATCGCTGCAGACCTCCCCGACATCGGCGAGGTCATCGACGTCGCTGCCGGGGAATCGGTGCTGGTCGGGGGCTTCGACCTGCAGTTCTTCGGCGGCGAGCACGCCGTCATCCACAGCTCGATCCCCCGCATCGAGAACATCGGCGTGCTCGTGGAACGAGGCGCGCTCTACTACGGCGGCGATGCCTACGTCGCGCCGGAGGGGGTCGACATCGACGTGCTCGCGGTCTGCGCGAACGCGCCGTGGATGCGCCTCGCCGAGTCCATGGACTACGTCGAGCGGGTGCGCCCCAAGCGAGTGCTGCCCGTGCACGAGATGCTGCTGGCCAAGGTCGGCAAGACGCTCGCGGTCACGCGTCTGCGGGAATCCGCGGACCGGGTCGGCGCGAACCTCATCGACCTGCAGCCCTTCGAGACGCTCGAGCTCGACTGACGCCCGGCCCCGCTGAGCTGATGCTCTCCGGCCCGCACCGGTCGGCCCGGCGTCAGTGATCGCGGAGCAGGTCGATGAGCTCGCTCTTGCGCTTGCCGGAGTATCCGGTCAGCTCGAGCTCCTTGGCCCGCTTCCGCAGCTCATCGACGGTCCAATCCTCGTAGGAGCCGGCTTCCCCGCCCTTCTTGCCGACCTCGCTTCGCCCCTTCCGGGCGGCGGCGTTCGAGATCCTGGCGGCTTTCTCCTTCGAGTTGCCCTCGTCGCGCAGCTTCTCGTAGAGCTCTTCGTCCTTCAGGCTCGGCTGGTTGTCGGCGCCGGACTTCTTCTTGGCCATCGACTGTTCCTCTCGCTCGTGAGCTGACGCTCGCCCTGTGCTCGTGCCCGCTCGCTCGCGGTGCCCGCTCAGAGGTTCTTGCCGCCCGTGACGGCGATGATGGCGCCCGTCGTGTAGCTGGCGTCGTCGGAGGCGAGGTAGACGTAGGCGCCAGCGAGCTCGGCGGGCTGGCCGGCGCGCCCGAGTGGCGTGTCCTGCCCGAAGCTCGCGAGCTTCTCCTCATCCCACCCCGTGGCGGGGATGAGCGGCGTCCAGACTGGGCCGGGGGCGACGGCGTTCACGCGCACGCCCTTCGGCCCGAACTCCTTGGCCATGGACTCGGTGAGCGAGACGAGGGCCGCCTTCGTCATGGCGTAGTCGAAGAGCCCATCGCTCGGCTCGTAGCCCTGCACCGACGAGGAGAAGATGACGGATGCGCCGGGTGGGAGGTGCGACTCAGCTGCTCGGAGCGTGTAGATGGGCGCCTCGAGGTTCGTCGCGATCACGCGCCTGATCTCGTCGGTCGGGGTGTCGCCGATGCTCGTGCGGTCTCGCTGGTAGGCGGCGTTGAGGACCAGCAGGTCGATGCCCCCGAAGGCGGCGACGGTCGCGTGGACGATCTCGGCGCAGTACTGCTCGTTGCGCAGGTCGCCCGGCAGGAGGAGCCCGGTCTCGCCCGCCTCGTTGATGAGGCGCGCCGTCTCCTGCGCATCGGCTTCCTCCTCGGGCAGGTACGAGATCGCGACCTTAGCGCCCTCTCGGGCGTAGGCGATGGCGACGGCGCGGCCGATCCCGGAGTCTCCCCCGGTGATGAGCGCGCGGCGGCCCTTGAGCCTGCCGTGGCCGGTGTAGCTCCGCTCGCCGTGATCGGGGGCCGGGGTGGTCTCGCCCGTGAGTCCGGGCTGCTGCTGCCCCTGGCCGGGGAATCCGCTCTCGCGGAACAGGGAGCGGGGGTCGGTGAGTGCGGTCATCGTGCGCCTCCGTGGGGTCGGTCGTGCGTCGTGACTGGCGGGAGGCTCTCGTGACGAGGTGCGCCCCGGCCGGGACCGAATCAACGCTAGGGACCGAACGTGGGCATTCACTGACCAGCGGGTGCATGCGCTCCCAGCTTCTTGCGCGGCACGCGCCCCGACCTTCCCGCGCGGCTACCGCGTGCGCCGCACCCCGAACGCGACGATCGCCGCGCATCCGCTTGCCAGGACCGCAACCGCGACGAGCAGCGGGAGCATGCCGAAGGTCGGGGCGAGGGCGGAGAGGATGGCGGGCAGCGCGAAGCCGATGTAGGTGAGCGCGTAGTAGAGGCCGGTGAGTCCCGCGAGGTTGCGGCCGCCGGCTATCGCCTGCACCTCGACGAGCCCCGTGAGCATGCAGACGCCGTAGGAGCCGCCGAGGAGCACCCCGGCGGCGCAGGCGACGAGCGGAGACTGGACGGCGACGTTGGCGGCGACGAGGAGGGTCCCGACGGCCAGGAGCCCGAGCCCCACCGAACCGGAGGCTCCGCCGACGCGGGCGGCGATGCGCGGCACGCTCGGCTGGATGAGGAAGCCGACGGTGAGCGACACGAGCGTGAGGAGGGCCGCGAAGGCGATCTCGAGGCCCCCGAGCCGCTCGACGACGATGGCGGGCGACACGGCGAAGGCCAGCGCCGGGGCGGCGAATACCCACGGCGCCATGGGCACCACGACGGTGAAGAAGCGCCGACGATGCTCGGGCGCGATGACCACATCCACGAGCGGGCGACGCTCACGTCCCCTTCCCTGCGGGCCAGATCGATCGCCGGCGGTCTCGATGCCGCGAGCCAGCGCGACGGCTGCGGCGCTCGTCAGGACGAGCTGCACGACGTAGGGCGTGATGGTCGGCCACGGGGCCCACTGGGCGAGCACTCCGGCGGCGACCGCGCCGAGCAGGAAGCCCGCCGTGATGGTGAGGGATGCGCGTCTGGCGGTGACGGCTGGCGGCACGGTGCCGGTCGAGAGCTCGCGGATCCACGTGGTTCCGACGACCATCGCGACGGCCACGGAGAGGCCGGAGAGGAGGCGCCCGATCATCATGGCGGTGGGGCTCGCGCTGCCGAGAGCGAGCACGACCGCGGCGACCACGCTCAGGACCACGGAGACCGCCATGAGGGGCTTCCGCCCGAAGCGGTCGGAGAGGGAGCCGGCGATGAGGAACCCGGGAATCAGCCCGATGATGTACGCGCCGAAGAAGAGGTCGACCTGCAGGGCGGAGTAGCCCTCGACCTTCCGGTAGAGCAGCAGGAGCGGGGTGAACTGGTTGCCACCCCACGCCATCATGAGCACGGCCGGCGCGGCGGCGAGCCACGAGCGCTTGCCGCGCGCGGCAGACGCCGCCGTCGGCTGGGTCATCCCTTGAGCACCTTCATCGTGAAGTGCGAGGTCACCCGGTGGACGCCGGGGAGGCGCCACATCTTCTCGCGGAGCAGCTTCTCGAAGCTCTCGAGGTCGGCCACCTCGACGCGGATCGCGTAGTCGGGCGAGCCGAACATGCGGCGAACCTCGGTGACCTCGTCGAGCTCGACGGCCTGCGACTCGAACGCCTCCACCGTGGCGTGCGCCTGGCTCGTGAGGTCGACGTCGATGAGCACCTTGAAGGCGCGTCCGACCCTGTCGGGGTTCACCTCGGCGTGGTAGCCGAGAAGGACCCCGTCCTCCTCGAGGCGGCGAACTCGGCGCAAGCAGGGCGCCGGGGTGAGCCCCACGCGCTGCGCGAGTTCGGCGTTCGTCAGTCTGGCGTTTCCCTGCAGTTCGCGCACGATTGCGCGATCGATGGTGTCCACACTTGATTATTGCCGAATGTGGCACCAGGGGGCACGCATCCGCTCTCGGAATGCGTGGCTTCCGTGCCAAGATCTCCGCATGACCACCGCAGATCCAGAAGCGCGCGGCGCCCGCCCGCCGGGATCCGCGGCGCCCCAGACGGACCCTGCCGCGGATCCAAGCACGGGAGCGCTCTTGGGGCTACCCGCCGAGATCCCGGCGACTCGCGGGGAGCGCATCCGGGCCGGACTGCGCGACTCGCTCGCCGCGGGGCTCGGGGTGGTGCCGCTCGGCGTGGCGTTCGGCGTGCTGGTCCTGCAGGCAGGCCTGCCCTGGTGGGTCGCCCCGTCCCTGTCGGTGTTCGTGTACGCGGGTTCGATCGAGCTGCTCCTCGTCGGGCTCATCGCCGCGGGCACGCCCATCGCGACGATGGCCCTCACCACGTTCTTCGTCAACTTCCGCCACGTGTTCTACGCGTTCTCGTTCCCCCTGCACCTCGTACGGGGCCGGCTCGCGCGCCTCTACTCGATCTGGGCGATGACCGACGAGGCCTACGCGATCGTCACGCCCATCCCCCGCGAGCAGCGGTCCGCGACGCGACTGCTCACCCTGCAGCTCGCCCTGCAGACGTACTGGGTCGGCGGGGGCCTGCTCGGGGTGGCACTCGCGAGCGTCCTCCCCGGCGAGATCAAGGGCCTCGAGTTCTCGCTGTGCGCGCTCTTCACGGTGCTCGCCCTCGACGCGATCCGCTCCCGTGACGACGTGCCGTCGCTCCTCATCGCCGGCCTGAGCGTCTCTTTCGGGCTGCTCTTCGTGCCAGGGGCGCCCCTCTTCGCGGCGCTCATCCTCTTCGCCGTCGCGCTCGCGGTGCGCGCGCTCTTCGCCGCGAGGCGAGACCGCACGGAGGCACCGGTGAGCGATGTTTGACGCCTGGTGGTTCGTTGTCGCACTCGCGGTGTGCGGCGGCATCACGTTCGGGCTCCGCGCCCTGCCGTTCGTCGCGCTCAAGCCGCTTCGCGACTCCAAGACGGTCCAGCGACTCTCGGTCTGGATGCCCGCGGGAATCCTCGCGATCCTCGCCGCCGTCACCTTCAGCGACTTCGCGAGCGAGCCGCGCACGGCGCTCTGGGCGGCGCTCGCGCTCGCCGTGACGGTGGGCGTGCACCTGGGCTTGGGGCGCAGGACGCTGCTCAGCGTCGGACTCGGCACGGCGACCTTCGTCGTGCTCGTCAACCTCTTCTAACCTCTTCCAGTTTCCCGGGCGCTTCCCGTTTTTCCGAGCCCGGGTCCAGCGGGCACTCCGAGGGCGCCGCTCGCTACCTCGGCTGGCGAGTGTCGTAACTGGACTGGAACGCGCGGTGCCCGTAGCCGTCGCGCAGCATGACGACGAGGGTCGCGGTCACTCCGGCAACGGCGATGGCGGCGACGACGATTCCTGTGATGATGAGCGTGATGAGTTCCATGGGGCCACCTCCGTGACGGTCGACGAGTACTGCAGATAGGCACATCCAATCGCCACATTGGCCTGGCCGTCGCGGTCCACTTGGCGCATACTGGACCCATGGAGTCGACATCTGGTTCTCGCATATCCGCACGCACGCTGCTCTCCTTGGCTGGTGAGCTTCGTGACGACTCGTCCGCCTACGAGGCCCTCGCGGAGCGCATCCGCCTGTTGATCGTCGATGGGCGCATCCCGGTGGGGACGCGCCTGCCCTCGGAGCGCGAGCTGGCTGTGCAGTCCGGGCGCAGTCGCACGACGATCGTGGCCGCCTACCAGTCGCTGCGCGACAGCGGGCATGTGCTGAGCCGGCAGGGTTCGGGGAGCCGGGTGACGCTCCCCCGCCTCGGCAGGCAGGATTACCGCCCGAGTGGCGAGGGAGAGAACTTCGGGGTCGATTTCGCTCGCGCGGTGCCGCCGCCCGTCGAGGGGCTGGCCGAGATCATCGCGGACGCCGCGAGCTCGATGCCGCTTGCGCTCGGCGCCCCCGGTTTCGACCTCCTCGGCACCCTGTCGCTGCGCTCGGCGATCGCCGAGCGCTACACGGCGCGCGGGCTGCCGACGACGCCCGAGCAGATCATCGTGACGATGGGCGCCCAGCACGCGATCTCGCTGACGGCCCACACGCTCCTCACGCGCTCGGATCTCGTCCTGGTGGAGTCGCCCACGTATCCGCACGCCTACGAGGCGATGCGCCGCGCGGGCGCTCGACTCATCGCGACGCCGGTGACCACTGGCGGCTGGGAGATCGAGCACGTCATCGAGACGATCGAGCGGATGCGCCCCGCGCTCGCGTACCTCATCCCCGATTTCCACAACCCGACGGGCGCGTCGATGCGGCCGGAGGACCGGGTGCGCGTGACGGAGGCGGCTCGGGCGGCCGGCACGATCCTCGTCGTGGACGAGACGACCGCGGACCTGTCGATCGACCGGCCGTGGGACGACGGCCCGTTCGCTCGTCACGCGCGCGGCGCGTCCCCGTTCTCCGGCTCGGGGGTCGTGACGGTCGGCTCTCTGAGCAAGGCGGCCTGGGCAGGCCTGCGCATCGGGTGGATCCGCGCCGATGCAGCTCTGATCCGCCGCTTCGTGCAGGCGCGTCCGGCCGGCGATCTGGGGACGCCGCAGATCGAGCAGCTCCTCGCGGAGCGTGTCGTGCGGGCGCTTCCGGAGCTGCTGCCCCGGCGGCGCGAGCAGATGCGCCTGCACCGTGACGCCCTGCACGCCGCGTTGAGCCTCCACCTGCCGGAGTGGCACGTGCCGTGGCCAGACGGTGGGCTGTCGATGTGGGTGCACCTGGCGCAGCCGGCGAGCTCCGCGATGACGTCCCTGTCGGAGGCGCGCGGCCTGGCCCTGGTCGCTGGTCCGAAGTTCTCCATCGACGGAAGCCTCGAGCGGTTCCTTCGGGTGCCGTTCACAGCACCGGTCGCCGATCTCGAAGCTGGCACGCGGATCCTCGCCGAATCCTGGGCGCAACTCTCGGCGCGCGACGTGCGATCGATGGCGGATACGCGTCTGCCTGAGATGGTGTAGTCCATGGTTCTCTTCCTCAGCGACATCGACGGCACGCTGCTCAGCGCTCAGCGCACGCTCTCTCCACGGACGATCGCGGCGATCGAGGCGGTGCGAGCGGCCGGCCATCACTTCGTGCTGTGCTCGTCCCGGCCCCCGGAGTCGATGCGGGTGCTCGAGCGCCTGTACGGCGGCATCGGCTCGCCGCTCGTTGCCTTCAACGGCGGGCTGGTGCTGTCCGGCGACGGCGAGGTGCGACACGACGTTGCCATCTCGGCCGCTGATGCGCGCTTCATCGCCGATCACTGCGAGGCGAGCGGCTTGCACGCGAGCTTCTTCGCCGGCGAGCACTGGTATGCGTGGGGTGAGGACGAGTGGACGGACCGGGAGCGCACCCACACGTGGGTGTTCCCGGAGCCTGCCTCGACGTTGGAGTTCGTCGCCTCTGGCGGTGTGGATGTGACGCCGCCGCACAAGGTGATGTGCATGGGTGACCCTGCCCTGGTCGATGCGCTGGAGGCGGCCCTCGCGGACCGTTCGGGCGTCGTGACGTACCGATCGAAGGACACGTACCTGGAGATCGCGAACGCAGCGTGCTCGAAGGGCACGGGCCTGCTCGCGGTCGCTGACCTGCTGGGGGTGGCGCGGGAGGACCTCTACTACTTCGGCGACAACTTCAACGACCTGCCGGCCTTCGAGGTCGTCGGCCACCCGATCGCCGTTGCGAACGCCCGCCCGGAGGCGCTCGCGGTGGTGGAGTCGGTGATTCCGAGCAACACCGATGACGGTGTCGCGGTGTTCCTCGAAGATTGGCTCGCCGGAAGCGCGGGTTGACCCGGCGCGACCAGTCCACTGACCTTCGGGTGGACCGCGACACGCCCGGGCGTCTCCGATTGGATTGCGGTATCCGGTGTTTGCCGGCAGATCACGGAGGTGGACTCATGGAACTTCTCGCTCTTGGTATCGGGGTTGTGGCGGTTGTCGCCTTCGCGGCGGAGACTGTTCGCGCCGTCCGCAAGGATGGGTACGCGCAGCGCCCCACGCGCTTCGGCTACAACACTCGTCAGCCGCAGCTCTAGCAGCAGCTCTCGTCGCAGCTCTCATCGCAGCACTTCATCGCACTGCTGCGCTCTCTCGATTGAGAGGGCTTGGGAGGGTCTTGGTGAGCAAACGGTGCCGCCCTGGTCTTCGTGACCACGGCGGCACTTTCGCGTTTGCGCGCCCTAGCGGGGCCCTCTGAGCCGCGCCGCTCCTCTCCGCGCTTGCCACCCTGGCCGGTCTCAGGGTCTTCGGTTGAACTGCGGTCGGGCGGCCTGGGTGTCGCTGGGTGCGTATCCGCGGCGGCGGACGGTTCTGGGCGGTACGTGGCGTCCGAGCGCGGGTGCGACGTGCCAGCGTCCGTTGCTGCTGCGGGTCAGGGTGAGTCTCTCGCGGTGCACTTCGTGGTGGTGGAAGGAGCACAGCAGGATGCCGTCTTTCGCGTCGGTTGGTCCGCCTTCGCTCCAGGGGAGGGCGTGGTGCACTTCGCACCAGCGGACTGGTGCGCTGCATCCGGGTGCGCGGCATTGCCGGTCGCGGGTCGCGATCGCCCGCCGTTGGGCTGTGGTGAAG
>NZ_PSYA01000025.1:0-1986 GCF_002931395.1 Pseudoclavibacter sp. RFBI5 | reverse complement strand
CCACCCAGCCCCCGGCGCAGAGTTGTGGGTTGGTGCGGTCGGGAGCGGGCCTGGTCGCACTTGGCCACAACTCTTCTCCTGGTTCCGACGTCCCCCCTCCGCGACGTTCGCGCCGCTCCTCGCGACGCCCCCAGCCCCGTTCGCCGCGCCTCGCCCTGCCTCCGAGAAGTTCGCCCCGCCCCCGCCGCAGAGTTGTGGGTTAGTGCGGTAGGCAGCCGGTCTGGCTGCACCTGGCCACAACTTTTCTCCTGGTTTCGACGTCCCCCCTCCGCGACGTTCGCGCTGCTCCTCGCGACGCCCCGCCCTGCCTCAGAGAAGGTCGCCCCGCCCCGGCGCAGAGTTGTGGGTTAGTGCGGTCGGGAGCGGGTCTGGTCGCACTTGGCCACAACTCTGCGCCGGTGCGGGGCGGGGCGGTGGGGGCCGGGTGGAGGAGGGAGGCGGGGGAGTGAGCCTCAGCCACAATGCCCATGTTCTTCACCTTGCTCTGGCCGAGCTGTCCACAGCTTTCGACGGTGATCGTCGTGGCGGTAGCAACGCGTCTACGTTCGAGCAATGGGACAAGGTGGCGGCGCGGATGATGCTGACCGGCATGGAATCTCGGGTGCGGGCCCAGCGGGCCCAGCGGGCCCAGCGGGCCGAGCGGGCGGTGCAGGCCGTGCGGGCAGGCGGGAGCCGCGCATTCAGTTGCCGTTCGACCTGCGGTTCGCGGCATTCAGCGTGGCCGAGGCCCGAGCAGCAGGTGTCTCGAAGTCCCGGCTGCGCAACAGCGCTGAGGCGCGGCCATTCCGCGGAGTGCGCGTGCCGCAGCCGATGCTGGAACCGCAGACTGCCGAGGCCTCCGTCGGAGTGCGCGGGGCGAGTGACGAGTTCGCTGCCTTGGCCGCCCGCATGCAGGAGCTCGACCGCAGCTACTGGCCGGTCATGTCTCCGAACCAGGCGTTCGGCGGTGTCTCCGCCGCCCGTCTCTACGGACTGCCCCTTCCGTTGAGACTCCTGGCCGACGCGTTGGTCCATGTCATCGTGCCCAAGGGGAGGAACCCGCCCCGCGCGAAGGGCGTGACAGCGAGATCCGTCCCGCCGCGCTTCTGGAGTCTCGGCCGGATCGGGGGTCTCCCGGTGGCCTCACCGGAGCTCACCTACTGTCTCCTCGCCCGTCACCTGGACGAGCTTGAGCTCGTGCAGGTCGGCGACGCCCTCATCTCGGACGCGGACAACTATCCAGGGCGCACTTGGCCTCAAGCGCTGACGACGCGGGATCGTCTGGCAGCCATTGCTGATGCCTGGTCGGGATGCGCGGGCGCCGCCGTGCTGCGGTCTGCCACGCTGCGCATTCGCGAGCGCGTCGAGTCGCCTTGGGAGTCGACGACGCGGATCGCCTTGGTGGATTCCGGCTATCCGGAACCAGACATCAACGTCCCGCTCATGTCGGGAGCGCGCCAGGTGGCCCGAATCGACCTCGTCGATCGCGAAGCTCGCATCGGATACGACTACGAGGGCGACGGGCATCGCACGAGTCAGCGCCAGTGGCGGCTGGACATCACGCGCAGCAGGGAGATCGAGAGCGTGGGGATGCGGCACGTGCGTCTCACTGTCGCTGACCTCGTGCCTGCCGGTGGCCTGCAGGCCTTCACCGACTACGCGAAGCGGCTTCGCGCCGAACGTCTCGGGCAGGGCTGAAGGTTCCGGGAACGCGCTGTTTGCGGCGTTCGCGGCGACATAGTTGTGGCGTGGTGTGGTTGGCGAGCGGTTGTGGAGCACCGAGCCACAACTTTGGGTGCGGGTTGCGGGTTGCCGGCGCGGGAACCGGGTGCGGGATGGGGCCGCGGGGCGCGGGGCGGTGCTGAAGGCGCCGAACGCCCTGTTTGCGGCGTTCGCGGCGACATAGTTGTGGCGTGGTGTGGTTGGCGAGCGGTTGTGGAGCACCGGGCCACAACTTTGGGTGCGGGTTGCGGGCGCGGGGGCGGGAACCGGGGACGGTGCGGGTTG
>NZ_PSYA01000004.1:0-247998 GCF_002931395.1 Pseudoclavibacter sp. RFBI5 | reverse complement strand
AATATGTTTCCAAAAGGAATCCTTACCCCCTCCAAAGGAAGAGGCACGGGATCAAATTGGCATTTGACATAGTGCACGCTGTTGAGTTCTCAAGAATCGAGCGCTTCCCTCTTCAAGCCTCACGGCCATCTCTAAGGAGCAATCGCTTGCACTGCAAACCCCGGACAAGAACCACGGACCGTGAGCATGAAGCTCATCCTCCGCACAACCAACTGGAAGAACCAGAGGCTGACGATCTTGCTACCCGGTGAGGCAGGAGTTCCGAGTGTAGATCATGTTGCTCCAACTTGCAAGAACAAGTGGCAGATGCTGATCTTTCTTTCGGACTGTCCGGCCCGTGCGACCCGCTCTCGCGTTTCGCTCCGTTGGCCTGACGAGTGATTACATTACGCAGAGACCCGGCGGCACACAACTCGGGGTACATCCCGGGCGTGTCGACCTCTCCGGCCCGCTGCCTGGCGGGCCACCGGCACTGGCGTCACCCTGCGTAGACCCGCCGCGCGCCGCCGTCGAACTTCTCGAGTGCGCCTGTCTCGCCGGCCCGGACCGCGCGACCGCCGAGCCAGAGCGCGTAGACGAGGTAGAGCGCAAGCGCGGCAGCCCCGATCCCGATCTTCACCGGCCACGGCCAGTCCTGCCTCGTCACGAACCCCTCGACCAAGCCGGAGATGAACAGGAAGATCGTCGTGCCGATCGCCACGACGATGAGCGCACGTCCATCGTCAGCCAGAGACTGCATGCGCGTCTTCGCGCCAGGGGCGACCCACGCCCAGAAGATACGAAGCCCAGCGCCCGCCGCGACGAACACCATCGTCAGTTCAAGCAGTCCGTGAGGCGCGATCCAGAGGAAGAACACATCGAGGTGCCCGTGCGCGCCGAGCACCGCGGCGCTCTGGCCGAGCCCGAGCGCATTCTGCACGAGAACGACCGGCACCCACAGGCCGGTGATGCCGAATGCGATGCACTGCGCGGCGATCCAAGCGTTGTTCGTGAAGACCCTCGCCGCGAAGCTGGATTCCGAGAACTGAGAGTAGTAGCCGACGAAGTCCTCTTCCGCGTACTGCTCCAGCGCGGCCTCGGAGCCGAGGAATCCGAGGATCTCCGGGTTCGCCGTGATCCACCAGTAGCTGAGCGCGCCTACGAGCAACGTGAATACCGCTGCACCGAGCGTCCACCACCGAACGCGGTAGAGCGCAGCGGGCAGGGCAAGAGTGAAGAACGTGCCGAGGACCAGCAGGATGTTGCGCCCTGCCCCAGTGAACCTGCCCCGCGCCCGCGACAGCTGCACGGAGAGGAACTCTCCCTCGCGGGTCTCGCCGTAGCTCGTTCGGAGGGCCGAGAGCTCGGTCGACGAGTCCTGGTATCGCGTGATGAGCTCGTCGATCTCGGCGCCGGTCAGATTCCGGTGCCGAGCCAGCGCCCCCAGGCGCCGCCAATCCGCCGAACGGGCGGTTGTGAGAGCTTCAAGATCCATCTGTTTCAATACTGCCATGGCCACTCAGACGAGACCACGGGAACGCCTGAGCGTCAGCGACGAACAGCTTGTCGCCGGCGAAGGCGTGCATCTCGACGTCCGGCCAGCGGGGTTCGCGCTCCGCGCGGCATCGGCCGCCCTCGATGCGCTGGTCTACATGGTCGGATACGTCGGCCTCCTCATCCTGACCATGACGGTCCTCTCGAGCGACGACTTCCCGTTCGCCATCGACGAGGCGCTCATGAGCGCCATCGCCCTCTCGCTTCTCGTCGTCTGCCTCGTCATCGCTCCGTGCGTCGTCGAGACCCTCTCGCACGGCCGATCGGTGGGGAAGCTCGCCACCGGGCTGCGCATCGTTCGCGACGACGGGGGCGCGTCAGGGTTCCGGCAGGCGCTCATCCGCTCCCTGCTCGGATTCATCGAGCTGTACGGCACCTTCGGCGGCATCGCCATCATCACCGGCCTCGTCAACGGCAGGGCCAAGCGGCTCGGCGACATCCTGGCGGGCACCACCTGCCAGCGCGAACGTGCCCCGAAGCTCAGAAGCCACCTCGGGCCGATGCCCCAGCAGCTCATCGCCTGGGCCGGGATCGCCGACGCCGGGAGGCTGCCGGACCGAACCGCTCGCCGCATCCTGGACTACCTCGACCAGGCTGAGCACCTCACGCCCGCGCACCGGGACCGAGCCGCCGGCGAGATCGCGCGCGAGACACTCCCCCACGTGCACCCGATCCCCGACGTCGACGCCGACACCTACCTGCGAGGCCTCGCCGTGCTGCGCCGCGATCGAGAGCTCGCCGCGCTCTCCGCCATCGGCCGGCGGGAGACGGCGCTGGCCCCGACGCTCAACGGCATGCCCCACTCGTTCCCGGACCGAGGCTGAGCCGCGGGTCAGAGCTCGGTTCCCGGGCGGGCCGTGTCGGGACCCGACGGCGCACTGCAGCGCGAACAGCCGCAGCCCGCCAGGGTTCTCCCCTGTCGGGCTGCGGATTGTCGCGTGCCTGCCGATGCGCGGCGGGCGAGATTCAGTACCGGTAGTGGTCGACCTTGTACGGGCCGTCGACGGCGACGCCGATGTAGTCGGCCTGCTCGGGGGTCAGCTCGGTGAGCTTCACGCCGAGGGCATCCAGGTGAAGACGCGCGACCTGCTCGTCCAGGTGCTTCGGCAGCACGTGAACACCGAGCGGGTAGGCGTCGAGGCGCTGCCAAAGCTCGAGCTGCGCCAGCACCTGGTTCGTGAAGGAACTGCTCATGACGAAGGAGGGGTGACCGGTCGCGTTGCCGAGGTTCAGCAGCCGCCCCTCGGACAGCACCAGCAGCGAGCGCGAGTTCGGGAGGCGCCACTCGTGCACCTGCGCCTTGATCTCCACGCGAGTCGCACCGGCGAGGCCCTCGAGCCCGGCCATGTCGATCTCGTTGTCGAAGTGCCCGACGTTGCCGACGATCGCCATGTGCTTCATGCCGAGCATGTGCTCGAGCGTCAGCACGCTCTTGTTGCCCGTGCACGTGATCCAGATGTCCACCTGGTCGAGGACGTCCTCGACCTTGGCGACCTGGAAGCCGTCCATCGCGGCCTGCCACGCGCAGATCGGGTCGACCTCGCTGACGATGACCCGAGCGCCCTGGCCGCGAAGGGCTTCGGCCGCACCCTTGCCGACATCCCCGTAGCCGACCACGAAGGCGGTCTTGCCGCCGATGAGCACATCGGTCGCGCGGTTCAGCCCGTCGGGCAGCGAGTGGCGGATGCCGTACGTGTTGTCGAACTTCGACTTCGTCACCGAGTCGTTGACGTTGATGGCCGTGAACTGCAGCTCGCCCCGCTCGGCGAGCTCGTACAGGCGGTGCACGCCCGTCGTCGTCTCCTCCGTGACGCCGCGCACCTCGTCCGCGATGCGGCTGAAGTGGCCGGCGTCGACGGCGAGCGAGGCACGGATGGTGTCGAGGACAACCCGCATCTCGACGCTGTCGGCGTCGCTCGCGTCACGGACGGCTCCCGCGATCTCGGCCTCCCGGCCGAGGTGCACGAGCATCGTCGCGTCGCCGCCGTCATCGAGGATGAGGTTGGGGCCGACGGCACCCTCTGCGCTCCAGTCGAAGATGCGCGAGGTGCACCACCAGTACTCCTCGAGCGTCTCGCCCTTCCAGGCGAACACGGGGATGCCCTTCGGCTCCTCGACCGTGCCGTCGGGTCCGACAGCGACGGCAGCAGCGGCTTCATCCTGCGTGGAGAAGATGTTGCAGCTGGCCCAGCGCACCTCGGCACCGAGGTCGGTGAGGGTCTCGATGAGCACCGCGGTCTGCACCGTCATGTGCAGCGAGCCGGCGATGCGTGCGCCGGCGAGCGGGTTCTGTCCCGCGTACTGGGCCCGCAGCGCCATGAGCCCAGGCATCTCGATCTCTGCCAGACGGATCTGGTGGCGCCCCGCCGGCGCGAGCGCCAGATCTGCGACGACGAACGGACGTTCGGTGGAGAGCTCGATACCTGACGTTGGTGCCATGACTGCTGCTTCCTTGCTACGGGTGTGGTGGATGCTGCGGGCCTGCTACTCGGCCCGGATGAGGCCGAGCACCTGGTCGCGCAGCGACTGCAGGCGCGCCTCGTCCTTCGCCTCGGCGTTCAGGCGCAGGAGCGGCTCGGTGTTGGAGGCTCGCACGTTGAACCACCAGAAGCCGGTCTCGTCGGAGCCGCGGACCGTGAGGCCGTCGAATTCCTCGAACTCCGCGGTGCTCGCGAAGGTGTCGACGATGCGCGCGAGCGCCGCAGGCACGTCGGCGACCGTCGAGTTGATCTCACCGGAGGCGAAGTAGGGGTTCTCGAGCCCGCCGATCTCCGAGAGCTGCTTGTCGGAGCCGCCCACGGCTGCGAGCACGTGCATCGCCGCGAGCATGCCGTTGTCGGCACTCCAGAAGTCGCGGAAGTAGTAGTGCGCGGAGTGCTCTCCGCCGAAGACCGCATTCGTGGCAGCCATCTGCGCCTTGATGAGCGAGTGACCGACCTTCGTCTGGACGGCCTTCGCGCCCTCCTGCCTGATGGCCTCCGGAACGTGACGCGAGACGATGAGGTTGTGCAGGATGGTCGGCTCGGTCTCGCCGGCTGCACGGACACGCGCGATCTCGCGGCGCGCGACGATGGCGGTCACGGCGCTCGGCGAGACGGGCTCACCCAGCTCATCGATGAGGAAGCAGCGGTCCGCATCGCCGTCGAAGGCGAGGCCGAGATCGGCGCCATGCTCGATGACGGCCGCCTGCAGGTCGACGAGGTTCTTGGGGTCGAGCGGGTTGGCCTCGTGGTTCGGGAACGTGCCGTCGAGCTCGAAGTACATGGGGATGATCTCGAGTGGCAGGGCTCCGAGGCCGGCCGCCTCGCCGAGCACGGCGGGGACCGTGAGGCCGCCCATCCCGTTGCCGGCGTCGACGACGATCTTGAGCTGGCGGATGCCCGAGAGGTCGACCAGTTCGCGCAGGTAGGCCGCGTAGTCGGCGAGCACGTCGATGCGCTGCTCCTCGCCCGGCTGCTCGACGGCGGCGATGCCCTCATCGAGGAAGGCTGCCGCGCGATCGCGGATCGCGGAGAGGCCCGTGTCGAAGCTCAGCGCCTTCGCGCCGGCGAGCGACAGCTTGATGCCGTTGTAGGCGGCAGGGTTGTGGCTGGCGGTGAACATCGCGGCGGCCGCGTCGTACCGGCCGGACGCGAAGTAGTCCTCGTCGGTCGAGCAGAGCCCGATATGCGTGACGTTCGCGCCCCTCGCAGTCGCGCCGCGAGCGAAGGCCGCCGCGAAGCCCGGAGAGGAGTCGCGCATGTCGTGGCCGACGACGACCGTCTGGCCGGACAGCGCGAATTCGTCGACGAAGCCGGCGCCGAGCGCCGTCACGAGCGTCTCGGTGAGCTCGCTGCCGACGAGCCCCCGAACGTCGTAGCTCTTCACGACACCAGAGAGAGAACCCCGCTCGTCACTCGACGCGGGTGCGATTGCCACAGAAGTCATGAACCCAAAACTACCGGACGCATCATGCTCCAGCCCTGCGGTGGCGTCGAGCGCTCAGCGTGGCGCGCGCACAGGTCGTAGCTGTGGGGTTCGGCAGCGAGCGCAAGCGGGCCGATGACGGCGAGCTTGTCCTCGTAGTCGAAGGTCAGCGTGTACTCCGCCTTGCGGGTGCACGCGACTCGTGAGCATGGTCGATTGGACATCGGCGCAAGTCTACGCCGGGCGTAAACTCGCAGGCATGCCACGTCGCCGCCGGGAGAAGAAGTCCGAGAACGCCAGGAGGCAGGCCCGCCCTGAGCGGGGCCTTGCCCGCGGCAGGCACGGCAGGGGCATCCGCTCGAGTGTCGCCGGACCGTACCTGCCGATGCTCACGGGTCGGGTGGTCCGGTTCGAGAACCACGTGGCCGATGCGATGAACTACCTGCGCGCAGCCAACCCCGAGCGGCTCGCGAATGTGCAGGTGGACATCGCGAACGTGCCGAAGACGCTGCAGCATGCGGATGGCATGGATCGTTGGCACGTCGAGTCGCCGAACCGCATCATCCTGTACCGGGTCGCGATAGATCGCCTCGCACGACTGCACTGCGAGGACCCGGTCCACTACCGGATGCTCGTGGAGCGGTGCGTGCTGCAGGCCGTCGCCGAGCTGCTCGGCTCCGACCCGTGGGACATCGCGCCGGAGCGCTTCGGCGACGAGTGAGCTCCCCGCCGCCTGCCTGCCTCAGCGGTAGACGGTGATGACCTCGGCAAGCGGGTTTCCCGCGTAGCTCGGGATGGCCGCGAGCTGACCGTCGCCCGCGTAGGCGAGCTGGACCGAGACCCGGTCGAGCCCCTCGAGCCGGTACTCGCGCGAGGCCTCGACGTCGATGGACGTCGTGCCGTTGGCCGGAATCGTGACGGCTGTCTCCGTGCCGTCCTCCGCGATGAGCGTTGCGGTCTTCTCGACCCCGTCGGCGTCGGCGAGCTGCAGCTTGGGAGACGGGCCGTTCGGCACGGCGACGACCTGGCTGTCGCTCAGGACGGGGACCGGCAGGTACCAGGCCAGGTCCGATGCTGTGGCGGTGGCGGTGGTCTGCACGGCGGCGACGACGGGGTTGCTCGCTTCGATCCCGAGCGTGTACTGGCCGATCGGATACCCCGTCAGCGGGATCTCCGTGGTCCGTCCGCCCTCGATGGTGAGCGAGATCGGCTCCAGGGCGGTGCCGGCCGCGTCGCGCACGTCGACGGTGAGCTCCGTCTGCTCGTCTCCGGGCGCGAGGACTCGCAGCGTCGCGCCGCGCTCGAGCACCAGCGTGCCCTCGGCTTCCGACGCAGTGCTCGTCGAGGGGACGCCGACGATCGCGAGCGAGGTGCTCGGCGCATCCTGGGCCCCGATGATCTCGATGCCGCTCGGCGTCGCGCCCGAGGTGCGGGTCTGGTGCAGCGTCGAGATGATGCTTCCGGAGACGGCTTCCACGTGCACGACCAGATCGCCTCGATCGGGCGCGACCCCCTCGAGGCTCACGACCTCCCTGCTGCTCGCGGGCACGACGATCTCGCGGATCGTCGGAGCCTGCACGACGCCGTCTGCCGTCGAGACCGTGACGCGCACGTCGGCGGCCTGGTCTGCGGAGTTCACCATCACGAGCTGCGTGCTGCTGCCCTCCGCCGTGCTGCCACCGACCAGCCACTGCTCTGCGGATGGCATCCGGCAGGCCGTGGCTGCGAAGCCCCCGGCTGAGGGCTGCGCGAGCTCGAGCGTCTGGGCCGCAGCGAACGCCGTCGGCGACCCGTCCTCGGTCAGGCCGGGCACCGTGAAGCGCACGGGCGCGAGCGCCTGCTGCTGGTCGGCCGCAGGCGTGGAGGCGACGACCGGCTCGACCTCGAGCCCGCCTTCGTCGCCCGCGAGTCGGATGCTCGTGGTGCCGAGCGTCGCGGGGAGCGTCGGGTCGTCGGTCGCGAGCCCGAGCAGCGTGAGGGGGCCGGGGCACACGCGATCCTGCGCGCTCGCGACAGGGCTCACGAGGACGGAGTTCGCGGAGGCGACGACGACGCCCTCCGGCGCGAGCTGCACGGCCGCGACGACGCCCCCGACCGCGACGATGGCGGCGACGACGCTCAGGGCGCGCCAGACCGGCCGCCGTGCGTGCCGCTTTCCGGGCGCCTTGCGGGCTGCGTCGTCTGCGGCACGCGCCTCGGCGATCACCTTCGACTCATCGAGCGTCATGGTCGCCTCCCCGTGCACCTGTGCCGAGCACGTCATCGTCGTCGTCGAAGTCGTCGACCGTCAGCGCGGTGACATCGCGCCGCAGCATCCGCTCGTCGCCGTCCGTGTCGCCGTCGAGGTCGTACCACGGGCGCCCGCTGGTCTTCTCCCGGCGGCGCACATCGGCGGCGCGGGCGCTGAGCCCTCCGGTCGGGAGGGCGGCGAGGAGCGTCAGGGCAAGGAGCACACCCTGCACGATGAGCATCGACCGACCGAGCGTGGTTCCGGTGTTCGCGGTATCGAGCGGACCGGAGACACTCGGGTCGGTCGGCTCCAGCGTGGGGCCGACGACCTGCCAGAGGGTGCCGAACTCCGTTGCCCCGGCCGGGCGCAGCCCGAAGTTCGCGTCGAGGGAGGAGACGAGGCGCCCCTCCATGGTCGCGGCGTCGCTCCCGCCCTCCGGGACGAGCAGGTAGCTGATGCCGAGCGCGTGCAGCTCCTCGGTCGGGCGGTACGAGGAATCCGAGGCGAAGTTCACGGCCAGCTCCGCCAGGCGCTGGTCGCCCGCGGAGAAGCCGACGCTCGTGGTGCGCAGCGTCGACTGCGAGTCCAGGCTGTCGCCGGTGCCGCGCTCGAGACGCACCTCGACGGCGCCGCTCGCGAGCGGCGCGATCACGAGGGTGCCGACCTCGTCAGAGGCACGGCCCTGAGCATCCACGATGGCGGGCAGCGATCGGCCATCGCCGGCACCGACCAGCGCGTCGCCGCGCAGGAGTGCCGTCGCGGGAAGAGCAGCCAGGAGCACGATGCCGACCAGCGCGACGCCCGCGAAGACCTGCGAAAGCCGGGGGCGGAGCGCGCCGAGCGTTGCCGCGGCCGAGATCAGGGCACCCAGCCACATGAGCGACTGCGCGCTGCCGGGCCACAGCGAGATGCTCTCGACCCCGACGTGCGAGAAGCCGAAGCGGCTCGCCGCCGCCGCGGTCACGAAGCCGAGCAGCAGCAGCTGCAGGCCGAAGAGCGACGCGCGCCAGTTTCGGCTGCCGGGGGCGAGCAGCGCCAGGAGGAAGAGCGGAGCCACCAGGGCCGCGGCGACGATGGGGACCGCAGGGGAACCCTCGAGCAGCCCGCCAGCCCAGCTCGGGTCCTCGAGCAGGGACCCGGGGAAGCCGAGGAGCATCTGCCACGCATCAGGAGCAGTGCTCGCGAGCGGGACTCCAGGGTCCGCGAACAGCGCGAGCGGGCGCCCCCGGTTCCACTGCGCGACGGCGAGTGGCGCGAACAGCACCAGGGTCGGCACCGCGGTCAGCAGGCGCTGGACGAAGCCCCGCCCGCCGATGACGAGCCATACGAGCCACACGATGGCGATGGGCAGTGCCAGGATCGGGGCGGCCGCGATCGCGATCGCCGCGAGCAGCCCCGTCGCAGCCGCGCGCGACCAGTTCCTCGACGCGCTCAGCGCGGAGAAGATGAGCCATGGGAGCACGAGGTGCGCGATGACGGCGGCGATGCGCCCTTCCGCGAGCGCGACGACGAGCGGTGGCGCGAGCATCCAGGCGAAGGCGGCGAACGCCCGCAGCCCGGCCCGGTTGGTGAGGCGCGCCACGAGGAGCCATGCCCCCATCGCGGCGAGCGGGAGCGCGAACAGCCACAGCAGCACGATGCTGAGACTCGGGTGCCAGAAGGTGAGGGTGCCGAGCACCGCGAGCACGTAGGTGAAGGGATCGGCGACGCCGAACGCGCCGTCCCCGACATCTCGGACCCCGTACCCGGTGCGCCCCCAGAGCGTGCCGATGGAATCGGCCAGCGGCAGGAGGCCACCGCCGGAGAGCGTCGACTGGCCGATGAGGGACAGGCCGAGGCCGAGGCCCAGGACGGTCGAGACGAGCAGCACCCAGAGTCCTCCGGAGCCGACGAGCGAGTACCGCTCACGCTCCTCGTGCGTGAGGGCACGCAGCTCCTCGCGCTGCAGACCGAGCGTCTTCTGGTTCTCCTCGGCGCTCACGAGCAGCGGCTCGATGACGGTCCACGGCTCGGTGCGCGTCTTCGCGAACTGCGCCCTCGAGCGGGCGGCCCCGGTCTTGCCGAACGTCACGCGCGACGCGGAGCGGAGCTCGGCGAGGATACGGCGCGGACGCTTCCGCACGAGGTGCCAGATGCCCTTGAGCAGAGCGATCGGGATGAGCAGCAGCCGCAGGACGCCGAACGCCGCTGCTGGGGTCTTCGTCAGGCTGCGGTGCACCCTGGCGGTGTCTCTGGCAGCTTCCACCGCCGAGGCGCTCATCCCGGGGTTCATCGCGGCCGTCCCCGGCGCTTCGGGGTCGCAGGCGACTCGCGCTGAGGGGGTCAGCAGCACGCGGCCGCCGGCAAGCCACACCCGCGTGCAGAAGTCGAGCGCGTCATCGACGGCGGGAAGGCCAGGATCGAAGCCCTCGAGCGCGAGCCACGGCTCGCGACGAACCAGCATGCCGCCGGCCGCGACGCCGAGGACGTCGGAGTCCTGGTCGAACTGCCCCTGGTCCAGCTCGTCTTCGCGGAGTCGCAGGCTCTCGCCGTTCTGCAGCATCGACTGGCCGAACTCGACGAGCGTCGCGGCGTCGTCACTGCGGACGAGCTTCGGGCCGGTCACCTCGAGCGAGGGGTTCCGCTCGGCGGTGTCGAGGAGCTGCTCGAGCGCGTCGTGCTCTGGAGCGTTGTCGGCGCTGAGCAGCCAGAGCCAGTCGCCCTCCGACTGCAGCCCCTGCTCCTCGAGGACGGCCACCGCCTCGGCGAGCGCGGCACCGAACGTCGTCTCGGTCTCCAGCGTCAGCAGGATGTCGGGTTCGGCCGCGCGCATGACCTCGAGCGTCGAGTCCGTCGACGCGAGATTCACCATCACGACGCGGTCCGGGATGCGCGACGATCCCTCGAGCGCGGCGATGGTGCGCTCGAGCGAGCGCGACGCATCTCGCGCGACAAGGATTGCGGTGACTCCGGGACGCATTGAACGAATGGTATTCGGCTCCCCCGAGCGATGCCGCATTGCGAGCGGCAAGCCGCGAACACGCGCACCCCGGTGCCACCGCCAGCGGACGCACGAAGGGCCCCGCACGACCGAAGTCGTCACGGGGCCCATCAACGTGGCCTGCTCGGTCACGCGGACCGAGCTCTCGGCGGTTACGCGAGCTTGCGCAGCTTGCGCCGCTCGCGCTCGCTCAGCCCACCCCAGATGCCGAAGCGCTCGTCGTTGGACAGCGCGTACTCGAGGCAGTCGCTCCGGACCTCGCAGGAGTCGCAGATCCGCTTCGCGTCACGCGTCGACCCACCCTTCTCCGGGAAGAAGGCCTCTGGATCGACCTGCGCGCACAGCGCGTCGGCCTGCCATGCGAGCGGGTTGTCGTCGCCGACATTCCTTCGAACTCCTGGGACGCCGAGGTTGACCGGGTCGACATACCAGTCCTCCGGAACCGAGGGGTTCCTCCCTGGAATTGCCATATCACGTTCTCCCCACGTTACTTGCGGGCACCTGCCCGCGCGTCGGAATCATTACATCGTTGTAATTCACCCCGCGTCAAGTCGAAAGCCCTCAACACTAAGCCCGGTCTTGAGACTTTTCGGAGAAGCCGCGCGCGATTCGCGGCGGCGTGTCGCCGAGGATCCCCCGCGAGGTGGCGGGCTGGACCACCCCGGGGGGCTCGCAGACCCCCGCGACGAAGATTCTCAGCTAGTCGGCGTGTCGCATCGGCACCGTGTCGCGACGGTCGAGCCCCGGCCCGGCCGCGAAGAGGTCGACGGAGCCGATGACGCGCACGGGCAGCTCATCGGGCGTCACGAACACGGACTCGCCAGCGCTGATCTTCGCCGTCGACTTCGCTCCCTCGAGACGGGCCTCCCCCTCGAGGCACAAGAGCATCGTCGGGCCGTCGAGGTGGATGGTCTTCACCGCTTCATCCGGGCCGGGAACGACCCGCACGAGCCGGAAGTCGGGAATCTCGGGCCGGTACTCCTCGACGCCCTCCTGGATGCGCGTCGCGGCGATGTAGGGCGGCGGCACCGGGGCGAAGTCGAGCCGCGCGAGCAGCTCCGGGATGTCGATGTGCTTCGGCGTGAGCCCGCCACGCAGCACGTTGTCGGACGCCGCCATGATCTCGATGCCGAGGCCCCGGACGTAGGCGTGCATGTTGCCGGCGGGGAGGAAGATCGCCTCTCCCCTCCTGATCGTGATGTGGTTGAGCAGCAGCGCCAGCGCGATGCCGGGGTCACCCGGGTACATGCGCGCCAGCGTGGCGATGATGCCCCGCTCCCGAGCGAAGCGCTCGGACTGGTCTCCGGACTCGTCGCCCGCGAGCGCTACTCCGGAGACCGCCGCCACGAGATCGCCGACGGCGTCGCCACCCTCGAGGAGCCAGGTCACGAGGGACTGCAGCTCCTCCCCCGTGGAGAGCGACACGACCCGAGCCTCGAAGTCCGCGAGCGCGGCGCGTCCTGCGGGCGGCTGCTCGGCGTCCGACTCCGCGCGGCGCGCGAAGTCGCCGACAACCGCGGCGACCTCGGCGAAGTCGCGGAACCCGGCAAGCGCATCCATCGTCTCGCTGAGCGCGAGGAGCATCTCGGGCTTGTGCAGCGGATCCTTGTAGTTGCGCTCCGGCGCGCTGAGGGGAATGCCGGCCTGGTTCTCGCGCTCGAACCCGAGACGCGCGTCCGTGAGCGTCGGGTGCACCTGCAGCGAGAGCGGGGTCGCGGCAGAGAGCACTTTCAGGAGGTACGGCAGCCGTGGGCCGTCACCCTCGCGCAGCCCCATGGCGTAGCGGCCGAGCGCGGCCACCGGAGCCTGCTCGATCCAGGCGTCGAGGGTGGCGGCGCCGCCCGCGAGCTCGGGGTCGACGATGCGGCTCGGGGCACCGGGATGCGCGCCCAACCACAGCTCGGCCTGGGGCACTCCCTCCCAATCGGCGTCGTCGAGGGTGCAGGCGCCGGTCGTGCCGAGCAGCTGCGAGATCGATCCTGGCGCACCCCAGGCGTAATCACGGGGGGCATTCTTCAGTGGCAGAAACATCACGCGAAGGCTACCGAATCTCACCGCCTCTGTGGGAGCGGTGCGGCGAACTGCAGGGCAGACACAAGAGCCCGGCCCCGAATCGCGACCGACTTCGCGGATTCCGCCAAGGCGCTGGCGTGAGCATGGTGACGCTTCGTAGGCTCGCGGAGCGCTCGATTCGCCGCCGCAGCCGGTGCCGCCGGTCCGACGATCGCGGAGCGCCTTCCACCCGCGCGACTCGGAACAGGACGGTCATGGACGACAACGAACTGCAACTTCTGCCAGGCGACTTCACGGGGCTCGAGGCCGAGCTCTCGGCCGAGGAGAGGGGTCTCATCGCCAAGCTTCGCGAGTACCTCGAGCGTGACGTGCGACCCGTCATCGACGAGCACTGGGAGGCCGCGACGTTCCCCACCGAGATCGTCAAGGGTCTCGCTGAGGCCGGCGTGGTCGGCCTCGCCTTCGAGGAGACGCGCCCGTTCCCGAACTCCGCCGTCTTCCGCGGGTGGACGGCCCTCGAGCTCGCCCGGGTCGACGCCAGCGTCGCCACCTATGTTGGCGTGCAGAACGGCCTCGCGCTCGGGGCCATCGGACTGTGCGGTTCCGACGCCCAGCGTGAGCGATGGCTTCCGGCACTCGCCTCCGGCGAGCTCATCGGAGCCTTCGGCCTGACCGAGCCGGGCTCAGGCAGCGACTCGGCCAGGGGCCTCACCACCACGGCAGAGCGAGTCGGCGACGAGTGGGTGCTGAACGGCGCGAAGCGATGGATCGGGAACGCGACGTTCGCCGACATCGTCGTCATCTGGGCCAAGGACGTCGCAGACGGTCAGGTCAAGGGCTTCGTCGTCGACACCTCGCTCCCCGGGTTCACCGCCACCAAGATCGAGCGCAAGGTGTCGCTGCGCATCGTGCAGAACGCCGACATCACGCTCGACGGCGTCCGGGTCCCGGCCGACGCGAAGCTGGAGCACGCCAACTCGTTCAAGGACACCGCCACCGTGCTGCGTCAGACCCGGGCCGAGGTCGCCTGGCTCGCGACCGGCATCGCGGTCGGCGCCTACGAGGCCGCGCTCGCGTACGCGAAGGAGCGGATCCAGTTCGGCGCTCCCATCGCCGCCAGGCAGCTCATCCAAGAGCGACTCGTCGACGCGCTCGGCCTCATCACGTCCAGCATCACGCTCTGCGTGCGCATCTCGCAGCTCGGCGATGCCGACGCGCAGAAGGACGAGCACTCGGCGCTCGCGAAGGCCGTCGCGACGGGCAACATGCGCAAGGTCGTCGCCCTGGCCCGCGAGGTGTGCGGCGGCAACGGCATCGTCGCCGACTACGGGGTCGGCCGGTTCTTCGCCGATGCTGAAGCCATCTACTCGTACGAGGGGACCAGGGAGATGAACACCCTCATCGTGGGCAGGTCGATCACCGGCCACGCAGCCTTCGTGTGAGCACCCCTCCTGCACGCATCGGGGGCTGCATGCGGGGCAGAGGACCCGGGGCGTCCGCAAGTGCGCGAGAATAGGCCGGTGAGCTCCACCCGAACCCCCGCTGAATCTGCCGCGACTGAGCGCGCCCCCTGGCGCCGATTCTTCGCGCAGGTCCCGGGCAGCCCCGGCCTCACCGCGTTCGCGACCTTCACGTTCTTCACAGCGTTCGCGGGTGACTTCTGGCGGAACCTCGTGACCTGGTACGGCTTCGGGGTCATCGTCCTCGTCATCATCGGAATCTCCATCTGGCTGCTCGCGAGCAAGAAGCCGCTGCCGAAGATCATGCACTTGCCCTCGGCGCTCATCGCCTTCGTCGCCTGGTGCGCACTGTCCATCATCTGGTCGATCTACCGCCCCGAGTCGCTCCTCGGCTTCGGCATCCAGCTCGTGACCGTCATCGTGGCACTTGCCATGGCCGTCTCCCTCACGAAGCCGCAGTTCCTGCGGGCGTTCAGCGCGGCGATGCGGTGGATCCTCGGCCTCTCCCTGGCCTTCGAGGTCGTCGTCGCCCTCTTCTTCCCCGGCGGGGTGCTCCCCCTGGCGCTGCTCATCCCCGGCGAGCTCGAACGCGTGACCGGCATCCCGGGGGCAACCGCCGAGACCGTCCCGGCCGCCTTCCTCTGGAGCCAGGGCCACATCTTCGCCGGAAGCGCCATCCAGGGCATCCTCGGCAATCGCAACCTGCTCGCCATGGCCGCCCTCCTCTGCGTCATCGCCGTCGCCGTGCAGTGGTACGCGAAGCAGATGCGGCGCTGGCCCGCCCTCACCTGGATCGCCCTCGGCCTCATCGCCATCCTGCTGTGCAAATCGGCGACCGTCTTCGTCGGCTGCGCCGTCGTGCTGCTCGCCGTCGCGCTCGTCTTCGTGGCGAGACCGCTGAGCAACGCGCAGCGGTGGGGCATGTACGGCGCCGTCTTCGCGATCATGCTCATCATCGGCTGGGTCGTGCTGCAGTTCAACACGCAGCTGTTCGGCCTCATCAACCGCTCGAGCGACATGTCGGGACGCGGCGACATCTGGGCGGAGGTCGGACGCCTCGGCAGCGAGCATTGGCTGACGGGCATGGGCTGGATCAGCTACTGGGCACCATGGGTCGAACCCTTCAAGGGGCTCCTCGTCGTCGACGGCGTGCACTTCCTGCAAGCCCACAACGCCTACCTCGACGTCTGGATGCAGACGGGCCTCATCGGAGCGTTCTTCTTCGTCGGCATCGTGCTCTCGACCCTCATCCGCACCTGGTGGCTCGCCGTCGATCGGCCGCAGACCGACGCAAGCGGCCCGCGGGACTTCCCGCCGACGGCCATGCTCGCGTTCCTCCTCATGGTGGCGCTCACCGTGCAGTCGCTGACCGAGTCGAGACTGCTCGTCGAGGGCAACTGGCTGCTGCTCTGCTATCTGGCGATCTACTCGAAGCTGCGCATCCAGGACCTCCCGGCGCTGCCGAGGCGCACCATCTCGACCAAGACCGGACCGCTGCCGATCATCGAACGCAATCGACTCGAGGGCATTGACTGACGCTGTGACTTCTCTTCACCAGACGACGGAACCCATGCGCGGACGCAAGACGTGGATGGACCTCCTGCGGGGGTCTGCGATCCTGCTCGTGATCCTGTTCCACGCCTCGGCGCTGCCGGTGATCCTGATCTTCGTGCCGCCCACTGAGTTCGTCGCCGACCTCAACACGTTCTTCGGCCCGTACCGCATGAGCATGCTGCTCGTGCTCTCCGGCATGCTGCTCGGGCGGTCGCTCTCGAAGCCGGCAGGCGTCTACTACGTCAGCAAGGTGCGGACCATCGTGTGGCCGTACCTCGTGTGGGCCGTGATCTACTGGCTTGTCTCCGGGCAGGAAGAGTGGATGGATCCGAGCGCCTGGATCGCGACGAGCTGGCTCTGGTTCCTGTTCTTCCTTGCGATCTACTACGCGGCAGCTCCCCTCCTCGCACGCGTCCGCGGACCCCTGTTCGCGATCGTCCCCGTCGTGCTGTGGAGCTTGAGCGTGCTGCTCCCCGACGGGGACCTGACGAACCTCGCCTACTACGGCGGGTTCTTCTTCGCGGGGCACTTCGTCGCGACGTGGCGGGCGACCTTCACGCGATTCGAGACGATTCCGTGGATGCTCGGCCTCCTCGCCATCGCCGTGACCTTCAGCCTGCTGCTCGTGGCTCAGGACCACGCCTACTACTTCGGCCTCGGCAGCCACCTCGGCGTCTCCCCTGGGGGCCCTGGCGAGCTCGTCGATGCGCTCGACGGCCCCACCATAGACAACCCGACCGGCGAGGTCGCAGGTGCCGACAACGGCACCGTGATCGATCGGCTGTCCGTGCTGTGGATCCCGGTCGTCCTCGCGGGCATCGCCGGCATCATCATGTGGGTCCGCCGAGTCACGGGTGCCCTCGAGGGGCGCGGCGCTGACGCCGCCAAGTGGCTGCAGTACATCGGCCGCAACTCCGTGGTGTTCTACGTCGTCCACTACCCGACGCAGATCTGGATCACCTTCCGATTGGGTGAGGCCGGCGTCGTCGACTCGAACACGACCTTCTGGGCGTGCACGCTCGGCGCGCTCGGGATGAGCTACCTCGCCTGCTGGCTGCGCCGCTTCCGACTCTTCGATGCGTTCTTCGTCTTCCCGAAGCTTCGCAGCACCACACCTGCTCAGCAGGCCAGGGTGACCAGCAGCTCCTAGGTGCCTGGCTGCTGCAGAACGTCGGAGCAGCGGATATCGAATTTGCGGAACTCGGGCGCCGTCTCGAACTGGTAGATCGCGGCCGGGTTCGCCTCGCAGACGGTGAGCGCCTGGCGCCATTGCGGGGTCCAGGCCGCGCCTTCGTCGCGAGCGTTGTCGACCTCCGGCCACTGCATGGCGATGTAGGCGAAGAACAGCAGGGTGACCCCGAGCGCTGCGACGCGACTGAAGACGGGCAGCTTCGGACTCACTCTCGAGACGAACGCCGAGGCTGCGAAGGGAAGGCACGCAAGCGCGAACATGCCGGCTGACGCGCCGTAGCGGAGGTTGAGCAGCACCAGGAGCCAGACCTCCCCTTCGATGTCCGCGAACCTGAAGAACCAGAACGGGTTGACGATCAGGGACCCGCCGAACGTCGCCCCGGAGACCAGCAGGAGCGTGACCAGCGCGAAGCGCTCCGGATTCTTGCCGCACACCAGGGCGATGACCGCTGCGAGCGCGAAGGGGATGAGCCCGAGCCACAGGAACCAGGTGCCGTTCTCTGCGAGGTACACGGCGTTGGCCTCGACGTCCCCGTTCCAGATGGGGAGAATCGCGTTGGCGAGCCAGCCGATGATGACGTCCGCGATCTCCACGACCTCGTCAGACTCTGTCCCTCTCGGGTAGTTCAGCCAGGTGAAGACCTGCGCGCCGGCGCCCACGAGGGCGCCCACGGAGACGATGACGTGGGAGAACGTCCTGTTCCAGATGAGCCTCAGCAGCATGAAGGGCACCACGACGACCGCCTGGAACTCCGACAGCGCGCACGCCAGCGCGATGACGGCCCAGAAGATGCCCTCGCGCCTCGAGTTGATCTGGGCTACCGCGATCCACGCGACGAGCCAGAGGCAGTAGGTGTGGATGTTCGCGAGATCGCCGATGATCTCGCGGCTCAGGAGGGGGACCATCACCGGGACGATCGCCATGAGGAATCTCGCCGGCAGCCAGCGCAGGATCCCGCGCGTGAGCCGGAAGGTGGCGGCGCCCACGAAGCCGGCGAACAGCACGCAGAGGATGAAGACGCCCCTGTCGAAGTGCTCGATCGGCACGAATTCGACGAGGCCCGCCGCGAAGAGGCGCGGCAGGAAGTGCTGGTAGCCGGCGTAGGGCTGCAGGAGGGACGCGAACGTGCCGTTCTCGAGCTGCTGCCGCAGGAAGACCGGTCCGTCCTCGGCCCACAGCGCCTGCTGCTCGGCCGGGGCGATGCGAAGCCAGGTCGTGATGGTGACGACGACGAAGACCACGGCGGTCCAGAGCAGCTCGTTCCTGGTCCAGCTCGGTAGGCGACTCAGCCCCTGCTCGACCCTGCTCAGCTTCACAGCCTCTACTGCCTCTACAGCCAACGGACCCCCCAATTATCGCGCGCACCCGTCCGACGGCAGGCCCGTTCGAGCACCGAGCCTACTGGTGCGCGTGGCCGCACTCACGAGGACGTGCCGGGGCACGTGCGCACTCCGCTCTGGACGAATGGAGCGCGTGCGCACGCAGCGCATGCGTCCCCGCCGCGCGCGGCAGGATCACGTCAGTGCGGGCAGCGGGTTCGAGCCCCGTCAGCCCAGAGAGCCCGTCAGGGCCCGGAGAGCCTGTCAGCGCTGATCTGTGCCCTGGACTCCGGCAGCGTCCTTGGCCATGAGCTCCCGAATCACCGTGGCGTCACCGTAGATCTCGCGAGAGTCGTACGGTCGGTCGGGGAAAGCGCCGTACTGCAGTGCGATGCCGAGATCATTGTCTCGGATGAACTGCTCGACCTGCTCGCCAAGTGACACGGACGTTCCAGAGCCCACGTTGATGATCCCCGTGACCTCTGCCTGCGAGGCGACGGCTGCGATCTGGCGCCCGAGTTCGGCGACATGGATGAAGTCGAAGCGCGCTGCCCCCGAGGTGAAGGGGAACTCGCTCTTGCCATCTGCGGCGGCTTCGAGCAGCTTCGTGAAGATCGACTTGTTGTTGCGGTCGTCTCCGAAGATGTAGTACGCACGCAGCCATTGCAGGGCCACCCGGTCGCCGAAAGCGAGGGTCGAGGATTTCCGGAGCGCGTCCTTCGCGATGCCGTACAGCGAGAGCGGGTTCGTGGGCGTCTCAGCCGAGACCATGCCCTCGTAGAAGCCGATCTCGTGCATGGACCCGAGGACCGCAAGCCGCTGCACGCCAGCCTCGGTCGCCGCTTCCAGGAACCTGAAGTGGTCGGAGAGCTTCTGCATGTGGACCGGGGCGTTGTGCGCGAATCCCGCTTCCCAGGCAAGGTGCACGACGGCCGTCGGAGCTGGCTCGAGCAGGACGGAGAAATCTGCGGATGGTGCCAGCAGATCGAACTCGACGACTCGAGCCTCGCTGTTGATCGTGGCGGCGCTCCCTGGACGGACAACGGCGGTCACCTCTTGGCCCCGTGCAACCAGTGCGTCGACCACGTGCCTGCCGATGTAACCACCGGCCCCGGTCACGAGAACCCGTTCGCTTTGCGTCATCTTCGTCCCTTCACAAGAACGGCCAGTCTAGCCGAGGCCTCAGCTCGTCCTCGTCTGACTCGGCGCTCGGGGGAAAGGCGAAGAGCCCGCCCCCCCTCACCCGGTTGGGGTGGAGGAGCGGGCTCTCGGACGCGCGCGCCCTGGGCTACTCGGCGACTGGTGCTCCGAGGCCCATGATCGAGAACAACTCGACCGAGAGGCGGAACGTCGTCGGCGGTGTGGCCTCCGGCGTGCCCTCCGTGGTCGGCGCCTCGTCGACGGTCGGAGCGGGCGACTCAGCGGCCGGCGCCTCCGAAGCCGTCTCGGTCGGCGATGCAGACTCGGTCGGCGCTGCAGACTCGGTCGGGGCAGCCGTCGCCGTCTCCGTCGGTGTTGCGTCCGGGTCCGTGGTCGCGGTCTCGGTTGCCTCGGCCGGGGTGGTCTCGGCTGGCGCCGTCTCGGACGGCGTAGCCGTCGGCTCCGCGAGACTCGGGTCGATGAGCGAGAGCTTGCCGTCGATCACGCGGTAGAAGCTGTCGTCAGGACCCTGCACCACCGAGCCGATGGGCTCAGCGTCGGTTGCCACGCTCAGCTTCACCCCGACTTCCGGCGCGAGGGGTGTGAACACGAGGCCGAAGGCCTCCGCATCGGCAGGGCTCGCGAACGGCACGAGCTGTCCGTCGACGCCGATGTAGGGAACGTCTCCGAGCAGAACCGCAGACGTGTACAGCGGAGCTGTGGCGCCGGTGAAGGCATCGAAGTTCGCGGCTGGGACGACCTGTGCGTTCTCGATGTCGAGGCCGATCTGAGCTGCGACATCGCGTGAGCCGAGCTGCAGCAGCTTCTCACCGTTGACGATCCACACGCCGGTGCCCGCCTTGTTGGTGATGACATCACCGGACTCGAGTGGAACCGCAGGCTCTGCGGTCTCCGTGGGCGTCGGAGTGGCGGTCTCGCTCGGCGTCGCCGTGGCCGTCGCTGACGGCGTCTCGGTCGGCGCGGAGGTCGATGTCGCGGTCGGCTCAGGTGTGGCGGTCCCGCTCGGCTGAGGCGTGACCGTCGCCGTGGGCTCCGGCGTCGCCGACTCGGTCGGCTCGGGCGTTGCGGTCGGCTCGGGTGTCGCCGTGGGCTCGGGCGTCGCGGTGTCGTCGGGCAGAGGCCAGCCGGCCGGAGCCCCGAGGAGGGTCGATCCCGTCGGGAACGAGTCCGCGACGCTGTCGACGACCTGAAGCGAGCCGCGCTCGGGCATGCCCATGGCCACGCCGATCTCAGGCCAGCCGATGAGGCGCTTCTCGCCGTTGATGATGGCGTACCAGGCACCCTTGGCCGTCGTGATGAACTCGGTTGCAGGCTGCTGCGAGACCGGGATGACACCGCACAGCTGCGGGCTCAAGGTCTCGCTCTCGAGACCATAGGCGGCCTGGAGCTCAGCGCTGCGGTAGGGGTGCGCCTGTCCCTCGGCGGCGAGCAGCGTCTGGTCGTTGCAGACGAACTGGGCGCTGTCGATGGTGTAGTCGCGCTTGGGGATGCCGTCGAACGACGCCTGCGTCATGACCTGCGCGGTGCCACCGAAGCCATAGGCCTCAGCGAGCTGCGCATTCGCGATCTTGACCAGGTGAGCGCCGTCGAGCACGTAGAGGTCGTCACTGCTCGGCGTCTTGAGCAGTGCGCCGTTGGTGATGCCGTTCCCGGTCGGGATGTCCGAGAGGGTCCCGTTCGCGACGGTGTAGACGACCTCGTCGCTTCCACGCCTCGCGGCTTCCTTCTTCGCGTCGTCCTCGCTGCCGAACTCGACGCGCTCGCCGCCGACGACCAGGTTGACCTTGGATCCGTCGACTTCCTTGACCAGGTGCGCCCCCGGCGTCGAGCCGAGCTTGCTGAGACCGGAGAGGGCATCCGCTGGGACCGGCGTGAATCGACCGACGCCGTAGGCCGACGTCGCGACCTGCAAGAGGCCAGCGTCCGTGATCAGGTAAGACTTGCTGCCGTCCGAGACGAGCGACGAGTCGAGGGAACCCGAGTTCGTCACCTGCGCGAAGGCGTCGCCGAGCTTGCCCGTGACGTTGAATTCGCTGAGCTTGCGGAGCTCAGACGACACCGCGTAGCCGCGGCCCTCGTCGCCGAGGAGCATGGTCTGCGACCCGTCAAGCGGCGTCACGACGGCGCCACGGGAGAGGACCGGCTCACCGGTGGGGAGGAAGTCGAGCGCGCCGTCCTTGAGGTTGGTCACGGCGGTGTACAGACCGAAGTCGCGCAGCGCTGTGAGGCTCGAGACCTCTCGCTTGGTCTGGTTCTGCACGAGGAACACCTGGCCGTTGTCGGTCTTCACGAACGACTCGAGCGTCCAGCCGCCCTCGAACTTCTCGAGCTGCTCCTTGGTGATCTTGGCAACCTGGCCCTGCTGGAAGCCGTAGCTGGCAGCGGTCGCCCAGCCGCGGAGCTTCCACCACTTGCCGTCACTGATGTAGACCGGGCCGTCTGGGCCCTCGAGGATCTCGCCGACCCAGGTTCCCCACGGGATCCAGGACATCTCCTGGGCAGGAATCGTCTCGACTGCGCCGAGCGCCTCGGTGAAGCCCGCCACACGATCGGCCGTCAGGTGGTACCGGGTTCCGTCGGAGAGGAAGTAGACGTCGCTCGTCCCCTCAGCCTGGATCAGCGATGGCCGCTCTGCGGTGCCCTGGGCGTCTCCGAACCAGTCGGTGTACATGCGCCAGAAGTTGCGGTTGCCGTACGCGGAGCATCCATCGCCCTCGCCGTACATGTTCGAGAGCGCTGCCTGGTTCGGCTGGTACGGCGTGTAGTTGTAGAGGCCGGCCGTCGCGTAGTTGGAGATGTAGACGGCGGACGAGCCACACGCGAAGTTGGGGTTGTAGAGCACATTGTTCGTTGCGAACGGGATGTGGTTGAAGCTGTACGGGTTCGCCTTGTAGTACTGGAACTGTCGTGCCGCGTTGTAGACCTGGTAGAAGAATCCGCCGTAGCTCGCGTCGCACGGCGCCGTGTCCGGGCAGCCGAAGCCGGTGGCCGCCGCGAGGCGCCCCAGCGTCGGGCTCGACATCGAGACCAGGCTCTGCTCCTTCTCCAGGAGGACGAGCATGGCCTTGGCGCTGAAGTTGCACGCCTGGCCGACCTTGGCGATGATGTTCGCCGCCGACTCTCCCCCGGGGGCACCCGGGTACGCGCTGCAGTAGGAGGTGGCTGGCATCGACGGCGTCGACTGCGTGTAGTTGCGCAGGGCGGTCGAGGAACTCGAGCCGTTCTTCGAGACGAGGAACTGCTGCACCTCGGCTGCGGTCATCGCGGAACCGTCGTAGAAGTTCTCATCGCTGATGATGTTGCCGGGGTCGAACGACGACCCAGCGGCGGACGCCGTCTCAGCGCCGAACTCCTGAGGTGCTACCGCTTGGAAGGCAAGCAGGCCCGCAGCGGCTGCTGCCGCCGTGGCCACAATGGCAATTGTTCTGCGAAACATGAGTTCCCTACGCGTCGAAAACCGAGGAGCCGGTCGGGTCGTAGTGAGACGACACGCTCAGCAGTTTCCAAGTATGCACACATGGGCCACAAAAGACCACAGCCGTCGCTCCTTTCACATGAGTCACATATGTCACACCTGACCCAGGAAAACAGGACGCGAAGCCCGGCAATCCGCGGAACTCGCCGCGCACGAGGTCGCCACGCCCGCGGCGACACGCCGAGCAAGAAATCCGGGCAATTTCTGCAACATGCACTATGGCGGCCTTCCGCGAAGGCCGACAGGACCGAACAGCGAGACGCGGCCCCGCTCCCCCGGATGAATCCGAGCAAGCGGGGCCGCGTCCGAGCACCCGGGCTTCGACCTACGTTCGGTCGTCCGCCACACGATGCGCGGCGAGCGTTTCGGGGGGTCCGGAGACCTCGCCGGAGTCGACCACATGCGCGCCGAACTTCGAGTCGAGCGTCATCAGCCCACCGGATTCGAACGGAGTCCCGGGCCCGACGTTGAACGTGACCGCACGCTGCCACGCGTCGAAGGTCTGCACGCAGTCGTAGTCCTGAATAGATGCACTCAGCTGAAAGGCGCCCGGCCTCATCGTGATGCGTGGGATCTCGATATCGATCGACCCGGTGCCAGGCCCGATCGAGTCAGGCACGAAGCCGCCGTCGAGGCCGTGGTTGCCCCAGACGAAGACGCCCTCGACGTGGTCGATGGAAGCTCCGAACACTGGCCGGGGGATGCGCTCCTCGGCCTTGTAGTGGAGGCGGATCACCGCCCGGTCACCCGTGCGGAAGCTCCGAGTGTCACCCCGATCGTCCGACAGCATCTCCATCTTCGTGATCTGCGCCTCACCCGTCCCGAAGCGAGTGCCGCCCTGCTCGACGTCGACGGCCCCGTGCTCGCGGTTCGAGTACTCGTCGATGATGTCGCGCGCGACCCCGACCGCCTGCAACTCGCCATGGCTCAGCCAGGCGGCCTCGTCACAGAACGTGCGCATCTGCTCGAGCCCGTGCGAGACGACGACAACCGTGCGTCCCTCGCGCTTGAGCTCCGCGAACTTCTCCATGCACTTCTCCTGGAACTGCATGTCGCCGACGGCGAGCACCTCGTCCACGAGCAGCACATCCGGCTCGACGTGGATCGAGACGGCGAAGCCGAGACGTACGTACATGCCGGAGGAGTAGTTTTTCACCGGCTGATCGATGAACTGCTCGACCCCGGAGAAGTCGACGATGGAATCGAACTTCCGATCGATCTCCTGCTTGTTCATGCCGAGGATCGACCCGTTGAGATACACGTTCTCGCGTCCGGAGAGCTCCGGGTGGAATCCAGACCCCACCTCGAGCATCGCAGCGAGACGCCCGCGCGTCTCGATCTTGCCCTGGTTCGGCGCGAGGATCTTGGCGATGCACTTCAGCAGCGTCGACTTGCCTGAGCCGTTGTTCCCGAGCAGCCCGAAGGTCTTGCCTTCGGGAATCTCGAGTGAGACATCGCGCAGAGCCCAGAAGTCCTCGTACTTGGAACGGTAGCCCTGCAGCACGGTGGCCTTGAGCGACTGGTTGCGGTCGTGATGCACGCGGAACGTCTTCGAGACGTTGTCGACGCGCACTGCCGGAAGTCCGGTCATCAGAGCTCCTCCACGATTCGGTTCTGCTTCGCCCGGAAGACGAAGATGCCCGCGAGCAGCATGATCGCCGCCCATGCGGTGATGGTCAGCCATGTGCCGACAGACGGCACCGCGAAGTCGTACAGCACGGAGCGATACGCCTCGAGGAACTGGTGGGCCGGGTTGAGCTCGAAGACCGCCATGAGCGGGACCGGCTGCCCGAAGATGTTCCAGCCATCTGTCGTGAGCTTGTCCTGCGCCTGCTGGACCAGCGACGCCGGGAAGACGACACCGCTTGCGTAGAACCACACCTGGTTGAAGATCGTCCAGAGGTACTGCACGTCGCGGAAGTAGACGACCGCGACGGACAGCATCAGGCCGATGCCCAGGACGAACATGGCCGTGAGCGCCACGATGGGGATGAGCAGGAGCACGACGATGAGCAGCTTCGGGCCACCCGCGATGCCCATCAGCAGTGCAAGCACCAGGAGTTCGATCGCGAACGTCGTCGTGAGCGAGAGCACGCTCGAGGTGACGAGCACGTGCCGCGGGAAGTAGACCTTGGTGAGCAGCCCGATGTTGGCCATGAGCGCGCTCATCGCGCCCATGATGCCGCCCGAGATGAAGGTCCACGGGATGATGCCGCAGGCCACCCAGAGCGCGTAGTTCTGCAGGCCGGAGTTGGTCCCGACGTGCGGCTCGGCGACGAAGAGCAACCCGAACACGACAGAGAAGATCGCGATCTGCGCGAGCGGGTTCACCAGCGACCAGATGCGCCCGAGCGCCGTCCGGTTGTACTGCGAGCGGATCTCGCGCAGGGTGAGGTTCAGCAGCAGCCCCATAGTGGGGTACCTTGCGCCGAAGCGAGCGACCAGGTTCGGTCGCTCTCTGAGCTGGGTCTCTGCTATTTCTGCACCTCTTGATCGATCCACTGACATAACTCGACAACTCCAGCATCCACCATGGTCGACGGCGCCCAGTCGAGGGCGGCCTTCGCCGAGTCGATCTCGCACGACGCGTGCCGCACGTCCCCGTTCCGGTACCTGCCGTTGATGACAGGAGAGGGGGCTCCGTAGTGCGCTGCGATGAGCTCGGCGAGGCGCAGGATCGACGTGCCCTCCCCCGACCCGATGTCGTACGGCGCCGAAGCCGAGGCGCTCGCCTGCTCGGCGGGCACGAGGACGCCACGCACGAGCGCGCTCGCCACGTCGTCGATGAACACGAAGTCCCTGACGATCTCACCGTCCTCATACACGGGGATCACCTCGTGCGCCTTCGCGCGCTGCGCGAAGAACGAGACGATACCGGTGTACGGGTTGATGAGCGACTGCCCCGGACCGTAGACGTTCTGCAGGCGGAAGAGCACCGGAGCGACCCCCATGGCAAGGCACCACGAGGTCAGGATGTGCTCCTGCACCAGCTTTGTCGCCCCATAGACGCTGGTCGGGTTCGGCATCACCCGAGACGAGACGAACGGAAGCGGCGTGAGCCCCGGGAAGTCCCACTGACCGGCGGCGAGCATCGCGTCGCTGCGCTGCCCGGGGTAGGAGATCTCACCTGCCGCGTCGCTCCACGCGCCTTCTCCGTACACGGCGCGACTGGAGGTGAGGACGATTCGCTCGGGGAGCTTGTCAGCGCGAACGAACGCGTCGAGCATCTCCGTGGTGCCGACGACGTTGGTCGCCGCGTGCCTTGTCGCCTCGGTGAGGGACTGGCCCGTGCCGGTCTCGGCGGCGAGGTGGATGACCACGTCGGGTGCCGCGTCTGCGAGGAGCGCATCCCACATCGCGGCGTCCGTGACATCCCCGTGCACGAACTCGACCCGTTCGTCGAGTGCGGCGGGACGAGTCGGGTGCGGATGCACCTGCGGGTGGAGGCTGTCGACCGCGATCACGCGCTCGAAGTGCGCCGGCAGGAGCGCCGAGAGCGCCGTGCCGATGAAGCCTGCACCTCCCGTGACCAGGCAAGTGCCCATTTTCACGTCTCTTTCTGTCGCTGAAGCGCCAGCCTAGCTGGCCGCAGTCCGGGACCAAGGATAACGACAGGGCCGCGCCCCGCCCTGAGCGGACCGCCTACTCGGGAAGCACGGGAACGAAGTTCAGGTGCCGCTCCGTGATCTCGTAGATGACCACGTCGGGTTGGAACTCAGCCGCCTCGCCGAGCACGTCGACTCTCGCGTTCGGGTCGTCGAAGGAATGGCGGATCTGCTTCGTGCTCGCGAACCCCGCCTGCCAGCCGGCAGCGATGTTGCTCCCCTGACTGTCCCTGAGCACGAGGGCCTTCAGATCGCTCTGCGGACTCTCCGTCACCGTGGTGGCCGGAAGCAGGAGCATGTCGAGCCCCACATTCGTCGTCATCTCCTCGGTCGAGCCATCGGCGAACGACACGCTCATGGGAGAGGCAGAGGCCTCGAGCGACGGGATCATCGTCGGCACGTCGAGCGAGGGAAGACCGAACGCCTCGAATTCGCTCGAGACGACCACTGGCTCGAGCTCGGAGAAGTCGAGAGGCGCAAGCGGCTCGTACTTGGCGTCCACGGAGCCGAGGCAGTCGGCGAGCGTCGCCCACCCGACGGCGCCGCCGAACGGGGTCCAGTGGCTGTTGCGCTTCGCGTAGACGTCTCCATCGACGGCCGCGTCCCGCAGCGGCTGACGCGTGTCCATGATCGGCAGATCGGGGTAGGCGTCATGCAGGTGGTCGAGGTTCGTCGGGCCGCGCAGCTCCTGCGCCCAGCCCGGCAGCTCCTCCGGCAGGACGGCCCAGTCAGCTGGCACGACCTGGATGATGAGGTCCGTTCCCTGCTGGGCCAGCTGAGCCTGCACGGTCCGGAAGTAGCTCGCCCACTCCTCGGCCTCCTCCTGCCCCAGGTAGCTGCGCCCGAGAGCCTGGGAGAAGTTGTTGGCCTGCTCGTCTCCCCAGAACACCCAATCGTCGTTGCCCTCGACATAGGAGTGACCGCCGGCCGGCAGGGCGCCCATGTTCTCTTCGAATGCCGCCTCGCTCGCATCCGCGTTCTCCGCAGACCATGGATTCCCCGTGACGGGGTTCGCCAGGGTGGGCGCGCAGGTCTCCTGGGGCAGCGCGAACGCGGCCGACGCCGGCCCCTGCTCGGGCGGCAGGGCATCCGCCGCAGCAAGCGACTGCTGGGTGATGCGTCCGCTGATGACGGCGATCAACGCGCAGACGAGGAGGAGGATGAAGGGAATCAGCCGAACCCTGTGCCACCGCTGGGCCCAGGTGACGCGCCCCTGCTTCGACGGCGGCTCCTCGAAGCCGCTCTCCGGCCTCAGACTCCCAGGCCCCGTGCTCGTCATGCTTCGCTCCTGATCTGCTCTGCGCGCTCAGCGCGCACGCGCTTGGCGAAGTTGCTCGACGAGTAGTCGACGTTCACGAGTCGCGCCTTGACCCGGTCGAGCGGGGGCCTGCAACGATCCATGACCCACGTGAGCCAGCGAGGAGTCCAGTTCTTGAGGCTCATCGCCGGGCTCTCGATGACGTGCCAGGAGATGTAGGCGCAGACGTGGGCGCCGATCGCGATGACGAGGTGATAGACGAGCCAGCCCGCATTCTGCAGGCCGAAGTAGGCGCCGAACTGCATGAGCGGCCAGGCGAAGATGTAGATCCCGTACGAGAAGTCGCCGTGCTTCTCCCAGTTGTTGAGCTTCGGGGTGCGGATCGCGAACCACATGAGGAAGTACATGAGGAAGTACTGGCCCCACATGTTCCACCCGCCGTAGTTGTAGGCGAAGAACGCGACTCCGATCGCGAAGACCGCGAGCCGATCGTCGATCACGATCTTGTCGCCGAAGAAGGCGAACAGCATCCCGAAGGCGAACGGCGCGAAGAACATCGCGTTGAAGGGGTTCGTCATGAACGGGCTGATCGACAGCATGTCGACCCACCCGCTCCAGGTCAGCGCGTTCACGAGGATGAGGGCCAGGGCGATCAGCCCGCCGACGATGCGGTTCGACAGGACCCCGAACAGGCCGAGGAAGCCGATCATGATGTACGCCCGGAATTCGTACATGAGGGTCCACGCCGACCCGTTCCAGTCGTAGCCCCCGAGCGTCGCGAACGGCAGGCTTCCACCCATTTCCGCGATGTTGCGCTGACCGAGGTTCAACCACATGTTGTTGATGAAGTACGTGAACGGCGACTCCGTCGATGCGTCCCAGAAGCCGGCCATGCTCCCGGTCTCCCGGTGCCACGCGATCGGGGCGAGAATGAACGCCGTCGTCAGCAGTGCGAGCCAGAAGGCGGGGAAGATGCGCAAGACGCGGCGCCAGAAGAAGCGGAAGATCGTCGACTTGCCCTGACGGCTCTTCGTGATCAGGAATCCGGAGAAGAAGAAGAAACCCGCGACAGCCACGCCACCCAGCGACTGCTCTGTGGAGAGCTGGGACCCGAGGTCGTGACCACCGTAGAAGCCCCCCAGGGGACCAGCGTGAGCGAAGATGACGGCGAAGGCCAGGAACCAACGGAGGAAGCCGATGCTGTTCGCGCGCGGGTCGAACGCCTGTTGAAGCGTGAGCGGCATAAGTGCTTTCGAGGTCAGATCCCAGGACGGGTGCTACGGATGATGACATTGATAGTAGCTGGCCCGCATTCTGGACGGCACCAACCAGCACCGCATCAGGAGGGGCGTCCACCGCCCGCCGAGCGCACCTGCGCGTACACCTTCCGGGCCACAGCGTACGCAGGGCGCAGCGCTCGCGCCGAAGCCGGGTTCTGCTCAGCCACGTATCGCTTCAACGCGCCGAGCGGAGAGGGCGCGACACCTGGACCGCCACCGAGCACGTCGGAAAGATACGGGACCTGCTCGATCGCGTGACCGTACGGCACGAACGACGCGAGCTCCTGCAGCTTGTACTCGAGGAACGTGTGGCTGATGGCCGCCATCCTGGTGTTCATGACGGTCCGCGTGTGGAAGCCCTCACCGTGCGCGGCGTAGCTCACGATGCGCTCGAGCACATGCGCGAGGGTGCCGTCCTGGTACCCGCTCTCACCGGGGAAGTCATCCCAGGTGAAGCCCGCGTCCACGATGGGCCGCAGTGCTTCTCGGCGCGCGATGAACATCGAGCCGTACGGCGAGACGGGGGTGGAGTCGTCGAGCGGCGTCGAGACGCCCAACTGCCTGAGCAGCTTCCCGGCGGGGCCCTTGTTGAGGAACCAGGCGTGTCCGAGCGTCGGATAGCCCATGTGGATGACCGGAGGGAAGACCATTCCGAGCGTGCCGTGCTTCTGGAACAGCGCGAAGAGGTTCGCAGCGTAGCCCTCGCTCGGAAGGAGGTTCTCCAGCAGGTGGCGCTTGAACCACTGCCCGGCATTCCATCCGTCCTGGACGCTCTTCTTGCCGTGGATCTTGACGATGAACTCGTACCGCTCGTCGCGCAGCACATCCGCGCAGCCGACGAAGAACGCCGAGATGTCGCGGCCCCGGTTCGACTCGACGAGGCGGACGTCGCTCCGGTCCCCCCAGCCGCGACGCGCGACGGCCTCGCGGATGGCGGCCCGCTTCGTCTCGTCCGTGGTCGTCACGTACAGATCGACCTCCCCGGGCACACGAGCGGCGTGATCGACGATCTCGTCGATGAGCTCGTCGTAGTAGAGGTGCGCGACCACGGCGGTCCGCCCGAGCTGCGTGCGCTCGAGGAGCTCCCGCCCCGTGGCGTCGCGCTCCTCCAGATCGGGGAGGATCTCAAGCAGGGAGAAGTTCGTGTGCAGCACGCGCGGCTTCGCGCTGCGCACCACGTTCGACCAGATGAGGTCCATCGGGAAGCCCGCGCGCTCCAGACGATCCGTGACGTCGCGACCGATGATCGCCTGCCTGTCCAGGTAGTCCGGGTCGTGGAAGAAGATGCGTCGCTTCAGGATCGGCAGACGGTCGTCGAGCATGAGCGAGATGTTGTCGAAGATCGGGTGCTGCGACGGGTAGTCCTCCGAGGGGAAGGCCAGCTCGTAGACGAAGCCCAGGCTCGCGAAATAGCTCGTGAACCGGCCCTCGTGACGGTCGATGGAGTCGAAGTACGACGTGATCATCGGCATGTCCGCCCAGTACTCGCGGTACTCGTCCGACAGGAACATGTCTCGTCGCACGGCGATCCAGTGCGACTGGATGTGCCCGGCCATGCTGCCGACGCCGTGGTGCGGGTGGGGGGTCACGGCCTCGTGGCTCGTGATACCCCAGAAGTCGACGTCCTGGGCATCCATTCGGTCGAACATCTCACCGAACGGGAAGATGGGCCCGAAGAACGTGTAGTTGAGGAGGATGAGCTCGTCGTACTCCGCGAGTCGATCCCATCCGAAGTGCTCCTGCGCCTCCTTGTACCCCCACACGTCGAAGCCCTTGTTCTCACGCTCGAGAACCGTGTCCGCGACCGTGGCGAGCCGCGCCTTGCCCTCATCCGAGATGGGCGAGTTCGAGACGACGAAGATGTGCTCGACGTGCTCACGAAGCGCCGTCAGCTTGTGGAGGACGTAGTCATCGACCTGCCCCTCCGGGTCGAAGAAGAGGTAGAACGCCACGCGCCTCGGCGTCTTGCCCTGCAGCCGCGCATCTTCGCGAGGCCGACCGGCGGCGACGAGCGGCATGGGCGTGTTCACGATCTCCGGACGAATGCTGACAACCCCAGCCTCGTGCACGGCTGCCCCGTCCCCGGCGCCTGCGCCTGCGCCCCGACGGCTCTTGAGCGCGACCCTTGCGCCGGCCCTCACGAGGGAGCCGATGCCCGAGGCGACCTTCTTCCCGGCGCGGACGGTCTTGGCGACTGGGCGCGCTGCTCGCCGCGCACCATTGACGACGGGCAGCGCGACCTCGGCGACCGTGTGCAGCACGTCGAGCGACTGGAGCACGTCCCGCTGCTGCTGCTCGAGCTTCGCGATCTCGAGGAGGAGAGCGACCTTCGTCACCTCCAGTGCCTCGGCCTGCTTGAGCTGAGAGACCTGCGAGAACTCGCTCGCCTGTCGCCTCGACTCTGCAGACGAGCGCTCCATGTCCTCGAAGAGGCTCGTCACGAGCAGCGAAGGGCCGATCCCCCCGCCCCCGTCGAGCGCCTTGCGCAGGTAGCGGTCTCGGATGATCGTGCCGTAGTCGGAGTGCTCGTCGGCAGCGATGACGACGCTGTTCCCGTCAGGGCCGAGCGACGCGAGCCGCTGATGCCAGAACGCGAGCGGCTCGCCGCTGATGAAGCCGACGGTGTGCCTGGTCAGGAGCCTGAGCAGGAAATCCCAGTCCGCGAGCACGGGCAGCGAACCGTCGAACTCGCCGACCTCGAGGTAGGCGCTCCTCCGGAACAGGAACGAGATCGGCGGCACCGTGCTGCGTCGCATGGTGCCGATGAGCGTGACTGCGTGAGCGTCGTCGGCGAGCACCTCGCGCGACTCCTCGATGACCGTGTCGCCCTCGACACGCTCGAAGACGACCTCAGTGCGCGTCGCGACTCCGGCGTCCTCGGCGTGCGCGTCGAGGTAGTCCACCGTCTTCTGCAGGAAGTCGGGAGCCCAGCTGTCGTCGTCGTCGTGCAGCACCAGGTAGTCGGCATCCGAGTCCCGGAATCCGTCGTTCATGGCCGCCTCGCGACCGTTCGAGACGACGTTGGTGACCACGCGAAGACGTCCCGCCGCGCGCTCCAGGAACGGCTCGAGCAGCGCATCGAGCGCCTCGGCATCGCCGGCATCGTTGACGACGACGAGCTCGAAGTCAGCGAACGTCTGCGAGAGCACGCTGTCGAGGGCCCGACGCAGCAGGAGCGGACGGTTCCTCGTGCGGGTGGCGACGGTGACGCGAGCTGTCATGAGCATTCCCCTTTGGTAGCGGCCACCGATCAGATTAGCTGCAGCTCGCCGATCCGATGGCCGACCGGGAGCCCGCCGCACCACGAGCTCGGGGTCAGGTGACGGTGACCGTCATCGGAGCGCTCACGCCACTCCCAGCTGGACCCTCGTACTGCATGACCGCTTCCCAATCACCGGGGGTGATCGACTCGTCGCGGAGGTTCACGATGCAGCTCGAGGCATCGGTGCCGGCCGAGGTCGGAGCGGCCGCCGACGCCGTCGCGACGAACGTCACCGGCCCGTTCTTCAAGACGAGCGTGCAGGTCCCGCCCGGTTCCGTGGCGGACACGAGCGCTGCAGCTGAGATCACGCGCTGGTCCGGGACCCAGTAGGCACGACTCAGCGACACCTGAACCGCGGACGCCTCGGCGTCCGGGTCTGGGGCCGCGGTCTCGGTCACCGTGACCGTCGGGCCAGGGGTGGCCGTGACGATGAGCGTCTCCGGGACCGCCACCTCGGTCGCCTGGGGCAACGTCGTGACGGGGGCAGTGTTGTCTGGTGGGGCCTGCTGCCCGAGCGGGTTCATGAGCACGAACACGATCGCGGCGATCGCCACGGCCGCCGCGATGAGGAGGCCGATGATCAGCCCTCGCCCGGTGCCACGGCGCTCGGCCTGGCTCTCCAGCTCTTCGAGCTCGTCAGGGTCGTACTGCCCGCCGAGCGGCGTCTCGCCGTTGCTCATCTGCCACCTCCAGTCGCAGACACGGTACCCCGCCGGAGGCCGGGGCCTCCTGATGCCGCGCCGCGGGGCGCGGTCAGCGCAGGCGCGCCAGCAGACCCTTGGCGTCAGCGGCGAGGCGTCGGAGCGGCTCCTCGAGCGCGGGCAGACGACGGAACACGGCTGCGGCGACCCGCGTGAGGCCGCTGCCGCCGGGCCGGCGAGCGCGCGCAAGACGGTGCGGTGCTCGCACGTCCGAGCCGAACTCGGCCACGAGATCCTCGTACTTCGCGGCGAGCAGCGCGTAGTCGCTCGCGAGGCCATCGGCGGTCTCCGCCTCGGAGACCGCGAACCCGGCGTCGAACACGAGCCGGCTCGCGACCAGGTCGAGGAGCGTCGCGAGCTCCCCCTCCGGGAAGCGCGCCTCGAGCGGCGCGTAGCCGAGCGAGCCGAGGGCTCCCGCGAGCGGTCGGAGCGCATCCACCCGATACGCCGCGAACCCCGCGTACGGAGCGATCGGAGCGTTCGGATCGAGCGGTGCATCCGCACCGAGCGTCGCGGCGAGCAGAGCGGCCCTCGTGCGGGTGCCGCGCCAGCCGTCACCGAGCAGTCCGGTCCCGATGGGCGGCGCCACCGGCACCACCATCCCCAGGCTGGCATGGTCGGCGAACTCCCACGCGAGCGGTTCCGCTCGCTCGAAGACGACCCTCCTGCCCCGCTGGCGGGCCAGCATCGAGGCGCTCGCCGGAGCCGAGCGCACCGAGTCCGCGGCCGCCGACTCCACCAGCAGCAGGTCGGCGTCCAGCAGCCGCTCGTCGCCGCCGGCGAGCCTGCGCCAGAAGTCGCCGCGGACGATGCGCACGTGCAGACCCGAGATCGTCGCCGACTCGTCGCCGCTCGCCGCGTCTCGAAGCCACTCGTGCGTGAGCGCAGTGGATGCGCGCCGCAGCACCCGAGGGCCAGCCCCGACGCCGCCGGCGAGCACCCGACTCGGCGCGAACCGCGCCGTCCCCTCGACGAGCACGTCGACGGGGAAGCCCCGTCGCTCGAGATCGAGGGCGACGTCCCGAGCCGAGACCCCGCGGTGGTCGAGCTCGACGGGGTCGTGGAAGAACACGCGGCGCTTCACGAGGGGCGCCCCCGCCTCGAGCAGCAGCAGCGGGGTCTCGAGGCTGGCGTTGGCGACGGGTGTCCCGTCCACCCGGAAGTTGCCTGCCGGGAACTGCGCGCCGACCGAGAAGCCGCGCTCCGCGAAGAACGGGGAGAAGCGCGCCTCGTGGTGCCGCACCGAGTCGTCGTACGACCGGATCTCGGGCATCGACGCCCAGTACTCGGCCCACGCGTCGCTCACCACGACATCCCTCCGCACGGCGAGCCAATGGGACTGCAGGTGCGATGGCAGGGTGCCGCGTCGCGTGTACGGGTCCGGGGTGAGCTCCCCATGCTCCGTCACACCCCACACGTCGTGCCCCGCGGCATCCGCCCACGCGAACGTCTCGGCGAAGTCGACGACGGGCCCGAAGAAGGTGTAGTTCGCGAGCACGACCTCGTCGAACGCCGCGAGCCGCTCCGGACCGATCTCCTCGAGCGCAGCGCGATAGCCGCCGACATCGAAGCCCTCGTTCGGCCGCTCGAAGACCCTGTCGGCGACGGAGGCCAGCGACTCGCGCGAAGCGTCGGTCACCGAGCCGTTCACGACGACGAAGAGCTCGCTGGCGTGCCCGCGCAGGCCCTGCAGCGCCCGGAGCACACCGGCGTCGGCGAGACCAGCCCGGTCGAAGAGCAGGTAGATGACAAGTCGATTCATAGTCTCGGGCGGCCGCTGCGGCCGACTCCTCCCCTGAGCGCGTGCAGACTCGTGCCAAGCTAGCACCACAGCGCACCGAGACAGAGGAGAGCAGATGCCAGCTTCGCGACTCGTCGCCGAACGCCGCCAGGAGGATGCCCGCGAGCAGCGACTCGGAGACGCCCCCGTCACCGCGGTCGTGTGCACCCACAACGGCGAGCAGTTCCTCGAGCAGCAGCTGCAGAGCATCCTCTCGCAGAGCCACCCCGTCGCCGAGGTCATCGTCTCCGACGACGCCTCGAGCGACGGAACGCTCGAGCTCGCGCGCCGCGTGCTGGAAGCCTCCGACCGCGCATTCCGCATCTACACCCGCGACGAGCCGCTACGGGTGAGTGCGAACTTCGCATTCGCGCTCGGCGAGGCCCGCACCGAGTACCTCGCCACCAGCGACCAGGACGACGTGTGGCACCCCAAGAAGGTCGAGCACCTCCTCGCCGCCCTCGTCGGCGACGACCAGGCCCTGCTCGCGCACTCCGACGCACTCCTCGTCGACGAGGACGGCGAGCCCATCGGCGGCACTCTCCTCGAATCGCTGGAGATCTCCGACGCCGAATGGCGCGACTACGAGAACGGGCGGCAGCTCGAGGCGCTCACCGCCCGCAACTTCGTGACCGGCGCCACCATGATGCTGCGCGCTTCCCTCGTCTTCCGAGCCGGCAACGCGCCAGAGCCGTGGATCCATGACGAGTGGCTCGCGACGACGGCGGCCCTCGTGAACGGACTCCGCGTCGTGCGAGAGCCCCTCATCGACTACCGGCAGCACACCGGCAACCAGATCGGGCAGACCGCACCCACCCTGCGGGTGAAGATCGCGCAGGCCACCAAGGACGGCTCCGCCGACCAGCTGCGCCGCTACCGCCGCGCCGTGGCGCTCCTGCGTCGCGTCAGCGAGCTCGGCGGCACCCCGGAGCAGGAGGCGCACGTGCGGCGCAAGGTCGCGCACGAACGACAGCGGCTCGAGCTGCCGGCCTTGCGCATCCGTCGGCTCCCCCGCGTCCTCAGGTGGACCCTGCGGGGTCGCTACGCGAACTACTCGCGCGGGAGCTACGACATCGCCCGCGACCTCTTCCAGTCGTTGCGGGAGCGCGACGAGCGCTGACCGCGAGCGTCGCGCGAATGCCGAGCGTGGCGCCAACGACGAAGGCCGTGACCCCGAGGGGCCACGGCCTTCACCGGCAAGCGGGGCTCGCTACGCGAGGAGCCCCTGCATGTAGCGTCCGTATCCGCTCTTCTGCAGCGGCTTCGCGAGCTCCGCGAACTCCGCGTCGTCGATCCACCCGGCGCGCCACGCGATCTCCTCGATGCAGCCGATCTTGAAGCCCTGACGGTCCTCGATCACGCGAACGTACTCGCTCGCCTGCATCATCGACTCGAACGTGCCGGTGTCCAGCCACGCCGTGCCACGGTCGAGCACCTGCACCTGCAGCTTGCCCGCATCCAGGTACGCCGAGTTGACGCTCGAGATCTCGAGCTCGCCCCGCGCGGAAGGCTCCACGTTCTTCGCGATCTCGACCACGTCGTTGTCGTAGAAGTAGAGGCCGGGCACCGCGTAGTTCGACTTCGGCACCTCCGGCTTCTCCTCGATCGACACGGCCTTGTTGTGCTCATCGAACTCGACGACGCCATACGCGACCGGGTTCGACACGTGATAGGCGAAGATCAAGCCGCCGTCGAGCACGTTGTTGCCGCGCAGCGACGAGCCGAGCCCAGAGCCGTGGAAGATGTTGTCGCCGAGCACCAGCGCGACCGAGTCGTCGCCGATGAACTCCTCGCCGATGATGAACGCCTGCGCGAGCCCATCCGGCGACGGCTGCACGGCGTACTCGATGCGCATCCCGAGCTGCGAGCCGTCACCCAGCAGGGCGCGGAACTGCTCGTTGTACTCGGGCGTCGTGATGATCAGCACCTCGCGGATGTCCGCCATCATGAGCGTCGACAGCGGGTAGTAGATCATCGGCTTGTCGTAGATGGGCATGAGCTGCTTCGAGATGCCCTTGGTGATCGGCCACAGACGCGTGCCGGAGCCGCCGGCCAGGATGATTCCCTTCATGGCTACGCACCCGCCTTCGCGCTGAGCTCCGCGTAGTAGGCGCGGGCCTCTTCCCAGCTGGGGAGGAGACCGGACGCGGCCGCCTCGGCAAGCGAGGGGGCATCCGTGTCCTTCGGGGAGAGCAGCAGTTCGCCGGCCTCCTCCGGGAAGCGGAGGTCGACGTCCTTGTCGAGCGGGTTGATGCCGTGCTCGCGCTCCGCGTGGTAGGTGTCGGTGACGAGGTAGCTGACCGTCGCGTCATCCGTGAGTGCCACGAACGCGTGGCCGAGACCCTCGGACAGGTAGATGGCCTTGCGGTCAACGTCGTCGAGACGCACCGAGTCCCACTCGCCGAACTTCGGCGAGCCCGTGCGGATGTCGATGACGAAGTCGAGCACCGCTCCGCGCGTGCACGTCACGTACTTGGACTGGCTCGGCGGAATGTCCGCGAAGTGGATGCCACGGACCACACCCCGCGTCGACACCGAGGTGTTCGCCTGCTTGAGGTCGATCGAGTGCCCGACAGCCTCTGCGAGCTTGTCGAAGCGGTACCACTCCAGGAACACGCCGCGGTCGTCGCCGAACTGCTTCGGCGTGATCTCGTAGCTGTCTGGGATGCTGAGTTCGCGAATCTCCATGCCGAGGAGTCTAGTGCGGCACGGAATGCGAATGCTCGCCGACCCACTCGGCCATACTTGAACGCTGGAGAACCGCCGCGGTAGAACGCGTATAGAGAAGAGGAATACGGGATGCACACCAACGCCGAGCCGCGCACGCCGCCGCGCGTCGCCGTCCTCCTCGCGACGCACATGGGGAAGCCCTACCTCGACGAGCAGCTCGACTCGATCCTCGACCAGGCCGGCGCCGACCTCCACGTGTACGTGTCCGACGACGGATCGACGGACGGCACCCTCGAGCTCCTCGCCGAGCGCGCCGCCGCCGACCCCCGCATCACGATCCTCTCCCCCGAGACCTTCGGCGCCCCCGCACCCAACTTCTTCCGCCTGCTCACCACGATCCCCATCGAGGAGTACGACTACGTCGGCTTCGCGGACCAGGACGACGTGTGGATGCCCGCCAAGCTCGAGCGGCACATCCGGCTCCTCGGCGAGGGCCGCGCGGACGGCATCTCCTCCAACGTCACCGCGTTCACCGAGGACGGCACGCGCATCCTCATCAAGAAGGACTACCCGCAGCGTCTCGCGGACCACCTCTTCGAGACGCCCGGCCCCGGATCGACGTTCCTCCTCACCGAGCGATTCGCGCGGCTCGTCGCAGACCAGCTCGACAACGCGGACTCCCCAGCGCGCACGGCCTTCGCCCACGACTGGCTCATCTACGCGCTCGCCCGATCGGCCGGGCTCCGCTGGATCATCGACGGCGAGTCGACCGTCGACTACCGCCAGCACGTCGCCAACGCGGTCGGCGCCAACACCGGCCTCTCGCAGGCGTGGAAGCGCCTGAGGCTCACCTCGAACCGCTGGCACCGCGGGCAGGTGCAGCTGACGGTCGAGGCGTGCATCCACGTCGCCTCCCCCGAGGAGCTGCCGAGACTGCAGTGGCTGCACGAGATCCTCGCCGAGTTCACGTATCGGGACGCGCTGCGGCTCGTGCGACGCTGGCGGCAGCTGCGACGCCGGCCACGGGACCGCGCGGCACTCGCCACCCTCATCACGACGGGACTGTGGTAGCTCGACGAAGGGCCGCGCTAGAGTAGCTCCGATTGCGCGCGGGTCGCACTGCGCCAGTCGAACCGCACAACCATCGGCAAATTTCCATCGGCACAGCCCGGCCGACGATTGAACAGGACAGGTATGAAACTTCTCGTGACCGGCGGGGCCGGCTTCATCGGCTCGAACTTCGTGCGCCGCGCGCTGCAGGACCAGTACGAGGGTCTGGAGGGTGTCGAGGTCGTCGTGCTGGACAAGCTGACCTACTCCGGCAACCTCGAGAATCTCGCACCCGTCTCCGACTCCGAGCGGTTCACGTTCGTCGAGGGCGACATCACCGACGACGTCGTGCTCGACGAGTGGATCCCGAAGGTGGATGCGGTTGTCCACTTCGCCGCAGAGTCGCACGTCGACCGCTCCGTGCGCGACGCCTCCGTGTTCATCGAGACCAACGTCGTCGGCACGCAGAAGCTGCTCGACGCGGCCCTGCGCCACGAGCTGCCCCGCTTCGTGCACGTCTCCACCGACGAGGTCTACGGCTCCATCGAAGAAGGAAGCTGGAGCGAGACGTTCCCGCTCGAACCCAACTCGCCCTACTCGGCATCCAAGGCGTCCTCCGACCTCATCGCGCGCTCGTACCACCGCACGCACGGCCTGAACGTGTCGATCACGCGGTGCTCGAACAACTACGGCCCGTACCACTTCCCCGAGAAGGTCATCCCGCTCTTCGTCACGAACCTCATCGACGACAAGCACGTTCCGCTCTACGGCGAGGGCAACAACATCCGCGACTGGCTGCACGTGGACGACCACTGCCGCGGTATCGCGATGGTGCTCGTCGGCGGAAAGGCCGGCGAGATCTACAACATCGGCGGCGGCACCGAGCTCACCAACAAGGAGCTCACGCAGCTCCTCCTCGACGCGACCGGCAAGGACTGGTCCTACGTGGACCGCGTGCAGGACCGCCTCGGCCACGACCTGCGCTACTCGGTCGACATCTCCAAGATCCAGCGCGAGCTGGGTTACGAGCCCAAGGTTCCGTTCGAGCAGGGCCTGGCTGACGTGGTGCAGTGGTACCGCGACAACCGCACCTGGTGGGAGCCGCTGAAGGAGCGCGCTGCCCTGTGACCGATTCGACGTCTGTCCCCGCCACGGCATCCGCACCTGCGGTTGCCGCACGGTTCCTGATCACGGGTGCATCCGGGATGCTCGGCCGTGACCTCCAGCGCGCCCTCGCGGGCCGCGAGGTCACGGCTCTGGATCGCGCCGCGCTCGACATCACCGACCCCGCAGCGGTCGAGGCCGCTGTGGCGGGGCATGACGTCGTCATCAACGCCGCCGCCTACACGAACGTGGACGGAGCGGAGACCGACGAGGCGACCGCCTTCGCGGTCAACGCGACGGGCCCCGGTGTGCTCGCGGCTGCCGCCGCGAAGCACGGCGCGCGACTCGTGCACGTCTCCACCGACTACGTCTTCCGCGGCGACGCCGCGTCCCCGTATGCGGAAGGCGCCGAACACGACCCGATCTCCGCCTACGGTCGCACCAAGGCCGCCGGCGAGAAGGCCGTCCGCGACGCACTGCCGGACGCCTCCTACATCGTGCGCACGGCCTGGCTCTACGGGGCCGACGGCCCGAACTTCGCGAAGACGATGGCCCGCCTCGCGGCGACCAAGCCCGAGGTCTCCGTCGTCTCCGACCAGCTCGGACAGCCCACGTACTCGGCGGACCTCGCGGCGCAGATTGTCGCGCTCGTCGACTCGGGCGCTCCTGCCGGCACCTACCACGGGACAAACGCCGGCATCGCCTCCTGGTACGACTTCGCGAAGGAGATCTTCCGCCTCGCGGGCTTCGACCCCGAGAACGTCAAGGAGACGGACAGCAGTGCGTTCGTCCGTCCCGCCCCTCGCCCCGCGTACTCCGTCCTCGGCCATGACGCCTGGGCGAACGCGGGAGTTCCACCCATGCGGCCCTGGCTCGACGCGCTCGAGGACGCTGCCGCGCAAGGAGTCCTCAGAGCCTGATGGTTACCCTTCGTGTTCTCCTCGACCGCGCCGCCGATGAGCGTCCAGGCGGCACCCGCCGCTACAGCGAAGAGCTCGGACGCCAGCTCATCACGCGTGCGCCCCGCGGCTGCGACGTCGAGGCGATCATTCCCCGGCGCACCCGCGACGAGGTCGCGCTCCTCGAGGAGCGGGTCCCCGGCCTGACGAGCGTCGTCCAGGCCCCTCTGCGCCCGGAACGCCTCGAGTCCTCCTGGTCACGCGGGCTCCTGACGAACACCGTCGGCGGCGGCTTCATCCACAGCTTCACTCCCCTCGCGCCCATGCGCGACATCTCGCTCAGCCAGGGCATCGACCAGACGGTCGTCACCTGGCACGACATGACCGCGTTCACCCATCCGGAGCTCATCAGCTCGCACACCGTGAAGCACCACAAGGCGCTCCTGCGTCGTGCGTTCCGCTACGCCAGCGGCATCGTCGTGCCGACGAACGCCGTCGCCGACCAGGTCATCGAGCACTTCGATTTCGGTGACCGCGTGCGCGTCATGAGCCCGGCCGCAGCTGCGAGCATCCGCCTCCCCGAGTCCGAGGGAGCTGGGGACGCGATCGCCGACACGCTCGGATTGCCGGACGAGTACGTGCTGACCCTGGCATCGCTGCACAAGCGCCACGGCCTCGCCCAGCTCATCAAGGCCCTGGACGACAAGGAACTCGCCGGCGTCACGCTTGTCGTCGTCGGTCCGACAGAGCGCGGAGAGGTCACGCTCGACGGCCTCGTCAGCGCCTCCGGCGTCGCCCGCGAGCGCGTCGTCTCCGTCGGCGTCATCAGCGACGAGCAGCTCGCCGTCGCCCTCCAGCGCGCCAGCGCCCTGGTCGTGCCCAGTCTCAGCGCAGGGTTCGGACTGCCCATCATCGAGGCCTTCAAGTTTGGCACCCCCGTCATCACCTCCGACGACCCAGCACTCGTCGAGGTCGGCCTCGACGCCACCCTCGTCGTGGAACGCGGCGACGGACTCGCCGACAGCGGCTACCCCGAGCGCCTCGCCGGTGCCATCGCGGGAGTGCTCGGCGACAGCGACCTCGAACGACGACTCCGCCTCGCCGGCAAGGACCGCGGCGGGATGTTCTCGTGGGAGATCGCCGCCGACCAGGTCTGGAACTTCCACGCCGACCTCTAGGCGCGACGCCGCCACGTCGGCAGGGTAGTCTCTCGCGCCAGCACCCCTCGGCACAGCAACGTCTCCGGATGACAACGTCTCGGGATGGGTTTCACGCCCGCGGATGGCTTGCAAGCCATCGGGAGGCGTGAAACCCATCCCGAGTCTGCAGCGGCGACCACCGGCGATCGCGCGCGCCAACATCTCGGCACAGCAACGTCTCGGGATGGGTTTCACGCCCGCGGATGGCTTGCAAGCCATCGGGAGGCGTCAAACCCATCCCGAGTCTGCAGCGGCGACGACCGGCGATCGCGCGCGCGATGCGATCGCCGCCGGCAGGGAGCGGTCGGGCGACATCGCCCCGAGGTCCCGGCCTGTGGAGAGACGGAAAGCGAAACGCGACGGGACCCTACTCTCGCGAACATGGAATCGCAGTTCTTCGAAAGCCCCGCCCGTGCCTTCTCCACACGTCAAGCTCAGCTCGAGGGCATCAGTGCTCGCGAACTGTACGGCGGCGATTATGGTCGGCCACACCGAGGCGTGTTCACGACGCATCCGGTCGAAACCCCAGTCGACTACGCTCGTGCCTTCGCGCCGAGGATGCGCGACTGGCACGCCCTGGGAGACCTCACCGCGGCCCGCTTCTGGGGCCTTCCGGTTCCCCGGCGATTCGATTCCGAGAAGACCGTGCACATCGTCGTCCCGTCTGGCAGAAACAAGCCACGGGGATCGGGTATCCGGGCGAGGAGCATCCAGCTGTCGAACTGGACGCGAACGCTGGAGTTCGGCGTCTCCCTCGCGACACCCACCCTCACCTGGGCACTCGCCGCACGCGTCCTGACGTCCAGAGAGCTGATCACTCTTGGCGATGCTCTCGTCACGACCTCCCGGAGCTACCGTGGGATCAACCGCCCATCCGATCCATCGGTCTCCGAGGATCCCCGTGCTCCTGTTCCCGCACTCGCGGAGCTGTCAGAGCTCCAAGCCCTCACGGATTCCTGGGGGCGCACAGTAGGCGCAACGCGGATGCGCGCCGCCCTCGCCGTGATCCGCCCCGGCGTCGAATCCCCTATGGAGTCCGTCACCCGGCTCTTGCTGCTCGATGCAGGGTTCGACGAACCGCTCGTGGGGCACCGAGTGCTCAGCAGGGGAACCTTCGTGGGGCGCGTCGATCTTGCCTATCCAGACGCGAAGGTCGCCGTCGAGTACGACGGCGAGTACCACTGGGAGAAGAAGCAGGCGATGAACGACCTGCGCAGGATCAACCGCCTCCAGGAAGCCGGGTGGGTCGTGATCCGGGTCACGAATCGGGATCTCGCGACTCCGACGGCTTTCTTGTCGCAGCTGCGCGCGGCGCTCCGTCGCGGCACACGCTCGAGGGGCACCACGATCGATCTCGCTGCATCCCGTTGAGTCGTTCCCAGCGTCGACTCCAGATGGCCTTCGCGCTTCCGGATGGGATGCACGCCATCCGCAAGCGCGAAAGCCATCCCGAAACAACCACACGGCGCCCGCAGAACACCCACGGACTCCAGATGGGACGCGCACTTCGGGATGGAATGCACGCCATCCGCAAGCGCGAAAGCCATCCCGAAGCAACCACACGGCGCCCGCAGAACACCCACGGACTCCAGATGGGACGCGCACTTCGGGATGGAATGCACACCATCCGCAAGCGCGAAAGCCATCCCGAAGCAACCACACGGCGCCCGCAGAACACCCACGGACTCCAGATGGGACGCGCACTTCGGGATGGAATGCACACCATCCGCAAGCGCGAAAGCCATCCCGAGAGCGCGGCGAAGGCAAGCGCGAGCACGAGGCCGAGCAGGCCGGCGCTACTCGGTGGGTGCGTTCTCCTCGGGTGGAGGCGTCGCCTCGGGCGGATCCGAGGCGATCGCGTCCTGGACGGCGGCGTGGATCGCGGGGATGTCGGGGTTGCCCTGGTCGAAGTTGGGCGGCACGATGTCGAGTCGCACGCTGTTGCCGCTGCGCGACTTCAGGAGAAGATCGCCCACGTAGCCGATCATGCCCTCCGGGATGTCGGTCTGCACGACCTTCTCGAGCGCATCCGTCACCGGCCCGATCTTGCCGAGCAGGTTGGTGGGTGTCATCGTCGCCACCATCGCCTCCTGGAGCTGCCGCTGGCGCTCCATGCGGGCGAAGTCGGTCGTCTCGTAGCGGGAGCGGGCGTACCAGAGGGCCGTCGAGCCGTCCATGTGCTGCTGCCCGACCTCGATGAACTCGGTAGCGGGCGCCCAGCCTGGTGACCCGTCGTCGTTGATGCCGATGCCCACGCGCTCGGTGACGTTGATGTCGACGCCGCCGAGGGCGTCGATGAGCTCCGTGAAGCCGGCCATGTCGACGAGCACGTAGTACTGGATGCTCAGCCCCGTGATGCCCTCGACCGCGTCCCGCATCGCCTCGATGCCGGGCTCCGAGCCATGCTCGGCGGCGTCGGCGTAGCCGCCGTCCTCGGCGATCGTCGCCTCGGTGTAGACGGAGTTGAGGTAGCAGACGTCGACCGCGCAGCCCTCGTAGAGGTCCGGGTACAGGTCGTGCATGTGCCCCTCGGAGAAGGGGAAGCTCTCCATCGCCCGCGGGAGACCGATCGTGGTGAGCTTGCCGGTGAAGGCGTTGAAGCTCATGACGCTGATCGAGTCGGGGCGGAGGCCTTCGCGGTCGGCGCCGCGGTCGCCGCCGAGCATCATGATGTTGATCTGGCCGTCGGCCGGCAGCTGCAGGCCGTTCGACGCGCCGCCGAAGAGCCCCTCGATGGCGGACTTCCCCTGGTTCGCGACCTGCGACGTGACGGCGGCGAAGACGAGCGGCACGGTGACGAGGACGACGCCGACGATGGCGATGAGCGGCCGAGCGACCTGCTCGAGCTTGATGATGCGCACGAGGCGGAGCGCATCCAGTCCGCTCACGACCCACATGGCCACGTAGAGCATGAGCACGAGGTGCACCGCGGTGATGCCGAGCGTGGTGGAGAACACGAACAGCAGTGGCCCGCGCAGCACGAGCGCCATGAGCAGGACCACGAGCACGGCCGCGATGCCGCCGAGCCAGATCGAGAGCATGAAGCGCCCGAACTTCCGATTCCCGGCAAGGATCTGCGCGGTTCCCGGGAGGAAGAAGTTCGCGAGGAGCAGCCACCAGGCGCGCCTGGTCATGAGCTGCGGCGAGCTGGCGTCCGGGTACCGGAGCGGGAGGGTGAGTGTCATGTGGTCCTGCGGTCGAGGAGCAAGGGGCAGCGACGGCGGCCGAAGGGGTGGGCTAGAGCGACTGCTTGAGGGCGTCGTTCTTGGCTTCTACGGCGTCGCGCAGTCCGTCACTGTAGTCGGCGAGTCTGGCTGCCAGCGCTTCGTCAGCTGTGCCGAGGATGCGGGCGGCGAGGATTCCGGCGTTCTTGGCTCCGCCGATGGAGACCGTCGCGACGGGGATGCCTGCAGGCATCTGCACGATCGAGAGCAGGGAGTCCATGCCGTCGAGGTACTTGAGCGGGACCGGCACGCCGACGACGGGGAGCGTCGTGAGCGAGGCGACCATGCCGGGGAGGTGGGCCGCGCCTCCCGCTCCGGCGATGATGACGCGGATGCCGCGTTCGCTCGCTCCGCGGCTGTAGCTGACGAGCTTCTCGGGGGTGCGGTGGGCGGAGACGACCTCGACCTCGGTGGGGATGCCGAACTCGGCGAGCACGTCGCGAGCTTCGTGCATGACACGCCAGTCGCTGTCGCTTCCCATGATGATGCCGACGAGGGGAGCCTGCTGCGGGGTGTCGTCTGCGGGCGCGGACGATGCGGTGGGGTGGTCGCTCATGCGTGCAAGCGTAGACGCGGGTGCGCGCGGCTCCGCTGAGGCTGGCCGGTGACGGCTCGCCTCAGGCCCAGCGCAGCCTTACGGCCTCGCGTCAGGATGCGGCGTCGTCGTCGAACGCGGCTGCCGCAGCCCTGGCCCGGTAGGCGACCTCGTCGAGCTCTGGACCGGCGACGGTCACGTGCCCCACCTTCCGCCCGGGGCGCGCGGACTTGCCGTAGCTGTGGATCTTCGCGTCGGGATGCGCGTGCATGGCCTTCTCGTACCGGTCGCCGTAGCTGCCCTCCTGCGGGCCGCCGAGCACATTGACCATGACGGCGTGGGGTGCCGTCATGCCGGTGTCGCCGAGGGGGAGGTCGAGGACGGCGCGGAGGTGCTGCTCGAACTGGCTCGTGGTGGAGCCGTCGATGGTCCAGTGCCCGGAGTTGTGCGGGCGCATCGCGAGCTCGTTGACGAGGATGCGCTGATCGGTCGTCTCGAAGAGCTCGACGGCCAGCACGCCGGTGACGTCGAGCCCGAGGGCGACCGACTGGGCGATGGTGGCGGCGACGTAGCCGAGGCGGTCGTCCGCTCCTTCGGCACCGGGGGCGGGGGCGAGCACCTCGGCGCAGACGCCGTCGCGCTGCACGGTCTCGACGATCGGCCAGAGGGCGATCTCACCGGAGGGGCGACGAGCGACGAGCTGCGCGAGCTCGCGGCGGAAGTCGACGCGTTCCTCGACGAGCAGGGGCTCCCCCGCAGCGAACCAGTCGGCGCCGTCGGCGCCGTCGCGGACGATGCGGACGCCCTTGCCGTCGTAGCCGCCTCGTGGCGTCTTGAGCACGGCGACGCCGCCGTTGGCGTCGATGAACGCCTGCAGCTCCGCCTCGTCGCGCACTTCGGCCCAGTTGGGAATCGGGATGCCGAGCTCCGCGAGGCGGCGGCGCATGAGGAGCTTGTCCTGGGCGTACTGCAGCGCGTGCGGCCCTGGGCGCACGGCGACGCCGGCGTCGACGAGGCCCCTGAGCACGTCCTGCGGAACGTGCTCGTGGTCGAAGGTGACCACATCCACTCCGCGCGCGAAGTCGAGCACCTCAGCGAGGACGTGCATGTCGCCGACGGCGGTGACGGCGCGGTCTGCGCTCTCGCCGCGGCCTGCCGCGAAGACCCGCAGGTCGACGTCGAGCTCGATGGCGGGTGGGAGCATCATTCGTGCGAGCTGCCCGGCTCCGATGACGCCGACGACCTGACCCATGGTTCGCTCCGTTCGAGAGTGCTGCTGGCAGTCCTGCCGTGAGGGAGTCTGTGCGCTCGCATCGAATTCGACGGCCGGGGAGTTCTCCCCGCCTGCGTTGCAGTGGCAGTGACGTGCCTTTTGCTCTGACGTGTCTATACTCCGACGAGGGTCACAACTCCCCAACAGTTTATCCTGCTTGCGGCGGCATCATCCACGCAAGTGCCCCACGATGGAGGTCGAGCGCTTGACCAATCGCTCCCGCAAGCACGCAGAGCCGCATCACTCTGAGCCTGAGGATTTCGTCGGCTTCGTCGCCGCGGAGACTGCCGAGTTCGATCTGCCTGCGCAGCGGACCTCGCGGAGCCTCTGGGGCCGCATCGTCAACGTGTTCCGACGCATCGCGGCGTCGAAGGGCATGATGGCGCAGCTCATCAACTTCGGCCTCGTCGGCGGGGTCGGCTTCGTCGTCGACACCGGCCTGTTCAACATCCTCATGCTGACGGTGCTCAACCCCACCGAGGTCGCGCATGGCGCGCTGTGGGCGAAGGTCATCTCGACGTGCGCGGCGATCGTGACGAACTGGATCGGCAACCGCATCTGGACGTTCCGCCAGCACAAGCGCCAGGACAACTTCCGGGAGGCGATCGAGTTCTTCGGCGTGAGCCTCGTGGGGCTCGGCATCGGCCTGCTCCCGATCTGGTTCACGAATGCCGTGCTCGACAACCACTCGTGGATCGCCTACAACATCGCGAACCTCGTCGGAATCGGCCTCGGCGCGATCTTCCGCTTCATCCTGTACCGCTTCTGGGTGTTCTCCCCCAAGCGCGTCGCGGAGATGCAGCAGAAGGACGGCACCGCAGTAGAGGCCAGCTGACCTCGTCTGCCGAGCGATCGGCGGGCTGCCAAGAGCCGCGGGCACTCCTGCCCGCGGCTCTTCGCGTCTGCGGCCCTCTGCGAGCCCGTGTCGGGGAGGAGCGACGGGTCCCGGCGCTCGGGCGGCTACGGCCCGCTGAGCTCCCGGATGCACGCGGCAACGGTGTTGGCGCTCGGCACGTCGATGAGTCTGAGGCGGTGGCCGGAGACCGAGGTGATGACGATCGTCCCCGAGCGGAACATCGCCTGCCAGAGGTTGCGCCGGACCGTGACGTCGACGATCGCGTTCATGTAGATCTCGCGGGTCTCGCTCGTCAGGGTGCCCTGCGAGAGCACGATGCGGTGCGTGGTGATCCTGTTGCGTGCCTGGAGCCAGACCACGATGGGCACGATGCCGAGGAGGACGATCGCGGCGAGCGAGATGAGCAGCCACGCGTGGCGGGCCCCGATCGTCGTCTCCTGCAGGGCACCGAGGTTGTAGCCGGCGGCCGCGAAGCCGATGATGAGGACGATCGACGGCAGCAGCAGACGGCGTCCGTGCCTGCGCACTCGCATGATCGTCCGCTCGGGCAGCCGCATGCCGAGCGGCTCGTAGTGCCGCTGCTGGGGGCTTTCCGGCTGAGCGGGGAACTGCTGACCGTACTGCCGTCCGGAGTGGTAGCGGTGCCGGTCTGGCGCGGCTCGCTGCTGGACCTGCGCGTACTCGTGGTGCGGCGGTGCCGCCTGCTGTCGTGGCGCGTGGTTGACGGCATGCTGCGCACCCTGGGGCGGTGCGCCGTACTGCTGCGCACCGGACTGCTGCGCGTCGGGAGCGCCGAAGATCTGGTCCCAGGACTGCTCGCTCGGATGCGGTGGGCGGCCGCGCATCAGGCCCCGTTCTCTGGGCGGACCCGCTCGACGTCCCCGGCCGCGACGGACCTGGTCTCGCCGTCATCGCCTCTGATCACGAGGTGCCCTTCCGGCGTGAGCTCGGTCGCGAAGCCGTGCAGGATCTCGCCGGACGGCAGCGTGGCTGCGACGCGGGCGCGGAGGGTCGAGCAGACGTCGCTCAGCTCGCCGTGGGCTCCGCTCGCGATGGCATCGCCGCGAGTCTCGCGCAGCGCTTCGAGCCTCGCCACGAACTCGGAGAGGTACGCGGGGAGGAGCTCCGCCGGGTGCGGCGGGAGCATTCCCGCCAGCGCGAGCGAGGTGGCGTGAGGTGTGGGCAGCTCTTCTGCCTGCAGGGTGATGTTGACGCCGGTGCCGACGACGCAGGACAGCTCACCGTCGCGCGTTCCGAGGACACGCCCCAGGATGCCGGCGACCTTGCGTCCGTCGATCTGGACATCGTTCGGCCACTTGATCTCGACGCGACCGGAGTGCTCGTCCGGTCGGAAGCCGGGGGCCGGTGGTGACAGCTCGAGGATGGCACTGCGGAGTGCGAGTCCCGCGATGAGGGGCAGCCAGCCCAGGATGCGGGGGGCTGCCTCGTCGTCGGCGAGGCGCACGAGGGTCGAGGCTGCGAGGCATTTTCCGCGCGGGGAGATCCATTCACGGCCGTGGCGGCCGACGCCGGCGGTCTGGGCGTAGGTGACGAGGGTGCTGAGGGCCGGGTTCTGGCTGGCCTCTCCCCCGGTGCGCTCCCAGATGTCGGCGAGCACGTCGTTGGTCGAGGTCGCCTCCGGGACGGAGATGAGGCGCAGCTCGGTGCCAGCGGCTCGCCCTCCGAGGAGGAGCTGGGTGATGGCAGGGGTGCTCACTGGGCGCCCGCGATCGCCGAGCCGATGAACGACAGGTACACGAAGGTCATCACGACCGAGGCGAGGACGGCGACGAAGAGGGTGACGAGGGCGATGATCGCGAGCACCTTCGAGCGACGCTTCTGCCAGAGCGCGACGATCGCGAGCACGAAGGCGACGGCCGCGATGGAGAGCGCGAGCGCGATGTTGAGCACGGGAACCGGGATGAACGCGAGGACGAGGACGAGCGCGGCGACGCCGAGCGCCCACCTGCCCCAGAGGCTCCGTCGCGAGAGCTCGGGCGGGGTGCCCGCCTCGCCTCGGATGCTCGCGTCGTACGGCGCCATGGGCGCGCTCGACGGCAGCAGGCACTGCTGCGCCTGGGCATCCGGTGCCAGCGGTACGACCTCGGCGCCTGCCCTGGGCGCGGCCCCGTTCGGTGCGCCAGTCCCCTGAGTCATGCCGCCAACCTCTCAAATGTCGTGCGTCGTGCGTCTCTCTTGCACTTCACCGGGGAATCAGGCTAACCCGTGCGGCCGAATATGAGCCGCCGCCCGGTAAAGTGACGCGGGTGAACTCCGCACCACTTGACTCCTCAGCGTCCGGTCCGACCCCTACGAGCACGGCTGACAAGATCGCCGACCTCAGGGCCCGCCATGCGGAAGCAGTGACGCAGGCGGAGGAGGTCTCTGCGAAGAAGCAGCACGCGAAGGGCAAGAAGACCGCACGGGAGCGCATCCTCGAGCTGCTCGACCCGGGCTCCTTCGTGGAGCTCGACGAGTACGTCCGGCACCGGACGACGGCGTTCGGCATGGATGCCCGCCGCCCGTACGGCGACGCGGTCATCACGGGAACGGGCACGATCCACGGCCGCGGTGTCGCCGTCTACTCGCAGGACTTCACGACGTTCGGCGGCTCGCTCGGCGAGGTCGCGGGCGAGAAGATCATCAAGATCATGGACCACGCCATGAAGGTTGGGGTGCCGATCATCGGCATGCTCGACTCGGGCGGCGCGCGCATCCAGGAGGGTGTCGTCGCGCTCGGGAAGTACGGCGAGATCTTCCGGCGCAACACGCAGGCCTCCGGTGTGATCCCGCAGATCTCCATCGTCATGGGCCCCGCAGCCGGCGGCGCCGTGTACTCCCCTGCGCTCACCGACTTCGTCATCATGGTCGACAAGACGAGCCACATGTTCGTGACGGGACCTGACGTCATCAAGACGGTCACCGGCGAGGAGGTGGGCTTCGAGGAGCTCGGCGGCGCGCTCGCGCACAACCGCACCTCTGGCGTCTCCCACTACCTGGCCGCGGATGAGGACGATGCCCTCGACTACGCGCGCCAGCTCCTCTCGTTCCTGCCGGACAACAACCAGGCCGAGCTGCCGAGCTACGACATCGAGACGGAGCTCGAGATCACGGATCTCGACAAGAAGCTCAACACGGTCATCCCCGACTCCCCGAACCAGCCGTACGACGTGAAGCAGGTCATCGAGCTCATCGTCGACGACGGCGACTTCCTCGAGGTCCAGCCGCTCTTCGCCCCCAACATCATCATCGGCTTCGCGCGCGTCGACGGCACCTCCGTCGGCATCGTCGCGAACCAGCCGAGCGCGATGGCGGGCACGTTGAACATCGAGGCCGGCGAGAAGGCGTCCCGCTTCGTGCGCTTCTGCGACGCGTTCTCGATCCCGATCCTCACGCTCGTGGACGTGCCTGGCTACCTGCCCGGCACCGACCAGGAGTGGTCCGGGGTCATCCGCCGCGGCGCGAAGCTGCTGTACGCGTACGCGGAGGCGACAGTGCCGCTCGTGACCGTCATCCTGCGCAAGGCGTACGGCGGCGCGTACATCGTCATGGGCTCGAAGCAGCTCGGCGCCGACCTGAACTTCGCGTGGCCGACCGCCGAGATCGCCGTCATGGGCGGCCAGGGTGCCGTGAACATCCTGTACCGGGGTGAGATCAAGCGCGCCGAGGAGGCGGGCGAGGACGTCGCCGCCGTGCGCACGCGCCTCGCGAACGAGTACACGTACAACGTCGCGTCTCCCTTCCTGGCTGCCGAGCGCGGCGAGCTCGACTCGGTCATCGAGCCCGCGTCGACCCGAGTCATCGTCGCGAAGGCGCTGCGCACGCTGCGCACGAAGCGCGCATCGCTGCCCCCCAAGAAGCACGGGAACATCCCACTGTGAGCCAGGACCAGATCCCCTCGCACGTCGGCCTCGAGCACATCGTGCGCACCGTCAGCGGCAACCCCACCGAGGACGAGCTCGCGGCGGCCACGCTTGTGCTCGCCTCGATGATCGAGTCAGCACAGGACCTCGACCGGCCCCGCGACATCGTCAAGCGCCGCACGGCGTGGCAGCTCTCGCAGCGCAGCATGCGCGGCGGCGGCTCCGCGAGCGATCCGTTCGGCGGCTCCTACCGGAGCTGATCGCAGCCGCATGCGAACCGAGCGATCCTCTGGCGGGTTCATGTTCGCCCTCGTCGCCCTGCTTGCAGTGGCGCTGGTGTTCGCGACCCCCGCTGGTGTGCCCTCGAACGACGAGGGTGGCGCGCCTGCGGCAGAGCCGTGGAGCGCTGACGGCGTCCGCGAGTGGTTCGAGGTCAACGTCTTCGGCACGCAGAGCCGTTTCGAGCCGGTCGTCGTCCCGCCGGAGGATGCGCAGAGCGCCTCGCTGAGCTACCCGCCACTCGTCACGGCCCCCATCGGCCCGTGGCCAGAGGGAGAGGCTGGCATCGACGCCTTCATCGCGGCATCCGGTGTTCCTGCGACCTGGGCTGCCGACGGCCAGACGGCCTGCCCGGAGGACGCGCAGGCCTGCACGAAGCAGTCCTGGTGCGAGGGCGGCGGTTGCCCGGTCGAGCCGCCGACCGCCAGCATCCATCTGCGGGCGGATGATGCGACGCTGTTCCCGACGATCACCGATGCGGGCGCGTCGGTCCTGATCCACGAGCTGGGCCACGCGCAGCAGGCCTACGTCTTCCCGAACCCGGACGAGATGGTCCGCGTGCTGGAAGAGGAGGGCTACGGGCAGTTCTCCGGCTGGGACGGCAACGCGGTCCCCGCGGTCGAGGGGCATGCTGAGTGCTACACGCAGGCGCTCATCGCCAGCTCAGCGTATTTCGCAGACTGCCCGGTCGATCGCAAGGAGCGCGCCGTCGCGCTGCTGCTCGAGAAGCGGTCCTGAATCGCCCACTTTGTCGCTACAGTGAGCGAAAACCACCGAACTTCCAGGAGAGATCATGGCGAAGACCACCGTCACATCAGCGTTCGCGATCGGAGCCCTCGTGCTCCTCGGGTTCGGCCTCACCGGCTGCTCCGCGGCCCAGGAGATCGCGGAATCGGTCGAGGGCGAGATGTCCGGCGGCGAGAGCGAGGTCCGCGACGGCGAGACACAGGAGGTCACCGAGTCGGGTGACCTCGACGTCTTCAAGCTCGCCGTGGGTGACTGCTTCAACGACGCCGGCAGCACCACGGTCAGCGAGATCCCGGTCGTGCCGTGCTCCGACCCACACGACTACGAGGTGTACTTCGAGGTCGAGATGGCCGCGGGCGAGTACCCCGGAGACGAAGCCATCAGCGCGCAGGCGGACACCGACTGCACGGCGCAGTTCGCGACCTTCGTCGGGCTTTCCTACGAGGAGAGCTCGCTGAATTTCAGCTACCTCACTCCCACCCAGCAGAGCTGGGATGGCGCCGATGACCGTCTCATCCAGTGCATCATCATCGACGATGCTGCGCAGACGACGGGCAGCCTCGCCGGCGCCGCTCGCTAGGACGCCCTGGTCTCTCTGCTCGACGGAGACCGTGCGACGAACGCCGGGCCCCTCGCTCCTGCGAGTGCCCGGCGTTCGTCGCGTCCGAGGCGGTCGTTCCGGTCAGGCGCGCACGAAGCGGGCGACCGTCTCGAAGTGGTGCGTGTTCGGGAAGAGGTCGTAGGCGCGCATCCAGTCGAGCGTGTAGCCGTGGCCGAGGAGGAGACCGGTGTCGCGGGCGAGCGCGACCGGGTCGCAGGCGACGTAGACGAGCTGAGCCGGCCCGAAGCCCGCGAGACGGTCGATGACGTCCTTGCCGGCGCCGGAGCGCGGCGGGTCGAGGATGACGCTTCCGCGGCGGATCCCGTCGCGGTCGAGGTGCGTCGCGTCGCGCTCGAGGTTCGCGAGGTACTGGTCGACGCGTGCCGTGACGGCGCTCGCGCCGCGCCACTCCGCGAGGTTCGCGGTGGCGTGGCCGGTTGCAGCCGCGTTCGACTCGACGGTCTCGATGAAGGCCCCTGGTCCGGCTTCCTGCGCGAACGCCGCCGCGAGCAGGCCGACTCCGCCGTACAGGTCGAGGTTGACGGCCTCGGCGTCGACGAGGGTGGGATCGAGGGCGTCGGCGACGGCGTTCGAGAGCGTCTCGGCGGCGAGCCTGTGCACCTGCCAGAACCCGTCCTCGTCGACCCGGTACTCGCGCCCGTTGACGACCTCGGTGACCACGGCCGGCTTGCGTCCGTGGGCGCCGTCGAGGATGGTCCGCATGCGGGTGTCGAGCTCCGCGGGTGCCACGAGCTCGATGCGCCCGGAACCGGCGAGGCGTTGACCGAGCGGAGCGAGCTCCTCGATGTCGCCGTGCGCGAGCGGCAGGGTCTCGGTCTCGATGACGCGGTGCGAGCGTGCCGCGTACGGGCCGACGCGCCCTTCCTTGTCGACGTGGAGCGTGACGCGGGTGCGCCAGCGCGTTCCGCCGTTCTCGTCGTCGCCGAGAAGGGGCTCGACGACACCCTGCCAGTCGTGGCCAGCGAAGCGCGCCATGGATTCTCGCAGGACCTGGGCCTTCAGCTCACGCTGTCGGGCCAGGCGGATGTGTCCGAGCTCGGCTCCCCCGGCGCGTTCCTCCGGCGTCCGCTCGATTCCGGCTTCCTGCCACACGTGCGCCTGGCGGTCGTCGGATGCGCGGAGCACGTCGGTGGCGACGGCACGCGCGAAGGACTTCCGCACCTCGGTCACCCGAGCCTGTACGAGCTCGCCGGGCACGGCATCCGCGACGAACACGACTCTGCCCTGGTGACGGGCGACGAAGATGCCGCCGTGCGCGATGTCGCCGACCTCGAGCTCGATCACGTCTCCTGGAGTGATCTCCGCTGAAAGGTCTGGGGTCGTGCCGTCGTGGGTCATGCGCTCGAGCCTAGCCGTGCGCGCCCACCGAGCCTGGCGGCCTCGGCTCAGAGCCGCGTGAAGAGGCCGGGGTAGCTGAGCACGAAGCTCTGCTCGTCGGTCGCGATCTCGCGTTCGAACGAGCCGTCGGCCGCCTGGAAGAGGTAGCGGGTGCGGCTCAGGCGGCGGTACCGCTGACGGTCGAGGAACACGGCGAACGTCTCCGTGTCGATGTAGGCGACCTCGATCTCGCGTTCTTCGCCGACCTCGAGTCCCAGCCTGCGCATGGGAAGCGTGTTGGTGAGGGGAGTCGCCCGGATGTCCACGTCGAGCGCACCGCTGAGCTCGGGGGCTGGGCGGTCGCCGACGCGCCAGTCGCCGCGGCCGTTGGAGGTGACGGTGAGGTGCTCACCGGTCTTCGGGCGGCGCAGCGAGACGAGCCGCGTCCGCAGGACCGGGTCGGTCTCGAGCAGGTACTCGAGGTGTGGGCCCCCGCCCTCGCCCTGCTCGGCCGAGACCGGCGCGGAGATGCGCGAGTTCGCGGTGATCGCGCCGACCGCGTCCTCGACGACGCTCGCCGCCTCGACGTCACCGCTCGCCTCGGCGACCCACGCGAGTGCGGAGGGGGCCGAGACGGCTTCGACGCCCGGCGCATCCCACACCACAGACGAGCGGGAGAACCTGGTCTGCTTCGGCGCGCGGTACCTCGACTCGATGCGGGTCACCCGACGCCCTCCCCTTCGGAATCTGGGCGCTGGGCCGAACTGTGGAGCCTGATGAGCATGCGAGAGATCGTATGCAAACGGCCTTGGCGCACTCTGGCAGGAGGTCGCGCGTTGGCTGACCGCGCCCTGACCGTAGCGGCCCCACCGCTCCGGAAGGCCTGCTCCGCGCAGCGAGGGCACCGTCCCGGTACCCTCGCCTCATGCGCCTGTACCTCGCCTCGACGTCGCCCGCCCGCCTCATGCTGCTGCGCCAGGCGGGCATCGAGCCCGTCGTCATCCCGTCGAGCGTCGACGAGGACGCCGTGATCGAGGCGCGTCTCGCCGAGGGTCCTCTCGAACCGAGCGAGTACGTGCAGCTGCTCGCTCGGGCCAAGGCACTCGCGGTCGCGGATGCGCCTGACCCGCGAACCGGGGAGCCGCTCGACGGCCTCGTCCTCGGGGGCGACTCGATGTTCGAGATCGGCGGCCGGATGCTCGGCAAGCCCCACGAGCCGCACGTCGCGCGCGAGCGCTGGCTCGCGCAGCGGGGCCAGACGGGCACGCTGTGGTCTGGGCACTGGCTCGTCGACCGCCGTGGTGGCTCGGATGCTTCCGGGGACGGCGTCGGCAGCACCGCGAGCGCCAGCGTGACCTTCGCCGACGATCTCGACGACGCCGAGATCGACGCCTACGTCGCCTCGGGTGAGCCCCTGCACGTCGCCGGCGCGTTCACGATCGACTCGCTCGGGGCTCCCTTCATCGACCGCATCGAAGGCGACCCGTCGACGGTCGTGGGACTCTCGCTTCCCGCCCTGCGCCGACTCGTGCGCGGCTTCGGAGTGGGGTGGCCCGAGCTGTGGAACCGCGCCTGATGCGCCCCTCGGCGGCCTCAGCAGCAGGCCAGAAGCGGCCCCCGGCTACGAATTGAACACGGTGCCAGCTCGCATCTGGTGAATGCCGACGGTCGGGCGTAACGTCGCGATCCAGGCGTCAACGAGGACGCCTCGCGAGGGAGGTCCGACCATGCCCGCACATTCGTCAGGAGACTCGGGGCCAGCAGCCCAGATCGTCAGCCAGCTCGGCGGCGCGGGGAACATCGAGAACCTCACCCACTGCGCGACACGGCTGCGCTTCCAGCTGCACGACGCATCCGGTATCGACCAGGCGGCGGTCGAGGCGATCCCAGGCGTCATGGGGGTCGTGCCGCAATCGGGTGACCGCTACCAGGTCGTCATCGGCGGCGGAGTGCAGAACGTCTACAACGACATCCAGGCGCTCCCCTCGATGTCGGGCGGTGGCGCCCCCGCCGACCCGGAAGACGCGGCCTCGATCAAGGCCGCGGCCCGCGCGAAGGGGCCGCGCGGCAAGTTCGCATGGCTCGACAGCGTCTTCGAGTTCCTGTCCGACTCGTTCCGGCCGATCCTCGGCGCCTTGCTGGGTGCGTCCCTCTTCATCACGTTCATGGCGCTCATGAGCACGCTCGGCGTCATCCCCAACTGGGCCGACCCGCGCACCGACCTCCCGCCGTCGTGGCGCTTCCTCAACCTCTGCTGGCAGGCGGTCTTCGTCTTCCTGCCCCTGTACATCGCGTACAACGCGTCGAAGCGCGTGGGGGCCGACCCGTGGATCGGCTTCGCCATCATGGGCGTCGTCATGCTGCCCGGCTTCACGAAGCTCGCCGACGGCATCGACCCCATCGAGGTCTTCGGCTCCGAGGTCTCCGTCGTGCCGATCTTCGGCCTCCCGCTCACGGTCTTCGACTACAGCTCCCAGGTGTTCCCTCCGCTGCTGATGGCCGCGCTGCTCGGCCCCCTGTACAAGGGCCTCAAGAAGCTCATCCCCGAAGACCTGCACCTCATCTTCGTGCCCTTCCTGAGCATGCTGATCATGATCCCGCTCACGGCGTTCCTCATCGGCCCCATCGGCGTCTACACGGGCGCCGGCCTCGCCAACCTGCTCCGCGGCATCAACGACTTCTCGCCGCTCATCTTCGCCATCGTGATCCCGCTCGCCTACCCCTTCATGGTGCCGCTCGGCCTGCACTGGCCGATCAACGCGATCATGCTGCTCAACATCCAGACGCTCGGTTACGACTACATCCAGGGGCCGATGGGCGCATGGAACTTCGCGTGCTTCGGTGCGACCGCCGGCGTGCTGTACCTCTCCATCCGCGAGAAGGACGCGCAGATGCGCCAGACCTCGACGGGCGCCCTCGCGGCCGGCCTGCTCGGCGGCATCTCAGAGCCGTCGCTGTACGGCATCCACCTGCGCTTCAAGCGCATCTACGGGCGGATGCTCGTGGGCTGTCTCGTCGGCGGGGTCATCATCGGCATCGGCGGCGGCGTGAAGACGAGCGCGTTCGTCTTCACGTCACTGCTCACCATCCCGGCGTTCGACAACATCCCGCTCTACGCAGGCGCGGTCGGTGCGGCGTTCCTCGTCTCGATGTTCCTCGTCATCTTCTCCGGCTACCGCAGCCCCGAGCAGCAGGCGGCGTTCGAGGCGGCCCGGGTTCCGGTCGCCGACCTGGAGACGGCGAAGAAGGGAGAGAGCACGGAGGACGTGATCGCCGCCTCCGCCGCTCGAGAGCGCGAGTCGGCCCCGCGCACCGTCGAGGTCCTGTCACCGCTCGAGGGCGAGATCGTCCCGCTGTCGGAGGTCCCCGACGCCGTCTTCAGCCAGGGCATCATGGGCCCGGGCGCCGCTATCAGACCGAGCGGCACCGTCGTCTACGCTCCGGGAACGGGCACGGTCGCCGTCGCCCAGGCGACCGGGCACGCGTTCGGCCTGCAGCTCGACAACGGGCTCGAGGTGCTCATCCACGTCGGCATCGACACGGTCGAGCTCGATGGCAAGGGCTTCGACGTCAAGGTGAAGGCAGGCGACAAGGTCACGCCGGACACGGTGCTCGTCGAGTTCGACCGCGACATCGTGGAGGCCGCGGGCTTCTCGCTCATCACGCCCGTCATCGTGCTGAACGCGGGGTCGTTCGCGTCGGTCGAGGCGGTCGGGCTCGGCAGCGGCAAGGTCGGCACGCCGATCCTCGAGGCGGTGACGAAGGCGCCCGCGCCCAGCGAGGTGTAGCTGGCTTCTGCGGGGCGGCCGGTTTCGGCGGCTGAGCGCGACCAGGCGTCCCCGCGTCGCGTCAGCGGACCGCGTCAGCGGATGCGTCGTGGAGGAGATCGTCAAGCTCGCGAACCCGCACCGTGGGCATGGGCCGCGCCGACTGCGCTCCAGCGAGCCGGATGCGCGCCTCGATGTCGGAGTTCTGAGCGCCCCGATCCTCGATCGAGACCTGATTCGAGCTGCCGACCACGCCGCGGACGAGCACCAGCTGCGCCCCGACTGGCCAGCGGTCTGCAGGCTCGCCGTCGCCGCGACCGGCCCGGTTGCGCGCGGCCGCGCCGTCGAGCTTGTGGAGGAGGCGACCCGCGACCTGCTCGGCACTCCCCTCGCCGATCTCGCCGAGCAGCACCCCGAAGTGCGTGACCTCGCCGAGGTTCAGCTCGATGCTCTCGCGCACCTCGGCCAGCGCCTCGGAGGTCGTCGCCGTGAGCTCGACGGGCATGACCGCGTCGGCGTAGTCGTCGACGAGCAGCGCGAACGGCGCGACGTCGCGGCCCACGATCGCGACCGTGCTGCCGCCACGGAGCAGGGCGTCGGCGAGCCGCCGGTCTGCTCCATCCTCGCCACCTGCGATGCACCAGATCTGATCGGTCATGGTCGACTCCGTCCCTTTCCCGGCATCCGCTCTGGTGCCCACCTCGAACTATACTTAGACACATCCTCACTATTAGTGAGAAGCTCGACGATCTCAGGGGGTTCACATGGAGCAGGGCGAATCGCGCGAAGCACTCCTCACCCAGCTGAATGACGTCAGGAACGAACTCACCAGGGGCCTCGCCGCGAGGCACATGGCCCCGTTCCTCGAGCTCGACATCACCGCCCAGCAGCTGAAGACCGTCTTCCTCGTGACCACCGGCACGGTCACGACCGTCTCACAGGCCGCCGAACACCTCGGCGTCGCGGTGCCGACCGCATCCGCCAGCATCGACAAGCTCGTCGAGCACGGGCTCGTGACCCGCACGGAGGGGAAGCCCGACCGCCGCATCCGCCACCTCACGGCGACCCGCAAGGCCATCCGGCTCCACGAGCGCTTCCTCGGACTCCGGACCGACACCGACGAGTTCGCCGCACACCTGAGCGACGAGGAGCTGCAGGGGCTCGTCATCGGGTTCCAGGGCATCCGCCGAGTGCTGCGTCAGCTCACCGAGGGCAGCTGAGCCCTCAGGAGGCGAACGACCGCCAGAACAGCTCGAGCGCGCGCCGCACGACGGCCTCGCGCTCGACGAAGGGCGTGCGCGGCAGAACGCCGGCGAGCATCGACAGCAGCAGGAGCAGGTCGCCCGCGCTGATCTCCCGGTCGACCCGACCGCTCGCCCATTCGCGCTCGAGAACGTCGCCGAGCACCGCGAGCATCCGGTCTCGAACACTCGCCCCCTGCGCGTCGGCGGTGTCGGTCAGGGTGAGCTGGATGAGTCCGACCGACACGAGCATCTGCCGGGCGATGAGCTCGAGCAGCCCTGCCAGATCAGCCTCGGGCGAGGCTGCGAGGTCTTCGAGCTCGACGATGGCGTCGCCGAACACTGCGAGCGCAAGCGACGCCCGATCCGGGAAATGCCGGTAGAGACTGCCCTGGCCGACGCCAGCGCGCTTGGCGACGGCGCTGAGCGGGGCATCCACTCCCCCCTCGCCGAAGACCTCCCGCGCGGCCGCGATGAGGGCACGTCGGTTCTCGGGGCCAGCACTTGGCCCTCGGTTGGCTTTCGCTGGAGTCGACACCGGGATAGCATAATCCGGACAGTGTTGTCCGGTTCGTTCGATCCGACACTGTCGCCACCCCAGCCCACGCTCGCCGCGAGCGCGGGCTCGGCGGACCGAGCAGAAAGCTGGCACCACCATGACCTCGAGCGCACACCCCCTCACCGGCGACACCACGATCGGCGAATGGCTCACCGACCCGACGGGAGGCGTCGTCATCCGCGAGATCCTCGCCCAGGGCGGCCAGGACGCCTCCTCCCTCACCCCCGTCGCGGGCCTCCCCCTGGCGCAGCTCGTCGAGCTGAGCCAGGGAAAGTTCCCCCAGGAGATGGTGGATGCGATGATCGCGCGAGCGAACAGCGGCGAGGTCACCCCAGCACAGCCCGGTGAGTTCGGCCCCGCCGTCGACCACGACGCCCCTCGCGCGCCGCGGGCGGCGGCCTGGGTCGAAGCCACCACGGGCGGCCGCTTCGACGGCAAGACCGTCATCGTCACGGGCGCCGGCTCCGGCATCGGCAAGGCGACCGCGTCGCGCATCGCGCGCGAAGGCGGGCGCGTCATTGCCGTCGACGTCTCCGCAGAGCGCCTCGCCGCGCTCGTCAGCGAGCACGACGGCGCCGACATCGTCACCCTCACCGCCGACATCACCGACGACGCCGGTGTCGCTCGGATCCTCGAGGCGGCCGGCTCCCGCATCGACGGCCTCGCGAACATCGCCGGCATCATGGACAACATGACACCGGTCGGCGAGGTCAGCGATGAGGTCTGGAACCGCGTCTTCGCCGTCAACGTGACCGGCACGATGAAGCTCATGCGCGCCGTCGTGCCCGCGATGCTCGCCGTCGGCACGGGCGCGATCGTCAACGTCGCCTCCGAGGCCGCACTCCGCGGGTCGGCCGCAGGCGCCGCCTACACCGCGTCGAAGCACGCCGTCGCCGGGCTCACCAAGTCGAGTGCGTTCATGTACGGCCCGAGTGGACTCCGCATCAACGCCGTCGCCCCGGGACCCGTCGCCACCAACATCGAGGCCCGCTTCGACTCCGAGCTCGGCGGGCAGCGCGTCCGTCAGGCGATGGCGCTGCTGCCGACGCCGACCACGGGAACCGCGCTCGCCGCCTCCATCACGTTCCTGCTCAGCGACGACGGCGTCAACATCAACGGCGTCATCCTCCCCTCCGACGGAGGCTGGTCCGCCGCGTAGGCTTCCCCCATGAGCAAACCCGTCACGCGCACACGCAAGTTCTTCTGGATCGGCCTCGTCGTGATCGCGTTGATCTTCATCGGCTCCGGCGTCTACGAGATGCTCGCGTAGGGTCCGCGCCGGTTCCGGCCCTCACCCGGGTCTTGGCCACCCTCGTCGGCCCCACCACCCTGCCGACCCCTCTGTGTTCTCCGGATGGCTTCCTCGCTTCGGGATGGGAAAGAACCCATCCGGAAGCGAGGAAGCCACCTCGAGACCGCACGCGGCCGGCGCGCGATTGCTCGGGACACAACGGAAACGGCCGGGTGCCTCCGCACAGCAGCGGATGCACCCGGCCGAGCCGGATCACGAGATGCGCCCGATCAGGGGCCCGGACCTAGGACGTGAGCTGACTCTGCTCGGCATCCAGGTCGCTGACGGCCTGCTCGAACTGCGAGTTGTACAGCCTCGCGTACGCGCCGCCCTGCTTCACGAGCTCATCGTGCGTCCCCTGCTCGACGATGGAGCCGTGCTCCATGACGAGGATCAGGTCGGCGTCGCGGATCGTCGAGAGACGGTGCGCGATGACGAAGCTCGTGCGGCCCTGGCGAAGTGCCGCCATCGCCTGCTGCAGGAGCAGCTCCGTGCGCGTGTCGACCGAGCTCGTGGCCTCATCGAGGATGAGGACCTGCGGGTCGGAGACGAAGGCGCGCGCGATCGTAATGAGCTGACGCTCGCCGGCGGAGACGTTCGACGCGTCCTCGTCGAGCACCGTGTCGTACCCCTCAGGCAGTGAGTGCACGAAGCGGTCGACGTAGCAGGCGGTCGCAGCGGCGAGCACCTCCTCGTCGGTCGCGTCCTGACGCCCGTAGCGGATGTTCTCGCGGATGGACCCCGCGAACAGCCACGGATCCTGCAGCACCATGCCGGTTCGACTGCGGACGTCCTCGCGCCTGAGCTCGGCGATGTCCTGCCCGTCGAGCAGGATGCGCCCGCCGTCGAGCTCGTAGAAGCGCATGATGAGGTTCACGAGGGTCGACTTGCCGGCACCGGTCGGCCCGACGATCGCGACCGTCTGGCCAGGCTCGACCGAGAAATTGAGGTTCTCGATGAGCTTCTGCTCCGGCGTGTACGAGAAGGTGACGTCGTCGAAGACGATCTCGCCCGCACCGTTCGCCGGCTTGGGCGCGTCGCTCGCGTCGGGCTCCTGCTCGTCCTCGTCGAGCAGCTCGAACACGCGCTCGGCCGAGGCCGTACCCGACTGCAGCACGGCAGCCATCCCGCCGAGCTCGGCGAGCGGCTGCGTGAACTGCTGCGAGTACTGGATGAACGCCTGCACGTCGCCGAGGCGCAGGTTGCCGCCCGCGACCATGAGGCCGCCGAGCACCGCGATGCCCACGTAGGACAGGTTTCCGATGAACATCATCGCCGGCATCATGACGCCCGCCCAGAACTGGGCCTTGAAGGCCGCCTGGAAGAGCTGCTCGTTGTCGACCTGGAACTGCTCGCGTGCATCCTTCTCGCGGCCGAACACGCGAACGAGGGCGTGACCGGAGAACGACTCCTCGACGCGCGCGTTGAGGCGTCCCGTCTTCTTCCACTGCTCGGCGAAGTTCCGCTGCGACTTCGGTCCGATGACGCCGAAGATGACGCCCATGAGCGGCAGAGTGACGAGCGCGACGAGCGCGAGCTGCCAGGAGATGGAGAACATCATGACGAGCACTCCGACGACCGTCAGAACGCTCGTGACGACCTGCGACAGCGACTGCTGCATCGTCTGCGTGATGTTGTCGATGTCGTTCGTGACGCGGCTCAGCAGCTCGCCGCGCTGCACGCGGTCGAAGTAGCTCAACGGCAGCGCGTTGATCTTGCGCTCGACGTCCTCGCGCAGCTTGTACATCGCCTTCATCATGATGATGTTGATGACGTACCCCTGCAGCCACATGAGCAGCGCCGAGAACACGTAGAGCGCGAGCACCGACAGGAGCACCATGCCGAGGCGCTCGAAGTCGACCCCCTCGCCCGGCGTGATGTCCATGGCGGCGACCATGTCGGCGAACTGCGTCTGGCCGGAGTCGCGGAGCCCCGCGACGACCTGGTCCTTGGAGGCGCCCGCCGGCAGCTGGCTGGAGACGACGCCCTCGAAGATGAGGTTGGTCGCCTGCCCGAGCACTCGTGGCGCGATGACGGAGAGCACGACGCCGACGGCGCCGAGGAACGACACGATGATGAGCGCGGCGCGGTAGGGCCGGAGCCTGCCGAGCAGCCTGCCGAAGCTCTGCCCGAAGTTCTTCGCCTTGCCGGGAGCGACGCTGTCCCAGTCGCCGGACGACTGCCTCGCCTGCTCGGCGAGCTCCAGCTCGAGCTGCTCCTCCTCGGTCAGGACCTTCTCGACGACCTCCTTCGGCCTGCGCTTGCCCCGACGGGCGCCCTTGGCGTCCTGGTTCTGGTTGTCTGCGTCACGGCTCATGACTGCGCCTCCACTGCGAGCTGGGAATCCACGATCTCCTTGTACGTCGTGCAGCTCTCGAGCAGCTCGTCGTGCGTTCCGAGACCGACCATGCGGCCGTCGTCGAGGACGACGATGCGGTCGGCGTCGACGATCGTCGAGATGCGCTGCGCGACCACGATCTTGGTCACGCCGGGCAGCTGCTCCCACAGCGCGCGCCGCAACCTGGCGTCGGTCGTGAGGTCGAGCGCGGAGAAGGAGTCGTCGAAGACGAACACCTGCGGTTCGTGCACGATCGCGCGCGCGATCGCGAGCCGCTGGCGCTGCCCGCCTGAGACGTTCGTGCCGCCCTGCGCGATGCGCGCTTCGAGCTGCTTGTCCTTCTCCTGCACGAAGGCCGTGGCCTGCGCGATCTCGAGCGCCTTCCAGAGGTCGTCGTCGGTCGCGGCCTCACGGCCGTAGCGCAGGTTCGAGGCGATCGTGCCGGTGAAGAGGAACGGACGCTGCGGGACCAGGCCGATGCCGTCCCACAGCAGCTCGGCGTCGGCCTCGCGGACGTCGACGCCGTTGACGCGCACGGAACCGCCCGTCGCGTCGAAGAGACGAGGGATGAGCGAGACGAGCGTCGTCTTGCCCGCTCCCGTGGAGCCGACGACGGCGACCGTCTCACCGGGGGCGGCGCGGAAGGAGATGCCCGTGAGCACCGGCTCCTCTGCACCCGGGTACGTGAACTCGACGTCGTCGAACTCGATGACGCCCGGCTCCGGGAAGTCGGAGACGGGGTCGGCCGGCATGATGAGCGTCGACTCGGTGTCGAGCACCTCGGAGATGCGGTCGGCGCTGACGGCCGCGCGCGGGATCATGATCGTCATGAAGCTCGCCATGAGCACGCCCATCAGGATCTGCATGACGTAGGCCATGAACGCGAAGAGCGTCCCGATCTCGACCGTGCCCTGGTCGACCTGGATTCCGCCGAACCAGATGACGCCGACGACGGTGATGTTCAGCACGAGCATCGCGAGCGGGAAGAGCGTGACGAAGAGATCGCCGACTCGCTTGCCGAGGAGGAAGAGGTCGTTGTTCGCGACCTCGAACCGCTGCTCCTCGATCGGCTCGCGCACGAACGCGCGCACGACGCGCACACCGGTGAGCTGCTCGCGCAGGATCCGGTTGATGTTGTCGAGCTTCACCTGGAACTGGCGGAACAGCGGCACCATCCGGCTGATGATGATGCCGACCAGCAGGAGCAGCACGGGGGCCGCGACGCCGATGATCCAGGAGAGGCCCACATCCTGCTGCAGGGCCATGATGATGCCGCCGATCGCGAGCATGGGAGCCGAGACGAGCATGGTGGAGCCCATCATGGCGAGCATCTGCACCTGCTGCACGTCGTTCGTGTTGCGCGTGATGAGCGAGCCCGCCCCGAAGCGCGAGACCTCGCGCTCGGAGAAGCCGCTCACTCGCGCGAAGACGTCGGCGCGGATGTCACGGCCGAGCGCCATGGCGGCGCGCGCGGCGAAGACGGTCGCGATGATCGAGCACGTGATCTGCCCGAGCGAGATCGCGAGCATGACGGCGCCCGTCGACCAGATGTAGTCGGTGTCGGCGTTGGCGACGCCCTTGTCGATGATGTCGGCGTTGAGTCGCGGCAGGTACAGCGACGCGAGCGCTTGAAGGAATTGGAAGACCAGCACGCCCGCGAGGAGCGGCCAGTACTTCCTGAGATAGCGGGCGAGGAGCTTACCGAGCATCGATTCTCCGGAACGACGAGGCGTCTCGCATTGCGCATCCGCTAGCGTGGTGGATGCGCGTCGCTGGGGACGCGGAGTGGACGGCAATTCGGCGGGCCCGGACTGGACCTGGCACACCGGACCATTGCTGGTCGTGCAGTCATTGCTGACCGACTGGCAGGACGAACTGAGCGAAAGCTCAGCCCTGTAGCTAAACACGACGTAATACATGACGCAACACCCTTCCCACTCCGTGGGAATGTGCAACGCGGCCAATGTCGCCCAACTGCCACACGCTCGGCGTGGTGAGAACCTCCAACCGAGCGCATCTGACAACCTTCTCCCGATAAGTTTGTCGAATCGAGCCAAATCCGGCCGCACCGACCTCAATAGGCTTAGGAACCATGTCGCGAATCTCGAAGCTCCTCATCGCCAACCGTGGCGAAATCGCCGTACGCATCGCACGAGCGGCTCGAGACGCGGGTATCACCTCCGTCGCCGTGTACGCAGACCAGGACCGTGACGCACCCCACGTCCGCCTCGCCGATGAGGCGTACGCGCTGCGAGGCGCCACGAGCGCCGAGACGTACCTCGTGATCGACAAGCTGCTCTCCATCGCCCGCCGCTCCGGCGCCGACGCCGTGCACCCGGGATACGGCTTCCTCGCCGAGAACGCCGAGTTCGCACGCGCCGTCATCCGCCAGGGACTCACCTGGATCGGCCCGTCCCCCGAGGCCATCGAGGCGCTCGGCGACAAGGTCACGGCGCGCCACGTCGCCGAGAAGGTCGGCGCACCGCTTGCCCCGGGCACGCTCAACCCCGTCGAAGGCCCGAGCGAGGTCCTCGACTTCATCGACATCCACGGACTGCCGGTCGCCATCAAGGCCGCGTTCGGCGGCGGCGGGCGCGGGCTCAAGGTCGCACGCGAGCGCGAAGAGGTCGCCGAGCTGTTCGAGTCCGCGACCCGCGAGGCCATCACCGCGTTCGGACGCGGCGAGTGCTTCGTCGAGAAGTACCTCGACAAGCCCCGCCACGTCGAGACGCAGTGCCTCGCCGACTCCCACGGCAACGTCGTCGTCGTCTCCACGCGCGACTGCTCGCTGCAGCGACGCCACCAGAAGCTCGTCGAGGAGGCGCCAGCGCCCTTCATCACCGCCGAGCAGGAAGCCGAGATGCGTCGCGCATCCAAGGCGATCCTCAAGGAGGTCGGCTACGTCGGCGCTGGAACCTGCGAGTTCCTGCTCGCCGCCGACGGCACGGTCGCGTTCCTCGAGGTCAACACGCGCCTCCAGGTCGAGCACCCGGTCTCCGAGGAGGTCACCGGCATCGACCTCGTCCGCGAGCAGTTCCGCATCGCCCAGGGTGAAGCGCTCGGCTACGACGACCCGACGGTCACCGGCCACTCGTTCGAGTTCCGCATCAACGGCGAGGACCCGGGCCGCGGATTCTTCCCAGCCCCTGGCACCGTCACGACCTTCCGCGTTCCTGGAGGCCCCGGCGTGCGCGTCGACTCCGGCGTCCGCGAGGGCGACGTCGTCTCCGGCGCCTTCGACTCCCTGCTCGCGAAGCTCATCGTCACGGGCGCCACGCGCGAGGAGGCACTCGAGCGCTCCCGCCGCGCCCTCGAGGACTTCGAGCTGAACGGCATGCCGACCGTCCTGCCCTTCCATCGCTCCGTCGTCCGCGACCCCGCCTTCACCGCCGAGAACGGCGAGTTCGGGGTCTACACGAGCTGGATCGAGACCGAATACAGCAACACGATCGAGCCGTGGGGTGGCGAAGCCGGCGACGTCAACGAGCCGATCGCGCGCCGCAACGTGGTCGTCGAGGTCAACGACAAGCGCCTCGAGGTGTCGCTCCCCGAGCGCCTGCTCGCCGCCACCGGTGTCGGCCACGGCGGTGCGGGTCGGACCATGGCGGGGCACGCCCCGAAGCGCCGCTCGCACACCAACGTCGAGACCCACTCGAGCGGTGACGTCGTCGCCCCCATGCAGGCGACGATCGTGAAGTTCGCCGTCGAGGAGGGGCAGAAGGTCGTCAAGGGCGACCTCCTCGTCGTCCTCGAGGCCATGAAGATGGAGCAGCCCATCCAGGCTCCCCGCGACGGCATCGTCGCATCCATCTCCGGTGCCGCCGGCGAGACCGTCTCGAGCGGCACGAAGCTGCTCGAGCTCGCCGACGCCGAGTAGCCTCGGTAGGTGATCGACGCCTCCCTCCTGACCTCCACGCTGCTCTCGTCGCCCCTCGACGCCGCGCTCACGACGAACGACGCGAGCTGGCTCGAGTCGTTCACGGGGCTCGAGGGGTTCAACGGGTGGCTGCTCGCGCTCGTCATCGTGGGCGGCTTCGCAGCCGGCTGGGTGGATGCGGTCGTCGGCGGCGGCGGGCTGATCCAGCTCACGATGCTGCTCACGCTGCCGGGCGTCTCGCCCGTGCAAGCACTCGCGACCAACAAGTTCGGCAGCATCGCCGGCACCGCGACCAGCTCCATCACCTACTTCCGACGCGTCAAACCCGACCTGCGAACCGCGCTGCCCATGGCCGCCATCGCGCTCTTCGGCGCCTACGGCGGCGCGATCCTCGCCTCCAGCATCCCCGCCGCAGCCTTCAAGCCCATCATCGCCATCGCGATCCTCGGCATCGGCATCTTCACCGCCTTCAAACCGAGCGTCGGGCAGCTCGACAAACTCAAGTACGAGGGACGCAAGCACCACGTCGTCGCGGGCCTCATCGGCTTCGCGATCGGCGTCTACGACGGCCTGCTCGGCCCGGGGACCGGGTCCTTCCTCGTCATCGCCCTCGTGTCCCTGCTCGGCTACTCGTTCCTGCAAGCCAGCGCGAAAGCCAAGATCGTGAACCTCGGCACCAACCTCGGAGCGCTCCTCTTCTTCGCCCCACAGGGCTACGTGCTCTGGGGGCTCGGCGCCGTTCTCGCCGTCTCCAACGTCGCCGGCGGCTACCTCGGCGCCCGCACCGCCATCCGCGGCGGGAGCAAGCTCATCCGCTGGGTCTTCCTCATCGTCGTCAGCGTGCTCTTCATCAAGCTCGCCATCGACATCTGGAACGAGTACGTCGCGACCTGATCGGCCTCACGGTGCGGAACGCCGCCAGGCGCCGTTCCAGCACCGAGACAGCCGAGCTAGGGAGTGTCTGACAGTGGATCGCCACAGCGAGCACGGCCTGGTCGTGTGAGCTGCAAGGCGGAGAACGAAGCCCAATGCGGAGCATTGCGCGAGTTCTCCAACGCAGCAGATCGCGCGACCAGGACGAGCGGAGTCGGCGAGGCATTGTCAGACACGAGCTAGGCCTTCGTCTGCTCCTCGTACGGCATGTGCATAGCACGGGCGGCATCCGAGATGCTGCTCGCGAGCGACGGGTAGACCGCCCAGGCACGCGCAACCTGGTCGACCGTGAGGCGCTGCTCGATGGCGATCGACAGCGGCAGCACGAGCTCCGAGGCACGAGGTGCGACGATCACGCCGCCGATGACGGTGCCCAGGTCGTTGCCGGCGATGAGCTTCACGAAGCCGTCGCGCACGCCCTGCATCTTGGCACGCGGGTTCTCGCCGAGCGGCAGCTTGTAGACGCGACCCTCGCGGGTGCCGTCCTCGATGGAACGCTGCTGCCAGCCGACCGTCGCGATCTCCGGGTACGTGAAGATGTTCGAAGCGACATTGCGCAGGTTGATGGGCCGCACCTCGTCGCCGAGCGCGTGGAACACCGCCGTGCGCCCCTGCGTGGAGGCGACGGATGCGAGCGGGAAGAACTCCGTGCAGTCGCCGGCCGCGTAGATGTTCGGCACCGAGGTGCGCGCGACGCGGTTGACGCGGATGTGCCCGGACGGCGAGACCTCGACACCGGCCTCCTCGAGCCCGATGCCGGAGGTGTTCGGGATCGAGCCGACCGCGATGAGGCAGTGCGAGCCACGCACCTCGCGCCCGTCGTCGAGGGTCGCCACGACCTCGTTGCCGTCGCGGACCACGGTCGCCGCACGGGACTTCGACAGCACGGTCATGCCGCCGCGCTTGAAGACGTCCTCGATGACATCCGCGGCATCAGCGTCCTCGTTCGGGAGCACGCGGTCGCGGCTCGAGACGAGCGTGACCTTCGAGCCGAGCGCCGAGTAGGCCGACGCGAACTCGGCCCCGGTCACACCAGAGCCGACGACGATGAGGTGGCTCGGCATCTCCTTGAGGTTGTAGAGCTGGGTCCAGGTGAGGATGCGCTCCCCGTCGGGCTTGCACGAGTCGAGCGTGCGAGGACGAGCACCGACCGAGATCACCGCCGAGTCGAACTCGATGCGGTCGAAGTCCTGCCCACCCGAGCCGGTGCCGACCGTGACGGCCGAGTTGCCGTCGAGCTTGCCCTCGCCCTGGATGACGTTGACCCCGGCAGCCTCGAGCGTGCGCTGCATGTCGTCCGACTGGTTCTGCGCGAGGCGCAGCAGCCGCTTGTTCAGCTTCGAGAGATTCACCGCGACCTCGGGCTTCAGCGGCTTCCCCGTGTCGCCCTTCGCGAAGAACTGCACGCCGAGTTCGCCGGACTCGCGGATCGCCGTCGCCGCCTCTGCGCTGGCGATGAGGGTCTTGGAGGGAACCACGTCGGTGAGGACGGCGGAGCCGCCGACGCCGACGCGTTCGATGAGGGTGACTTCTGCGCCGAGGCGGGCGGCCGAGAGCGCGGCTTCGTACCCGCCTGGCCCCCCGCCGACGACGACGATGCGGTGCTTGCGATCAAAGGGCGTGGCCATACCCGCTATTGTCCTCCTCCCGCATGAACCCGCCAAACCGGAGAGGTTTCCGCGCCGTTCCGAGACGGGGCGGGACATCATCCGCTTGTGCTCCACGCAGGTCCCGCCCCGGTCGCTACGCTGGGGTGCATGTCAACGCACGAGTCAGAGTCGATCGACGATCCAGCCACCTCACCCTTCGAGTTCGCGCAGGCAGCTGCCGCGGTCATCGCCGAGAAGACGGGTGTCGAACGCCACGACATCGCGCTCACGCTCGGCAGCGGATGGGGGCAGACGGCCGAGCTGCTCGGCGAGACGATCGCGACCATCCCAGCCGACGAGGTGCCCGGATTCGCGAAGTCCGACATCCCAGGCCACTCCGGGACGCTGCGCTCGATTCGCCTCGCGAACGGCAAGCACGCGCTGGTCATCGCAGCGCGCACGCACTACTACGAGGGCAAGGGTGTGCGCCGCGTCGTGCACTCCGTGCGCACCGCCGCGGCGGCCGGCGCCTCGGTCATGATCCTCACCAACGGCGCCGGCGGCGTGCGCCCCGAGTGGGGCCCTGGCACGCCCGTGCTGATCTCGGATCACATCAACCTCACGGCCGACTCGCCCCTCGAGGGAGCGACCTTCATCGACCTCACCGACCTGTACTCGGCACGCCTGCGCGAGCTCGCGCTGACGGTGCGCGACCTCGACGAAGGCGTGTACGTGCAGTTCCGCGGCCCGCACTACGAGACCCCCGCCGAGGTCAGGATGGCGCGCACGATCGGCGGCGACATCGTCGGCATGTCGACGGCGCTCGAAGCCATCGCGGCTCGCGAGGCCGGCATGGAGGTGCTCGGCATGTCACTCATCACGAACCCGGCGGCCGGCGTCTCGCCCAACCCGCTGAGCCACGCGGAGGTCCTCGAGGCAGGCAAGGCGGCGGAAGCCGATCTCGCCGAGCTGCTCTCCCAGATCGTGGTCAAGCTCTGATGAGCGGCATCGCACGGTCACTGCAGGTCGCGCTCCGGCACAACGCGGTGTCCTGGCTCGAGCAGGACCCCGACGAGGTGACGCGCGCCGAGCTGCAGCAGCTGCTCGACGCCGCCGGCGACGTGTCGCCCGAGCTCGCCATCATCGAAGACGCTGACACCAGCGAGCGCGCCGCGGCCTGGCGCGAGCTGCAGGACCGCTTCTGCGCCCGCCTCGCGTTCGGAACCGCCGGCCTCCGCGGCCGCCTCGGCGCTGGCCCGAACCGCATGAACCGGGTCCTCGTCGCCCAAGCCGCTCGAGGCTTCGCCGACTTCCTGCTCGCGCGCGAGGAGTCCCCGTCGATCGTCATCGGCTACGACGCCCGCAACAACTCGCAGCGCTTCGCGCAGGACACTGCGGAGATCATGCAGGCCGCGGGCGTCGCCGCCACGATCCTGCCGAGGCAGCTCCCGACGCCCGTGCTCGCATTCGCCGTCCGCCGACTCGGCGCATCCGCTGGCGTCATGGTCACCGCCTCGCACAACCCGAAGTGGGACAACGGCTACAAGGTGTACCTCGGCGGGGCCGACGACGGCTCGCAGATCGTCGCGCCCGTCGATGCCGAGATCGCCGAGGCGATCGGCAAGGTCGCGGCCGGCCGGAAGGTGCCGGAGCTCCCACGATCCGCGGAGTACGCGACGGCCGACGAGTCCATCGTCACCGACTACGTGTCCGCGACCGCGGCCCTCCTGCGCGGAACGCCGGGCGACGTGCGCTTCGTCTACACGCCCCTGCACGGTGTCGGCTGGGAGACGTTCCGCGCTGTCGTCGCAGAGCTCGGCATCGCCGAGCCGGTCGTCGTCGCGCAACAGGTCGAGCCGGACGGCGCGTTCCCGACGCTCGACTTCCCGAACCCCGAGGAGCCGGGCGCACTCGACCTCGCCTACGAGACGGCGGATGCTGCGGGAATCGACCTCGTCATCGCGCACGATCCCGACGCCGACCGACTCGCCGTCGCCGTCAAGGGCGCGTCCGGCTGGCGGCGCTTCGGTGGCAACGACATCGGGAAGATCCTCGGCTGGCGCGCCGCAGAGCAGGCGAAGGCCGACGGCGTGCACGGCACGCTCGCGACCTCCGTCGTCTCCGCCCCAGCCCTCGGGCGCATCGCCCACGAGTACGGGCTCGACTACGCCGAGACGCCCACGGGATTCAAGTGGATCTCCCGCGCGCCGAACATCCTCTACGGCTACGAGGAGGCTCTCGGCTACCTCGTCAACCCGGAGACGGTGCACGACAAGGACGGTATCTCCGCGTCGGTCGCGATCCTCGAGCTCATCATGGGGCTCCAGGCCGAGGGGCGCACGCTCATCGACCACGACGACGCCTTCGCCGAGCGCTTCGGCACGTTCGTGTCGACGCAGGTCTCGGTGCGCTTCGACGACATCGCCCAGATCCCCCGCGTAATGGCGGTCCTGCGCGGCCACACGCCCACCGAGGTCGGCGGCGTCGCAGTGCTCGAGACCGGCGACCTGTCCGGCGACGAGGTGCCCATCGACCTGCTGCGCTACCAGCTCGCCGACGGCACACGCGTCATGGTTCGGCCCTCGGGCACGGAGCCGAAGATCAAGGTGTACGTCGACGCATCCAGCGAGGACGGCACACCAGCCGAGCGCGCGGCAGACGCCGAGGCGAAGGCAGCCAGGGCCGGCGAGGCCCTGCGGGTCACCCTCACCACCGCGTAGGCGAAGGACTCCACACGAGAGCCTCCCCTGACGGACCAGCGTCCGCTCAGGGGAGGCTCTCGTCGCAGCACCACGTTCCGCGCTGGCTTCGCGCTGCACCCCGGCTTCGCGATCTGCCAAGGTTTCGGGATGGCTTTCACGCCTCGCGATGGCTTGCAAGCCATCCGCAAGCGCCAAACCCACCCCGAAACAGACGAGCGGCAGACGTTCCTGTCTCGGGATGGCTTCCTCGCCCGCTTCGCGATCACCCCGGCCTCGCGATCCACGCCCGCTTCAGGATCCACCCCCGCCGCGCGATCCACGCCCGCTTCAGGATCCACCCCGACTTCGGGATGGCTTGCACGCCTCGCGCTGGCTTGCAAGCCATCCGCAAGCGCCAAACCCACCCCGAAACAGACGAGCGGCAGACGTTCCTGTCTCGGGATCGCTTCCTCGCCCGCTTCGCGATCCACCCCGACCTCGCGATCCACGCCCGCTTCAGGATCCACCCCCGACTTCGGGATGGCTTGCACGCCTCGCGATGGCTTGCAACCCATCCGCAAGCGCCAAACCCACCCCGAAACAGACGAGCGGCAGACGTTCCTGTCTCGGGATGGCTTCCTCGCCCGCTTCGCGATCACCCCGGCCTCGCGATCCTCGCCCGCTTCGCGATCCACCCCGGCCTCGCGATCCACGCCCGCTTCAGGATCCACCCCCGACTTCGGGATGGCTTTCACGCCTCGCGCTGGCTTGCAAGCCATCCGCAAGCGCCAAACTCATCGCGAGATGGCAGACGAGGTCGCCCGGCTCGTCAGCTGGCGTGGGCGAGCTCGCGCTGCAGGAGGGAGCGCTTGACGTCGATACCCCACGCGAATCCGCCGAGCGTGCCGTCCGAGCGCAGTACCCGGTGGCAGGGCACGAAGAGCGCAGGCGCGTTGCTGGCGCAGATGCTCGCTGCCGCGCGCACGGCCGTCGGCCGTCCGAGAGCCGTCGCGAACTCCGTGTAGGTGAGCGGATGCCCTGCCTCGATGGCCCGCAGACCGAGCCACCCCTGCATCCGGAACGTCGCGCCGAACTGGGCGACCAGCACGTCGTCGATGGCGCGGAGATCACCGTCGTAGTACGCACGCACGGCATCGGAGGCGGCAGTGCGACCCCGCGCGACGGCGTTCGGCCTGGACTGCGCCGTGATGCGCTCCAGGACACGCTGCTCGTCGTCGCTCCAGCCTGAGGAGAGCACCGCCCCGTCACGGTCGCGGGCGATGATCGTGAACGGCCCGTCCGGGGTGTCGAGCGTCTCGATGACGGCCCGAGCTTCACTGCTGGCCTGCGTGCTCATGCTGGTGTCTCCGTGGTGGTGGTGGGCGGTGTCTGCGCGGTGGCGCGGATCTTGGTGCCGGGTCGCGCCCTGGGTGGGACAGCTCCCCAGAGGTGGAGGGACAGGTAGCTTCGCCACGGCCTGAACTGCTCCGCGACGTCCGTGAGGGCTCTGGGCTCAGGTGGAAGGCCGAGCGCTCTGGCTCCGCTTCGCAGGGCGACGTCTCCCGTGAGCAGCACGTCTGGGTTGCCAAGCACCCGCATGCTCACGTAGCCGGCCGTCCAGTCGCCGATGCCCTTGAACGCCGTCAGCGCCTCGTGCTGCTCGGCGATGTCGTCACCCGGCGAGAGCCGCAGTCGGCCGTCCGCGATCGCCTCGGCGACGCGTGTGATGGTCGCTGACCGTGCCCTGGGGCCGGCGAAGGATGCCTCGCCGAGCTCCGCGATGGCGGCTGCGCTCGGGAAGAGGCGGTTCACGCCGAGCTCGCCCGCGTGTTCCTCGTTGTCGCCGTTCTGCCCGAGCGAGGCCCCCGCCCGCGCGGCGAGGCGACCGAGAGCCGTCCGTGCCGCCGAGACGGTGATCTGCTGACCGATGATCGCGCGAAACAGCATCTCGTCGGGGTCCACGGCGCCGGGCAGGCGGCGACCCGGGCGAAGGCGCACCCGCTCCGCGATCGCCGGATGCACGGAGAGCGCTCCGTCGACGGCCGCCGGGTCCGCATCCAGGTCGAAGAGCCGGCGCACACGCGTGACGAGGGCCTGCAGGTCGCTGAGGTCGGTGAGGCGCGCGCGGAGTCGCAGCGACGCGGGCTGCGGGCCGCCAGCGTCCACGCCGAACCATGCGGGGCCTCCCGGGAGGAGGAGACTGCGCTCGTACCGATCGTCGGTCGCGACCTCGACCCCGTCGATGGCGCGCTCCCGGAGCCAGGCGAAGACGCCCACGGCGTCGTACGGCTCCCGGTACGCGAGCGACAGCGTCAGCGGGGCGGCTCCGGTGCTCAGCGCCAGGCCAGCGCCGAAGCTCCCGAGGCCCCCGTCCGTGACTCGCGACGCGGCCGCCACGGCTCGTCTTCGCGATCGCTCGCGCACGAGGGTCGGCGTCAGTTGGAAGACCTCCTGGATGGTCTCGTTGAACGCTCTGACACTCGCGAAGCCGGCCGCGAAGGCCACCTCGCCGAAGGGCAGGTCGGTGGCGCCGAGCAGCGTCGCCGCCGTGCGTGCCCGCTGCGCGCGTGCAAGCGCAAGCGGGCCCGCGCCCAGTTCTGCGGTGAGTACCCTCGCGAGGTGCCTGGACGAGTAGCCGAGTCGGGCAGCGAGGCCAGGGACCCCTTCACGCTCCACGACCCCGTCGCCGATAAGCCGCATGGCCCTGCCGGCGACGTCGCCGCGGAGGTTCCAGGCTGGGTCACCGGGTGCCGCATCCGGCAGGCAGCGCTTGCAGGCCCGGTACCCGGCCTCGTGGGCGGCGGCGCTCGTCGGGTAGAACGTGACGTTCTCCCGCTTGGGTGTGCGGGCGGGGCAGCTCGGTCTGCAGTAGATGCCGGTCGACCCGACGGCGGTGATGAACTGCCCGTCGAAGCGTCGATCCTTGGCGAGGATCGCGCGGTACCGCTCGTCGCCGGTGAGGGTGATGCTTGCCATGCGACGAGTCTGGCAGGTTGCCCCCGCCAGAGCTCGCGGAAATCGGACACGACGGTGGGGTGTTCCCCCGCCCTGCGGCACTTTCTGCGCACCGAGCGGCGGCGCGCTCCTGCGCAGTGTCGTGCCGATGAGACGAGAAGCCCGGTCAGGCGATGAGCAGCCCCGCTGCGACGAGCCTCGGCTTGAGGAGCTCGACGAACTTCTCCGGCGTGGCTGCGGCGACGAGCTCGCCGAGCACCGCGTCGTTGTCGAACGTCTTCGCCAGCGCGGCGATGAGCTTGAGGTGCTCCGACGCGCTGGTCGCCGTCATGCCGACGACGATGCGCACGGGGTCGTAGCGAGCATGGCCGAAGCCGACGCCTTCCGGGTAGGTGATGACGGCCAGACCGTTCTCGATGGTCTCCTCACCGGGACGCGCGTGCACGAGCGCGACGCCCGGACCGACGACGACATACGGCCCGAAGCGTTCGATGACGCGGACCATGTTGCTGGTGTAGCCGCGCTTCGCGTAGCCGCGCTCGGCGAGCAGCTCGCCCATTTGACCGACGGCCTGCCGCCAGTCGAGCGCCTGCTCGGCGAGGCGCACGCTGCTTGCGTCGAACTGAAGCTCAGGTGTGGCCTGCGCGTTCATGCTCCTGCCTCGTCGAACCCTTCGCTCACGATCTCAGCCAGCTCTTCCCGGTCTTCGATCGGCAGGAACGCGCCCTCGGCGGCGTTCAGCTGGAACGTCTCCAGGTCGGCGAGGTCGTAGTCGAAGGCGTCGGCGAGCAGCGTCAGCTCTCGGGAGATGCTGGTCGCGCTCATGAGGCGGTTGTCGGTGTTGACGGTCACCGTGAAGCCGAGCTGGTAGAGCAGATCGAAGGGATGGTCTTCAATGCTGTCTCCCCAGGCGGCGATGGCGCCGGTCTGCAGGTTCGAGGATGGGCTGAGCTCGAGCGGGATGCGGCGGTCGCGCACCCACTGGGCCAGCCGGCCGAGCGACACGTAGGTGCCGTCGTCGTCTTCGCCCTCGAGGTCGATGTCTTCTGCGATGCGCACGCCGTGGCCGAGGCGCAGCGCGTGGGCGTCGAAGAGGGCGCTCTCGATGGAGTCGAGGCCTGCGGCTTCTCCGGCGTGGACCGTGGCGGGGAACCGTTCCGACATGAGGTAGTCGAAGGCTTCCTGGAGGTTCGTGGGCGGGAACCCGTCTTCCGGGCCGGCGATGTCGAAGCCGACGACACCTGCCTCGCGGTGGCGCACGGCGAGCTTCGCGATCTCGAGTCCGTTGCCAGCGTGGCGCATGGCGCTCACGAGCTGGCCGACGCGGATGCGCTTGCCGTGGGATCGGACGTCGTCGATGCCCTCGTTGATGCCGGCCTGGACCGCGTTCACGGCGTCGTCGAGGCTCAGGCCACGCTTGAGGTGCTGCTCTGGCGCCCAGCGGACTTCGCCGTAGACGACCCCGTCGGCACCGAGGTCGTTGACGAAGTCGCGAGCGACGCGCCGCAGACCGTGTGTGGTCTGCATGACGGCCGTGGTGACGTCGAAGGTCTTGAGGTACTCGACGAGCGAGCCGGAGTCGGACTGGTCGGAGAACCAGTTCGACAGTTCGGGCGCGCTCGTCGCGGGGAGTTCCAGACCGATCTCGTCGGCGAGCTCGATGATGGTCTGCGCCCGCAGCCCACCGTCGAGGTGGTCATGCAGCGACACCTTCGGCAGCGCTCGGATGCTGGTGCCGTCTCGTAGCGTGAAATCGCCCTCGTCGTATGGCGCGGAGCTCTGCACAGACACGGTGTTCCCCTTCGAATGTGGCCGCGAACCAACAAGTGCGGCCGTCCAGAGCCCTGATTCTATCGGGCGGAGACAACCGGCGCGCGAGGCGGCGCGGCGGTGTGGAGAAGGTTTCCCTTCTCGACACCGCCTGCCTGCACTATTCGGCCCCGATGCGTCCTGCGATGAGCTGGCCGCCGGTGAGGACCTCCGACCCGGCGTCCCCGACCTCGTACGCGCCCTCGAGCGCCTCGAGCGCACGCGGGAAACGAGCGTCGTCCTCGGCAGAGAGCGTGAAGAGCACGTCGCCCTTCTTGACGGTGTCGCCCGGCTTCGCAACCAGGTCGATCCCGGCTGCGTGGATGACCGGATCCTGCTTGCGCGCGCGCCCAGCTCCGAGGCGCCACGCGGCGATGCCGAAGGGCAGCGCCTCCTGGCGGGTGAGCACGCCGTCGCGGTCTGCCCGCACCTCGTGCGTCTCGTTCGCCACAGGCAGCGCGCCGTCCGGGTCTCCGTCCTGCGCCGCGACCCAGCGCCGCCACACGTCCATCGCCGCGCCGTTCTTCAGCGCACCCTCGACGTCGGCGTCCGGCTGGCCCGCCAGACGGAGCATCTCGCGGGCGAGCTCGACCGTGAGCTCGACGACGTCGGCCGGCCCCCCACCAGCGAGCACCTCGACCGACTCGCGAACCTCGTTGGCGTTGCCGATCGCGAGCCCGAGCGGGACGTTCATGTTCGTGAGCAGCGCCGACGTGCGCACGCCGGCGTCTTCGCCGAGCGCCACCATGGTCTCGGCGAGCGCGCGGGAGCGCTCGATGTCGCCCATGAAGGATCCGGAGCCGAACTTCACGTCGAGCACGAGCGAGTCGGTGCCCTCCGCGATCTTCTTCGACATGATGCTCGACGCGATGAGCGGGATGCACTCGACCGTGCCGGTGATGTCGCGGAGCGCGTACAGCTTCTTGTCGGCTGGCGCCAGGCCGGCTCCAGCGGCGCAGATGACGCCGCCGATCTCCTTGAGGAGGCGGAACATCTCCTCGTTGCTGAGGTCGGCCCGCCAGCCGGGGATGGCCTCGAGCTTGTCGAGGGTTCCTCCCGTGTGGCCGAGCCCGCGGCCGGAGAGCTGCGGCACCGCGACACCGAAGGAGGCGACGAGCGGCATGAGCGGAAGCGTGATCTTGTCGCCGACGCCCCCGGTGGAGTGCTTGTCGACCGTGACCTTGCCGAGCCCGTCGAAGTTCATCCGCTCACCGGATGCGATCATCGCGAGGGTCATGTCGCGGATCTCGGTGCGCTCCATGCCGTTGAGGAAGATCGCCATCGCCATCGCGGCCATCTGCTCGTCGCCCACGAAGCCGTTCGCGTACCGCGAGATGAGCCAGTCGATCTCCGGCGTCGACAGGGATCGCCCGTCGCGCTTCGCCTTGATGAGGTCGACGGCGTCGAACGCCTCGATTGCGGAGAGGGCGGGGGTGGAGCTCATGCGATCCCTTCGAGATCTCTGGGGCCGAACGCATCCGGCAGTACCTGGTCGATGGTGCGGATGCCCGAGACGGTGTCGAGGAGCATCCCTGGTGCTGAGAACTCGTACAGCAGCTGACGGCAGCGGCCGCACGGCATGATGATGTCGCCGGCACCGTTGCAGCAGGAGAACGCGACGAGCTTGCCGCCGCCGCTCGCCTGGAGCGCCGACACGAGCCCGCACTCGGCGCACAGGCCGACTCCGTAGCTGGCGTTCTCGACGTTGCAGCCGACGACGATGCGTCCGTCGTCGACGAGCGCGGCGGCGCCGACCGAGTAGTTCGAGTACGGCGCGTAGGCCTTCGCCATGATGTCGCGTGCGGCCTGACGCAGGGCTTCCCAGTCGGGTGCGAGCGCTTCGGTGTCCGGTGCTGTCATCGCTATGCCTTCACGTAGGGTTTGCCCGCCGCGGCGGGTCCGCGCGACTGGCCGACGAATCCGGCCACGGCGAGGATCGTGACGATGTAGGGGATCATCGCCATGAACTCGGGTGGGATGTTCGCGCCGACCTGGCTCACGAGGGTCTTCAGGTTCGAGGCGAAGCCGAAGAGCAGCGCCGCGAGGGTGGCGTAGACGGGGTGCCAGCGCCCGAAGATCAGTGCGGCGAGGGCGATGTAGCCCTGGCCGCTTGTCATCTCCTGGCTGAACGAGCCGACGCTGCCGAGCGTGAAGAAGCTCCCGCCCGCGCCGGCGATGGCACCCGAGAGGAGGACGTTCCAGAACCGGGTCTTGTTGACCTTGATGCCGACCGTGTCGGCAGCCTTCGGGTGCTCGCCGACGGCGCGGAGGCGCAGGCCCCAGCGGGTCTTGAAGAGCGCGAAGGTGAGCGCCGGCACCGTGAGGAACATGAGGTACACGATGAAGGTGTTGTCGAAGAGCAGCGGCCCGATGACGGGGATGTCGCTCAGCAGTGGGATCGCGAAGCGCGGGTACTTCTCGTTCTGCGCGATCGTGTTGAGGAACCCGCTGTCGCGGGTCATGACGCCCGAGTAGAGGAAGTTCGTCAGGCCGATGACCAGCATGTTGATGACCACGCCGACGACCACCTGCTCGACGAGGTAGCGGATCGAGAAGACCGCGAGGATGAGCGAGACGAGCATGCCCGCGAGGATCGCTCCGAGGAGGCCGAGGAACGGGTTGCCAGTCATAGAGCCGATGAGCGCCGAGGTGAACGCGCCGGCGAGGAGCTGGCCCTCGATGGCGATGTTCACGACGCCGACGCGCTCCGAGACGAGCCCCGCCATGGATCCGAAGATCAGCGGGGTCGAGATGGCGAGCGTTCCGGTGAGGAGCCAGGTGAGCGGGACGTTGGCGTTGGCGCCGATGAAGACGATGAGCGCCCACACCCAGAGGATGCCGAAGACGACCATGACCCACATGGGCAGCTTCTCGCCCGCCGCTGTGCGGAGGAAGGCGACGACGGTGATTCCGGCGAGGATCACGCCGATGATGAGGTTCGTCATCATGGTCGGCAGGACCAGGGGGGCGAACTTGATGGGGACGCCATCCGAGTTCAGGTCGATCGTGCTCGAGGCGCCCGCAGGTGCGAGCAGCCCGAAGACGATCAGGACGAGCGCGCTGAAGAACGCGTACGCGATCGGCGCCTTCCAGCTGCGGGTCGAGCGGACCTCCGCCTTGGTGCTTGCCCCTACCGGGATCTGCTCCTCGGTGCTCGGCGTCACTGCGGTCATGCGTTCACCTCGTTCTTCTTGCCGTTGCTGCCCTTGTCGCTGCTGTCTTCCCGGCCCTCGCGCGACGCGCGAATGCGGTCGAGGAGTCGGATGCCGGACGGCCGCGGGAGGCGGAAGATCGCCCGGATGAGCGGCGGCGCTGCGATGAAGAGCACGATGAGGCCCTGGATGACGGCGACGATGTCGATGGGGATGCCCTCGACGACCTGCATGGGGAAGGAGCCCGCCTTGAGCGCTCCGAAGAGGAGGCCGGCGAGGATGATGCCGACCGGGTGACCGGCGCCGAGCAGCGCGACGGTGATGGCATCGAAGCCGATACCCGCGTGCACTCCGGGGTCGTAGCCCGCTGTCGCGCGACCGAGCACCTGCGTGGCACCGGCGAGGCCGATGAAGGCGCCGGCGATGGCCATCGTGAGGAAGGTGATGAAGGCGACGTTGATGCCGGCCGTTCGAGCGGCGCTCGGGTTGAGACCGACCGCGCGCACCTTGAAGCCGACCGTGGTGCGCTCCATGATCCACCAGTAGACGAATGCGGCGGCGATGGCGAGGATGAAGCCCCAGTCGGCGGCACCGACGAGGTCAGGCAGCTGCGCGGACTCGACGATGGGCTTGGCCTTGGCGTTGCCGCCAGCACCCTCGGCCTGGAAGACCGGGGTCTTCAGCAGGTAGGTGATGCCCCAGAAGGCGATCCAGTTGAGCATGATCGTGACGATCACCTCGTGGGCGCCGGTCTGCGCCTTCAGCCAGCCGGCGATGCCGGCCCAGAGCGAGCCGCCGACGATGCCGGCGAACGCCGCCACGAGGACGTGCACGACGAACGGCAGCTGCAGGCTCGCGCCGATGAAGCCCGTGAAGAGCGCGGCGATGAGGATCTGACCCTGACCACCGATGTTGAAGAGGCCGGCACGGAACGCGAACGCGACGCCGAGGCCCGCCGTGATGAGCGGGGTCGCCCACATGAGCGTGTTGGTCAGCGGCACGAAGCCGTTGCGGGGCGAGTAGATCGCGCCTTCCCACAGCGCGCGGAACGCACCGCCGATGACGCCGCCCGCCGCCGTGAAGAGGTCCATCGGCCGCGAGAAGAAGTAGCCGGTGGTCTCGAGCACGTCGTCGCTCGTGAAGACGACGAGGAGGGAGCCGATGAGCAGCGCCAGCACGATCGCGAGGATCGAGCGCAGCGGCCCTCCGCCGAGGATGTCGCGCCAGAGGCCGTGCCACGGCGACTGCTCGCTCGCGGCGGCCGGCACCTGGGTGCCGGGTGGCGGCGGGGTCTCCGCTGTCACGTTCTGCAGCTGGCTCATACCTCTACCCCCGCCATCATCTGGCCGAGCACGTCTCGCGACGTCTCCGGTCCAACGATTCCCATGCTCTTGCCCTGGTACATGACCATGATCCGATCTGCCAGCTGGACGACTTCGTCGAGCTCCGTCGACACGATGATGACCGGGATGCCCGAGTCGCGGACGCGCACGATCTGCTCGTGCACGAACTCGATCGATCCGACGTCGAGACCTCGGGTCGGCTGCGAGGCGATGAACATCCGCAGGTCGCGGCCGAGCTCGCGCGCGAGGACGACCTTCTGCTGGTTTCCGCCGGAGAGACGACCCACGGCCGTCTCGATGGACGGTGCCCGGACATCGAAGTCCTTGACGTTCTTCTCCGCGAAGGCGGTGATCTCCCGCAGGTTGAGCGCGATGCCGTTCGAGAACGGCGGGCGGTCCGCCCGGTCGAGCACGAGGTTCTCCGCGATCGTGAAGTCGCCGACGATGCCGTCTTCGGTGCGGTCTTCCGGCACGAAGCCGAGTCCCGCATCCAGCGTCTTCTTGACCGACTGCCCGATGAGCTCGTTGCCGTCGAGGCTGATCGAGCCGAGCGCCTTCTTGTGGAGGCCGAGGATGGCCTCCGTGAGCTCGGTCTGACCGTTGCCCTGCACGCCGGCGATCACGAGGATCTCGCCCTCGCGCACCTCGAAGCTCAGCTCGTCGACCTGCTTGGCGCCGACTTCGTCGAAGACCGTCAGCTCGGAGACGACGAACGTCGTCTCGCCCAGCTTCGGGGCCTCCTTGTCGACGTCGAGGTCGACCGCTCGGCCCACCATCTTCGCCGCGAGCTCTTCGTTGGACTCGCTCGGGAGCGCCGTGCCGACGACCTTGCCTCGCCGGATGACCGTGATGCGGTCCGCCACCTTGCGGACCTCTCGCAGCTTGTGCGTGATGAAGACGATGGAGGTGCCGGCCTTGCGCAGCTGATCCATGATGACGATGAGCTCGTCGGTCTCCTGGGGCGTGAGCACGGCGGTGGGCTCGTCCAGGACCAGGATCTTCGCGTCGCGCGAGAGGGCCTTGATGATCTCGACGCGCTGCTGCGCGCCGACGGGCAGGTGCTCGACCAGCGCATCGGGGTCGATGTTGAAGCCGAACTGCGCCGACAGGTCGCGCACCTTCTGGCGCGCGCTGTCGATGTCGAGCACGCCGAGCCCACTGGCCGGCTCGTGCCCGAGCATGAGGTTCTCCGCCACGGTGAAGACGGGGATGAGCATGAAGTGCTGGTGGACCATTCCGATGCCGGCGGCCATGGCATCGCCAGGACCGGAGAAGTGCCGGACGTCGTCGTCCAGCAGGATCTCGCCCTCATCGGCCTGATAGAGGCCGTAGAGCACGTTCATCAGGGTCGACTTGCCAGCACCGTTCTCGCCGAGGAGCGCATGGATCTCGCCCTCCTCGATCGTGAGGTTGATGTTGTCGTTGGCCGTGAAGGCACCAAATCGCTTGGTGATGCCTCGAAGCTCGAGTTTCATAGCGGTCCACTTCGCTGTGCAGTAGTGCGGAATACGGCCTGGTGGGCCGGTGATACGCGAGCCGGTCGCGGTGGTGACCGCCGCCAGCTCGAGATGCATGCGTAGGCATGCTACGGGGCCGCCGCGAGTTTGCGCGACGGCCCCGCATCATGTTGTGCCCAGACGTCAATCTGGACAGCAGAGGATCAGACCTTGGGTGAGGAAGGCGACAGTTCCGGGTACTTGCCGTCGATGACTTCCTGCTTCAGGGTGTCGATCTCGTCGAGCGTGCCGGAGGGCAGCTCGGACTCGAAGGCGCCGAAGCCGGAGAGGCCGACGCCCTCGTTCTCGAGGACGCCCGTGTAGGTCGTGCCACCCTCGAAGGTGCCGTCGACGCTCTGGGAGATCGCGTCGAGAACCGTGACGTCGAGGCCCTTCATGATCGACACGAGGATGATGTCCGCGTACTGCTCGTCTGCGACCGCGAGGTCGGAGTCGACGCCGAGGATGACGGCGTCCTGGCCGCCTTCGCGGATCGCCTCAGCTGCACCCTGGTAGAGGGGGCCGCCGACGGGGAGGATGACGTCTGCACCCTGGCTGAGGAAGCCGGTGGAGATCTCCTTGGCGCGGGAGACGTTCGTGAAGTCGTCCACGAACGAGCCCTGCTGCGAGTCGACGTCCCAGCCGATGACCTTGACGTCCTTGCCCTTGACCTCGTTGAAGTGCTTGACGCCGTTGGCGAAGCCGTCCATGAAGATCGTGACGGTCGGGATGGCGGCGCCGCCGTAGGTGGCGACGGTGCCCGTCTTGGAGTACGCAGCCGAGGCGTAGCCCGCGAGGAACGCGGCCTGCGCCGTGTCGTAGTTGAGCTCGAGCACGTTCGGGATGCCGAGGCCCTCGACGTCGACGATCGCGAAGTCGACGTCTGGGTTCGCCTCGGCCGCTGCGGCCGTCGCGTCTGCCAGCTTGAAGCCGACGGGAACGATGATCTTGCAGCCCTGGTCGACCATGGTCGTCAGGTTTGCCGCGTAGTCGTCCGGTGTTGCCGACTCCGCCTCGAGCACGTTGACTCCGAGCTCGGACTCCGCGTTCTCGAGCCCCGTGTGCGCAAGCTGGTTGAAGGAGCGGTCGTCGAACCCGCCCTCGTCAGACACCATGCACGCGGTGAAGTCGGATGCGCCTTCAGCGGCCCCATCGCCTGCTTCTGGCGCGGGGGCACAACCGGCGAGCACGAGGGCTGCAACGCCCACCGTGCCAAGTGCAGCGAAACGCTGCTTCGAAGAGATAGCCACTCTCGATCCTCCTGAGTTGGATGTCCGTCGGGCCGCAGAACGCGAACACGACGAAGCTGGTGATTGCCCGAGCATAGCCGTAGCGCTGCGTCACAATTCGGCCGAAATCGGAATCGAAACCCGACCGTTGCACAGTTACGAGTGTGTTTCTCGGCGCGTCGCCCGGCGACGCTCACGGCACCGCATCGTCGCAGGCCGATCGGTCGGTGCGGACGTGTGGATGCCCGCTCCGGGGGTCCGTCAGTTCGCTCCCGTCGGCGATGACGGCGACTCGACGACGATCTCGCCGGAGATGATCTTGGCCTTGAGCGCCTCGACCTCCGCCTTCAGCTCGGCGGGGATCTTCGCATCCCAGTCGTGGAAGGACGAGAGCCCGACGCCGTCGTTCTCGAGCGTGCCGACGTTGTTGCCCGCCTCGAAGGTTCCCGCGATGTCGGAGCCGATGACGCCGAGGATGGCCGGCTCCATCCGCTTCTCTACCGTCGTGACCAGGAGCGGCCGGTACTCCTCGCCCAGAAGCTCGTACCCGTCGGAGTCGACCCAGATGATGCCGACATCGCCCGCGGCCAGTGCCGCCGCAGCAGCACCCTCGCCCGCCTGAGCCGCGACGGGCATGATGATGTCGGCCCCCTGCGAGATGAGCCCCTGCGCCGTGGTCTGCGCGGCGTTCGTGTTCGTGAAGTCGTCGGTGAAGGACCCCTGCTGCGACTCGGGGTCCCAGCCGACGACCCGCACCGAGGCGCCCTTCGTCGTGTTGTACTGCTCGACCCCCGCCGCGAAGCCGTCCATGAAGACCGTCACGGGCGGCTGGTTGCCGCCGCCGAACGTCCCGACGACCCCGGTCTTGCTGACCCCCGCCGCCAGGTAGCCGGCGAGGAACGCCGCCTGGGCCGTGTCGTGCACGATGGACGCGACGTTGGGACCATCCACGACCTCGTCGACGATCGAGTACGTGATGTCCGGGTTCGCCTCCGCGGAAGCGCGGGTCGCGTCGGCCAGCTCCCAGCCGACCGTGACGATGTAGTCGCAGCCCTCGCCGACCATGGTCTCGAGGTTCGTCTCGTAGTCAGCCTGCGACTGCGAGACCGTCTCGCGCATGTCGACGCCGTACTCCGCCTTGGCCGCCTCGAGCGACTCGAAGACGGCCTGGTTGAAGGAGCGGTCCTGGATGTTGCCGCTGTTCGCGACCATGCACGCCAGGTAGTCGCTTCCCGCAGCCGCTGCGCCCGTCGACCCCGGCGCCTCTGGCGGCGCCTGGCAGGCAGTGAGAGCGAGGGCAGCGACAGCGAGCGCGCCGACGGCGCCTGGAATACGAGAGCGTGACATGCCGGAAGAGTAGTGGGAGCCGGGCGCAGACCGCTACGCGCGTGCACGGATCGTTGTGACCGTGCACGCGCGCAGATGAATGAGTGGAAGGCGGGCTAGAGGACTTCCGGCCGCTTCGACGCCTTGATCTCGGCGACGAGCTGCTTGACCTTCTGCGCGTTCGCCGCGGTCGTGACGAGCAGCGCATCCGGGGTGTCGACCACGACGATGTCCTTGATGCCGGCGATCGCGACGACGCGGTCGGTGTGGTTGACGATGAGGCCGGAGCCGTCGACGACCACGACGTTGCTCTCGTCGCCGTGCACGGTCACGCCGTTCCCGTTGGTGCTCTTGCGGAGCCGGCTCACGGCCGCGAAGTCTCCCACGTCGTCCCACTGGAAGTAGCCGGGGATGACGGCCAGCTCGCCGCGGGCGGCCGCCGGCTCGGCGACGGTGTAGTCGATGGCGATCTTCTCGAGGTTCGGCCAGACGCGAGCGGTGACCTCCGCCTGCTGATCGGTGCCCCAGGCATCCGCGATCTCGTTGATGCCAGCGGCCAGTGGCGGGTTCGACTCGGCCAGCGCCTCCATGAGGCGGTCGACGCGGGCGAAGAACATGCCGGCGTTCCAGAGGTACTCGCCGGAGGCGAGGTAGCGGCGAGCTGTCGCCTCCTTGGGCTTCTCGACGAACGCGTCGACCTTCCGCGCACTCGGGGCGGCGGGGATCTTCAGCGGCTTGCCCGCTCGGATGTAGCCGAAGGCGGTGGACGGCTCGATGGGCTGGATGCCGATCGTGACGATGGCTCCGGCGTCGGCCGCCTCGACGGCCTCGCGCACCGCCGCTGCGAAGCGGTCGGTCGCACCGATGAGGTGGTCAGCGGCGAACGAGCCGATGATGGCGTCGGGCACACGCCGCTGCAGGATGGCCGCGGCGAGGCCGATGGCCGCCGTCGACTCGCGACCCTCGCTCTCGAGGACGATGTTCTCCTCGATGAGCTCTGGGAGCTGCGCGCGCACCTCCTTGGCGTGCGCCTCTCCCGTCACGACGAGGAGCCGGTCCTCCGCGCACAGCGGCGCGAGGCGGTCCCAGGTCGCCCGCAGGAGGGTCGAGCCGTTCCCGACGACGTCGTGGAGGAATTTCGGGGCTTCGGCCCGCGAGAGGGGCCACAGTCGGGAGCCGACGCCTCCCGCTGGAATCACGCCATAGAACCGATCGATCGCATCTGCCATGCGCAACACCCTAGGGGAACACTGTCACGCGCTGGTTTCGGCGGGACGAAGCTGTGGAGAAGTCGTCGTGCGGGCGTCGCCGCGAGTTCACCTCCGTGCCACTCCCAGCACCTACGTTCGCCCTATGCGCATCGCGGTCGTCACCGAGAGCTTCCTCCCCACCGTCAACGGCGTGACGAACAGCGTCTGCAAGGTGCTCGACCACCTCGCACTGCGCGGACACGAGGCCATCGTCGTCACTCCGGCAGCCGGCTCGCCGAAGGACTACAGGGGGTTCCGCGTCGTCGAGGTGCCTGCTCTCGACTACCGCCAGTTCCCCGTCGGACTCCCCTCCCCCAGGGTCGATCGGTTCCTCGCCGAGTTCGCGCCAGACGTCGTACACGCCGCGAGTCCACTCTTTCTGGGATCGCAGGCGATCGCAGCCGCGAAACGACGCGGCATACCGAGCGTGGCCGTCTTCCAGACCGACGTCGCCGGGTACACGAAGCGCAACAAGCTGAGCGCCATGGAGGGCTTCGCCTGGTGGTTCATCCGCTGGCTGCACAACAACGCAGACCTGACGCTGGCGCCGTCGAGCGCGGCGCTCGGCGACCTGCGGCGCGCCAAGATCACGAACGCCACCCGCTGGGGCCGAGGCGTCGACCTCGAGACCTACCATCCGCGCAACAAGCACGAGCAGAGCGTGCGCGGCAGCCGCAAGCGCCTGGGCGCCGACTCGCGCACCATCATCGGCTACGTGGGCAGGCTCGCGCCCGAGAAGCAGGTCGAGCGCCTCGCCTCGCTCAGGGGGCTCGACGACGTGCAGCTGGTCGTCGTGGGCGATGGGCCGTCGGAGCCGAGCATCCGGAAGGCCCTCAAGGGGGTCCCGGTTCATTTCGCCGGGCGACTCGGCGGCCGAGACCTGGCCATGGCCTACGCGAGTTTCGACGTCTTCGTGCACACGGGGACGGAGGAGACCTTCGGGCAGACGATCCAGGAGGCCCACGCCAGTGGCCTGCCCGTCGTCGCCCCCTACGCGGGCGGGCCCATCGACCTCATCGAGCACGGCGTCGACGGATTCCACTTCGACCCCGACCGAGCAGGCGACCTCGATCTGCGGGTCATGCTCGAGAAGCTCGTCGACGCTCCCGAGCTGCGTGCCAGGATGGGCGAGGCCGGCCGCCGCCGAGTGCTCTCGCGCTCGTGGGAGAGCGTCTGCGACGAGCTGCTCAGCCACTATGCCGACGTGTTGGCGGAGGCGCGGCGCCCCGTCACGCTGCCGCTCGCCTGAACGGCCCGGTCCATGCCTCGGCCTCACGCAGACAAGGCCGCCAAGGAAGGTTAACCTTGCCAGCCGGAAACGGCGGGAGGCGTAGTCTAGGCGGGTATCAACATGCCCAACGCAGTGTGGTTGGGAGCTGCCGCTCAGTCTTCACCTTCTCGGCGCAAGAGTCCTGAGCGGAAGAACGCAACGCGACAGAAGGGCAATCCCGTGTCAGCCGTACAGACACCAGCTCCGGCGGGCTCGACAGCCCCAAAGAACACAGCGAAGAAGCCGCGACGCGGCGGCACGCTGTACCGGGGGAACGAGGGCATGTGGTCCTGGGTCCTCCACCGCATCACCGGCGTCTCCATCTTCTTCTTCCTGATCGTGCACGTGCTCGACACGTCGCTCGTGCGCGTCAGTCCTGAGGCCTACAACGCGGCCATCCACACCTACCAGACGCCCATCATGGGCATCGGCGAGGTCGGACTCGTGGCAGCCATCTGCTACCACGCGTTCAACGGAATCCGCATCATCCTCATCGACTTCCTGCCCGGCGGCGCGAAGTACCAGAAGCTCATGTTCTGGATCGTCATCGGCCTCTGCGTCGTCACGATGATCGGCTTCACGCCCCGCCACCTCATCAACGTGTTCAGCCACTAGGAGGGAGCTGCCATGACTATCGAAACCATCGAGTACCCCCGTTCAGCAGCTGCCGCCAAGAACAGCACCAACTGGGAGCGCATCGGCTGGGCGTTCATGCGCGTGTCCGGTGTGCTGCTGGTCATCCTCATCTTCGGCCACCTCTTCACGAACCTCATGGTCGGCCAGGGCGTCGCCGCCATCGACTTCGCGTTCGTCGCCGGCAAGATGGCAGACCCCTTCTGGGTGGTCTGGGACACGCTCATGCTGGTCCTCGCGTTCATCCACGGCGCCAACGGCATGCGCACGATCATCAACGACTACGTGTCGAAGGCGAGCACGCGTCGCGCACTGCAGGTCACGCTGTTCCTCGTCACGACGGTGCTCATCGTCCTCGGCCTCCTCGTGATCTACACGTTCGACCCGTGCCCCGCGAACGGCGCAGCCGAGAACCTGCCGAGCTTCTGCCCGGCCTAGCCGACCCGCTCGGCCACACGACTTCCACCACCTCAGAAAGAAGAGCCACAGACATATGGCAGAGAAGCTCGCTCCGACGCGCACCGTCGACGGCGTCCACTACCACCAGCACGAGATCGTCATCGTGGGTGCCGGCGGCGCCGGGATGCGCGCGGCCATCGAGGCCGCGCAGGGCGCTGACACGGCTGTCGTCACGAAGCTCTACCCGACTCGCTCGCACACCGGTGCGGCGCAGGGCGGCATGGCGGCGGCTCTCGCGAACGTCGAGGACGACAACTGGGAGTGGCACACGTACGACACCGTCAAGGGCGGCGACTACATCGTCGACCAGGACTCTGCCGAGATCCTCGCGAAGGAGGCCATCGAGGCGGTCATCGACCTCGAGAACATGGGCCTGCCCTTCAACCGCACCCCGGAGGGCAAGATCGACCAGCGTCGCTTCGGCGGACACACGCGCGACCACGGCAAGGCGCCGGTTCGCCGCGCCTGCTACGCGGCTGACCGCACGGGTCACATGATCCTCCAGACGCTCTACCAGAACTGCGTCAAGCACAACGTCAAGTTCTTCAACGAGTTCTACGCGCTCGACATCGTCATGACCGAGGTCGACGGCCAGGAGGTCCCTGCGGCCATCGTGGCACTCGAGCTCAAGACGGGCGAGCTGCACGTCTTCCAGGGCAAGGCCTTCATCTTCGCGACCGGCGGCTTCGGCAAGGTCTTCAAGACGACCTCGAACGCGCACACCCTCACGGGTGACGGCATGGGCATCGTCTGGCGCCGTGGCCTCCCGCTCGAGGACATGGAGTTCTACCAGTTCCATCCCACCGGCCTGGCCGGCCTCGGCATCCTCCTCACCGAGGGTGCGCGCGGCGAGGGCGCCATCCTCCGCAACGCCTCCGGCGAGCGCTTCATGGAGCGCTACGCGCCGACCATCAAGGACCTCGCGCCCCGCGACATCGTGGCTCGTTCCATGGTGCAGGAAGTGCTCGACGGCCGCGGCGCCGGCCCGCACAAGGACTACGTGTACCTCGACTGCACCCACCTCGGTGCCGAGGTGCTCGAGACGAAGCTGCCCGACATCACCGAGTTCGCGCGCACCTACCTCGGCGTCGACCCCGTCACCGAGCCGGTCCCCGTGTACCCGACCGCGCACTACGCGATGGGCGGCATCCCGACGAACAACGCCGGCGAGGTGCTCTCCGACAACGAGACCGTCATCCCCGGCCTCTACGCCGCCGGCGAGTGCGCCTGCGTCTCGGTGCACGGCTCGAACCGTCTCGGCACCAACTCGCTGCTCGACATCAACGTCTTCGGCAAGCGCAGCGGCCGCAACGCCGTCGAGTACGTCAAGACCGCCGAGTTCGCTCCCCTGCCCGACGACGCAGCGGCGTTCGTCAAGGGCATGGTCGACGACCTGCAGGCATCGACCGGCACCGAGTCGGTCGCCGGCCTGCGTCGTGAGCTGCAGGAGACGATGGACAAGAACGCCCAGGTCTTCCGCACCTCGGAGACGCTGACCGAGGCGACGAAGGTCATCCACTCCCTCCGCGAGCGGTACACCGAGATCTCGGTCTTCGACAAGGGCAAGCGCTACAACACGGAACTGCTCGAGGGCATCGAGCTCGGCTTCCTGCTCGACCTCGCCGAGGTGCTCGTGTACTGCGCCCTCAACCGCGAGGAGAGCCGCGGCGGCCACATGCGCGACGACTTCCCGAAGCGCGACGACGTCAACTGGATGCACCACACCATGGCGTACCTCACGGGCGACCGGAAGTCTCCCGACCCCGCAGACCACATCCGTCTCGACAAGAAGCCCGTGCGCGTGACGCGCTACGAGCCGACCGAGCGCAAGTACTAGGAAGGGCTTCACAGAATGACTGCTGCAACGACTGAAGCACCCGAGGCGCCCATCGAGGCTCCCAAGCCGTTCACGGTGACGCTCAACGTGCGCCGCTACAGCCCCGAGACGGACACCGAGCCGTACTGGGAGGCGTTCGATGTCGAGATGTACCCGACCGACCGCATCCTCGACGCCCTGCACCGCATCAAGTGGGACCAGGACGGCTCGCTCGCGTTCCGTCGCTCCTGCGCACACGGCATCTGCGGCTCCGATGCGATGCGCATCAACGGCCGCAACCGCCTCGCGTGCAAGACGCTGGTCAAGGACCTCGACATCTCGAAGCCCATCTACGTCGAGGCCATCAAGGGGCTCCCCCTCGAGAAGGACCTCATCGTCGACATGGAGCCGTTCTTCGAGGCGTACCGCGAGGTGCAGCCCTTCCTGAAGGCTCAGGCCGAGCCGGAGAAGGGCAAGGAGCGCTTCCAGTCGATCGCCGACCGCGAGCGCTTCGACGACACCACCAAGTGCATCCTGTGCGCCGCGTGCACCACGTCGTGCCCCGTGTTCTGGACCGACGGCCAGTACTTCGGACCTGCCGCCATCGTGAACGCGCACCGCTTCATCTTCGACTCCCGTGACGAGGACGCGAAGGTCCGCCTCGACATCCTCAACGACCGCGAGGGCGTCTGGCGCTGCCGCACGACCTTCAACTGCACCGAGGCCTGCCCGCGTGGCATCCAGGTGACGAAGGCGATCGCCGAGGTCAAGCAGGCAATGCTGAAGGGCCGCGTCTAGCCACGACGTCAGCACCAGCGAAAGGGAGCAGCCGTACTCGGCTGCTCCCTTTCTCGCGTGGAGGTGGTGGCCGAGCGCGCGCCCTCCCCGCCGAGGGCATCGCGCGCGCCTAGCCTGCCTCTATGACCACCCCCGGGGCAGCCCATGAGACCAGCGTCGTCAAGGAACGGACGGCTCCGGATGCGCGAGACCCCCGTAAGCCAGACGGGCTGAGGAACGTGGTCGGCCCGGCCTGGCGGTACATCCTCATGCGCGCCATCCGGGAGTTCCTCCGCGACCGCTGCACGGTCCTGGCCGCGGCGCTCACCTTCTTCATGCTGCTCGGCCTGTTCCCCGCGCTCCTGGCGCTGATGTCGGTCATCGGCCTGTTCGGGCTGACCGACACGGCGGTGTCCTTCATCGACGAGATGTCGACGCACCTCGCCGACCCGACGTTCGCGGAGACGCTGCGGAGCACGGTGCTGCAGCTGGGCGAGTCGCAGGGCGCAGGCACGGCGTTCATCGTCGGTCTGCTCGGCGCACTGTGGTCTGCGTCGGGCTACGTGAACTGCTTCTCGCACGCAATGAACACGGTGTACGAGATCGACGAGGGGCGGCCGTTCTGGAAGCTGCGCCCCACCATGATGCTGTGGACGATCGTGCTCCTGCTGCTCATGCTGGTGATCTTCGCCATCCTCGCCCTCTCGGGACCGGTGGCCTCGGCCATCGGCGGCATCATCGGTCTGGGCGACGCGTCGCTGACCGTATGGAGCTTCGCGAGGTGGCCGATCGTGCTGCTCGTGGTGATCGTGATGATCGCCGTCCTGTTCTACGGCACGCCGAACGTCAAGCTGCCGAAGTTCAAGTGGATGACGCTCGGCGCGTTCATCGCACTCTTCGTGACGGGCATCGCGAGCGCTGGCTTCTTCTTCTACGTGGCGAACTTCAGCAGCTACGAGCGCCTCTACGGCAGCGTTGCCGGTGTCATCGTCGGGCTCCTGTGGCTGTGGATCGTGAACCTCGCCCTGCTCTTCGGTGCGCAGTGCGATGCGGAGATCGAGCGTGTCCGGCAGCTGCGGGGCGGCATCGCGGCGGAGCAGAGCATCCAGCTGCCTCCGCGCGACACCAAGGCCAGCGCCAAGCGCCTGGAACAGATCGAGAAGGACGTCGTTCGGGGGCGCGAGCTGAGGCATCGCGCAGAGTAGCCGACACCCTCCGGCGCACCGCGTGCGCGTACTTCCGGGCACGAGTTGGACATACTTGTATAGACATGTATGCTGATCTCGTGATCCGGCGAGATCAACAACATGTACATACTTGAATATGCTTGTATGTACTTGTAGTCACGATCGAGCTGTACGCCACGATGCAAAGGAGCATTCGGTGAAGAAACTGATCAACACACCCGCGACCGTCCTCGACGAGTTCATGCGCGGGTTCGCGCGTGCCAACTCGTCGCTCGTCACGCTGCACACCGATCCCGTGCACTTCTCGAGGGCGGCGCCCGCCGCCTCCCCCAAGGTGGGCGTCATCTCGGGCGGCGGTTCCGGGCACGAGCCGCTCGGCGGAGGCTACGTCGGCGCCGGGATGCTCGACGCAGCCGCACCCGGAGCGTTCTTCAGCTCCCCCACCCCCGACCAGATCCTCGCGGCGACGAGCTCCGCCGATCAGGGCCGCGGCGTCGTCCACCTCGTCCTCAACTACACGGGTGACATCCTCAACTTCGAGGCCGCGGCAGAGCTCGCCGACCTCGAGGGCATCGAGGTCGAGACGGTCGTGCTCGACGATGACGTCGCGGTCGAGGACTCGACCTACACGGCAGGGCGCCGCGGCGTCGCTGGCACGATCGTCACGATGAAGCTGGCCGGTGCCGCAGCCGAACGCGGTGACGACCTCGCCGACGTGGTCCGCATCGCCAAGAAGGCCAACACGAACATGGGCACGATGGGCCTCGCGCTCGAAGCGTGCACCGTCCCCACCGTCGGCAGGCCTTCGTTCGATCTCGGGCCCAACGAGATCGAGATCGGCATCGGCGTGCACGGTGAGCCCGGGGTTCGACGCGGCGAGATGACGACGGCCGACGAGATCACCGACATCCTCCTCGAGCGTGTGATCGGCGACCTCGAGATCACCTCGGGAGACCGGGTCCTGCTGTTCGTGAACGGCCTCGGCGGGACCCCCCTCTCAGAGCAGTTCATCCTCTTCAACCACGCCGCCGATGTCCTCGACGACCTTGGGGTGACCATCGAGCGCAGCCTGGTGGGCAACTACTTCACCTCGCTCGAGATGAAGGGCGCCTCCATCACCCTCCTGCGCCTCGACGACGAACTCACCGAGCTGTTCGATGCCCCCGTCCACACGAGCGGATGGCGGGCGGGCGCATGACCGACGAACTCGACACCGGCTGGGCGATCGCCTGGGTGCAGGCAGCGGCCGCCGACGTCCTGACGGCACGCACGGAGCTCATCGAGCTCGACAGGGCCATCGGCGACGGCGACCACGGCGAGAATCTGAGTCGGGGTCTCGCAGCCGCGGCGACAGCCGTCGGGGAAGGCACCCCCATCAGCGTCAAGGAGGTGTTCGCCGTCACCGCCAAGACGCTCATGTCGACGGTCGGCGGCGCATCCGGCCCCCTGTACGGCTCGGTCTTCATCGGAGCGGCGAAGTGCTCGACGCTCCCACTCGACGGCGCCGGGGTCGCGACGATGCTCGAGAGCGCGCTCGAGAGCCTCATGAAACGCGGCAAGGCGCACGCCGGCGAGAAGACGATGGTGGACGCCTGGACCCCGGCGGTCGAGGCGGCGAAGGCGGCCGCCGCCGCAGGTGCGGGCCCGGCGGAGACGCTGGCGGCCGCCGCGGAGGCAGCCGCAGCAGGCGCGGTCGCCACGGAGCCGCTCATCGCGACGAAGGGGCGTGCCAGCTACCTGGGCGAGCGCTCGCGAGGGCACCGAGACCCCGGCGCCCAGTCCACGGCGATCATCCTCGCGACCGCCGCCAGCACGGCGGCATCCAGGAGCTGACGAGTGACGGACCAACGCAGGCCCCTCACCCGTGACCTTCCGCATCCACCCGCTCCACGACCGAACCCAGCGGCTTCACGCGCCGACCCAACCACGTAGGAGAACACCATGACCTTCGCAAGCACGCGGCGGCTCGCTGCCGCCGCCCGGGCTGGCGGGTATGCGATCCCCGCCGTCAACATCGTCGACCAGCTGTCGCTGCAGGCCACCGTCGCCGCGGCGCAGGCCGCGAACTCGCCGATCATCCTGCAGACGTCCGTCAAGACCCTCAAGGTCGTCGGCGCCGCGCAGCTCGCCGCCGCCGCGCGCATCGCCGCTGATGCCGTCGACGTGCCGGTCGCACTGCACCTCGACCACTGCCCCGACCGTGCCGTCATCACCGAGGCGATCGCGCAGGGCTGGAGCTCCGTGCTCTTCGACGCCTCCGACCGGGGTCTCGACCAGGCGTGGGCAGAGACCCGCGAGGTCGTCCAGGAGGCGCACGCAGCAGGAGTCGACGTCGAGTCGGAGATCGAGAACATCGTCGGCGTGGAAGACGGCGTCGGCTCGGACGAGGCCACGCACGCCTACTCGGTCGACACCCTGCTCGAGGTGGCGAACGACACGGGCACGGACCTGTTGGCCCCGCAGCTGGGCACGGCGCACGGCCTCTACACCGCGAACCCGACGCTGCTCTTCGACCGGGCGGCCGAGTTCTCGAGCCGCACCGATATCCCGATCGTCCTGCACGGCGGCACCGGCCTCTCGGCAGAGGACTTCGCGCGCTTCATCGCCTCCGGCACCTCGAAGATCAACATCTCCACGGCGCTCAAGCTCGCCTACCTGCACTCGGCGCACCGCCACCTCGTCGCCGCAGAGGCAAGCGGGAAATGGGAGCCGGTGAAGCTCTTCGCGGAACAGGTCGAGGCAGTCACGGCGACCGTCACCGAGCACATCGACCTCTTCGGAAGCCGCGACACTGCGAACGGGGCAGCGGCATGACGCGCGCACTGATCCTCGACTGCGATGGAGTCCTGGCCGACACGGAGCTCGACGGTCACCTCGTCGCCTTCAACCGGGTCTTCGACGAGCTCGGGCTGGGCTTCCAGTGGAGCGCCGACGAGTACGGCGAGCTGCTGCGGGTGGGTGGGGGCAAGGAGCGCTTCAAGGCCTACCTGGGTGAGCATCCCGAGTTCGCCCCCGCCGATTCGGCCGAGCTGGACGCACTCGTCGCGGACGTGCACCAGCGGAAGTCGGCGGCGTACGTGGAGATCATGGGCTCAGGCAGCGTGCCTGGCCGCCCCGGCGTTCGCCGCCTCATCGCGGAGGCGCTGGACGCCGGCTGGGTCGTCGCCGTCGCGTCCACGTCGGCACTCGGCAGCGTGGAGGCCGTGCTCGACACCGTGATCGGTGCGGACCTGCGGTCCCGTCTTGCCGGAGTCTTCGCCGGCGACGTCGTGCCCGCAAAGAAGCCGGCTCCGGACATCTACCTCCTCACGCTCGACACGCTCGGGCTCGCGAAGGACGAGGCGGTCGTCATCGAGGACTCGTGGGGCGGCGCGCAGGCTGCCGCCGCTGCGGGCCTGGCGCACATCGTCACGGTCAGCCACTTCACGGCGGACGACGACTTCCCCGCCGCGACGAGTGTCGTCTCCCATCTCGGCGAGGCCGGCGCCCCGTCGACCACGCTGCGCGGCGCTGACCTCACTCGCGCCGACGGAACCATCACCGTCGCCTCGCTGGAGGCAGCGCTGGCGGCGTGATGCCGTGCGAGGTGCACGAGACCTGACTCTCCGACAGGCGGTGCCCGCAGAGACCCGCACGAAGAAGAACGGGCCCCGACCGAGGATGGATGCTCCTCCCCGGTCGGGGCCCGTTCGTGTCGCTCGCGGCTGCCGCATCCGCTGCGTCAGAGCGAGTAGGAGAACTCCAGCCGGACCTTGTCGCCGCGGAACAGGATGCGCGTGAATTCGAAGGGCGTGCCGTCGTCGTTCGAGATGCGCTGCTCGAGCAGGAGCACCGGGGTGCCGGTTCGCGCCTTGAGGGTCGTGAGTGTGGACTTCGACGGCACCGACGACTCGAGGGTCTCGATGACGTTCGCCATCCGCAGCTGGTGGTTCTCCTCCAGCACCGTGCACAGCTGGCGGGTGACGAGGTCGGCTTCGAGCAGCTTGGGCGCGAGTCGCTCTGGCACGTACGACTCGTGGATGCTGATGGGCTCGTCTTCCGCGTATCGGAGCCTGCGCACCATGAAGAGGCTCTCGGTCTCGCCGATGCCGAGGATCTGGCCGATGCGGCCTCCCCCAGCGATGCGCTCGAGCTCGAGCATCTCGGTGCGGGTCGCGAATCCCTGCTGCTCGAGTTGCTCGCGGATGCCCTGATACGACGGCGACTTCGTGCTGATCTTCTGGTGGGCGACGAACGTGCCCTTGCCGTGGACCCTGAACAGGAGCCCCTCGTCGACGAGCTTGGAGAGCACGTTGCGCGCCGTCATCCGGCTGATGCCGTAGATCTGGTTCAGCTCGTTCTCGGAGGGAATGCGCTGATCAGGCTTCCATTCTCCGCTCTGGATCTTCGAGCGCAGCACGTCAGCGAGCTGCACGTAGAGCGGGACTGCCGCATTTCTGTCGAGCGTCTCTCCGCTGAGTCCTTGATCGGCCACGGTTTCACCAACGTCCTTAGATGCATATACATGTCTAGCCATGTACAGTAGGCTCTGTTCATGGCTCGCCCGGCCAATCCTATGTGAAGCCAGGACCGTGCATGTACAGACAACTGGGAAGCGCAGTGCAGCGCTGTCGCCCAGACAGATGAGCTCCCCACCAGGGAGCTCACGAGCGGAGGATCACACACTCGATGTCTACCATCAAGAACCTCAAGCCGAACGTGAGTTGGGTCCAGCTGGAGACCACCCAGGAGGACTGGGACGACGCAGCCCCGGAGCTCCTGCAGAACTTCGCGGTGCAGCTGCACCTCGTGCGGGCCTTCGAGGAGGAAGTCCTCAACCTCGCCGGCCAGAAGCTCATCAACGGCCCCGCGCACTCCTCGATCGGCCAGGAAGGCGGCGCCGTCGGCTCCTGCGTCCCCCTCACCCCCGCCGACCAGGTCAACGGCTCGCACCGAGGCCACCACCAGTTCCTCGCCAAGGTCTTCGGGTACGTGCAGCCGACGGGCTTCTCCGTCGACGACGAGCTGAGCCCCGAAGTGGTCGACGTGCTCTACCGCAGCCTCGCGGAGATCGCCGGCCTCAAGGACGGCTACTGCAAGGGCCGCGGTGGCTCCATGCACCTGCAGTGGAAGGAAGCCGGCGCTATGGGCACGAACGCCATCGTCGGCGGCGCGGTGCCCTTCGCGACCGGCTTCGCGTGGGCCGACAAGCACGCCGGAACCGACGCGGCCGCCGTCACGTACTTCGGTGACGGCGCGGCGAACATCGGCTCAGTGCTGGAGGCGTTCAACCTCGCCGCCGCCTGGAAGCTGCCGACGCTCTTCTTCATCGAGAACAACCAGTACGCGGTCTCGACGACCGTCGAGGAAGCGACAGGCGAATCCAGACTCTCCGGCCGCGGCCAGGGGTTCGGCATCCGCAGCTGGCGCGTCGACGGACAGGACACGCTCGCCGTCTACCTCGCCACGCAGCAGGCCCTCGAGCACATGCGAGCAGGCGAGGGCCCCGCGATCATCGAAGCGGACACCTACCGGTACTTCCACCAGAACGGCCCATTCCCGGGCAGCGCGTTCGGCTACCGCTCGAAAGACGAGGAGCAGGGCTGGCGCGACCGCGACCCCATCGCGCTCGTCGAGGCGCACCTCGAGCGGCGGGGCATCGCGACGCGTGAACAGCTCGACAGCCTGGCCGGCCGCATCAAGGAGGTCATGACCGAGGTGGGCTCGCGCATCGTCGAACCCGACGCCTCCGGGCGCCCGGGCAAGCTGCAGATCAAGCAGAGCCTGTGGCCGTCGACGGACTTCATCGACATCGGCATCCGCGGCGAGGCCCCGGAGTTCACGGGCGACGTCAAGGAGTGGGGCGACTTCGCCGATGACGAGCTCGAGAAGCGCAAGTTCGTCGACGTCGTCGCGGCCGTCATGGATCGCCGCATGGAGACGGACGACAGCGTCATCGTGCTCGGCGAGGACGTGCACAAGCTCAGCGGCGGTTCCCGCGGCGCCACGAAGGGGCTCGCGGAGAAGTACCCGGGCCGCGTGCTCGGCACCCCGATCAGCGAGGCCGCGTTCACTGGCCTCGGCGGGGGCATCGCGCTCGACGGCCGCTACTACCCCGTCATCGAGCTCATGTACGCCGACTTCCTCTGGGTGGCCGCAGACCAGCTCTTCAACCAGATCGGCAAGGCCCGCCACATGTTCGGCGGCGAGCACGACATGCCGCTCATCCTGCGCATCAAGATCGGCACGTCGACCGGATACGGCTCGCAGCACTCCATGGACCCGGCGGGCATCCTCGCCACTTCCGTGGGATGGCGCATCATCGCCCCATCCACGGCCGTCGACTACGTCGGCCTCCTGAACACGGCCATGCGCACGAAGGACCCGGTCGCCGTGCTCGAGCACGACGCCGACCTGTACAAGACGGAGGGCCTCGCGCCGAAGGATCTCGACTACGAGCTCCCCCTCGGCAAGGCCGCTGTGCGGCGCGAGGGTTCCGGCGTGACGGTCATCTCGTACCTCTCGATGGTGAAGCGCGCGCTGGACGCCGTCGAGGAGTCCGGCGTCGACGGCGAGGTCATCGACCTCCGCTGGCTCGACCGCGCCAGCATCGACTGGGACACGCTCGAGGCCTCCATCAAGAAGACGAACCGCGTCGTCATCGTCGAGCAGGGCGCGCAGGGCACCTCCTACGGCGCTTGGCTCGCAGACGCCATCCAGCAGCGCCTCTTCGACTGGCTCGACGCCCCCGTCGCGCGAGTCCACGGCGGCGAGGCATCCCCGAGCATTTCCAAGGCGCTCGAAGAGGCCGCGAACGCCACGACGGCCGACATCGTCGCGGCCCTCAAGGCCTTCTGAGCGAGAGAGAGAACCTGACATGGCAACATTCCTCAGGATGCCCGGAGTCTCCGCCGACTCCGATGAGGCCGCACTCGAGAACTGGCTCGTCGCAGCCGGCGCCTCGGTCAAGAAGGGCGAAGCCGTCGCCGCCGTGGAGACGGAGAAGGCGGTCGTCGACATCGTCGCAGAGCTCGACGGCGTCGTGCACACGCTCCTCGCCGACGTCGGCGACATGGTTCCCGTCGGGGACCCCATCGCGATCGTGCTCGCCGTCGGCGAGGACCCCTCTGCAGCCGCCGAGCTCGCCGCCCAGCTCAGCGGAACCCCGGCCAGCGCCGAGGTCGTGCCGAGCGCGCCGGCTGCAACCGCAGCGTCTGCGTCCGTCGCCGAAGACGAGGCCGCCCCCGTGAACCCGGATCCGGTGTCGGCCGAGGCGGCGCAGGACGATGCCTCCACGGGCTCAACCGCCGACGCGTCGTGCGCCACCGGCTCGACCGGCAGGTCGTGCGACCCGGGGCCGAAGGGCGGTCGCATCTTCGCGAGCCCCCTCGCTCGTCGCCTCGCGAAGGAGTACGGGCTGTCGATCGAGGACCTCGACGGCACGGGGCCGAACGGGCGGATCGTGCGCGACGACGTCGAACGGGCACGCGCATCCGCCACCACCCCGGCCGCAGCCGCTCCCGCACCACAGCCCGCTGCCGCACAGTCGGCCCCCACCCCGGCTGCCGACATCGACCTCCCGGAGGGAGGGGAGGCAACGCCGCACAGCAAGCTGCGCAGGCTCATCGCGAACCGCCTCCAGACCTCGAAGCGCGACGCCCCGCACTTCTACCTCGAGGCGACGCTGCGCGTCGACGAGCTGCTTGCCCTGCGCACACAGCTCAACGAGGCGAGCGAGATCCGAATCTCCGTCAACGACCTCTTCGTGAAGGCCGCCGCCCTCGCACTCCGGGACGTGCCCGAGCTCAACGTGATCTGGACGCCGGACGCCGTGGTGTCCTTCGCGACCCAGGATGTGGCGGTCGCGGTGGCCAGCGAGCGCGGCCTCGTGACGCCCGTCATCGCGAACGCCGGGGCGCTCAGCATCGGGGCCCTCGCGGCGAAGGTGAAGGACGCGGTGGCGCGCGCCAACGAGGGCCGGCTCCAGCAGAGCGAGCTGCAAGGCGGCGCCATCTCGGTGACCAACCTCGGCATGTTCGGCGTCGACGCGTTCTCGGCCATCATCAATCCGCCGCACTCCGCGATCCTCGCCGTGGGCGCGGCGCGCAAGGTGCCGGTTGTGCTCGACGACGACACGCTCGGAGTCGGCACCGTCGTCACCGTGACGCTGTCCGTCGACCACAGGCCCGTCGACGGCATCATCGCGGCCAGATGGCTGGCCAGGCTCCGCGAGCTCATCGAGAAGCCGCTGGGTCTCCTCATCTAGCCCGGGGCTCCTTCCCCGGGCGAGGCCACACCCCGCCAGGGAACCGGCCGAACAGGAGGGGCGGACACCACGCGGTGTCCGCCCCTCCTGCTGTGCGCGCACACTCGTGGACGACAGTCCCGTCGGCTCACTTCCCCTGCACCCAAGCAGCCAGCTCGCGCCCCGAAAATGCAGCCCGGGCGCGACGAAGGGCCGGACACCGTGGGATGTCCGGCCCTTCGTCCCTACGCGCCGCGTGGCCCTTTCCCTCGAGAAAGTCGGCGCGGAGTCTCTACAGCCCGCCGCCGGCCGCGTCTGCCCTGGCGATGACCTTGTCCAGGAACTCGTCGGTCCAGGCTCCGCCGACGACGAGGAGGTCTGCCAGCGTCAGCCGATCGCGCATGAACGGCAGCGCGGACAGCGCCCACCTCGCCGTCTCGGCGTCGACGGGCGGCGTCAGCTCGCGGAGGCGAGTCGGCGCACCCCATGCGCGCAGCGTGCCGACGACCGCCTCCGGCGTGACGAGCTGCGCCCGCACCTCGGCGAGCACGCCTGGTGCCAGCCCGTCGCCGCCCTGCCAGAGCGCGCGCTTGCGCTCGACGTTGGCGGCGCACGTGGCGCCCAGGCAGCCGCTCGCATCGACCCGCGACCAGACCTCGCTCACCCGCTCCTCGAGGTCGTCGGGATACGCGGAGCCGGGTGCGAGGCGCACGAGCCCCTCGCTCAGCGCGACATCCCACAGCGCCGCGCTGAGCACCGTCGCGACCCCGACCTGCGCGCCGTGCAGGTCGTGCGGCTGGTCCTGTGCCATGGCGGACATGTCGAGGATGTGGCTGAGGAGATGCTCGTTGCCCGAGAGCGGCGCGGTCGTGCCGAGTGCGCCGATAATGAGGCCGCCGACGGTGAGCGCGTCGACCAGCGCGGGCATGGCGCCGGGGGCGTGCGCCCCAGCGGCGAGGCGAGCGACGGCGTCACGGATCGGCACGAGCGCCGCCGCGTCTGCCTGCGTGCCCTGCAGGGCGGACGCGAGCAGCCAGTCGGCGCCGGAGCAGCCGATGGCAACCGCGTCGCCGACACCGGCGGCCACGAGGCGGGCCGGTGAACGGTCGAGGGCATCCGCGTCGATGAGGAGCGCGTCCGGCCACCTCGTGGGCGTCGTGGACTTCGCCCCGCCGCGCACGAGCACGCTGAGCGAGTCAGCGAAGCCGTTGACGGAGGGCGCGCTCTGCACCGCGACGAGCAGCACCCCAGCCGGGGCGACCGCCTTGCCGAGATCGGTGACGGTGCCGGAGCCGACGGTGACCACCGCCCGCGCTCCATCGACTGCGGACGCTGCGCTCGCGACGGTCGCCTCGTCGAGGACCAGCCCGTGCCCGCCGATCTCCAGGGCCGGGCGGCGCACGAGGTATCCCCCCGCGGCGAGCGCGGCCGTGACCTCCTCTCCGAGCTCGCCCGTCGAGGTGAGCTTCTGCGCGCCGTCCGCGAGCAGCGCGACGTCGGCACCGTCGGGCACGCCGAGGTCTCGCAGCACGCGACCGACCGCGAGGCGCACATCCGCTTCGTAGCGCAGCACCCGGAGCTTGCCGCCGGAGGCCTCGAATGCGTATGCCTGCAGCGCTGCCGTCATGCGGCGGCCTCCCGTTCGGTTGTGGTCAGGTCGCGTTCGAGCCTGCTCCAGGCACCTGAGCGGTGCAGGTCCACGAGTTGGTCGATGCCGGACAGCACCACGTGCGGCCGTTCGGCTCCCGGCGCGAGCTCGGCATCGCCGGGCTGCGCCTCGCCGGTGAGCACGAGCGCCGTGCCGGCACCCCAGGCCCTGCCGAACGCCATGTCGGTCGCGAGTCGGTCGCCGACCATCACGGTGCGCTGCGGGTCGAGCCCACGAGCGCCCGCGATGACGTCGAAGAAGTCGACGCTCGGCTTCCCGAAGACCGCGACGCAGCGGGTGCCCGTGCCGGCCTCGATGGCCGCCGTCACGCAGGCCGCGTCCGGCTCCCCTCTGCCGCCCGGGAACGGGCAGTACCGGTCGGGGTTGGTGGCCACGAGCTCCGCGCGCTTGTGCATCCAGATGGCGTCGAACGCGATCTGCAGCTTTCGGTAGTCGAAGTGGCGATCGTAGGAGGCGACCACGAGGTCGATCGCCTCCGGGTCCTCGCTCACGGTGATGCCCGCAGCGATGAGCGCGCCGAGGAGCGGCTGCTCGCCGATGGGGAACACCGTCGCGCCCGGCCGGTGACGGGTGATCCATTCGACGGTGGCCACGAGGCTCGTGTACACGTCGCGCTCGTCGGTGGGGATGCCGAGGGCGGTGAGCTTCTCTGCGTAGTCGCCCGGCGTCTTGGTGGGGTTGTTGCTGCAGAACAGCACCGTGGCTCCCGCCTCCCGGAGCTCGATGACGGTGTCTCGGGCCCCGGGGAGCAGACCACCGCCGAGGTAGATCGTGCCATCGAGGTCGAAGAGGTACGCGTCTGGGACGTCGGCTCTCACTGCTCGTCGGCCCTGGTCGCCGCCTGCAGCTCGTCCCAGATGGGCAGCATCGCGGTGCGGATGCTGCGGTAGACGGGGAAGAAGCGGTCGTAGATCTTCGTGTTGTCGCGGTTGGGCTCGTACGTGCGGACGATGTTGACGGTCGCGTCGGCGCCCTGGGCGTAGGACGCGAAGACGCCGGCTCCGACGCCCGCGACGATGGCGGCGCCCTTCGCGCCGAACTCGGTGCCCGCCGGGACGATGATCGTCCGACCGAGCACGTCCGCGAAGATCTGGCACCAGACGGCGCTGTTCGCACCGCCCCCGGCCATGCGCACGGTCTTGACCTCGGTCGGGATGGAGTCGAGGCAGTCACGGATGCCGTAGGCGACACCCTCGTAGACGGCGCGCAGCATGTGGCGGCGCGTGTGGGAGCCAGTGATGCCATTGAAGGAGCCGCGGGCGCTGGGCTTCACGAAGGGCGCGCGTTCGCCGCCCGGCGCGAGGTAGCCGTGGTACAGCACGCCCTCGGCTCCGACGGGGGTCTCGGTGACGACCTCGTCGAGGTAATCGAAGATGTCGATGTTCTTGCCGCGGGCTTCGAGCGAGAAGGCGGCGCCGAGCTCGGCGAGGAACCAGTCGAGGTTGGGCGTGCAGAAGTTCATGCCCATGGCGCGAATCCACGTGTCGGGGCTGTGCGGGATGACCCAGCCGGAGTCTGCGGGCTCGAAGCCGTGCTCGAGCGTGTCGGTCGCGACGGTGACGATGCCGGCGGTGCCGATCACGGCCATGCAGTCGCCTGGGCGGGCGACGCCGACGCCGAGCGAGGACGCGGTGATGTCCATCTGGCCCTTGTAGACGGGGGTACCCGCGATGAGTCCGGTGACGCCAGCAGCCTCCTCGGTGATCTCGCCAGCGAGGTCGGTGGAGGACTTGATCTTGGGCAGGACGTGCTTGATGTCTTCGATGCCCCACGTGCGCAGGACCTCGTCTGACCATTGGCGGGTGCGTGCGTCGATGCCGGAGAGGCTGGCGTCGGAGGCATCGGTGGAGATGTCGCCGGTGAGGCGGTACTCGATCCAGTCCTTGCACCACAGCTGCGTGGCGCCTTCGAGGAGCTCGCGCTGGTTGTCGCGGCGCCAGCGGAGGATGGCGGAGGCGGTGCCGGCGTATGGGCCGGTGCCGCTGATGTCGAACTGCTTCGTGACGGTGCCGTCGGTGTACCACTCGTCGATGATGCTGCCCGTGCGGCCGTCCGTCCAGAGGATGGCGGGACCGGCCGGCTTGCCGTTCTTGTCGATGAGCCAGCTGCCGTCGCCTTGGCCGGTGACGGAGATCGCGATGATCTCGCGGGGCCGCACCGCGCTGCCGGTGATGGCGTCGCGGATGGCCGTGGTGGCGGCGATCCAGACGGTCTCCATGTCCTCTTCGGCCTCGTAGGACTTCGGGTTCGAGATGGGCACGTTCGCGGCACCTCTGCTGAGCTCCGTGCCGCGTTCGTCGAAGACGGCGGCCTTGATGACGGATGTTCCCGCGTCGATGCCGAGAAGGTACGAGGTCATTGGGGTGTTCCTCTCCATTGAGGTGCCAGTGCTGGCTTATCGCTCGTGACAGTAATACACCTGACCGAACTTGTCTAGCCATGCACAGTCTTGTACATGCTTGTACTTTCACTCGGTCCTTGCCAGGATCGGAGCATGAAAGCTCTCCTCAAGTTCTCGCCAGCAGCCGGGGCTGTCGAACTGCGCGACGTGAAGGAGCCGAGCATCGCCGACGATGCCGTGCTCATCGACGTGGCCTACGGCGCCGTCTGCGGCACCGACCGGCACGCGATCGACAGCGTCGGCGACCAGCACACCCCGCGCATCCTGGGCCATGAAGCATCCGGCACCATCGCCGCCCTCGGCGACGGGGTCGTGCGTGCCGACCTGCAGATCGGCACTCCGGTCACCTTCGAGACGGATGCCGTGCTCTGCATGCAGTGCACCTACTGCAGGTCCGAGCAGTACAACCGCTGCTCGAAGCGCACGGGCATCGGCACGACGACCGACGGCGCACTGGCGGACCGCATCGCGATGCCCGAACGCGCCGTGCACGCACTGCCACCGGGGGTGGGCCTCCGAGCGGCCGCGCTGACAGAGCCCCTCGCCGTGTCCGTGCACGCCGTCGTCGAGCGCTCCGCACCACTCGCCGGCGAGGTCGTCGTCGTGACCGGGCCTGGGGCGGTCGGGCAGCTGACAGCACTTGTCGCCCTCGCCGTGGGTGCGACGCCCATCCTCGTGGGGCGCAGCCGACACCGGGAGACGCTCGACCGCGCACTGGAGATGGGGATCCCGTACGTCGTGGACAGCGAGCGCGAATCGGTCGTCGAGCTCGTGAGGTCACTCACGGGCGGACTCGGCGCGGCCGCCGTGTTCGAATGCTCCGGCAGCCCGGAGGTTGCAGAGAGCGCACTCGAGCTGCTCGCGAAGGGCGGTGAGCTCATCATGGTGGCGTTCTACACGCGCAATCCGGACTTCGACATCGGCGCCGTCGTGAACCGAGAGCTGACCCTCAAGGGATCACGAGGGAAGCGCCCGTCAAGCTACCGCACGGCACTTCGGCTCATGGGCCAGGGGCGCATCGACACGGAAGCCGTGATCGGGCGCGAGCTCGCCCTGGAGGACTGGCGGGCAGGGATGGATCTCGTCGCGAAAGGTGTCAAGGTCGTCTTCCGCATCAACGACTAAGTGAACGCCATTCACCAAGCTTGGGGAATTCTCCGACAATCGACCCGGGGAATTAGGTGAATTGAATTGCATCCTCTGAAAGCTGCAATCACCCACAAAAAAGTCTCATTATGAAGCCCGCGACACGCCACCGAAGGCGACCTATCTTGCAATAAACCTCTGGATTCAGAACACTTGTTGCATGGCCGCTCCCCCCGGCGCTCACCGATCCTCGCTGATCCTGAGCTCTCAACGTTCCGTCGTGGACGGAGTCTCGGCGAGCGCGGATGTGGAGACGGGGGTCGGTCGATTCTCGAGCGACGACCGCAACTGGCACCTGTCCGCCGCCGGCGTGGTCTTCGAGAACGGCTGCGTGTTCCGGGCCGAGGTCCGCACGGGACCGGTGCGGATCGAGAACGAGTCAGCGCGACAGCGCATCGTCCTCGGGCTGGTCCGCCAAGGACGACTCACCATCGACCCCACGGGTGCGTCGCACACGATCACGGCCAGCGGGGGCTTCTTCCTGGGGCCGGGAGCGCAGTCCTCGATGAGATTCGAGGAAGCCTCCGCCGTGATCCTCGCGTCGGTTCCCGCCCAGGTCGCGGCCGACCTCGGCGTGCGGGTCTCGAACCACAGCGGCGTGTTGCGCTCCGATACGGCGCTCGCACGCCCTGTGACCTCGTTCCTCGAGGTGCTCGCGCGGCTGGACGAGGATCCGACGGTCCTGTCCTCCTACTTCCTCCAGCAGCTGCTCCACGAGCAGTCGGGTGCGCTCCTGCTGAGCAGCGAGGGCTTCCACGCCGACGTGCAGGTCGGCACCCAGGGCCTCTACCCCCGCGCGCTGGAGCTCATGATCGTGCGACGCGCGGACCCCGACGTCTCGCCGTCGACCATCGCGCGGGATCTGAGTGTCTCTCTGCGGCAGCTCCAGAGGGAGTTCCACACGCACGGGGACGCTCCGGCCTCCGCGCTGCGACGCGCTCGAGCCGAGCTGGCGCACCAGCTGCTCAACGACGAGCGCTACGCGCAGGTGCCGGTCACCCAGCTCGCGGAGCTCTCCGGATTCTCCTCATCGCAAGTCATGCACCGCGTTCTGAAGCGGTATCAATTCAACGCAGTATCCGCTTCGCCCCAGAGCGCCTAGCACTTCTCACTGCATTCTGCATTCTCTCGCCCTCGACCCGGGCAGGCTGAACGATTCGCGCCGTCTATCCGGCAGAACGCGACGGGATAAGCGCTCATTCCGTGCGCAAAAGCGATTCTTCATTCAATAGCGGGGAGCACTTGCTCGAACAACGTCGTCACTCGCGAGAGGTCTCCCCCCATGACCGAATCTTCCCCCAAAGCACCGAAGACCATCGATCGCCGCAACCTCGTGAAGGGTGCCGCGTGGTCGGTTCCCGTCATCGCGCTGGCGACCGCCGCACCCTTCGCTTCCTCGTCCCAGCTCGTCAACGTCGGCAACTTCCGCGTGGTCGGCGACTGCGGAGTCCTCGCCCTCATCGGCCCCGGGTTCGTGGTCACGGCGGGTGCGCAGCCCCTGCCGATCGGCACCCAGATCGACATCGTCGGCTCGGGTATCGCCAACATCGGCGTCTTCTCCGTCACGGGCGCCACCGCCAACGTCAACGTCCTCAGCGGAAACACGCGCCGGATCACGCTCACGTCGGCGCTGCCCGCGAACGCGGCGCTCGAGCTGCGCACCACGCTGTCGATTTCCGTCGCGTTCACGCTCAACGCCACCGCGACGCTCCCGACCGGCTTCACGGCCGGGTCCACCGCGAAGCCGAGCGGCGCGGTCAGCTCGACGCTCATCCTCTGCAGCGGGACCTGATTCGAACCACCCCTGGAGATTCGGTCCCTCCGCGAACGAGTGACGGAGGGACCGAACTCGACGAGGAGTTCAGTCCTCGCTCTTTCCCCACGCCGTCGGCCTGGGCCCCGATTCCGCTTCCGAGTCTGAGTCCGAGCTCGAGGTCACGGCGTCGAGCAGCACGAGGTCGCTCAGCCGGAGGAGTACACGGGCATCATCGTCCTGCTGGCCGTGGACGAGCTGCACCACGAGCCTCGACACGGGCCCCCTCCAGGAGAGGCGGAGACTGCGCTGGCGCGACCCCAGGTTGCGGAACGGGTCGGCTTCCGAGCCATCACCCCCGAGGCCGCGTTCACGCTCGAAGGTCAGACCGGAGGAGGTGACGACGATCCGCGCATCCTCGTCATCGACGTCCGGGATCTTCAGCAGGGAGAACGAGACGCCCTGCACCGCTCGGCTGAAGGCGATGCTCAACCGCGTCGCCCTGCTCCCCCGAGCCGGCGACACAGCAAGATGCCTCCCGACCCCCTTCAGCGCGGTGATCGTCGCCCGCTGCTGAACACCGACGCTGGAGTCGGTTGTGGCGTCGAACTGAAGATCGAGCGGACCGTTGGACGTGGAGGTGAGGACCGTGCCGACGGGCGCGCCGACACGGTAGCGACGCCAGGACACCAGGCTGACGGGCGACGTCGACGAAGAGGGCCCGCGCTGCAGGGCTCGCCGGAGCTTCGGGGGCAGTTCTTCCCCGGCGCGAGGGCCGGTATTCGATGCAGGCAACGGTGGAACGCTTTCATTGACGGTTGTGATGGCGCGCGAACGCTCGAAGAGGGCGAGGGTTCAGCGCCGCCCAGGGTGGGGTGCGGGCTGGAACTCCCTGCATTCTTCTGCAGCACGGCGTCTCCTCGAGAACCGTGAAAACTTGCCCAAATGACCACCACTGCGCCTGATCGGCGCACGTGCCCGGCACTGCCAACCAGCAGACTATGCGGGACCGCCTGGGACTTGGATGGTCCGAAGCCGTGTAATCGTCGCCAAAACCTCTCCGATCAAGCACAAAGGTACCCTCTGGATGTTCCAGAGGGCACCTCCGATCTCGCGGAAAGGGAGTCGCTACGCCACCTTCTTGGCCCACCCCATGGTGAGCTCCCGAGCAGCGCGCCAGCCGGCGTACATCGAGTCGGCCTCATCCCGCGAGCGCTGCGGCTCGAAGACCCGGTCGACCTTCCACTTGCTCTCGACCTCCTCGAGGTCCGCAAAGATACCCGCCGACATTCCGCCGAGCAGCATGGCGCCGAAGATGGTGGCCTCCGCGATCTTGGGGCGCACGACGGGAATGCCGAGCACATCGGCCTGCAACTGGCAGAGCAGGTTGTTCTTGACGGCGCCGCCGTCGACGCGCAGCTCAGAGATGGAGATCTCGCCACTCTGCGTCGCGGCCTCGACGACGTCGCGGGTCTGGAACACCATCGATTCCACGGCGGCGCGGATGATGTGCAGTCGGGTGGTCGCGTTGCTCATGCCGATGATGGCCGCGCGAGCGTGGGGGTCCCATGTCGGTGCCGCAAGACCGGTGAAGGCGGGAATCAGGTAGACCCCTTCGGTGCTGGCCACCTGACCGGCGTACCACTCGCTGTCGGGGGCGGCGTGGATGAGCTGCAGGTCGTCGCGCAGCCACTGCATGGTCTTGCCCATGGCGAAGAGCACGCCCTCGATCTCGTACGAGGTCTTGCCCTCGACAGTCCAGGCCACGCTCGGGGTGAGCCCTTCGATGCGCTGCGGCTTGTCACCGGAGTTGATGTTCAGCACGCCAGCGGTGCCGTACGTCATCTTGCTCAGCCCCTTCCTGAAGGCGGCCTGCCCGAAGAGGCCAGCCTGCTGGTCGCCCAGGTTGCCGCCGATCGGCACTGGGGCCCCGAACGTCGCGCTGAGGTCGCCGACGATCTCGCCGCTCGGCACGATGTCGGCGAGCATCTTGCGAGGGATCCCGTAGTGACCGAGCAGCTCTTCATCCCACTGGAGCGTCTCGAGGTTCATCATCATGGTGCGGGAGGCGTTGGAGGTATCGGTCACGAAGGCCTTGCGGCCCGTCAGGTTCCAGATGAGCCACGTGTCGATCGTTCCGGCGAGCAGCTCGCCCGCCTCAGCTCTGGCCTGGGCGCCCGGCACCTGGTCGAGGATCCAGCGGATCTTGGAGGCCGTGTAGTACGCATCCGGGATCAGGCCCGTGCGCTCCTGGATGAGCGGGCCGATGCCCTGCTCGACCCAGCCTTCGACGACTTCCACCGAGTGCCTGGACGCCCACACGATGGCGTTGTAGATCGGCGCGCCCGTCTCCTTGTCCCACACCACTCCGGTCTCGCGCTGGTTGGTCATGCCGACCGCGCTGAGGTCGCTCGGCTCGAGGTTCGCGTCGCGCAGAGCGGCACGAATCACCTCGAGCTGGGTGTTGAGGATCTCGCGAGGGTTGTGCTCGATGAGGCCGGGTCGAGGGTAGAGCTGCGTGAGCTCCGCCTGGGCGAAGCCCACGACGTTGCAGTCCTCATCGATGATGAACGCGCGGGCACTCGTCGTGCCCTCGTCGATGCCGAGAATGTACTTTGCCATTTCGTCCCACTTCTTTGTGATCACGGGGCGGTGTTCCGCCAGAGCCGAGCGTACGATTGGTGTACGAACATGTCAATGCTTGCACATGCATGTATAGACTTGTATATGCTCATGGGAGTTCGCGTCAACGGTGACGCGTGTCGAGAAAGGCCTCGCCCATGGAAATCGACCTGTTCTCCATCCTCGCCGCACTGGCAGGTGGCTTCTTCGGAGCAGCGATCGGAAGTCTGCACGCCTTCGTCTTCACCGGTGTGCTCGTCATCGTCGGGTTCGTCGCACAAGTCGCGGTCCCGGATGCACCCATCATCAGCAGCCTCGCGTTCGGTCCCGCTTTCGGCCCCCACATCGCGTTCGCCGGCGGTGTCGCCGCGACCGCGTACGCGGCACGCCGCGGCTACATGGAGAACGGCAAGGACATCGTCCTGCCCCTCGCCGCACTCGCCAAGCCGGACGTGCTCGCCGTCGGAGCCGTCTTCGGGCTCTTCGGCTACTTCGTGCAGAAGCTCATCGCGATCATCCCCGGCTTCGGCACCATCACCGACTCCGTCGCCCTGACCGTCGTCATCAGCGCCATCCTCGCCCGCGTCCTCTTCGGGCGCACCAAGGTCTTCGCCCGGAACAACTCAGGCAAGAGCGGCTTCGACTCCTTCGAGCCCAACGACGCCGGCTCCTGGATCCGCGCCCAGGAGAGCTTCGGCATCAACACGGCGCTCGGCGTCGGAGCGGGGCTCTTCGCCTCCTTCATCTCCATCACACTGCTGCAGGCCTTCCCGGAAGCCGCCAACGCGTCGACCTTCGTGTTCGGCATCTCTGCGCTCTCCCTGATCCTCCTCTCCGCAGGCCAGCCAGTGCCGGTCACGCACCACATCACGCTGCCGGCCTCCATCGCGGCCGCGACCTTCTACCCCCTGGTCGGCGAGAACGCCGCCCTCGCGATCATCATCGGCGCCGCGGCCGGCGTGCTGGGAGCCTGGTTCGGGGAACTCTTCGCCCGCCTGTGGCAGTCTCACGGCGACACGCACATCGACCCGCCGGCAGCAGCCATCTGGCCGGCGACGACGATCGTGCTCGGCCTCGGCGCCGTCCTCGGAGCCGCCGGCTGACGACGGGCTCCAAGCACCCGCCGCACCACGCAGCCGCTCGACGCCCGACCGCCTGACCTCGATCCGACCCGACCCGACCCGACCCGACCCGAAGGAGCACCCCCTCGTGCCAGCATCCGTGAACCTCGACACCGTGCGCGCAGTCGCGCTCGATGTCGACGGGACCATCGCCGGAGCCGACCACCAGCTCACCCCGCGCACGACAGCAGCCCTCCGCTCGCTCGTCGAGCACGGCATCCCGGTGATCCTCCTCACCGGACGGGCGAGACAGAACGTGCTCGAGCTGGCGCGAGAGGCGGGCATCCGCAACACGGTCGCAAGCAACAACGGGGCGGTCATCTTCGACCCGGTGGAGGACACCAACACGACGATCACGCCGATGACGCACGCCGAGGCCAGGCGCATCCTGGACCTCGGCGCGCGCCTCGGGCTCGAACGCACCTGGTGGTCGGTCACCGACATCTACGTCGACCGGGACGGCGAGTGCTCGCGGATGCTGCGGGAGCTCAACGAGCGGGACATCATCGTCGGCGATCCCGACGAGCTGCCTGACGACATCACCAAGGTGATGCTCTTCGGCAGCGAGGCGGAACTCGACGAGGTCGCCGACCGCATCTTCGACGCCGCGCCGTCCGGCACCCGCTCCATGTACTGCTTCTTCGAGTTCGTGGCGCCGGATGCGACGAAGTGGCATGCGCTCGAGACCATGCTCGAGGAGCACGGCGTCGACCCAGCGCACACCCTCGGCCTCGGCGACGGCGGCAACGACCTCGCCTGGCTCACCCAGATCGGCTTCCCCTTCGCGATGGAGAACGCCCGCCAGGAGGTCAAGGACATCGCGATCGGCGTCGTCGGCCACCACGCCCACGACGGTGCCGCCGAGATCCTCGAGGAGCTGGCCAGGAGCATCGGCGCCGATGCCCCGGCACCGACCGCCAAACAGCAGGAGCTCGCCGAGCAGCAGGAGGACCACTGATGGACATCGAATTCGTCCCCGCCGACCTCGCCCTCGAGCGCGACCTGATCCTCGCGAGCTACGTCTTCACGCTGCCGGCGAGCCAGGACGCGCACGCCGTCGTCCAGCGCTTCGCAGTCGGCCAGACCACCGGCACCTGGCTTCCCGTCCCCGGCCTCACGCGCGAGCTGCGCGACAGGCACGAGGCGCGCATCGTGCGCATCCAGCCCATCCCGGCCGCCGACACGACGACCTCGGCGCCAGACGACGCGAGCTGGTACTTCGCCACGATCGGCGTGCCGGCAGTGAACATCGGGGATTCGATTCCGCAGCTGCTCACGACCCTCATCGGCAACGACGCCTCCACGTCGCTCGAGGCGAAGCTCGTCGACCTCGAGGTCCCGCGAGCGCGCCTCGACGCGTTCGCTGGCCCCCGCTTCGGCATCGAGGGACTCCGGCGGGTGCTCGACGTCGAGTCGCGCCCCCTGCTGCTCAACATGCTGAAGCCATGCACGGGCCTGACCCCCGACGAGGGCGCCGCGATCGCATACGAGACGGCACTCGGCGGCATCGACATGATCAAAGACGACGAGCTGCTCGGCAACACCACCTTCTCGCCCGTCGTCGACCGTGTCATCGCCTACAACGAGGCGCTCGACCGCGCCGCGCAGGTCACCGGTCGGCGCACCATGTACATCCCGAACGTCTCCGACCGGCCGGACCGCATGCTCGACACTGCCAGACGAGCCGTGGATGCGGGAGCTCGCGCCGTCATGGTCTGCTACGCCAACGTGGGCTACGGCTCGGTCGAGGCGCTCGCCGACGCGGTCGACGTTCCCATCCTCGGGCACTTCGCCGGCTCAGCCCCCTACTTCGAGAACGCCACGACAGGCATGACCTCGCCCATCGCGAGCGGCCTGCTCCCCCGCCTCGCGGGCGCCGACCTCGCGCTCGTGAACACTCCGTACGGCGGGTACCCGATCACGCGGCTGCAGTACCTGCAGACCGCGCAGCAGCTCAAGGTGCCCCGCCCTGGCCTCCGCAGCACGGCGCCCATCATCGGCGGCGGCGTGCACCCGGGCACCGTGGCGACGTACGTCGGCGATCTCGGCATCGACATCGTGCTGGGCGTCGGCGGCGCCATCCAGGGGCACCCGGGCGGACCCGCGTCGGGAGGCCTCGCCATGCACCAGGCCATCGACGCGGCGCTCGCGGGCCGCGACGTCCGCGACTCCGACGGGCAGACACCGGAGCTCGACGCGGCCATCGCAGCCTGGGGCACCCTCGACTAGGCGTGCCTCAGAGCTGATCGCCCGGCACCTTCGGCTCCGGACAAGGTCTCTCGCACGAAGTCCTAGCTCCAGGCCACGACGAGTCGTGCGGCATCGCCGGGCAGCATCGGGTCCAGGCCCGTGACCTCGGCGAACCGCCGCAGGCGATTGCCGAGCGTGTTCCGGTGGCAGAAGAGCTCTGCCGCCGACGCGCTGATGTTCCCGGTCCGCAGATAGCTCACGACCGCTTCCCGTAGACGAGTCTGCTCAGAGGGGCCGCAGCGAGCGAGCGCCGCATCGACATCCGCCAGGAGCGGCACCCCCGCATCGACGACTGCGCGCTTCGCGAAACGCGCCCACCCCCGCTCCCACGTCAGAGCATCGACCTCGTCTGGGCCGAGCAGACGAGCGAGAGACAGAGCGACTTGAGCAGTCTGACCGAGCTCGGGGAGCCCGCGACGAGCCTCCACCAGGCCAACCCGCTGCTCCCGCAGGCGTTGGAGCTGGGCGGCGGATGCAGCAGTCCGGTCACCCCACGGACTCCGTGGCGCGAAGGCGATGATCCCGTCGGCGACCGTATGCGTGAAGAATCGCGTGCCGACCCGATCGAAGTCCGCGAGCAGCAGACGCAGCGCCTCCGTGTCCGACCCCACGGCGGCGCACACGAGCAGAGGCGCCGAGACCTGCACACCGAGATGCGCGGCGACAGCCTGGAGCCGATCGTTCGCCGGAGCCCCTTCGAAGAGACTTGCGATGTGGCCTTGCAGCACCGCCGACGCCTCGCCCTGCATGCGTTCACGCTCGGCGACGTACGCGCGCTGCGCCCGGTGGGCGTACTCGTCGACGGTTCGGATGACGACGGCCGTGTGCCGCACGATGAGGCCCGCGTCCGAGGGGGACGCGGTCCGAGTCACGGCCTCCCAGAGCACCTGGAAATCGGCGTGGATGGCCGACATCAGGGAACTGAGCGGAACGTCCGCACGGGCGCGTGAGACACCGACACGATTGGCCACCTCGACCACGTCCGGCAGGCCACCCTCCCTGAGCCCGTCGATCATCGCATCGAACGCCTGGGTCGCCGTCCTGCGAATCTCGGATCGCGGCACCAATGACGAGGCGTAGCCGGGAATGGTGAAGATCAGGTCCATGAACGCTTCGACAAGCTGCGGCACCTCGATCAGGTCGATGATCGCGAGCCAGCGCTCGCGGTCCTCCGTTCGGGGATGTCGGGAGATCCCCGAAGGGGAGGGTGAGGTCATGACCTCCACATTATGTGCAGATGCACTGATTTGGGGAGCAAGATGGGAGCCGATGCCCCCGAAATGATGACGAACCTCCTGGGAGGCTTCCTGTGGGCCCCCGCATACGGCGGTTGCCGGCCAGATCCTCACTGGAGATCATCATGAGCCACCACGCACCGACAGCAACGATCGAGTACAGCGCAGTACAAGAGCTGAGCTCAAGAGACGCCAACAAGGTCGCCATCGGCGCACTTGTCGGCACCGCACTCGAGTACTACGACTTCTTCCTCTTCAGCGCAGCCGCAGCGCTCGTCTTCAACGTGCAGTACTTCACCAACGAGAACGCGAGCGCAGCAGCGCTCGCCTCGTTCGCCACGTTCGGTGTGGGCGTCGCCGCCCGCCCGCTCGGCGGCATCATCTTCGGGGCGATGGGCGACCGGATCGGGAGACGCAAGACGCTGATGATCACCATCATCGGCATCGGCCTCATCACCGGGCTCATCGGCATCCTGCCCACCTACGCGGCGATCGGCATCGCAGCCCCGATCCTGCTCGTGCTCCTCCGCGTCGTCCAGGGGCTCTTCGTGGGAGGTGAATGGTCGGGAGCGCTCACGCTCGTCGTCGAGAACGCTCCCCTGCACCTGCGGGCGCGCTACGCGGTCATCCCCCTCATCGGCTCTCCGATCGGAACGATCCTGTCGTCAGGCGGGTTCTTCCTCATCACGTTCTTCTTCACGCAGGAGAACTTCGACTCGTGGGCCTGGCGGATCCCGTTCCTGCTCTCCCTTCCGCTGCTGCTCATCGCCATCTACATCCGCAGCCGACTCGAAGAATCACCGGTCTTCCGCCAGCTCGAGGCGGCCGGCGAGACAGCGCCGACGCCGGTCCGGACGACGTTCAAGCACAGCTGGCGCCAGATCCTCGTCGGACTGGGTGCCTCGCTCCTCGGCATGGGCGGCTTCTACCTGGTCACCACCTTCTGCGTCTGGTACGGCGTCAACGTGCTCGGCTATGAACCGTGGCTGATGCTTCTCGGGACGATCGCCGCCGCCACGGCGGAGATCTTCGTGATCGTCTGGGCCGGGAGGCTCGGGGCGCGGTTCGGCTCCAGCCGCGTCATCTTCTGGGGCGGAATCGCGTCCGCGATCGTGGCGATTCCCGCCTTCATGCTGCTCACCTCAGGTATCCCGACCCTGGTCATCCTCGCGATGGTGCTGGCCGTGTCGACTCTGTCGTTCCCCTACGCCGGCACGGGAGCCGTCTTGACCGGACTCTTCCCCGCGAGAACCCGGTACACGGGCGTGGCGGTGGCGAACAACACGGCCGCCATGGTGGCCGGCTTCGTGCCGCTCATCGTCACGGGACTGGTCGCGACGGCGAATGACTCCTGGTGGCCCGCCGCCCTCATGCTGGCACTCATCTCGATCATCACTGCCGTCTGCGGTGCCATCGCGCCGCGCTTCAGCGTCAGCCTTCCGGGGTTCAAGCACTAGCACCTCGTCGCGCGGATCAGGGCGAGCAACGAGCAACAGGGAAGAGAGAGCACCATGCACATCGACGTGAAGATCCGGGCCCACGAGATCCTCACCATGGACCGGGCGCGACCGAAGGCGAGCTGCGTCGGAATCCTCAACGGACGCATCGTCGGGTTCGACCAGGACCTCACCGGCATCAGTGCTCGCGAGGAGATCGACTTCGGCGACGCCTGCATCACCCCGGGATTCATCGACGCGCACTGCCACACAGCATGGTGGGGGCTCAGCCTCGGGGCGGTCGACGCCGGCGACAGCCCCACCTACGCATCCCTGTACGGCGCGATAGAGGCAGCTGTCGCTGCGGTCGACGACGAGCCTGGCGCCTGGATCCACGTGACGGGCTTCAATCAGGCTCGCTATGACGGCAGATACCCCAGCCTCGAGCGGCTCGACGAGATCACCGGTGATCACCCGCTCTCCATGCGCCACACTTCTGGACACGCCTCCATCGTCAACACCGAGACGCTTCGAAGGATCGGCGTCTTCCGGGACGGCTTCGAACCGCCAGCAGGCGGAGCTGTCCTCCTGGACGAGAGCGGTGCACCGACCGGTGTGCTCGAAGAGGCAGCGCAAGGCCTTGTCCAGGCACTGCTCATGCCCTATTCGCAGGATGTGCTCGTGGACGCGATCGAAGCTGCAACCGCCAGGTACGCCGCCGAGGGCATCACCAGCTTCTCCGAGGCCGGCGTCGGCGGCGGCTGGATCGGGCACAGCCCTGTCGAGGTGGCCGCCTACCAGGCCGCGGCCGAGCGAGGCTCATTGCACGCTCGCGCTCAGCTCATGCCGGCCGCAGACGCCCTCCGTCCGCTCCACGCGCACCCAGCCGACTTCCACGGCCATGGCGAGGGGAGGGGCCTCGATCTGGGCGTGCGCTTCGGCTTCGGGACCGACGAGGTGCGGTTCGGGCACGTCAAGGTGTTCCTGGACGGGTCACTGCTCGGCGCGACGGCAGCCGTGACCGAGGACTTCTGCGGGCACGACCACAATCGCGGGTACCTGCTCGATGAGCCTGCGCACTACCGAGAGCAGGCGCTCGCCATCTACCGCTCGGGCTGGCCGCTTGCGCTGCACGCCATCGGCGACGCCGCCATCGACCTCGCTCTGGACCTGATCGAGGAAGCGCACTCGCTCTACGGCCCCCTCCCGGCGCCGTGCAGGATCGAGCATTTCGGGATCGCCCGACCAGACCAGGTCACACGCGCCGGGCGCCTGCGAATCGCCGTGACCCCTCAAGCAGGGTTCATCGGGCCCCTCGGCGACCAGATCCTCAAGCGGGTCGGGGCAGGACGCCGCGACTGGCTCTACCGTGGGCGGTCGATCATCGATGCCGGGGGGATCCTCACCGGCTCGTCGGATCTGCCAGTGGCAGACAACAATCTCAGGAGAGGCATGCAGTCAGCCGTGGACCGCCTAACCGCGGGCGGCGAGATCCTCGGGACGCGCGAGGGAATCACGCCGGAAGAAGCACTGCGGACGCACACGGAGTGGGCCGCGAAGGCAACGGGGCAGCTGCGAGACAAGGGCACCCTCGAGGTCGGCAAGCTCGCCGACATGACCGTGCTCGCGTCCTCGCCGATCTCGGCGACGGATATCTCGGCGATCGAGGTCGTCGCGACAGTACTGGGCGGAGAGCTCAGCTACGACTCGCGGAGCTCCGCCGTTGGCGGCCCGGCCCCGATTCCCACGACGATCAGAGACAAGAGAGCAGGAGCAAGATGAACGTGTCCGATGCGACCGCCCAGAGCACACCCCCGACCGGGGGAAGGCAAGCTCCCGGCACTCCTGGCGAGACAGCGGAGGGTCTGCGAGAAGTCCTCCATGCGCAAGCACGCTTCGACGAAGCCCTCTCTCACCTGGACGCCGGGGAGCTGCGGGACGCCTCGCTCCTCCCCGGTTGGACGCGCGCCCATGTCATCGCGCACGTGGCCTACAACGCACGCGCGCTGGCTCGCCTCGTGGACTGGGCGGCGACTGGGTCTCGGAACCCCATGTACGAATCCCGAGCGGCACGCGATGCAGAGATCGAGGCCGGGTCTCAGCTGACCGCCGCGCAGCTGGCACGACTCTCGGCGGCGGAGGCGCGGAGCTTCGAGGCCGCCTGGTCCGCGCTCCCCGAGGACCGCTGGGACTACCAGGTCCGGGACGGACGGGGGTCGCCACTCGCGGTGAGGGACACGCTGGAGCTGAGAACCCGCGAGCTGTGGATGCACCTCATCGACCTCGACGCCGGAGTCACCCCGAGCGACGTCCCCGCCGTCCTCCAGCGACGCATCCTGCAGGAGGTCCTGGACACCTGGGCTCGTCACGACCACTTCGTCAGTGCCGTGGCGACGGATGACCGGAGCGCGTTCCACCCGTGGGCCTCGGCCGAATGCGGGCCAGGGGTCCGAGACACGGACCTGCGGGTCTCCGGCACGCTCTCCGACCTGCTCGCATGGGCAACTGGTCGGTCGCTGTCGGGAGTTGCGGCCGCAGACTTCCAGGGCCGGCCACTCGACACCGCGCCGCCCGCCAAACCCTGGATCTAGGCGCCTTCTCGGAGCACCAGGCGACCGAGGCGGACGCCGTCACGGCGGCTTACGCCGTGCTCGCCCGCGGCGTCCAGTCTCGCGAGAGCATCATGACGAGGAGCGCGACGGCGGTGAGCGCCGCGGCGACCCAGATTGGCGCGAGCGCCCCCACCCACAGTGCTAGCCCGAGCGCACCGAGTACCGGTCCGGCGGCCGCCCCGATGTTCAGGGCAGCGGTCGCGTAGGAGCCGGCCATCGTGGGCGCTGCGGAGGCTTCGTACAGGACTCGGGCGATGAGCGTGCTGCCGACTCCGAACGAGAGCACCCCGAGCACGAGGACCAGAGCGAGGAGCAACGCAGGGTGGGTGGCGCCGCAGGCCATCGCGATCCATCCGGCCAGCAGCAGTGGGCCGCCGACGGCGAGGGCAAGGCCGGGGCGCTGATCGGACATCCGACCCGCGATCGTGACGCCGAGGAACGAGCCGACGCCGAACAGCACCAGCGCGACGGGAACCCACCCTTCGTCGAGCCCCGCAGTGTCGGTCACCACGGGTGCCAGGAACGTGAACGCCGCGAAGGTGCCGCCGTTGATGAGCGCGCCGAGCCCCATCGCTCGCAGGAGCCTCGGTGACGCCAGCTGAGCGAGCTCGGCGCGCAGACTCGGCGCGACGCCGCTCGCCTCGTCCCGAGCGTTCCTCTGCGGGATGCCCCGGACGATCCCGATGAGTGCGGGGACACAGAGGATCGCGATCCCCCAGAACGTCGCGCGCCACCCCAGCGCGGTGCCGAGCAGAGCGCCCGCGGGCACGCCAGCGACGGTGGCGATCGTCGTGCCGGACAGCAGGATCGACAGCGCACGCCCCTTCCGGTCCGGCGGAACGAGTGTCGTGGCGACGCCGAGGGCTACCGCGAGGAACCCCGCGTTCGCGAGCGCACCGAGCACCCGCGTGACGATCAGAGGCGGGAACGACGTCGCCACCGCGCCGACGACGTGGCATCCCGCGAACATGCAGAGACAGACGATGAGCGTCAGCCGCGGTGGCCAGCGTCGAGCGAACGCCGCCATAGCGGGCGCACCGACGACCATGCCGATCGCGAAGGCCGAGGTCAGGAGACCCGCGGTGCCGACCGAGACGTCGAGGTCTGCGGCTATCGCGGGAAGCAGACCCGCGAGCATGAATTCGGATGTGCCCATGACGAAGACGGCCAGGGCAAGCAGGTACAGGGCAAAGGGCATCGAGGACTCCGAGGTGAGCGATCAAGAGAGGGAACTCCTGTCACCACGGCCAGCTGCCCGAGAGAGCGGACTCACACCCGCAGCGTGCGGGGCGGTACGACTGATTAGCGGTTCGCGGGGCTGGCGGTGTGACCGGCAGCCCCTGACCTGTCTGACTCGGGACTCGACATGACCAGCACCCTACCCGCGATCGATGCGCGGCGCATCGATCACCAGCTGGTCCTGCACCGCTCGCACCTCGCGGACGGTCTCCAGGAAGCCTGCCGCCCGGAGGCCGAAGCGTCCGAGGAAGACACCATCGGGGTGCCCCGCGCCGAGCTCTTCCGCGGCATCCCAGATGGCGGCGAAGGTCCCCGGCCCGGCGCTGCCGCCGTAGAGGATGCGCACGTCCCCCGAGCGACCGGCGAGCTGCCCGCGGATATGCGCGATGGTGGCCGCCACGTAGTCGCCGGGGGCCGGCTCGGGCTGCCCGATCGCCCAGCTCGGCTCGTAGGCGACGACGATCGGCCGGTCGCCGGGAACATCCGCGAACGCCTCCGTCAGCTGCCGGTCGATGATCGACCTGGCCGCCTCACCCCGTTCCGGCTCCCCGGCGATCAGGATGGGGACCACTCCCGCGTCGGACGCGGCACGGCACTTCTGTCGCACGTCGGCGAGGGTCTCGCCGAGGAGCTTCGCGCGCTCGGGGTGCCCGACCATGACCAGCGTCGCACCGACCTCCGACAGCACCTCGGCCGCCGTCTCGCCGGTGAAAGCCCCGAGACCGAAGGGCGAGACATCCTGCGCCCCGACCTGTGCTCCGATCTCGTCGAGCCCGTTGCCTGCGATCGAGATGACCGGGTCGGGCGTGCAGAGGAAGATGCCGTCGCCGCTGCGGGGACTCCCCCTCAGCTCGCCCACGACCTCGGCGACCCAGGCTCGCGTGTCGGCGAGGGTCGCGTAGGACTTCGAGCTGTGACCGATCATCATGGCTGGCAGCGTCATCGCTGTTCCTCCGTAGTCGTGGCGTTCAGGGTCGTCGAGCACACTCTCAGCAGCGCACTCGCCGCAAGTCTAATCCTGTGCGAACATGTACGTACAACTTCGTTTCGCGGCCTGGCCGCACGACCGGGTCAGGAGCACCATGGCAACGACGCCGAGCACTTCCCTCCACCGCGGACTCCCGCGTGCGAGCCCACGCGAACTCGCGAGCCGCACCTTCGACGTCATCGTCGTCGGCGCCGGCATCAACGGCGCCGCCGTCGCCCGCGAAGCCGCCATGCGCGGCCTGAGCGTCGCCCTCCTCGAACGCAGCGACTTCGGCGAGGGCACGTCCGCCTGGAACTCCCGCCTCATCCACGGCGGCCTCCGCTACCTGGAGCACGGGGAGATCCCCCTCGTCTACGAGTCGCTCCACGACCGCGAGGCCCTCCTCCACATCGCGCCGCACCTCATCGAGCCCATGCCCTTCATCGTGCCGCTCTACAAGCACAATCACCTCCCCGGCTGGATGTTCCGGATCGGGATGATCCTCTACGACGTGCTCTCCCTCCAGAAATCGCTGCCGTCGCATCGGCACCTCGGCGTGAAGGAGCTCGCCACCGAGTTCCCCGGCCTCCGCCGCAGAGGCCTCGGCGGCGGACTCCACTATTACGATGCGCAGATCGCGTACCCGGAGCGACTCGTGCTCGAGACGATCCTGAGCGCAAGCGACGCTGGCGCGCGCGTCGCGAACTACACGAGCGTGGACAGCCTCGTCCGCGACGGCACCGCCGTGACCGGAGTGGAGGCCACCGACCTGACGAGCGGCGAGCGCTTCACGGTGCGCGGCCAGACCGTCGTCAACGCGGCAGGCCCCTGGCTCGACGAGCTCTCCCTGCCCGCGGGAGTGAAGCGGCAGATCGGCGGCACCACCGGCACGCACCTCGTCGTCGACGAGTTCCCGGGCGCCCCGACCGCCACCATCTACTACGAGGCGTTCACCGACAACCGCGCGATCCTCGTCATCCCCTGGAACGGCAAGTACCTCATCGGCACGACCGACGACCGCTTCGACGGCGACCCGGGCAAGGCGCGCGGCACCGCGGCGGAGGTCGAGTACATCCTCAAGGAGACGAACCTCGTCATCCCACAGGCGAAGCTCACCAAGGCCGACGTGCTCTACAGCTACACCGGAGTCCGCCCCCTGCCCTTCGTCGACGCCGCCAAGACCGGTGCCATCTCGCGCAGCCACATCATCACCGCCCACGACGACCGCCTGGGCCTCGTGAGCATCGTCGGCGGCAAGCTCACGCCGCACCTCAGCCTCGCGAAGGAGACCGTCGACCTCATCGCCGACAAGCTCCTCGGGCGGAAGCTGCCCGCCTCCGGCGCGGCCAAGGCCACCCTGCCCGGCGCATCCTGGAGCAAGTGGCCGAGCACGTCCCTGCGGCGCACGAACCTCAGACGCGACCTCCCGTGGGACGAGGCGATCTCCGACCGCCTCGTCCGCGTCTACGGCGCCCGCGCCCTCGAGATCGCCGCCCTCGCCGCGGAGAGGACGCAGCTCGCGGCGGTCATCGGCGAAGGCCCCTCCGCCATCGTCGCCGCTGAGATCGTGTTCGCCATCGAGCAGGAGAGCGCCGTGCACCTCAGCGACATCCTGCATCGGCGCACGATGGTCGGCCTCGAGGGCGACCTCGCCGTCTCCGTCGCCGAGGAGTCGGCGGCCGTCGCGGCGGATGCGGCCGGTTGGTCGGCAGAGCGCGTCACCCAGGAGCTCGCCGACCACGCCGCGTACATCACTCGCTTCCGCGGCGGGCTCGACTAGCCACCCGATAGACGTGCCCTGGCTGGCTCCCCACGCAGCCGGCCAGGGGCACGTCCTAGACTCGACTGGTGCCACTCACCCGCACGCTCATCGACACCGCCGGCCGCAGGCCCGATCGCATCGCGCTCGCCGGCGACGGCGAGCGGCTCACCTACCGTCAGCTCTCCCGCTCGTGCGCAGCGGTGCGCGCGGGGGTGGAGACCCTCCTCGGCTCGTCCGAACCCGTCGCGCTCGGCGCCTCGTCGGCTGAGACACGAGGCGTGCCGATCGTGGCCGTCTCGCTGTCGCGCGCGATCGACGCGGCGCGGCTCCTCACCGGCGCCATCAGCTTCCGGGCCGTCGCCGCTGTCCTCGACCCACTGTGGCCGCTCGAGCACCGGCTCGAGATCCTGCAGCGCGTCGAACCCGCACTGGTGATCACCGACGACCCCAGCTTCGAGGAGCGCCTCCGAGCCTCCCCCTTCGCCGGAACCGTCGTCTCCCTCGCCACGTTCGACTCGGTGGCGGCGGACGCCCTCGCTCGGCGAGGCGACTCGGCGCCTGGCCCCGAGGTCCGACCCCGCGACGAGCCGTTCCTTCTGCTGTTCACCTCGGGCACGACCGACCTCCCCAAGGGCTTCCTGCGAACCCGGGGCAGCTGGGACCACAACGTGGACATCAGCCGCAGGTACCTCGGCGTCGAGGACGGCCGCTCGACGATCGCACCAGGCCCGCTCTCCTACAGCCTCACGCTCTACGCGCTCGTCGAGGTCCTCGCGACCGGCGGCTCCCTCTTCCTGCAGAGCCGCTTCGACGCGCAGGCCACCGCGCGGACCATCTCGACCGACCGCGTCGAGCGCCTCGTCGGCGTGCCCGCGATGCTGCTCGCGATCCTACAGGCCGCACGTCGCACCGAGCAGCCGCTCGACTCCCTGCTCGAGGTCATCACTGGCGGCGCGAACCAGCCGGAGCACACCCGCCGCAGCTTCGCGGAGACGCTCCCGACGGCGCACCTGCGCAGCTACTACGGCGCCTCCGAGATCGGCTTCATCGGGTACAGCGACGCGGGCGACGGCACGAGCCTCACTCCCTTCGGCGGCGTCGAGGTGAGCGTGCGCGACGAATCTGGTGCGGAGGTGCCCACCGGCGAGACGGGCACGCTCAACATCAGGGTCGGCTCAGCCGTCGAGCGCTACCTCGCCGCGACGAGCGCAGAGCGCATCACGGATGCCGACGGCTGGGCCAGCGTCGGCGACCTCGCCTCGTTCGCGGGCGGGCGCATCCAGCTGCTCGGCCGTGCAGGTGACGTCGCGGTCTCCGGCGGCCACAAGGTGTCCCTGCCCCAGGTCGAACGCGCGCTCGCATCCCTGCCCGGCTGCGAGCAGTGCTGTGCCGTCGCCCTCCCAGACGCCACGCTCGGCTCGATCGTGGCGGTCGTCGTCGAGGGCGAGGCGGAGTCGCTGCCCGCCAAGGCGCGGATGCGTGCGCACCTGCGTGCGCACCTGGCGCCGCAGTTCGTCCCCCACCGCCTCTACCGTGCCCGCGTCCTCCCGAGGACCGCCGGCGGGAAGATCCGCCGCGCCGCCGTGCTCGAGCTCGTCGACTCGGGCGACGCGGACCGGCTGTGAACCGCGCCGTCGTCACCGCCGTGGGAGCCGTCACGCCGAACGGGCTCGACGTGGCGAGCACCTGGTCGTCGCTGGTCTCCGGCAAGAGCGGCATCGGCCTCATCGCCGGCGTCGACGCCTCCGACCTCGCCGTGCGCGTCGCCGGAGAGGTGCGCGGCTTCGACGCCGCCTCCCACCTCCCCAAGCGGGACATCGCGAGACTCGACCGGCACGCGCACTACGCCGTCGCGGCGGCGGACGAGGCGATGCGCGCCACGGGCATCGCCACTGGCGCCCTGCCGTTCGATGCCAGCCGATTCGCCGTCACCATCGCAACCGGCTCGGGACCCGTCTCGCTCACCCAGGATGCCGCGCGCGTCCTGGATGCCTCAGGCCCTCGCCGGGTGCCGCCTGGCGTCGTCGTGTACGGCGGCCCCGACGCGGCAGCCGCGTACCTCAGCGAACGCTACGGCGCGCGCGGGGCGAGTTCCGGGCTCTCGGCGACGTGCGCCAGCGGCACCGTCGCGCTCGGCGAGGCGATGCGCACCATCAGACACGGCTACGCCGACGCGGTGCTCGTGGTCGCGGCCGACGACTGCCTCAACCGCGTCAACCTGGCCGTGAACGCCACGCTCGGCGCCCTCGCGCTCGGCCACGAGGATGCGCCCGAGACCGCCAGCAGGCCCTTCGACCGCGGACGCCACGGCTTCGTCATGTCGGCCGGAGCGGCCGCCCTCCTCGTCGAGTCAGAGACCAGCGCACTTGCACGGGGCGCGGAGATCCTGGGCGAGATCGCGGGATACGGTGCGACGTCGGACGCCTACCATCCGACGGCGCCGAGGCCGGACGGGAGCGGCGCGATCGCCGCCATGCGCTCCGCCCTCGACGACGCGAAGCTCAGCACCGGCCAGCTCGACCACGTCAACGCGCACGGCACGAGCACGCCGCTGAACGACGCCATGGAGACCGCCGCCCTGCGCGAGCTGCTCGGCGCCCGCCTCGGAGAGGTGCCCGTCACCGCGAACAAGTCCGCGACCGGGCATCTGCTGGGCGCCGCGGGCGCGCTCGAGGCCGTCATCTCGCTGCTCACCATGCGCGATTCCCTGATTCCACCGACCCTCAACCTCGACGACCCCGAGTTCCCAGAGCTGGACGTCGTGGCGCGCGAGGCCCGCCCCGCGCGCATCCGAACCGTGCTCTCGAACTCCTTCGGCTTCGGCGGGCACAACGCCTCGATCCTGCTGCGCAAGTTCGTGGCGCCCGCCCGCTCGCGGGATATCTAGAACGCCGGCGGCACGTCAAGCGACTCGAGCGTCTCCCGCACGTGGTCGCTCGTGAACGCCTTCTCGAGCGCCGCGATCTCGGGCGTTCCGAGCATGTCCTCGCGCGTGACGAGCGTCACGGCGAACTGAGGGTCCTGTTCGACGGCGAGACCGTTGTCGACCGGCGTCAGCCCCAGCTGGCGCGCGAACGAGGGCAGGTTGAAGACGGCATCCGCCTCTTCGTACGCCGTGTTGAGCTGCAGCAGGTCGACCTGCGTGATCGTCAGCTCGCGCGGGTTCTCCGTGATGTCGGCGACCTTCGCGGTGAACCGCTCGACGCTCGGGTCGAGCGTGATGATGCTCTGGTCGGCGAGCAGCTGCAGGGCACGTGCCGCGTTCGCGCTGTCGTTCGGGATGACCACGCTGCCGCCTTGCGGCAGCTCGTCAAGCGAGCTGAGGGTCTTCGAGTAGAACGCCACGACCGTCGAGTAGATCGGCTTCACCCCGGCGAGCGAGGCGTCGTTCTTCGTGTTGAACTCCTCCATGAAGGGCACGAACTGCACGAAGTTCGCATCGATCTCTCCGTTCTCGACGAGCACGTTCGGCTGCACGTAGTCCGAGACGGGCACCAGCTCGATCTCGTAGCCCTTCTCGATGACCTCGGCCGCCGCCTCGACGACATCCGTCATGGGCGTGACCGTCGCGGCGACCTTGATCGTGACGACGTCGCCACCCGCTTCCCCGGCGGACGGAGAGCACCCTGCGGTCAGGAGGGCGAGGGAGCCGACAGCCAGTGCGGCGCCGATCGAGCGGAGGCGGAGTCTCATGGCGGTTGGTTCCTTTTCGGGTCGTACAGGAGGCGGATGGGCGTCGTCCGACGGGGAGTCAGCGGCGGTCGAGGGCGACCGAGAGCCGGTGGCCCCCGGTCTGGAGGAGCTGCACGCAGACGATGACGATGACGATGGTCGTGTACATGAGCGGGTAGTCGTACTCCTGGTAGCCGTAGCGCAGGGCGAAGTCGCCGAGCCCTCCGCCCCCGACGACACCGAGCACCGTCGAGTACGAGAGCAGGCTGATGGCGGCCGAGGTGAGCGCGTAGACGAGCCCGCTGCGCGCCTCCACGAACAGGAAGCGGGTGATGATCTGCCCGGTACCGGCGCCCATGGACCTGGCGGCGTGGATCACACCGGAGGGCACCTCCAGCAGGATCTGCTCGACGAGGCGCGCGTAGATCGCGACGCCCACGAAGCACAGCGGGAACGTCGCCGCCTGCGTGCCGAACGTCGTGCCGAACACGAGGCGCGTGAGCGGGATGAGGAACACCACGAACAGCAGGAAGGGGAACGACCGGACGACGGTGACGTAGAGGTTGGCGATCCGCCACAGACCACGATGCTCGCGCACCCCACCCGGCCGCGTCAGGTAGATGAGGACGCCGAGCGGTAGCCCGAGCACAACCGCCGCCGCGAGCGAGAACACGAGCATGTACCCGGTCTCGGCGAGGGCCTGGCCGATCGCGTCGGCGTTGCCGGTCAGGGAGGAGACGATGCTGTCGATGAGCTCCATCACGACTCGAGCATCCGCTTCGCGTGCTCGGCGTAGGAGCCGCGGTCGTCGCGCGCGCTGTGCTCGACCGAGACGATGCCCTGCAGGCGGCCCCGGTCGAGGATCGCGGCCCGGTCGCAGATGGCCTTGACTGCGGCGAGCTCGTGGGTGACGAGCGCGATGGTCGTGCCGAAATCCTCGCGCGTCGAGGCGAGCAGCCGCAGGATGTCGCTGGTCGTCCGCTCGTCGAGCGCCGAGGTCGGCTCGTCGCAGAGCAGCAGCGGCGGCCGCGTCACGAGCGCGCGTGCGATGGCGACGCGCTGCTTCTGCCCGCCCGAGAGCTGAGCCGGGTAGTCGCCGCCGCGATCGCCGAGACCCACGTAGTCGAGCAGCTCGTCGACGAACGCCGGATCCTTGCGCCGCTGGAGCCGCAGCGGGAGCTCGACGTTCTGCCGCGCCGTCCGGTTCGCGAGCAGGTTGAAGCTCTGGAAGACCATCCCGATTCGGCGGCGAAGGCCACGACGCTCGCGCTCGCGCATCGCAGACGGGTCGGCGCCCTCGATGAGCACCGTCCCCTCGCTCGGCGTCTCGTCGGCATCGAGGAGCCGCAGCAGCGTCGACTTCCCGGCGCCGGACTCCCCCACGATGCCGAGGATCTCGCCCCGTCGGATCTGCAGGTCGATGCCGTCGAGCGCTGGCGTACCCGCCCCGTATCGCACCGTGACGCGTTCGAGAGCGGCCACGGGGCCGGGATCAGGCATGCACGCTCCGTCGTTGTTAGATTGTGTACAACTATAGCGCCGAGCCGTCGGATGCGGAACCCCGCGCACGCAGAAGCGGGGCGCATCCGGAAGAATCCGGATGCGCCCCGCTCGACACCTGCGACGCCCGCCGGTGAACCGGCAGCGCCTGCAGAGTGAGGCCTACGCCTCGACGACCGGCACGGCCGTCGTGATGACACCACGCGTCGCGAGCGCGTCGACGACGCGCCCCTTCGCACCCTCGGCCGACTTCGCGAAGATCGCGAGGTGCGCGATCTCCTTCGCCTGCTCGAGCGTGACGCGCTTGAGCGCGGCGCGGACCTCGACGAACGCGGGAGGAGCCATGGAGAGCGAGCGAACGCCGAGACCCACGAGCACGATCGCCAGGTTCGGGTCGGCCGCGGCCTCGCCGCACACACCCACGTTCTTCTGGTGGTGCTCACCCGCCTCGCCGATGCGCTCGATGAGGCGCAGCACGGCAGGGTGCCACGGGTCCTGGAACGCCGCGACGCTTCCGAGGAGACGGTCGGCCGCAAGCGTGTACTGCGTGAGGTCGTTGGTGCCCACGGAGACGAAGTCGCTCGTCTCCAGGATCTGCTCGGCCAGGAGCGCAGCCGAGGGAACCTCGATCATGCTGCCAGCCGTCATGAGGCCGTACTCGCGAGCCAGCGCCGTGAAGTGCTCGCTCTCGTGCGCGTCGGAGACCATGGGAGCCATGACCCAGACCTTCGCCTCGGTCGCAGCCTGCGCGTTGGCAAGCGCCTGGAGCTGGTCGCGGAGGATCTGCTCCTTCTTCATGAGGACGCGGATGCCGCGAAGGCCAAGTGCCGGGTTGGGCTCGTCGGCCTCGGTGAGGAACGCGAGGGGCTTGTCGGCACCGGCGTCGAGCACGCGCACGACGACCTTCTTGCCGGGGAAGTGGGCGAGCGCCGCCGTGTAGTCGGCGGTCTGCTTCTCCACCGACGGGGCCGTGTCGCTGTCGAGGAAGAGGAACTCGGTGCGGAACAGGCCGACACCCTCGGCGCCGAGCGCTGCCGCGCGCTCCGCATCCACGGGCTTGCCGATGTTCGCGAGGATCTGCACGGGCGTGCCGTCGGCGAGCTCGCCAGGCTCGACCGGAGCGGCCTTCATCGCCGCGACGCGGTCGATCTCGGCCTGGGCCTCCGCGATGCGCTCGGCGGACGGCTCGGTGATGACCTGGCCCTTGGCCGCGTCGACGACGATGGTCTCGCCGTCGCGGAGGCTGTCGGCCTCCTTGACCGCGACGACCGCGGGGAGGCCCTTCTCGGCCGCCAGGATGCCGGTGTGCGCCTTCGGGCTGCCGTCACGGGTGACCAGCGCGAGCACCTTCGACAGGTCGAGCTTGGCCGTGTCGGCGGGCGCGAGGTCGTGCGCGACCAGGATGAACGGGGTGTCGCTCGACGGCACCTCGGGTGCAGGAACGCCGCGGAGCAGGGCGATGACGCGCTGCGAGACGTCACCCAGGTCGGTGGCGCGCTCTGCGAGGTAGCCGCCGAGGCTCTTGAGCATCTCGGCGAACGAGGAGAATGACTCGAAGACGGCACGCTCGGCGGTCTTGCCACCCTCGGTGGCCGCCTTGATGCTGTCGGCGAGCGACGGGTCGGCAGCCATCATGGCCTGCGACTCCAGCACGTTCTTCGCCGCGCCGTCGACGGTCGCTGCTCGAGCGGTCAGCGCCTCGCCGGTCTCACGGAGTGCGGCGATCGCACGCTCGTACTCGGTCGCGGCGTCGCCGGTGGCGCGCTCGTCGGCCGGTTCGGGGAGCGGATCAGGCATGCGCAGGACTTCACCGAAAGCGACGCCGGTCCCGACGCCAAACCCCGTGTATTTCATAGCAACTCCTTCGTGCTGGTAACTCAGACAGCGTATCGGCACAGCAACGTAGGCTTCGACCGTGACCGAGCAAGACTCAACCAAGAGTTCGCGCAGTTCCACTTTCGCGCCGCCGTTTCCGAAGTTCCCCCCGGAGGCGCCGTTCGGCGAGCGCATGCAAGCACTGGTCGCCTGGGCCCAAGCTACCCGCCCCGCCCGAGTCTTCGCCCATTTCGGGGCGAGAAGTGCTTCGGTGCTGGCCGGCGGCATGGCCTACTCCGCTATCTTCTCCATCTTCGCGGGCATCTGGCTACTCTTTTCTGTCGCCGGCATCTTCCTCGCGACGAACACCGAGCTCCGCGACGGGCTCATCGGAGTGCTCAACTCATCCCTGCCCGGACTCATCGGCGAGCAGGGTGCGATCGACCCGAGCCTCCTCGAGAGCACGGGAGCCTTCGGCTGGGCGAGCGCCATCGCCCTCATCGGTACCCTCGGCACCGCGCTCGGCTGGCTCGGGCAGGCGCGCACGGGCATCCGGACGATCTTCGACGTCCCCGTCGCGACCAAGCGGAGCTTCGTCGTCCAGAAGCTCATCGACCTCGGCTTCCTCCTCGCGTTCGCCGTGGCCCTTGCGATCTCGACCGCACTCACGGTGCTCTCCTCGACCTTCCTCTCGTCGCTGCTCGAGACGGTCGGCATCGACGAGTCGAGCGGGTTCGCGCTCGTCGTCATCCGCATCGTGACGATCCTCATCCTCCTCGCGTTCGACACCGTCGTCTTGGCCGGCATCCTGCGCATCCTCGCGGGCCTGCGCATCCCCACGCGCTCGCTGTTCTTCGCCGCCTTCCTCGGGGCGATCATCATCGGCATCCTGAAGCAGGTCTCGACGGCCCTCATCGGCGGCGCCACGAGCAATCCGCTCGTCGCGTCCTTCGCCGTGCTCCTCGGCCTCATGATCTTCCTCAACCTGCTCTGCACCGTGCTCCTGCTCACCGCGGCGTGGGTCAAGGTGACGATGGATGACATCGGTGCCTCCCCGAGGCTCCTCACCGCCAAGGAGGCCCGCGAGGAATCGTCCGACACGATCCTCCGTGCCGAGCGCGAGAAGATCGCGACCCAGGTGATCGAGTCTCGGGAGCGACTCAACGCGGCACCTCGGTTCTTCCGGTGGAAGGCCATGGCCGAGTACCGGGCTCTCCTGCGTGAGCAGCGCAGGATCGAAGCCGAGGCGCAGCGACGCCGATTCCAAGGCGGACGCGTCTAGACGACGCGCCCAAGATGAGGGGCGCCAGGGGACAGGCGACCGGCGACGCCGAGTGCCCGTGTCGGTGGTCCCGTCTAGACTCGAGCGCATGCCAAGAACCATTCGCATCGCGTCAGTGAACGTCAACGGAGTCCGTGCCGCCTACAAGAAGGGCATGGGCGAGTGGCTCGCCGAACGCGAGGTCGACATCCTGGCACTGCAGGAGGTTCGCGCCCCCACGGAGGAGCTGCACAAGCTCATCGACACGTCCGATTGGGACCTGCACGACCACCTGGCGACCGCGAAGGGCCGCGCCGGCGTCGCCATCGCCTCCCGCATTCCGATCAGCGCCGTCCGCACCGAGCTCGGCCCGGACGATTTCGACTCGGCGGGCCGCTGGCTCGAAGCCGACTTCGACATCGACGGCACCCCGCTCACGGTCGTGAGCTGCTACGTCAACTCCGGCGAGGCAGACACCCCGAAGCAGGACGAGAAGTGGAAGTTCCTCGACGCCATGAGCGCGAGGCTCCCCGAGCTGCAGGCGCACAGCGCCCACTCGCTGATCGTCGGCGACCTCAACGTCGGCCACACGAAGCTCGACATCAAGAACTGGAGGGGCAACGTGAAGCGGGCCGGCTTCCTCCCCCGCGAGCGCGCCTACTTCGACCGCATCTTCGGCGAGCACGGCGCGAGCGTCGAAGGCGCAGACGGCAGCACCGGAACCGGGCTCGGCTACGTCGACGTGGGCCGCGCGCTCACCGGCGAGGTCGAAGGCCCATACACGTGGTGGTCGCAGCGAGGCCAGGCGTTCGACAACGACACCGGATGGCGCATCGACTACCAGGTCGCGACCCCCGAGCTCGCCAAGCGCGCCGTCTCCTACGCCGTCGACCGCGCCGCCAGCTACGACACCCGCTGGTCGGACCACGCGCCCGTCGTCGTCGACTACACGTTCTGACCTCCGGGGTCGTCGCCCCGCATCCGCCCGCACCGGCCCACCCCACTCGCACGACCAACCGCACGACCTCGAGGATCTCCTGATGACCAAGCCAGTGCTCTTCTCCGGCATGCAGCCCTCCGCCGACTCGCTCCACCTCGGCAACTTCATCGGCGCGCTCAGCAACTGGGTGCCCATGCAGGAGGACTTCACGGCCATCTACTGCGTCGTCGACCAGCACGCCATCACCGTGCCCTTCGAACCGAGCTCGCTGCGCGAGCGCACTCGGGTGACGGCGGCGCAGTACATCGCGGCAGGCATCGACCCCGAGAAGTCGATCCTCTTCGTGCAGTCGGCGGTGCCCGCGCACGCGCAGCTGCAGTGGGTGCTGTCCACCATCACGGGCTTCGGCGAGGCCAGCCGCATGACGCAGTTCAAGGACAAGTCGCAGCGGTACGGCGCAGACACGACGACCGTCGGCCTCTTCACCTACCCCGTGCTCATGGCCGCAGACATCCTGCTCTACCAGGCCGCGTCCGTGCCCGTCGGCGAAGACCAGCGCCAGCACATCGAGCTCACCCGCAACCTCGCCGAGCGGTTCAACTCGCGCTTCGGCGACACCTTCGTCGTGCCGGAACCGCACATCATGAAGGAGACCGCGAAGGTCTACGACCTCCAGAACCCAACCGCCAAGATGTCGAAATCGGCGGAGTCGGACGCTGGCCTCCTCCGCCTGCTCGACGACGAGAAGGTCACGCGCAAGAAGATCATGCGCGCGGTGACCGACGCCGACGGCGAGATCCGCTTCGACCGCGAGACCAAGCCAGGGGTGTCGAACCTCCTCACCATCGCCTCCGTGCTCTCAGGGTCGTCGATCGACGAGATCACGGCGCAGTATGCGGGCGGCGGCTACGGCGACCTCAAGAAGGGCCTCGCCGAGCTCGTCGAGTCCACGTTCGCTCCCATCCGCGAACGGACCAACGAACTCCTGGCCGACCCCGCCGAGCTCGACCGCATCCTGGAGCGCGGCGCAGAGCGGGCAAGCGAACTCGCCCTCACGACGCTCGACGAGGTCTACGCCCGCGTCGGCTTCCCCAAGCCGAGACGCTGACCTCGCCAGTTCCCTGAGAGGCGAGCTGGGCACTTCCCACACCCCAGCTGATCGCACCATTTCTGCCGAATCTCCGCGCTAGGATGACGCAATGCCCGAAACGCTCGTCATCATCCCCACCTACAACGAACGCGAAAACGTCCGCTCCATCGTGGACCGTGTTCTCGGGGCGGACTCGCGTATCCACGTGCTGGTCGTCGATGACAACAGCCCAGACGGCACCGGCGACATGGCCGACGAGATGGCCGCGGCCGACGAGCGCGTCACCGTGCTGCACCGCGCCGGCAAGCTCGGTCTCGGCACCGCCTACCTCGAGGGCTTCGCGCTCGCAGCCGAGCGCGGCTACACCTACGTCTTCGAGTTCGACGCCGACGGCTCGCACCCGCCCGAGCGACTGCCGGAGATGATCGACGCGCTCGATGCTGGCGCAGGCCTTGTCATCGGAACCCGCTGGATGCCCGGCGGGCGCACCGAGAACTGGCCCCTCCAGCGCCAGATCCTCTCCCGCGGCGCGTCCATCTACGCCCGCGTGCTGCTGCAGAGCAAGATCCGCGACATCACCGCCGGCTACCGCGGCTACCGCGTCGACCTCCTCCAGGGCTTCGACCTCGGCCGCATCAAGAGCGCCGGCTACTGCTTCCAGATCGAGATGGCCTGGCTCTTCGAACGCTCCGGCATTCGCGTGAGCGAAGTGCCCATCACGTTCGTCGAACGCCAGGAAGGCGCATCCAAGATGTCGAGCGACATCATCGTCGAGGCCGTCTGGCGCGTGTTCGCCTGGGGCCTCGGCTACCGACTCGGCGCGCTCTCGCGCCTGACCGGTCGTTGAGCGAAGGCGATTCCATGAGCGACGCACCCACCTCCTCCGTCACCTTCGAGGCCGAGACCTCGATCCCCACGCGCCACGGGGTCCTGCGCTTCCGCGCATACACCGACGACGCCGACGGGCAGCTGCACCTCGCGATCATCTCCGGTGAGCCCGAGAACGGCGCCATCGTGCGCGTTCACTCCGAGTGCCTCACGGGTGAGGCCTTCGGCTCGCTGAAGTGCGAGTGCGGGCCGCAGCTCGACGCCTCCCTCGAGGCGATCGGTCGCGACGGCGGCATCGTGCTGTACCTCCGCGGCCACGAGGGCCGCGGCATCGGACTCCTCAACAAGCTCCGCGCCTACGCCCTGCAGGAGCAGGGGCTCGACACGGTGGATGCGAACCTCGCGCTCGGCCTCCCCGCCGACAGCCGTGCCTACACGGCAGCCGCCCGGATGCTCGATGACCTCCAGATCTCCCGCATCCGCCTGCTCACGAACAACCCCGCCAAGGCCGAGGCCCTCGAAGCGCACGGCATCACGGTCGAGGAGCGCGTGCCCCTCGAGGTGGGGCGTGAAGACGCGAACCTCGCCTACCTGACCACCAAGGTCCAGCGCATGGGTCACATCATGAGCGAGCTTCCCCAGCTGCCGAACGACGACGCCGCCAGCTGAGCACAGCCGGAACCGCATACCTCATGCGGCCCACGATTGGGTAGTGGGCCAGCGAAAGCGACGAATGACGTGTAACCTCGTCTCGGCCGGAAGCCACAAGCATCCGACCGAGCACGCGTCAATCCACCTCGCATCCGCACGGTCCGACGCGTTCCACCCACCGCTGCTCTGAGCTCAAGCACCGCGCAACCCGCACCGAAACCGCGACTCACCAGCGAGCCAGCTGTCTCAGGAGCAACGTGTCATCCCCCAGCAAGACCAAGACCGGAGCGTCCGTCGAGGAGTTTGAGGTCAAGAACTCCCGCGGCAAGGTCCTCACCGCGAGCCTCGTCGGAACCTCGATCGAGTTCTACGACTTCTACATCTACGCGACCGCCGCGAGCCTCGTCTTCCCGGCCCTCTTCTTCCCGAACGACAACGAGACGACGGCACTCCTCGCCTCGTTCGCCGTCTTCGGCGTCGCCTTCATCGCTCGCCCCATCGGGTCGATCCTCTTCGGCCACTTCGGCGACCGCATCGGCCGCAAGGGCACCCTCGTCGCGACGCTCCTCACGATGGGTATCGCCACCTTCGCGATCGGGCTCCTCCCGACGGCGCTCACGCCCGGCTGGGAGATCCTCGCGCCGACGCTGCTCGTCATCATGCGCTTCTGCCAGGGCCTCGGCCTCGGCGGCGAGTGGAGCGGCGCGGCCCTCCTCGCCACGGAGAACGCCCCGGCGAACAAGCGCGCCATCTACGGCACCTTCCCGCAGCTCGGCGCCCCCATCGGCTTCATCCTCGGCAACCTGCTGTTCGTGCTGCTCTCCCACTTCATGAGCGACGAGACCTTCTTCGCCTGGGGCTGGCGAGTGCCGTTCCTCCTCAGCGCCATCCTCGTCATCGTCGGCCTCTGGGTGCGCATCAGCCTCCTCGAGACGCCCGCGTTCGAGAAGGTCGTCGCCGCAGGCGAGGTCTCCAAGGTTCCGCTGTTCGCAGCGTTCAAGACCAGCTGGCGCCAGATCATCCTGGGCACGTTCATCATGCTCGCCACCTACGTGCTCTTCTACATGATGACCGCGTTCACTCTGTCCTTCGGGACGAAGGCCACGACCGAGCAGGCTGCCGCGAAGGCCGAAGCAGCCGGCGAGGCGTTCGACCCGGCAGCCTGGGTGCCAGGTCTCGGCTACATGCGCGAGCAGTTCCTCATCATGCTCATCGTCTCCGTCGTCTTCTTCGGCATCTTCACGCTCGTCTCCGGCCCGCTCGCCGAGAAGTACGGCCGCCGCAAGATGCTGCTCTGGACCACCGGCGCGATCTTCATCTTCGGCTTCGCCATGACGCCGCTACTCGCTGGCGGATTCATCGGCACGCAGGGAATGCTCGTCATCGGCATGACGCTCATGGGCCTCACCTTCGGCCCCATGAGCGCCGTCCTCCCCGAGCTCTTCCCCGCCAACGTGCGCTACACCGGAAGCGCCATCGCCTACAACCTCTCGAGCGTCTTCGGCGCCGGCTTCGCGCCGACCGTCTTCATCGCGCTCTGGGCGTTCGGCGACGGCAGCCCGTTCTGGGTCGGCGTGTACCTCGCCGGCGCCGCGGTCCTCACCTTCGTGGCGCTGCTGATCTCCAAGGAGACCCGCGACATCGCATACGTGACCAACACGAAGTAGTCGCCGCGCCTCATCGACGGGGGCCGTGCATCCACTGCGGATGCACGGCCCCTTGTCGTCTGCCTGCCCAGCGGGCCGGGAGGGGCGGATGCCCCAGGTCGGGGCGGGTACCCTTGGCGGGTGCGCGCACACGACTGCGCGCCATCGGCGTGCGCGCATCTCGGCGCGCTGCGGGCGAAAGGCCAGGAGTTTGGGCGACAAGCCAGTGGATGCAGGAGCAGTTGGCAGCGGGGAGACGGCGCAGAAGAAGCGCAGGGGATTCCCCGGGCGACCGGCTCGTGAGGCGTCGGGCGCACCGAGGGCGACCTTCAAGCAGCTCCTCCCGCACCTCCTCGTCAACAAGCCGCTGCTGGCGGGCATCATCGCCATCAGCGTGCTCAGCTCGGCGTTGAGCCTCGCCCAGCCGCTGCTCGTGAACGTGCTCATCGGCCAGGTCGAGGTCGGCACCATCGCCGCCTGGGTCGTGTGGGTGCTCGTGGGCGCCGTGGTCATCGGCGCTATCGCCAACGGGGTCCAGCACTTCCTCCTGCAGCGCACGGGCGAGTCGATCGTGCTCAACACGCGACGCCGCCTCGTCGCGAAGCTCCTGCGGCTGCCGGTCGCCGAGTTCGACGCCCGCAGGACGGGCGACCTCGTCTCCCGCGTGGGCAGCGACACCACCATGCTCCGGGCCGTGCTCACGCAGGGACTCGTCGAAGCCATCGGTGGCGCCCTCACCTTCATCGGTGCCGTCGTCGCGATGATCGTGCTCGATGGCGTCCTGTTCCTCATCACCTTCGCCGTCGTCGTCGTGGCCCTGCTGCTTGTCGTAGGCATGTCGATGCGCATCCGCGAGGCCAGCGCCGCGGCCCAGCAGAAGGTGGGCGACCTCACCGCCTCCGTCGAACGCGCCATCTCCTCGGTCAGGACCGTGCGGGCGTTCGGCGCGACCGAACGCGAGGAGCGCCTCGTCGACACCGACGCGGTCGGCGCCTACCAGCGTGGCCTCGACGTGGCCCGCATCTCCGCGTTCATCGTGCCCGTCGCGGGCTTCGCCATGCAGGGCGCGCTCATCGCGGTGCTCGGCGTCGGCGGCCTGCGCGTGGCGGCAGGCGAGCTGAGCATCGCGAACCTCATCGCCTTCATCATGTTCCTGTTCATGATGATCATGCCGCTCGGCCTCTTCTTCGGCGCCCTCACCGCGGTGAACACCGCCCTCGGCGCGCTCGGGCGCATCGAGGAGATCATCGCGATCCCCGAAGAGGGGGCAGGCGACCGCGACGAGGCGGCGCTGGTCGTCCTCGAGGGGCCGGCCAACGAGCGCGGGGCACCGGACGCGCCCGCCGTGGAGTTCGAGGACGTCACCTTCCACTACCCGGAGGACGTCGTGCGCGCGCGGGCAGCTCGCGAGCGGGCAGCCGCGCGGCTCGAGACGATCCGCCGAGAGTCGTCGCGCGGCGGCATGGCAGCGGCCATGACGGGCGCCGCGTCCGACCCCGATGCTCGACTCTTCGCGGAGGACGGGGCTCAGGCGCGCGTCGAGGCGCCGCTGGTGCTCGACGGCGTCAGCTTCGCGCTGCGCCGCGGCGAGCGCCTCGCCCTCGTCGGCCCCTCCGGCTCGGGCAAGTCGACGGCCCTTGCCCTGCTCGAGCGCTTCTACGACCCCACGGGTGGCAGTATCCGCCTCGGCGGCGTGGACCTCCGCTCCATCGACCGACAGCAGCTGCGCGCACAGCTCGGCTACGTGCAGCAGGACGCGCCCGTGCTCGCCGGAAGCCTGCGCGAGAACCTCCTCCTCGGCCGACCGGACGCCGACGACGTCGCCTGCGAGGAGGTGCTCCGCGAGGTGAACCTCGGGGACGTCCTCGACCGCAGCGACGACCGGCTCGACACCCAGGTCGGCGAGTCCGGCGTCATGCTCTCCGGCGGCGAGCGCCAGCGCCTCGCGATCGCCCGCGCCCTGCTCTCGGCCCCGCCCATCCTGCTGCTCGACGAGTCGACGTCAGCCCTCGACGGTGCCAACGAGCGGCTCATGCGCGACGCCCTGGACAAGGTCTCGGAAGGTCGAAGCGTCATCGTCATCGCCCACCGCCTGTCGACGGTCGTGGACAGCGACGAGATCGTGGTCCTCGAGCACGGTCAGGTGCTCGGCCGCGGCAAGCACCTCGAGCTCGTCGACACGGTCCCCCTCTACCGGGAGCTCGCACAGCACCAGCTGCTCCTCCCCCGCTGAGCCGGCCAGCTGGCCCGCACGCGGGCAGGAGCGCTACTCGACGGTGACGCCGGCGGCACGCAGCTCGTCGAGAGCCGCCGCGCGGGACGCTGCGGCCACGGCTGAGGTGAGGCCGTCGACGACACGCACCGCGAACCCCTCCCGGTGGGCGTCGAGCGCGGATGCCCGCACGCAGTGGTCGGTCGCGATGCCCACGACGTCGAGGTGGTCGACGCCGCGAGCGCGCAGCGCCTCGGCGAGCGGCTCGCCCTCGGCGGTGGCCCCGTCGAAAGCCGAGTAGGACGGCGAGCCCTGCCCCTTGAAGATGTGGAGGTCGACGAGCTTCGTGTCGAGCGCGGGGTGGTAGTCGGCGCCCGGCGTGCCGGCCACGCAGTGCTCCGGCCAGCTGTCGACGAAGTCGGGCTGCGGGTGGAAGTGCCCACCGTTGTCGCTGTCGGCGTCGTGCCAGTCGCGCGAGGCGACGACGACCGCGTAGTCCTCGCCGTGCTCCGCGAGGTGCTCGGTGATGCCAGCGGCCACGGCGGCACCACCGGCTGTCTCGAGGGCCCCACCCTCGGTGAAGTCGTTCTGGACGTCGACGATCAGCAGTGCGCGGCTCATGCCCCCAGTCTGCCGCAGCGTTCCTGGATGAGCCAGGCGCATCCGCGCCCGCTCAGCTCGTCGCTCACCAGTTGGCGAGGGATGCGCCGCACGAGTAGGCGCGGGCGGCGATGCTGTCGAGCGCGTCGCGGTTGGCGGGCGTCACGGCGCCGACGACGAAGAACGCGAAGGTCAGCCTGCTGCCGTCCGCGGCGGTCATGTAGCCGGCGAGTCCGTAGACCTCGTTGATCCACCCGGTCTTCGCGGTGATGGCGCCTGGGGGGACGCCCAGGGAGGTGAGCCTCGTCTGGAGGGTGCCGGTCTGGCCGGATGCGGGCAGGTCGTCGAGCATCTGGGACGCGGCGATGTCCGGCTGCGAGATGGCTTGCAGCAGCTCGGCGACGAGTTCGGGCGGAACTCGGTTGTCGGCGGACAGACCGGAGCCGTCCGCGAGGACGAGGCCGTCGGCGTCGAGGCCGAGGGTCGACAGTGCCTGGCTGGTCGAGGCTTGGATGGCGGCGAAGTCGGTGCCGACACCCTGCTCGATCGCGACGAGCCGCGAGAGCATCTCGGCGACGTTGTTGTCGCTGTCGATGAGGGCGTAGTGCACGAGTTCGGAGACCGGCTGCGACCAGACCTCCGCGAGCAGCGTCGCGCCCTCCGGCACGGTGCCGCTCGCGCCTGCCGTCGCGGCTCCGAGCCTCGTGGCGAACGCGCCAGCGGCGGCGCCGCTCGGGTCATCCGTGCGGGGCGAGACGAGGCTCGCCGGGTTCTGGCGTCCGCCGTCGACCATGAGCGCCGAGATCGGGCTGATGTAGCCGTCGGTGCGGTCCGCCTGCAACCACGACGGCTGCCACTCCGGCCCGCTGAACGCCGACTTGTCGACGAGCACCTGGGTGAGGGGCGTGCCGGAGAGGCTCGGGTCGCTCGCCCAGGCCGTCCGGGTCTGGGCGGCGAGGTCGACGAGCGTCGCGGTCGCGCCGGAGTAGTAGCTGCCCGCGCCGGTGTCGGTGGAGGCGAGGGTCACGTCCCCACCTCCCACGATGACCACCGAGCCCGGCTCGCTGCCTGCGTAGACGCGTGTCGGGATGCGGAAGTCCGGGCCGAGCACCTGCATGGCCGCGGTCGTGGTGAGGAGCTTCATGACGGATGCCGTCGGCACCGCGTCCGTCGCCTTGCGCTCGTAGATCGCCTCGCCGCTCTGCGAGTCGACGACCACGCCGTGGAAGTCGAGGGCTCCTGCGGCGCTCGCCACGTCCTCGATGGAGCAGGTTCGCATCGGCTCGGCGGCGGTGGCCTCGACGGGTGCCACACGAACCGCGCCGAGCGACTTGGCGGGGAGGACCTCGGACGTGCCGGCGAACGCCGGTGCTGCTGCTGCGAACCCGGCCGCGCCGGCCGCGAAGCCCCCTCCGAGTGCGAGGACGCCCGCCAACGCGAAGCCGACGAGGCGACTGGCGACTGAGCGCGGGGACTTTCCTGACCTGGCCATGTCACCTCCGGGCGGAACGAGGGGCCGCGTCGTCGTTCGACGGCACGGCAAGCTGCAAGTCTAGCCAAGCGATGCGGGCGCCGCGCCTGACCGAGGATTCGGGGAGGCCTCCTGCCCGCTGGCGCGCTCGGCGGGGCAGGCGGGAGACTCGAGCCCTCAGCTCAGGCCGGCAGAGCGGAGGTAGTGGAGCAGCAGCGTGTCGTCGCACTCCAGGACACCGGCAAGGGCGAGCGGGTGCTGCGCAAGCGTCTCCGAGTGCGTGATGCGCCCACCCTGCCCACCAACCGACGCCGGCGAGATCGTCAGGCAGAGCTCGTCGAACGCGCCCTGAGCGTTGACCTCGCCGAACAGCGAGGGCCCGCCCTCGCAGAGCACCTCCGTGTGGCCAAGCTCGCGCAGCATGGCGCGGAGCTCGGTGACGTCGAGGGTTCCAGGGCGCTCCGGATGCTCCGGCACGGTGAGCACGGTCGCGACCTCCCGGAACGGTGCGAGCCGCTCGGGATCGGAGACGGGAGTCACCACGATGGGCGGTACGGGTGCATCCGCGAACATCTCGTGCTTCGGGTCGAGCGCGAGACGGTTCGAGACGATGCCCAGCGTCGGATGTGGGGGGCGCCCCCGCTCTTCGCGCCAGGCCACGGAGGGCTCGGAGACTCGAAGGCCCACGTAGCCTTCGTCGCGAAGGGTGCCAGCCCCCACAAGCACAAGGTCCGCGAGGCGACGCAGCAGCTCGAACACACGATGGTCCGCGGCGGTGCCGAGGCTCCCCGACCTGCCGTCGCCGCCCATCGCAGCCCCGTCGACGCTCGCCACGAAGTTCAGCCGGAACGCCCCGTTCGCGGGGTAGGCGTAGTGGGCGAGCAGCTGCTCGTCGTCGAGCTGCTCACGGGCACCCGCAGGACCGAGCAGCGAGCGGATCGCCGAGAATGGAGCGTTCATGCTGAGAGCATGCCACGCAGACGTGGACGGCAGTGGTGAGTCGAGTGCGAACTTGGGGGCGCCCTAGACGTTGTGTCGCGTGTACGCGGGCGCGCGGAGGCCGAGGATCGCCTCGGTCATGCGGGTCGCGTCGACCGCCTCTGGCACGTTGTGCATTCGGACGATGCGAGCGCCGAGCAGGATGCACGCGACGGCCGCCGCCAGCGACCCGGCTACCCGCTCCCGCTTCGGCCTGTCGAGGCTCTCGCCGATGAAGTCCTTGTTGGAGACCGCGGCGAGGGAAGGGAAGCCCAGCGACGAGATCTCGTCGAAGTGCCGTGTCAGTGCGAGCGTGTGCAGCGTGTTCTTGTTGAGGTCGTGCCCCGGGTCGACGATGAGCTGGTCCTCCCCGACCCCCAGCTCGATGGCCCGCTCGGCCCGTGCCTGCAGGAACGAGCGCACCTCTCCCACCACGTCGTCGTAGTGCGGCCGGGCGAGCTCCGCCCGCGGGGCCGCGACGCTGTGCGTGATGACGAGCTGAGCACCCGAGCCCGCGACGACCCGCGCGAGGTCTTCGTCGCGGAGGCCGCTCGTGTCGTTGATGATGCCTGCGCCCGCTTCGAGGCACGCCTCGGCGACGCGTGCACGGTAGGTCTCCGCGGAGATGGGGATGCTGGTCCGCTCCCGCACGGCACGGATCACGGGCACCACCCGGCTGATCTCGTCCTGCTCGGAGAGCTCCTCACCTGGCGCGAAGGGCTGACCGCCGATGTCCACGATGTCCGCTCCCGCCCGCTCGGCGGCGAGCACCGCATCCACGGCGCTCTCGAGCGCGAAAGTCGCCCCATCGTCGTAGAACGAGTCGGGGGTGCGGTTCACGATCGCCATGACCGCCACCCGGCGAGAGAAGTCGAACCCCTCCCCCTCGCCGAGGCGATGGACCGGGCTGCGCAGGCCCGGGAATGCCAGGGGCGGGTGCTGGTCGGGGTCTTGGTGGTGCCGGCGCTCGAGCATCTCATCAGCGTAGGCGAGGCGCGCTGAGGAGCGCGGCCGACTCGGTGCCGCCGGAGAAGACGAAAGCCCCTCCGCACCGAAGTGCGGAGGGGCGATGGGGCCGCCTGCGAGAATCGAACTCGCGACCTATTCATTACGAGTGAATCGCTCTGCCGACTGAGCTAAGGCGGCCTGCCTGCAGCTCAACTCCCTGGGGCGCTGAACTCGACACCAAAGCATAACGCACACTCAGCTCAAGTGCACATCGGGGTGTCGGAGTCAGCAGACGAGGCCCTCTGCGGGCACCGTCCCGTCGATGAAGTACGCGTCGACCGCGCCCGTGACGCAGCTGTCGCCCTGCGTGTAGGCGAGGTGCCCTTCACCCTCGAAGGTGACGAGCGTGGCCGATTCGAGCTGCTCGGTCACTGCCTCCGCCCACGCGTATGGCGTGGCCGGGTCGCCCGTGGTGCCGATGACCAGCACGGGGTCCGCACCCGCTCCCGTGACGGGCGCGAGCTCGTTGGTGGATGGGAACGCCCACTGCTGGCAGGTCGTGTCGCCGAGCGCTTCAGGGCCGGGGATGCCGATGGGGGTCGACTCCGCGATCTGCCGGTTGAAGTCGGCGATCTTCGCGGGATCGGTCTCGACCGGGTAGTCGAGGCAGTTGATGGCCGTGAACGCCTCGAACATGTTGTCCGCGTAGGTGCCGTCGGGCTCGCGCCCGTAATAGGAGTCGCTGAGCGCGAAGAATCCTGCCGGGTCGCCGGTGGCCTCGTAGGCGGCGAACGCCTCGCTCAGGTACGGCCAGCTCTGGTCGTTGTACAGGGCCGAGCTGATGGCGGTGTCGATGACGCTGCTGGTGAGCTTCCGCCCGTCGGCGTTGTTGGGGAGCGTGTCGTCGGCCTCGGCCATGAGGGCGTTGATCTTCGCGATCGCGTCGTCGACGCTGCCCGTGAATGGGCAGCTGGTCGTCGTCAGGCAGTCCTCGAGGTAGGTGCGGGTCGCTTCGCCGAACGCGCCCTGCTGGGCGAGCACGACCTCGAAGGTCGAGAGCGTGGGGTCGGTCGCGCCGTCGAGCACGACGCGTCCGACGGTCTCGGGGAACATGTCGATGTACTGCGCGCCGATGTCGGTGCCATACGAGAACCCGAAGTAGTTGACCTTCGGGTCGCCGACGAGGGCTCGCATCATGTCGAGGTCCTTGACGGTGCTCTTCGTGTCGACGAACTCGAGGAGAGCCCCCGTGTTCTCGAGGCAGTCGTCGGCGAACTCCTTGGAGTTCGCGGTCACCGCGTCGATGATCTGCTGGTCGGTCGCCGTCTCGGCGTCGAGTTCCTCGTCGACGCCGTAGAACCATTCGTCCATGCCTGCGTCGTCGCGGCAGTCGACGGCGCTCGATTCCCCGACGCCGCGCGGGTCCCAGCCCACGATGTCGAAGTCGTCCATGAGCTCGGGCGTGAAGACGTACTCGGCGCTGTCGCGGACGAAGGAGATGCCGGAGGCACCGGGGCCACCCGGGTTCGTGAAGATCGTGCCGAGGGGGTTGCCGCTCGCTGCTGGCACCTTGACCATGGCGAGCTCGATCTTCTCGGACGCCCCGTCGCCCCAGTTCATGGGAGCTTCTGCGGTGGCGCACTCGCGCCCGTTGCCGCAGTCGCCCCAGTCGAGGTCCTGCTCGTAGTACGCCTGGATGCTCGGCTCGAGCCCGGAGGGCACGAGCTGCGCGTCTTCCTGCGGCCCGCGGTCTCCCGACGTTCCGGGTCCCGAGAGGGTCGTGATGAGCGTGCATCCGCTGAGCGCGAAGATGACGGCGGCTGTGAGGAGCGAGGCGCCGATGCCCCGCGCCGTCGCTCGAGCGCGGGTGGTCGTTCTGGTCATGATGCTCCCTGCTGCTTCTGCGTCCAGCTGATCAAGAATGCCTCCAGCACGAGCGCCACGGGCACGTTCGCGGCGAGTCGTGCGCGAGCCTTGCTGACGGCGTCGATGCTGGTGAGCACGTCGTCGGAGCTGCGGGAGCCCGTTGCGGCTTCCAGCTCGCTCCTCCGGTGCTCGTTGACGAGCTCGACGGGCAGCTCGAGCTGCAGCATGAGCAGGTCGCGCAGCAGGGAGACGGAGTCGGTGAGGATGCGATCGATCGCGTCGACCTGCCCTCGCTTGGCCCGGCGCTTCTGGTGCTCCTCGAGCTCGCGGATCTGGCCGCGCAACTGCCGTGGCACCGCCTGTCCCGGTGTGAGCCCGAGCGAGCGGAATGCCGCGGCGCGCTCGTGCTCGTCGCGATCGGCGGCGTTGGCGGTTGCATCTTCGTCGGCGATGGTGACGAGCTGCGCAGCCTTGCGAACGGCCTCGCCGGTGGTGCGGATGTCGAGCAGCCCGTCGAGCGACGCGTCGCGCCTCCCCCAGGCGTCTTCGCTGGTCGCAAGGCGCTTGGCCATGCCGACGTGGCTCTGCGCTTCGCGGGCGGCACGCAGCGCGGTGTCGGGCTCGATCCCGTCCCGCCGGACGAGCAGGGCCGCGACGTCTCGAACCGCGGGGACGCGCAGGCGCACGCTGCGCACTCGCGAGCGGATGGTCGGCAGCAGGTCGGCCTCGCTCGGAGCGCAGAGCACCCAGACGGTCGATTCCGGCGGCTCCTCGATCGCCTTGAGGAGGGTGTTGGAGGTGCGTGCGACCATGCGGTCGGCGTCCTCGACGATGATGACCCTGTAGCGCCCGGTCATGGGGGACATGGAGGCGCGTTCGACGAGCTCGCGGGCGGTCTTGATGTCCAGCTGCACGGTCTCGGTCACGACCGCCGTGAGGTCGGGATGTGAGCGGGCGCGCACCTGCACGCACGACGGGCACACCCCGCATCCGCCGTCCGGGCAGAGGAGCGCGGCCGCGAAGGCGTAGGCCATGTTGCTTCGGCCGGAACCCGGAGGGCCGGTGATGAGCCAGGAGTTGGTCATGCCACTCGGGTCGATCGCTCCCCGCTTCGAGGCTTTCGCCGCGTTGGAGAACAGCGCTATCGCGTCGTCTTGACCGGACAGGTCGTCCCAGACGGTCACGGCTACTCGCCCGCCGACTGCCGCTCGAGGAGCTCGGCGACGCGGGTGCGGATGAGCTCGGCCACGTGCTCTCGATGCTGGGTCGCGTCGATGACGAGGAACCTGCCGGGGTCTGCTGCGGCGAGGGCGAGGAACGCCGAGCGGACGGAGTCGTGGAACGCCTTGGACTCCGCTTCGAGCCGATCGTAGGTGCCGCGGGTCTCGCCGATGCGGCGGCGGCCCTCTTCCGGGTCGAGGTCGAAGAGCACGGTGAGGTCGGGAAGGAGGCCGCGCGCGGCCCAGAGCGAGAGGTCTCTGACCTCGTCGGCGCCGAGCTCACGACCGGTCCCCTGGTACGCGATCGAGGAGTCGAGGTACCGGTCCTGCACGACGATGTCGCCGCGCTCGAGGGCTGGCCGCACGACCGTCGCGATGTGCTGTGCGCGGTCGGCGGCGTACAGGAGCGCCTCGGCTCGCGCGTCCATGTGCCCCTTGCGGTGGAGCACGAGCTCTCGGATGTCGGCGCCCAGGTCGGTGCCGCCTGGTTCGCGGGTGCGCACGACCTGCTGGCCGAGCGAGTTCAGCCAGTTCTCGAGCAGGCCCGAGTGCGTCGACTTCCCTGCCCCGTCGCCGCCCTCGAGCGTGATGAAGAGGCCCGTCATTCGGTGGCTGCTGCTTCGCTGGCCTTGGCCGCCGGCTTCTTGGCGGGTGCGCGCTTCGCGGCCGGCTTCTTCGCGGCGGTCGTCTTCGCCGTCGTCGACTTGGCCGCCGGCTTCTTCGCGGCAGGCTTCTTGGCGGCAGGCTTCTTCGCGGCCGTGGTCTTGCGCTTCACCGGTCCCTTGGCGCGCTTGTCGGCGAGCATCTGCACGGCCTCTTCGAAGGTGACATCCTCGGGGTTCGCGCCCCGTGTGACGGTCACGTTCGTCTCGCCGTCGGTCACGTACGGCCCGAAGCGGCCGTCCTTGATCTTGATCGGCTTTCCGCTGACCGGGTCGGCTTCGAACTCCTTGATCGCGGCCTTCGTGGTGCGAGCACCGTACTTGGGCTGCGCGAACAGCTCGTGCGCCGCTTCGAGCGTGACCGTGAAGATCTCGTCCTCGCTCGTGAGGGAGCGGGTGTCGGTCCCCTTCTTCAGGTACGGGCCGTAGCGGCCGTTCTGCGCGGTGATCTCCGCACCTGTCTCGGCGTCGACGCCGACGACCCTGGGCAGCTCGAGCAGCCCGATGGCCTGCTCGTAGGTGACCTGCTCGGGGATCATGGACTTGAAGAGCGATGCGGTGCGCGGCTTGTCTGCCGCGGCGGCCTTCTTGGCGCGCGGCTTCTTGACGGGACGCCCCTCGGCCGCAGCGGCTTTCGCCTCCGCCTCTTCCGCGAGTGCCTTGGCCTTCGCGTCCGCCTCCGCGGCGGCCTCTTCAGCTTCGGAGGGGCCTTCGGTCACGTAGGGGCCGAAGCGGCCGTCCTTGACGAGGATGCGCTTGCCGGTCTCGGGGACGACGCCGAGCACGCGGTCGGTCTGGATCGGTGCCTCGACGAGCTCGATCGCCTTCTGGGCCGTCAGCTCGTCCGGGGCCAGCTCCTCAGGCACGTTCACGCGGCGAGGAGTGTCGCCCTCCGTCTCCGGCGCCACCTCGAGGTACGGGCCGTAGCGTCCGATGCGGAGCACGATGCCGTCGGCGAGGGGGGTGGAGTTGATCTCACGGGCGTCGATCTCACCGAGGTTGTCGATGACGCCGCGCAGGCCCTTGTGGTCCTCGGTGCCGAAGTAGAAGCCACGCAGCCAGTCGTTGCGCTGCTCGGACCCTGCGGCGATCCGGTCGAGGTCGCCTTCCATCTGCGCCGTGAAGTTGTACTCGACGAGGTCGTGGAAGTGCTCCTCCAGGAGGCGGACGACGGAGAAGGCCGTCCAGCTGGGGACCAGTGCGCTGCCGCGCGGTGCGACGTAACCGCGGTCGATGATCGTGGAGATGATCGACGCGTAGGTGGACGGACGGCCGATGCCGAGCTCGTCGAGGGTCTTGACGAGGCTGGCTTCCGTGTAGCGCGGGGGTGGGCTCGTCTCGTGGCTCTTGGCGTCTGCCGTCTCGGTCTCGAGCTTCTGGCCCTTCTCGAGCGGCGGCAGCTTGGCCTCCGCGGTCGTCGAGTCGTCGCGCGCTTCGTCCTTTCCCTCCTCGTAGGCGGCGAGGAAGCCGCGGAAGGTGATGACGGTGCCGGATGCCTGGAACTCCGCCGCGCGGCTGGTGACCGTCCCCTGCGCATCGGACACGTCGACGGGCGAGGCGTCGATCGTGACGGTGGCCGTCTGCCCCTTGGCGTCGGCCATCTGCGAGGCGATGGTCCGCTTCCAGATGAGGTCGTAGAGCTTGAAGTCGTTCGGGCTCAGCTTGGGGCGCAGCTCGCTGGGAAGCGCGAAGGTGGACCCTGCTGGCCTGACCGCCTCGTGCGCTTCCTGCGCGTTCTTCGACTTGGAGCCGTAGAGGCGGGGAGCGGCGGGGACCGTCTCGGCGCCGTAGAGCTTCGACGCCTGCGTGCGGGCCGCGTTGAGGGCCTGCGACGAGAGCGACGACGAGTCGGTACGCATGTAGGTGATGTACCCGTTTTCGTACAGCGACTGGGCGACGCTCATCGTCTGGCGGGCGGTGAAGCGCAGCTTGCGCGCAGCCTCCTGCTGGAGCGTCGAGGTCGTGAACGGCGCGGCGGGGCGGCGCGTGTACGGCTTGGACTCGACGGAGGAGACCGTGAGGGGCACGGTGCCCGCGGTGAGCTGCACGGTCAGCGTGGTCGCCTCGGCCTCGCCAAGGATCACGCTGGTGTTCTTGAGCACACCGTGATCGTCGAAGTCGCGTCCGGTGGCGACGCGCTCGCCGTCGAGCTTCGTGAGGCGGGCGACGAAGGCTGCGCCGTCCTTGCCGGGCTCCGGCGCGAAGCGTGCTTCGACGCCCCAGTAGCTGGCCTTGACGAAGGCGAGGCGCTCGCGTTCGCGGTCGACGATGAGGCGTGTCGCCGCTGACTGCACGCGGCCGGCGGAGAGCCCGGGGCCGACCTTGCGCCACAGGACCGGGGAGACCTCGTAGCCGTAGAGACGGTCGAGGATTCGTCTGGTCTCCTGGGCGTCGACGAGGTGCACGTCGATGTCGCGAGTCCGGTCCTTGGCCGCCTCGATCGCCTCGCGGGTGATCTCATGGAAGACCATGCGCTTGACGGGGACCTTCGGCTGGAGCACCTGCAGGAGGTGCCAGGCGATGGCCTCTCCTTCGCGGTCCTCATCAGTTGCGAGGATGAGCTCGTCGGCGTCCTTCAGAGCTCGCTTGAGCTCGGCGACGGTCTTCTTCTTCTGCTCGGAGACCACGTAGTAGGGCTCGAAGCCGTTGTCGACGTCGACGCTGAACTTGCCGAGGGAGCCCTTCTTGAGTTCCGGCGGGAGGTTCTTGGGCTCGATGAGGTCGCGAATGTGTCCGACGGAGGCGAGCACGGTGTAGTCATCACCGAGATACTGCGAGATGCTCTTCACTTTGGTCGGCGACTCGACGATGACCAGTGTGTTGCTGCCTGACACAAGCGTTCCTTGGATGGGTCTGCGTGCTTTCGCACGGCGATTCCGGCTGGCCGGAGTGATGTGGGGGCTGTTGCCACCCGTCGGCGCCCATTATATGGACGGGCTGGTCTGTGAACGGGCTGGCTGAAACGGAAGGCTTCCAAATGCTGGCGGCTCCGCCTCACGTCTTCTCGTTCCGGCGGCGGTCCTGCCCTCGACGATTCCGAAAAGACGAACGGGCCGGACTCTACACGAACTCGCACAACGGCCTCCCGGCCATCGGTCGCGCACTCCTCCAGCGATGCGCCGTTCGCCTCGACGACGCGACCCGCTTCCGCACACGGTTCTCCGTCCAGATACCCCGAGGCGACGTCCGCCGCCGCGAGCGCCCCGGCATCCGCGGCCGCCTGCGCAGCTTGCCTGGCGGGGAAGGCAGCCAGCATGCCGATCGCGCCGATGGAGATCGCGAGGACGAGCAGCCCGACGGCGAGCACGACGACCCCGACGGCGCCGCGCTCTCCGGCGAGCTTCGCGGCGATCACCGGCCACCACCGAGAGCGCAGGCGCGTGCGGCGACCGTGACGGGCAGCTCCCGCTGGCCGAGTTCGAGCGGCGCGGATGCGAGCGCGCACACGAGCCCATCCGCGTGGCTGATCTCGAGCTTCGCGTCGGGCACGAGCGCCTGGATGCGGGCACGCGCGATGGCCTCGTCGTCACCCCTGGCGATGAGCCTGACCGAGTCGGCGACCGCATCCTGCAGCCGCACCTGCACCACGACGCCTTGGAGTCCGGCGAGGCACAGCGCGAGCAGGAGGACGACGGCGGGTGCGACGATGGCGAACTCCGCGGTCGCGGAGCCCCGGCACGAGCGGGCGAGCTGTCGCCACCGCGGCACCCGGAGCATCATTCGTCCAGCGTGAGCGCGGTCCGGATGATGTTCTCGAGCAGTTCGCGGACCTCGTCGCTCTGCATGATGACGACGAGGAGTCCCGCGAAGGCGACGGCGGCCATGGTCGCGATCGCGTACTCGGCGGTCGCCGCACCCTCCTCGTCGTGGAGACGGGCTCGGAGTCTCGTGAGGATGGCGCGTGGGCCTGCGCTGAGGCGGTCGTTGGTGAGCAAGGTTGTACCTCTCTTATTGGTTGTCAGTTCGGAGTCGGCACGAGCGTCGAGGGGCAACCGTCTGGGCTGCCGAAGGAGTGGCGGCGGCGGCGCGCCTTCGAGGCGCGCATCACAGCCGCGAGATCGTCTGGGTGAGCACCGCGAGGATGAGCGGCGCGACGCCGAGGAGCAGGAACGCGGGGAGCACGCAGAGCCCGAGCGGCAGCATGAGGCGCACTCCGAGCTGCGCGGCGTTCCGGCTCGATGCGGCTCGGGCGTCTCGGCGCTCCAGTGCGGCCTCGCTCCGGAGGAGCTCGGCGGCGGGCACTCCGGCGTCTCTGGCGAGGTCGAGGACCCGCTCGATGCGACCGTCTGAGCGCGAGGCTTCCCGAATCGGCCGGTCGCCGTGGGCCAGGTCGGCGTCTTCGAGGACACGCTCGACCTGATGCAGGACGGTGCCGGCGGATGCCCCGCCGAGCATGCCGAGCGCCGTCAGGTCGAGTGCAAGGCCCGGCACCGGGTCTCGTCTCGAGGCCGCCGCGATGAGGGCGCGGTTCCAGAGGTGCGCGGTCGTCATGAGCGCGAGGCCGCCGACGAGGCAGGCCAGACCGATGGGGGTGCCGAAGAGCACGGCGAGGCTGTCGAAGCCGAGCGCGAGGCCGAGCAGCACCCCCACTGCCGGCAGACCCATGACGAGGCGTGCGGCGCTGCTCGGGCCGGCGAGCGCGAGCTCCACATCGCGCTCGGCTGCTGCATGATCTCGGAAGGACTGCCCGAGGTTGGCGAGGCCGCGGGCGAGCGGGGCACCCGTGCGTTCGGCGAGCGACCACGCACAGCCGAGGGAGCGCCAGCTCGTCGCCTGCTGCTCTCGGAGTATCGCGCCGACGCGCTGGCCCGCACGCAGGCCTCGCGCGACCCGGAGCTCGACGGGCTCGGCGACGTCGACGCGCGGCGGCGCCACCCTCACGCGGAACACGGCGATCGCTCGTCGTCGCAGCTCGCCTCGGAGCGTGCTTCCCGCCCGAGCGCGATGACTCGCCGGGTGCGCCGACTCGGCTGCGGCGAAGCTCGCGACGTGCTGCCAGGCGGAGGCCGCCGTGGCGCCGCCGAGGAGCAGTGCGGCCAGGCGCTCGACGACCGCAGCCGTCTGCTCGGCCTCGTCGATGGCCTGCCTCGTCATGACCGCCTGGGCTCTCGGTGACGGGTTCCGGTCGCGCCGGTCCCCGTCCCCGCCTCAGGGAGGGACGTGGACCCGGCGACGTCGACGCCGGGCGCGCCCCGCGGGCGCGTCACCGTGGCGATCGCCAATCGACCAGCAGCATCGAGACGGAACTCGCCGATCTCCGCGAGTCGTCGATGCCCGGACGGGGTGCGCTCGACGTGCATGACGAGGTCGATGGCACTCACCGTCTGCCGCGCAACCGCGTCCGGTGTCATCCCCGCGAGCGCACCGAGGGCCTCCAGCCGGGAGGGCACGTCCGCGAGCGAGTTCGCGTGCAGCGTGCCCGCGCCGCCGTCGTGGCCGGTGTTGAGGGCCGCCAGCAGCTCCCGCAGCTCCGCGCCACGGCACTCGCCGAGCACGAGGCGGTCAGGGCGCATCCGCAGGGACTCGCGGACGAGGCGCTCGAGGGGCACGCTGCCCGCGCCTTCGATGTTCGCCTGCCTCGCCTCCAGCGAGACGCTGTGCGGGTGCGCGATACGCAGCTCAGCCACGTCCTCGATCAGGATGATGCGGTCCCGCGCATCGGCCTCCGAGAGCATGGCAGCCAGGAAGGTCGTCTTCCCGCTTCCGCCCGCACCGGTCACGAGGACGTTCGCTCGGGTCCGCACCGCCTCGCGAACGAGTTCCTCGACACCGGGAGCGAAGAACGCCTGTCGGTCGAGCTGCTCAAGCGTGAGCTGACGAACCTTCGGGGCTCTGATCGACAGCAGGGTGCCCGTGGTCGAGACGGGCGGGAGCACGGCGTGCACGCGGATGCCGTCGGCGATCCGCACATCCACGCATGGCGCGGATTCGTCGAGGTGCCGTCCGCCGGCCGCGACGATGCGGACCGCGAGTTCCCGCAGCGCCCGCTCGCTCGGGGCCAGCCAGGACTCCTCCCGCTCGGCGCCGCTCCCCCGGTCGACGTACAGCCCGTCGCAGCCGTTGACGAAGAGGTCGGTCACCTCGCCGTCTGCCACGTACCCGGCGAGCGGGCCGAACGCGTCCGCTTGGCCTCGGGTGAGCGAGCGCACCGATCGCGGTGTGGAGTCGTCGAAACCGGCGCGTGGCGGCAACGTGAGCGACGCGGCTCGGTCGGCTGCTGGACGAGCGACGAACCGCTGGGCGGGCGCTGCGCCGGAGCCTGAGGTGAAGGACATGCAGGAAGCGTACGAACGGCCGCGCTCGAGCGCGGGCGACGGTGCGCCGACTGGGGAGGAGCGTTCTCCACAGGTCCAGGAGCCGCAGAGTCGCGCGGTTAACTGAAGAGGCGCCCGGACAGGGGGATATCCGAGCGCCTCAGCTCATGCAGCGTTCAGGGGGGTTGATTGCTGCAGAGCGACGACAGTTGCGACAGAGAGCGAAACCATCGAAGTCCATGCTAGTGCATATTTCGCCCGAGACCACGTCTGGTTCCCAGACAATCGAAAAATGTTCGGCTGGGCTCTCACGACCGCACGGCTGCACAAATCCCGCACGCTGAAAGGCCGGTGGGCTGCGCTCCGGCGCTCAGAGACCGAGCGTCGAGCGCGTCGCCGCTGGCACTGCTGCCGGTTCACTTCCGCGGGACCCGGCGCCGCAGGGATCCTCCGAAGCGCTCCGACATTCCCCCCGAAAGGCGGGAGTCGGAGCACATGCTGGCTCCGTAGACTTCTCAGAGGCTGCGCCGCAATGAGGTGGCGCGGCATCGCAACGACGCGAAAGGACCTGTGGTGGCTGACAAGATCGAACACCTCCTGGAAGACCTCGAGACCTTCCCGCCCAGCGACGACTTCACGTCCTCCTCCCCCGTGCCGGCCGACCTCGGCGCACGGGCAGAAGAAGACCGGCTCGGATTCTGGGCCGAGCAGGCCAAGGAGTTGCACTGGTCGACGCCGTTCACCGAGGTCCTCGACTGGAGCGATGCTCCCTTCGCGAAGTGGTTCGCCGATGGCACGCTCAACGCGAGTTTCAACTGCGTCGACCGTCACGTGCTCGCCGGCAACGGCGACCGAGTCGCGATCTACTGGGAGGGCGAGCCCGGCGACAAGCGCACCATCACGTACTCCGACCTCCTCGGCGAGGTGAAGCGGGCCGCGAACCTCCTGGAGAGCCTCGGCGTCGCGGCCGGAGACGTCGTCGCCATCTACATGCCGATGATCCCGGAGACGGTCGTCGCGATGCTCGCCTGCGCGCGCATCGGTGCCATCCACTCGGTCATCTTCGGCGGCTTCAGCGCCGACTCCATCCGCAGCCGCGTCGAGGATGCGAACGCGAAGCTCGTGATCACGAGCGACGGCTCCATCCGCAAGGGGCGGATCTTCCCCCTCAAGGAGACCGTGGATGCGGCGCTCGAGGCAGACGGGCACACCGTCGAGCACGTGCTCGTCGTCCGTCGCGCCGACAACGAGCCGTCGCTGACCCCGGGGCGTGACCTCTGGTGGCACGAGGAGATCTCGCAGGTGAGCGATGAGCACGTCGCGAAGCCGTTCCCCGCCGAGCACCCGCTCTTCATCCTCTACACGTCGGGCACGACCGGGAAGCCGAAGGGCCTCCTGCACACGACCGGCGGCTACCTCACCCAGACGTCGTTCACGCACCGCACCATCTTCGACCTGAAGCCGGAGCAGGACGTCTACTGGTGCTCGGCCGACGTCGGCTGGGTGACCGGCCACAGCTACTTCGTCTACGGACCGCTCGCGAACGGTGCGACGCAGGTCATGTACGAGGGCACGCACGACACCCCGGACCTCGGCCGCTGGTTCGACATCATCGAGCGCTACGGCGTCACGATCTTCTACACGGCGCCGACGGCGATCCGCGGATACATGAAGTCAGGCAGGCAGATCCCCGCGAAGTACGACCTCTCCTCGATCCGCCTCCTCGGCTCCGTGGGGGAGCCGATCAACCCTGAGGCCTGGTCCTGGTACCGGGAGGTCATCGGCGGCAACCGCGTGCCCGTCGTCGACACCTGGTGGCAGACCGAGACGGGCGCCATCATGATCTCCGCGATCCCGAGCCAGGTCGCGCTCAAGCCCGGCGCAGCGCAGGTGCCTGTTCCCGGGGTGGTCGTCGAGGTCGTCAACGACAAGGGCGAGCGCGTCAACCCCGGCGAGATGGGGCTCCTCACGATCACGGAGCCGTGGCCGTCGATGACTCGAGGCATCTACGGCGACCGGGAGCGGTTCATCGAGACGTACTGGTCCCAGTTCCCTGGCCGCTACTTCGCCGGCGACGGTGCCGGCGTCGACAAGGACGGGCACCTCTGGCTGCTCGGCCGAGTGGACGACGTCATGAACGTCTCCGGCCACAGGCTCTCGACGACCGAGATCGAGTCGGCGCTCGTCGACCACCCGTTCGTCGCCGAGTCGGCGGTGGTCGGCGCGAGCGACGAGACGACGGGGCAGGCGGTCGTCGCCTTCGTCGTCCTGAAGGAGAGCAAGAAGGCGGAGATCGAGGCCTCTGACGCTCCGAAGGTGCTGCGCGAGCACGTGTCGACGAAGATCGGCGCGATCGCTCGCCCCCGTCAGGTGTATGTCGTCGCAGAGCTCCCCAAGACCCGTTCCGGCAAGATCATGCGGCGCCTGCTGCGCGATGTGGCAGACGGCAAGGCGGTCGGCGACACGACGACCCTGACCGACGCCTCGGTGATGTCGGCGATCTCCTCCGGCGTCGCATCCGGAGCCGCCGACGACGATTGACCCGACGCAGCCAGAATGACGGAAGCCCTGCACCCCTCGGAGGAGGGATGCAGGGCTTCCGTCGGTTGAGCTGCTCGCGCCGCGCGGCGGGCCGTTACTCGTACGCGACGATGAGGTCGACCTCGACCGGTGAGTCGAGCGGCAGCACGGCGACGCCCACCGCGGCGCGGACGTGCGTGCCCGCGTCGCCGAAGGCGAGCCCCAGCATCTCGGAGACGCCATTCGCGACGAGCGGCTGCTCGGTGAAGTCGGGGGCGGATGCGACGTAGACGGTGACCTTCACGACTCGCGTCACGCGATCGAGGTCGCCGATGACGGACTTGATGGCCGCAAGCGCGTTGAGCCCGGCGAAGGCCGCGAACTCGATGGCATCGTCGCGCGGCACCTCAGCGCCGACCTTGCCCTTCTCGGGGAGCGCTCCCTCGATGAACGGGAGCTGCCCCGACGTGTACACGAGGCCGCCGTGCTCGACTGCGGGCACGTAGGCGGCGACCGGAGCGGCAACCGGAGGTACCGCCATTCCCATCGCGCCGAGACGTTCTTCTACCTGGCTCATGCTCACTCCCCCGCGATCGGGCGCTTCATGTAGGCGACGGACCCGCCCTCAGCATTCGTGGAAACCTGCACCAGCTCCCAGCCCTGAGCACCCCAGTTGTTGAGGATGACGGTGGGGGTGTGCAACGGGAGCGGGGTGATGAAATATTCCCACTTCTGCATGGACGTCCTCCTGTGCGATGAGCGCTCAGGCTCTTCATGGGGTACTCATTGAACACTCCTGAAGACGCCACGAGCGGGTGTGACTTACCCTTGATCCTATGTCTGTCACGAATCCAGGGGCGCCCAAACGCAACATTCTGGGTGGCCTCCTAGGGCTGCTTGGTATGAGCGGAGTCGCGGGCGTGCTCGTCACGGCCATGATCACCCCGCTCATCGCCGTCACCGGCGTCGCCGCGAACAGCACCATCTCGCTGTTCGAGAACCTCCCGACGTACCTCGAGATCGGCTCACTGCAGCAGAAGACCGAGCTGTACGCCGCCAACGGACAGAAGTTCGCCGAGTTCTACAACCAGAACCGCGAAGAGGTCCCACTCGACCAGATCTCCCCGTACGTCGCCGCCGCGGCGATCTCGGTGGAGGACCCCAGGTTCCGCGAGCACGGTGGCGTCGACGTCATCTCGGCGGCGCGTGCGCTCGCCCAGTCCGTCATCGGCGATGGCGCGGCAGGCGCATCCACGATCACCATGCAGTACGTGCGCAACGTGCGCGTGCAGACGGCCGAAGCGATCCCCAATCAAGAGGAACGCGACAAGGCCTACCTCGAGGCGACCGAGACCACGACGGGCCGCAAGCTCCAGGAGATGCGTCTCGCGATCGGCGTGGAGAAGCAGTTCTCCAAGGACGAGATCCTCCAGGGCTACCTCAACATCGCCCTCTTCGGAGGCACCACCTACGGCATCGAGTCGGCCGCCCAGCGCTACTTCGGCAAGTCCGCGCTCGACCTGAACCTGCAGGAGTCCGCGAGCCTCATCGCGATCGTGCAGGAGCCGAACGCCTACCGCCTCGACGTGCCCGAGAACATCGAGCCGAACAAGGTGCGCCGCGACTACATCCTCATGCGCATGATGGAGGAGGGCGCGATCGACCAGGCGACCTACGACGCGACCGTCGTGCTGCCCGTCGAGCCCCGCCCGACGGAGCCGAAGCACGGCTGCGGCGCGGCCGAGGGCAACGCGCAGTACTTCTGCGACTACGTGCGGCTCGTCATGGTGCAGGATCCCGCCTTCGGCGACACCTACGAGGAGCGGCAGTTCAACTTCCAGACCAAGGGCTACCAGATCCACACGACCCTCGACCTCGACATGCAGGCTCAGGGCCAGGCCTCGATGGCCTCGTCCGTGCCCGCCTACGTCGACGGCATGGACATCGGCTCTGCCGCTTCCATGGTCGAAGAGGGCACGGGCCGCGTGCTCATGATGGTGCAGAACACCGCCTTCGGCGACACGGAGGAGTTGGCCGCTCAACCGGGCTACACCTCGGTGAACTACAACACCGACTACGAGTACGGCGGCTCCACGGGCTTCCAGGTCGGGTCGACCTACAAGATGTTCACCCTCGCCGAATGGCTGGCGTCAGGGAAGTCGTTGAACTCCTCGGTCAACGGCAAGGACCGCGCCTTCAACCTCGCGAACTTCCAGAACTCCTGCCTCGGGGCAGACGGCGGCTCCTGGTCGCCGACGAACGACGGCGGCTCGAAGGTCGGCAACGTGTCGGTCCGCCAGGCGACGTCGCAGTCCATCAACACGGCGTACGTGGCCATGGCCGAACAGCTCGACCAGTGCCGCATCCGCGACACCGCGATGGCCATGGGCGCGCACCGCGCCGACGGGGCCATCAACGAATCGAACCCGGCCGCAGTGCTCGGAACCAACACGATCGCGCCCCTGTCCATGGCAACCGCCGTGGCCGGATTCGCGAACGGCGGCGTCACCTGCACGCCCATCGCGATCGACAGCATCACGCTGCGCGACGGCTCATCCATCGAGGCCCCGAAGTCGACGTGCAACCAGGCGGTGACCCCCGAGGTCGCGGCCGGTGTGACCTCCGCCCTCCAGGGCGTGGCCAACGGCGGCACGGGCAGCGCCTCGAACCCCGGCATCGCACCGCTCATGGGCAAGACCGGAACGACGGACAGCGGCCTGCAGACCTGGATGGTCGGAGCCACCACGAAGGTCGGCCTCGCCGTCTGGGTGGGCAACGCCAGCGGCCAGGTCCCCATGTACGGCGTCGACCTCCCCCGTGCGGTCGGAAGCCAGACGCGTCACGTCATCTTTAACGACGTCATCGCCCAGGCGATGCGCACCTACGGCGGCGACTCGTTCCCCGAGCCGACCGGCAGCGCCGTCAAGAACGAGCAGGTGACGGTCCCCGACCTGACCGGAAAGACGACGGCTGAGGCGAAGTCCTCGCTCGAGGGGCTCGGCTTCACCGTGTCCGTCGGCAACGCCGTCGCATCCGATCAGCCGGAAGGCACCGTGGCGAGCACCCTGCCGAGCGCGAACACCCGCGTGACGCAGGGAACGACGATCACGATCAGCCCGTCGCGCGGGCCAGCCCCCACACCGACCACCGCGGCGCTCGTCGCACCGGACCTGGCGGGCCAGACACAGGAGCAGGCGCAGTCCACGCTCTCCCAGCTCGGCTTCAGCGGCACGATGGCGATCCTCACCGAGGAGAGCTCGACCGTCCCGAAGGGACAGGTGATCCGCACCGACCCGGCGCCCGGCGCGGAGCTGGAGCGCAGCGGTTCCATCCAGGTCTACGTCTCTTCCGGCCCCTAGCAGGCCATCGCACCAACTGAAACGAGTTCCACATGGCGAATTCCGTCGCCACCTCGGGCCAAGGAACCTCTTCCGGCCTCGGACCAGCAAGCGCCGTCGCCCTCACCCTCCTCGGGGTGGGGGCGGCGACCGCCATCTACGGCACGATGATCGAGCGCCGCGCGTTCCGCCTGCGACGCATCGAGTCGCGCATCCTGCCCCCGGGCTCGGCCCCGCTGCGCGTGCTGCACCTCAGCGACTTCCACGTCGCCCCCTGGCAGCGCAAGAAGCAGGACTTCGTCAGATGGCTCGCCGCCCTCCAGCCCGACCTCGTCATCGGCACAGGTGACAACCTCGGCCACGTCGATGCCGTCCCGACCGTCGCCAGCATGCTCGAGCCGTTCGAGGGGATCCCCTCGGTGCACGTGTACGGCTCCAACGACTACCTGGGCCCCGTCCTCAAGAACCCCTTCACGTACTTCAGCAGCTCCACCCACGTTGCGAAGAAGGCACCGCACCTCGACACGGAGGGCCTCACCGCCCACTTCGACCGCCTCGGGTGGACGCCCCTCAACAACGCTGCCGCCGTCCTCGAGGTCGCCGGCAGGCGCATCCGCTTCTTCGGGGTCAACGACCCGCACATCGACGCCGACGACTTCGCCGCGGCGGGCGAGGCGCTGCGAGACGCGTCGGAGGGCCAGGACTGGGACCTCACGATCGGCCTCGCTCATGCCCCGTACCAGCGTGTGCTCAGCGGCCTCGTCGACCTGGGCGCAGACGCGATCTTCGCCGGCCACACCCACGGTGGCCAGGTCTGCGTGCCCGGCTACGGGGCACTTGTCACCAACTGCGACATCCCGCGTGAGCAGGTGAAGGGCCTCAGCACGTGGACCTCGCGTGGCCGCAGCGCCGCCCTGCACGTCTCTGCCGGACTCGGCACCTCCATCTACGCCCCGGTGCGCTTCGCATGCCCACCGGAGGCGACCCTCCTGACCTTCCTACCCCGGGTATCGTGACCGCCATGGCAACAAAGCAACGTGGAAACCGGAAGCGCGGTCCTCTGACGCGCGTCCTCGGACTGGTCGGGGTGAGCGGCCTGGCCGCCGTCCTCATCACCGCGCTCGTGACTCCGCTGATCTCCGTCGCCAACATCGCGGACAACAGCTCGATCAACCTGTTCGAGAGCCTCCCCGACTACCTGGAGATCAACGAGCTCCAGCAGGTCACCGAGCTCTACGCCAAGCAGGGCGGGCAGGACGTGAAGTTCGCCCAGTTCTACAACCAGAACCGCATCGAGGTACCCCTCGACCAGGTCTCGCCGTGGGTGCCGCTTGCTGCCATCTCGGTTGAGGACCCGCGTTTCCGGGAGCACGACGGCGTCGACGTCATCTCCGCTGCGCGAGCCCTCGTGACCTCGGTCATCGGCGACGCCTCAGCTGGCGCCTCGACCATCACCATGCAGTGGGTCCGCAACGTGCGCGTGCAGGAGGCCGAGGCGATCCTCGACCCCGCCGAGAGCGAGAAGGCCTACATCGAGGCGACCGACCCGAACACGGGCCGCAAGCTCCAGGAGATGCGCCTCGCCATCGGCGTCGAGCAGCAGTACTCGAAGGACGAGATCCTCCAGGGCTACCTCAACATCGCCCTCTTCGGCGGCACCACCTACGGCATCGAGTCGGCCGCGCAGCGCTACTTCGGCAAATCCGCGCTCGACCTGAACCTGCAGGAGTCCGCGAGCCTCATCGCGATCGTGCAGGAGCCGAACGCCTACCGCCTCGACCGCGAGGAGAACATCGAGGGCAACAAGGAGCGCCGCGACTACATCCTCATGCGCATGATGGAGGAGGGCGCGATCGACCAGGCGACCTACGAGGCGACCATCGCGCTGCCGGTGGAGCCGAACGTCACGGAGCCGAACCACGGGTGCGAGTTCGCGGAAGGAAACGCGAAGTACTTCTGCAAGTTCGTGCAGCTCTCCGTGCTGCAGGACGAGGCCTTCGGTGCGACCGAGGCCGAGCGAAACTTCAACCTCGCCGGCAAGGGCTACAAGATCTACACGTCCCTCGACCTCGACATGCAGGGCGTCGCGACGCAGTCGATGCAGAACGCCGTGCCGTCCAGCTACCCGGGCACGGAGCTCGGCGCCGCCGCTTCCATGGTCGAGAACGGCACCGGTCGCATCCTCGCGATGGTGCAGAACACCCAGTTCAGCGAGGTGGCCGAGAACCAAGGCCAACCCGGTGTGACCTCGGTGAACTACAACGCCGATTACGAGTACGGCGGCTCCACCGGATTCCAGACTGGCTCGACGTACAAGATCTTCACGCTCGCCGAATGGCTCTCGTCGGGGAAGTCGCTCTACTCGTCCGTCCCAGGACAGAACCGCACCTTCTACCTCGAGAACTTCTCCAACACGTGCGAGGCCGAGTCAGACGGCCCGTGGGCTCCGACGAACGACAGCGGCCAGCGGGTTGGGACCGTCTCGGTCAAGTCGGCGACTGCCTCGTCGATCAACACCGCCTACGTGACGATGGCGGAGCGCCTCGACCAGTGCCGCATCCGCGACACCGCGATGGCCCTCGGCGGTCACCGCGCCGACGGAGCGATCAACTCCTCGGTACCCGCCGCCATCCTCGGCGCCGCCAACGAGATGGCCCCGCTCTCGATGGCAACTGTCATGTCAGGGCTCGCGAACAATGGCACGACCTGCTCGCCGACGGGCATCGACCGCGTGACGCTACCTGACGGCACCGAGGTCTCGGGCCCCGAATCCCGTTGCATCCAGGCCGTCTCGCCGCAGGTCGCGGCGGGCGTCGACGAAGCCCTCGCTGGCGTCGTCAACGGCGGCACCGGCTCGCGGTCGAACCCGGGCATCGTTCCCCTCATCGGCAAGACCGGCACGACCGACAACGGCCTGCAGACGTGGATGGTCGGGGCGACGACCAGGGTCGGACTCGCCGTCTGGGTCGGCAACGCCAACGGCCTCCTGCCCATGTACGACGTCGACCTGCCCCTCGCGGCGGGGAGCCAGACGCGTCACGTGCTCTTCAACGACATCATCGGGCACGCGATGACCACGTACGGCGGAGGCGACTTCCCCGAGTACGTGGAGGACGAGGACGCGCTGGTGCTCGCAACCGTGCCGGACGTGACCGGCCGGTCGACGGAGGAGGCACGCCAGGTGCTCGAGGGGCTCGGCTTCGGCGTGTCCATCGGGCCATCGGCCGACTCCGACCAGTCGCCGGGAAGCGTCGCGAACACCCTGCCGACCGCCAACACGCGTGTCGACAAGGGGACGACGATCACCATCCACCCCTCGGCCCTGTCGGAGGACGCGTCGAACGGACTCCTGGCACCGGATGTGGCGGGCAAGACCCAGGATGAGGCGACGACGCTGCTCGCGGGCGCCGGCTTCAGCGGGACTGTCACCGTGATCGCCGAGAAGAGCGCGAGCGTGCCGAGCGGGCAGGTGATCCGCACCGACCCCGCGACCGGCACTCCCATCGAGCCGACCGGCGACATCAGGCTGTTCGTCTCCTCTGGGCCGTAGGAGTTTCCGTTGCTCGCGCCCTCGGTTGGCGGCGCGAGCAACCTTCGGGTACTCTTGGGGAGTTCGCCGCTCAGCGGTGAGCGATCGGGGTGTGGCGCAGTTTGGTAGCGCGCTTCGTTCGGGACGAAGAGGTCGTGGGTTCAAATCCCGCTACCCCGACAGTTGTGTGATCGAAGAGGCCTGAGCTTGCTTGCAAGCTCAGGCCTTTTTCGTGCCCGCGTTCGGGCCCGCCTTCAGCCCTCGCTCCGAGAGGAACGCGCCCCGCGTGATGGTGTACTTTCGGCGGATGCCGTCAGTGTGGCCATCGTGCTGATCCCAGAAGACCTCGTCCGCCGCGTCGCGGGTCGCCCCGCCGACCTCGGGGTGGACGGCGACGAGTGGCTCCGCCGCCTGCCGTCTCTCATCGACGAGCGCCTCGACGCGTGGGAGCTGACCATCACCGGTGCGGCTCACAACGGCCATAACGCGATCGTGCTGCCGGTCGCTCGTCACGGGCAGCCGCAGGTACTGAAGCTCAGCTGGCCCCATCGGGAGGCAGCCGTCGAGCACCTCGGGCTTCGCCACTGGAACGGCGGGGGCATCGCGCGGCTCGTGGCGGCGCATCCGGCTGACTTCGCGCTGCTCCTCGAGCCCCTCGACGCGGATCTCGACCTGCATTCGGTCGAGACCGACGACGCGTGCCTCGTGATCGGCGGCCTCCTGCGGCGCCTCCACGTCGCTCCCCCGCATTCGGTGCCCGATTTCCGCGTCGAGGCGCGCGACTGGATCGCGCCCCTGCGGGCGCATCCGCCTTCGGTGCCTCGCCGGTGGGTCGACCGCGCCCTCGACACGTTCGACTCGCGTCCCTACGAGCCGAGGCTGCTGCACCTCGATCTGCACTACGGGAACGTGCTCGCCGCCGAGCGGGAGCCGTGGCTTGCGATCGACCCGAAGCCCGTCGCGGGTCCCGCCGGATTCGAGGTGTACCCGGCGCTGCGAACTCGTGTCGAGGACTACCGGGGCGGTGCGCTCATGCACGCGGAGGTACGCAGCCGGGTCGAGCTGATCAGTGGCGAGGCGGGCATCGATCTCGATGACGCCAGGGAATGGTGCATCGCGCACGCCATTCTGAACGCGCACCAGGTCTCGGAAGAGGGGTGGCCCACGCTCGTGACCCTGCACCTCGCGATCGCGAAGGCGCTGTCCGACCTCTGAGACACCGACATCAGCTGTTTTTCGTTTGCCGAATGACTGCCTCAATCTGATTTAAGTCTTGCGTTTGGGTTTCGGACCACGCATGATCATGTGATGGATGCAGACGTCGTCGTCATCGGACTCGGAGCCGCCGGCTCGTACGCGGCTTGGAATCTGGCCTGCAATGGCGCGAGCGTGCTGGGCCTCGAGGCGCAGACCCTCGTCCATGACGACGGGGCCTACTCGGGCGAGAGCCGCCTCTTCCGCGCGGCCTACCACGAGGGGTCCCACTACGTGCCCCTGCTGCTCGCGGCCCGTCATGCCTGGCTCGAGCTGGCCGAGGAGAGCCGGGCACCCATCTTCCAGTCGACGGGCGTGCTCTCGATCGGCTCCCCCGACGACCCTCGCCTCGAGCAGGTGCGCCGCTCCCTCGCCCACGCCGATATCCCGCACGCGGCCCTGTCGACGGCGGAGCTCCGGAGCCGCTACCCGCAGCATGAGCAGCTGACCGACGAGATCGCCGTCCTCGACGAGCTCGGCGGTGCGCTCAGACCCGAATCGGCCGTGACCGAGATCCAACGACGCGCGAGCGCCGCGGGCGCCGAGCTGCGCGGAAGCACGGCGGTGCTCTCGATCGAGGAGACCGCAGGCGCAGTGCACGTCACCACAGCGGACGGCACGCTGAGCGCCAAGCAGGTCATCGTGTCGGCAGGGATCTGGACCCCACAGCTCCTCCCGGAACTCGCACCGCACCTGACGATCAAGCCCATCGCGCTCACCTGGTTCGCGCCAGAGAACCCCCACGACTTCGCACCCGAGGTGTTTCCCGCGTTCATCCGAGACCACGGCAACGTGCATATCTTCGGCGTCCCGACCCTCGACGGCTCGCTCGTGAAGGCCGGCTACGACGCGAAGTGGGGAGACATCGACGCTCCCGAGCAGCTCGAACGCCGCCTGAGCGTCGCCGAGCGCGCCAAGATCTCGCACGACATCCATGCGCGTATCCCGGGCCTGCCAGACTCGATCGCCAAGCACTCCGTGCACGCAGACCTCTTCACGTTCGACAAGACCCCGATCATCGGGAGGATCAGCAAGCGCATCACGGTGGGCACCGGATACTCGGGCCATGGCTTCAAGTTCACCCCGGTCTTCGGCGACATCCTCGCCGACACCGCCTTGGGCCGCACACCGGAGTTCGACATCTCCCCCTTCGCGCCGCAGCGGTTCAGCGCGTGAGCGAGATCAGCCTGAAGCAGCTGCGCTGCTTCGTGGCCGTCTACACGGAGCGCAGCTTCACCCGAGCCGCGAAGCGACTCGGACTCGCGCAGTCGCCCGTGAGCCAGGCGGTCGCGGCCCTCGAGGCGCAGCTGGGCGTCACCCTCTTCGAACGCGGCGGACGTGACGTCGTCCCGACGCCGGCCGCCGAGGCGCTGTACCCGGAGGCGGTGGAGATCCGCCGTCGAGCAGAGGGCCTCCAGCACCTCGCGTCGACGGCCACCGAGGAACGCGCGAAACGGGTGCTGCGCCTCGGATCGATCAGCTCACTGTTCTCCAGCGCGCTGCCGACTCTGCTCCGCGCCGAGCCGCTGTCGCCCTACGCCGTCACGGTCTCCGACGGTGGCACGACGGACCTGAGCAGGGCCGTCGACGACGGCGACCTCGACGTGGCGCTGCTCCGGGACCTCTCGCCGGACAGCGACCGGCACGCGGTCGCCTTCCGCGAGCGCCTCTGCGTCGCCGTGGCGGCCGACCATGAGCTGACCGCGCAGCAGATCGTCTCGGCCGAGCAGCTCCGCGACTTCCCGCTCGTGCTCTTCGATCGCGGGCGCGCGCCGCTCGCCTTCGACCTGACGGCGAGCGCGTTCCTCCGTTCCGGCCACCCGCTCCGAATCGCCGCGCGCGTCACGAACGAGCAGGCCATCCTCGGTCTCGTCAGCGCCAGGCTGGGCATCGCGCTCGTGCCGCAGTCGCTCGCGCTGCACCCGTGGCCGGGGGTGGCGTTCCGTGAGCTGCAGGACGCGGAGCACAGCTATCCGCTGGCAGTGCGCGTCGCGGCGGGCGACCCGCTCGGCCTGCTCGGGCCGATCAGCTCGGCGCTCCACGGCTGGGCCGCTCAGAACTCGCTCATCCGCTGACCCCGCCCATTCCTCCCGGCCAGCGACGACCGGATTCACGATCCCCAACGCACAGAAAAGAGTTCTCGTGGAGTACACGCCTCAAGCTCTCCTCGTCGATGCCGGCCTCATCGGCATGCTCCTCATCATCGGCACCCTCGCGAGGGCGAAGATCAAACCGCTGCAGACGATGATGATCCCCGCGTCGGTCATCGCCGGTGCGCTCGGCTTGCTGCTCGGTCCGAACGGGCTCGGGCTCCTTCCCTTCTCCGACCAGCTGGGCACATACGGCTCGCTGCTCATCGTCCTCGTGTTCGCGTGCCTCGCGCTCACCGACGACTTCAACATCTTCAAGATCGGCCGCAACGTCGCGGGGTTCGCCGCCTATGGCGTGCTCATGTACTCGCTGCAGGTCGTCATCGGCCTCGTGCTGGTGCTCGTGCTCCTCGGCCCTCTGCTCGGGGCTCCAGACAGCATCGGCCTCATGCTCTTCGCGGGCTGGGCGGGCGGCTTCGGCTCGGCGGCGGCGATCGGGGCGGTGTTCGCGGATGCGGGCCAGCCGGAGGTGCAGTCGATCGCGTTCACGGCGGCGACCGTCGGCATGCTCGTCGGCGTGGTCGGCGGCATCATCCAGGCGAAGATCGGTGCGATGCGTGGCCACGCGAAGGAGTTCGCTGGCATGAAGAGCATGCCGGAGGACCTGCGCACGGGTGTGCTCGATCAGATCAAGACGCGGCCCTCGATCGGCACGCACACCTTCTCCGGTGGGACGATCGAGTCGCTCGCGTTCCAGGCGGCGATCGTCGCCGGGGTGTCCGCCGGCGCCTACGGCATCAACCTGATGCTGGGCGAGCTGCTGCCCGCCGTGACGTTCCCCCTCTTCTCGATCGCGTTCATCGTCGGCCTCGTCCTGCGGGGGCTCATGGCCGTCTCGAAGACGCGCAAGTACATCGACCCCGACTCGCTGCGCTCCATCTCCGGCGCAGCCACCGACGTCCTCGTCGTGTGCGGCATGGTCTCCATCGTGCCGAGCATCGTGGCCGACAACTGGCTCGCCCTGCTCATCCTGTTCCTCGTCGGTCTCGCGTTCTGCCTGTTCCTGGGCTTCTTCGCGGCGCCTCGACTCATGCAGGACGGGTGGTTCGAGCGCCAGCTGTTCACGTGGGGCTGGGCGACGGGTGCCGTCGCGACCGGCATCGCCCTGCTTCGCATCGTGGACCCGCGCATGAAGTCGCGCACGTTGGAGGACTTCTCGATCGCCTACCTGCCGGTCGTGCCCGTCGAGGTCGCGGCGATCACCTTCGTGCCGTTGCTGGTGATCGGCGGTGCTGCGTGGGCCGCTGTCGGCATCTGGGGCGCGATCGCGATCGTCGCGGCGATCGGCGGGGCCATCGTGATCTTCACGGGGCGGAAGGCGCAGCGAAGCCCCGGCGGGGAGTCGGGCAGGGCCGCCGCGGTCGGACGCGGCTCGAGCTCGAAGTAGGGCTCGAGCCCGAGCCGTCGAGCATCACCCTCGCAGGATGCCTGCGGCGTACGCGGCCTGGCCGACGTGCTGGGCCGCGTCGTCGATGATGCTGACGATGCGGGCGGCGCGCGTGACGGGCGGGTCCCACTGCTCGTCGACGATCTCGCCGAGCGCATCCGGGCTGAGCGAGCGGATGTACGTGCGCAGTGCATCCGTCGCCGCGCGCAGGTAGTCGAGCAGCAGCGTGGCATCGTCGACGATGACGGCGCGCGCCTGGGCCGTCGAGTGCCCGTAGCCGACCGAGTCGCCGAGCTCGCCGAGGCCGAAGCGGGCGTCGAAACCCTCAGCTGACCAGGCCTCGGGAACACCGGAGAGGGCCGTGAGCTGCACGTCGATCTCGCGCGCCGTGTGCCAGAGCAGCCAGGCGATCGAGTTGTCGTGGCCGCCCGGATGCGCGTTGAGGGCATCTGCGGTCAGCTCGCCCGCGAGGCGCTCGGCAGCCTCGACGGGGCGGCTCGCGAAGTCGTCGAGCACGGCGATCACGTCGCCGCTCATGCGCGCGAGCGTCCGAGGTGCACGAGGTCGTGAGCAGCCTCGATGGGCTCTGGGTTCGGGCCGGGAGGGGTGCCGTCGCCGAACGGCGACCCGCCGAGCTGCTCGCGGAAGTGCGGCAGCTTCCAGTTGTGGAGCTCCGGGCCTGCGGGGACGATGCCGCTCGGGTTGATGTCTCGGTGCACCTCGTAGTAGTGGCGCTTGATGTCGACGAAGTCGGTCGTGTCGCCGAAGCCTGGTGTCTGGAAGAGGTCGCGCGCGTAGGCCCAGAGCACCGGCATCTCGCTCAGCTTCTGCCGGTTGCACTTGAAGTGGCCGTGGTACACGGCGTCGAAGCGGGCGAGTGTCGTGTAGAGACGCACGTCGGCCTCGGTGATCGTGTCGCCCATGAGGTAGCGACGTGTCTCGAGGCGCTCCGAGACGATGTCGAGTGCCGCGAAGAGTCGGTCGTAGGCCTCGTCGTAGGCTTCCTGCGATCCCGCGAAGCCGCACCGGTAGACGCCGTTGTTGATCTCGGTGTAGATGTGCTTCATCACGGCGTCCATCTCGTCGCGCAGCACCTCCGGGTAGAGCTCGGGGGCGCCGTCGCGTTGGAACTCGGTCCACTCGGTCGAGAAGTCGAGGGTGATCCACGGGTAGTCGTTCGTCACGACGCCGCCGCTCGGCACGTCGACGATGGCGGGCACGGTGATGCCGCGGGGGTAGTCCGGGAAGCGCTTCAGGTAGGCGTCCTGGATGCGCGGGATGCCGAGCACCGGGTCGAGCTCGCCCGGGTCCTTGTCGAAGGTCCACGAGCGCTTGTCGTGCACGGGGCCGCAGATGCCCATCGAGATGGTGTCTTCGAGGCCGAGGAGCCGGCGGACGATGGTCGAGCGGTGCGCCCATGGGCAGGCGCGAGCGACGACGAGCCGGTAGCGTCCGGCTTCGACGGGCCAGGTCTGGATGCCCTCGCCGACCGAGCGCGCATCCTTCGTGATGCGGTCGCCGATGTAGTTGGTGTCGCGGTCGAAGGGCTGCCCGGCCTTCGAGTACACGCCCTGCTCTGCCGCTTCTTCGCCGTCTGGTCGTGCGTCCTGCGTCGCCTGAGTCATATCGCAATCCTAGGAAGCGGATGTGGATGCTCGCTGGGGGCGAGTCGGGCCCGTCGCGGAGGCCTCTCGGGAATAAATTCACTAGGCCACGACATAACTAGAGTGTCGTCCTGCGACTGCCGGGCGATGCACCGCAACGAAGGAGAAGCATGTCTCGGTTCACCGACAAAGTCGTTCTGATCACCGGCGGAGGATCCGGCCTCGGCCGCGCCACCGCGGTCCGCGTCGCGAGCGAGGGCGGGAAGCTCGCACTCGTCGACATCTCGGAGCAGGGCCTCGAAGCGAGCAAGGCGGCCATCCTCGAGACCGCTCCTGACGCCGAGGTCTTCACGACGACCGCGGACGTCTCCAGCGAGGCCGACACGGACGCCTACGTCGCCGCCACCCTCGAGCGCTTCGGCCGCATCGACGGCTTCTTCAACAACGCCGGCATCGAAGGCCGCCAGAACCTCACCGAGGACTTCGGCGCAGACGAGTTCGAGCGGGTCGTCTCCATCAACCTCCGCGGGGTGTTCCTCGGCCTCGAGAAGGTGCTCAAGGTCATGCGCGAGCAGGGCTCCGGCTTCGTGGTGAACACGGCCTCCGTCGGCGGCATCCGCGGCGTCGGAAACCAGTCGGGCTACGCTGCCGCGAAGCACGGCGTCGTCGGCCTCACCCGCAACTCGGCCGTCGAGTACGGCCAGTTCGGCGTGCGCGTCAACGCCATCGCGCCCGGTGCGATCTGGACGCCCATGGTCGAGAACTCGATGCGCCAGCTCGACGCGGAGAACCCGAAGCAGGCAGCAGAGCAGTTCATCCAGATCAACCCCACGAAGCGCTACGGGCAGCCCGAGGAGATCGCAGCGGTCGTCGCGTTCCTCCTGTCGGACGACGCGAGCTACATCAACGCGGCCGTCGTTCCCATCGATGGCGGCCAGTCGGCGAAGTACTGATCGGCGCACCGAGCCCGAGCAGTGCTGCGAGTCGAGCCGCCAGCGGACCACAGGTCTACGCTGGCGGCATGACCGCTGCCCCGTCGCCGGATGTCGACGCCTACTTCGCCGAGCTCGAGCATCCACTGCGGGATGCGGCGGTCGGCCTGCGGGGGCTGCTGCTGGACGCGCATCCCGACGTCGTCGAGAGCATCAAGTGGAAGTCGCCGAACTACAAGGTCGCCGACGACTTCGCGACCCTCAACCTCCGGCGCCCGAAGGCCGTGCAGCTCGTCCTGCACACGGGCGCGAAGGTGAAGCCAGCGCACCCGGAGGTCGTCGTCGACGACCGCTCGAAGCTGCTCGCGTGGCGGGGCCCGGGCCGCGCCGTCGTCTCGTTCGCGAGCATGGCCGAGTTCGAAGATGCGCGGGGCGCACTCGCCGAGCTCGTGAAGGCCTGGGCCGCGCAGGTCGAGGCCTAGCTATCTTGGCGGAGCTGTCCTGGCCTCGCCGTCTTGGTCTCGCACCCCTGAGCTACCGCGCCGACGTGTAGCTGTTGCCCGCGGCTGGGGCGCCGCCGAAGATCTGGTCGATCGTCACGAGCACGAACCCCCGGTCGTGGAGGCCTGTGAGGATCTCGGGCACCGCGTCGACGGTCGAGTCGTGGATGTCGTGCATGAGGATGATCGACCCGGCCTCCGCCTCGTTCGCGCCGCGGTCGACGAGCGTCTCGTGCGGCGGCCCCTCCCAGTCGAGGGTGTCGATGTCCCACAGGATGGCCGGCATGCCGAGCTTCGTGAGGACCCGCGCGTCGAGGTCGCCATACGGGGGCCTGAAGACGCTCGGCCGTTCGCCGGTCGCGGCCGCGATGGCGTCGTTGGTCTTCTTGACCTCTTCCTCGATCTTCTTGTCGTCGAGGGTCGTGAGCCGCGGATGCGTCCACGAGTGGTTGCCGATCTGGTGGCCGTCGTCGTCGATCTGCCTCGCGATCTCTGGGTGCCGCTGCACGTTCGGGCCGACGAGGAAGAAGGTCGCGGTCGCGTCCTGCTCCCGCAGCTGCCCGAGGAGCGTCTCCGTGATCGGCGCGGGGCCGTCGTCGAAGGTCAGGGCGACGCACGGGAACAGCGTGCAGTCGACCTGGCGGTCGCCGGCGAGCGGCCGCTGGCCCGCGACGAGCGGCTGCGGGGTCGCCGAGGCGGCGACGAGCTCGCGGCCGAGGTCGGTGAGCATGGGGGCTGCCAGTTCCGCGCCGATGTGGATGCTCGGGAAGCGGTGCGAGATCGGCTCGCCGACGACGAGCGTGGTCTCGCCGTCAGGAGAGACGGGAGGGGATGCGTTCGCACCGCCGGATACGTCCATCTCAGGGGTGAGGAGACCCGCGGGGATGCCGATGCGCAGTCCACCGTCCGGTGTGGGCGTGACGTCGGCGAACCCCTGTGCGAGCACGGCCGCGTTGGTGTCGCTCGGCGCCGCGACCTGCGTATCCCAGAGGGCGCCGAGTTCTCGCCGCGCGGCGAGCACGAGCTCGTTCCAGATGGCCAGTGCCGCGTCCGCCGTGATGACGTCGGCGCCACCGGCTTGCTGCGCCGTCGCGGTGTCGGCGAAGAAGACGAAGCTCTCGTCTCGGGTGACCGCTGGGGCTGCTCCCGCGGTTCCCTCGACGACCCGGACGCGCTCGCCGAACTCGCTGCCGCTGGCGACGACGATCTCGCACGTGATGACGAGCGCCTCACCGGCCGTGGCGCCGCCCTGGGCGAGCACCTCAACGGCCGGCATGCTGCTGGAGCCCGCCTCGCAGCCGCGACTTCCGAGCCCAGCTCCCGCTGCCGCGGCCTCCGGCTCGTAGACGGTGCCGAGCCTCGTCGCGAAGGTGCCGACCGCGTCGATGACCAGCGAGCGGACACGCGTGTTCAGATCGGCCTGCCCTGGCACTTCCGTCCACCTCGCGTCGACGGCGGGTGCCGAGTCGCGGATGCGGTAGTGGTCCAGGGGCGTGGCCCCGGCTTCCGCGCCGGCGACGTCACCGACCGCCTCGTCGAAGCTCGTCACGGCCGCGCGAACGGGCGGCTGCCAGGCCAGGTCGGGAGCGGGGGCGCACGCCGAGAGCGCGAGGGCCGTGGCCGTGAGCATCGCGACCGCGAGCAGGCGCCGCACAGGGCGCGGCTGTGTGCTGGGCTGCCGCGAGCGCCATCGACTGCGCGTCACGCGGCCGACCCGCCGATGCTCTCGAGGATCTGGGCGATGGCGGGGCGATACCGGTCGAGGTCGTCTGCACTGGCGCTGAACCGTACCGCAGCGTTCGGCGAGGTGGCACCAGCGCTCGCAACGGCCGCGGAGCCGACCATCACGCCGGGAGCCCCTTGTCCTTCTGCGGCAGCCTGCCCGTACTCGTAGCTCGCGTGGCGCACGGAGAGCCCCTCCTTCGGCACCTCGTCGATCCAGAAGAGGCTTCCGACGTCGGCGGCCATCGCGCCCTCTGGCACCAGCCCGTCCTCGGCAAGCGCCTCGCTCACCTCACCTGCTGCGGCTTCAGACGCATCCACCATCGACTGGGGCTGGGACGGCACTTGGAGGGTGATCTCGAGGCGCGCATCCGGACTGCGGAGCGTCACGACGTCGGTGCCGAAGTAGTGGGGCAGGATGACCCACCCTGCCGGTGCGACGACCGCGACGGCCGACTCGTCGCTGCCGACGGTGACCGTCTCGTCGGTCTCCGCGGCGCGGCTCGTGGCCTGCGTGAGCAGCGCGCCGCCGAAGAAGAAGCCGAGCACCGCGAGCGCGGCCACGAGAACGACGCCGAGCGCGACGTACAGCCAAGGGCTGCTGCGTGTGCGCTCGGGAGCGGCACCGTGCGAGAACGTCATCGTGGCCTCCGGGCTGGGGGCGGGCAGGTGTCACCAGGCTACTGACTCGACGCGCGTTCCGCCCCGCCCAGGGCTGACTCTCCCCGCCCAGGGCTGACTTGTGGTTGCTTGCGAAGCGCGGGAACGACCACAACTCAGCCCTGGGCGCGCGGGAGGCGTTCGCGCAGCGCCGCGAGCAGGACTGCGAGCCCGAGCTCGAACGAGCGCTCGATGCGCTCGGGGCCCGACCCGGAGTCGGCGAGGAGCCTTCCGAAGAGCCGAGTCGGCGCATCCGGCTGCCAGACCTGTTCCGGTGACGCCAGCTCGAGGCCGAAGCCGATCGCGAACGCGTCGATCATGCCGATGAGCGTGACGATGTCGTCGTCGGGGAAGCCCCCGGCCTGCAGCGCGACGGCGAGGTCATCGTAGGCCTCGATCACCGAGGAGCTCGTGATGGTCTTCCCGATGAGGAACGGCAGCAGCGCCGGATGGTCGGCGTACATGCGCCGCTGGAGCCGCACGACCTCCTCGACGTACTGGTCCCATGCCCGCTGCTCCGGTGTTGCCCGGTAGCGATCGACGAGCCGACCGCGCATGAGCTCGACGATGTCGTCGAGTCCCGCGATGTGCTTGTAGAGCGAGGACGGCCGCACCTCGAGCTTGCGCGCGATGGCGTTGACGCCGAACGGCTCGCCAGCTTCGACGAGCTGCAGCCCGGCGTCGGCGATGCGGGCCGGGGTGAGCCCGACGATCCTGCGTCCCTCCATGGCTCGCCCCTTCACCTCGTGCACGTGTGTTGGCCTCCCCGTCGTGTTGGTCGAGGAAAATGCTCCGGATGCCTTCCGCTCGGCTCCGTCTCCGTGCATACTAGCGAACACCATTCGCTGGCGAATGGTGTTCGCCAAACGCACGGCGCGCCGGAACCTGTTCACAGCAGCAGGACGCACGCCGAGAACCCAGACCCATGGAGCCCCATGACCACTGCAGCCGAACTCAGCACGCGAGTGCCCCTGCGCCTCGCGCCGGCCTCTGCGACGTTCGCCATCGCGATCGCCGGCTACCTGGCCGTGAACCTGTCGCCGTACATGATCACCGCGGCACAGACGGCGGTCGGCCTCGACGTGCTCGCCGCGAGCTGGCTCGTCACGGGCACGCTCCTCCTGACCGCGGTCGCCGGCCTCGCCGCCGCCGGCCTCTGCGCGGGCGCGCGCCGCCATGAGGTGGCCCGCATCGGTCTCACCGTCGCGACGCTCGGGTTCCTCGCCGCGGCCCTCGTGCCGTCACTCACGATCCCCGGCCTCCTCGTCGGCGGCATCGGCGCCGGCGGAGCGGTTGCCTCGGCCGGAGCGGCGATGGCGTCATTCCGGAACCCGGACCGCGTGGCCGGCTGGAACGGCTTCACGAACCGAGGCGTCATCTCGATCGTCCTCGCGACCCTGCCCCTGCTCGGGCTCGCGCCGCTCAACGTTTTCGGCTCGCTCGCGCTCTTCTCGGCCATCGGCCTGGTCATGACGAAGTGGCTCCCCCGCGTTCCCCTGCTCGACGCGGATGCCGCACTCGGAACAGCTGGCGCCGCGACGGGCGAGGCGATGCCGATCGAGATCCCGCCGACCGGCGCAATCCGCACGCAGAGCGCCGCGTCGTCGCGCCTGCTCACGGTGAGCGGCTTCGGCCTGCTGGTCGTCTTCGCACTCTGGGCGGTCAGCGAGGACTCGCTCTGGGCCATGATCGGCATCATCGGCGCCGAGACGAGCGGCCTGACCCCGGAGGGGCTCGGCATCGCGCTCTCCGGCGCCACCGCGGGCGGGCTCCTCGGCTCGCTTGCGCTCATGGCCGTCGGCAACCGCCTCGGCCGGGCCGTGCCCCTCATCGTGCTGCTGGTGCTCGGCGGCATCCTCAAGATCGTGCAGGGCACGCTCACCGACGAGGCGGCGCTCATCGTGGCGTTCATCGCCTGGAACTCCATCTACGCCGTCGCGTATATGTACTTCCTCTCGACGGCGGCGGCGCTGGATGCTCGCGGCCGCTGGTCCGGCCCGCTCCTCTCCGTCTATCTCGTCGGCTCGGCCCTCACTCCCCTCGTCGGGGCCAGCCTCAGCGAGACGCTCGGCGCGCAGGGCTTCACGCTCGCGCTCGGCATCACGAGCTTCGTCCTGGCCGTCCCCACCGGCATCATCGCCGCCATCTCGACCCGCACCGAACGTTCCACCCCGATCCTCACGGAGGCCAACGCATGACCACCACCCTGTACTCGAATGCCCACGTCTTCCAGGGCCCCGCATCCGGGACCGCAGCGGATGCACCCGCCCCGACGGCGTTCGTGGTGCGCGACGAGGTGTTCGCGTTCGTCGGCGACGAAGCCGGCGCACGAGCTTTCGCCGCGCATCCGGATGAGACGGTCGACCTGCGCGGGCAGCTTGTGCTCCCCGGGATCACCGACGCGCACACGCACCTCGTGATGATGGGCGAGGCCCTCGGGCAGGTGGGGCTCACGGATGCCCGCAACCTCGGTGAGATCCAGCGCCTGCTGGCCGAGGCCCGCGCCGCGGACCCTGATGCCCGCGTCCTGCGGGGTCGCGGCTGGCTGTTCGACTCGATCCCGGGCGGCGCCCCGACGGCCGCGATGATCGATGAGGTCGTCGCCGATGTGCCCGTGTACCTCGACGCGAACGACTACCACTCCTGCTGGGTCAACAGCGCGGCCCTGCGCGAGCTCGGCATCACCCGCGACACCCCTGACCCGAGCGGCGGCCGCATCGGGCGGGATGCGGACGGGGAGCCGAACGGCATGCTGTTCGAGACAGCCGCGGTCGAGTACGCCTGGGCGCAGCGTGACGCCGCGATGACCGACGCCGACCGAGACGTCGCCGTCGAGCGCGTGCTCGCCGCGTACAGCGCAGTCGGCGTGACGGGGGTCGTCGATATGGCGCTCAACGAGGTCGCGCTCGACGCACTCCGGCGCGCGGCGGACCGACGGGGCGGCACCCTCCCCCTGCGGGTTGCGGCGCACTGGCTCGTCTCCAATACCGACGACGACGCCCAGAACTTCTCGCAGGTCGAGCGTGCCGAGGAGCTCTCGGCCCAACATGCCTCGCCCTGGTTGCGCGTGGTCGGCATCAAGCTCATCCTCGACGGAACGATCGACGCCTGCACGGCGGCGATGAGCACGCCGTACGCCGACGGGTCGAACGCCGATGCCATCTGGCCGGCGGGCCGACTGTTCCCCGTGGTCGCGGCGGCGGATGCGGCCGGCCTGCAGATCGCGATGCACGCCATCGGAGACGCGGCGAGCAGCATGGCGCTGGATGCACTCGAGCACGCGTTCGAGGCCAACGGCGAGCTTCCGCGCCGACACCGGATCGAGCACCTCGAGTACGCGGCGCCCGGCACCGCCGAGCGCATGGCGGCCCTCGGGGTGACGGCATCCATGCAGCCCGTGCACGCTGACCCGGCGGTGCTCGGCAACTGGATCGCGCAGCTCGACGACGATCGAGTCGAGCGGGGCTTCGCCTGGCACGAATACGAGGACGCCCAGGCGACGCTGGCGTTCTCGACGGATGCGCCAACCGCCCCGTACGGTCCGCTCGCCAACCTCTACATCGCGGCGACCCGCGAGTCTGCCCTCGACCCGAGCTACTCGGCGGCTCGCCTCGACCGCACCGTGCCGATCGAGCGCGCGCTGCTCCACGCGACGCGGGACGCAGCCGCCTCCGTCGGCGACGCGAGCTGGCGCGGCGAGATCCGCGAGGGCTCCGCCGCCGACTTCACGGTCGTCGACACCGACGTGCTCACCGAGCCCGCCGCGAGTCTGCTCACGGCGCGGACGGTGCTGACGGTCGTCGGCGGGCGGGTGACGTTCGAGGCGTGAGGCTGCGCCGACGCCGGACGTGGCGGCGCAGAGACGAGCGCTCAGCCATGCGCGAGCGGACTAGGCCACCATCGGCGCAGACCACACAGGCAAAACGCTCACCTCACCTAGGCCATATAGACCTCACGCCGATGACCAGCGTGAACGATCACCACGGTCAAGACGTCATCCTGGATGCGATACAGCACTCGGTAGTCACCCGTTCGCACTCGCCACTCCGGGCGTCCGGAGAGTCTCTTGGCGGCAGGTGGTCGTGGATCCTCTGCGAGCAGCTCAACCGCTGCCTGGATGCGACGCTTCGCTTCCGGTGGGAGCTTCTTGATGACTCTGGCCGCCGCCGGGAGGACCAGGATCCGGTAGCTCACGGAGCGAGACCGAGGTCACGCTTGACGACTTCCCACGGGACCGGCTCCTCACCCAACGCCTCGGTCTCCTCCCACGCAGCGTCCACTGCGCGAATATCGGCCAGCTCTTCGGCGTCCTCGAGGAGCTGCTGAAGCTGTGCGGCATCGATCACCGCGGCGACAGGCCGGTTCCGCCGAGTCAGGTACACCGGTTCGAGGCGCGCATCGTCGATGATCGAGGCCAGGCGGGCACGGGCATCGGTGATAGCTATCTGACTCATGTCGACAGGGTACGCCTCATCGACTGAAACGTACAGAATGCTCAGCTACTTACAAAGTAGCGCGAAAATCCCCGAGTGGATCCGAACTTCCCCTACCCGAGCAGCTCCACCCCAGCCTCCGCGACAACCGCCCGCACCTCGTCGAGGTAGCGCTGCGCCTGAGCGGTGAGGGGGATCGCGGAGTGGCCGATCCAGCCGATCTCGATGCGCTCGTCCACGTCGAGCGGGACGGCGACGATGCCCGGGTCGAGGTCGTCGCTGATGATGCCCGTCGAGATCGTGTAGCCGTCGAGGCCGATCATGAGGTTGAAGATCGTCGCGCGATCGGAGACGCGGATCTCCTGCTTGCTCGACAGCGTGGAGAGGATCTCCTCGGCGAAGTAGAAGGAGTTGTTCGCGCCCTGGTCGAAGGTGAGCCGAGGCAGGCCGGCGAGGTCGTCGAGCGTCGCGCGCGCCTTCGACGCGAGCGGGTTCCTCCGGGAGACGAAGATGTGCGGCTCCGCGAGGAACAGCGTGTGGAACGCGAGGCCCGACTCCCGCAGCAGCTTGTCGATGACGTTCCGGTTGAACTCGTTCCGGTAGAGGAGGCCCAGCTCGCTGCGGAGCGTGCGCACGTCCTCGATGATGTCCCACGTGCGGGTCTCGCGCAGCGAGAACTCGTACTCGGCCGCCCCGGTGCCCTTGACCATGCGGACGAACGCGTCGACCGCGAACGAGTAGTGCTGCGCGGACACCCCGAGCAGGCGACGCGAAGGCGGGCGACCGAGGTAGCGCTGCTCGAGCAGCTCCACCTGCTCGACGACCTGCTTCGCGTACCGCAGGAACTCCGTCCCGTCGGTCGTGAGCGAGACGCCGCGGGCAGAGCGGACGAGGAGCGCGCGGCCCACCCGGGTCTCGAGGTCCTTCATCGCCGCAGACATCGTCGGCTGCGCGACGAACAGCATGTCGGCGGCGGCACTGATCGACCGTTCGGCGGCGACCTCGACGAAGTAGTGCAGCTGCTGCAGAGTCACGCCGTTCGATCGCCGAGTCATAGCCGAAGCCTATAGTGACGCATAGTTGCGTCGAATTACTCGATGGCCGCGAATCGCCTGCACAATGGACGCATCCACGCCCACAGGCCGACCGGCCTCTCGACTCCCGGATTGGCCTCACATGGCGAACGACATCACGTTCAACATCACCACCACGCGCTTCGACGAGCACTACGCGCCGTCGGAGAGCTCCCGCATCACCACGAACTTCGCCAACCTGGCCCGCGGCGAGCACCGTCAGCAGAACCTCCGCAACGCCCTGACGATGATCGACCGTCGCTTCAACGACCTCGCCCGCTGGGACAACCCGACCGGCGACCGCTACACGCTCGAGCTCGACATCATCTCCGCGTCGCTGCAGTTCGACGACGAAGGCGACGACCGCGAGTTCCCCCTGCTCGAGGTCCTCGACATCGGGATCGTCGACCGGTCGACGGGCGAGCACCACCAGGGCATCGTCGGCAACAACTTCTCCTCCTACCTCCGCGACTACGACTTCAGCGTGCTGCTGCCGTCGGCAAACGCGGGCGGTGGCGGATTCTCCCTGCCCGACGGCTTCGGCGAGCTCCACGGCAAGCTGTTCCAGCACTTCCTCGACTCGGCCGCCTACCAGGCGCGGTTCCCGAAGTCGCCCGTCATCTGCATCAGCGTCTCGACGAGCAAGACGTACACGCGCACCGACAACCACCACCCCGTCCTCGGCGTCGAGTACCGGCAGGACGAGTACTCCCTGACCGACCAGTACTTCGGCAAGATGGGGCTGCAGGTCCGCTACTTCATGCCCCCAGGCAGCGTCGCCCCGCTCGCGTTCTACTTCCGCGGAGACCTGCTCAGCGACTACTCCACCCTCGAGCTCATCGGCACGATCAGCACGATGGAGGCGTTCCAGAAGATCTACCGACCCGAGATCTACAACGCCAACTCCGCCGCCGCGAACATCTACAGCCCAACACTCGACCAGCAGGACTTCTCCCGCACCGAGATCGCCTACGACCGCGAAGAGCGCAGCCAGCTCGCCATCACCCAGGGCCGCTACACCCAGGAGCACTTCGTGAAGCCGCACGGCGACGTGCTCGACGCCTGGGCCGCCGGCTACGCCGTCTCCGCTCGATGACCCAGAAGGATCGACGAATATGAACAACCTCCTCCCCGTCGCAAGCGTCGGCAGCCTGCCCAAGCCGTCCTGGCTCGCGAAGCCAGAGGTGCTCTGGTCGCCCTGGGAGCTCGAAGGCGCGGCGCTTGTCGAGGGCAAGCAGGATGCGCTTCGCATCGCCGTCCAGGAACAGCGCAATCGCGGCGTCGACATCATCAGCGACGGTGAGCAGACCCGCCAGCACTTCGTCACGACCTTCATCGAGCACCTCGAGGGCGTCGACTTCGAGAATCGCGAGACGGTCCGCATCCGCGACCGCTACGACGCGAGCGTGCCCACCGTCGTCGGAGCCGTGAGCCGCAAGCAGCCCGTCTTCGTCGAGGACGCGAAGTTCCTGCGCCAGCAGACCGACCAGAAGATCAAGTGGGCGCTCCCCGGACCCATGACGATGATCGACACCCTCTCCGACCGCCACTACAAGAGCCGCGAGAAGCTGGCGTGGGAGTTCGCGACGATCCTCAACCAGGAGGCCAAGGAGCTCGAGGCCGCCGGAGTCGACATCATCCAGTTCGACGAGCCCGCCTTCAACGTCTTCTTCGACGACGTGCAGGACTGGGGCGTCGCAGCTCTCGAGCGTGCCGCGGAGGGCCTTGGCGCTGAGACCGTCGTGCACATCTGCTACGGCTACGGCATCAAGGCGAACAACGACTGGAAGGCCACCCTCGGGGCGGAGTGGCGTCAGTACGAGAAGACGTTCCCGCTCATCCAGCAGTCGTCCATCGACATCGTCTCCCTCGAGAGCCAGCACTCGCACGTGCCCATGGACCTCATCGAGCTGATCCGCGGCAAGAAGGTCATGCTCGGCGCAATCGACGTGGCGAGCGAAGAGATCGAGACCCCGGACGAGGTCGCAGACACCCTCCGCAAGGCGCTCCAGTTCGTGGATGCGGACAAGCTCATCGCGAGCACGAACTGCGGCATGGCTCCCCTGCCGCGAGACGTCGCCTACGGCAAGTTGAGCGCACTGTCGGCGGGAGCCGCCATCCTCCGCGCCGAGCTCAGCTGACCACCGTCGCCTGAGCCGGACTTTCGGGGCGGGGTGCGCTGGTCGGAGACGACTTACAGGCGCCCCGCCCCGAGTCGTCCGTGCGACGCCTCGAGGTAGCAGTTGCCGCACATCGACTCGTAGCTGACCTCGCCCTGGTCGATCGCGACCTGGCCGCCGTCGAACACGAACTCACCGGCGACGCGGCGGCCGTTGAAGATGGCCTTCCGCCCGCAGCGGCAGATCGTCTTGAGCTCCTCGAGCGAGTGCGCGATCTCGAGCAGCCGCTGGCTCCCGGGGAACGCGACGGTCTGGAAGTCGGTGCGGATGCCGTACGCGAGCACCGGGATGCCGTCGAGCACCGCGATGCGCAGCAGCTCATCGACCTGCCAGGTCGTCAGGAACTGGGCCTCGTCGACGAGCAGGCATGAGATCGGCTGACCGTCAGCGACCAGCGCAGCCAGCTGCTCGCGGGGGCTGTCCTCGACACCCACGAGGATCTCGACGCCTCTCGTCATCCCGAGGCGCGACGAGATCTCCCCCTCGACCTTCGTGTCGATCGCCGGCTTCGCGAGCACCACCCGGTGCCCGCGCTCCTCGTAGTTGAACGCCGCCTGCAGCAGCGCCGTCGACTTGCCCGAGTTCATCGCCCCGTAGCGGAAGTACAGCTTGGCCATGGTCCTCCTCGTTTCAGGGCTGAGCCCGGTCGATCGTACCCGCACGGCGCGCATCCGCCCACCTCGTGACACCGTTCGCGGGATACGACAGCTCAGAGCCGCTTGACCATCTCCAGCTCCCGCTGCCGCCGATCGAGCGGGTAGGGGATGGTCGAGCCGGTCGCGACGAAACCGCGCCGCTCGTACGCGGCCCTCGCCCGCGCGTTGTCCTCGTGCACGTGCAGCATGAGCCCGGACGCCCGCGAGCTGGCCCACGCCTCGACCTCGGCGAGCAGCGCATCCGTCACCCCGGCCGCCGCCCCGCGGAAGGCGCTCGCCACGTACACGCTGACGAGCATCGGCCACGGCTCGTCTCGGAAGGAAACGCACCCCATGGTGCCGACCCAGCGGCCGTCGTCGAGCACCGCGACGAGCGAGATGCCGTTGGCGGCATCGCCCCGCGCGCCCCTCCGCCGCCACTCCGCCTCGTCGTGCCCGAGCGCCTCCTCGAGGGTCTCCGTGTAGGCAAGCGGAGTGTCCTGAAGCATCTCGAGCCGGATCTCCCGCACCTCGTGCCAGTCGTCTGGCGTCGTCGCGCGAATCGTGAACGGAGCTGAGGTCATCGCCTGAGCGTACCCGCCGTGCGGCGTTCACCGACGGCCCCTATCGTCGGCCTGACGAGCAGGCGAACAGGCGCTGCGCACAGGAGCGGAGGCGGGCGGATGCAGCAGACGGCGGAGCCGAGGAAGGTCGGCACGGTCGGCGCGACGGCGATCGGCGTCTCCGCCATGCTCGGCGCCGGCGTCTTCTCCGCGTTCGCTCCGGCGGCCCAGGCGGCCGGCAGCTGGCTGCTGCTGAGCCTCGGCGTCGCGCTGGTCGTCGCCGCGAGCAACGCAGCATCGACCGCGCAACTCGCGCGTCAGCATCCAGGAGCGGGTGGCGTGTACCTCTACGGGCGCGAGCATCTCGGCGAGTGGCCAGGCTTCCTCGCCGGCTGGGGCTTCGTGATCGGCAAGACCGCTTCGGTCGCGGCCATGGCCATCACGGCCGCCGCGTACCTCGTGCCTGAGCCGTTCGCACGGCCGGTCGCACTCGCCGTGCTGCTCGCCGTCACCGCCGCCGGCATGTTCGGCATCACGCGGACAGCGGCCATCGCGACGATCATCGCCGGCGTCGTGATGCTCGGGCTCGTCGCAGTCCTGGTCACGGCGCAGCTCTCGCCGCCGCTCTTCGGCTCCGCGTCCGGAAGCGATGCCCAGTTCTCGGCCAGCGGCGTCCTGCAGGGCGCAGGCATCCTCTTCTTCGCCTTCGCCGGCTACGCCCGCGTCGCGACGCTCTCCGAGGAGGTCCGCGATCCGCGGCGCACCGTGCCAAGGGCGATGCTGCTGTCCTTCCTCATCGTGAGCGTCATCCTGGCGATGCTCGGATGGGCGCTCCTGACAACGCTCGGCCCGGGCAGGCTCGCGCTGACACCGGTTCCGATAGCGGCCCTCGTCGAGACCCAGCCAGCCGTCCGGGCCGCGGTCGGCATCCTTGCCGCGGTCGCCTCGATCGGGGCACTCTCGGCCGTGCTGGCGGGGAGCTCCCGGACGGCGATGGCGATGGGCAGACGACACGAGCTGCCCGGCCCGCTGGCGCGCCAGCATCCGTCGACCTCGGTGCCCCGGGTCGCGGTGCTCGCCGTCGCGGCCGGCGCCGCGCTGCTGATCTGCGTCGGTGACATCCGCGAGGTCATCGGGTTCTCCAGCGCTGGAGTGCTCGTCTACTACCTGGTCGCGAATCTCAGTGCCCTCACGCAGGTGAGGGAGTACCGCAGCGTTCCGCGCGCCGTCTCCGCGCTCGGCGCCCTCGGCTGCGTCGTGCTCGTCGTGACGCTGCCCCCGCTTGCGCTGGCGTCGGCGCTCGGAGTCCTCCTCGTGGGCGTCGTCGTGCGCCTCGCGCTGCGCCGCCGATCCGACCAGGGCTGACGCAGCGAAGCCGCCCCGCGGGTGCGGAACGGCTTCGGTGGCGTGCGTTGGCCGCCTCGGGGCTGCCCGAGCGCGTGGCCTAGTGCGCGTTGAGCTCAAGCGCCTTCGCGCTGGCCGCCTGCGTTGAGTCGGCGAGCTCGGCCGAATCGTTGACGTCGGTGCCGAGGCTCGGTACGAGCGCCTCGAGCTTCGGGGCCCATTCGGCCTTCTTCTGCGGGTAGCAGCGACCGAGCAGGTCGATCATGACCGGCACGGCGACGGATGCTCCGGGGGATGCCCCGAGCAGGCCGGCGATCGAACCGTCCTTCTTGGCCACGACTTCCGTGCCCATCTGCAGGATGCCGCCGCGCTTCGGGTCCTTCTTCATGACCTGCACGCGCTGCCCCGCCGTGATGAGGCGCCAGTCGGCGGGGTTCGCCTCCGGGAAGAACTCCTGCAGCTGCTCGAACTTCTTGTCCTTGCTCGCGAGCACCTGGCCGACGAGGTAGGTGACGAGGTCGAAGTTGTCCTTCGCGACTGCGAGCATCGGGATGAGGTTGTGCGGGCGCAGCGACTTGACGAGGTCGAGGTAGCTGCCCGTCTTCAGGTACTTGGGGCTGAAGCCCGCGTACGGCCCGAACATGAGGGCCGGCTTGCCGTCGACGACACGCGTGTCGAGGTGCGGCACCGACATGGGCGGGGCGCCGACGGATGCCTTGCCGTAGACCTTCGCGAGGTGCTTCTCGACGACCGCCGGGTTGTCGGTGCGCAGGAACTGGCCGGAGATGGGGAAGCCGCCGTAGCCCTTGATCTCGTCGATGCCAGACTTCTGGAGCAGCGGAAGCGCGCCGCCGCCTGCCCCGACGAACACGAAGCGCGCACGGGTGACGTTCTTGCGGCCCTTCTGCTCGCCGGCACGCTGCTGCGTCGCGATCTGCCAGATGCCGTCGCGCTGCTGGCGGAGCGCGATGACCTCCGTATTGAGGCGCAGCACGGCGCCCCGGTCGACAAGACCCTGCACGAGCTTGTGCGTCAGCGCACCGAAGTCGACGTCGGTTCCGGCGGCGACGCGCGTCGCGGCGACCTTCTCGCCCGACGGGCGCCCCTCGACGAGCGACGGCGCCCACGCCTTGATGACCTCGAGATCGTCGGAGAACTCCATCGTCGAGAAGAGCGGCTCGCTCTTGAGCAGCTCGAAGCGGCGACGCAGGAACTCGACGTTCTCGGCCCCTCGAACGAACGTCATGTGCGGCACGGAGTTGATGAACCCGGACGGCTCGGGCAGCTCGCCCGCCTCGACGAGCGAGGCCCAGAACTGACGAGACACCTGGAACTGCTCGTTGATCTGGATCGCCTTGGACGCGTCGATGACGCCGTCCTTCTCAGGCGTGTAGTTGAGCTCGCAGAGCGCCGCGTGCCCAGTTCCCGCGTTGTTCCACGGGCTCGAGCTCTCCTGAGCGAGCCCGTCGAGTCGCTCGATGATCTTGATGCTCCACTCCGGCTCAAGCTTGTTGAGAAGCGAGCCGAGGGTGGCACTCATGATGCCCCCGCCGATCAGGACGACGTCGTAGATCTTCTGTGAATCAGTCACCGAGACAGTCTACGTCCGAGGCAGATGCACGTCCGCTTCGAGGATGCACGTCAGTCGTCACATTCTGAGTTTTTTGCCGTTTTCGAATGCAATGGCCACCACGGGCGTGTTCCGCCGCGGCATTCTCGGCGCCAGACGCAAGAACGGACGCCCCCGAGAGGGCGTCCGTTCTGTGCGGAAGAGGCGGTCGTCAGGCCTTGGCGGCGACGAGCTCGGCGATCTGCACCGCGTTGAGCGCTGCGCCCTTGCGGAGGTTGTCGTTCGAGATGAACAGCGCGAGACCGCGGTTGCCGTCGACCGACTGGTCCTGGCGGATGCGGCCGACGAGGCTCGGGTCGGCGCCGGCAGCCTGCTGCGGCGTGGGCACGTCCACCAGCGCGACGCCCGGCGCCGCAGCGAGCAGCTCGCGCGCACGGTCAGGCGTGAGCGCGTCGGCGAACTCGGCGTTGATCGACAGCGAGTGGCCCGTGAAGACGGGGACGCGAACGCACGTTCCGCTCACGCGAAGCTCGGGGAGGCCGAGGATCTTGCGGCTCTCGTTGCGCAGCTTCTGCTCTTCGTCCGTTTCCTCGGATCCGTCGTCGACGACCGACCCGGCGAGGGGGATCACGTTGAAGGCGATGGGGGCGACGTACTTGTCCGGAGCCGGGAACTCGACGGACGAACCGTCGTGCACGAGCCCGAGGAGCGCTTCCTCGCCCTGCGAGACCGCGGCGACGGCCTGGCCGGACAGCTCACGGGCACCCGCGAGGCCGGAGCCAGACGTGGCCTGGTAGGTCGAGACGACGAGGCGCTCGAGACCGGCCGCCTCGTGCAGCACCTTGAGGACGGGCATCGCGGCCATGGTCGTGCAGTTGGGGTTCGCGATGATGCCCTTCGGCGGCGCGACGATGGCCTCCGGGTTGACCTCGGAGACGACCAGCGGCACCTTGGGGTCGCGGCGCCACGCGCTCGAGTTGTCGATGACAACCGCGCCGGCGGCGGCGAAGCGCTCGGCCTGCGCGCGCGACGTGGTCGCCCCCGCGGAGAAGAGCGCGATGTCGATGCCGCTCACGTCGGCGACGGCGACGTCTTCGACCGTGATGTCCTCGCCGCGGAACGGGAGGGTCGTTCCCGCCGAGCGGGCGGAGGCGAAGAAGCGGATGCTCGCGACGGGGAAGTCGCGCTCCTCGAGGAGGGTGCGCATGACGGCGCCGACCTGGCCGGTCGCACCGACGACGGCGACGTTCAACTTGGTGCTCATGAGTGCTCTTTTCTGCTCAGCCGCGTCAGCGGCCGGTGCCTGCGTAGACGACAGCCTCGGCGTCGCCGTCGAGGTCGAAGGCGGTGTGGATGACGCGGGTGGCCTCGGTGACGAGGTCGGCCTGCGTGATGATCGAGATGCGGATCTCGGACGTGGAGATCATGTCGATGTTGATGCCAGCATCCTTCAGCGCCGTGAAGAGCTTCGCCGTCACGCCGATGTTGGTGCGCATGCCGGATCCGACCAGCGAGATCTTCCCGATGTCCTCCGTGAGACGCAGCGACGCGTAGCCGATCTGCTCGCCCTCCGCGGCGACGGCGTCGAGCACGCGCTGCGCGTCGGCCTTGGGGAGCGTGAAGGAGATGTCGGTGACCTTCGTGTCCTGCTCGGACACGTTCTGCACGATCATGTCGATGTTCGCGCCCTGCTCGGCGACGATCGTGAAGATCGCAGCCGCCTTGCCTGGCACATCCGGAACCCCCGCGATGGTGATCTTGGCCTGGCTCAGGTCGTGGGCGACACCCGCGATCATTGCTGCTTCCACTTCGTACTCCTCTTCCCGGTCTGGGTTGTAGACGATGGTGCCCTCGTGGTCGGAGAACGACGAGCGGACGTGGAGCGTGACTCCCTGTCGGCGTGCGTACTCGACCGCGCGGATGTGAAGGACCTTCGCACCCGAGGCGGCGAGCTCCAGCATCTCCTCGCTCGAGATGTAGCTCAGCTTGTGCGCCTTGGGCACGATCCGCGGGTCGGCGGAGAAGACCCCGTCGACGTCGGTGTAGATCTCGCAGACGTCGGCGCCGAGCGCCGCGGCGAGGGCGACGGCGGTCGTGTCCGATCCTCCGCGCCCGAGCGTGGTGATGTCCTTGGAGTCGCGGTTGAAGCCCTGGAAACCGGCGACGATCGCGATGGCGCCCTCGTCGAGCGCCTCGCGCACGCGCACCGGGGTGACGTCGACGATGCGGGCATCGCCGTGCGTGGAGTCGGTGATCATGCCCGCCTGGCTGCCCGTGTAGCTCCTGGCGTCCATGCCGAGGTCCTTGATCGCCATCGCGAGGAGTGCCATCGAGACGCGCTCTCCGGTCGTGACGAGCATGTCGAACTCGCGCGCATCCGGGATCGTCGCGATCTGGTGGGCGAGGTCGATGAGGTCGTCCGTCGTGTCGCCCATGGCGGAGACAGCCACGACGACGTCGTTCCCTGCTCGGCGGGTCTCGACGACTCGACGGGCCACTCGCTTGATGCTCTCGGCATCGGCGACCGATGATCCGCCGTACTTCTGGACGATCAGACTCACGTGTCGTGTCTCCTCCGGTTCGGGATGCGCGTCGAGCCTCGCTCGCGCGCCACAAGCTCCCATCCTATCCGGCGGGGGCATGCGGTTCCTAGCGCGGGTGCCGTTCGTTTCCGTTGATTGCGGGGCGGTGACCGACTGACGACACTGCTCGCGCAAGTCGCTGGCGCCGCGCGGTCGCGCCGACCTGCTCAGGGACCCACAGACCCGCCGACCCACTCGCCCGCTCATCCCGTCGAGAGAGTTGTGGGCGGATGCGGTCAACAACGCGCGCAACCGCACCTACCCACAACTCTGCGCCGCGCGGAGTCGCACCGACCCGCTCAGGGCCCCACCGACCCGCAGACCCACTCGTCCGCTCACCCGCAGACCCGCAGACCCACTCACCCACCCATCCCCTCGAGAGAGTTGTGGGCAGATGCGGTCAGCAACACGCGCAACCGCACCCACCCACAACTCCTCACCGCGCGGCGTCGCACCGCCCCACTCAGGGCCCCACCGACCCGCAGACCCAATCGCCCGGTCACCCGCAGACCCACTCACCCGCTCACCAACTCACCCACCCATCCCCTCGACAGAGTTGTGGGCGGATGCGGTCAACAACACGCGCAACCGCACCCACCCACAACTCTGCGCCGCGCGGAGTCGCACCGCCCCACGCAGGGCCCCACCGACCCGCCGACCCACTCGTCCGCTCACCCGCAGACCCGCAGACCCGCCGACCCACTCACCCGCTCATCCCCTCGAGAGAGTTGTGGGCAGATGCGCTCGACAACGCGCGCAACCGCACCAGCCCACAACTCTGCGCCACCCGGGTGGAGGTGGCAGGTTCAGGGGCGGCAGAAGTGAGGCCAGCAGGGCGAAGCGGAGGGGCGCGGCGGAGCGGGGTGGCAATCAGCGGCGGAGCAGGCGGCGCGGCCGGCGCTGACGCGACTGACGGCGGGACCGGCGGAACTCGCCAGTCCGCCGCGCGACGGTCAGTCGATGGCGCGGCGGCCGGAGAAGGCGCGACCGAGGGTGATCTCGTCGGCGTACTCGAGGTCTCCTCCGACGGGGAGGCCGGAGGCGAGCCGGGAGACGGGCACGCCGATGCTTGTGAGGAGCCGGCTCAGGTACGACGCCGTGGCGTCTCCCTCGAGGTTCGGGTCGGTCGCGACGATGACCTCCTTGACCTCCCCCGATTCGAGCCTGGCCAGGAGGGTGCGGATGTTCAGGTCATCCGGACCGATGCCCTCCATCGGATTGATGGCGCCGCCCAGCACGTGGAAGAGGCCGCTGAACTCGCGGGTGCGCTCGATGGCGGCCACGTCCTTCGGCTCCTCGACGACGCAGATGACGGTGCGGTCGCGACGCGGGTCGCGACACACGTTGCACTCGGGCCCCTCGCTGACGTTGCCGCAGACGGTGCAGAACTGCACTCGCTCACGAACGGTGGCGAGGATCTGCGCGAGCCGCGACACGTCGAAGGACTGCGTCTGCACGATGTGGAACGCGATGCGCTGCGCGGACTTGGGACCGACGCCCGGCAGGCGCCCGAGCTCGTCGATGAGGTCCTGGATGATGCCTTCATACATGGCTCAGTTGCTCCGACCTTCGGATGATGGTGCACGCACGGCTCAATAGCCCCCGTCTTCAGGTGGTGGTGGTGCGGAGAAGTCGTCCTCAGGCGGCAGCTCGGCGGCCTCGGGTTCGGGCACGATGATGTCCTCGCCGATGAAGCGTGCGCCGAGGCGCTCGCGAACGATGGCCTCACCGTAGCGCTCGACGCCGGGAATCACGGGTGCGCTCGCGACGCGCTGGGTGCGCTTCGGGGCTGGCGCTGCCACGGGAGCTGACACCTCGTCGTCCACAGGTGCCGCCTGCACCGCGGGTGCTGCGCTCGTGGTCGCCACCGCACCCGGGGCGGATGCTGCGGGCACGCGAGGCGTCGAGCTCGCGCCCGAGGCAGGGCCAGACCCGGGGATGGCCGCGGTAGCCCATCCGGAACCGGGGCCGTCGTCGGGAACCGACTCCTGCCCGGGGATCTTCGCGACGGTCCAGTTGAGGCCGCTCGGCGAGGACGAGGCCTTCGCCGGAGGGGTCGTGGATGAGCGCTCGGAGGTCGTTGCGGTCGCTGTCGCGGTCGGTGCAGCCGTGGACTGCTCTCGCGAGGTGCCGGCGGTGCGAGTGTCCGCCGCTCGAGCTTTGGCTGGAGCTGCAGCCGGTGCCGGGTCGGGCTCCGCTGGTGCCGGCGCCGGCTCGTCGCCGCGGCTGGGAGCCTGGCCTCCTCCTGGCGCGCCGGCGCCGCCCGCTCCGCCTGGTCGCTGCGGCTGGAACTTGACGGTGATGCCGAACATCTCCTGGATGGCGGTGCGCAGCACGGCGCTCGGCGCGTCGGCTGCGCCTCGTTCGCCGCGGAACTGATCGAGCACGGCGCGCGACGGCACCTCGAAGACCAGGAGGTCGCCGACGAGATCGCGCGGGTGCACCGACTGGGCGACGCTCCAGGCGTGTGTGCCACCGAGGTCGCGCATGCGCTCGAGCAGCGTCGGCCAGGCGTCACGCAGTTGCGCGAATACGGGCGGCTCAGCGGATGCTCGCGCGGCCGTGGCGTGCGGGACCGGAGCCGGCTCGCGGGCCTCGCCGGGTGCGGGTTCCCGCGCGGCGGTGAGGTCCGGTGCAGAGACGGGGGCCGGCGTGGAGACGGGGGCCGGCGTGGACTCGGCTTGGGCTTCAGGCGCAGACTCGGGTTCAGGCGCAGACTCCGCGACGGGCGGAGCGGGTGGCTCGTCCTCGGCAGGGGCGTCGGCGTCCGCCGGCGCTTGGCCGTCGAAGGGCGCTTCGGCCTCGGCCGTGCGACCCGCGTCGGGCTCGGGCTCGGGCTCGGAGTCCTTGCTCGCTTCACCGACGGGGGCCGGCGTGGTCTGCTCCTCGATGGGCGCGGAGGGAGGCCCCGCGTCCACGGCCGGTTCGGCCGAGGGCTCGGTCGGCGGCAGCACCACCGGAGCCGGAGCCGATGCAGGTGTAGGTGCGGACGCCGCTGGAGCCGGCGAGGCCGAAGCTTCCGCCGGAGTCGTTGCCGAGGCTGCGGGAGCGCCGGAGCTCGAGGTCGCCCCAGACCCTGGGGTCGCGGCGGCCCAGGACGCGGCGGCGAGACGCGCCGCAGACGCCGTGTCGGGCTCCCCGGCGGCAGGCGCGGCAGCGGGAACCGGTGGCACCACGGCCTCGTTCGGCGCACGGTCGGCAAGCGACTGCGACTGCGACGGCTGCGTCGCGTGGGCTGCGGCTGGTTCGGACCTTGAGGCAGGCGCGCCCGCCTGCGGAGCTGCGGCAGGCGCATCCGCTGGCGCCGACGCGGCGGAACCAGCGGCCGGCGCGGTGGCACCCGAGGCGGCAGGGGCGGCGAGACGCTTCGGCGACGTGCCCGGCGCATCCGCGACGGCGAGCAACGTGCCGCTGTCGATGAAGTCGGCCCGCGACGCGACGAGGATCCGCGCGACGAGCAGCTCCAGGTGCAGCTTCGGCGAGGTCACCCCGCTCATGTCGGTGAGGGTCTCGTTGACGAGGTCGGCGATGCCCGTGAGTGCGGCAGGCGAGAATCGACCGGCCTGGACGCGAAGCGCCTCGACCTCGTCCGCTCCGAGCCCGCGAAGCACTGCGCCGGCACCGGGACCCGTGGCCTTGGCGACGATGAGGTCACGCAAGCGCTCGAGCAGGTCCTCGACGTAGCGGCGAGGGTCTTGGCCGGACTGGATGACGCGGTCGACCGCCGTGTAGGCAGCGGCAGGGTCGGCGTCGGCGAAGGCATCGATCGACTCGTCGAGCAGCTCCTGGCCGGTGAAGCCGAGGAGGGCAGCGGCGCGCTGGTAGCCGAGGAGACCCGTCTCGGAGCCAGCGATGATCTGGTCGAGCAGCGAGAGCGTGTCTCGGGCAGAACCGCCACCGGCACGCACGACGAGGGGCAGCACGCCGGGCTCGGCGGTGACGCCCTCGCTGGTGCAGAGCTCTTCGACGTACTCGAGCATGAGGGCCGGCGGGATGAGCCGGAACGGGTAGTGGTGCGTGCGCGAGCGGATCGTGCCGATGACCTTCTCGGGCTCGGTCGTCGCGAACACGAAGCGCACGTGCTCCGGCGGCTCCTCGACGACCTTGAGCAGGGCGTTGAAGCCGGCCGAGGTCACCATGTGCGCCTCGTCGATGATGAAGATCTTGTAGCGGTCGCGGCTCGGCGCGAGGATGGCGCGCTCCCGCAGCTCGCGAGCGTCTTCCACGCCACCGTGACTGGCGGCGTCGATCTCGAACACGTCGAGCGAGCCTCCGCCGTCGCGCGCGAGCTCGACGCACGACTGGCAGACACCGCATGGCGTGTCGGTCGGCCCCTCCGCGCAGTTCAGGCAGCGGGCGAGGATGCGCGCGGAGCTCGTCTTCCCGCACCCTCGCGGGCCGGAGAACAGGTAGGCGTGATTGACACGACCGGTGCGCAGCGCGGTCATGAGGGGTTCGGTGACCTGCGACTGCCCGATCATCTCGGCGAAGTTCTCAGGCCGATAGCGGCGGTACAGGGCTGTGGCCATGCGCACCATCGTAGACGCCACCACCGACATCGGGCGCGCCGCGGACCGTCCCTATCCGCACCGTGGGGCTCACAGCGCGCGCAGACTCTCTCCCTCCCAGCCAAGTGGCCCCGAAGCAGCGCCCCTGCCGAAATCGCTGCCAGCCAAATGACCCTTCAGAGGCACCCTTCAGAGGCACCCTTCAGCGGCAAATCGGCGGGCAGCGATCACTCTCCGACGACGCGGGGGCGTGGGAGGCAGGGCGCGAAATGCGGATGCGGATGCGGATGCGGAAAGCCGTGATCGGCCGAGGCAAGGGCAAGGTGGTCTGGTTCAGACCGAGCCGAACCGAGCCGAGCCGGGTCAGACCGCGCCCCTCCAGGTCAGCTCCGGCTCAGGTCAGGCGATCGCGGCCAGGCTCTGCCGCGCGATCTCGAGCTCCTCGTTCGTCGGCACGACCAGCACCTCGATGCGCGAGTCGTCTGCTGAGATGCGGCGAGCATCCCGCGACGACGACTCGTTGCTCTCGGGCGAGAGCTTCACGCCGAGCCATTCGAGGCCCTCGAGCACGTCGGCGCGCAGCTGGGCGTCGTTCTCGCCGATGCCGGCGGTGAAGACGATCGCGTCGACTCCTCCGAGCAGCAGCATGTAGGCGCCCAGGTAGTGGCGGATGCGGTGCGCGTAGACGGCGAGGCCGAGCTGAGCGCGCTCGTCGCCCGCGTTCGCCTTCTGCCGGACATCGCGCATGTCGCCGGACCCCGTGAGTCCGAGCAGCCCGGACTTGCGGTTCAGGAGGTCGTCGAGCTGGTCGATCGTGTAGCCGCCGCGACGCGACAGGTGCACGAGCACGGCCGGGTCGAGGTCGCCGGTGCGGGTGCCCATGACCAGGCCCTCGAGCGGGGTCATTCCCATGCTCGTCTCGACGGAACGGCCACCGTCGACGGCGCACATGCTGGCGCCGTTGCCGATGTGCAGCACGATCGTCTTGAGCTCCCCCAGGTCACGCCCGAGGAAGCCTGCGGTCTCCTCGGAGACGAACTTGTGGCTCGTGCCGTGCGCGCCGTACTTGCGCACCCTGTGCTCCTTGGCGACGGCCGCGTCCAGTGCGTACAGCGACGAGGCCTCGCTCATCGTCGTGTGGAAGGCCGTGTCGAAGACCGCGACGTGCGGCGTCTCTGCGAAGACGTCACGCGCGCCGACGATGCCCTCGAGGTTGGCGGGGTTGTGCAGCGGCGCGAGCGGGATGAGGTCCTCGATGTCCTGCAGCACCTTGCCGTCGATGACGGCCGCGTCGAAGAAGCGGCGCCCGCCGTGCACGACGCGGTGCCCCACGACGACCGGCGGGAACTCGGCGAGGCTCGGGCCGTGCTCCTCGAAGCCCTCCAGCATGGCCTCGAACCCGCGCGTGTGGTTGGGGATGTCCGCTTCGCGCGCGAAGGTCGCTCCCCCGGTCTTGTGCGTGACGCTGGCGACGCTCTCGCCGATGCGCTCCACGAGGCCGGACGCGAGCGTCTCCTCGCGCTCCATGTCGATCAGCTGGTACTTGAAGGACGACGAGCCGGAGTTGACGACCAGGACGATGCTCATGAGCACCCTTTCTCGAGACCCGCGAGAGGCGGGCGGGACGTGAGGCGGATGCTCCTAGGAGCGCTGCGCCTGGATCGCCGTGATGGCGACGGTGTTGATGATGTCGGAGACGAGCGCGCCTCTGGAGAGGTCGTTGATGGGCTTGTTCAGGCCCTGCAGGATCGGCCCGATCGCGACAGCTCCGGCGGAGCGCTGCACCGCCTTGTACGTGTTGTTGCCCGTGTTGAGGTCGGGGAAGATGAACACCGTGGCGCGGCCGGCTACCTGGCTGCCTGGCATCTTCTTGCTCGCGACCGCCGCATCCGTCGCCGCGTCGTACTGGATCGGCCCTTCGACGGGCAGGTCCGGCATGCGCTCGCGCACGATGCCGGTCGCGGTGCGGACCTTGTCGACGTCGGCGCCGGACCCCGACTCCCCCGTCGAGTAGGAGAGCATCGCGACGCGCACGGCGATGTCGAACTGCGTGGCCGTCTCGGCGGAGGAGATGGCGATGTCGGCGAGCTGCTCTGCCGTCGGGTCGGGGTTGACGGCGCAGTCGCCGTAGACGAGGACGCGGTCGGCGAGGGCCATGAGGAAGACGCTCGAGACGACGGAGACGCCCGGCTTGGTCTTGACGATCTCGAAGCCGGGGCGGATGGTGTGGGCCGTGGTGTGCGCGGCCCCTGAGACCATTCCGTCGGCGAGGCCGAGGTGCACCATGAGCGTGCCGAAGTAGCTGACGTCGCGCACGCGCTCGGTCGCGGCCTCGATCGTGACGCCCTTGTGTGCGCGGAGCCGCGCGTACTCCTCCGCGAAGCGGGCGACGTAGTCGGGGTTGCTCGTGCTCAGCACGTGAGCTGCCGAGATGTCGACGCCGAGGGCGGATGCACGGCCGCGCACCTCGGACTCCTCGCCGAGGATCGTGATCTCGGCGACCTCGCGTGCCAGCAGCGAGCCCGCCGCCACGAGGATGCGGTCGTCGCTCCCCTCCGGCAGGACGATGTGCTTGCGGTCGGAGCGGGCCCGGTCGAGGAGCGTGTTCTCGAACATGAGCGGCGTCACGACGAGCGACGGCTTGACGTTGAGGAGCGCGACGACCTCGATGGCCGGGATGTGCTGCTCGAACTTGGCGAGTGCGAGGTCGATCTTGCGGCGGGAGATGCCCGCGGCGGCGAGGCGTCCGCGGGTCTGCATGATGCGCTGGGCTGTGTCGTAGGTGCCGAAGTTGGTGCGGATGATGGGCACCTCGACGTTGAGGCCCTTGATGAGGCGCTCGATCGCCGGCGGGAACTCGAACGGGCCGTTGACGACGATGCCCGTCAGCGACGGGAACGTCTCGGCTCGCTGCGCGAGGAGCACGGCGAGGAGCACTTCGGTGCGGTCGGCCGCGATGACGACGACGGCACCCTCCTTGAGGCGCTCGAGGACGTTCTGCATGGACATGCCCGCGAGCACGACGCCGAGGACCTCGCGACCGAGGAGCTCGCGGTCGCCGTAGACGAGCTCGCCGCCGACCGCATCCAGAAGCTGCGACAGAGACGGAGCCATGAGGAGCGGCGTCTCGGGGATCGCCCACACGGGCACCTTGTGACCGAGCTCGCGGAGCGCGCGCTCTGCGACGGCGGCACGCACCTCTTCCGTCGCGTGCTCGTCGGCGCGGTTGATGGCGATGGCGAGCAGGGTCGCGTGCGCGGCGTCGAGCTCGGGGAGGGTGACCTCGAGCGCCTGCGCCAGCTGCTCTGGCGTGCGCGGCTGCCCCTTGTCGGCATCGAGGCCGGTCAGGACTAGCAGGACCGGCGCGCCGAGGTTCGCGGCGACTCGAGCGTTGAAGCCCAATTCGGCGGGGTTGCCGATGTCGGTGAAGTCGCTGCCGACGATGACCACGGTGTCGCAGCGCCGCTCGAGGGCCCGGTAGCGGGTGACGATGCGGGACAGCGCCTCGTCGGGATCGGCGTGCACGTCGTCGTAGGTGACCCCGAAGCCCGACTCGTACTCGAAGCCGCGGTTCTGCGGGTCGAGCTGCGAGAGCAGGAGCTCGAGGATGTCGTCTCGCGCCTCAGCGCTCTGCACGATGGGCCGGAACACGCCGACCCGGCCGATCGACCGGCTCAGGGCACTCACCACGCCGAGCGCGATAGCTGACTTGCCAGAGTGACCCTCTGATGACGTGATGTAGATGCTTGTCCCCACGTCAGGCAATGGTAGTCGGGTGCCGAGTCAGCGGGCTGTCGTGATCCTGCCAATTCGAATCGCTCCCGATTCGCGTCTCGCTCACGTCGCGCTATGATGGTCGACGGCTCCTCGCGTGGCGCCATCCAGGCCAACTCCCCCAGGGCGGAAACGCAGCAAGGGTAACCGGGCTCTGGCGGGTGCGCGGGGGGTCTTTTCTTTTCCTGCGACTCATCCCCGCCACTCAGGCCGCAGCTGCCCGTTCGATCGCCGGCCCCGCGGCCGCTCGCAGATCGCCCGACGCGAACGCTGGCCGTGAACTCAGGCTGACCAGCTTGACTGCAGGCATGAGAATTGCAGTCATCGGTGGAAATGGTCAGATCGCACGCCTCCTGACAACCCAGCTCATCGAGCGCGGTCACCGCGTCACGAGCATCATCCGCAACCCGGACTACGTGGACTCCCTCAAGGAGCTCGGCGCGGATCCAGTCATCGCCGACCTCGAGCAGAGCACGGCGACCGACCTCGCCAAGCAGCTCGGCCATGTGGATGCAGTCGTCTTCGCCGCGGGTGCTGGCCCCGGCAGCTCCGCGGAGCGCAAGCTCACGCTCGACCGCGACGGCGCGATCCTCTCGGCGGATGCTGCAGAGATCGCGAACGTGCGCAGGTTCGTCGTCGTCTCCGCCATCGGCACGGATACGTTCGACCGCGACTCCGACGACGTCTACCAGGTGTACCTGCGGGCGAAGAGCGAGGCCGACGCCGACATCCGCGCCCGCAGCGCGAAGCTCGACTGGACGATCGTGCGCCCCGGTGGCCTCACCGACGACGAGCCGACTGGCCACGTCAAGGTGGGCGAGCAGGTCGAGCGCGGCAGCATTCCTCGTGCAGACGTGGCGACGGTGATCGCGGCCCTGCTGGTTCGCCGCGTGGGCATCCACAAGCAGTTCGAGGTCGTGTCGGGCGACGACGAGGTGGGCGAGGCAGTCAAGAAGCTGTAGCCAGGGCGCGCCTCGCGGGCTCGCCGCGGGTCGATTTGGCGCTCGCGTTCACGAACGGTCGCCAGACCCGCTATGCTCTTTCGAGGTGAGCGCCTGGCGCTCCCGTGGAGGATTCGCCTAGTGGCCTATGGCGCACGCTTGGAAAGCGTGTTGGGTGAAAGCCCTCAGGGGTTCGAATCCCCTATCCTCCGCCATGTGCACGAAAGCCCCGACCAGGGATTCCAGGTCGGGGCTTTCGTCATGCTGCAGGCAGGGCGTACGGACGGGCAGGCGCGCGTGCGGGAACGCGAAGAGGGCGCCACCCGAAGGTGACGCCCTCTTTACGAAGAGCTCAGTGAGCTGCTAGGCCTTCTTGGTCGCCAGGCGGCGGGCGACGAGCACGCCGGCTCCCGTGGCGAGCGCGAGGAGACCGATGCCGGCTGCGCCGAATGCGTCTTCCGCACCCGTCGTTGCGAGCTCAGGCGACTTGTGGCCCGTGTTGGTGCCTCCGCCGTTGCCCACGGGGACCGTGGTGACCGTGGGTGCCGTGGTCGGCGCGGTCGTGGTGCCCGGCGTCGCCTCGGCGATGAGGAACGTGAACGTCGCCGAGAGACCGCTCGACTGCGAGAGCGTCACGGTGTACTCACCGAGGGGCAGCGGGGTGCCCGACTGGTTGATGAGGACGCCCGGGTAGCTGCCGTCTTCCCCGACCACGGAGTCGTCGGTCGGGTCGACCTGGACCGAGGAGCCGGACGGGGAGGTGACCGTGAGGTCGAGCGCGAGGCCCGGCGTGAAGTTCTGCGCCGTGTACGTGATGTCGTCCGTCGGGAGGAAGCTGTCTGCGTTCGCGTAGGCGAGCGGAGCCTCGACCGTGGGGGTCGGCGTCGCGGTCGGCGTGCTGGTCGCCGTCGGCGTTGCCGTGGGCGTGGCCGTCTCAGTCGGCGTCGCGGTCTCGGTCGGCGTGGCCGTCTCGGTCGGCGTCGCGGTCTCGGTCGGCTCCGGGCTCGACTCCTCAGCCACGGTGAAGCCGAACGTCACGTCGTGCTGTGCGGGGCCGGATGCGTCGGTGTAGTTCTGCGTGATCCTGACGCCGTAGTCACCCACGTCGAAGCCCAGGGACGAGATGAGCTCGCCGCTGTAGTTGCCGTCGCTGTCGACATCCCACGCAGCGTCGCCGCTCGGCTCGACCGGGACGGTCGAACCGTCGGGCAGCGTGAGCGTGATGCTGGAGAGAGCGAGGTCAGGAGCGAACCCCGTGAGGGTGTACGTGATGTTCTCGTCGGGCGTGAAGCTCGACTTCGTTGCCTGCCCCGTCGCCTCGGATGCGGCGGACGTCTCCGCCGGAGTCGTGCTCTCGACGGGAGGGGTGGTCGTTGCTGCGAACGCAGGGGCGGCAGTCAGCACGGCGCCGCCGGCGAACACGCCGAAGGCGATCGCGAACGCGGACGCGCGCTTGCGCGACGGAGAGAAGAATGAGGAAGCCATAACCAAATCTTGGCCCGACTCACAGGTGATGTCCAGAAGGTTAAGTCGGAACATAGCGAAATCGAGCTTGCTTCGGTTCGTGCCGAGGCGACTAAAGCCCTGGTCAAAGGACATTTACGGGCACGACTTTGGACCGGTATCCAGCCTGGGGACTTCTCCCCAGTTGCGTGAAAACGCATGGAGATCACCGCCGACAGAAAGAAAGCGGGGCTGAAGCCACTTGGCCCCAGCCCCGCTCATCGCAATCTTCGTTGCTGTCAGCTCTCGCGACGGCGACTCAGGAAGCGCGCGCCAGTCACCGCGGCGGCACCGAGGCCGAGGACGAGCAGGCCGATGCCCGCCGCGCCGAAGGCGTCTTCCGCGCCGGTGGTCGCGAGCGACTTGCTCTGCGCCTTGCCCTTGGTGTCGCCGTTGCCAGTACCGTTGCCGCCACTTCCAGCCGGGGCAGAAGTCGCGCTCGGCGACGTGCCGCCGGTGGCTGGCGTCTCGCCGGTGACCGAGAAGGACGTCGTGGCCGTCTGCTCTGCCGCAGCTGCTCCGGCGTCGGGCTCGAGCTCCACCGCCGAGGGCGACTCAGCAGACGCCGTCAGCTCGGACTCCTCCTGCACGATGAGCGGCACCGCGCGGGCGGAGTCGGCAGCAGGAGCGTCGGTCTCCTCGCCAGTCGCAGGGCTGATGGTCGTGAGCGTGATGCCGTAGTCGCCGACAGCCCAGGCTGCGTCGTACGTGATGATGCCGGCGTAGTTGCCGTCCGCATCCGGAGTGATCGGCTCGGCGGACTCGAACTCCGCGGAGCTGCCATCCGGGAGCAGGAGCGTGAGGCCCAGCTCGGCGCCGGGTGCGAAGCCGGTCGCGACGTAGGTGATGCCCTCTGCGGCCTCCTCCTGCGTGTAGCTGGACTGCTCGGTTGCCACAGCGGGGGCCGCAACGGGAGCCTCGGTCTCGGTCGGGGAGGGCGTGACCGTCTCCGTCGCAGTCGGGGCGACGCTCGCGGTCTCCGTCGGCTCGAGCGTGGGCTCCTCGGTGAGCGTCGGCTCGGGGGTCTCTGTGGCCGTCTCGGTCGGCTCGGGAGTCGCTGTCTCGGTCTCCGTCGGCTCGGGCGTCGCCGTCTCGGTCGAGGTCTCGGTCGGCTCGGGAGCTGCCGTCTCCGTCGGAGCAGGCGTCTCCGTGCCCGCCGGCGCAACGGCCGCGAACGCCGTCGAGGCCTGCAGACCCTCCGACTCGAAGATCACGACCGAGTAGTCGCCTTCGCTCCACGCCTCGTCGCTCTTCAGCTCAGCGCTGACGGCACCAGCTTCGTCGACCTTGTGCGACTCGGTTCCCCAGGACCAGTTGGTCTGCCCGTCGGGGCCGACAACCTGCACGTGGACGACGTTGCCCGGCGTGAAGCCAGAGCCCGTGACCGTGACGCCGGAAGCGTCCGCCGCGATCGCTTCCTCGGAGACCGAGGCCGATGCCGGGCCGCGGTCGACACTCGCGTCGACCTGGTCGCCGTTCGCTGCGAACGAAGGCGCGGCCGTGACGGCGACGCCACCGGCGACGACGCCGAAGGCGATGACGAGGGCCGTGGTGCGAGCGCGAGCGCTCTTGAAGGTGTCGGAAAGCATGAGGGGACGCTAACACGGCGGATTATTGTGCGTCGAGGCCGAAATGGGGTCAAGCGACACGCGCAAAGTTGCGGATTCTCGTCAACACATCAGTCACATTGGTCACACTGACCTCAGGAATCGCATCTTCAACAGGGATTTTCTCGCAAACAGGAACGAGGCACCGCATCCAGAAACTGGATGCGATGCCTCGTGAAAAAAGTTCCTTCGGCGTGTCGGAACACACCGCGCAGAACCGCTGCGGGATGACTACTTGACGGTCACCGAAGCGCCGGCAGCCTCGAGGGCGTCCTTTGCCTTGTCAGCAGCTTCCTTGTTGACGCCCTCAAGAACGGCCTTCGGAGCACCGTCGACGAGTGCCTTCGCCTCACCGAGGCCGAGGCTCGTGAGTGCGCGCACCTCCTTGATGACCTGGATCTTCTTGTCGCCAGCGCCCTCGAGGATGACGTCGAACTCCGTCTTCTCCTCCTCTTCGGGTGCGTCAGCTGCTGCAGCAGCAACGCCTGCAACTGCAACGGGAGCAGCAGCGGTGACCTCGAAGGTCTCCTCGAACGCCTTGACGAACTCGCTGAGCTCGATGAGCGTGAGCTCCTTGAATGCTGCGATGAGCTCTTCAGTCGTGAGCTTTGCCATGTTTTTTCTCCTTGTGTGTTGTTCTAGCCGCGAGATCCCGTAGGACTAGTTCGCGGACTCCTGCTTTTCGCGCAATGCCTCGACCGTGCGAACAGCCTTGGCTGCAGGCGCGGTGAACAGGTATGCGGCACCGAACAGCGAGGCCTTGAAGGCGCCGGCAAGCTTGCCGAGCAGAACTTCGCGGGACTCGAGGTCGGCGAGCTTGTTGACCTCTTCTGCACTGAGGGGGTTTCCGTCGAAGAAACCACCCTTCAGGACAAGCTGAGGGTTGTCCTTGGCGAAGGTACGAAGACTCTTCGCGACTGCGACGGGGTCGCCGTGCACGAACGCGATTGCGCTCGGGCCGGCCAGCTCGTCGTCGAACGCGGTGATTCCGGCGTTGTTCGCCGCAATCTTCGTCAGCGTGTTCTTCACCACGGCGTAGCTTGCGTGCTCACTGATCGAGCGACGCAGCGTCTTGAGCTGCGCAACAGTGAGACCGCGGTACTCAGTCAGCAGGACGGCGGTCGAGTTCTGGAACAAGTCCTGAAGCTCGGCAACAGTTGCTTCCTTGGTCGCCATGGCACTCCTCTCTCTCTTGCACGTGCATGACGTTTGTCATTCACGCACCGCAGGCGCATCTTCGATGCACAACACACAAAAAAGCTCCGGTCGCAGGTGGACCGGAGCTGAGAGGATGCGCTTGCGCGCAGAGCAGATCTGCTTCGTTCACCTGCGCGGGACGTTCTTGCGAACCTTCGTTCGTGTGCGTTCTCACGCACAACGAAGACCTGCGGTCTTGGGCTTCCGAAAGAGTACATGCTCGCGCGGCGATCGTCAACGCGAGTCGCGAAGACTCTCGATGAGCAGGCTGGAGCTGGGATGAGAACGCTGGCCTTCGACGGCGTAGAGCTCGGTGCGGGGCGAGCCGAGCAGTGGGCGTGCGACAACCCCCGGCATGTGGAATCGGGCCACCGACGCCGGCAGGATCGAGGCGCCGACGCCCGCCGCGACGAGGCCGAGAACCGTCTCCTGATGCACGACGCTCTGCACGATGCGCGGCACGGCCTGGGCTCCCCTGAGCCACGACATGACGGCAGAGACGAAGCCCGGCATGAGCTCGAACGGGAAGAGCACCACCGGCTTCCCGTGGAAGCTCCCTGGTCCGACGATCGCCTCGGCGGCAAGCGGGTCACCAGCGGGGAGCACGGCCACCAGGTCCTCCCCCTCGAGCAGCGTGGCGCTGAGCCCGGGAACGGCGAGGGGGTCGCGGAGTATCCCGACGTCCAGCTCGCCTTCGAGCAGGAGCGTCACCTGCTCGGCGCTCGTGAGGGACTGCGGCTCGAGCTGGATGCGCGGCCTGAGCAGCTGGAACGCCTGCAACCCCCTGGGCAGCACGCTGTAGCTCGCCGAGCTCACGAAGCCGATCCGGAGCCTTCCGGCCGTCCCTGCCGCCACGTCCCCGAGGTCCGAGACGGCCGCGTCCAGGTCGTCGAGGACCGCCCCGACTCGCTGTCGGAACATCCGGCCGGCCGCAGTGAGGGAGACGCTCCGCGTCGTCCGCTCGAACAACGGCACGCCGAGCTCGTCCTCGAGCTTGCGGACGGCGACGGTCAACGGTGGCTGCGTCATGTGCAGGCGTGCCGCAGCACGACCGAAGTGCAGCTCGTCGGCGACGGCGACGAAATACTTGAGCTGGCGCAGTTCCATGACTTCCATTCGCGATGCATATCAAATGCTCTGCAAATGATATTGGACACACGCGCACCTCGGTGGCCTACTGGAGGTCGAGCATCACTCGAGCACCACTCGATCAACCTCGCAGGGAGCGGATATGACCGACACGATCGTCATCGGCGCGGGACTCGCCGGCGCAGCGGCCGCTTGGCATCTGACCGAACGCGGACACCACGTGACCGTTCTCGAACGGACGACCCCGGCGAACGAGCACGGGAGCTCCCACGGTTCCGCTCGCATCTTCCGGTACGCCTACCCGGAGCAGATCTACACCGACCTCGTCGTGCGGTCGAAGGCGGGCTGGGACGAGCTGCAGCGTGTCAGCGGCACGCAGCTCATCCGCCCGACCGGCGCACTCGACCACGGGAACATCCGCGACCCCGCGGGCCTCGCGGCCGTGCTGGAAACGGCAGGTGTCGAGCACGAGCTCCTCAGCGCCGAGGCAGCCAAGCAGCGCTGGCCGCAGTTCCGGTTCGAGACCGACGTGCTCTGGCATCCGGGGGCCGGAGTTCTCGACGCTGGCGGGACCGTCGACGCGCTCCTGGCCGCCGCATCCGCAACCGGGATGCTCGAGCTGCGCACCTCGTGGCCCGTCGCCCGCGTCGAACGCACCGGCAGCGGCTACCGCGTGCATTCGGCCGACGGGGCGACGGTCGACGCGGACAGCATCGTCGTCGCCGCCGGCGGCTGGCTCCCGGCGCTTCTCGGAGAGCTGTCGCTGCCGACCGCGTTCCTCGATCAGTTCCCGAAGCTGGAGGTGCGCCAGGAACAGGCGTACCACTTCCCCTACCTCGACGATGCGGACTCGGGCCCCGACGCCGCCCCCTGGCCGACCTTCATCAGCAAGTCGCGTCAACTGCAGACCTACGGGCTCCCCGGCGGACGCGACGCCGACTGGCGAGGGCAGAAGGTCGCGCAGTTCAACGGCGGCAAGATCATCGACTCCGCACTCACGCAGGACGGCATCGTGGATGCGGCCAACCGCCGCGCGCTCATCGCGTACGCCGAGAGGTTCCTCCCCGGCGTGCGGCCAGAGCCGTTCGCCGAGACGACCTGCCTGTTCACGACGACACCGAGCGAGGACTTCGTGATCGACCGGGTCGACAACCTCGTGGTACTTTCGGCCTGCTCTGGCCACGGCGGGAAGTTCGCTCCGCTACTCGGAGAGCTCGCCGCCGACCTGCTCACCGGAGCGGGCACCGTTCCCGATGAATTCCGCATCGCCGCAGCGACAGGAGCCGCAGCATGAGCACAACCACGACCGCGACCACGGCGAACGCCGCCCACCCGAGCTCCGTGTCGGCGCTCATGCGCGAGATCGAGCACCTCGGGCGCGACCGGACGCGGGGCGGCTACAGCAGGCCCGTGTACTCGCATCCCGAGCTCGAGCTCCGCGAGTGGTTCCTCGCCGCCGCCGCGGCCCGCGGGCTCGACGTCGAGATCGACGCCAACGGCATCATCTGGGCCTGGTGGGACCGCCCCGACGGCAACCGCTCCGGCGCCCTCATCACGGGTAGCCACCTCGACTCTGTTCCAGGGGGCGGCGCCTTCGACGGCCCCCTCGGGGTGACGGCAGCCCTCGCCGCCGTCGACCTCCTCCGCAGCGAGGGCCGCCAACCCAGCGTCGCCATCGCGATCGCGGTGTTCCCGGAGGAGGAAGGCTCTCGCTTCGGCGTGGCCTGCCTCGGCTCGAGGCTCCTCACCGGTGCCATCGACCCGGACCGGGCCCGGTCGCTGCGGGACGCGGACGGCACGACCTTCGCGGAAGCGTCGGCCGCGGCCGGCTTGGACCCAAGGCATCTCGGCCCAGACCCCTCGAGAGTCGCGCAGTTCAGCGCCTTCATCGAGCTGCATGTCGAGCAGGGCCGCGGCCTCATCGACCTCGCCGGCCCCGTCGCGATCGGCTCATCGATCCTCGGCCACGGCCGTTGGCGAGTGAGCTTCACGGGCCAGGGCAACCACGCCGGAACAACGCTCATGGCCGACCGGCGCGACCCCATGGTCGCCGCAGCTCGGCTGATCGTCGGCATCGAGGAGATCGCCCGCACCGTGCCGGGCGCCCGCGCAACCGTGGGTCGACTCGAGCCGGTCCCCGGCGGGACCAACGTCATCGCATCCCGGGTCGACGCGTGGCTCGACGTGCGCCACCCGGACGATGACGTGACCGCTGCACTCGTCGAGCGCATCCGTACTCGAGCGAGCGAGGTGGCTGCCCAGCAGGGCTGCGAAGCCGTGCTCGTCGAGGAGTCGCTCTCACCGACCGTGTCGTTCGACGCGAACCTCCGAGACACGCTCCAGCACGCGCTCCCCGAGGCGCCGGTGCTCGACACGGGAGCCGGCCACGATGCCGGAGTGCTCGCGGCGCACCTGCCCACCGCCATGCTCTTCATCCGCAACCCGAGCGGCATCTCGCACTCCCCCGAGGAATACGTCGAAGACGCCGACGCCGACCACGGCGCGCTGGCGCTCGCGACGGCGATTATGGCAGTCGAGGCAGCCCCGCACTGACGTGCCGTGGCGGCACGACCGTGACTGACGTGCGTGGCCGGCGGGCGCAACGCGCCGGGGACTTTCGCGGCAACGGCGCCTGGTACCGGATCTGCCGGTGGTGTGGGGAGGTGGAGCGACGTCTTTTCTTCCGACAGACGGCACTCCCTGCCGGATCTGTCGGTGGTGTAGGAAAGAATGAACAGATGGTCATGTTCCGCCCGAGCCACGACGTCGACGAGACGTCCTGGTTCGGCGAACCCAAGACCGAGCCCAAGACAGCGCCGAAGTCGCGGCGGCGGGACCGCGAGCTCTACGGCCCGGCCGCGCTCGTCGACTACGCGGCGCCGCCCGCGCCGATCCGGCAGGAGCAACCGCGCACGAGCGGTGGACTCACGGAGCTCCCCGCCGAGCCGCTGCCGCGCTTCTACACCTCAGAGACCCGGCCCGCGTCCGCAGCAGCACCGCTCTCGGCAAGCGAGGTGGGCGTCTGGCGCGCCCACGTCCCGGCCTCCGCCGAGACCGCCGCCATCGAGCTCCCGGCAACGCGCGAGGTCGAGGCGATGAGCGCCCACCTCCTTCGAGTGCTCGCCGACTCCAACGACCGCGCGGCCTGGCTCAAAGCCCGCTCCGACGGCGTCACCGCGACAGACGCGGCACGACTCGCGACCCCCTCCTCGGTCAAGCAGGTCGTCAAGGACAAGGTCATGGGCACCTCCTTCAACGGCAACGCGTACACCGACTTCGGCCGGCAGCGCGAGCCGGAGATCGCCAGGTGGGTGATGGAGCGCCACGGCATCCCAGCGAGCGGCCTCCTCTTCCACGCCGAAGCGTCGAAGAGCCACCTCGCGACCCCCGACGGGCTGCACTGCGACGAGGAAGGACGCATCCTGCTCGCCGAGATCAAGACCACCAACAAGGTCTGGAAGCGCATCCCCCGCTCGTACATGCGGCAGATCTGGTGGCAGCAGTACGTGCTCGGCGCCGAGCGCACCCTCATGGTCTGGGAGCGGCACCAGGACTTCATCGTCGTCGACCGCGAGCCGAAGTTCGTGTGGGTCGACCGCGACGAGGCCGAGATCGCGAAACTCGTGACGCTCGCCAACGAGGTCCTCAAGGACGTCGAGAAGTACCGCGGTGAGTTCGCGCAGTACTCCACGGGCAACGCCGCGCCGTTCCAGGGATATGGCAACACGCACAGCAGCAGCGACTACACGCAGTCGTTCTACGACGCCGAGACCTACGCGTAGCCAGCCCCACGGGAGCGGCTCCCTTTCCGGAGGAGTCTCCCTTTCCGGAGGAGTCTCCCTTTCCGGAGGAGTCTCCCTTTCCGGAGGAGTCTCCCTTTCCGGAGGAGTCTCCCTTTCCGGGGGAGAATGGCGCGTATGACTGACGCCTCCGACCTCCAGCCCACCTCCGACACGATGCGCGCCGCCCTTGTCACGGGCATCGGCGGGCCCGAGAAGATGCAGCTCGGCGAGGCGCCTGTCCCGCTCACGCTCAACTCGGACACGCTCGTGCGCGTCAAGGCGGCGGGCGTCAACCCCATCGACGGCAAGACCCGCTCAGGTGCCGGCGCGTCGAAGGCGATCTCGAGCTTCCCCTCGACCCTCGGCGGCGAATTCTCCGGGGTCGTCGTCCGCGCCCCTTACGAGCTCGCGCCGTTCCAGCCCGGCGATGAGGTCTACGGGATGCTCCTCTTCCCGCGTTACTCCGGCGCGTACGCCGAGTACGTCTCCGTCCCGTTCATGAGCCTCGCGAAGAAGCCCGAGAACCTGTCGTTCATCGAGGCCGGCGGCGTTCCGCTCGCGGTGCTCACCGCCTGGGCCGCAGTGGTGGAGGCCGGGGGCGTCTACACCGGACAGCGTGTCCTCATCCATGCCGGCGCGGGCGGCGTCGGCCACTTCGCCGTGCAGCTTGCGAAGTACTACGGAGCCCACGTCATCACCACGGCGTCCGAGCGCAATCACGACTGGCTGCGCGAGCTCGGCGCAGACCAGGTCATCGACTACCGCTCAGCGCGCTTCGAGGACGCCATCGCCGAGCCGGTCGACGTCGTCATCGACCTCATCGGCAACGTGAAGGACCAGACGGGGACCCGCTCGCTGCGGGTGCTGCGCGACGGCGGAACGCTCATCAACGTGCCGACTGGCAGCTACCCGGAGCTCTTCGAGGAGGCCGCCGCCGAGAACCGCGGCATCGTCGCGTCGACCCTCAAGCTCTCGCCAGAGGGCCGAATCCTGCAGACCATCACGCAGCTCTTCGAGCAGGGCGCCCTGCAGACCCACGTCGACCGCGTCTTCCCCCTCGCCGAGGCAGGCGCCGCCCAGGAGCTCATCGCAGAGGGCCACGTGCGCGGCAAGGTCGTCCTCGACATCGACGCGTAGGCCGCGAGCAACCGGCCGTCGTCAGGCCACGCTCGCTGCGAGCTCCAGCAGGTGGGCGCGCGTGAGCGCGGACGCCGCTGACGCGTCCTGCGCATCGATCGCGTCGAGGATGCGGGTGTGGACGAGGTGGTCGGCGTCACTGCCGAACTCGCTGCGAAGGCGCAGCATCCCGATCATGGCCTGCCTGCTGCGGGGCGCGAAGCCCTCGAAGAGCTCCGAGAGGATCTCGTTGTGTGCGGCGGCGACGATGCTGCGGTGCAGCGCGGTGTCCGCATCCACATGCGCCTCGATGCTCGATCGTTGCGCGTCGCGAGCATCGGCGGCCCGCCTCATCGCGAGCAGCTCCTCGCCCGTGCGGCGCTCCGCGGCGAGCGAGGAGGCCTCGACCTCGACCGCGATGCGCGCTTCGATCACCGTCTGGATATCTGCACGCAGCAGCACCGCGTCCAGGGCCTCCGGGGCGTCCAGCGCAATCACGAAGACGCCCGCGCCCTGCCTGGTGGCGAGCACGCCGCTCCCCGCGAGTTGGCGGATGGCCTCGCGAATGGTCGACCGCCCGACGCCAAGTTGGGGTGCAAGCGTCGTCTCACCTGGGAGCTTCTGGCCGAGTTCCCACTCGCCTGCCCGGATGCGCTCGAGCAGCAGCTTGGCCGCCTGCTCGGCGAGTGGTTCACGGTGGAGGGTACTCATGCCCCCATCATCTCGCACTCCCGCAATTCGTCTACTTGTCTGAGGAGTTGTGGTAGCTTCTCTCGCATGCCGCGCGCTCCGCTCACGCTTCTCTGCCACGGCGGGACCTCGCCTGACCGGTCCCCCGCCGTGGAGCTGAGACGCGCGCCGGTCGTCACGATCGCACGACAACCAAGGACACGACCATGCACAGCAGCGCATCCCGGATCTCTCCCCCAACCGGCCCGATCCCCAACAACGCACCGCACTGGAACCGCCAGCGCCACTCGCAGATGCCATCGCACCGATACCGCGACGTGTACTCGCGGGTCGAGGTGCCCCTGACGGAACGCGACTGGCCCTCACGCCGACTCACGGCAGCACCACTCTGGGTGCCAGTCGATCTCCGCGACGGCAACCAGGCCCTGTCGGAGCCGATGGACCCCGACCGCAAGCGCGTCTTCTTCGAGCTCATGATCCGCATGGGCTACAAGGAGATCGAAGTCGGCTACCCCTCCGCCTCGCAGACGGACTACGACTTCGTGCGCCGCATCGCGACCACCGACATCGCACCGGAAGACGTCACCATCGTGGTGTTCACGCCAGCGCGTCGCGACCTCATCCAGCGCACGTTGGACTCGATCCAGGGCATCAGGAACCCCGTCGTCATCCACCTCTACACCGCGACGGCGCCGGCCTGGCGCGATGTCGTCCTCGGGAAGAGCAAGCAGCAGCTGAAAGAACTGATCCTGGCCGGGGGCAGAGATGTCCTCGAGCTCGCCGGCCACCTGCCGAACGTCCGATTCGAATTCTCGCCAGAGGTGTTCAACCTCACCGAACCCGACTACGTGATCGACATCTGCGACGCCATGACAGCGCTCTGGATGGCGACCCCGGATCGGCCTGTCATCCTGAACCTTCCCGCCACGGTAGAGGTCGCGACCCCGAACGTCTACGCGGATCAGATCGAGTACATGCACAAGCACCTCGCGAGGCGCGACTCGGTGATCCTCTCCGTGCACCCCCACAACGATCGAGGGACCGGAATCGCCTGCGCCGAGCTCGCAGTGCTCGCAGGAGCGCAGCGAGTGGAAGGCTGCATCTTCGGCAACGGCGAGCGCACCGGCAACGTCGACATCGCAGTCCTCGCGTTGAACCTGCACGCGCAGGGCATCGACCCGATGATCGACTTCTCGGACATCGACGCGATTCGCCGAACCGTCGAGTACAGCAACCGCCTCGAGATCCACCCGAGGCACCCGTACGCAGGAGACCTCGTCCACACCGCCTTCAGCGGGACGCACCAGGACGCCATCAAGAAGGGACTCGCCGAGCATCGATCGCGCGCTGCGCTCGAGATGCGGGCAGAACGCGAAACCGAGTGGCGCGTGCCCTACCTGCCGATCGACCCCGCCGACATCGGGCGCAGCTACGACGCCGTCATCAGAGTCAACTCGCAGTCAGGCAAGGGCGGCATCGCCTACCTCCTCGAGGCGGACTACGGCATCGAGCTCCCCAGACGCCTGCAGATCGACTTCGCCAGGCGCGTCCAGGAGCACACCGACACCAGCGGCCTGGAGATCGAGGCGGCACAGCTGCTCGAGCTCTTCGAGCGCAGCTACCTCCGCGTCGACACGTCCGGCGTGGAATTGCTCGACTTCAGCGTCGAAACCCGCGACGGCGTGGCATGCACGCGCATTCGCGTGAGCGTCGACGGCGTCGAGCACCCCGGCATCTTCGACGAGCTCGGCCCCGCAGAGGCCGTCACCCAGCTCCTCGCCGACGCGGGCATCTCCGTCGACATACGCTCACTCCACCAGACATCGCTCGGCGCCGGCAACAGCAGCGATGCTCTGACGCTCCTGGAATACAACGACTCGTCAGGCGCACACTGGGTCGCCGGCCGAGACCGGTCTGTGCTGTCGGCAACCGTGCAGGCGATCCTGGGCGCTGCGCGACGCCAGCTCGCAGCGCTCGAACGCGCGTAGCGGCCACCGCGGAAACGCAAGAACGGCCCAGTCCGAAGACTGGGCCGTTCTCGCGTGGCGGATGCGGGGCATCCACCTGAGCTGTGCAGCTCGCGGCAGACTAGATCGCGTTGACGTCCAGCGGGATGCCGGGGCCGAAGGTCGTCGAGACGACAGCCTTCTGGATGTAGCGGCCCTTCGAGCTCGACGGCTTGAGGCGGACGACCTCGTCGAGAGCTGCGCGGAGGTTCTCGCCGAGCTGCTCCGACGTGAACGCCGACTTGCCGACGATGAAGTGCACGTTGGAGTGCTTGTCGACGCGGAACTCGATCTTTCCGCCCTTGATCTCGGTGACAGCCTTGGCCGGGTCGGTCGTGACCGTTCCGGTCTTCGGGTTCGGCATGAGGCCACGGGGTCCGAGGACCTTACCGAGGCGTCCGACCTTGCCCATGAGGTCAGGGGTGGCGACCGCGGAGTCGAAGTCGGTCCAGCCGTCTGCAACGCGAGCGATGAGCTCGTCGCCGCCGACCTCGTCAGCACCAGCAGCGATAGCCGCCTCTGCCTTGTCACCCGTCGCGAAGACGATGACCTTGGCCGTCTTGCCGGTGCCGTTTGGCAGGCTGACGGTGCCGCGAACCATCTGGTCAGCCTTGCGCGGGTCTACACCCAGGCGAAGAGCGACCTCGACGGTGCTGTTGAACTTGGACGAGCCGGTCTCGCGTGCGAGCTCGACGGCCTCGGCGAGACCGTAGAACTTGTCCTCGCCGATCTTCTCTGCCGCGGCACGGTATGCCTTGGACTTAGCCATGTTGTTCTCCTTCAAGAGTTGCGGTTGCGAGCCTGGCCGGCTCTCCCGCGATGTTCAGTACCGCGCCCGAAGCGCGACGTGTGGTGTTGGGAGCGGGAAGGCCTTAGCCCTCGACCGTGATTCCCATGGAGCGAGCCGTACCGGCGATGATGCGCGACGCCATGTCGATGTCGTTCGCGTTCAGGTCGGACTGCTTCTGCTCGGCGATCTCGCGGACCTGGGCGGCGGTGAGCTTGCCGACCTTGGCCGTGTGAGGCGTCGGGGAGCCCTTCTTGACGCCGGCAGCCTTCTTGATGAGCTCGGCAGCAGGAGGGGTCTTCAGGATGAAGGTGAACGAACGGTCTTCGTACACGGTGATCTCGACGGGGATCACGTTGCCACGCTGCGACTCGGTAGCCGCGTTGTAGGCCTTGCAGAACTCCATGATGTTGACGCCGTGCTGACCGAGCGCGGGGCCGATAGGAGGAGCCGGGTTAGCGGCGCCAGCCTGGATCTGCAGCTTGATCAGACCCGAGACCTTCTTCTTGGGTGCCATGTCTTTTCCTTCTTTCGATTCGAACTCCGCGCTGATGCGCGGCGCTCTCCCGGTGGCCCGGCGGTTCCGGACTCCGGTGGTTTCTGAGGGCAGCAGCCCTATTGGAGCGAGATCTAGAGCTTCGTGACCTGGTCGAAGCTGAGCTCGACCGGGGTCTCGCGCTCGAAGAGCGACACGAGCACGGTGAGCTTGCCGCTCTCGGGCTTGATCTCGCTGATCGATCCGGTGAGCCCCTCGAAGGAGCCCTCCTTGATCGTGATGGTCTCGCCGATCTCGAAGTCGATCTCTGCGATGGGCTGGCGCTTCTGGAGGCCAGCCTGACCGGAAGCGTTCGCCTTCGCGGGTGCTTCAGCGACTTCGACCAGACTCTTCAGCATCTCAAATGCTTCGTTGAAGCGCAACGGGGTCGGGTTGTGGGCGTTGCCCACGAAGCCGGTCACACCCGGGGTGTGACGGACAACCGACCAGCTGTCCTCGTTGAGCATGAGGCGGACGAGCACGTATCCGGGGATGCGGACGCGCGTGACCATCTTGCGCTGGCCGTTCTTGATCTCGACCACGTCTTCCATGGGGACTTCCACCTGGTAGATGAAGTCGCTCATGTTCATGGACTCGGTGCGCTGGTGCAGGTTCTGCTTCACGCGACGCTCGAAACCGGCGTAGGTGTGGATGACGTACCACTTGCCCGGCTTGAGGCGCAGCTCGCGCTTGAAGGTCTCGTACGGGTCGACGTCCGGGTCTTCCTCGAGAGCCTCGACCTCTTCGTCCTCGGTCGCGGCAGCCGCGGCGGCCTCTTCCTCGCTCGTGTCGATCTCGAGGACATCGTTGACGATCGCGTCGACCTCGGGGTCGACGACGTCCGCGCCTTCTCCGTCGTCGAGGTCTTCCTCGGTCACGACTTCGTCGGACTCTTCGATCTCGTGGGCCGCGTCGAACTCTGCGTCGATGTCGCGGTCACCCTCCTGGGCCTCTACGACTTCGGAGTCCTGCTCCAGGGCGGTCTCGTAAAGACCGTTCGGGTCGGCGACGTTCGGGTCTGACACGATTCCTCATCTCGATTCTGTGATGCTGGGCTGCTCGCCCGTTGTCGGTGGAGGCCTGTGAGCCGGTGGAGAGCTTGGCGCGCTCCGGCTATTCCGTCGGGACCGGCGTCGCGGCCGGCTCGCTCGGGAAGAACGAGCTTCCCTGACCGAAGACCCACGAAGCGCCCCACCCGAAGAGCAGGTCGAGCACCGTGACGAGCGCCATCATGAAGATGACGAATACGAGCACGACGCCCGTGAACTTGAAGAGCTCGGCCCGGGTCGGGGTGACGACCTTCTTGAGCTCGCCCATGACCTGACGGAAGAAGAGAGCGATACGGCCGATGATGCCGCGCTTCGGCTCGGAGCCTCGCTTTGACTCGGCGACGTCGGTCGCCTCATCTGACTTGCTTGGACTCACGCGCTCTCCCTTTCGATGGTTGAGACCTTCGATGGTGGGCCCCGTAGTGGGTGCGTTCAGCACCGAAATGCAGGGCGGACAGGACTCGAACCTGCAACCTGCGGTTTTGGAGACCGCTGCTCTACCAATTGAGCCACCGCCCTTTGCGTGAACACCGGATGCGTGCATCCGTTCACCCTGATACCGTCTGCAGCCGTTCCATAGGGAACAGTTTCAGGCGCGGTTCAGTATGTCGCTTTCGGCAACCAGGAAAGCATACGACAGGTGCCACACGGAAGTCCAACGCGGGCGCAACTCGCTGACGAGGCGTGGCCACCGGACCTAGACTCAGGGCCATGGTTTCCGACTCACGTCTCTCTCCTCGCATCGCCGCGATCGCCGAATCCGCAACCCTCAAGGTCGACGCGAAGGCCAAGGCCCTCAAGGCCGCCGGCCGGCCCGTCATCAGCTACGCGGCGGGCGAGCCCGATTTCCCGACTCCGCAGCACGTGGTCGACGCCGCCCTCGTCGCCGTGAGCGACCCCAAGAACCACCGGTACACGCCGGCGCCTGGCCTGCCGGAACTCCGCGAAGCCATCGCCGAGAAGACGAAGCGCGACTCGGGCTGGGATGTCCCCGCCTCGCAGGTCATCGTCACGAACGGCGGCAAGCAGGCCGTCTACCAGGCCATCAACACCGTCGTCGGCGCAGGCGACGAGGTCCTCCTCCCCGCCCCGTACTGGACGACGTACCCCGAGGTCATCCAGCTCGCGGGCGGCACCACCGTTCCCGTGTTCGCCGGCGCCGACCAGGAGTACAAGGTCACCGTCGACCAGCTCGAAGCCGCACGCACCCCCGCCACGAAGGCGATGCTCTTCGTCTCGCCGTCGAACCCGACCGGCGCCGTCTACTCCGAGGCCGAGACCCGCGCCATCGGCGAGTGGGCCGCCGAGCACGGCATCTGGGTCATCGCCGACGAGATCTACCAGAACCTCACGTACGACGGCGTCCGCGCAGTGTCCATCGTCGAGGCCGCCCCGGCGGTCGCCGACCGCACGATCCTGGTCAACGGCGTTGCGAAGTCGTTCGCGATGACCGGCTGGCGCGTCGGATGGATGGTCGGGCCCGTCGACGCAATCAAGGGGGCGGGCAACCTGCAGTCGCACCTCACGAGCAACGTCAACAACATCGCGCAGCGTGCCGCGCTCGCCGCGCTCACGGGGCCCACCGAGCCCGTCGAGCAGATGCGCCTCGCCTTCGACCGCCGCCGCACGACGATGGTCGAGGAGCTGAGCAAGGTCAACGGCTTCCGCGTGCCGACGCCGGAGGGCGCCTTCTACGTGTACGCCGACGTGCAGAGGCTCATCGGGAAGGAGATCGAGGGGCGCCAGATCAACTCCTCGCTCGACCTCGCCGACCTCATCCTCGACGTCGCGGAGGTCGCGGTCGTGCCAGGTGAGGCGTTCGGCCCATCCGGGTACCTGCGCCTCAGCTACGCGCTCGGCGACGACGCGCTCCTCGAGGGCGTGCAGCGCCTGCAGAAGCTCTTCGCGGGCGTCGAGCTCTAGCCCGCGCCGCGCGGCCCCGCGTTCGCAGCCGCGCCCGCGCGCCGCGCATCCGCTCCCCCGATTAGGCCAGTTTCACCCCATCCGGACGCTCAGGATGGGGCGAAACTGGCCTATTCGAGGTTCGTGGGGGCGGCGGGCGACGCGCAGGCCTGCGAGCGGGCGTGGGCCAGCGAGCAGGCGTGGGAGCGCGGGTCAGCGAGCGGGCGGGCGTGGGCCAGCGGGCGGGCGCGACTAGGGCGTCGTGAAGGAGATCTCCGCGACCTTCTGCGAGATGCGCGAGTTCGGGTCGTCCAGCTCCCCGCCCCACGCGTTCGCCAGGATCGTGATCTTGGTGCCGGTCGAAGGCATGTAGCGGGACGCCATCATTCCCTCGGAGCCGTCCGACCAGCGCAGGCGCTGCGCCAGGAGCTCCAGCTCGTAGCCGCCTGCCCCCTTCAGGACGAGCGGAACGGGGTCGCCGACCGGCTCCGGCTTGGCGGTGAACTGCAGCGACGCCGAGTTCAGCTCCGACCTCGTCATGTCCTCGTCCCGGTACTCGCTCTTGTGCAGGTTCTCCTGGGCGATCGAGAAGTAGGCACCGGATGCGGGGTCGCTCAGGATGTAGAGGTTCGGCTGCCGTTCGGAGATGTCCTGCTCCCATCCGCCGAGGGGTGGGTTCACGACGGTGATGCCGTTCGGGAACACGACGTCGGTTGTGATCGGGATGAACCCGGGTGCGGCGTCCTGGGGCGCGGCCGGCATGAGCGTGCTCGTCGGCACGGGGGTCGAGGTCGCCGCGTTCGGGTCGGCGCCGCCGACGGGGATGGTGGGATCGTTCGGCGAGCTGAACGCCATGAAGAGGCCCACGACGAGGGCGATGATCGCGACGCCGCTGATGCCGACGCCGAGGAGCAGGCCGACGGGGCGCCTGCGCTGCTTCTGCAGCTCAGGGTCTTCGCCGAGCTCTCGACGCCGTGGTTGCGGTGTCGCCTGCTGCTGCGGGGCGTAGCGAGGCGGCGGGGCACCAGCCGGCAGATGCGACGGTGGGGCCTGAACGAACGGCGCCTGCCCGGGGATGCCGGTCTGCGGCTGGCCTGGGAACTGCCCGGGATGCTGTGACTGGCCTGGCGCGGGAGGTCGCCCGGGAGCGGGGAACTGACCCGGCGCGCCGAAGCCGCCAGGAGCCTGAACAGGTCCGGCACCAGGGTGCGGGAACTGACCGGGAGCCGGCGGCTGCCCGTTCGACGGCGCTCCCCACGGAGGCTGCTGACCGGGGCCCTGCTGCCCCGGACCCTGCCGACCGAGACCTTGCTGACCAGAGCCCTGCTGCACAGGACCCTGGGCCGGTGGTCCGCCCCACTCGCCCTGGCCACCCTGAGGAGCGGCACCCGGCTGCTGCCGGCGGGGGTCGAACCCGCCGTTCTGACCCGGCGGTGGCGTGAGGGGCGGTTGCGTCATGCCTGCGAGAGTACCGCCCGCGCCAGGCAGCTGCCTTGAGAGCTGCCTTGGCGCGGGCGGTACGTGCGGCTGGGCGACGGTCAGTCGAAGATGCGTCGCAGCAGGTTCGTGTCGGCGAGGTCGACGAGCTCGTCTCCGCGCCCGGAGAGCACTGTTCGCAGCGCGTAGAGGGTGAAGCCCTTGACTTGCTCGGCCGTGATGGTCGGCGGGATGGACAGCTCCTGCCGTGCGGTCACGACGTCGATGAGCGCGGGCCCGTCGTGGGCGAAGGCTTCGCGGAGGGCGGCCTCGAGGTCGTTCGGGTTCTCGACGCGCTGCCCGTGGATGCCGACCGCCTTGGCGACTTCGGCGAAGTCGGGGTTGTCGAGGTCGGTGCCGTAGTTCACGAATCCGGCGGCCTTCATCTCGACCTCGACGAAGTTCAGCGACGAGTTGTTGAACACGACGATCTTCACGGGCAGCTTGCTCTGCTTGAGCGTGAGCAGCTCCCCCAGGAGCATCGCGAGTCCGCCGTCTCCCGCGAGCGCCACCACCTGGCGCCCAGGGAAGGCGGTTTGCGCACCGACCGCCTGCGAAAGGGCGTTGGCCATGGAGCCGTGACTGAACGATCCGATGAGCCTCCTCTTGCCGTTCATCTCGAGGTAGCGGGCCGCCCAGACGACGGGGGAACCGACATCCGGGATGAAGACGGCGTCGTGGCTCGCGAGCTCGCTCACGAGCCGTGCCACGTACTGCGGGTGGATGGGGGCGCGCCCCCGGTCGTTGTCGGCAAGCGCGTCGAGGTCCTTCCGGGCCTTCCGGTAGTGCTTCACCGAGGCTTCGAGGTGCTTGCCGCTCTTGTTGCCCTCGAGGAGCGGGATGAGGGCGTCGAGGGTGTCGCCGACGTCGCCGACGAGCCCGAGGTCGAGGGGCGTGCGCTTGCCGAGCTGCTCGCCGCGGATGTCGACCTGGATGATCTTCGCCTGTGACGGGAAGAACTGCTGGTACGGGAAGTCGGTGCCGAGCATGAGGAGCGCGTCGCAGTCTTCGATGGCCCGGTAGCCGGAGGAGAAGCCGAGCAGCCCCGTCATGCCGACGTCGTAGGGGTTGTCGTACTCGATGAACTCCTTCCCGCGGAGCGCGTGCACGATGGGTGCCTGCAGCGCCTCAGCGGCGGCAAGCAGCTGCGCGTGTGCGCCCTGTGTGCCAGCGCCACCGAGAATGGTGACCTTCTTCGCCGAGTTGAGGATGTCGGCGGCCTGCGCCAGTTCGTCGTCGGCAGGTCGCACGACGGGCTTCGCAGGCAGGATGGGTGCCGACTTGCGTCGTCCTGCGCTCTCCTGCAGGAAGATCTCGCCGGGAATCACGACGACGGCGACGCCTCGCTTCTCGACCGCGGCGCGCATGGCGATCTCCAGGATCCGAGGCAGCTGCTCCGGCACCCCCACCATCTCGCAGTACACGCTGCTCTCCCGGAAGAGCTCCTGCGGGTGCGTCTCCTGGAAGTAACCGCTGCCGATCTCCGCGGACGGGATGTGGGCGGCGATCGCGAGCACGGGAACGCGGCTTCGGTTCGCATCGTACAGCCCGTTGATGAGGTGCAGGTTGCCCGGGCCGCAGCTGCCGGCGCACACGGCGAGCTCGCCCGTGAGTGCTGCGTCTGCGGAGGCGGCGAAGGCCGCGGCCTCTTCGTGTCGCACGTGCGACCAGGCGACCGCGTCGTTTCGTCGGATGGCGTCAGTGAATCCGTTGAGCGAGTCTCCGGGTAGCCCGTAGACGCGCTCGACTCCGGCATCGTGGAGGATATCGACGATCGTGTCAGCGACTGTAGTCATGCCGTGATCCTCTGCCTCGAAACGGGGAGCCAGCCGAGCGCCGGACCGGGGACGAATCGATGTGGGTGATATGTCGTCGGCTAGGCCTGGCTGACCCGCACCATGTTGCCGGATGGGTCGCGGAATGCGGCATCTCTGACGCCCCAGAACTGATCGGTGGGCTCTTGCAGCACCTCGACTCCGCCCGTCGCCAGCACCCTCTCGAACAGCGCGTCGAGGTCGCTCGTTCGGAACAGGAGGCCGGGCAGCTCCCCCTTCGCCAGCAGCGCTGCGAGCGTGTCGCCGTCTTCCTCCGAACGCCCCGCCTTCGGGTGCGAGAGCACGATCTCGAGCTCCGGCTGCCCGGGGGCGGAGAGCGTGACCCAGCGGAACCCCTCATTCGGAACCTCGCTGCGCACCTCCAGGCCGAGGGCGTCTCGGTAGAACACGAGCGCCGCATCCGGGTCGTCGATGAACACGTGCACGTGGCTGAGTGAGAGCGTCATGTGTCCGATGCTAGGACCGGCCACCGACATTCACTTCTTCGAAACTGCTCAGAGACGTGCCTGCCCGTCGCCGGCTTCCCGTTGCGCCATTCCTGGTCGGTCGCGCACGCGGCGGGGACGCCCCCAGATCTGCGAGGTGCAGCTCGGGATGACGACGCTGCCGCTGTGATCACGCGCCCGATAGGCGCTCGGAGACTCTCCGACGATCTCCGCGAAGCGGCTGCTGAACGAGCCGAGACTCGTGGCCCCGACCGCCGTGCACGCATCCGTGACGCTCACCTCGCCGCTGCGCAGCAGCGCCTTGGCACGCTCGATGCGCCGTGTCATGAGATGGGCATATGGGGTCTCGCCGTACGCCTCTCGGAAGCGTCGACTGAAGTGAGCCGCCGACATGTGGGCTGCCTTCGCCATGGTCGGCACATCGAGCGGGCTCGCGAACTCCCTGTCGATGAAGTCGCGCGCACGACGAAGACGGCGAAGCTCATCGAGATCGGGTGAGGCCATGGCACCAGTATGTGCGGGTGTGTCCGCCCAGGTCTGATCAACTTGAGTGCAAAAACTCGCGAACGGGCCCCGCTGCGGCCCAGTGCAGGGGATATTGCACGGAAGCTGGTCAGCGGCGGCGCGGCCCGCACCTCCCCCGAACGGTGGATGCGTATCCGCCGGTCGGACCCTGTCGCGTACGCCCCGTTCGGCGTTTGATTGCACCATGAGCACACAAGCAGCCATCGAGGTCACCGACCTCGTCAAGCGCTACGGCGACCGCGACGTCGTCGACGGCCTCTCCTTCGAGGTCCGACACGGCGAGACCTTCGCCTTCCTCGGCCCCAACGGCGCTGGCAAGAGCACCACGATCGAGATCCTCGAGGGCTTCCGCACGGCGACCTCCGGTACCGCGCGCGTGCTCGAGCAGGACCCGGCCCGCGGCAACGCCGAGTGGCGAGGTCGAATCGGCGTCGTCAGCCAGTCGAGCGCCGACATCGAGCGCTACTCGGCCCGCGAGGTGCTGCGCCACTTCGCAAGCCTCTACCGAAACCCTCGCGCCGTGGACGACACCATCGAGCGGTGCGGCATCGCCCCATTCGCGTCGCAGCGAGTCGGTCGCCTCTCCGGTGGCCAGAAGCGGCGAGTGGATGTCGCGCTCGGCATCATCGGCAACCCGGAGGTGCTGTTCCTCGACGAGCCGACAACCGGGTTCGATCCCAACGCGCGCCGCGAGTTCTGGGGCCTCATCCAGCAGCTCAAGGGCGAGGGCATGACCATGGTGCTCACGACGCACTATCTCGACGAGGCGGAGCAGCTCAGCGACCGCGCCGGGATCATCGCCGCCGGGAAGCTCGTCGAGATCGGCGACATCGCGACGATCGGCGGGCCGAAGTCGCGCACACCGCGGGTTCGCTGGCAGGAGCAGGACGGCAGGTGGCGCGAGGAGACGACGGATGCGCCCGCACAGCTCGTCGGCGCGCTCGTCGAGCGCCTCGGCCCGGAACCCGCCGGACTCACCGTGACCCGCCCGTCCCTGGAGGACGTCTACCTGGAGATCATCGGCGAGCACCCGGCCGCCTCCCCCGGAACGCCCGCGACTGCCTCACCCGCCGCGGGACTCGCGGCGACCGACGATGCAGCCCGCGCTGCCGCACCCGCAGGAGGAACACGATGAGCCAGACCGCGGTCTCGGGCGACGCGAAGGCGCAGCCGAGCATCCAATCGCCCACACGCACACCGTCGCAGCCCAGGTCCATGATCGGCAACGGTCTTCGGCGCATCGCCTTCGAGCTGCGCGGCTACTTCCGGCAGACCGACCAGGTGTTCTTCGTCTTCCTGTTCCCGCTCGTCATGTTCGCGCTCTTCGCCTCGATCTTCAGCGGCGAGACGGTCGTCGACGACCCACGCTTCGCCGACGTGACGATGTCGCAGTACTACCTGACCGGGATGCTCGCGATGGCGATCCTCCTCTCCGGGATGCAGTTCCTCGGCATCGACATCGCCACGGAGAAGCACGAGGGCGGCCTCGCCCGACTCGGCGCGACCCCGCTCAGCCCGGTGTCGTTCTTCATCGGGAAGATCGGGCTCGTCCTCATCACGTGCACGCTGCAGCTGGCAATGCTGATGGGGCTCGCGGTCATCGCCTTCGACATCTCGCTGCCGGAAGATGGCGAGCTGTGGGCGCGCTTCGCCTGGCTCGCTGCCCTCGGCATCCTCTGCTTCGCCTCCCTCGGAATCGCGATCTCGGCGCTCCCGCGCTCTGCACGGTCCGCATCCGCCATCGTGCTGCCGCTTGTGCTCGTGCCGCAGTTCCTCTCGGGCATCTACGTGCAGTTCTCGGTCCTGCCCGAGTGGATGCAGCAGGTTTCGAACCTCTTCCCCCTCGCCGGTCTCGTGCGCGGGATGCGCAGCGTGTTCCTGCCGGATGCCTTCGCGGCCGCCGAGGTCGGAGGCACGTGGGGGCTGGGAGCCGCGGCGATCACGCTCGGCGTCTGGACCGTCATCGGGCTCGTCGCGAGCCTGCTCACCTTCCGCTGGAGTCGAGGGCGGAGTTGACGCTCCTGACCCGACCGTGCAGCAATGTCGGTGGGGTGCGGGAGGATAAGCGCATGGTCGACTTCTGGTTTCGGGACGGGCGCTGGTGGCACCTGCTGATCGTGGGCACGGCGCTCGCGAACACCGTCGTCGCGGGCTCGGTGGCGGCCTTCGCGGCCACCGAGTCCGAACGCTCCGAGGCGCTCGTGGCGACGGGGGCGCTCCTGCTCATCCCCGTCGTGTGGCTCGCTTTCGGCGTCAGGTCGCTCACCGACCCGCGCCGCGGCGCGGCGCTGATCCTGCTCGTCACGCTGCTCGTGACGGTTTCGATGGTGCTCGTGCCCTGGACGGGCTTCGTGCAGACCCTCATCTATCCGCTCGTCTGGCTGGTGTGCGTGAGCGCGAGACGGAGCATCCTCGTCTCGATCGGCATCGCGTTCGGCATCGGCGCGGTGTCGGCGCTGTACAACGGGGTCGAGGAGATCCCGGACATCCTGCCGGGCCAGCTCTTCAGCGTCGCGGCGACCTGCGGCATCGGGCTGTCGATCAGCTACGCCTGGCGAGTGGCCGACGAGCGACGTGAGCTGCTCGAGCAGCTCACGGCCTCCCAGGAGCACGTGCAGGAGCTCTCTCGGCTGAGCGGCGCCTCCGTCGAGCGGGAGCGCATCTCCCGCGACCTGCACGACACGCTGGCTCAGACGTTGGCCGGCCTCGCGATGCTGGCTGACCGCAGCGCGAAGGAGATCGGGCGGATGCGCGACGACGAGAGCTCCGCGGGGGCTCACCTGCGCGAGGAGCTCTCCGCGCAGGAGGAACGGGCCGACCTCATCGCGTCGCTCGCCCGCGACGCTCTCGCCGAGGCGCGGGGCCTCATCGCCGAGAACGCGCCGGTGCGGTCGACCGACCCCGCGGAAGCGACCTTCGCAGATGCCCTGAGGCGCCTCGTCGATCGGTTCCGCCGCGAGACGGGCGTGCTCGCCGAGGCGCGAATCGAGCTGGAGGCCGGCGCGCTGGAGCGGGAGAGCGAAGTGGTCCTGCTGCGATGCGCGCAGGAGGCCCTGTCGAATGCGAGGCGGCACGCTCATGCCACGAGCGTGCAGCTCTCAGTGGAGCACGGGGCCGCGAACGTCGTGCTGAACGTCACCGACGACGGCCGAGGATTCGAGCTGGAGGCGGAGCCGAGCGGATTCGGGTTGGACAGCCTCCGCGACCGAGCCAACGCGATCGGGGGTGGCGTGGACATCTCCAGCGCACCAGGGCGTGGCACGATCGTGACCGTGACGATTCCGGCGAAAGCGAGTGCCGAGCGATGATCCGCATCCTGGTCGCCGACGACCACCCCATCGTGCGCGCCGGACTCGTGGGCATCTTCGAGGACGAGCCCGACATCGAGGTCGTCGCTGAAGCCGCCAACGGGGCCGACGCGGTTGCTCGCGCGACCGCGACGACGCCCGCCGTCGTCGTCATGGACCTGCGCATGCCGGGCACCGACGGTGTGAGCGCGACGAGGCAGATCCTGGCGGCGCTCCCCGAGACGCGCATCCTCGTCGTCACGACCTACGACAGCGACGACGCGATCATCGGTGCCATCGAAGCCGGGGCAAGCGGCTACCTGCTCAAGACGGCCAGCGGGGCAGAGCTCGTGGAGGCCGTTCGCCGTGTGGCCGCGGGCGAGCTGGCCCTCGCACCATCGGTGACCGCGAAGCTCGTAGCCCAGACGCGAGCTGCCGGGGCAGCGGCATCCGCCGGTTCCAGCACCGCGCATCCGCCTGCCGGTTCGCCCGGTTCAGCCCCCGCGCTCAGCGAACGCGAGCTGCAGGTGCTGCAGCTCGTCGCCGACGGCATGTCCAACCCTGAGATCGCCGTGCGCCTCCACATCGGTGAGGCGACCGTGAAGACGCACCTCGGCAAGGTCTTCGCGAAGCTCGAGGTCAACTCCAGGGTGCGCGCCGTGACGAGGGGTCTCGATCTCGGCCTGCTCCGCCGGAGCTAGGGCGTCGGCGGACCCAGCGGCCCGCATGGGACCAAGGCGCATGAGCGCGAAAGCGTACCTCCCTGCTGCGGGGCCAGGCCGGGGGTCTGTCCGCCCGAAGTCGTAGGCTTGACGCATGAAGTCTGCACGCGTCGCCCTGCTTGCACTCCCGACGATCGCGGTCACCGCGCTCGGTTTGAGCGGATGCGCTCCCGCAGCCACGCCGACGAGCGTCGCGAGCGACAACTACGGCGGCCTGCCGAAGGGATTCGGCGAAGATGTCGGAGCCGGCGACATGGAAGGACCGCTCGTCATGTGGCTCGACGAGGGCTCCTCGATCTCCGTCACGACGTGGGGCAGCTCGGGATGCCCGGCGATCCTCACCGAAGTCAACGCGGTGGACGCGCAGACCCTCGACCTGCAGTACCTCGAGGCCACGGCCTACCCCGACCAGGCGTGCACAGCGGACTATGCTCCGCACACGAGCGAGATCGACCTCCCCGACGACGCCACGGGCACGCCGCTGACGGTCACGGTGAGCTTCGACGGCGAGGAGCCCCGCGCCTCCGTCGTCCTCGACTGACCCGAGCTTCCGGGGGCTGAGCGCCATCCACCAGAGTGCCCTGCCCTGCCCTGCCCTGCCAAAAGGTTGACGGGTATTCGCAGACTCGATAGGGTCGCAGCACGCGCCTAGACAGAGAGGAGTCCCGATAATGCGTACGTTCACATTTTGCATTCAGCAGTCGGCGACTCGTTCCCTGGGCGCCCACATCTCCTGAGCTCCGTGTCGTGGGTGAAGTCTGCCCCCACACCCGACGGATACGCAGCGGCATAGCAGCCGCCGCATTCGTCGACTGCACGGCAGTCACGTCTCTCGCGCCGCGTTAACGCGGCCCCGCTCGAGTGAGCGCCTTCTTCTTGCATGCCTTCTGTCGGAGAGACCACTCTCATGAATCACGTCCTGACCACCGTCCACACCTCAAACCCGAGCACCGTGCACGTCACGATCACGCCCACATCCGCGTCCACGCCCACCTCCGCGGTGCAGCCTTCGCTGCTCCACCGCATCGAGTTGCGCGTCGCACTGTGGCTGCTCATACGCAGCGCGCGGCGTCAAGAACCCGAACTGGACCACGCCGAGCAGCATCGTCGGCGCCGCAACAGTTCGGAGCGCGCCCGCCGCGAGCAGGACGCACTCCGCGCCTGGTGCGCGCAGTGCATGCACCACTGACACGCGTCCCGAGCGGACGCTGGGTGCACCGAGAGGGAAGCCCCGAAGCGCGTGCAGCGCTTCGGGGCTTCCGGCTCACCCGGCTGGTCTCGCCGGATGTGCCTAGATCGTCAGGTCGACGAGGACAGGCTCGTTGACGAGCCGGACGCCGTATTCCGCTTCGACGCGCGCACGGACGAAGCGGGCGAGCTCCACGATCTGCTCGGCAGTCGCACCGCCGCGGTTCGTGATCGCGAGCGTGTGCTTCGATGAGATGGCGGCGTTCGAGCCCGGCAGCGAGAAGCCCTTCTGCACACCGGCGTGGTCGATGAGCCACGCAGCGCTGAGCTTCACGAGCGGGGAGCCGTCTTCGTCCTTGCCCGCGTCGAACTTCGGCATCTCGGGCAGCTCGCTCGCGAACGAGGCGCGGACGATCGGGTTCATGAAGAAGGAACCGGACGAGACGGAGTCGCGGTCGTGCGCATCCAGCACCATGCCCTTCGAGGCGCGCAGGCGGATGACAGCGTCGCGGACGACGTGCACGGGCATCCGCTCGCCGAGGGGCACGTCGAGCGCGCGCGCGAGCTGGTCGTACCGGACCGGTTCGCTCTGGCCCTCCGGCATCTCGACGAGGTCGAGTTCGACGCGAGTCACGACGCCTCGCAACTCGCCGCGCTTGATCGCGGAGGTGCGGTAGCCGAGACCGAGGTCGGCGGCGTTGATCCAGCGCACCGTGTCTGCGTCGGCGTCGTAGAACTCGATGCGAGCGAGCACATCGGAGAGCTCCTGCCCGTACGCCCCGATGTTCTGCACTGGGGTCGCGCCGACGGAGCCGGGAATGCCGGCGAGCGCCTCGATGCCGCTCCAGTTGCGAGCGACGGCGTAGTCGACGAGGGCGCTCCACGACTCACCGGCGTCGATGCGCACGCGAGCCTGGCCCACCTTGTCGACGGGCCCGTCCAGCTGGTGGATGCCCTTCGTCACGACGTGCAGCACGGGTTCGTCGATGCGGTCGTCGGTGGCGATGGTGTTGGAACCACCGCCGAGGATCAGCGGCTGCTCGTGGTTCGCGAACAGCTCCTCGGCCGCGGCGATCAGCTCAGGGCGCGTCGCGGGGACGACGAGCTGCGTCGCCTCCCCACCGACCTGCGTGGTCGTGAGCTCGGAGAGCCTCATCACGCGGTGGCCTCTGCGGGCAGCACGGCGGGAACCTCGCCGCGGAAGTCGGCGCGCACCTGCGACTTCGCGAGCACCGTCTGCCCGCCGAAGGACACGACGAGGTCGATGCGACCGACGCCGTCCTCGCCGGCGAGCTGACCGATCTTCGAGACGATCGACACCTCCGCGCCGGTCTGCGGGTCGACGACGACGGGCCGCGTGAAGCGCACCTGGTAGTCGACGACACGGCCAGGGTCGCCGAGGGCGTCGACGACGGGCTGCAACGCGACCCCCATCGTGAGCATCCCGTGCGCGAGCACACCGGGCAGCCCGACCGCTTCGGCGACGTCGTCACGGTAGTGGATGGGGTTGAAGTCGCCAGATGCGCCGGCGTAGCGCACGAGGGTGTCGCGGGTGAGCGTGACGGCGCGCTCCGCGATGACGGTTCCGACTTCGAGGCTCGTGAAGTCGGGGCGCGGAAGCTGCGCGACGGAGATCGTGTCAGTCATGCGGTCACTCGCTCTCGGTGGGCGTTGCGCGGACGACGAGGGTTGCCGATGCGGTGACGACCTGCTCGCCCGCCGCATCCGTCAGCACCGTCTGAGCGCTGATCATGGAGTTGCCGCCGAGCGACTTGACGCTCTTCACCTCGAGAGCGGCGCGCAGCTCGTCGCCCGCGACGATCGGGCGCTCGTAGGTGAAGCGCTCGTCGCCGTGCACGATGTGCGACAGCTCGATCTGCGCCTCGGGGTCGGAGAGCAGGAGCTGCAGCCCCGCATCCTGCAGCACGGCAGGGAACGTGGCGGGTGCGACGAGGTCGGCGTACCCGGCAGCACGGGCTGCGTCGACGTCGAAGTGCGTCGGGTGCGAGGCCAGCACGGCCTTCGCGAACGAGCGGATGTGCTCTCGGCCCACGACGTACGGCTCGGGGAGCTCGTACCGGCGGCCGGCAAGTTCAGGGTTCACAGACACGCCAGCCAGTGTACGCGCGGGGAGACCCACGCCCCAGAGAGGCGGCCAGCGGAGGCGGTGCGTCGCGGGCCTAGACGGCGACGAGACGCGGGAGTGTGGGAGCGGCGACGCCAACTGCACGGCCCGCCGCTCCGCGTGCTTCCGCGGCGCTCGAGAAGAGCGCGCGCTGCGTGAAGTCGAGCGACGCGAGGTCGATGCGGGAGATCGTGTCCTCGGGCACCGAGGTCCAGCCGGCTGTGTCGATGCCGGTCGACGAGAAGACGGTGGTTCCGTCGGCGGCGCGGAGCATGCTCAACCGGTAGTACTCGTCGGTGTGCCCGTTGGGGAGGGTGGATGCGTCGATGCCGTAGCGCGCGAACGTCGCTTCCGTGACGTGTGCCGTGCTCGAGGCGTGGACGACCACGAGCTCATCTGCGGAGAGGATGGTCGCGTTGAGGCTCGACTCGGGGAACTCGTCGCGCAGCACGCGGACGGCGGCGGTGGCCGCCTCCTCGAGGGAGAGGCCGTCGCGCACGTTCTGCCGGACGAGTCCGAAGTACAGCTCGCTGTCGGTGTCGCCGGCCACCGTGGCGCGGATCTCGGGGCGGAGCAGGTCGTCGAAGCGCCAGGTGGGGACGATCGAGCCATTGTGCGCGAAGGCGAGCCCCTCGGCGACGAACGGGTGCGTGTTTACCTTGGTCCGTTTGAAGTCGTCGGTCGCGAGGCGCAGGTGCACGATGCGGGCGTTGGAGGGGGCATCCGAGAGGAGCGTCGACAGCAGCGGGTCGTTCTGGCCGGGCGTGGAGATGCGCAGGGATTCGATCTCGCGCTGCGTCTCGCCGAAGCCGGCGGCGAGCCAGGCGGTGCCCCAGCCGTCGTTGTGCACGCTGGTCATGCGCTGGAAGGCGTCGCTGTTCATGTCTCCGATCACCTTCGTGACGGTGGTGTCACGTGGGGCTGCGTAAGCGAGCAGACGGCACATGTGCGAACTCCTTCCAGGTTGTCGAGCTTGCTGTCGGGTGTTGTTCGGAGCCGAGCGGCTCACGAGCATCTGACTATCCTGTGACAGCCCTCACGTGCGGTCCACCTTCGCGACGCTGTGTGACGGACGGTTGCGCTGCCCGACGCGGGTGTATCGGCGGCGTCTGTCCGAGATGTGTGCGATCTGCGGCCAGATCGGGCCCGCGACGCCGAAACAGGCTGATCCTGCACTGATGCTGGTCAGACCGGCCCGCGCCGCCTCTCAGCGTGGCGTCGCATCCGCTCGCTACGTTTGGCCGCATGTCAGAACGCGGAATCCTCGTCGAGAACGTCAGGCGCTCCTTCGGCGCAGCGCACGCGGTCCGCGATGTGAGCTTCACGGCGCGCGCTGGAGCGGTCACGGGGCTCGTCGGCCCGAACGGCTCCGGCAAGACGACGCTGCTGCTGATGCTGGCCTCGCTGCTGCGACCGGATGCGGGGACGATCCGCATCAACGGCCTCGACCCGTCGACGGCGACAGCCGAGGTGCGGGCGCAGCTCGGCTGGATGCCGGACGCGCTCGGCGCCTGGCCGTCGCTGTCGGTGCACGACACGCTCGTGACGACGGCCCGCCTCTACGACCTGCCGCGCGCCGCGGCGGATGCCCGTGCCACCGAGCTCCTCGCCCGGGTCGGCCTCAGCGACCTCGCGAAGGTGCAGGCTCGCGTGCTGTCCCGCGGGCAGAAGCAGCTCCTCGGGCTTGCGCGCTCTCTGGTGCACGCCCCGAGCGTGCTGCTCCTCGACGAGCCCGCTTCCGGCCTGGATGCGCGAGCGAGGGTCGGCCTGCGCGAGCACCTGCGGGAGCTTGCGGCGGCCGGTTCCACGATCCTCATCTCGAGCCATGTGCTGTCCGAGCTCGACGAGATCGTCGACGATGCCGTCTTCATCGAGGCGGGCGTGACGGTGCGGGCCGACCGGCTCGCGCAGGCGTCGGCGCGGGAGCGACAGTGGCGGGTGCGCGTGCTGACGGAGGGCGTCGGGCCTGATCAGCTGGCGGCGGTGCTGGGGACCGGAGCTCCGGGCATCCGCGCCGAACGGACCGGGTTCCTCGTCCCGTTCTCCTCTGACGCCGCGGCCGCGGCCGGCCTGCGCGCGATCCTCACCGCCGGCATCGACGTCGCGGAGTTCGCCCCGGCGCTTGGCGACATCGAGCACACCTACCTCGACCTCGGAGAACAGTCATGAGCCCCGCCCGCGTCACGACGCTTGTCACCCTCGAACTGCGCCAGCGCCTCCGCAACGTCGCCTGGTACGTGCTGCTCGGCATCTTCGCCGTGCTGCTCCTCGGCATGACCGCGCTCTCGGTGGTGGTCTTCGGCGACCTGCAGGAGTCGGGGTCGTGGATGTACTCGATCGTCGTGTACTTCGTGCTGCTGCTCGCTCTGCTGGTCTCGCCGACGCTCAGCGGCAACGCGATCAACGGCGATCGGGACGCGGCGACGCTCGCGCCCATCCAGGTGACGCTCGCGACGACAGCCGAGATCGTGGCGGCGAAGTTCCTGGCCGCCTGGGTGACCGGGCTCGCGTTCCTGGCGGTCGCGGCGCCGTTCCTGATCTTCGCCGGGCTCGTGGGGGCCGTCGCTCCCGTGCAGGTGGTCGTCTCGCTGCTGGTGCTGCTCGTCGAGGTGGGCGTCGTGGCCGCTATCGGCGTCGGCTTCAGCGGCATCCTGGCCAGGCCGCTCTTCTCTGTGGCGGCGAGCTATCTGACGATCGCCGCGCTCACGGTGGGCACGGGCATCGCGTTCGGCCTGGGTGGTGCTGCGGTGACGGCGGAGGTGACGAACACCTCCCGGTACCCCGTCTATGCGGAGTTCGGCGAGGAGCAGCCCTTCGACGAGAACAGCTTCACGTGCGGCGACTGGGAGACGTACACCTACGAGGTTCCGCGCTACGACCTCGTCTGGGGCGTGCTGGCCGCGAATCCGTTCGCGGTGCTGACGGACGCGACGCCGGTCTCCTTCGGCGCGAGCGATCAGCCAGACGATTTCTTCTCCGGCGCGAAGCTGCTGCTGCGTCAGTCGCAGATTCCCCCGGAGATGGGCGAGCAGCGCTACGACGGCTGCGCTGACCCGACTGGCTCGAACTTCGAGCCCGGCCCGACGTCGCAGGAGGTGCTCGATTCGACGGTCCCCACCTGGTTCGTCGGTCTGGCGCTCCAGCTGGTGCTCGCCGGGGGCCTGCTCTTCGGCGCCTGGGCGCGCACACGGACGCCCGCGAAGCGGCTGCCGCCGGGCACCCGCGTCGCCTGATCGCGCCAGATCCGCCCGTGCGCGTCAGCGCGAGACGGCGCGCGTGAACGCGCGTCGCAGGGCACTTGCCTTGAGCTCGACCTCGACGGTCTCGGATTCCGGGTCGCTCGCGAGCACGATCGCGCCTCCCGCGCCGATCGACCAGCCGCGCGCATCCCGGACGGCGGTGCGGATGACGATGCTCAGCTCGGTCGAGCCGTCGGCACCGAGCACGCCGAGCGCACCGGCGTAGACGCCACGGTCGCGACCTTCGATGTCTCGCAGCAGCTCGACGCTTCGCAGCTTCGGCGCCCCGGTCATGGACCCGCCCGGGAACAGCGCCCGCACGACGTCGAGCGGCGGCACGCCGGGCGCCGAACCGCGCACGGTCGTGACCAGCTGGTGCACGGTCGTGTACGACTCGACGGCCATGAGGCTCGGCACGTGCACCGAGCCGGGGGTGCAGACGCGGCCCAGGTCGTTGCGCAGCAGGTCGACGATCATGAGGTTCTCGGCGAAGACCTTCGGGTCGTTGGCCAGGTCTCTGGCCGCGGCGGCGTCGGCGAGGGGGTCTGAGGCGCGAGCCGCAGTGCCCTTGATGGGCTTCGTCTCGTACTCCCCGTCCGGGGTGCCGCGCAGGAGCCGCTCGGGGGACGCGCTCACGACCGCGCCGCCGTCGAACTCGAGCAGCGCGGCGTAGGGTGCCGGGTCGGCGGCGCGCACCTCCAGGAACAGGCTGAGCGGGTCGGGGTCGTCATGCGGCCGGAACGCGTTGGTCAGGCACAGTTCGTAGGAGTCCCCCGCGAGGAGATGGTCGCGGCAGCGGTCGATGTCGGCGGCGTACTGCTCTCTCGACGTGTGCCAGGCACCGTCGGCGAGGACGTCGGGGCCCTGCAACATCGCCCGGGCGCGTCCCACGTCGGGGAGAGCGTGCTGGCGCTCGCCGCCTGACGCTTCGAGGGCCTCGCCGACTTCGGAGCTGAAGCGCTCGGCGCCGGCCTCCGCGAGCGCGCCGCTCGACGCGGTCGCGACGACGGTGACTGCGCCAGTTGCGCGGTCGACGAGCACCGCGCGCCGCGGGTCGAGCCACCACGCGTCGGGGAGGGGGGACGCGGTCTCCTCCGCCTCCCGGGGCAGCACGCCGAGCATCCGCACCCCGAGCTCGTACCCGAAGTAGCCGAGCAGCCCGCCGCGAAACGCGAGCCCGTCGCCCCCGACGGCGCGCATGGCCTCGAGCTCCCGCTGCACGGTCTCGAAGCTCCCGTCGCCGTCCAAGCGCAGCACTCGAGCGGGCTCGCACGTCTCGCAGCCCGGCTCGGTCTCGTGCGCTGCCTCATCTGAGCCGTCGAGGCGAGCGGCGTGCGCGGGGCAGGTCCCGATACCGATTGGGGCGTCGTCGGCGAGGATGCTGAACCGCGCCTGCCTGCCTGTGTCGTCGGGCACATCCACCCAGACGCTGGCAGAGCCTCGGCGGAGCACCTCGCGGTAGATGACCGCGGCGGCGGCCTCGGCTGCGGCCGTGCCCTCCGGCTGCGGGCCGCGCACGACACGGCTCGCGACGAACAGCTCGCGAGCTGCGGGCCGCGGGAACGCCCCGATCTCCGCGGGGCGACGGCTCGCGTCGCGCTGACCGCGAGCGCGACGAGCGCCGCGAGCCCCGCGAGGGGGCGCGCCGAGCCCCGCCGCATCCACGGCGTCGACGAAGTTCGCGACCATCTGCCGGCCATGCTCGCTCGCGATCGACTCCGGGTGGAACTGCACACCCCAGACCGGCCGGCCCTCGACCTCGAGGCCCTGCACGACGCCGTCCTCGCTGCGCGCCGTGACGCGCAGCCCTGACGGCAGGGGCTCGCTGACGACCAGGGAGTGGTACCTCGTGACGAGGGAGCCCTGGGGCACGCCGGCGAACGGGCCAGACCCGTCGTGTGAGAGGGGGCTGCGCCACCCGTGCTTCGCCTCGGGGGCCGGCACGACCTCCCCGCCGTACCGCACGGCGATGCCCTCGTGGCCGAGGCACACCCCGAGAACGGGCAGGCGCTCCTCGGCGAGTGCGGCGTCGAGCACGACGGCCGAGCCCGCGAAGTCGGCCGGTTCGGCAGGATGCCCGGGGCCGGGCGAGATGACGACCCCGGCGACGAGCCCCTCGGAGACCCAGCCGAGGCACGCATCCACCGCCTGCATGTCACCGGCGTCGACGACCCGCACCTCCTGATCGCTGAGCTCCAGGAGCAGCTGGACGAGGTTGTAGGTGTACGAATCGCGGTTGTCGACGACGACGATCACGCCGAGCGCCCATCCGGCCGGGGCACGGCGCTCGTCTCGTGCAGGCGAGGCCGCCACCTGCGCACGCGGGCGACGTCGAGGCCGAGGCGTGTGCCGTCGAGCATGGAGACGGGGCTGATGCCGTGGAGCGTGTTGAGGTACCAGAGCTCATCCCAGCCGCGCTCGGCGGATGAGGCGAGCGGGTCGGCGAGCAGCTCCCCCTCGACGCGCGTGACGCCCGCTGTGGCGAGGAGTCTCTCGAGCACACCGAGGGTCGTCCCCGCCACGCGGCGGCTCGCGGCGGGGACCACGAGGGTCTCGCCGAGCCAGCCGACAACCGTGCCGTAGGCGGCCTCGGTGATCGCGCCGCGTTCGTTGACGAGCAGGGCATCGGCCGCACCCTCCTCGTGCACGCTCGCCCTGAGCTCTGCGAGGGACGGGAAGTCTGGGCCCTTGAGCGTCGGCCAGCGCCGCTCGTCGAGGCGGGTGCTGAGCTTCGTGAGGGGCCTCGCCTCCGGAGCCGGCCGCAGGGTGAGCTCGACGAGCAGGCGGCCGTCGTCGAGGCGGGCGGAGAGGCGCGGGAACCACGCGTCGGTGAGAGGCGTGCTCTCGAAGACGTCGCCCCAGATTCGAGGCCAGTCAGCCTCGACCGGGGTGGTCCCGGCGGGGCTGCCAGCCCAGAGCGGGGGCCGCTCTGCTGCCGCCTCCCCGAAGAGATCGGCGACGGAGCGCTCGAAACGCTGCCGGTGCGCGGCGGCGGCGATGACGCGCCCCGACTCGACCCGCCACGACTCGACGACGAGCACCGCCGCGCTCGTGTCACCCGCGGCGCTTATGTCGCGTGCCGCTGCACCGTGATCCTGCATCGCCCCATTCTGCCTCAAGGGACGAGCGGGGTGAGCGGGGCGCCCGTGGCCCTCGGACGGCGTTCATCCGTATCGTCGATGATGAGCTGCATAGCTACCCTCGACGAACGGATCAGCATGAGCCCCACCCCCACGAGCGTCGTCTTCGTCTGCAAGAAGAACGGCGGCAAGTCGCAGCTCGCGGCTGCCCTCCTGCGGGCGATCGCCGACGAGACGGTCGAGGTCTCCTCGGCCGGCACCTCCCCAGGCGGGGCGCTCAACGTCGAGTCGGTCGAGTCGCTTGCCGAGCTCGGGATCGACGTCGGCGACGAGCATCCGAAGCCGCTCACGCCGTCGATGCTCGCCGGCGCCGACCTCGTCGTGATCCTCGGCGACGAGGCGCAGCTGCCCGAGGACACGAGCGTGCCGGTCGAGCGGTGGATCACCGACGAGCCTTCCACGCGCGGCATCGTCGGCATGGAGCGGATGCGCCTCGTGCGGGACGACATCCGCGCCCGCGTCGCGGAGCTGCACGAGCGGCTCCGCGACGCCTGAGGGGGCGCACCATCCCGGCTCGGAGACGGGACTACGCCGCCCAACATCGGGATTCCGGGTTCCCTCAGCCCTGGCGCGCACCCTCGAGCTCGCCAACGGCCACGGTGACAAGCGCAGCTTGCCCTGTCGTGAGCGAGGCGCTCACCGGACCCCCTCCAAGGAGAACGAGGTGCGATGCCACGTGCTGCCCATCGTTCGCGAACACCTCGAGAAGCGGCCCGTCGAGACAGATGAGGAGGCGCAGAGGCGCCGAGGCATCAAGGGGCATGCAGATCGAGGACGGGAAGTCCGGATGCACAGCCGCTGACGATCGCCCACCCCGAGCGATGATGAGCTCACCCGAGTCGACATCGTGTGCCATCTCGACGAAGTCATCCTCGCCCTGCAGCACAAGCTTCGCGTTGCCGGTACGACACGGTTCCCAAGCGAGGTCGATCACTGAGTGGGCGCCCATAGTCCACGAAGTGCTCTTAGCGGGGGCAAGCCCACTGACCTGGTCCGACCGCAACAGCGCCTCATCAAGCCCCAGCGGGCGCTGGACCAGCTGCGCATGTCCGCGCAGTTCGCGAAGCGAAAGCTCTCGAGGCAACGACATGGCTCCTCGCCAAGGCGCTGACGGGAACTGATCGGCGTATCGCCAGTTGCTCATCCAACCGAGCATGATCGGCCCGTCGCTCGGCGCATCGGCGAAGGTGACGCCGGCATAGAAATCGCGCCCGTGGTCGAGGCGGCGGAGCCCTGGGGCCTCCGCCGTGAACGTGTGCCCGTCGAAGTCACCGACGACGTAGCTCATCGACGACCCAGTCCTGTCGGGCTGGTCACCGACGGGATTGGTGCTCAGAGTCAGTACCCAGCGAGCACGTTCCGGGTCGCCGTCGAGCGGAAGCTGAACAAGATCCGGACACTCCCACACCACGCCGGTCGGCCCGATAGGCCCGAACGAACTCAGGTAGTCCCAGGTCTCCAGGTCGTCGGAGCGGTAGAACAGCACTTGCCGGTCCTCCGCTTCGACGGCGAGGAGCACCCATCGTTCTCGACCTTCGGCATCGGCGTACCTGATGACCTTCGGATCACGAAAGTTCGATGTGCCTCGATCGAGAATCGGGTTCTGCGGATTCTGCGTCCATGTCAACCCTCCGTCTGTGCTCGTGGCCTCGGACTGGGCTTGCTTGCCGTTGGAGTAGGCGCTCGTGTAGATCGCTCGCAGTCGGTTGTCATCGCTGCTGGGGTCGCGCACGATCGACCCTGAGTAGATCTGCTCGGTTGGGCTGTGACGAAGGGCAAGAGGATGCTCGGTCCAGGAGAGCAGATCGCTGCTGCTGGCGTGGCCCCAGCTCATGTTTCCCCAGTCGTTGCCTTCCGGGTTGCACTGGAAGTACACGTGCCAGAGGCCACCGTGGTGGATGAGCCCATTCGGATCGTTCATCCAGTGACGCTCAGGGGCGAAGTGGACGATCGGGCGCGGCACGGTGGGGTCTGCTGCACGGCGAGAGCTGCCAGCCATCAGACGGAGCTCCGCGCGATCGGTGGGCAGTCGATGAGCTGCGGAGAATCCGGAGTGGAGCTCTCGAGTCCGAGCAGCAGCCGAACGCCTTGCGCTCCAAGCTCGTAGTGCGGGAGCGCAACCGTCGAGAGGGGCGGCCTGAGGTGGGCAGCGATCACGTCCTGATTGTCGAAGCCCATGACGGCGATGTCCTCGGGGATGCGCAGGCCACGTTCGCGGAGTCCGTCGTAGAGGCCCATCGCGACGCGGTCGTTGTGGCAGAACACTCCGGTGGCACCGGTTCTCAGCACGCCATCGGTACTCGCATAACCACCTTCCTGCTGCGGTGACGCGGGAAAGACCAGCGAGTCGTCGAATGGGACCCCGGAAGCCTCGAGCGCTGCCCGGTACCCCGCGAGGCGACCGGACTGGGCGGGCGATTCGGTCGTCGTGTTGATGAACGCGATGCGTTGATGCCCTGCTGCCAGCAGCGCTGCAGTTGCGGCTCGTCCGCCCTGGTACTCGTCGGGAACGACCGCGGGGTAGCCGCCATCGAGGGCGTAGCAGTTCACCAGCACGGTCTCGGTCTTCTCGAGGCCCTCCGGGGGCGTGATTCCTCGGTGATACCAGGTGGAGTAGAGGATGCCGTGCACCTGATGCTCCAGCATCATGGCGATCGCCTCACTCTCCGCCGCCGCGTTGCTCTCCGTGTTGGCGACGAGCAGGATGTAGCCGTGTTTCCATGCTTCGTCCTGGGCTCCGTGGATGATCTGGCCGGCGAACGGGGTCGTCGCGATGGCATCGGCGACCAGCCCGATGAAGCGAGACGTCCCCCGTGAGAGGGTTTTGGCCAGCGCATTCGGACGGTATCCGAGTTCAGCGACAACGTGCTGCACTCGGCGGCGCGCATCCTCGCCGATGCGCGCGCCCTTCTTGTTGTTGACGACATGGGAGACCGTGGCGACGGACACTCCCGCCGCCTTGGCAACCTCGCGCATGGTCACGGGGGGCCCGTTCTTAGGGTGCTCGGACAAGTTCATCCCTTGGTCGCTCCACTCTCAAGGCCGCTGATCATGGCCTTGTTCAGCACAAGGAAGACGAGAAGCAGCGGCGTCACGGTGACGCAGACGGCAGCGAACGTTGCCGTCCAGTCGGTGTTGCCCATCGCGCCAATATAGTTCTGCAGTCCGAGTGGGATCGTCTTGAGCCCATCCGACAGCACGAAGGTGTTCGCGAAGATGAAGTCGTTCCAGATGAAGATGCTGTTGACGAGGACAACCGTGATGATCGTGTTCACGGAAAGCGGGAACGTGATCTGGGTGAAGATACGGTACGGTCCAGCCCCGTCGAGGGATGCGGCCTCGTACATCTCGCGTGGAATGTACTCGTAGAACGAGGAGAACAGGTAGACCGCCATCGGCATCGCGAATGCGGCGAGAGGGATGATCATCGACAGGTGCGTGTCGAGCAGCCCGATCTGCGAGTAGTCGATGAACAGCGGCACAAGCGCAATCTGCACGGGCACGATGATGCCCAGCAGGAAGAGCCCTCGAACAAGTCCGCTGAGTCGGAACCCGAGCACCTGGAGAGCGAACGCAGCCATCATTCCCGCGATCACGATGAGCGCACTCGAACCGAGCGTGACGATGAAGCTATTCGCGATGTTGAGCCAGAGGTTGCCGGTGGCGAACGCTCGCGAGTAGTTCTCGAGCGTGAACTCCGCCGGAAGCGCGAAGGGATTTCCGCCGGCGAAATCCGCAGCCGTGCGGAAGCTCGTGACGAAGAGCCACGCCAGGGGATACACCTGCGCCAGCACGATAAGCACGACGGTCACGGTGAGGAGCGTTCGCTGGACCCGCACTCGCGGCGGTCGGGGTGAACGCGAGCGACGCGGCCCTGGTATTGGCGCTGGCTGGGGTTCCACTGGCGACGTGGCGGGGGTGAGAACACGTGTCGCGGTCATGAGGCGTCCCTTCTACGGAGAAGCAGGAAGATGAGACCAACAGCGACGAGGCACTCGACAACGATGAACACGGAGATCGCGCTGGCGTAGCCGTAGTCGGTGTGCACGAAAGCTGTCTTGTACATGTAGGTGGTCAGGAGCTCCGACGACTGTCCTGGCCCACCGTTGGTCAGGAGGTACGGGATATCGAAACCACGCAGCGCGAAGGTGGTCGCCATGATCGTGGTTGTGATCCAGACGGGCCGAATGTAGGGGAATCGGATTCGCCAGAAGACCTGCCACCAGGACGCCCCATCGAGACGAGCAGCCTCTTCGAGCTCTTTCGGAACCGCGATGAGGGCTGCATAGATGATGAGCATGTACAGGCCCGTGAACCTCCACCCCTCTGGAATCGAGACCGCAAGAAGCACTGTCTGCACGTTGGAAAGCCAGGCAGTCTGCCATGCCCCGAGACCAAACCATTCGAGGAGCTGGTTGATCAGACCGATTGGCTCCAGCGAGTAGATGCGCTGGAAGAGGAACGCGATCGCCACCGTTGAGATGACGGCAGGCAGGAGGTAGAGCGTCTTCACGAGCTCCCGTGCTCTCGGCATCGCAGTGAGAAGCCCCGCGACCGCGAGTGCGCCGCCGAGCTGCAGCACAAGACAGATGACCAGATACCCGAGGGCGTTCACGAACGACGTCCAGAAGACATCATCGCGCGTGAACATCTTCACGTAGTTGTCGAGACCCACGAAGACCATGTTCGTGATGCCGTCCCAGCGGTAGAAGCTCAGGATCAGTGACTGCACGATCGGCAGCAGGACCGCAGCACTGTAGAGGAGCAGCGGCGGGAGGAGGAAGACCAGCACCGAGAGACGAGATCGGAGTGGGAGCATCGAGGCGAACGGCTTCTTCTGACGACGCGGGCGAGGACCGTGATTCTCTGCGGGGGCTGCGTTACTCAACGCGGTTCTCCGAGATCGCGGCGTCCATGGTCTCCACGAACTGGTCCGGAGTGATGTCCCCCTGCACCAGCAATGTCAACTCCTGCTGAAGCCGCGTGTTGGTGGCTGGGTCGAGCTGGGTGTCCCACGGCATGGCGATCGCGCCTCCGGTGTCGTCGGCCTGGGAGACTGCCTGCTCATAGAGCGGGGTGGCGCCTCCCGGGATAACCGTCTCTGCGGAGACCGTCGGGGAGATCGCACCTGTCGCGGCGTAGAGCGTCGGGTATCGCTCGAGTGCGAACGCGAGGAAGTCGCGAACCAGTGGGTCATAGGTCTTGGTGTTCACGGCCATCCCGATTCCCGATGGCGTGACGTACTCGTTGTCGGCGGTGACGGCTCCGTCGATGGTGGGGAGGGTGAAGTAGTCGACGTTGTCCCGCACGCCGGAATCCAGCGATTCGGTGGCCAGGTTTCCGAGCTCCCAGGTGCCGGTGTTGTAGATGGCCGCTTTACCCGAGGTGAACAATGCTTGCGCATCCGCGTACCCCGTGGACGAGAAGCCTTCCTGGAAGCAGCCGGCCTGCCCAAGCGAGGAGAGCCATTCTGCAGCTGCGCGTCCCGCCGGGTCAGAGAAATTCGCGTCTCCGTTCTTCAGGTCCTGGATGTATTCGGGACCAACCATGCGGAACGGGTAGTAGGCCATGTAGCGTTCAAGCGGCCATTGGTCCTGTCCGTTGAGGGCGATCGGGGTGATCCCTGCCGCCCGCAGACCCTCGCACACCTTTGGGAAGTCATCGAGCGTCGCGGGCAGCTGCACACCTGCTTGGTCGAGAAGAGCCTGGTTGTACCAGAAGAACTCGAGCTGGAACTCGAACGGCACCATGCGGAGCGTCCCGTCATCGAACCGTTGGTAGTTGAGCGCCGTCTCGCGGTAGTCGTCGGCAAGCCCGAGATCTTCCAGGAGCGCATCGATATCGAGCATCCGCCCCTGACCGGCGAGCTTCTGGGCGAACGGAGTCGCGTCCGTGTCGAAGAGCTCAGGAAGCTGGTTGGCCGCGGCCAGCGTCTCGTACTTTTGAATGTAGGAAGGACGATCGGGGGTCGTGATGAGGTTGAGCGCAAAGCCGGGATGTTCAGCGGCGTACTCTTCGGCGATCTGCTGCATTGCCGTGATTACACCCCCGTCAGCCGGCCTGGACAGGAGCCACGAGATCTCCCTGGGGACGATCTCACCCTCCGGATTTACGTTGCTCGGGTCGACGCTCTGAGCGCCACCGGCGCAGGCCGTGAGTGCAAGCGCCGCGGCCGCGACGGTCGCGACGATGGCGGTCTTCCTGGATGTTCTGAACATGATCGAGATCTCCGTTGATTGATCGGGACAGTGGATGAAGGTCAGCTCGCCGTAGTGACGAGGTGCTGATGGCGCGGGGAAGGCGAATGGGGCGCTGAGTCGCGGCTCTGGATGATGAAGCTGTCGACGGTGACGGTGCCCTCAGCGACGAAGACGCCCAGACGGCCGGCGGGCAGGTCGTAGAGCCGAGTGCTCAGGACCACGGCATTGTCGACGGTCGCGACGCAGAGTTCACCGTCGAGGATGACCTCGAGCTCGTGCACGCCCGCGTCGAGGGAGCAGGGTCGTTCGAGTTCCACGACGTGGGGAACATCCCCGGAGATGTGCCACTGCTCGGTGCCGGTCGATGCCCGCGGCCAGCGATCGAAGACGAGGCGATTGCGCTTCGGTTCGAGGCGCAGTCGGTACCCCGTGTCGCCATCTGCGCTGGCCCGCAGCAGGACGCCGCATTCGGTGGTGTCCTGCGTGATGTCGAATCGCGCACGCACGCGGGCAGAGCTCGGCGCGTCTCGGTCGGTCAGCACCTCGGCGTAGCCGTCCGACGCGGCAAGCACCGTCCCTGGTGCGATGCCGCCTGAACCGGCAAGCGTGTCGAACGTCTCTCGGAGCTCGGCCGCCGGATGGAACGAGAGTGTCCCATCGGACGCTTGTTCCGCTTCGAGCACGGACAGGGTGCCCGCCCACTGCCAGGGGCCGTCGTCGCGTGCCCCCTCTCGCGTTGCGATCCAGCCGAAGAAGAAGCGTCGGCCTTCTCGTTCTGCAGATTTCGCCGCGTAGTAGGCCCGCCCGTCAAGGGTGTCATGTTCCGGGACCTGCCAGGGACCTTCGAGGCTGCGCGACATCCGGTAGCGGGTGGCGAAAGCATCGCTGAACTCCGAGTACACGAGGTACCACCAGTCGCCCCACTGAAACACCTCTGGGCACTCGTGCGCGACGTACTGCCGCGGGTCCCAGAACGGCGCAGCAGCATGCCAAGTCGTGAGGTCCTTCGAGGTGCACTGCGCGATGACACCGCGGCGTCGATCGGGACCGTGCTCGTGGCGAGCAGTGATGAGCATCCGCCAGAGCTGCTGATCGGCATCCCACAACACGAACGGATCGCGCCAGTCACCGGTTTCGTAGCCGGGTGTAGCGCCGAATGTGTGTGCGGGGTGACGCTCCCAGGTGCGCATACCGTCCGAGCTTGTTGCGTGCATGACCACCTGAAGCGCCCGACCGTCCTGGCCGGTGATGGCTGGGTTCTGCCCCGTGTAGAACAGGTGGTGGTGGCCGTTCTGGTCGAGCACGACGCTGCCCGTGTAGACGTTGAAGTCGGCGGCCTCTGGACCACCCGATGCGAGCGCGACCCCGGTCTCGGAGAAGTCGACGACGTTGTCCGACTCGATGCGGTGCCAGGGCATGCCAGCCTTCGGGGCTTCACGGGTCTCGTGGAGGTAGAAGAGGTGGAAGCGTCCGCCTTCCTGCCACGGGATCACGTCGCCTACCCAAGCTCCGTCTGGCTTGTAGAACCCTCGTTGGTCCATGTCACCTCATTGTTCGTGGTTAATCGGTTACGCAGACTATAACCACACGCCATCACCTTGATCAAGCGGTTAATCAAGATCGAGGTGGTCCGCTGAGATTCGCTGAGCTGCATGGTGCCGGTTTCCCGCCGGGCAGACGGAGCGAAGAGCTCGCCCCGCCTGCCCCTCGCTCACGCCTGGTGACCCGCGAGCCGCGCCACGTGGCGCGCGAGGATGTCGGTCTCGACGTTCACCCGGTCCCCGACGCCAAGGTCGCCGAGGGTCGTCGCGGCGAGCGTCTCGGGGATGAGCGACACCTCGAACCAGGGCGAGCCATCTGCGCCGGCTCGCCCGACGCCGTTGACGGCACTGACCGCGCTGACCGTCAGCGAGACACCCGACACGGCGACCGACCCCTTGTCGACGAGCAGCCTCGCGTGCGCTGGGTCGATGGCGAAGCGGATGCGCCGCCACGCGTCGAAGCGCTCCACCTCCAGCACCTCGCTGGTCGTGTCGATGTGCCCCTGCACGATGTGGCCACCGAGGCGATCGCCGAGGCGCATGGCGCGTTCGAGGTTCACCGCTTCCCCCTCGGCCCGGTCGCCGAGCGCGGAGGCACGCAGCGTCTCCCCCATGACGTCCGCGGTGAAGCCGTCGTCGAGCAGCTCGGCGACGGTGAGGCAGACGCCGTCGACCGAGATGGAGTCGCCGATCCTCGCGTCGCTGACGCTGAGCGGGGCGCGCAGCGTGAGGCGCGCGTCCGTGTCATGCCGTTCGATGCTCGAGATCCGACCGAGCTCTTCGATGATGCCCGTGAACACGGTCAGCCCCGTCCGCTCGTGGGCAGGCTTGCCGGCTGGCTCGCGGGCCATTCCCGGAGCGCGCTCGCGGTGGCGATGGCGGCGAGTGCCGCATCCGCCCCCTTGTCCTCGAAGCTCCCCGGCAGGCCGATGCGGGCCTGCACCTGGGCTTCGTCGTCGCACGTGAGCACCCCGAAGCCGACCGGGATGCCCGTGCGCACGGCCACGTCGGTGAGGCCGTTGGTCGCGGCCGTGCACACGTAGTCGAAGTGCGGGGTGCCGCCACGGATGACCACGCCGAGCGCGACGATCGCGTCCGGCCTGCTCATGGCTATGCGGCTCGCCGCGACGGGCAGCTCGAACGAGCCGGGAACCCGCACGACCTGGACGTCGGTGACGCCGGCATCGGCGAGTGCGCGCTGGGCGCCGTCGAGCAGCGCGTCCATCGCCGTCTCGTGCCACTCGGCCGCGACGACGACGACTCGCATGCCGCGCCCGTCTGCCTGCACTGTCGGTGCTCCGTGTCCGCTCATCGTCGCGCTCCTCTCACGTGCGCCTGGGCGGCGCGCTGCTGGCTGTGGTCCTGCGGTTCTTCCTGCGTGCGCACTGCGGGGAAGCCCGGATGCTCCCTGCGGTGGCGCACGAGGTCGTCGACGTGCAGCAGCACCAGGTCGGTGGCTGCCGCGAGCTCGAGCGCCTCGCCGAACGACAGCATCTCGCCGTCGTCCCGCACGAGCTCGGCGATGACGCCCACCTCGCCGGTGCCAGCGAGGCGCACCAGGTCGACGGCCGCCTCGGTGTGCCCCGGACGCTCGAGCACGCCGCCATCCACGGCGCGCAGGGGCAGCACGTGGCCCGGGCGGATGAGATCGCTCGGCCGCGCGTCCGCTGCGGCGAGGGCGCGGACGGTCGCTGCCCGGTCGGTTGCCGAGATGCCCGTCGTCACCCCCTCGGCCGCGTCGACCGTGACCGTGTAGGCGGTGCCGCGCGCGTCCTCGCTGCGTTCCACCATGATCGGCAGGCTGAGCCGGTCGGCGAGCGCCGCCGGGAGGGGCGCGCAGAGGAGCCCGGAGGAATGGCGGATGATCCAGCCCATCCACTCGGGGGTGGCGGTGTTCGCCGCGAGGATCGCGTCGACCTCGTTCTCGCGTGAGGAGGCGTCGGCGACGAGCACGGGGCGTCCCGCCCGCAGCGCCTCGAGTGCCCGGAGCAGTTCAGCGTTCATGCTGCGACTCCCACGGGTGCAGCGCCGGGGACGTGAACGGCGGGTGATTCGGGGCCCCGGACGAGCCGGATGAGCGTGTCCACGCCCAGCGGATGCACGGAGTCGGTGGTCCACCTGTTCGCGTCCCGGAGGCTCCCGATGTCGAGCGACGCGACGGAGCTCGCCCCGTCGCCCAGCAGGATGGGCGCGACGTAGGCGTCGATCTCGTCGACGAGTCCGGCGCGCAGGAAGGCCGCCGCGATGGTGGGGCCGCCTTCGACGATGACGTGGCGGACGCCCCTCGCGTGCAGGACCTCCAGGGCGTCGACCGGGTCGTGCGTCCGGAGGTGCACGAACAGCTCCGGCTCCGCGCGCACGGCGGCGCCCTCCTCGACCTCGCGCAGCCCCATCACGACGCGCAGGGGCTGAGACGCGTCGGTCGCGGCGATTCCCCGCACCGACAGCGATGGGTCGTCGGCGCGCTGCGTTCCGGTGCCGACGAGGATCGCGCAGGCCTCGGCCCGCCGACCGTGCGCGTGCGCCCTGGCGGCCTCGGAGGTGATCCACTGGCTCGACCCGTCGGCGGCGGCGACCCTCCCGTCGAGCGTGGATGCGAGCTTGAGCGTCACGAACGGCCGCCGCTCGGTGACATTGACGAGCCAGACCCGCAGGAGTGACTCGGCCTCGACCTGCCGGGTGCCCATCGACACGCTCACCCCGTGCGCGCGAAGGCGCGCCGCTCCCCCGGATGCGATCGGGTTCGGGTCCGCGACCGCGTAGACGACCTCCGCGACACCTGCGTGCAGGAGGGCGTCGGCGCACGACGGCGTCCTGCCGCTGTGGGCGCAGGGCTCGAGGGTCACGACGGCGGTCGCACCCCGCACATCCGCCCCGGCTGCGCGCGCGGCGTCGAGCGCGGCGGCCTCCGCGTGCGGGGTGCCCGCTCCGCGGTGGTGGCCGCTTCCCAGGATGCGGCGCGGGCCGCCCTCGCCGGAGGGCGGCGCGAGCAGGACGCACCCGACCTGTGGGTTCGGATCTCGGGCTGGCCCTCGGGCCGCCAGGGAGAGCGCCAATTGCATGGCGGCGTCGACAGTGTCGACGCGTGTGGGTTCTTGGATCGGCATGGCCGGACCTCCGCGTTTCGCGTACCACGGGGCCATGTCCCGGTGCCGGCGCAGCCGGAGAGTCCGGCAGCCGACGCCTCGGAGGCCCTCGCCGAAACGAGCGCCTCCCATGCACCTACCATCCGGACTTTAACCGTCGGTCCCGGAATTCCACCAGGTCAACCGCTCGCGGACGAGCGGGTCGCGGACTCTCACCGCCGGTTCGGACTTTCACCGACCCCGGAGCATGTTGCACGGCGAGCATAAGCCCGCAAGCTTGGCGTGTGACGTCGTGGGACATCTCGCACCCAGGTGGGTGCCCGCGCGGACGGCCTCGCTACGCCACCACTTCGCGCAGACCGATCGCGAGGTGCACGTCCTGCCGCTGCCCGCCCGAGTGCACGAGCGACGCGCCCTCGTCGTCGACCGTGAGCTGGGTGCGGTGGCTGCGGAGGGCGGCGAGGACCGCGGCCCGGTGCTGCTCGAGGTCGAACCACTCGAGGTCGCCGATCTCGGCCGCGAGGGCACGCTCGCTCTGCTCGACGAGCTCCGCGAATCGCACACCGGCTGCCCGCGATGCGGCGAGGCTCGCTTCCCGCGCCCGAACATGGTCGGGGTGCCCGTACCCGCCGGTCGCGTCGTAGCTGATGACGAGGTCCGGCCCGTCATGGGCGATCGCGGCGGCGAGATCAGCGGTGACCTCCTCGAGCGGGGCGACGCTCAGCGACCGCAGGTCAGTCTCGTCGGCGGGGCCCGCGAGGCCCGGCCGCAGCCAGCGCATCCCCGAATCACGGTAGTCGCGGGGTGCGAGGCCCTCGGCGCGTGCGGGGGCGGTGCCGAGCCAGCGGTGCTCGTCGATGCCGAGGGCGTCGAGCGAGCCGCGCAGCTCCCGCTCCCGCACGGCCGCGAGCTCCCCGACGGAGGTGGCATCTGGCAGCGCGCCGTCGACGATCTCGCCGAGCTCGCCGCGCGTGCACGTCACGAGCGTGACTCGTGCGCCGCGTTCGTGGAGCTCGCGGAGCAGGGCGCCGCCGGCAAGCACCTCGTCGTCGGGATGCGCGTGCACGACCAGCGCGTGGCGCACCGAGTCGAGCAGGCTGTGGCCGGCCTCAGGCACGCGCGGAACCCGGCCGGGCCTGTGCGACGAGGTCGCGGAACACCGAGAGGAGGCCTTCCGCGCTGAGGTCCCACGAGTGGGTGAGCGCGTGCTCGCGTGCGGCGCGGCTCATGCGCTCGGCGACCTCGGACTGTCGGAGGATGCCCGCGATGGCGGCCGCCCAGTCGGCGGGGTCGCGCGTCTCGAGCAGGATGCCGGTGACGCCGTCGACGACAGCCTCGCGGAGTCCGCCGGCTGCGGAGGCGACGACGGGCACCCCGGATGCCGCGGCCTCGAGCGCGACGAGACCGTACGTCTCGGAGTGGGAGGGGATCAGCACGAGGTCCACGAGGCGCAGCTGGGCTGCGAGCGCGTGCCGGCTGAGCGAGCCGATGTACTGCACATGGTCGGCGAGCCCGTGCTGCTCGACGGCGTCATGCAGGCGAGCCTCGTATTCGCGGCCGTCGGCATCCGGCGGTGCGGCGCCCACGAGCACGTAGTCGGGGCGGACGTCGGCGTCGACCTCGGCGATCGCGTCGAGGGCCAGGTCGAACCCCTTGAGCGGATGCAGGCGCCCGGCAGACAGGGCACGCCTGGGTCGCTGCTCGTGCGCGGCCGGCTCAGCCCGCGCATCCCAGGCGGGGAAGAAGAGGTCGGCGTCGACGCCAGGCGGCACGATGTGCGTGATCGCGGGGTCGCCGCCGAGCCTCGAGAGGACGGTGTCGCGTTCGGCCCTGCTGACGACGACGATCGCGTCGACGGACTTCGCGAGCATCGCCTCGCCGGCGAGCCGTCCCGGCGATTCTGCGCGTTCCCCGTCGGCGAGCGGCGTGGAGCTGTCCGCGGCGATGGAGTGGAAGCTCTGCGCGATCGGGATCCCGAACTCGCGGGCGACGGGCAGGGCGGCGACGCCCGAGAACCAGTGCTGGGCGTGCAGCACATCGACGGGCAGTTCTCCGAGGAGCGTGGCGAGCGCATCCTGGAATTCGCGGATGACGTGCTCGTGCTCCCCCTTCGCGATGAGGCGGGCCGGCCCGGCGTCGAGGTTGTGGAGGCACAGGTTCTCGCGCAGCTGCACGGTGGGCGCCGAGTCTGGATCGCTTCGTCGCGTGATGAGCTCGACCTGGTGGCCGCGGGCGGCGAGCGCCTCGGCCTGGGCGAGCACGACGACGTTCATGCCACCTGCATCCTTGGTGCCCGGCTCGTCGAGCGGGGAGGTGTGGAGCACGACAAACGCGATACGGAGTGGGCGCTCATCGGAGAGGACGTCAGGCATGCCTCCGACCGTAGGCCCCGCGGCCCCACTTTTCCATTCGGGATGCCCTCGGTTACGCACCGGGGTGGCGTCCGGCCGTTCCGATGGGGCCGCCGTCATCCGTCAGCCCGTCGCCGAGATCTGCGGTCGTGCAGGGCCAGCGGTGCGCAGATGAGGATGAGCGTGCAGATTGCGGAGATCGCGAGGGCGGGGCCCGGGCCGACGCGGTCGGTGAGCGTCCCGAATGCTGCCGCGCCGAGCGCTGCGCCGAGGTTGACGGCGGTGTTGATCCAGCTGCTCGCCTCGGTTCGCGCTCGCGGGTCGGTGCGAGCGTCCGCGGCGAGGTAGCCGACGATGAGGGTCGGCGCCAGGAAGAGGCCGCTGAGCGCGAAGCCGACGATCGCGACGCCGACGCCCCCGAGGAGCCCGGTCACAGTGATGATCGCAAGAAGGGCCAGGGTGAGCGCGAGCAGCTGACGCTCCGGCCTCGCGCGGAGGTCCCATCGGCCGTAGAGCAAGCCGCCGATCGCGCTGGTGCCCGCGAACACCGCGAGCAGCGCACCTGCCAGTACCGTGCTGGATGCGGCGGCGGCCACTGCGGGGGCTGCGACTTCGACGCAGCCGAGCATCACTCCCGGGGCCGTCATCGCCAGCACGATGGGCAGGAAGCCCTTGGAGCGCAGCGGACGCAGCGCCGGCCGGGCGCCGGGGACCTCCACCTGACGTGATCCGCGCTGCGCTCGTGACCGTGGGCTCGTCACGAAGAGTGCCGTCCCGAGGGCGACGCAGCCTGCCGAGACGACCAGCGACGAGAGCGGATCCGCGACGACGGCGAGGACGGCAGCCGCCAAGGGGCCGACGGCGAACGTCGCCTCGTCTGCGACGGCGTCGAGACTGAATCCGCGAGTGCGCTGGGGGCCAGCCGGGAGCGCTGCGGTCCAGAGCACGCGCATGACCGCGCCGAATGGTGGGGCGCTCACCCCGGCGAGCGCGCTGAGGAACAGCAGTGTCGGCAGGCCTGCGCTCGACAACACCCCAACGGCGAGCAGGGACGCGGCGTGGACGAGCCCGAGGGACGTCACCACGAGACACTGTCCGTGTAGATCGATGAGTCGCGCACGCCACGGTGTCGCGACGACGTTAGCGACGCCGAGCGTCGCGGTTGCGATGCCGGCCACCGCGAACGAGCCCGTCGACTGTTCCAGGAGGAGGATCAGCGCGAGCCCGGAGGTTGCCAGCGAGAGGCGGCCGATGATGCTGGCGACGAAGGAGCGTGTGAGGTGCGGCGTTCGCAGCACAGAAGCGTATGAGGGTCGTTCAGGGGACAACGGAGACTCCGATGAGATCTCGCTCAGCACTCATCCCCAGAGATGAGCGAAGCGGCCTGCGTCAGGAAAGCACGCGGAAGAAGGCGCGCTGAAACCCACCCGGGTCGGTGCTGGGAACTGCGAGGGGCGGGTCGCAGGACCGTCAGGCGAAGGCGACGATGAAGCCGATCATCCACGCAGACTACCCACCCTGTCGACGCGGCGCAGAGTTCGCTCGTCGGCGTCGCGTCGCGCTGCCGACCCCATCGCTGCAGCGTCGCCCCGCTCGAGGGCACGGCGACGCGCGGTCAGAGTCGCTTGATCGGAACGGTGAGGCCGTGCAGGGCAGGCGGGTGCGTTCCGCCCGCGACCTCCGGCAGTTCTTGTCCGCCTGCCTGGGCGGGGCCGTCGGTGCGCTTCCGGGAGCTGCCGCCGTCGTCGACTCGGGACGCTCGTCGCCGGCTGACCGAGTCCAGGACTCGCTCACGCGTGAGCTCCGACTCCATCCGCTCGAGCCCCGCCATAACCGTGAACATCATCGACCCCGTGGGCGTCGACGTGTCCACCTCTGCCCCGTCGAGGTCGAGCACCCGCAGCGAGACGCCCTCCGCGCGCAGCTCGGCGGCCAGCCGCAGCAGGTCGCCGGTGGACCGCCCGAGCCGGTCGAGCGTCGGCACGACCAAGGTGTCGCCGCCGCTCAGCGCGCGCAGGGCGGCGTCGAGGGCCGAGGAGGTGTCGCGAGCGGTGGCCTCTGCACGGTCCACGTAGAGGTCGTCCGTTCGGACGCCGGCAGCTCGAAGGTCCGCCTCCTGCCGGTCGGCGCCCTGTTGTCGGGTCGAGACTCGGGCGTAGCCGATGAGTTTGGGCACGCTTCTCCTGTCGCCGAACCAACGTCGAAGACGCGACTTTACCGATCGACCCGAGACGCCGGGGCATGACGACGGCGAGCCATGAACTTCCACCGCGCTGGGGACTCGCCTGCGGCTCCACTCCCGAGCCCGTGACCGTCGATTGCAGCCGCGGAAGCGAGAAGCGGCAGCTGCCCCGAAGGGACGGCTGCCGCTTCTCGCGCTGGTGAGAGCTAGTTCTTGAAGGCGTCCTTGACGTCTTCGCCCGCCTGCTTCACGTTGGCCTTGGCCTGGTCGGCCTGGCCCTCTGCGACGAGCTTGTCGTTGTCGGTGGCCTTGCCGAGGGCTTCCTTGGCCTTGCCGCCGAACTCTTCTGCTGCGTTCTTGATCTTGTCTCCTGCGCTCATGGCAGTTCCTTTCTGTTGGGGGTGCGGTTCCTCGGAATCGGGGTGCCGCGGTGGGGAGTCGTGGTTACTGGAGGCGCGTCGATTGCTGCACCTTGGCGCGGAATCCGCCGCTGAGCTGCAGCAGGACCGGCACCTTCTGGCCGAGGAGCGAATCGAGCGCCTCGAGGTTCTGCTCGACGATCGCCGTCGCGTCCCTGGGCGAGACACCACGTCGGCAGGTCGCCGAGACCTTGAGTGTTGGGGTGCGTTTCACGTCGTACGCGGAGACGCTGGTCGAGAGGAACTCGTCACGTTCGCCGAGTGCGTCAGCGAGTGCGTCGCGTGCGACGGACACGTCGACGACGGTGCGTCCCGTGTCCGAGCTGCGGTCGTGGATGAGTGTTCCCGTCCGCCCCTGCCCCTGTCGAAGGCTGAAGGCGAGGAGCAGGATGATGCCC
>NZ_PSYA01000002.1:0-281228 GCF_002931395.1 Pseudoclavibacter sp. RFBI5 | reverse complement strand
GCGGCGCGGCGTCACGAAGCGGCCAGTGCAGTTTCGGGATGACATACACGCACGCGGATGGGTTGCAACTGATCCCGAAGCGCGAAACCCATCCCGAAACCGTGCGGGCACGGGCGCGAGGCGAGGGCGGGGCGGGCGCGGGGGCTCGAGGGCGCGAGGGCGCGAGGGCGCGAGGGCGGGGCCGGCGCGGTCAGCTCACGGCGAGGGGGCGCTCGCTGCGGTCGGCGGCGACGAGCGCCGTCGCGAGCACGTGGATGCCGACCGCGATGTCGTCGGCCTCGGTGAACTCCTCGGGCACGTGGCTGCGCCCGCCGACCGATGGCACGAAGATCATGCCCATAGGTCCGAGGTGCGCGAGGTGCGCCGCGTCGTGGCCCGCGCCGGACGGCACGGCCTCCCACGTGTAGCCGAGCGCGTCCGTGGCGTCGCCGAGGAGGCGCTGCACGTCGGGATCGGCCGCGACCGGGTCCTGGTCGTTGAGCCACTCGATGGCAGTCTCGACACCGCGGAGCGCGGCAGCCGCAGCGATATCCTCGGCGACGCGACGCTTCGCGCCGTGCAGCCACGACGCGTCCACGCTGCGCATCTCCGCCCAGATGCGCGCCTCGTCTGGAACGATGTTGAAGGAGCCAGGCGACGACTCGATACGGCCCGTCGTCGACACGCCGTGGATGGGGGCCCCGCACGCTTCTCGCTCGATCGTGAGGATCGCCTCGGCGGCCGCGATGAGCGCGTCGTGCCTGCCCTGCATGGGCATGGTGCCCGCGTGGTCTGCTCGGCCCGAGAACGCGGCCATGAGGCGTTCGATGCCCGCGATCGCCGTCACGACGCCGATCTGCTTGCCGCTGCGTTCGAGCTGCGGCCCCTGCTCGATGTGCAGCTCGAGGTAGGCGTGCAGGGAGCCGGGCGCCCAGGCCTGGCCGAGGGCGCCGCTCGTGTCGAGGCCGAACCCCGTCATGGCGTCGCCGAGCCGAAGCGCCGTGTCGCCGTTCGTGCGCTCGAGGTGCTCGGGGAGGAGCAGCCCCGCGATGGAGCGCGAGCCGATGCAGGAGACGCCGAACGAGTTCGCCTCCTCGCCGAGAAAGTCGACGACGTATAGGTCACGTGCGAGCGTGATGCCCTCCTCGCGCAGGCGCCGCGCGACCTCGATGCCGCCGAGCACGCCCACGATGCCGTCGTAGCGTCCGCCCGCGTGCACGGTGTCGGTGTGCGAGCCGGTCATGAGGGGCTTCAGCGACGAGTTCGCGCCGCGCAGCACCCCGACGACGTTGCCCGCCGGGTCGATGTGCGCGTCGAGACCGGATGCGCGCATCCGGTCTCGCACCCATTCGCGCCCCGCACGGTACGCGTCGGAGAACACCCGGCGGGAGAACCCTGGCTCTGCGCTCTCGATGAGGCCGGCGAGCTCGGTCAGGTCGGCGAGCACCCGCTGCTGGTCTGGCCGCAGACGCGACGGGTCGACGGCGCCGAGCAGCGCATCCGCGGTGTCAGCCGACATAGCCGGCCGTTCCGCCGACGAGTCCCGAGTCGCGGTACTTCAGGAAGTCGATGCCCATGATCTGCTCGATCTCGGCGAGCCCGGACTCGTCGATCGCCGACGACGACACCGGCAGCCCGGAGGCCGGCACCGACACGAGCACAACCTCCTGCCCCTCGGCGGCATCCTTCACCGCGACCGCCTCTCCGAGCTTCGGGTCGAGGAGGATGATCGTGTCCGGGTAGGTTGCGATGCGCTCCCCGCCCGACTCGATGGCCATGTACTCGTTGAGGTACGGCACCGTGAAGTCGCCGATGCGGAAGGTGCCGTGGTCCCAGCCTCCGTGCGTGTCGGTCGGCACCTCGAGGCCGAGCGGCCCGCGCGAGACGACCGTGCCGCCGAGGCGTTCGACGACTGCCTGCACGAACGCCTCCTGCTTGCCGGCGCCGCGCTTCCGGAGCGCCGCCGCCATGTCCCTGCCGAGGTCGAGGGCGAGCGAGATCGACCCGTGCGCGGCGTGCTCGCGCACGTAGCTCAGCTCGACCGGGTTGCGGGCGGCGGCGATGAAGCCGCCCGTGCGCACCGAGATGTCGCGCAGCACGTCGTCGCATGTGTTGATCGTGCCCCGGTTCACGGAGAGGAAGTGGCCGTGGAGGGCGCGGTTGCCGCCCGACACGACCTGCGTCGCCACGTAGCCTTCTCGCTCGGCGAGGCCGAGCGAGCCGAGCTTGCCCGTCGGGTGCGCGCGCACGTCTCCGGCCGCATCCAGCACCTTGACGCCGAGCACGGACGACTGGATCCAGCCGTTCAGGGTCGTCGAGTAGCCGTTCTGCGCGGTCATGACGGCCGAGATGGGCACCTCAGTCGCCCTGATGAGCTCCTGCAGGGCGTGCACGTAGTCGACGGGGCGGATCTCCCAGTTCTTCGCGGCTGGCGCGCCGATCGCGGTGACCGTCGCCACCCAGCTGTCCTCCGGGAGCTCGTCGATGCCCGCGAGCACCGGCCTGTTGAGCTCGGTCGCCATGCGGCCCATGAGCTCGCCGTGGTGCTTCCACCCGCCGCCGCCGCACGCGAGCACACCGCCTCCGAGCACTCCGTGGACGGCGTCTTCCTGGGTCAGTTCACGCACGGGCGTTCCCTTCGGGGTCGGTGGGGGTGGATGCCGCCGGCGCTGCGGCCTCTTCTGCGGCCGGCCCGGCGGACGCGGGGGCACCGCGCGCGGCGAGCCCGAGGGCGGCGATGGGGGCGTCGCCCGTCTCGCCGTTCCGCGCGATGGCGGACGCGGCCTCCTCGTAGCCGGCGGCGGCGTGGCGGATGACGCCGAGCCCCGTGTCGAGGTCGAGAGCCAGGCGGAGTCGTTCGAGGGTCTCCGGCTTGCCGTCGGCGACGATGGAGACGCCGGCGGACTGCATCCACCCCGTGTAGCCGCCGCCACCCGAGTGGATCGCGACGAGGTCGGCCCCGGCGGTGGAGAGCAGCATGGCGTCGAGGAGCGGCCAGTCGGTGACGCCGTCGGAGCCGTCTCGCATGCCCTCGGTGCCGATGCGCGGATGGGTCATGCCGGCGGAGTCGAGGTGGTCGCGGCTGAAGAGCACGGGAGCCGTGAGTCGGCCGTCGGCGACGAGCTCGTTCGCGGCCTGCGCGAGGCGCGAGCGTTCGCCGTGCCCGAGCCAGCAGGACCGCGCGGGGAGGCCCTGCTGCGGCACGTGGACGCCCGCGAGCGCGAGCCACTCGGCGACCTCGGGCCGGTCCGGGAAGAGCGAGGATGCGAGCGCGTCCATGGTCAGCTGGTCTTCGACGTCGCCGGACAGGCACACCCAGCGGAAGGGGCCGATGCCGCGCGCGAAGAGCGGCCGGAGGTAGGCCTCCATGAAGCCGGGGATGCGGTTGACCCGCTCGGTTTCGCCCTCGCCGAGGTGCTCGAGCGCCTTCACCCGCAGGTTGTTGCCGTTCTCGAAGGCGATGGATCCGCGTTCCTGCAGCGTGAGCATGGCCTCCACCTGCTTGGCCATGGAGGCGCGTGCGAGGGCCTCGACGCGTTCCGGCTCGGACTCACGGGCGGCGATCCACTCGTCGAGCGTGTACTCGAGGGGCACGTAGCCGTAGCGCGCATCGTGAGCGGCGGTCTGGTCGGTGACGATGTCCGGGGTGACGCCGCGCGCGGCGAGCTCCGCGAAGACGGCCGCCGCGTTGGCGCGGAGCGCGACGGCGGCGGGGATGCCCTCGGCGCGGGCCGCCTCGAGCAGCGCCAGCGCGTCGTCGAGCGAGGGTGCGAGGACGTCGACGCCGCCTACCGCGAGCGCCCGGTCGATCTTCACCTGGTCGATCTCCACGGTCAGGGACGACAGGCCGAGGATGCGCGCCGAGATGGGCTGGGCTGAGCCCATGCCGCCGAGCCCGGCCGTGAGCATCCACCGGCCCTCTGCCCGCGCGTCGTAGTGCTGGACCAGCACCTCGCGGAGGAGCTCGTACGTGCCCTGCAGCACGCCCTGCCTGCCGATGTACTGCCAGGCGGCGGCCGTCAGCCCGCCCCAGATGGTCTGCCCGGCCCGGTACCGCTCGTAGAAGCGGTCGCTGGTCGCCCAGTTGCCGACGGTGTTGTTGACGGCGGAGAGCACCATGGGCGAGTCGCGCTTCGTCGACATGATGCCGACCGCGGCGCCCGTCTGCAGGATCAGCGTCTCGGCCTCGTCCAGCTCGAGCAGCGAGTTCACGATGCGGCAGGCCTCGTCCCAGTTGCGGGCGGCCTTGCCGAGCGACGCGTAGACGATGAGCTCCGCCGCGTTCTCGCCCACCTCGAGCACGTTCTCGAACATGCGAAGCAGGCCCTCGGCCCGCCAGTTCCTCGCGCGCAGCTTCGTGCCGCGCTGCGCGGTGATCGGCTGCGTCCCACGCGCGAGGATGGGGCTCGCGAGCGGCCCGGACACGGGCGGCGCGGACTCCTCGAACGCGGGGGACGGGGCTGCGGGGTTCGCGGCGATTTCAGGCACTCTGGTCGCTCCAGACTTCGAGGTCGACGTTCGACGGCAGTTTCGCGGCGAGCTCTGCAGCTCCCTGCTTGAGGAGCGCGACGCGCTCGTCCAGTACCCCAGTCTGCCGCTCGTCACCGACAAGAGACAGGGAGCACAGCACTCGGCCGCCCGCGAAGACGGGCACCCCGATGCCGACCATGCCAGGGGTGATCTGCCCGTAGGAGACGGCGTGCCCCTCGGCGCGCACCTGCCGCAGGTACGGCTCGATCATCTCCGGGCTCATCGTCGCGGTCGTGTACGCGCGGAGGCCGCCGGAGAGCAGCTCGCGCACGACCTTCTTCGGCGCGTACGCGAGCAGGGGCAGGGCCGTCGCCCCCGCGTACAGGCTGCGCACCTTCCCGCGGCCGAAGGGGATGCGGTGCTGCGGATGCGCATACGACACCTCCAGGCACACGGCCGTGATGTGCACGCGCACGGCGAGGATCGCCGTCATGCCGGTGAGCTCCCTGAGGCGACGCAGCACCGGTGCCGCGTAGCGCACGAGGTGCGGGGAGGCGTCGTCGTTCTCCGCGAGGCGGCTCGACGGCATGAGGTAGCCGTCGATCTCGATCGCGAAGCCCGCGTCTCGAAGCACGGTCACGTAGCGGTACACGGTCGACAGCGGCATGCCGAGCTCGCTGCTGATCTCCGAGATCTTGAGCCGCCCTCGGCCCTGGATGAGCTGCAGGATCTCGAGGCCACGGTGCAGCGACTTGTACGCGGCTCCCCCGGTCCCCCCAGCCCCGCCGGAGGCGGCCGCTCCCCCCGATATGGGCCGTCCGTTCGGGTCCGCCTTCGGTCGTAGATCGCTCATGGTCAGACCAGCACCTCTCCCCGGCCCGCGCGCGCCAGGAGCCCCGCGGTGTCGGAGTAGACGAGCTCGCCGCGCGAGAAGGTGTGCGTCACACTGCCGCCGGGCGACATGCCCTCGTATGGCGTCCAGCCGGCGTTCGAGAGCATCCGGTCGAGTTCGATGGATGCGTCCCCCGGCGTGAATACGACGATGTCGGCGTCCTTGCCGACTTCGAGCGACCCCTTCCGAGCGTCGAGACCGTACCGGCGCGCTGGGCTGATCGTGAGCGCATCCACCGCCTGCGCCAGCAGCGTGCCGGACGGATCACGACGCAGCGCGCCGCCCAGCGTCGCGGCGACGAGCGTCTGCACGCCCGGCGCGCCCGAGCTGTTGTCGAGCATGACGTCGTGCTCCTTCAGCTCCCTCGACCACGGGGCGTGGTCCGAGCTGACCACGCTTACCAGGCCCCTGCCGAGGCGATCCCACAGCCCGTCGCGCGCCTCCGCGTCCCGCAACGGCGGGTTGATCTTCAGGTGCCCCCGCTGCGTCTCGAGGTCGTCCTGGGTGAAGGTCAGGTAGTGCGGGCAGGTCTCGAGCGTGACGTCGGCGCCCTGCGTCCGGTACCAGTCGACCAGGTCGACGCTGCGGGGCAGCGACAGGTGGCAGACGTGCAGCCTGGCCCCAGTGTCGGCGGCGACCTCGAGTGCCGTCAGCACACCCAGCGTCTCCGAGACGGGCGGACGAGAGCGTGAGTGCGACTGCGGGTCGGTGCTGCCCGCCGCTCGCTCCTCGCGGAGGAGCGCCTGGATGATCTCGTTGTTCTCGGCGTGCGTGCACAGCGTGCGTCCCGCGTCCCGAACCGCGGCCATGACGCTCAGCAGCTCGCGGTCATCGATGCGAGGAAAGCGCGTCTCGTGCGTGTTGAACAGTGACACCTTAAAGCCGGCAGCCCCAGCCTCGGCGAGTTCGCCGGCCGCGCGCCAGCCGCCGCCGGGCGCGAGCGTGCCGAGGAGCGCCACGTCGATGTGCGCCTCATCGTTCGCGAGGTCCTGCTTCGCCCGGAGCCTGTCGAGGCTGTTGATGGGGCCGGTTCCGTCATAGGGCATCTCGACGATCGTCGTCACGCCACCGGCCGCGGCGGCCCTCGTCGCCGCCGCGATGCCCTCGCCGCCGTGCGAGAGGGAATGCACGTGCGCATCCACCACTCCGGGCAGCACGTAGGCGTCGCCGACGTCGACGATGCGGGCGCCAGCGGGTGCCGGGGTGCGAGAGCGGCCCGTGTGCACCGCGACGATGCGCGGCCCCGCTGCCCACACCTCGCCTTGCCCCCAGACGCCGCGCGGGTCTCGGATCTTCCCACGCACGATGAGGGTCGCGACGAGGTCGTCGTCCTGCACCTGCGCTGCTGGATCCATGCACACAGAATAAGAACGTCACGGCGGTCCCGGCTACTGCGTTCTCAGATCACGGGATGAGTTGCGGGTGCCGGAGCGGGTGCCGGAGCGGGCCGGTCAGCGCTGGTCAGGGTCGGCGTCAGGTCGGCGTTGGGTCGGCGTTGAGACGAAGGGGACCTACGGGTCGGGCGCACTCCGGCTACACAGACCTCGGCCTCGCGCAGGCTTGCGCTCCGCCGCGCCTGCACATGCCCGAAGTCTGCGCGGGGTACGGCCCCGACGCTCGCAGACCTGGGGTATCTGCAGGTCGTCACCTCCGTGAATCCGCCAAGGACCGACGTCTTGCCGTGTGGCACGCAGGACGCGGCACGCACGACGCGGCAGCTCAGCGGATGCGGTGGTGGTCGAAGACGATGCTCGTTCGAGTGGAGGCGACGGCAGGGTGCGTCGACAGGTTCGCCACCACGAACTCCCTCGCGTCGTTCGAATCGCGGACGGCGACGTGCACGATGAAGTCCTCCGAGCCGCCGAGGAAGAAGATCTGCACGACCTCGGGCAGCGCACGCATCTCCTCCGCGAAGTGCGCGAGCTCCTGGCGCTGCCCCGAGCGGATGTTGACGCTGATGAGTGCCTGCAGCGCGAGGCCCAGCTGCGGCAGGCCCACATCCGCCGTGAACCTCGTGATGATGCCGCGATCGACGAGCGAGCGCACGCGCGCGATGCACGTCGACTGGGCGATACCGACCGCGGCCGCGAGCTGCGTGTTCGACTGCCGCGAGTTGGCCTGCAGCAGCTCGACGAGACGGCGGTCGACATCGTCGAGCAGCCCGGCGTCGACGGCCCGTAGTTCCTTCGGCATCTCACCCACGCGTGTGCCTCCTCAGCGAAGTTTTGCCCCGATTCTCCCTCACATGCCGATGTTTCTTCGGCATTCAACGTATTCGAAACACGTTCTGCGCATGATTGCCGGAGAGAAGCACCGAACGAGCACGAACACAAAGGGGTAATCATGCGCATCGGGGTCCCGACGGAGATCAAGAACAACGAGAACCGCGTGGCTATCACGCCCGCCGGGGTCCACGAGCTGGAGCGCCACGGCCACCAGGTCTTCATCGAGGCGGGGGCCGGCCTCGGCTCGGCAATCCCCGACACCTCCTACGAGGCGGCGGGTGCGCGCATCCTCGCGACCGCAGACGAGGTCTGGTCGACGGCCGAGCTGCTGCTCAAGGTGAAGGAGCCCATCGCCGCCGAATACCGCCACATGCGCCCCGAGCTGGTGCTCTTCACCTACCTGCACCTCGCGGCCGACCGCGCGCAGACGGAGGCGCTCGCGAACGCCGGCACGACCGCCATCGCGTACGAGACGGTGCAGCTCCCGAACCGCTCCCTGCCGCTGCTCACGCCCATGAGCGAGGTCGCCGGCCGCCTCGCCACCCAGGTCGGCGCCTACCACCTCATGAAGGCCGCTGGCGGACGCGGCCTGCTGCTCGGCGGCGTGCCAGGCACCCCGAAGGCGAAGGTCGTCGTCATCGGCGGCGGTGTCGCCGGGGAGCACGCCGCCGCGAACGCCGTCGGCATGGGCGCGGACGTCACCATCATCGACCTGAACATCCCGCGCCTCCGTGAGCTCGAGGTGCAGTTCCAGGGCAAGATCCAGACGCGGGCATCGTCGGCGTACGAGATCGCGGCGCAGCTCGCCGAGGCCGACCTGGTCGTCGGCTCCGTCCTCATCCCGGGCGCCGCCGCCCCAAAGCTCGTCACCGACGAGATGGTGGCGGGCATGAAGAAGGGTTCGGTGCTCGTCGACATCGCGATCGACCAGGGCGGATGCTTCGAGGGCTCCCACCCCACGACGCATGACGACCCGACGTTCGCCGTGCACAACTCGATCTACTACTGCGTCGCCAACATGCCGGGTGCCGTGCCGGAGACCTCGACGCGCGCCCTCACGAACGCGACGCTCCCGTACGTGACCGCCATCGCCGACAAGGGCTGGAAGCGGGCCATGCAGGAGGACCATGCCCTCGCGCTCGGCCTCAACGTGCACGGCGGGCACGTCACCAACCGAGGTGTCGCCACGGCGCTCGGCCTCGCCTACCGCCCGGTCGACGAGGTCCTCGCCGCCGAGTAGCTCGGTCCCTGGCGCCGCGCCCGCCCGTCCGGGGGCTACGCGCTCGCCGTGGCCGCGCTCGTGGATGCGGCGGTCGCGCCCGAGGAGGCGCCGGCGCGAGAACCGGCACCGGCCTCAGCCCCGGCACCCTTCGACCCGCGCTTCGTGCGGCCAGGGACGACGAGTCGCCCGAGCAGCGCGAGCAGGCCGTCGACGACCAGAGCGAGCCCCGTGACGAGGACAGCGCCGACCAGCACGCGCCCGTAGTCCGTGACGGCGAGGCCGTCGAAGATGTAGCGTCCGAGGCCGCCGAGGTTCACGTAGGCGGCGATGGTCGCCGTGGCGATGACCTGCAGCACCGCGCTGCGGAGCCCTGCGACGATGAGCGGCATCGCGTTCGGCAGCTCGACCTGCCACACGATCTGCCACTCGGTCATGCCCATGGCGCGCGCCGCATCCACCGTCGCGCGGCTCACGTTCGCGACACCCGAGTAGACGCCGGCGAGGAGCGGGGGCACGGCGAGCACGACCAGCGCGATCACCGGCGGGAACAGTCCGAGGCCCATGAGCAGCACGAGCAGCGTCATGAGACCGAGGCTGGGGAGCGCTCGCAGCACGTTGGCGGTGGCGACGATGAACGTCGTGCCCTTGCCCGTGTGGCCGATGACGAGACCGAGCGGGAACGCGATGACGGCGGCCAGCGCGACCGCCAGCAGCGAGTACCAGAGGTGCTCGCCGACCCTGGCCGGGATGCTCGAGGAGCCCGCCCAGTTGGCCGGGTCGAGGAAGTAGGACAGCATCTCGTTGAACATCAGATGTCCCCCTTCGCGATGACGGTGTCGAGCATGGCGGTCTCGGTGCGCTCGTTCGGCGTGCGCCTCGACGCCCGCTTCGCCTTCACCCGGTCGCTGCGCAGCCATGGGGTGGTCGCGACGCCGATGATCGCGATGACGCGGTCGAAGATGAACGCGAGCACGAGGATCGTGATGATGCCCGCGAAGATCTGGTCAGGGTAGTCGCGTTGGAACCCGGCGGTGAAGAGCTGGCCGAGGCCGCCGACGCCGATGACGGCGCCCACGGAGACCAGCGAGACGTTGGTGACCGCGACGACCCTGAGCCCGGCGACGAGCACGGGGATGGCGAGGGGCAGCTCGACCGCGATGACGCGCTTGATGGGCGAGTAGCCGATGGCGCTCGACGCGTCCTTCACGTCGTCCGGAACCGCGTCGAGCGACTCCAGCACGGTGCGGATGAGCAGCGCCGTCGAGTAGAGCGTCAACGCGATGATCACGTTGAGCGGGCTGATGATGGGCGTGCCCACGATCGACGGGATCACGACGAAGAGCGCAAGCGAGGGGATCGTGAAGACGATGCTCGCGACGATGATCGCGACGCCTCGTCCGCGCGGTCGCCCGACGAGGAGCATCCCGAGCGGGAGGGCGATGACGAGGCCGAGCACCGTCGGCACCACCGACAGCACGGCGTGCTGGATGATGATCGGCCAGACCGTCTCCCAGTTCGCGATGAGCCAGTTCATGATCGCTCGCCGCTCGCGTCCGCGACGCGGGCGAAGACGGCCTCGCCGCGCACCACTCCGGTGGCCACGCCGGCCTGGTCGACGACGATCGCGAGGCCGGCTGGGGAGGCGAGCACCGCATCCAGAGAGCGCCGCAGGTTGTCGTCGAGCGTCACGACCGCGCCGACCGGGACGCGCAGCGAGCTCGCACGGTGCAGCCACGCGTCTGGGCGGCCGTCCTCGTCGACCGCGAGCGACCACTCGGCCGTGTGCCCATCGAGGCCGATGATGCCGGCCACGGCGTCGGCGAGGGGCTCCGCGGTGAGCGAGGCGTCCCGGAACGTGAGGGCGCGGTAGCCGCGGTCCTTCGAGATCATGCTCGACACGAACGTGTTGGCGGGCCTCGTCATGACCTCCTCGGCTGCCGCGTACTGGTGGAGCACGCCCCCCGGCCCGAAGACGGCGATCTTGTCGCCGAGGATGAGGGCCTCGTCGATGTCGTGCGTGACGAACACGATCGTCTTCTTCAGCTCGCGCTGCAAGCGGATCATCTCCTGCTGCAGCTCGTCGCGCACGACCGGGTCGACGGCGCTGAACGGCTCGTCCATGAGCAGGATGGGCGGATCCGCCGCGAGGGCACGGGCCACGCCGACGCGCTGCTGCTGGCCGCCGGAGAGGTCGGCCGGGTAGCGGTGGACCAGCTCGGGGCGGAGGCGGACGCGCTCGATGGCATCCATGGCCTTCGCTCTGGCCTCCTTCGCGGGGACCCCCTTCAGGCGCAGCACCGTCGCGACGTTGTCGAGCACGGTGCGGTGCGGGAAGAGGCCGGCGTTCTGGATCACGTACCCGATGCCGAGGCGCAGCTGGGTGGAGGGGACGTCCGCGACGTCCTTGCCCGCCACCGTGATGCGGCCGCTGGACGCGTCGATCATCTTGTTGATCATGCGCATCGACGTGGTCTTGCCGCATCCGCTCGGACCGACGAAGGCCGTGAACGAGCCCTCCTCGATGTTGAGGCTGAGGTCGTTCACCGCCGTGGTGCCATCCGGATACGTCTTGGTGACGTTCTCGAAGGTGATCATGCTGCTCCTTGGCTGGTGACGGGTGGTCGTTGGGCGAGCGTGGAGCTCACGCGTCCTGCACGTGCTCGCTCAGCTCGGCGATGTCGGCGCGCACGCGGTCGATTCGCTGAGAGGTCATGATCGCCGGGTCGTTGAGGGCGAGGGTCTCGCGGATGCGCTTCGAGAGCTGCACCACAAGCGGAGCGCGGTCCTTCATGCTCGGGGCTGGCGCGGCGACGCCAACGCCGACGGCGAGGAGCCCCTCGATGGCGAGGAGCCGCTCGGCCGCCTCGAGGCTGTCCTCGAGGAGCCGCACGGCCAGGTAGCCCTGCGCGTTGTGGTCTTCCACGCCGTCGCCGACGACCCCGCCGAGGTGCGAGACGGGCGCCGCGAGCTGCTGCAGGCGCGCCATGAGCGACGATGCCGTGTTGGCGAGGATGACGGGCACGAACGGATGGTCGGCGTCGTCGATCGACAGCACCTGCTCGACGAGCGACCGCTCGGAGCGGAGGCGCCTGATCATGAGCGAGCAGCGCCGCTCGCTCATGATGCCGAAGTGCGCGAGCAGCAGGCGCACGGAGTCGGCCGTGATGGCCATCTGGATGGTCGAGAAGTTGCCGTTCGAGATGATGACGTCGTTGTCGATGTCGATGTACGGGTTCTCGCTGCGCGCGTTCAGCTCGACCGTGACCGACTCGCGCAGCACATCCGCCTGCTCGATGAGGGTGCCGTGCACCTGCGGCACGGTGCGCATGGAGAGCGGGTCCTGCAGGGAGCCCGCCGTGGCCGGCCCGTAGGCGCGGCTCGAGCCGAGCAGGGAGCGGAAGCGCGCGGCCGCCCTGATCTGGCCGGGGTGGGGCCTGGCCGCGACGACCTTCTCCTGGAAGCCCTTGACGCTGCCGTTCAGGGCGTCGAAGGTGTGGGCGACGACGAGGTCAGCGGATGCGGTGAACCGGTCGAGCCGCACGGAGGTGAGGGCCGCGATGCCGACGGAGGCGGCGTTCGCCCCGACGAGCGCGAGCCCGTCCTTCGCGGCGAGCTCGAGCGGCACGAGGCCGGCCGTCGCCAGCGCCTCGCGGGCGGGGACGGTCTGCGTGCCGGTCTCGTCGAGCACGCGCCCGCGGCCGACGAGCACGTTGCCGACGGCGGCGAGCATCGACAGGTCGGCGGCGCCGACGGACCCCTCGGACGGGATGGCCGGGGTGACGCCGCATTCGAGCAGGCAGCGCAGGCCCTCGAACAGCGCCGTCGTGGCGCCGGAGTTGCCCTGCGCCATGACGGCGAGGCGCGCGAGCATCACGGCTCGCGCTTCGATGGGGGTGAGGTTCTTGCCGACCGCCGCGTCGTGGGAGGCGAGCACGAACAGCTGGAACGCGTGCTGCAGCTCCTCCGGGATCTCCTGGTCGCGCAGCGGCCCGAGGCCGCGGTTGACGCCGTACGCGGGCTCGCCGCGGGCCATGACGCTCTCGATGACGCCCCGCGCCTCTGCGAGCCGGACCCTGACGTGCGGGTCGATGTCGAGGTGGCCGACCGTGACGGCGAGCCGCTCCAGGATCCGCGGCGTCATCCGGTCGCGGCCGATGACGAAGCTCGTCAGCGGCAACGACCCCTCTGCGCTGGTGCCCGCGAGCGCGTTGACTCCGGCCGAGGAGGCGTCCGTGACCGACCGCTTGCCCTGCGCTGCCCGCTTGCTGGGGCGCATCGTGGGTCGCACGTGCGGCCGTTCGGCGTCTGCGTGCTGCTGCATCCGGAACTCGCTTCTCGTAGATCTTGGAGCTGGAGGTGAGGAAAGCGGGGAGAGTCGGTCGGGAAGTCGGTGGTTCAGGGTGTTGCTGCTGAGAGGGTGGATGCGGCCGGACTCGCCCGCATCCACCCTCGCAGCGTCACCGCATGATGGGGAAGCGGAGCCTAGGCGCCGAGCAGGCCCTTCTCGGTGAGCCAGTCGGTCGCGGCCTTGGTGGGCTCGACCTTCTCGTCACCGGAGACACGCGTGTTGAGGGCGATGAGCTCGTCGGTCGTCAGCTGCGCCGAGATGGCGTCGATGACCTCAGCGACCTCGGGGGTGAGCTTCTCGGTGTTGCCGACAGGGATGACCTGCTGGGCCGGGAAGTTGTTCTTCGGGTCTTCGAGCACGACCAGGTCGTTCTCGACGATCGCGGGCGACGTCGTGAAGATGTTCGCGACCTGCACCTGTCCGCTGACCAGCGCGTCGACCGTTGCCGGTCCGCCACCATCGGCGATGGGGGTGAACGCTGCGGGCTCGACGCCGTAGTTCGCCTTCAGGCCAGGCAGACCCTGCGGGCGCTCCTGGAACTCGGCCGGGGCACCGTAGGTGATCTCGGCGTTATGGGCGGCGAGGTCGGCGATGGTCGTCAGGTTCCACTTCTCAGCGGTCTCCTTCGTGACGACAACCGCGTCCTTGTCCTCGGCGTCGGCCGGGGTGAGGCCCGTGAGCCCCTCCGTCTCGAGTGCCGCGGTGAGGTTCGTGTTGATGGTCTCCGCGTCCGTCGTCTCTGCCTCGGGGTCGAGGAAGATGAGGAGGTTGCCCGTGTAGTCGGGGATGAGGTCGATCGATCCGTCCGACAGCGCGGGGATGTAGGCCTCGCGCGAGCCGATGTTGAACTGCGTCTCGACGGTGAAGCCGGCGTCCTTCAGCGCTTCCGCGTAGAGGTTTCCGATGATCTCGGACTCTGGGAAGTTCGCCGAGGAGACGACGATCGTGTCGCCGGATGCGGCACCACCGTCGGTGCCGCCAGCGTCGGGAGCGGTCGGGTTGGAGCAGGCCGAGAGGAGGCCGATCGCTGCGAGTGCAGCGATGCCTCCGGTAATCAGACGCTTCTTCTGCATTGGGGTTCCCCTATCTTCGGCGGTAGCCAGAACATCAGTGAGTTCGGCCATCTTAGGAATGTGCCCCATGAATTCGGAGCGCGCTTCCCGGATAGCGCGAATTAACTCTGTGTTACGTGCGCAACGTCGCGGACCGGCCCGGTGTTCCCGAACCAGATGCGGCGCATCCTCAGTACATTCGCACGAATTGGGCGAAGTCAACCCTCAGCGCGCGCGGAAGCCAAACCGGGTAGAAATGACCACGTGACGACCTCATCCTCGCTCCCGCTCATCGCCGTCATCGCGACGGGCGGCACCATCGCCAGCACGACGACGGCATCGGGCGCGACGACGCCGAGCCTCGGGGCGGATGCCCTGCTCGAGGGAACCGCAGCGCACGGCGCCCAGCTGCGCGCCGTGAACCTCATGGCCGTCGACTCGTCGAGCCTCACGCTCGCCGACATGCAGTCGATCAGCGACGAGGTGCGACGCCAGGTCGAAGACGACGAGGTCAGCGCTGTCATCGTGCTGCACGGCACCGACTCGATGGAGGAGACCTCGCTGCTCACGGACCTGCAGCTCGAAAGCGACAAGACCGTCGTCTTCACCGGCTCGCAGTTCACGGCCGAGTCGGAGTCGCCGGACGGGCCGGCGAACGTCGCGGCAGCCCTCGCCGCCGCGCTCGACCCGGAGAACCGCGGCCGAGGCGTGCTCGTCGCGTTCGGCGGCAGGCTCCTCAAGGCGTGGGGGCTGACGAAGGCCTCAGCAGACCGCGCGGACGCGTTCCGCAGCGTCACCGACAAACCCGCCCGCCGCCTGCACCTTCCCGCGCCCGTCGCCGGCATGCGCGTCGACACCGTCGCGGTCAGCCCCGGCGCTGACGCGACCCACCTGCACGCGAGCCTCGAGGCCGGCGTGCAGGGCATCGTCCTCGTCGGCCTCGGCTCGGGCAACGCGAGCCAGAGCGTCGTCTCCGCGGCCTGGGAATGCCAGGCATCGGACATCCCGCTCGTCGTGTCGAGCCGCGTGCCGTTCGGCGTGCTCAAGGCCAGCTACGGCGGAGGCGGAGGCGGACACGACCTCGCGGTTGTCGGCGCCATCCACGCGGCCGTCCTGCGGGCCGGCCAGGCGCGCATCCTGCTCGCCGCCCTCATCGCCAACGAGGCGACGCCCGAGGAGATCGCGGCGGCCTTCGCCGCCGAGTAGCGGCCCGGCACGGCGCCGCCGCGCCCGCCGAGGCACCACCGGCGCGACCAACATCCGTGAGATGCAGACACCCGCAGCCCCGAAACCGGCTCAACTCACGCGTAGCTCACGCAAGTTGGTCACGGCCCCGCGGCGCCGCCCCACGCAGGCGCTGCGCCGAGACTCGCCCCAGCCGCCCCAGCCGCCGTTCCGCCGCCCGCGCGTGACGCCCAAGTCCCGCCGGCGCGTGGCCAACATCAGTGCAATATCGGCGCCCGCAGCCCCGAAACCGCCTCAGACCGCCTCTATTGCACGCAAGTTGGTCACGTCGTGGGGGGATGGCACCGCGTGTCCGCCGCGCCCTCGCCTCTCGGCGAGACGCGACGGCTCGTGTTCTGCCCTAGCTGGCGTAGCTGCCGACGAGGCGCACCGCGCCGCCATCGACGCCCTTGGCGCCCTGCTCGAAGCCGTCGAAGTCGCGCGACTCGGTCGAGATCGTGCCGGCAACCCACGACGGCAGGCCAGCGGCTTCGAGCCACTCGACGACCGCGGATGCACGCTGGGCGTCGACGACGGCGAACATCCCGATCCCGAGGTTCCAGGTGCCTTCCGTCGACTCGAGGTCGGTGCCCGCGAAGCCCGCGAGGACGCGGAAGATGTCGTTCGGCGACCACGCGCCGCGGTCGAGCTCGATCCAGGCGCCCTGCGGGAGGACCCGCGCGAGGTTGGCGGCGATGCCGCCGCCGGTGACGTGGCTGAAGGCGTGCACGGCGCCGTCGAGGGCAGGCTCGGCGAGGAGCTTGACGAGGGGGCCGGTGTAGAGGCGGGTCGGCTCGAGGAGCACTTCGCCGACGACGCCGCCGAGCTCCGCGGAGGTGTCGGTGAAGGCGAGGCCCTGGTCGGCGACGATGCGGCGCACGAGCGAGTAGCCGTTCGAGTGGAGGCCGCTCGAGGCGATCGAGATGACGACGTCGCCGTGCTGCACGCGCTCCGGTCCGAGCATCCGGTCAGCCTCGACGACGCCGACCGCGGCGCCTGCCACGTCGTAGTCGTCGGGCCCGAGGAGGCCAGGGTGCTCTGCGGTCTCGCCGCCCGTGAGCGCGGTGCCGGTCTCGGCGCACGCCTTCGCGATGCCCTCGACGATCGAGGCGATGCGCTCCGGCACGACCCGGCCGCAGGCGATGTAGTCGGTCATGAAGAGGGGCTCGGCGCCCACGACGACGATGTCGTCGACGACCATGGCCACGAGGTCCTGGCCGATCGTGTCGTGCTTGTCGATCGCCTGCGCGATCGCGACCTTCGTGCCGACGCCGTCGGTCGACGTGGCGAGGATCGGCTTCGTGAACGAGGTCAGACGCGAGGCGTCGAAGAGCCCGGCGAAACCGCCGACGCCCCCGAGCACTTCCGGTCCGTGGGTCGCCTGGACGGCGCGCTTCATGAGCTCGACGGCGGTGTCACCCGCACGGGTGTCGACGCCAGCGGCGGCGTAGAGGTCGTTGCCTGACACAGAATGCCCTTTCCTCGGGGGGATGCGCCCAACAGCCTAGTGCGCCGCGAACGTGACGCCGGAAGCGAACCCTCTCCACGCGGGTGCGCGCGGATCCGCGAGCTGTGACAAAATCGGAAAATCGTTCAGGGCGCCTCGGTGCCTCATCACACTCGTGGCCCTCGCGGGCCTCGTCAAAACTGTGGCCCTCGCGGGCCTCATCACATCAGTGGCCCTCGCGGGTCCGGTCAAATCAGTGGCCCTCGCGGGCCCGCTTACCTGTGCTTGGAGCTCCCCCAGCGTGTGCGGCATTGTTGGTCACGTCTCGACCAGTCCCGTCAACCAACAGATCTACGATTCCCTCCTGCTCCTGCAGCATCGCGGTCAGGACTCGTCCGGCATCGCGACGGCGGACGGTGACACCTTCCACATCGCGAAGGTCAAGGGCCAGGTGCGCGAGGGCTACCGCACCCGCGACATGCGGAACCTGCTCGGCAACGTCGGCCTCGGCCACGTCCGCTACGCGACGGCCGGCAGCGCGAAGAGCGACGACGAGGTGCAGCCGTTCTACGTGAACGCGCCCTACGGCATCGTCCTCGTGCACAACGGCAACCTGACGAACACGCGAGAGCTGCGCAAGGAGCTCTTCAACGTCGACCGCAGGCACCTGAACTCGTCGAGCGACACGGAGCTGCTGCTCAACGTCCTCGCGAACGAGCTGCAGCACGGCATCAACGGGGACGAGCTCACGCCGGATGACCTGTTCGATGCGATCTCCCGCCTGCACGACCGCGTCGAGGGTTCCTACGCATCCGTGGCCCTGCTCTCCGGACACGGACTGCTCGCGTTCCGCGACCCGTTCGGCATCCGCCCCCTCGTGCTCGGTCGACGCGACGACGAGCACGGCCGCGACGAGTGGGTCGTGGCGTCCGAGTCGCTGGTGCTGGAGTCCGGCGGCTACGACCTGGTCCGCGACGTGGAGCCGGGCGAGGCCATCTTCATCACGATGGGCGGCGAGCTGTACTCGCGCCAGTGCGCCGTGAACCCGCGCCTCGTGCCGTGCTCGTTCGAGTACGTGTACCTGGCCCGCCCCGACTCCGTCATGAACGGCATCTCCATCTACGAGTCGCGCCTGCGCATGGGGAAGACCCTCGCCTCGAAGGTGGAGCGCAGCATCACCGCCGGCGACATCGACGTGGTCATGCCCATCCCCGACTCGGGCAGGCCGACCGCGATGGAGATGGCGAAGACCCTCGGCATCGACTACCGCGAGGGCTTCTACAAGAACCGCTACGTGGGCCGGACATTCATCATGCCGGGGCAAAAGGTGCGCAAGAAGTCGGTGCGCCAGAAGCTCAACGCGCTCCCGACGGAGTTCCGCGGCAAGAACGTGCTGCTCGTCGACGATTCGATCGTGCGCGGCACGACGTCGAAGGAGATCGTCGAGATGGCGCGTCAGGCTGGCGCGAACTCGGTGACGTTCGCGTCCGCTGCACCGCCGGTCCGCTACCCGCACGTCTATGGCATCAACATGCCGTCGCGCGGCGAGCTCGTGGCCTCAGGCAGGTCGATCGAGGAGATCGCGTCGGTCATCAGCGCCGACCGCCTCGTGTACCAGGAGGTCGGGGACCTGTTCACGGCCATCACCGAGGGCTCCGACGTGAAGGAGCTCGACATGAGCTGCTTCGACGGCAAGTACGTGACGGGCACCGTGACTCCCGAGTACTTGGCCTGGCTCGAGCTCAACACGAAGAGCTAGCCGAGCGGGACAGACCTCCGGGAAACGCATGTTCGTCACACGACGAGCATGCGTTTTCCATAGGTTCCCGCGGGGACGCTCGGTGCGTTTCGGCCGCCGAGCGGGGTCGGTGCGCAGCTCTGCGCGCCGGTAGAGTCCCGTGCATGACCGACGCGCACCCCGCACCCCGCAATCGCACGCGCGACCTCACGCAGGTCGCCGTGTTCGCCGGCATCGTGGCCGCGCTCGGAGTGGTGCCGGCCATCACGATCCCCGGCCCCGGAGTGCCGATCACCCTGCAGACGCTCGGCGTCATGCTCGCGGGCGCCGTGCTCGGCTCGAAGCGCGGCTTCTCGGCGCTGCTGCTCTTCGACGTCCTGGTGCTCGCCGGGCTCCCGCTTCTCGCGGGCGGCCGTGGTGGGCTCGCGGTGCTCGCGAGCCCCACGGTCGGCTACTTCATCGGCTTCCCCATCGCGGCGTTCGCGGTCGGCTGGCTCGTCGAGCGCTTCGGCAACCCGTTCCGCATTCTCCCCGGCATCGTCTCGACGGCCGTCGGGGGCGTGTTCGTGCTCTACCTGCCCGGGATCATCGGCGTCGCACTCGTGGCAAAGATCGGCTTCGGGGCCGCCGCCCTGTCGGCGCTCGCCTTCCTGCCGGGCGACCTCGCGAAGGCCGTCGTCGCGGCGCTCATCGCGCGAGGTGTACACAAGGCCTACCCGGGGCTGCTCCCCGACCGGCGGCGGCGCGACCGGCCGACCTCGCCAGACCAGGCAACGGCACCGGCAGTGGATGCGTGAGGCCGGGGCCGCCGTCGCACCTCGCGGGCGCCTCCTGAGCCGGGGCCGCGCATGATCGAGTTGCGCGACGTGAGCGTGAGCTTCGGCGACGGCGCGCAGCGTCGCTCCGTGCTCGACGGCATCTCGGTGACGCTCGGCGAGCAGCGGATCGGCGTCATCGGCGCGAACGGCTCCGGGAAGTCGAGCCTCGCGAGACTCCTCAACGGGCTGCTGCTGCCCACGAGCGGAACCGTCTCGGTCGAGGGCTTCGACACGAGGCGCGCCGGCAGGGAGGTGCGGCGTCGGGTGGGGTTCTGCTTCACCGACCCCGACTCGCAGATCATCATGCCGACCGTGGGCGAGGATGTCGCCTTCGGGCTCGGTCGGCGCGGCCTGAGCAGGGCGGAGATCTCCGCGCGCACGGCTGCGGCGCTCGAGCAGGTCGGCCTCGCCGACCGCGCCGACCATCCAGCGCACCTGCTCTCCGGAGGGCAGAAGCAGCTGCTCGCCCTCGCGGCCGTGCTCGTCACCGAGCCGAGCATCCTCGTGCTCGACGAGCCGACGACGCTCCTCGATCTGCGCAACTCGCGCGCGATCGCGGCGCGTATCGCCACGCTCCCCCAGCAGGTGGTCCTCGTGACGCACGACCTCGAGATCCTGGCGGGCTTCGACCGCGTGCTCGTGGTGCACGAGGGGCGCCTCCACTTCGACGGGCCCCCGCGGGATGCGGTCGCCGCCTATCGCGCTGCTGTCTCACTCGAGGGCGGGCTGTGACTCCCCTTCCCGTGACCGCGAGGGTGGAGGCGGAGGCGTGGGCTTCGGCGGGGGCTCGTGGCTGACCGCGGAACGGCACTTGCCGTCTACGTGCCTGGCAGCTCCATCATCCATCGCCTGCCTGCCGGGCTGAAGCTGCTCGCGCTCCTGGCTGCAGGGGCGGCCGTGCTCGCGCTCGGCTCACCGCTCTCCGCCGGCATCGCCGTCGCGGTCGCGGCGCTCGGCTTCGCTGCGGCGCGCCTTGGCCCTCGATACGCGTGGCGCGGCGTGCGCCCGACCTGGATCTTCCTGCTCGGCATCTTCGCCTTCCAGTGGTGGTCCGCCGACCTGTCTCGGGCCGTCGGCGTCGTCGGCTCGATCGTCGCTCTCGTACTCGCGGCGACGCTCGTGAGCCTCACGACCCGCACCACGGACATGATCGACGCCATCGTCTGGCTGCTGGGGCCGCTGCGTCGAGTGGGCGTGAACCCCGACCGCGTCGCCCTGCAGCTCGCCCTCGGCGTGCGCGCGGTGCCGCTCGTCGCCGAGCTCGCCGAGACCGCGAGGCAGGCACAGTACGCTCGGGGCCGTCGCGGCAGCCCGCGGGCATTCGCCGTGCCGCTCGTCGTTCGTGCGCTGCGCCGCGCCGACGCCATGTCCGACGCCTTGCACGCGCGGGGCCTCGACGACTGACGATGGCCCGCCTGCTGCCGGTGCGCTAGGAGCGGTTCTCGAGCTCGTCTGCGCGGATCAAACGCGCGTCGACCGAGCGCTTCGCCGATACGCGACCCGCGATGTACCCGGCAATGCCGCCGAGCGCGAGCGTGACGGGCACCGTGAACGCGAGGAGGAACGCGAACACCTGGATGCGGGAGAACACCTCGTTGGGCGGGAAAGCGAACGTGAGGATCGTCACGAGGACGACGCCGACGATCGCACCGAGCACGAGGAAGCTGCTCATGCGAGGAACGTGGTGGACCCTCGCCGCCATCTCCCGAACGCCGTCGTCCTCGTCTTCGTCCTGCTCCTCGAACTCGGCGAGTTCAGCGTCGTAGACCTCGAACTCGCGTCCGGCGTCGACCTCGCGGCCTGCCATGGTGTCGCCGCCCTCTTCGGGGCGCGACTGAGTGGGTTCGTTCTCGCGGAGCATGCATCCATTGTCGCGCAGTTTGCGGGGAGCGCTCGCAGACTCCGCGGGGAGCGCCGCGGCGCTTCAATGAGCAGGGCGAGCAGACCGTGCAGGGCGTGGCGCGCCTGTCAGCGGCGCACGAGCGGCAGCCAGGGCGAGACGTCGGCGCGGGTTCCGGATGCGCGCACCCGGTTCGCCTCGAACGCCTCCTGCCAGGTCACGCGGCCAGTGGCGAGCTCGAGCCAGGTGTCGACGTCGAGCTCGATGACGTTCGGCGGCGTGCCGCGGGTGTGGCCTGGGCCCTCCACGCACTGCACGGCGCCGAACGGCGGCACCCGCACCTCGACGCTCGCCCCCGGGGCGCGGTCTTCGAGAGCCTGCAGGGTGTAGCGGACGGCCGTCGCGGCGTCGGCGCGGGGCGTCGGGCTGCCCGCGGCGCGGGCTTCGCTCCAGGCGGTGATGGCTCCGAGCCCTGCGGCGTCGGCGATTCGGGGTTTCGGCACGCCCCCATTGTGCGACAGGCCCGGCGGGCGCGGTGCGAATGTGGAGCCGTGTGTGGCGGCCGGGTGTCGCCGTGCGGTCATCTGCGTTCACGCGGCGGCACGAGCCGTCGTCCCCGGTTAGGCTGGTGCGGTGAGAATTCTCGTCCTCGGATCCGGTGCCCGCGAGCACGCAATTGTTGCCGCCCTCCACAGCGAGCGCGCACACTCGATCGTCACGGCCCCGGGCAACCCCGGCATCGCCGCTGAGTCTGAGGTGATCCGGCTCGACGTGAACAACCCGTCGCTTGTCACCGACTTCGCCAAGGACGAGAGCTTCGACCTCGTCGTCATCGGCCCTGAGGCCCCGCTCGTCGCTGGTGTCGCCGACGCGCTGCGCGAGGCCGGCATCCCCGTCTTCGGCCCGTCGAAGGCCGCGGCCACGATCGAGGGATCGAAGACGTTCGCGAAGGACGTCATGTCCCGCGCCGGTGTCCCCACCGGTGGCGCGCGCCTCGCGGAGACGCTCGACGAGGTCGCCGCCGCCATCGATGAGTTCGGTGCACCGTACGTCGTGAAGGCCGACGGCCTCGCCTCGGGCAAGGGCGTCATGGTGACCGAGAGCCGCGAGGACGCGCTTGTCCACGCCGAGCACTGGCTCGCTGCCGGGCCCGTGCTGGTCGAGGAGTTCCTCGACGGCCAGGAGGTCTCACAGTTCGTCTTCTCCGACGGCGTCAACGTGCGGGCGCTCCCGCCTGCCCAGGACTTCAAGCGTCTCCTCGCCGGTGACGCGGGGCCGAACACAGGCGGCATGGGCGCGTACACGCCCGTCCCGTTCCTCAACGAGCGCTTCGGCGGCGAGCGCGCCTTCTCGAAGCTCGTCGTCGATCAGGTCGCGAAGCCGGTCGTCGACGAGATGCGCGCCGCCGGCACCCCGTTCGCCGGGCTCCTCTACTGCGGGCTCATCGTCACGAGCGCGGGCATCCGCGTCATCGAGTTCAACGCCCGCTTCGGCGACCCCGAGACACAGGCCGTGCTCGAGCGTCTCGACCAGCCGCTCTCCGAGCTCCTCTACGCCTCCGCGACCGGCACCCTCGGGCACCTGCCCGAGGAGCTCGCGATCGCCGACAACGCGGCGGTCACGATCGTGCTCGCGAGCGAGGGCTACCCGGAGGACGTGCAGTCGGGCCGCACCATCGCCGGGGTTCCGGATGCGCTGGCCGAGCCGAACGTGAAGGTCCTGCAGGCGGCGACCACGCAGCGCGACGACGACACCCTCGTGACGAGCGGCGGCCGCATCCTCAACGTGGTCGGAACCGGAGCGACGATCGCCGAGGCTCGCGCGTTCGCCTACCAGGGCCTGTCTCGCATCCACATCGACGGCGCCCAGTACCGCGCGGATATCGCGGAGCTCGCCGCCCGCGAGCAGCAGTCGTGACCGACGCCGCCAGCGCTCCGGCCCTCGAGGGCTGGTCGCATGTGTCCTCCGGCAAGGTCCGTGAGGTGTACGAGACCGCCGACGACAACCGCGTGCTGCTGGTCGTCGCGAGCGACCGCGTGAGCGCGTTCGACCACATCCTCTCCCCCGGCATCCCCGGCAAGGGCGCACGCCTGACGGCGCTGAGCCGCTGGTGGTTCGATCGCATCGACGTGCCGAACCACCTCCGCGAGCCGTCCGGGTGGGGCGCCGCGTTGCCGGCCGACACCGCGGCACGCTCCATGCGTGTCGTTCGCCTCGAGATGTTCCCCGTCGAGTGCGTCGTGCGCGGCTACCTGACCGGCTCCGGACTCCTCGAGTATCGCGAGCACGGCACCGTGTGCGGCATCCAGCTGCCGCTTGGCCTCGAGGACGGCGACCGGCTGCCGACGCCGATCTTCACCCCCGCGTACAAGGCGCCCCAGGGCGAGCACGACGAGAACATCAGCTTCGAGAAGATGATCGAGCTCGTCGGCCTCGACGACGCCGTCGCGCTGCGCGACCTCTCGCTGCGCATCTTCCGCGAGGCATCGGCCATCGCCGAGGAGCGCGGAGTGATTCTGGCCGACACGAAGTTCGAGTTCGGGCGCAACCCAGCCAACGGCGAGATCACGATCGGCGATGAGGTGCTCACAAGCGACTCGTCCCGGTATTGGGATGCGACGCTCTACGCCGACGAGAGCCTGCCGCTGAAGCAGCGCCTGTCGTCGTTCGACAAGCAGATCGTTCGCGACTGGCTCTCCGCGAATTGGGACAAGCAAGGCCAGCCGCCCGAGCTTCCCGCCGAGGTCATCGAGCGCACGCAGGCCCGCTACGCGGAGCTCTTCGACCGTCTGGGCGTCCGCGCCTAGGTCCGCCTAGGTCCGTCCGACGCCCCTGGAGCGCAGCTCCGCCTTGGGTGCCTGCTCATCTCGTCGTAGAATCGCCGTCGGCGGCGCACACACTGTCGCCCTCCGCTGGGCTTGACGACCCGGACTCCCTCCTGGAATCCCGCACGCGCATCCGCGTGTGCCCTCACCGGCCGTTCCCTTCGCGCTCCTCCCTTCGAGACTGGAACTTTGCCGTGACCTCCTCCCACGCCTCCGCGCCCGCTGCAGCTTCGGCGGCCCCAGCCGCGCTCTCCCCCGAGCAGCGCCAGTCGGTGCTCCGCACCCTGCGGTCGCCGCGCCTCCTCAAGGTCGAGGTGCTCGGTGGACTGGTCGTGGCGCTCGCGCTCATCCCCGAGGCGATCGCCTTCTCGGTCATCGCGGGGGTCGACCCTCGGGTCGGCCTCTTCGCCTCCTTCACGATGGCGGTCTCCATCGCGATCCTCGGCGGCAGGCCCGCCATGATCTCCGCGGCGACGGGCGCCGTCGCCCTCGTGATCGCGCCCCTCATGGCCTCGCACGGCCTCGACTACCTCATCGCCGCCGTCCTCCTCGCGGGGGTCCTGCAGGTGCTCCTCGCAGTGCTCGGTGTGGCGAAGCTCATGCGCTACATCCCGCGCCAGGTGATGGTCGGCTTCGTCAACGCGCTCGCGATCCTCGTGTTCCTTGCGCAGGTGCCGGAGCTGCTCGGGGTGCCGTGGCTCGTGTATCCGCTCACCGCGCTCGCGCTCGTCATCGTGTTCGGTCTGCCGCGGCTGACGACCGCCGTACCGGCCCCGCTTGTCGCGATCGTCGTGCTCACGCTCATCACGGTGCTCGCGTCGGTCACCGTGCCGACCGTTGGCGACAAGGGCGAGCTGCCGAGCACGCTGCCCGGGTTCTTCATCCCGGATGTGCCCCTCACCTTCGAGACGCTCCAGCTGCTGTTCCCCTTCGCGCTCGCGATGGCGTTCGTCGGGCTGCTCGAGTCGCTCATGACGGCGAAGCTCGTCGACGACATCACCGACACCCGCTCCAGCAAGACCCGGGAGGCGTGGGGGCAGGGCGCCGCGAACATCATCACCGCCTTCTTCGGCGGGATGGGCGGCTGCGCGATGATCGGGCAGACGATGATCAACGTGAAGGCGTCCGGCGCTCGCACGCGCATCTCGACGTTCCTCGCCGGCGTCTTCCTCCTCCTGCTGGTCGTGCTGCTCGGCGACCTGGTGGCGCTCATCCCGATGGCCGCGCTCGTGGCCGTGATGATCTTCGTCTGCTGGGCGACGTTCGACTGGCACTCGATCCGCCCGTCGACGCTGCGCGGCATGCCCCTGAGCGAGACCGCCGTCATGCTCGTGACGGTCGTCGCGACCGTCACGACCCACAACCTCGCGATCGGCGTCGGCGCCGGCGTGCTGTGCGCGGTGCTGCTCTTCGCGCGCCGCGTCGCGCACGTCGTGCAGGTGCGCCGCACGCTCTCGGAAGACGGCGCCGTGGCTTCGTACGCGGTGACGGGACAGCTGTTCTTCGCCTCCTCGAACGACCTCTACGCGCAGTTCGACTACGCCGCCGACCCGGCACGCGTGGTCATCGACCTGAGCGCGGCGCACGTCTGGGACGCGTCGACGGTCGCCGCCCTCGACGCGGTGATCGAGAAGTACGAGAAGCACGGCGCCTCCGTGGAGGTCGTCGGCCTCAACGACGAGAGCGAGACCCGCCTGCAGCGGATGCGCGATGTGCTGCCGGGCGGCGGACACTAGAGCCGCTCAGGGTTCGCCGCTCGCCGCCCCCGTGCGCGATCATGGACGCATGGAGTTCTCGTTCTCGAATCCGCTGTGGCGCTGGGAGAAGCGGCGCGAGCTGTGGACGTTCGTGAGCCTCAGCGAGGACGCCTCCGACAGGATCGCCGCGGCCACGGAGCGCTTCACGCACGGCTTCGGCTCGGTGCGGGTCGAGGCGACCGTCGGCGGATCGACGTGGCGCACCTCGATCTTCCCGAGCGACGCCACCTACATCCTGCCCATCAAGAAGGCCGTGCGGGAGGCCGAGGGACTCGAACTGGATGCGCCCGTCGTCGGCAAGGTGCGGCTCGTCGACGTGGAGGACCCGCAGCGGTAGGGGGCCGCATCCAGCCACACTCTCAGTGCGCGAGTACGGGAGCTGCCCCTGCCTCCGCCGGTTCCTGGCTGAGGGATGCGCCCTGACCGCGGCGGCGGAACAGCAGCGCGGAGACCACTGCCCCGACCGCGAAGAAGCCTGCACCCCACCAGTAGGCGGCCGCGTAGCTCGCGATCATCGAGTCGCCGACCGCTGCGGGCCCGTGCTCGACGAGGTAGTCGGCGGCGGCGGTCGCGGCGAGCGTGTTCAGCAGGGCCGTGCCGATCGACCCGCCCACCTGCTGGCTCGTGTTGACCATGGCCGACGCGACGCCTGCGAACTGGCGGTCGACACCGAGCGTCGCCGTCTGCATCGACGCCGGCATGATCGTGCCCATCGCGAACCCGATGAGCATGAGCGGCGGCATGACGTGCCCCGCGTACGTGCTCGACGCATCCAGGAACGTGAGCCACACCATGCCGCTCGCGCCGAGCGTCATGCCGATCGGGACGAGCACCTTCGGACCGAAGCGCGGCACCAGCAGGTTCGTGCCGAGCTGAGCCGCGAGCACGAGCATCCCGATCATGGGCAGGAACGCGAGACCGGTCTGGATCGGCGAGTACCCGAGCGTGAGCTGCAGGTAGTACGTGACGAAGAGGAAGATCCCGAACATGCCGGCACCGGCGATCATGACCGACAGGTAGGCGGCACCGCGGTTGCGGTCGCGGACGATGAAGAGCGGCAGCAGCGGATGCCCGGCACGCGCCTGCCAGAGCACGAACGCAACGAGGAGCACCGCGGCACCCGCGAGCATGCCCCACGTGAGCGGGGAGTCCCAGCCGTCGGTCTCGGCGTTCGAGAAGCCGTAGACGAGGCCGAACAGGCCGCCGGAGACGAGGAGGGTGCCCGGGATGTCGAGCTTCGGGCGCGGGCCGGAGCGCGAGATGGAGGGAACGTAGATGACGGCGCCGACCAGGGCGACGGCCGCGATGGCGACGTTGATGTAGAGATTCCAGCGCCAGTCGAACGCCTCGGTGAGCACGCCGCCGAGGAGCAGGCCGACAGCTCCGCCTGCGCCGGCGATCGCGCCGAACACGCCGAAGGCGCGGGCGCGCTCCTTCGGGATCGTGAAGGTCGTGGTGAGCACGGCGAGGGCGGTGGGGGCGAGCATCGCGCCGAAGACTCCCTGGAGTGCTCGGGCTGCGACGAGCAGCTCGAACGAGGGCGCGGCACCGCCCAGTGCTGAGGCGATCGCGAAGCCGATGAGGCCGATGACAAACGTGCGCTTGCGGCCCATGAGGTCGGAGAGGCGACCTCCGAGCAGCAGCAGGCTTCCGAAGGCGAGCGAGTACGCGGTGACGATCCACTGACGCTGGCCGTCGGAGAAGTCGAGGTCGGCCTGCGCAGACGGCAGGGCGATGTTGACGACCGTCGCGTCGAGGACCACCATCAGCTGGGCGAGGCCGACGACGATCAGCGTGAGCCAGCGGCGACCGTCGGTCGCAGGGGTTGAGGTTTCGGACATGCGGCTCACCATATACGAGACTGAGTCGTTTCGGATACCTTGAGTTTCGTAATGTCGCGAGCTAGGCTGTGACCACAACGAGAGGTGGTTTCGATGACGCAGACTGACCTCGCCGACAGCTCCCCCGCAGCACCGGCGACCGAGGCGACTGGAGCGGCGACCGCACCCGCGGCACCGACCTCGCAGTCCCCGGCAGGCGCCGAGAAGAAGCCAAGGCTCGGCCGCAAGCGTGACCACACGCGAGACACCGACATCCTCGAAGCGGCACTGGATGTGCTCGCCGAGACGGGCTACGACGGCATGACGATCGACATGGTCGCGACCCGCGCAAAGGCCGGCAAGGCCACGCTCTACCGACGCTGGGCCTCGAAGTCAGACCTCGTGCTCGACGCCGTCGCCTGCATGAAGTCGAAGGACCTGGACCTCGCCGCACTCCCGGACACGGGCTCCCTGCGGGGCGACCTGGTCGCGCTGGTGCGCTCACCGAGCATCCGCGACGCCGAGCGCAAGCTCAACGTCATGACGGGGGTCGTCTCGATGATCGCCCGCGATCCAGAGATGGCCGCGGCGGCCCAGGAGGCGATCGTCGCGCCGAGGGCAGCCGCCAACCGCGCCATCTTCGAGCGGGCGATCGAGCGGGGGGAGATCTCCGCCGACGTCGACCTCGACACCCTGAGCACGATCGCACCGGCCATGGCGGCCTTTCGCACACTCATCCTGCGCCGCTCCCCCGACCGCGACTTCCTGATCGGCATCATCGACAACGTCGTGCTGCCTGCAGCCAAGCGCGGCGCGCCCACGAGCTGAGCATCCGCCAGAAGCAAGCGTCAGCCAGAAGCACCCGCCCGAGGCGAGAAGCCTGCATCTCCCTCACTCTTGTGGCGGTTCTGGGGAGGAGAAGGGGCGGGAGAGGGCCCGAGAGGGCGGACGGGGCCGGGGCACTCCAAAAGCAGTGGCCCTCATGCGCGAGGCGCGCAGAAGGGGAGGCGCCTGGGCTTTCCTCGCGAGAAAACGACGGCCCCTCCCCTGCGCCGCCCCACTGATCGAGCAGCAGGCGGGATGAGCTCGGCACGCTCCGGGTGTCGCGACGCGGCGCGGCCGAACTCAGTTCAGGAAGCGGATACGGCAGACCTGCGCACGCTACGCGGCGGGCACCAGGATGTCGCGCACGAGCGCGTCGAGCTGCGCATCCGCGTCGAGGAACTGGCGGAGCGTGTTGCGTGCCGCGCCGAAGTCCTGGAACTCCTCAGCGGTCATGCCCTCGACCTCGTAGGCCCGGCGGAACTCGCTGAGGGTGTTCAGCTCCTCGAGGATCCCGGCCTCCACGGGAACGCCGATGCGATCCGCGACGGGGATGTCGTTCTCGTTGATGCGCGCCTGCCAGTCGAACGGCGGCGAGACGACGAGGTCTCCGCCCACGAGCTCCGACCACTGGAGCTGATTGCGGAATGCCGCCGAGAGCACACGGCTGCGGTAGCCGCGCTCCTGGAACACGGCGTGCGCGCGCTTGAGCGCCGCGACACCCGCCCACTCGAGGATGCCGGGAGTGACGAGGATGCGGTTGGCGGTCGTCCATTTCTTGAGCCAGTCGTCGAGGCGCCCACCCATGATGGTGACGACGTGCCCGAACTCCTGGTCGGGGAGACCGTCGGCGGCCCGGCGCTCGAGGGCGCGCTCGAGGGCTGCGCCGACCGCGACAGCCTGCGGCACGGTGAAGCTGAGGGTCGCGTTGATGCTGACGCCACGGTAGGCGGCTTCCTCCATGGCCTCGATACCCGTCTTCGTGGCGGGGATCTTCACGATGATGTTCTTCGCCAGCTTCGAGAACTCCTCGGCCTGGTCGGCGAGGGCAGCTGCGTCGCGGTGCAGGCGCGGGTCGGTCTGGATGGAGAGGCGGCCGTTGCGGCCTCCGCTGCGCTCGAACGCCGGCTCGAGGAGGAGGGCCGCGTTGATCGAGAGGTCGCGCACGGCCTGCCAGCCGATCTCCGACTCGCCCCACGTGGGGTTCTGCGCCGCGATCTCCTTGATGCGCGGGCCCCAGACGTCAGGGCGCTTCTTGATGGCCGCGAAGGCGATGACGGGGTTGCAGGTGGCGCCGACCGCGCCGAACTCGATGGACCTCGTGAGCTCCTCGGGGTCTGCGGAGTCGTTCCAGAGGGCGGTCTTCGTGTTCTGCGCCGCCCAGGCGAGGGGTGCGAGCTTCGTGGCTGGAGTGCCGTTGTCACTGGACGGCGCTGTGTCGAGCAGGGTCATGCTGTTCTCCTCATCGGTGGCGGATGGCCGGGTTCGCCGGTGCCGCGGCGGCCGCACACCCCGAGGTCCGAGGCGCCAGGCCTCGCGAACCATCACCGACGTGGATGCTCGCCTTCGAGTCCGTGTCGGCCGATACCCGCCTGCCGCATATGTCCTGACATTATCACAACAGGTTTTGGGTGCGCGAGAGGTCCGCGCGTCACGACGGCGAGAAACGAGCGGCGAGCGGCGTGCGGCGAGCGGCGAGCCCGCCTACATCCAGGCGCCCGAGGACCGCTACTCGCCACCGCGGTCGGCGGCGCGCCCCCTCGGCGACTCGCCCTTCTGCGGCTTCCGCATGACCACGACCGCGACGACGGACGCAACGAGCAGGAGGGCGCTGAGCATCCCGAGCACCCAGAGCACGTCCCACAGGTAGCGGTCCCACCAGGACGGTTCGAAGTCGACGATCGCGAGCCAGGTGTTCTGGAACGCCTCGACGGCGTTCCGCCCGCGAGCGTTGCTCTCGCCGGACACCCACAGCGACGGGGCGAGGAAGATGAGCATGAGCATGCCCGCGAAGGTCATCCGCTCGAGCCGGGCCCTGGCGAGGCTCCCCTTCGGCGCTGGCTCGGCGTTGATCGACGCCGCCCGCGCGGGATCACGCCAGGACAGGACCGGAAGTACCACGAAGACGAGGCCGACAAGCGCCCCGCAGAGCACGGCGGCGAACCCGACCAGCCAGGTGAGGAAGGCGTTGAGCAGGAGCTCGGCGACCGGCGATTCCGTCTCGTTGAGCTCCGGCACGATGCCGCCAGTCAGCGTCAGCACGAGCAGGAGCAGCGAACCGATCAGCCAGGCGGCCGTGAACAGCACCGGCCCGACCACCATCGTGCGAACCATGAAGCGCCCGAGCAGCGGGCGATCCGGGGTGTCAGGAAGACTGAGGAGCTCGACGATCAGCCAGATGCCGAGGAGCGCGGGAGCGCCCATGCCCGCGTAGGACCATGTGGAGGCGTCGTACGGGAACTGCGTGACGTCGGCGATCGTGTACAGCGTCCAGACGCCGACGAGGACCGCCACCGCGATGCCTGCCGAGCTGAGCTCGGCGAGCATCCCCTTGCTCCGGATCCCCCGGGTGAGCTGGCTCCACATCAGGCGTCGGCGTTCGAGCCCTTGGCGTCGGAGGCAGCGCCGATAGCAGCATCTTCCTCGCCGAGGTCCTTGCGCCAAGGCAACCGCGTGCGCATGTCGTCGGGAACCGCCTCGTCTTCCTGCAGCTTCTCGAGCGGCTCGTACCAGGCGCGGATGAGCGCCCAGCTGACTGCCGCAACGGGCACTGCGAGCAGCGTGCCGACAATGCCACCGAGGATCGTGCCGACGGTCAGCGCGATGAGGACGACGAGCTCGTGCAGCTTGAGCGACTTGCCGAGCACGACCGGCTGGAGGAAGTTGCCCTCGAGCTGGTTGACGAGCACGACGATTCCGACGACGACGACGGCCGGGACGAGCCCGTTCGTGACGAGCGCCACCAGCGCGGCCAGGACACCCGCGAGTGTCGCTCCCACGATCGGGATGAACGCGAGGATGAACACGAGGACCGCGAGCGGGAAGGCCAGGGGCACACCGACGATGGCGAGTCCGATGCCGATGAACACCGCATCCACGAGCGCGACGATGACCGTGCCGCGCACGTACCCGCCCATGACCTCCACCGCACGGGACCCCATGAGGCGCGCGCGGCGCTGGTTGGCGCCCTTGAGTGGCTTCGTGAGGAAGCCCCAGATGAGCGGGCCGTCCTTCATGAAGAAGAAGAGGATGACGACGAAGAGCACGCCGCTCGTGATGAACGTGGTCACGCCGGAGATGCCGGCGGTGAGGCCGCTCGCGGCGGCGTTGCCGAACTGGCTCGTGAAGATGAAGTCCTGAGCCTGCCCGAGCCACTCGTTGATCTGGTCCTGATTGATCGTGATGGGGAAGGTCGCGTTCACCCACTCGATGGCCTGGTTGAACCCCTGGACGGCCTGCTCGGAGAGCTCGGACCACTGGTTCCGCACAAGCAGAACGACCATCGTGAGGGCGCCGCCGAGGAAGACGATGATCGCGAGCAGCACCGTGACGGTCGCCAGCGCCGGCGGCCATTTCTTGGACGTGAGGAACTTGATGATGGGCCACGCGGCGGCGGACACGATGAGCGCGAGGAGCACCGGGATGACGACGATCGTGACCTGCAGCCCCGCGAAGATGAGCAGTGTCGCGGCCGCGACGATGACCAGCCCCTGCAGCGCGCGGGTGGCGACTCGTCCGAGCTGGTCGGTCCACATGACGCCGACGCTCGTCGGGCGACGCCCGCGGCCCTCGCCGTCGTCGGGCGCGTACGCCTGCACGGCGCTGCCGCCGACCATGACCTCGTCTCGGGCCGGGGCCTCGAGGTGCTCCACCGGCCCTGCGGACTGCGCCGCCAGCTGGGCGGCCACGGAAGATGCGGAGGGGGCCGGCAGCGCAGGGCGAGCCGCTGGCTTGTCGCGGCCGAAGAGGCGCTTGAGCTTGTCGCTCATGGATGCTCCCAGAAGGTCGGTGAGGCGAGCGGCGGAGGTGCCCGCCGTCGCGAAGATGTGACAAGGCTATGCGTGTGCACCGACATTGTGGACGAGCCTCGCGCATCCGCGCCTGACGGTAAGCTGGGGGCGTCTCTTTCCTCCATCGAATCGGAGCCGCTCCCGATGCCCAAGATCGTCGTCATCGTCATGCCGAAGCAGGAACTTCTCGACCCGCAGGGCAAGGCCGTCGCGGGCGCACTCTCGCGCCTCGGCAAAGACCACCTGCACGACGTGCGCGTCGGCAAGCGCTTCGAGATCACCACCGACCGCGAGGTCACGGCCGAGCTCATGGAGGAGATCTCGCAGGTCGCCGATGAGCTCCTCGCCAACGGGGTCATCGAGGACGTCATCTCCATCGACGTGCTGCCCGACGGCACCGAGACCCCGGACGACGCCGACGAGCTCGACGACGCCGCGGTCGAGACCGAGGACTCTCTCGCGTCGGTCATCGCCGCCGAGGTGCAGTCGAAGGGCTCCGCTTCATGAGCCCCCGCATCGGCGTCATCACCTTCCCCGGCTCGCTCGACGACCGGGACGCCCAGCGCGCCGTTCGCCTTGCGGGCGGCGAGGCCGTCGCGCTCTGGCACGGCGAGCACGACCTGCACGGCGTCGACGCCATCATCCTCCCCGGCGGGTTCAGCTACGGCGACTACCTCCGCGCCGGCGCGATCGCGAGCCACTCGCCGATCATGGCCGAGGTCATCACGGCCGCCAACGCGGGTCTGCCCGTGCTCGGCATCTGCAACGGCTTCCAGATGCTCACCGAGGCGCACCTCCTGCCGGGCGGGCTCATCCGCAACGACCACGGCAAGTTCGTCTGCCGTGACCAGGTGCTGCGCGTCGAGAACAACGACACCGTCTGGACCAACGCGTACGAGAAGAGCGCGGAGATCACGATCCCGCTGAAGAACGGCGAGGGCGGCTTCATCGCCGACGACGAGACCCTCGCGCGCATCGAGGGCGAGGGCCAGGTCGCGTTCCGCTACGTCGACGTCAACCCGAACGGCTCCCGCAACGACATCGCAGGTCTCACGAACGAGCGCGGAAACGTGGTCGGCCTCATGCCGCACCCCGAGCACGCGGTCGAGCTCGGCTTCGGTCCGGACACGGCAACCCACATGGCATCGGGCCTCGATGGGCTCCCGATCTTCCGCAGCGCCGTCGAGGCGCTGCTCGCGCGCGTCTAGACCTTGTCGCAGACGCAGAGCGCAGCGCAGCCGATGACGCAGACCCAGGCGACCTCGCCCGAGGCCCCGGCCGACGACCGGCGGCTCACCCCGCGGATCCTCCTGCGGGCCGTGTCGATCGGCGAGGCCATCACGTGGGCCCTGCTGCTCACTGGCATGTTCCTGAAGTACGTGACGCAGACCACCGATGTCCTCGTGTCGGTCGGCGGCTCGCTGCACGGCGCCATGTTCATGGTCTACCTCGTCGTCACGGCGTTCGTCGGCATCAACCAGCGCTGGCCGTGGTGGATGTTCGGGCTCGGCTGGTTCGCCGCCATCCCGCCGTTCGCGACGCTCGTCTACGACTGGTGGGCAGAACGGCGCGGTGCGCTCGAGGGCGGCTGGCGCGAGGCCCCGTCGAAGGGCCTATCGCTGCAGCGCATCGTGCGCTGGTTCGTCGACCGCCCCATCACCATGAGCGCGGCCGTCATCGTCCTGGCCGTGGTCATCCTCACGGGCTCCCTCAGCGGTGCCCTCGTCGGCCCCACCGGCGCCCACTAGAACCACTACTCGCCCGTCGGGAGCAGCCGACCGTCAACGCCAAGCGACACGAAGAGGGCGGATGCACGCGCATCCGCCCTCTTCGCTCGTCTCGGCCCGGGGGCCTCTGGCCTAGCGGCCGAAGAAGATCTTCGCCTGGTCCCAGCGATCCTGCGGCACGGTCTTGAGGCCGTCGAGCGCCTCCTCGAAGGCGACCGTCTGCATCTCGGTACCGCGGAGGGCGACCATGTTGCCCCACTGCTTCGTGTTGACCATGTCGACGGCGTACTGACCGAAGCGGGTCGCGAGCACGCGGTCGAACCCGGTCGGGGCGCCGCCGCGCTGGATGTGGCCGAGCGTCGTGTTGCGGGTCTCGATGCCCGTGAGCTTCTCGAGCTCAGCGGTGACGTAGTCGCCGACGCCGCCGAGCAGCGGACGCCCGGAGACCTCGGTGCCCTGCGACAGCACCTCGTCCATACCCTCGGGGATGAAGCCCTCGGCGACGACGACGAGCGGCGAACGCCCACGCTGGTGGACCTCGGAGACCCACTCGGCGACCTGCGTCATGGGCACCTTCTGCTCCGGGATGAGCACGGCGTGAGCGCCAGCGGCCATACCCGAGTGCAGGGCGATCCACCCGACGTTGCGACCCATGACCTCGGCGACCATGACGCGGTGGTGCGACTCGCCGGTCGTGCGGAGGCGGTCCATGGCGTCGGTCGCGATCTGCACGGCCGTGTCGAAGCCGAACGTGTAGTCGGTGGCCTGGAGGTCGTTGTCGATCGTCTTCGGCACGCCGACGACGGGGATGCCGGCGTCAGCGAGGCGCTTGGCTCCCGCGAGCGTGCCCTCTCCGCCGATCGCGATGAGCGCATCCACCGAGTGACGCTCCAGCATCACGGCGATGTTCTCCGGGCCGCCGTTCGGCCCGTCGAAGGGGTTGGTGCGGGACGTGCCGAGGATCGTGCCACCCTGCTTCGCGAGGCCGCGGACCTTGGTGCGAGGGAGGTCCATGATGTCGCCCTCGGTGACACCGCGCCAGCCGTCGCGGAAGCCCACGAACTCGTTGTCGTAGGTCTTGATGCCGTGGAGCACGCTGCCGCGAATGACAGCGTTGAGTCCGGGGCAGTCGCCGCCGCTGGTCAGCAGTCCGATCTTCATGCGTTCGCTCTCCTCTGGGTGTGGCAAATCTCGCAAACAGCCATCACGGTCGAGTAGCCCACCCCACGGAAACGAGTTCAGTGCAGAAGCGGATTCCTGCGTTGGAAGACGGCTCGACAGCGACAGTACCGGGTCCGGGTGGCTTGCGCGATTTCGGAGACCGGTCGAAGGCGGCGCAGCGCGCGCCGTCGGCTAGGCCGTGGCCTTGCCGACCATGCGCAGCGCGAGGATGATCGCGCCCACCATGAGCACGGCTCCGACGGCCGACGTGACGGTGCTGCCGGCGTCGAACGCGTGGAACGCCGAGTCGAGGAGCGTCTGCGCCTGAGCGGTCATGCCGCCGGCCTCGAGCTCGTTCGAGACGTTCACGGCGCCGGCGAGGGTCTCGCGAGCGGCATGCGCCTGCTCGGCCGTCGCCCCCTCCGGGACGACCATCCCGGAGCGGTAGCTCGCGGTGAGCACGCCGCCGAGGACGCTCGTGCCGAGCACCGCGCCCACCTCGTAGGCCGTCTCGGAGACGGCGGATGCTGCCCCGGCCTTGGCGGGCGGGACACTCGCGATGATGACGTCGTTGGAGAGGGTCTCGGCGATCGCGATGCCGGCCGCGAGGAGCGTGAATGCTGCGACGAGCATCCACAGCGGGGCGGAGCCGCCCGTGATCGCCAGCGAGAGGTAGGCGAGGAACGCGAGCCCCAGGCCGAACGCCATGGCGATGTGCACCTTCACGCGGCGCACGACACGCACGATGAGGAGCCCGGCGACGATCATCGTGACGGTTCCGGGGAGCAGCATGAGGCCAGCCTGCAGGGGCGTGAGGCCGAGGATGAGCTGCAGGTGCTGCGACAGGAAGAAGAGGAGCCCGACCAGCGCGACGACGCTCACGAGGTTCACGAGCACGGAGCCCGTGAAGGCGGGCACCGCGAAGAGGCGCATGTCGAGGATCGGGTTCTCCTGCTTCAGCAGGCGACGCACGAACAGCCAGCCGGAGAGGACGCCGATGAGGAGCGCGCCGACCGAGATGAGGTCGATGCCGTCGGTCGCCGTGTGCTTGATCGCGAAGACGATGGGCGCGAGGGCCGCCATGGAGAGGAGGATCGCGGGAACGTCGATGGGGCCCGGGTTCGGGTCGCGCGACTCGGTGACGAGCAGCGGAGCGAAGATCAGGAGCGGCAGGAGGAACGGGACGGCGATGAGGAAGACGGAGCCCCAGTGGAAGTGCTCGAGGAGCACGCCGCCGACGATCGGGCCGATGGCCGTGCCCGCCGAGAAACCGGTCGCCCAGACGGCGATGGCGAGGCGGCGCTGGGCGCGGTCGTGGAACATGCCGCGCAGCAGCGAGAGCGTGCAGGGCATGATCATCGCGCCGAAGAAGCCGAGGAGGAGCCGCGAGATGAGCAGCATCTCGGCGGAGACGGAGAAGGCTGCGAGCACGGAGACGAGCGCGAAGCCCGTCGAGCCGATGAGGAGCAGCTTCCGGCGTCCGATGCGGTCGCCGAAGGAGCCCATCGTGACGAGCAGACCCGCGAGGACAAGCGGGTAGATGTCGATGATCCAGAGCTGCATCGCGGCGCTCGGCTGGAGGTCGAGGGCGATGTACGGGAGGGCGAAGCTCAGGACCGTGTTGTCGATCGACACGAGGAGGACGGGGAGCATCAGCACCGCGAGGCCGAGCCATTCCTTCCGGCCCGCGCGCTGTTCGATCATTGTGGTCATGAAAGAGGACTATACCGACCAGACGGTACAGTTGGCAACTGTAGGATGGCGGCCATGAGTTCAGCTAGAGACCGGATCCTGGACGCCTACGAGGAGTCGCTGACCACCGTGGGTGTCGCCGCGACCACCCTCGACGTGGTCGCCCGCATCGCTGGAGTCTCCAAGGGCGGGCTCATCTACCACTTCCCCTCCAAGGAGGCACTGGCGGACGCCCTCATCGAGCGCTTCACGGGCATGGCGCGCGCCAGCGCAGAACAGCTCCAGGGCGACGCGGCGTCGACCGTCCGGCACTTCATCGAGATGAGCAGCTCCGTCGGCGACGAGCTCGACACGGCCTGGCTCGCCGCGATGAACCTCTCCCGCAACGGCAACCAGAGCGCGACGCGCGCCATCCTCGAACTCGAGCGTTCCTGGCACGACGCGATCCTCGAGTCGACCGGCAGCCCCCTCGTCGCCCACATGACCAAGCTCCTCGGCGACGGCCTCTACCACTCGAGCTCGTTCGTCACCGAGTCGCGCGAGAGCCTGCCGGAGGCCGCGAAGCTCCTGCCGAGCGACGAGGAACGCGAGGAGATCATCCGCACCCTCCTCGACCTGCTCGACGACTAGCCGCCATCCGACTGGCCAGCTTGCGGGACCACGCGCGCCAACACGGCACGGCCAGCGCCGCGCACCCGCATCCATCCCGGAAGTTGGTCACCGGTCACGCAGGGCACGAGCGGGCAGCGGGCGCCCTGAGCGCAGGACGTGACCAGCATCCGTGCACTATCGGGCCGACGCGGGCATCACGCCTCAGATCTGCCGCATATCGCACTCATGTTGGTCAGGGCTGCCGCGAGCGCCCGGCGTCCTGCCAGCCGCCGCGACTCAGCGCGGGGGCGGGCAACTGGAGGTGCGCGGAATGAGCGTCGGCATCGCGCGCCGGATGACGGACCCGATCCCTGGCGTCAGCAGCAGCTCGAGCGCCGTCGTGGCGATCTGGTCGAACGATGTGCGCACGGAGGTCAGCGGCACGGGCAGAGCCTCGGCGAGGGGGACGTCGTTGTAGCCGACGAGCGCGAGGTCGGTGCCGATCTGCAGACCGTGTCGGTGCGAGGCCGCCATGACCCCGAGTGCGAGGTTGTCGTTGGCGGCGAAGATCGCGGTCGGGGGCGTCTCGGTCGCGGCGAGGATGCGCTCGGCCGCGGCCGCACCGTGCTCGATGCGGAAGCCGTCGCCCGCGATGCGATGCGGCGGGATCTCGATGCCGGCCTCGCGCGCCGCCCGCAGGGCGCCCGCCAGGCGGTCACGCGCACTCGAGGTGAAGTCGGGACCCGTCACGAGCGCGATGTCGCGGTGGCCGAGGTCGACGAGGTGGCGCACGGCGAGATACCCGCCGACCTCGTCGTCCCCCAGCGACGAGGGGCTGACGCCGTCGGTGCGCAGCACGAGGGCGAGCGGGATGCCGGACTCCTGCAACGACTGGGGAAAGCTGTCGACGCGGCGAGACGAGGCGATGATGAGCGCGTCCACGTTGCGGTCGAGCAGCACCTGGGCCGCGCGCTGCTCACCCTCGGCGTCGTCCCCCGTGGTGGCCACGACGGCGACGTAGCCCCTCGCGGCAGCGGCACGCTCGATAGCCTCGTACATGAGCGCCATGACGGTGTCGCTGAGGCGCGGCACCAGCACGCCGATCGTGCTCGTCGAGCCGCGGCGGAGCTGGGATGCGAAGACGTTGCGCCGGTAGCCGAGCTCGTTCGCGATCTCGCGGACCCGCACGGCGGTCGCCGACTGCGACTGCGCGGTGCGCTCGTCCAGGATGCGACTCACGGTGGAGATGCTGACGCCGGCCTCGGCCGCGACTTCCTTGAGGGTCACGACTCGTCGCTCGCCCGCTCCGGGGGCAACGGCACTGTCGTTTCGCCTCATGCGGAGGAGTGTATCCCGGCCCTCGACGCCTGCCCGGCAGGAATCTCCAGACTCGACCCTTGACATCGGGAACGTTTGCATGAAGACTTGCAATCGTTCCTGCAAACGTTTGCATCAGCCCGAGAGGGCAGCGGCGAGCAGGACCCACCACCTCAACGATGAGCAAAGGAAGACAAGATGTCGATCGACCTCCGCGGCCTCTCCCCCGCCCCCGTCACCCCCTTCACCGAGGACGGAGCCGTCGACTACGACGCCATCCAGCGCCTCGGCTCCTGGCTCGGCTCCGTCGACGGCGTCAAGAGCCTCGTCGTCCTCGGCCACGCCGGCGAAGGCACCTTCCTCACCCAGTCCGAGCAGGCGAAGGTCATCGCCGCCTTCCGCGAATCGGTCGACTCGCGCATCCCGATCGTCGCCGGCATCACCCAGGAGGGCAACGCCGTCGCCGCCGAGGAAGCGAAGCGCGCAGTGGATGCGGGTGCATCCGCCGGCCTCGTCTACCCGTCCCACGGGTGGCTGCGCTTCGGCTACCAGGACGGCGCACCGCAGACGCGCTACCGCGACATCTACGAGGAGAGCGGACTGCCGCTGATCCTCTTCCAGTACCCCGACAACACCAAGGCCAGCTACAACCTCGACACCCAGCTCGAGATCGCCGGCCAGGAGGGCGTGTTCGCGACGAAGAACGGCGTGCGCAACATGCGCCGGTGGTACACGGAGATCCCTGCGCTGCGCGCCGCATACCCGGAGCTGCAGATCCTCTCCTGCCACGACGAGTACCTGCTCCCGACCATGTTCGACGTCGACGGCCTGCTCGTCGGCTACGGCAACATCGCCCCTGAGGCGCTCGTCGAGCTCATCGAGGCAGGCAAGGCGCACGACTACGACCGGGCGCACGAGATCCACGAGCGCCTCCTGCCCGTCACGAAGAACGTCTACCACCGCGGCTCCCACATGGAGGGAACCGTCGCGCTGAAGTGGGGCCTCGTGCACCGCGGCATCCTCGACCACGCCACGGTCCGCACCCCGCTGCTGCCCCTCGCCGACGGCGCGGACCGCGAGATCGCCGAGGCATTCGCCATCGCCGGACTCGACCGCGTGACGGTCGCCTCCTAGCAGGGAGGGGCAGCGACAACAGGGTCGCTGCCCCTACGCTTGGCGTCGACTGCTGCAAGCTCGACGACACACGCCGCCCAGACGCGGCACCGGAAGCACGGGTTCGCGAACCCGTGCGACCCCCAAGTCAATGACGACTTCGCGGCCGGATGCACCCCATCCATCGGCCGCACTCCACGAAGGAGACCCCCATGGGCGACACCCGCCTCCACTCGACGCCGGGCACCGGCCACGCGCGAGTCTCGACCGAAGCAGTCCGCACCATCGTCGAATCCCGCCGAACTCGGCGCCGCTTCTGGCAGCAGCTGGCCCTCATCGGCCCCGCCTTCGTCGCGGGCGCCTGGCAGTTCGGCCCAGGCAACCTCACCACGGCAGTGCAGGCCGGAAGCTCCTACCAGTACACGCTCATCTGGGTCATCGCCGTCTCGACGGTGCTCATGATCTTCCTCACCGACATGAGCGTGCGACTCGGCATCAAGTCGCCGGTCTCCCTCATCGCCTCCATCAAGGACCACCTCGGGAAGCCCCTCGGAGTCGTCGCGGGCGTCGGCGTGTTCCTCATCACACTGTGCTTCTCGGTCGGCAACGCCGTCGGCTCCGGGCTCGGCCTCTCCATGCTCGTCGACGGCTCGTCGCCCGTCATGTGGACCCTCATCTGCACCCTCGGCGTCGCGGCGGTGCTGTTCATCCGCAGCATCTACAACGTCATCGAGAAGGTGCTCATCGCCATCGTCGCGCTCATGGCGATCTGCTTCGTCGTGAGCGCGTTCGTCGTGAACCCCGACTGGTCGGCGGCTGGCCGCGGGCTCATCCCCACGGCGCCAGAAGGCTCATGGCTGCTCATCGTCGCGCTCGTCGGCACGAACTTCTCCATCAACGCCGCCTTCTACACCTCCTACGGCACGAAGGAACGCGGCCGGAAGGAAGAGGACTACCGCGACGTGACGATCGTCGACACCATTCCGGGCATCATCGCCCCTGGCATCATGACGGGGCTCGTCATCATCGTCGCGGCCGGCGCCCTGGGGAAGACCTCCGAGACGGCGACCTCCATCACCAGCCTTGCCGCCATCTTCGAACCCCTAGCCGGCCCCATCGGCGGCTTCATCTTCGCGCTCGGATTCGCGGGGGCGGCGTTCTCCTCCATGATCCCGAACGCGATCGCCGGCGGCACGATGCTCTCCGACGCGTTCGGCCGCGGCGCATCCGCCAACACCCTCACGGCACGACTCACGAGCGGCTTCATCCTCGCGTTCGGGCTCGGCGTCACGCTCATCTTCCAGACCTCGCCGGTCGAGCTCATCGTGCTCGCGCAGGCCCTCACGATCCTGGTCGCTCCCATCCTGGCCGCGCTCATCATCATCATGGCGAACCGCCGATCGCTCATGGGCGAGATGCGCAACAGGTGGTGGCAGAACGCGTTCGGCATCATCGGCCTCGCCGCCGTGCTCGCCCTCTCCGTTCGGCTCCTCCTGAGCTTCCTCGCCGGGTAGCTCTTCCGGTGGCCGTTGGCCAGGGTCCGTGCGCGGCGGCAAGCTGCGCGAGGGCCCTGGCCAACTTCCGTGACCAGACCGATCGGTGCTCGCCGGGGCCCGGCATCGTCCTGGGCGAGCAGGCGCATCCATCACGGAAGTCGGACAGCACCGGTCGTCCCGGGCGCCCTCCTAGGATGACGGCATGGTGAGCTTCGCCGACAAACCCATCCACGACTTCACGATCGAGCAGTGGGAGGCGTTCCTCGCGGCCGGCCCCGACGACGGCGGCGTCCGATTGAAGCTGCGCAAGAAGCTCTCGAATGCGCCGGGCATCACCTGGCAGGAAGCCCTCGACGTGGCCCTCTGCTACGGGTGGATCGACGGCCAGTCGGCGCGATTCGACGACGACTACATGCTGCAGGCGTTCACGCCGCGGCGGAAGAACAGCCCGTGGTCGCAGATCAACGTCGGGCACGTGGCCCGCCTCATCGACGAGGGACGGATGCAGCCTGCCGGCCACGCGGAGATCGCTCGCGCGAAGGCGGACGGCCGCTGGGACGCCGCCTATCGGGTCAAGGATGCGGTCGTCCCCGCCGACTTGCAGGCGGCGCTCGACGCGAACCCAGAGGCGCTGGCCTTCTTCGAAGCGATGAAGAAACAGGCCCGCTTCCAGGTGATCTTCCGCATCACGGCCATCAAGACACCCGCGATCCGCGCCGCCCGCATCCAGGATGTCGTCGAGAAGGCCGCACGCGGCGAGCACCACTACAAGTAGGCGCCCCACCTGCGCGTCTTCCGCCTGCGTGCACGTCTCCCTGGCGCAGACATGCGAAAAATGCATGCTCCCGACGTCGAGAGCATGCATTTTTCGCATGTTTGCCGCGCGTACAGGGCAGGCAAGAGGCGGGTGGATGCGCCCGGCGAGCGGGCGCATCCACTTGGCTTAGCGGAGCACGCGCTCCGAGATGAACGCGCGCAGCGCCTGCTCGTCGTCGTCGAGCTCGACGACCCGCTGCGGGGCGTCGAGGAGGGCCTGCGTCTCCGCATCCACATCGACGGCCGAGCCGAGGGCCTCCGAGATGGTGTCGGCGAACTTCTGCGGCTTCGCGGTCTCGAGCACCAGCATGGGCACGCCGTCCTCGAGGTGCTCGCGCGCGACCTTCACGCCGTCGGCCGTGTGCGGGTCGATGGTGACACCGGATGCGTCGTGCACGCTGCGGATCGTCGCGAGACGGTCGGCATGCGTGCTCGTTCCGCTGACGATGCCGAAGAGCGGCTCGAACGTGTGCTGCGCGACGGAGAGGTCGATCTCGCCGGTCTCGGCGAGCTCGCTCCAGGCGGCAGCTGTGCGGCCGCCGTCGCGACCGAGGAGCTCGAACACGAACCGCTCGAGGTTCGACGCGCGCGACACATCCATCGACGGGCTCGACGTGGCGAGGGTGTTCTCGGCGTTGCGCGGGCGGTAGAAGCCCGTGCGGAAGAACTCGTCGAGCACGTTGTTCTCGTTGACGGCGAGCACGAGCTTGCGGACCGGCAGGCCCATGAGCTTCGCGTACAGACCCGAGAGGATGTTGCCGAAGTTGCCGGACGGCACCGCGAACGAGACCTCGAAGCCGTCGCGCTCATCCGCCGACAGCTCGTCGGTCGCACGCAGCCACGCCCACACGTAGTACGCGATCTGGGCGGAGATGCGGCCGAAGTTGATGGAGTTGACGGCGCCGATGTTGTTGCCGCGCTTGAAGTCGATGTCCTCGGCGAGGCGCTTCACGAGGTTCTGGCAGTCGTCGAAGACGCCCTTCACGGCGATGTTGTGCACGTTCTCGTCCTGCAGCGAGTACATCTGCGCGCGCTGGAACGCGCTCATGCGGCCCTGCGGCGAGAGCATGAAGACCGAGACGCGCTCGCGGCCGCGCAGCGCGTGCTCCGCGGCGGACCCGGTGTCGCCAGAGGTGGCACCGAGCACGTTGAGCACCCGGTCGCGCTTGCCGAGCACGTAGTCGAGCGTCTGCCCGAGGTACTGCATCGCCATGTCCTTGAACGCGAGGGTCGGCCCCTCGGACAGGCCGACGAGCGTGAGCTGCGCATCCAGCTTCTGCAGCGGAACGACGTCCTCTGATGCGAAGCGGCCCTCCCCGTAGGCGTGCGCGGTGAGCTGCTCGAGGTCCTCGCGCGGGATGTCGGTCGCGAAGAGGCCGAGCACCGCCGTCGCCAGCCCGGCGTAGTCGAGCGAGCGCCAGCCCTCGAGGTCCTCGTTCGTGAAGTGCGGCAGCAGCTCCGGCACGGCGAGTCCGCCATTCGGGGCGAGGCCCTCGAGAAGAACGTCGGAGTAGGAACCGAGCGTGCCGCCACGGGTAGAGATGTATTGCAAGTTCACTCGCCTCAGTCGTCGTGTTTCACCGGGAATGTGCGCCCCCATCGTATCGGGGCGGCTCAGTCGCGGGAGGTGCCCTTGACTTCCGGCGTCTGCCGACCAGCCTGAACCTCGAGCGCCGTGGTCTCGTCGACCAGCTCAGCGCGGCGCTTGCCGGCGGAGCCCACCGCGAACCGGTACGCGAGCAGCAGCAGGGCCAGCCACACCGCGCCGACGATGAGCGCGACGCGGGTGCTCTCGAACCAGCCGAGCACGCCGAGCACGAACACGAGGAAGCCGAGGGTCGCCCACGACGCGAACGGCCACAGCGGCACAGGGAACTCGGATGCGCTGCGCCCTCCGCGCGCGATGTCGCGCTTCATGGCGATGTGCGAGCAGACGATCATGATCCACACCCACACCGTCGCGAAGGTCGCGATGGAGGCGATCACGAGGAAGACGTCCTCGGGGATGACGGCGTTCATCCACGCGCCGACCGCGAGCGCCGCGACCATGAGCGCCACCGTCGCCCATGGCACGCCGTTTCCGGAGACGCGGAGGAACACGCGCGGCGCCTGCCCCTGCTCGGCGAGACCGAAGATCATGCGGCCAGCGCCGAACACGTCTGAGTTGATGGCCGAGAGGGCCGCCGTGATGACGACGAAGTTCAGGATGTGCGGGGCCGCGGGGATCCCGAGGCCATCGAAGATCGACACGAACGGGCTCGCGTCACCCGTGATCGTGTTCCACGGCGCGAGCATCATGATGACGGCGAGCGCGCCCACGTAGAAGAGGAGGATGCGCAGCGGCACGCTGTTGATGGCCTTCGGGATGACGCGCTTCGGGTCCTGCGCCTCGCCGGCCGTGATGCCGATGATCTCGATGCCGCCGAACGCGAAGACCACGATCGCGAACGACGCGATGACGCCCTCGATGCCCATGGGGAAGAAGCCGCCCGTCGCCGGGTTGAAGAGCGCCCCGATGCCAGACGCATCCGGTGACTGGTTGCCGAAGCCGAAGATGATGATCGCGATGCCGCCGGCGATCATGGCGATGATGGCCGTGACCTTCACGAGCGCGAGCCAGAACTCGAGCTCGCCGAACGCGCGCACCCCGAGCAGGTTGATGGCGGCGATGAAGAGGATGACGGCGACGATCCACACCCAGCGGGCGACATCCGGGTACCAGAAACCCATGTACACGCCGAACGCGGTGACGTCGGCGATCGCGACGACGATCATCTCGAACGCGTACGTCCAGCCCGTGATGAACCCCCAGCGTGCGCCGAGGTAGCGGTTCGCGAACTGCCCGAACGAGCCCGTCACGGGGTGGCGCACCGTCATCTCGCCGAGCGCCCGCATCACCATGAAGACGGCGGCGCCCGCGATCATGTAGGCGAGCAGGACCGCCGGACCCGCGGCCTGGATCGCGGCGGAGGACCCGTAGAAGAGGCCGGTTCCGATGGCCGAGCCGAGCGCCATGAAGCGGATGTGCCGCGCCGTGAGCGCCCGCGCGAGCGGCCGCTTCGGGGTCGCCCCTGATTCGATGCCGTCGTTCTCGACCGTGTTCATGCGCAGCTCGTGTCTCTCGTCGCTCGGTGGCGCATCCACCCGACCGTCTTCTGCGCCGGCGCGCCACCTGCGGAATCGTAGCCCCTCGGCGCCCCATCGTCGGCGCTGGGCCCACGCTGGAGCGATACCAGGAACCCGCCGAGAATCCGGGGAGGTCACCCGCGAATGACGTCCAGCGCACGGCCCGTTGCCCTAGGTTGGCGTCAAGCATCTGCCCCGCTCGAGTGGGGCGTCGAGGAGGACACCATGCCAGAGACACTTCCGCTGCCCGATTCGCCCCGCCAGGGCGTGGAGCGCTTCGAGCTGAGCGCCGTTCCACTTGCCGTCGCGCGCTACGACAACGTCAGCATGCGCGAGCTACGGACGCTCTTCGACACGACCTTCCAGGCGATGGCTGCAGCGATCGGCGCCGACAAGGTGCATCCCTCCGGCCCCGCCCTCGCGGTCTACCACGGCGACCCATCGCAGACGTTCGACGTCGAGATCGGCTTCCCGGTCGTCGAGCCGATCCGCGAGAAGACGCTCGTCGGCGACGTGACGATCCAGAACTCCACCCTCCCGGCGGGAGCCGCGGCCGGTGCGTCGCACCTCGGATCATTCGACGGCCTTGGCGAATCGTGGGGTCGACTCATCCAGGATCTCCGCGACTCAGGCGACGAGCCCGGCTCCATGGTGGAGATCTACGTCACCGAGCCGAGCCCCGACATGAACCCGGACGACCTGCGCACCGACCTCATCGTGTCGCTCGCCCCGCGCGGGTAGGCACGCAGCCGGGCCGCGCGCGCACAGACCCCACAGACCCCACAGACCTGAGCCTCCCGCACCCACCCGGCGGCAAGCAGGGTGCGCAAGCCCAATGTCTGCGCCAACAGGGCAAAGCACGCCCACACACCTGGGCCTCCCGCACCCACCCGGCGGCAAGCAGGTGCGCAACCCCAACGTCTGCGCCGAGAAAACGAAGCACACCCACAGACCTCACAGACCTCACAGACCTGGGCCTCCCGCACCCACCCCGCGGCAAGCGGATGCGCAACCCCAACATCTGCGCCAACAAGGCAAAGCACGCGCCCAGACCTGAGCCTCCCGCACCCACCCGGCGGTACGCAGGTGCGCAACCCCGACGTCTGCGCCGAGAAGACGAAGCACGCGCCCAGGCCTGGGCCTCCCGCACTCACCCGGCGGCAAGCAGGTGCGCAACCCCAACATCTGCGCCGACAACACGAAGCACGCCCACAGACCCCACAGACCTGGGCCTCCCGCACCCACCCCGCGGCAAGCAGATGCGCAACCCCAACATCTGCGCCAACAAGGCGAGGCCCGCCCACAAACCCCACAGACCTCACAGACCTCACAGACCTCATAGACCTGAGCCTCCCGCACCCACCCGGCGCCAAGCAGGTGCGCAACCCCAACATCTGCGCCAAGAAGGCAAAGCACGCGCCCAGACCTGCGCCTCCCGCACCCACCCGGCGGTAATCAGGTGCGCAACCCCAACATCTGCGCCAAGAAGGCGAAGCACGCGCCCAGACCTGGGCCTCCCGCACCCACCCGGCCGCAAGCAGGTGCGCAACCCCAACGTCTGCGCTGAGAAGACGAAGCACACCGACAGGGCAAAGCACGCCCACAGACCTCACAGACCTGGGACCCGCGCACCCACCAGACGGCAACTAGATGCGCAGCCCCGACGTCTGCGCCTTAGACGCGACCTGCGCCCTGCGACGGGAGCACCTCGAAGGTCGCGGGCTCAGCGAACCCGGCCGCGGCGAAGGCCTCGTGGATGCTGCGCGAGACCTCGGCGAGATCGCCGCGTTCCACGAGCGCGATCGCCGCTCCCCCGAAGCCGCCGCCCGTCATGCGCGAGCCGATGGCTCCCGCAGCGACGGCCGTCGATACAGCGAGGTCGAGCTCGGGCACGGAGATCTCGAAATCGTCGCGCATCGATGCGTGCGACTCGGCGAGCAGCAGGCCGATGCTGCGCGGGCCGCTGTCGCCGAGCGCAGCGACGACAGCAAGCACCCTCGCGTTCTCGGTCACGATGTGCCGCACCCGACGGAACGTCTCGTCGTCCAGCACCCGCTCGGCGCGCTCGAGGTCGCCGACCGTCACGTCGCGCAGCGAGGCGACGCCGAGCCCCGCCGCACCCTTCTCGCACGACGCGCGCCGCTCCGTGTAGCCGCCGCTCGCGTGGGAGTGCTCGACACGGGTGTCGATGACCAGCAGCGCGAGGCCCTGCGCCTCGAACGCCAGCGGCACGATCCTCGACTCGAGCGAACGGCAGTCGAGCAGCACGCCGGAGTCGCGCTGGCCGAGGAGCACCGCCGACTGGTCCATGATGCCCGTCGGCGCACCGACGGCCTCGTTCTCCGCGAGGCGTCCCACTCGAGCGAGCGTCCGCCGGTCGAGCCCGAGGCCCCACAGCTCATCGATCGCGACCGCCACAGCCCCCTCGAGGGCAGCGGATGAGGACAGACCAGCCCCAAGGGGTACATCCGACTCGATGTGCAGGTCGAGGCCGCGCACCTCGCTGAGGTCGGCGCCCAGCTCGCCAGCCGCCCAGATGACGCCGAGCGCGTACGCGGACCAGCCGCCGAGCGCATCCGGTGCCAGCTCGTCGATGGCGATCTCCTCGACGCCCTCGCGCAGGCCGCTCGAGACGCGGACGAGTCGGTCGTCGCGCAGCCTCGCCGCGACCACCGTGTGCCGGTCGATCGCGAATGGGAAGACGAAGCCCTCGTTGTAGTCGGTGTGCTCCCCGATGAGGTTCACGCGGCCGGGCGACGACCAGAGGCCGTCCGGCGCCCCATCGTGGATGCGCGCGAACGCCTCGGCGGCCGTCCTCGCGAGCTCCGGCCGGGTCACGCTGCGTCCACCTTCCCGAGCGCCGCGCGCAGGAGGCCTGCCGTGGCTTCGGGTGGGACGTCGCCGATGAAGGCGCCCATCGCCGACTCCGAGCCGGCGAGGAACTTGAGCTTGTCCTCCGCGCGTCGCGGCGAGGTGATCTGCAGCATGAGCCGGATGTCGTCCCGATGCGAGTTGACTGGCGCCTGATGCCAGGCGGCGATGTAGGGGGTCGGGGTGTCGTAGATCGCGTCGATGGCGCGGAGCACGCGGCGATACTCGCGGGCGATCTCATCACGCTCCTCCGCCGTCGTCTCGGCGAGGTCGGCGACGTGGCGATGCGGAAGCATGTGCACCTCGAGCGGCCAGCGCGCGGCGAACGGCACGAAGAACGTGACGTGCTCGCCGCGCAGCAGGACCCGGTCGGAGGCCTGCTCGAAGTCGAGGATGTCCTGGAACAGCGTCGGTCCGTACGTCTCGATCGAGCGGATGAGGGCGCTCGTGCGCGGCGTGATGTACGGGTAGGAGTAGATCTGGCCGTGCGGGTGGTGCAGCGTCACCCCGATGTCCTTGCCGCGGTTCTCGAAGGGGAACACCTGCTGCACGCCGGGCAGCTGCGAGAGCGCCGTCGTGCGGTCGGCCCAGGCCTCGACGACCGTGCGGGCGCGCGAGAGGGAGAGCGATGCGAAGGATCCCTCCGACTCCGGGCTGAAGCAGACGACCTCGCAGCGACCGATGGATGGCTTCCTGCGGCCGAGGCCCACGGAGGCGAGCTCCTCGAGCTGCACCTCGGCGTCGGCGTCGTCTCCGCCCAGCGCCGGTCCGAACGAGGGCGACTTGTTCTCGAAGACGGCGACGTCGTAGTTGCTCGGCACCTCGGTGAGGTTGGCGGGCGTGGACGGCGCGAGGGGGTCGAGGTGCTTGGGGGGCAGCATGACGCGGTTCTGCCTGGCCGCAGCGATCGAGATCCACTCACCGGTGAGCGGGTCCTGACGCATTTCGGCGACCGGTGGGCGGTCCGCGGGCACCCGGCTGTCGAGGGCGCGCTCGGGGTCGAGCGTCGTGTCGGCGTCGTCGAAGTAGATGAGCTCGCGACCGTCGGAGAGCAGCGTCGGACGCTTGACGATGTTGTTGGTGAGGGAAGGCACGCTCCGATTACGCCACTTTCGTTTTCGAAAGTCAAGTGCCTTTCGCTTGCGAAGGCGTAAGCTGGATCCCGTGGTGAACATCGAGACGACCCCAGAGGGCCCCGCGCACACACGCAGAGCCGAGCTCGTCGAACTTGTGAAGCGTACCGGCTTCGCCAGGGTCGCCGACCTGAGCCGAGAACTCGGAGTCTCCGAGGTGACCGTGCGCTCGGACCTCACCGCGCTCGAGCGCGACGGAGTGCTGGGCCGCGTGCACGGCGGCGCGATCTACGGGCACGGGCCGGCCGGCCTCGAGACCTCGTTCGAGACGGCGCAGCAGAGCGCCGCCGACGAGAAGCGCCGCATCGGCATCGCCGCGGCCGCGCTCGTGACCAGCGGCTCGAGCGTGCTCCTCGACGTCGGCACCACCACGACGGCCGTGGCGGAGGCGCTCCTCGCCCGGGAAGACCTCGACGACGTCGTCATCATCACGAACGGCCTCTCCATCGCGCTCGCCCTCGAGTCGGCCATCCCCCGCTTCACGGTGGTCGTGACCGGAGGCACCCTCCGCCCACTGCAGCACTCGCTCGTCGCGCCGTACGCATCCGCCATGTTGGAGCGCATCCACACCGACCTCGCGATCATCGGCTGCACTGGCGTGCAGGTCGCGGCCGGCGTCACCAACGTGAACCTGCCGGAGTCGGAGCTCAAACGGGCCATGCTCCACGCCGCGGACCGCTCGGTCGTCGTCGCCGACGCCAGCAAGCTCGGCCGCGCCCACGTCGGCGTCATCGGCGGGCTCGCCGAGTTCGCGAGCATCATCACCGGCACCGAGGCCGCCGCCGCCGACGTCGCGGCGCTTCGAGCGGCCGGCAGCGACGTGCAGCAGGTCTAGCAGCCGCGCTCAGCCGGCCGAGCGCCTCGGCGAGTGTCCAACACCAGTGCGATTTCGGCGGTGTCCGACGCTCAAACGCCAGAACGCAGCGAAATCGCACTCATGTTGGTCAGCAGAGCTACTGCCCGGCGGGCACCGCGAGCGCAGGGGCCGGATGCACGTCGACGGCGACGACGCTGCCCGGCTCGAGCGCACCCGTGTCGCGGCTCCGCATGTGCGCCCGCAGGAGCGTGCCGTCCGCGAGCCGCGCCTGGACGACGACGTGGGCCCCGAGGAATCCGGTCGAGACGACCCGCGCGAGCGCCTCACCGGCTGGCAACGCGTCGTCGGCATCGACGCCTGTCGATGCGCTCGGACCGCCCACGGACACCTCGGCGCTCACGGTACCCGAGGCTCCCGACTCGTCCGCCGCGAGCCGGGAATCGGCCACCGCGAACGACACGTGCTCCGGCCGGAGCAGCACTTCGACGGCGCCCTCGGCGCTGCCCGCGAGCAGCGGCACCCGCTGCCCGAGCACCGTCGCGACTCCGCCCTCCGCGCTGGCCCGCACGCGCGAGTGGTGGCCGATGAAGTCGGCGACGAACGCGTTCTCGGGCGTCGAGTAGATGGCCTCGGGCTCGCCGAGCTGCTCGATGATGCCGCCGCGCATGACGGCGACCCGGTCGGCGACGGCGAGCGCCTCCTCCTGGTCGTGCGTGACGAAGACGGTCGTGATGCCCACCTCGAGCTGGATGCGGCGGATCTCGTCACGCAGCTGCACGCGCACCTTCGCATCCAGCGCGGAGAGGGGCTCGTCGAGGAGCAGCACCTTCGGCTGCACGGCGAGCGCGCGTGCGAGCGCGACTCGCTGCTGCTGACCCCCGGAGAGCTCGTTGGGGTACCGCTCGCCGAAGCCGCCGAGCCCGACGAGCTCGAGGTACTCGGGCACACGCGTGTTGCGCTCCTTCGCGGAGATTCCGCGGCGGAGGCTGAGGGGGAACGCGACGTTCTGCGCCACGGTCAGGTGCGGGAACAGCGAGTACGACTGGAACACCATGGCCATGTCGCGCTTCGAGGCTGGCACGTTCGCGACGTCGCGGCCGCCGACGAGGATCTCGCCCTCGTCGATGTCCTCGAGTCCCGCGAGCGCGCGCAGAGCGGTGGTCTTCCCGCATCCGCTGGGCCCGAGGAGGGCGACCATCTCGCCGGGCTTGATGCTCAGGTCGAGTCCGCGCAGTGCCACGGTCTGGCCGAAGCGTCGCGTGACGCCGCGCAGCTCGACGCCGACGGCCGCCTGGGAGTGCGTGGTGGAGGTGGATGCGTCGGTGCCGCCAGGGGAGGCGACTTCAGGGAGGGTGCTGGTCATGGGCGTGCCTTTCGGGTCGTGCGCTCCCTGCGCCCCGCGAGCAGGTCGAGGGCGATGAGCAGGATCGTGGTGACGCCGAGCGCGAGGAGCGACATGACGGCGGCGATCTGCCCGTCGGAGAGGTTGATCTGGAAGAGGGCGGTCTGCAGGTTGTCGCGGGCGAGGAAGCGGGCGACGGTGAACTCGCCGAGCACGACCGCGATGGTGACGAAGCTCGCCGAGATGAGCGCGGTGCGGATGTTCGGCAGGATCACGCGCACGATGATGACGGGCCACGACGCCCCGAACGAGCGGGCGGCCTCGGTGAGGGTCTTCAGGTCGATCGACCGGAGGCCGGCGTCGATCGAGCGGTAGGCGAACGGCAGCACCAGCACGACGTAGGCGAACGCGAGCCACACGGTGTTCGACCCGAGGGGCGTGGAGGCGAGGAAGCGGTAGATCGGTGCGAGTCCGACGACGAGCACGACGGCGGGGATGGTGAGCGGCAGCAGGCAGATGAACTCGACCGCCCGGTCCATGGCGGGCACCTTGAGCCGCACCCACACCATGGTGGGCACGAGCAGCACGAGCATGATGGCGACGGTGAGGGCGCACATGATGAGCGAGTTCGTGAGCCCGGACCAGAGCACGTCGAGGGTCGAGTACTCGCCCGTGTTGCCCGCGAAGACGCGCTTCCAGGCGTCGAAGCTGACCTCCCCCGTGAGCGGGAAGCGGATGGAGAACTCGAAGAGGCTCACGAGCGGCACGAGCAGCGCGACGGTCGTGAGGGTGAGCACCGCGATGCGGAAGGCCTGCTGGCGGCGGCGGGCCCGCTCGACGAGGCCACGGCGGCGCGGACGCGCAGGGGCGGATGTTGCGAGCTGCGTCATCGGGACAACCACCTTGCGCTGCGCTTCTGCAGGAGCGCGTAGAGCGACATGACGATGGCGACGACCACGATCATCCCGAGCGCGAGGGCCTGCGCGTAGGACTCGAGCCCCGCCGTGTTCTCGTTGCGCAGCGCCGCCTCGATCTCCATGGGCACGATGATCGTCTGCTGCGAGATGAGGGCGGCCGCCGTCGCGAAGGCGGAGAAGGAGTTCGCGAACAGCAGGAGCACGGAGCCGAGGAAGCTCGGCGCGAGCAGCGGGCCGGCGACGCGGAACCAGTACACGAGCGAGCTGCCGCCGAGCATGACGGTCGCGTCGCGCCATTCCCGGCGGATGCCGTCCACTGCCGGCAGGAAAACGATGACCATGAGCGGCACCTGGAAGTAGAGGTAGACGGCGACGAGGCCTGGGACGCTCGACAGGAAGCCGGAGTCGACCTGGAAGCCGGCCGCTCCCTGCAGGAAGCGCGTGAGCATCCCGTTCGTGCCGATCGTCGCGACGAACGCGAACGCGAGCATGACGCCGCCGAACTGCGCGAGCACCGAGTTGAACGCCGTGAAGACGCGGCGACCGAGGCTGTTCGGCGGGCTCGTGGAGAGGGCGTACGCGACGACGGCGCCGATGACGGCGCCCAGCACCGCGGTGACGACCGACAGCCACGTCGATGTCCAGAAGATCGTGATGGAGGCGGGAGAGAGGAGCCGCTCGAATCCGCTCGTCGTGAAGACGCCCTGTCTGGTGAAGAACGCGCCGATGGCGACGAGTACCGTCGGCAGCAGCAGGAAGATGCCCGTGTAGAGGAGGAAGGGGGCGACACCGAAGAGCGACGTCCGCGACGCCGCCTTGGATGCGCCCGACGGGCGGCGCCCGGGCGCGTCAGGCGTGGCTGCGAGTGCAGCGCCTGACGGCTCGGTCGCCGCCGCGAGGGGTGCGGTTGCGGTCATCAGGAGATCGTCGAGTCCCAGTTCTCGGCGAGGAACGCGTTCGCGGTCTCGGCCTCTTCCGAGGTGGGCGTCACGGGCGCGCCCTCGACCTCGGGGAGGCTCTCGAGCGCGGTCTGGTCGACCGTGCCCTCGGCTTCCATCCAGTCGAACAGGACCGGCATGGCGCCGCCGGCGAGCCAGATGTTCTGCACCTCCGGCGAGTACAGGTACTCCATCCAGAGGCGAGCGGCGGCGGGGTTCGGGGCGTCGACGTTGATGGCCTGGTTGTAGTACGCGGCGATCTCGCCGCCCTTCGGCACGAAGGTCGCCCACTCGACGCCCTTCGCCTCGAGGCGCTCGACGGTCGAGAGCTGGTTGTAGCTCCAGTCGAAGACGACACCGTGCTCGCCGGCGTCGACGGTGCCGGCTGTGACGTCCTTCAGGTTGAGGGTGCCAGCCTCCTTGAGCTTCGCGAAGTAGTCGAGGCCCGGCTGCAGGTCGGCGAAGTCTCCGCCGACCGCGTTGTTCGCCGAGAGGAAGCCGTTGAACGCCGCGCCGGCCTCTGCGGGCTTGCCGTTGAGGGCGACGGAGTTCGCGAACTTCGCGTCGGTGAGCTGGTCGATCGAGGTGATCTCGCCGTACTTGGTGGCGTTGTAGCCGACCGACATGATGCCCGTGTAGTCGTTCACCCAGAGGCCGGTGGCCTCCTTGTTGGCGTCGGGGATGTGCTCCCAGTTCTCGACCTGGTACGGCGCGAAGTAGTCGGTGGATGCGAGGGCGACGTTCGCTCCGAGGTCGAAGACGTCCGGCGCCTGGTCGGTTCCCTTGTTGGCGTCGGCCGCCGCGATCTCCTCCTGCGAGGAGGCGTCGGGCAGGATCGAGTTGACGGTGATGCCGTACTTCTCGGTGAAGCCGGCCTTGATCTCGCCGTAGTTCGCCCAGTCGTCGGGCAGCGCGATGACGTTGATGGTGCCTTCGGCCTTCGCGGCTTCGACGAGCGCATCCATGCTGCCGAAGTCGTCGAGGCTCGTCGCGGTCGCCGCAGCGGCGGTGTCGCCGGTCTCACCCGTCGCGGGGCTCTGCGAGCACGCGGTCAGGGCAAGTGCCGCGAGGGCGAGGGTCGCCACAATTGAAAGTCGCTTGTTCATGCGAAGTCGATGTCCTTCTCGGAATCCTGGTGGGGCCGGAAGCCGAGAGGCCAGCCGGCGCAACCCTGCCGACTGGCTGGGCGGACACAGGCCACCACGCCAGCGTGAACACCAGCGGTCACCGGATGAACGCCGACGGACGCGCATCTGAACAGCCCATTCGCGCGCATCCGCCGCCCATCGCGCGGCCGCCCGCGAACGCCGTAGACTCGTCCGGTGCGGACACGCCCCGACTTCTCCGCATCGCGCCGCCAGAAGGAGCCTCGCCAGTGAGCAGCCAGACCACAACCCCGTCTTCCGAAGCAGTTGGCCCGGACACCGTCGACAACGCGAAGGCGACTCCCGAGAAGGAGCAGCCGTACGGCGCCCTCGGGCTGAAGCCGGACGAGTACGACAAGATCCGCGAGATCCTCGGCCGCCGCCCCACCTCGGGCGAGCTGGCCATGTACTCGGTCATGTGGTCGGAGCACTGCTCCTACAAGTCCTCGAAGAACTACCTGCGCCAGTTCGGCCAGAAGGTCTCCGAGGAGATGAAGAAGAACCTCATGGTCGGCATGGGCGAGAACGCCGGCGTCATCGACGCTGGCGAGGGCTGGGCGGTGACCTTCAAGGTCGAGTCGCACAACCACCCCTCCTACATCGAGCCGTTCCAGGGCGCCGCGACCGGCGTCGGCGGCATCGTCCGCGACATCATCTCCATGGGTGCCCGCCCCGTCGCGGTCATGGATGCGCTCCGCTTCGGCGCGATCGACGAGGCCGACACGGCACGGGTCGTGCACGGCGTCACGAGCGGCATCTCCTTCTACGGCAACTGCCTCGGCCTGCCGAACATCGGCGGCGAGACCTGGTTCGACAGCGTGTACCAGGCGAACCCGCTCGTCAACGCGCTCGCGGTCGGAGTGCTCCGCCACGAGGACCTCCACCTCGCGAACGCCCGCGGCGCCGGCAACAAGGTCGTGCTCTTCGGCGCGCGTACGGGCGGCGACGGCATCGGCGGCGCATCCATCCTCGCGTCCGACTCGTTCGACGAGAAGGGCCCCACGAAGCGCCCGGCCGTCCAGGTCGGTGACCCCTTCGCCGAGAAGGTGCTCATCGAGTGCTGCCTCGAGCTGTTCCGCGAGAAGGTCGTCGAGGGCATCCAGGACCTCGGAGCCGCAGGCATCTCCTGCGCGACGAGCGAGCTCGCGGCGGCAGGCGACGGCGGCATGTACATCGAGCTCGACAAGGTGCTGCTGCGCGACCCGAACCTGACGGCCGAGGAGATCCTCATGTCGGAGAGCCAGGAGCGCATGATGGCGGTCGTCGCTCCCGACAAGCTCGACGCGTTCATGGCGATCGTCGACAAGTGGGACGTCGAGACGAGCGTGCTCGGCGAGGTCACCGACACCGGCCGCCTCGTCATCAACTGGCGCGGCGTGGAGATCGTGAACGTCGACCCGCGCACCGTCGCGATCGACGGGCCCGTCTACGACCGTCCCGTCGCCTACCCGAGCTGGATCGACGCGCTCCAGGCCGACTCCGCATCCGCGCTCCCCCGCCCCCAGTCGGGTGAGGAGCTCCGCGAGCAGGTGCTCGCCCTCATCTCGTCGGCGAACCTCGCCAACCCCGAGTGGATCACGCAGCAGTACGACAGCTACGTGCTCGGCAACACCGCCTTCGGCACCCCGGAGGACGCCGGCATGGTGCGCATCGACGAGGAGTCGGGGCTCGGCTTCGCCATCAGCCTCGACGCCAACGGCCGCTACGCGCAGCTCGACCCCTCTGCCGGGGCCAAGCTGGCGCTCGCCGAGGCGTACCGCAACGTCGCCGCCACGGGCGCACGCCCCGCCGCCGTCTCCGACTGCCTCAACTTCGGCAGCCCTGAGAACCCAGAGGTCATGTGGCAGTTCGCGCAGGCCGTCGAGGGACTCGCGGATGGCTGCCTCGAACTCGGCATCCCGGTCACGGGCGGCAACGTGTCGTTCTACAACCAGACGGGCGACGTGCCCATCCACCCGACCCCCGTCGTCGCCGTGCTCGGCCTCATCGATGACGTCGCACGCCGCGTTCCGTCGGGCTGGCAGGAGGAGGGCGACAACCTCTACCTCCTCGGCACGACCCTCGAGGAGCTCTCCGGCTCCAGCTGGGCCGACGTCGTGCACGGCCACCTCGGTGGCCTCCCCCCGCAGGTCGACCTCGAGCGCGAGAAGGCGCTCGCCGACCTCGTCATCGGCGCGGGCCAGCAGGGCCTCCTCACCTCGGCGCACGACCTCTCCGAGGGTGGCCTCGCGGCAGCGATCGTCGAGGCGTCGACACGCTTCGGCGTCGGCGCGCGCATCGTGCTCGACGGCCTCATGCGCAAGGAGGGCGTGGATGCCGCTACCGCGCTGTTCAGCGAGTCGGCCGGGCGCATCCTCGTCTCCGTCCCGCACGACGACGACGTGCGCTTCCAGGCCATGTGCGAGGCGCGTGACTTCCCCGTCACCCGCGTCGGCGTGAGCGACGGCATGGGTGCCGACGCGAAGCTCGAAGTCCAGGGCCTCTTCGAGTTCACGCTCGCCGAGCTCTCCGAGGCGCGCGGCGCGACGCTGCCGAAGCGCTTCGGCGACGTCGTCGGACCGAACTCCGCGCCGATCTCCGCAGCCATCACGGCGGCGGCTTCGTCGGCGGCCGTCTCGTCGGCGCCAGCCTCGTCGGCGAACTAAGCGCCGCACCTCTTGAGTCTCGGGATGGGTTCCACGCTTCGGGATGGGTTGCTTCCCATCTCGAAGCGGGGAACCCATCCCGAAACTGCTGGTGCGAGCGCCGGCGAGGTCTTCGCTGCGATCGCGGCGTCAGCGACCGCGGCCGGCTTCACTCTCGATGATGGCCAGCGGATGGTCGCCCGGCGTCTCGCAGGGCTCGGCGCGCAGATCGTCGAGCACGAAGCTCTCGCCGTTGAGAACGCCGCTCCGAGCCCAGCCGCCGACGCCGCCCCCGACATCGTCGAGGTGCGCGCCCCCGACATCGCCGGGGAGAGCGACTCCGAGGTCGCCGACGCTGATCGCCCCGACGCATCCGACGCGTCCGCCGCCGCAGATTCGACGGTCCCGCGCGGCCTCTACCTGTGGGGGCCTGCCGGCCGCGGCAAGTCCTGGCTGCTCGACGCCTTCTACGGCGCGGTGCCCGTGGACCGGAAGCTGCGCGTCCACTTCCACTCGTTCTTCAACGAGCTGCACTCGCGAATCTTCGCGAACCGAGGCTCCGAGACCGTCTTCGCGAATGCCGTCCGAGAGCTCATCGGCGACGCGAAGCTGCTGCTCTTCGACGAGTTCCACGTGCACGACCCGGGCCACGCGACGCTGCTCACAGCCTTGCTGCGGTATGCCCTCGACCACGGCATCACGGTCGTCGCGACCTCGAACTACCGGCCGCAGGGCCTCCTCCCGAGCCCCGTCTACCACCACATCTTCGAGCCGGGCATCGAGCTCATCGAGCGCGAGCTCGACGTCGTGGAGCTGCCGGGCGAAGTCGACTACCGCCGTTCTCGTGCAGACGCCGTCGAGCGCCGGGGCTTCGCGACCGGTTCGTGGGTGCACGTGCCGAGCTTCCCGTCGACGCAGGTCGACGGCGCAGACGACGCAGACGGCGCAGACGAGCAGTCCAGTGCTGCTGCGGGCCGTGCACCCGACGCCACGCGCCCGGCTCCCGCCGAGGCGACGAGCCTCGAGCTCGGCGGCCGAACGTTCGAGGTGACGGCGGTGCGCGGCCGCGAGCTGTGGGCGACGTTCGCGGAGCTCTTCATCGTGCAGACCTCGTCGCTCGAGTTCCTGCAGTGGGCGCGCGATTTCGACACGTGGCACATCCTCGACGTTCCCCTCCTCGCCTCCGTCGGCCGCGACCCGCAGCAGCGCTTCGTGAACGCCGTCGACGTGCTCGTCGACTACGACATCGAGGCGCACTTCCACGCCGACGCGTCGTTCGACGAGTTCGTCGCCGCTGCCGCCGGCCGCGCCGACGCGTTCCGCATGGTCAGCCGCCTGCACCTCCTGCAGCGCTGACCAGCTTCCGTGACGAACGAGGCCGCAAGCTCCGTTCAGATTGCGGATGCGGGCATCCGTCACGGAAGTTGGACAGGGGCGGCTAGACCCCGCGGTGCCAATAGCGCCGATCGTGCCGATGGCGCCGATGTTGGCTAGGCGAGCGCCACCGGCGAGCGGCCGGCGTCAGCCCTGCGGCTTGCGCTGCCAGACACCGAAGCGGTTGCCGAGCGGGTCGCGCAGATGCGCGAACTTGATCCTGCCGTTGTCGACGAGCGGGATGACGGTCTCCGCCCCGTTCGCGGCCGCCTGCTCGAGCTTCGCCTCGATGTCGTCGACCTCCACGTAGAACACCGCCCAGCTGCCGCCGCCGACCGTGTTGGAATCCCAGAGCCCGCCTCCGTTGCCTGCGCCGTCGACCATCCCGTAGCCGCCGGGCTCGAGCGAGCCGAACGTCCACCCGAAGGTGTCCCCGTAGAAGGCCTTCGCGGCCTCCGGGTCGGTGGTGCCGATCTCGAAGTAGTTCACGTTGTCCGGCATGGTTGCTGTCCTCTCATTCGGATGCACCGCAGCGATTCTGGCTGCGACGCCGGCCTGTTCGGCCGTTGGATCCGATCGTGGGGCCTCACACAGTGTGAGAGTCAAGCCGCGATGGGGACGTTGACCTCGGTGACCCAGTTGTCCGGGTTCGGCTCGCGGCCTGGGCCGTGCACGTAGACGTTGAAGATCGGGCCGACGCGGGTGCGACCCTGCTGGGCGACCCAGCTGCCCGCCGTCGCCGTGGCCTCGTTGATGGTCTCGAAGCCGCCGCGGTGGGTGACCGTCGCGACGCGCTGCTCGGGGAGTTCCTCGACCTCGTACCCCTCCGGCACGGATGTACCGCGGTACTCGCGCCAGATCGCCATCTCGACGTCAGCGTCTCGATACTCGTCGTCGAAGTAGGTGGCACCACCGACGTCGCCGAAGGCAGCGGGGTCTCGCGAGGTGAGCTCGGCCACCGGCCCACGGAAGTCGACCCAGAGCGGACCCTCTGAGGGGTAGTCGGCGACCGTGCGGCGCAGGTACAGCACGCGCAGCGCCGGGAAGGTGCGCTCGGTGACGTCCAGAAGGGTCGAGCGCGCCGCGAGCCCATCGAGGAGCGTCGCGGCGAGCGCCTGCTGATCGGCGACCCGCTGCGCCTCGGCCTTGAGCTCGTCGAGGTGCAGCTGCAGGCGCGGTCGGAGCACGTCAGGGGCCGCGAAGAGCGGCAGGAGCTCTGCGATGGCGGGGATTCCGCACCCGGCGTCGCGCAGCATCCGCACGCGCCCCGCATCCCGCAGCTGGGCTGCGGCGTAGCGTCGGTACCCGCTGAACTCGTCGACCTCGGCGGGCGCGAGCACGCCCCGTTCGGCGTAATGCCGCAGCATGCGCACGCTCAGACCCGAGTATCGCGAGAACTCGCCGATGCTCATCAGGCTTCCGGGATGCTCACCGTTCATGCGCCAAGTCTGGCACCGGGTCGCGTGTGCCGGCGATCACTGACCAACATCAGTGCGATTTCCGGCCTTCGACCCGCTTCCGGCACCGGATGCAGGGATTCTGCACTGATGTTGGACACGGCCCGCGGCGACGGCAGCTGCGACGGCAGCTGCAGCTGCGGCCCCAGCGGCAGACGCAGCGCCAGTGGCAACCGACCCGCTACTTCCTGGCTGCCTGCTGCGCTCGCGCGGCCTCGCGCCTGCGGTCACGCTCGGCATCTGCCGCAGCCGCAGCCTCGGGCGTGGGGGCGGTGCCACCGAGCACGCGGGGCTGCCACCACTTGCCCGCGCCGTCTTCCGGGTAGTTCGACTGCAGCTCGCTGAGGAGCGCCTCCATGACCGTCTTGAGCTTGGCCGTGGTGTCGGCGGGGTCGTCGTCCGGTGCGACATGGATGGGGGCCCCGAAAGAGAAGTGCACGGGGATGTTGAGGCGCTCTCGCAGCGTGATCTTGCGGTTCTTGGTGAGGAGGCGGTGCCCGCCCCAGACGGCGACGGGGATGATGGGCACGCCGGCCTGCGCGGCGAGGCGTGCGGCTCCGGTCTTGAAGTCGCGAATCGTGAACGACGCGCTGACGCCGGCCTCGGGGAAGACGCCGACGAGCTCGCCGTCACGCAGGGCGGTCGCGGCGGCGGCGAACGCGTCCGCACCGGCCTTCATGTTCACCGGGATGTGCCGCATGCTGAGCATGAGTCGGCCGACGACGGGCTTCTCGAACACGCTCTGCTTGGCCATGAAGCGGATGCGCCGCCGGTTGTGCATCCAGGTCGCGCACTCGACGAGGGCGAACTCGAGGTAGCCGAAGTGGGTCATCGCGATCACGGCGCCGCCGGTGTCGGGAAGGTGCTGCGCGCCGCGGACCGTCTGGCGAACGCGGAGCGCGCCGAAGACAGTGCGGCCGACCCCGATCGCAAATGAGTAGACGGGTTCGCGAGTCATGTGGCTCCCTGGTCCAAGTGTGAGGTGCCACCTTATTCGGGGCACCTGGGACGACTCCGGGGCGCACGCGGACGTGGGCGGGGCCTGCGCATCCGTGCTCTTGCCAGGTGCTCTCCACAGATGCGATACTTGCCACACTGCACGTTCGTACCTTCTTTAGTGCAACTTTGTGCATTTATCCGCTAGGAGCAACTGACAATGGCTGTCCCCATCCCTGTACGGAGCCCGTTTCTGATCGTCAACCCGAAGGCGTACCTGACGGGCAGCGAGCTCATGAAGCTGGCACACCTCACCGACGAACTCGCTGGAGCGTTCGACATCGACGTCGTGTTCACCGCGCAGCACATCGACCTCCGGTCGGTCGTCGCCGAGACGACGAACCTCTGCGTCACCGCCCAGCACGTCGACCCGATCGTGCCTGGCCGCGGCATGGGGCACATCCTCGCCGAGGGCCTCGCCGAAGCCGGGGTCAAGGCCGTCGTGCTCAACCACGCCGAGCACCCCCTCACCTTGGCCGACCTCGACGCGACGATGCGCCGTTGCGAAGAGGTCGGTCTTGCAACCATCGTCTGCGCCGACTCGGACCTGCAGTGCCGCGCGGTTGCCGACCTCGACCCCTCCGGCATGATCTGCGAGCCGACCGCCAACATCGGCACGGGGCAGATGGACGCGGGCGACTACATCGAGCGCACGACCCAGATCGTGAAGAACGTCGACCCGGCGATCCTCGTCGTGCAGGCAGCAGGCGTGAGCCGCGGCGCCGACATCACGCGCGTCCTGCAGCAGGGCGCCGACTGCTCCGGCGGCACGAGCGGCATCATCAAGCACCCCGACTGGCGCGAGATCCTCACCGAGATGTTCCAGGCGCTCGCCGACCACCGCGACGCGCAGGCGAGCGCCGCCCCCGCCAACTGACCCGCTCCCCCACAGGGCCACCAGAGAGAAGACCAACACATGCTCATCGGACTCGACGAAGCGCTCCGCTACGCACAGAAGAACAACATCGCCATCGCGGCGGTCAACACCCCCTACTTCGAGGGGCTGCTCGGCACGATCTCCGCTGCCGAGAAGGCCGGCGTTCCCGTCATCCTGCAGCACGCGCAGGTGCACGAGAGCACCCTGTCGATCGACGACATCGGGCCGGCGATGCTCGCCCTCGCGACGCGCAGCGAAGCGCCGTTCGTGCTGCACGTCGACCACGGCGAGGACATCGAGTACATCGCTCGCGGCCTCGACATCGGCTTCAACTCCGTCATGATCGACGGCTCGACGCTGCCGTACGAGGAGAACGTCGCCCGTACGACCGAGGTCGTGAAGCTCGCGAAGGAACGCGGCGTGGGGGTCGAAGGCGAGCTCGGCGTGATGACGGGCAATGAGAACGGCGACCCGAGCCAGGGCATCGCCGACGAAACCCTGTACACGGAGCCAGCGCAGGCGAAGGAGTTCGTCGAGCGCACCGGCGTGACCGCGCTCGCTGCCTCCTTCGGCACGGTGCATGGCATGTACCACCAGGAGCCGAAGCTCAACTACGAGCTCATCGAGCAGCTGCGGGATGCGACGGGCGTGCCCATCGTCATGCACGGCGGCTCCGGGCTCAGCCTCGACGAGTACCACCGTTCCATCACGCGCGGCGTCCGCAAGATCAACTACTACACGTACGCGGCGAAGGCGGCACTGGATGCGGCGCTCCGGGCCGCGGAGCAGCCCAACACCATCCTGTTCCCGAAGGTCGCGAAGGCGGTCTCCGCGCAGGTCGAGGCCGACGTGGCCGAGTTCATCCAGGCCCTGCGCCCGGGCGCCTGAGCCGAGCCAGCCACACCAACCGACATCTGCGCGCGCGCCGAAGCACGCGCATCCACGACTCCGAAGGAACACCGATGACCGTCTACCAGACCACCCTCCAGCTGCAGTCGCACGGCGGCACGCCCAGCTACATCGACGTCACGGCGGAGGTGAAGGAGGCGATCGCGGCGAGCGGCATCACGGCGGGCACGGTCACGGTCATCTCTCCTCACACGACGTGCGCCGTGTTCTTCGAGGAGTTCGTGCACGACCGCCTCGAGGACGGCACCGAGTTCCTGCAGGCCGACCTCGACGACGTGCTGAACCGCGTCGCCCCGAACCAGACGGCCGTGCCGCCCGAGGGCGAGTACCGCTACCCGGGCCCGGAGCACTACGCCGACGTCGAGTCGTGGCCGGACGCCGAGGTGTACCTGCCCGGCGGCGACAAGACGGCGCTGCTGAACGCGGAGGCGCACATCAAGTCGACGATCATCGGCTCGAGCGAGGTGTTCGCGGTCATCGACGGCAAGCTCGGCGTCGGCGTCACCGGGTACATCTACTTCGTCGACTTCGACCGCACGCGCGCCCGTTCGCGCAAGTGCCAGGTCGTCGTCATGGGCGAGTAGGCGCGCGCTCCCCCTCCGAGCATCCGCCTCCGCTGACGCCGCCAACGACGTCGGCGCACCGACGCCGCCGTTCGATCGCACCCTGACTCCCCGTCAGCGGCACGATCGACCGGCGGCGTTCTGCGTCTCTGAGCCGTGGCGACGGTTTGGACGTGGCCGCGGTTTGGGACGTGGCTGCGGATGCGGAGGCATCATCGCGTGTCGATCCAAGAGTCCCCTGCCCTGGCAGCTGCGCTCCGCACAGCCCGCGCCTCCCGGCGAACCCTTGAGCGCGGCAAGAGTCAGCCAGAGGCATGGAGATCCGCCGCGGAACCTGACTCTTCTGGCCCGGGCAGCGCCCTACACGAGCTCCACGAGAGCGCGCGCGAGGTCCTCGTCGAGGATCACGCCGTCGAGCGCCCCCGTGCGGAGCGCGCCGGCGACCCCAGGGGCCTTCTCGGCGCCAGCGGCGAAGCCCACCACTTCCGGGATCTTCGCCAGCTGGCCGAGGGTGATGCCGATGACCCGCTCGGAGACCGGTGCGCCAAGGGCGCGCCCGTGGGCGTCGAAGAAGCGACCGCAGATATCGCCGACGGGCTGCTGCGCGTCCAGCTCGGCGCGTTCGGCATCGCTGAGCCGCATCGCGGAGACGATGTGCCTCGACGCGTGGAGCCCATACGAACCGATGCCCACGAACGCGAGCTGCACATCCGTCGCCCGCTTGATGGCCATGGAGATCGACGATTCCCCGGTAAGCGCAGCCCAGGTCTGGGGCGACTCGACGACGGCGGGCGACTCGAACCGGAACGCCATCGCCCCCGACTTCTGCGAGAGACGCTCCAGGGCCGTGTTCCCGGCCGGCCCCGAGTCGAACGGCATGCCGCCGACGAGCGGGCACAGCGTCAGCGCGCGCCCCGTGGACTCGACGTGGATCTGCTCGACGAACGCGTCGATCGACTTGCCCCAGCTCAGGCCGACCGAACCGACCGAGGGCACACGCTCCGCGAAGTAGTCGGCGGCCGCTCCGGCCACGATGTCGAGGGGGTTCCTGCCCGGCAGCGCCGAGACGACGACGGCGGCACCGACAGCGAACGCATCCGTGATCTGCCGTTCGAGCTCGTCGACACGACCGACGACGTGAGGGTCGTGGATGCGGATCTCGACGATCCCCTGCTCGCGTGCCGCCGACAGGATGCGTGAGACGCTCGCCCGCGAGACGCCGAGTGCTGTCGCGACGTCGCTCTGGGAGAGGCCGTCGAGGTAGTAGAGGCGCGCTGCTCGGACGAGGGTCTCGGCGTTGCGGGGTGCTGGCATCCCGAGCCTTCCTTCCTGTGGGTGGTGCAGAGCGACGCGCAGGCTGTGCTGGGCAGGAGGCGCAGCGCTGCTCACTCCTGCGTGGCCCTGCGGTGCGGGACGTCTTTCCCAGATGGCGACGGCTCCCTCACCGCGCTCACGCGCCGTTCGGGAGCCGCCCCGACGCCGCACGCTTGGCGCGGCATCGGTGATCCGGTTCACATGATCCTATCGACCGCCGATCAGGCGCCCGGTTCAGCCGGGCGCCCGAAGGGGGTCGGACGGGTCAGGCGCCGATGACACCAGCCGCGACCAGCGAGTCCTGCAGGCGGCGCATCGCGATGAGCGGACGCGTCTCGTCGAGCTCGACGTCGTCGTAGGAGACGATCTCACCCGCCTTGATGTCGCGCTTCAGGATGCCGCCGGAGATGAGCCCGATCGGGATCGAGTTGTCGGCGCGTGCCTCGTCCGCATCGACGGCCCAGCCGTGCACGTGGTGCCCACCCATGCCCTCGAGCTTCGTGCCGGCGGCGAGGTCGAACTTCGCCTTCGAGGCGACCTCGGTGCGCCACGTGGTGGTCTGGAAGTCGGCGCGACGCTCGAGCACGGCCTCGCTGATCGAGAGGATCGCCTCGACCGAGGCGAGGTGGTACGGGCGGTAGAGGGCGTAGTACGGACCCTTGCCGAGCTTCAGGTAGTCGAGCTCGTGCGTGACGACATCGTCTTCCGACTTCACGACGACGAACACGCCTGGCGCGACGTCGCCCTCGACCGTGTACTCGACGGCCGGGGTCGAAGTGAGGACTCCGCCGTCCTCGACGGGGATGAGCGTGGTCGCGAGCGTCGCGATGTCGGCGGCCGGGCCGTGCATGCCCGGCTTGTTGACGGGGAACCCGGTCGCGTTCGAGAGGGAGGCCATCTCGATCTGCGTCTTCGTTCCGTCGGTGAACTCGCACAGGATGCGCGGGTTCATGTTCTTGGCCTTCGCCTCCTCCATGACATCCTCCGGCACGTCCGTCGGGCGGTTGGGGTTGTTCTTGCCCTTGCCGGCCGCGACGACGGTGAGGCCGAGGTCGGTGGCGTGCTCGACGAGCTTGAGCGCCTCGACGGGCTCGTCACCGCGGCAGATCGTGTAGATCTGCTGTCCGGCGTTGGCGATGCTGGCCAGGAAGAGCCCCACCGTCACGTCGGCCTCGACGGTCATGAGAGCGACGTCCTTCTTTCCGAGGAGCGACGCGTAGGCGACCTGCGCTGCGATCTCGGTGACACCGGAGACCTCCAGCACGACGTCGACGGGGAGCTTTGGGATGAGGAGGCCGTCGTTGATGACCACCGGGCGGCGAGCCTCGATGTGCTCGGCGACCACGGCGAGGTCAGTCTCGACCTGGACGTCGCTGCGGCCGGCGCGAGTGTATGCATCCACACCGCGCTCGACGGCGATGTCGGCGACGACGGCGACCTCCATGCCCTTGGCTCGCTCGATCTGGGCGATGAGGCCTGAGCCCATCTGACCGGCCCCCACGACGCCGACGCGGATGGGTCGGCCGAGTTCTGCTTCACGCTGGATGAGGCGCTGGGTGTAGTTCATGTGCGTTCCTTGCTGAGTTCGTGGGGTGGGGTGCTGATCAGGGGCTAGTTGCTGACGCGGGAGAGGCCGGTGAACTGCTTCGGGGCCGCGCCCTTGACAGCGTTGGGCTGCGCACGCTTCGTCTTGCCCTTGACCGGTGGCAGCGTGACCTGGGCGCGCACCGTGTGCGGCAGCATGCTGATCGCCTGGCGGACGGCGGTTCCGAGGTGCTTGTGGCGGGCCTCCGCGCGGTCGTAGACCGTCGTGAGCGGGCCCTCGAGGTCGGGTGCGGGCTTCAGGCGTCCGAAGACGCTGAACCCGAGGAGCGCACGCGCCTCGACGACCTCGAGCGTGGTCGGGTCGACGAGCAGCACGGCGATCGCGCCGCGGAAGGCGCCCTTGCCTCGACCGCTGACGAGGTTGAGGTTCTTGCCGGCGTTCGCCTTCGCGATCTCGTTGACCTGGCTCATGTAGGCGCGCATCTGCACGACCGTCATGAACATGCTCAGGACAAGCGCGAGGACCAGAACGGCGGGGAATCTCCAGTCCATGATCTACACCTCGTTCCGGCGCACGCTGATGAGTGCGCCCTCGGCGGGAGTCGTGAGGGTGCCGGATGCCTGGATGGCGCCCGGGAGGAGCGCGGTGTCCTCCGCGTTCAGGTAGAGCACCACGTGACCCAGTTCCTGCAGGTTCGGGTTGGCGAGATCCCCGACCGCGGTGACCGTGACGGCCTCGTCGCCGATCACGAACTCGTCGCCGGCCTGCACGGGGACGAACTCACCCGAGTGGCCCTTGTGCACGAGGCTGACCTCGGCGAGCGCATCCGGAACGGGTTCGCCGAAGAGGATGTAGACGCCGCCCTCGAACATGTCGTTCGCGTCGGGTCCGATGCGTGCGATTTCTGACTGCCAGATGGTCGTGGACACGTGGTGGTCCTTTCTTGAGGCGAGAGGTTGAAGCGAAGTTCAGGGGTGGATGCGCGGGCGGGCCGGTGCGGCCCGCCCGGCGTCCACTAGATGAGGAGGAAGGAGGCGAAGTAGGCGAGCACAACCGCGAGGGGCGACGTGATCTGCCTGGAGAACAGCACGGCTGGGACACCGACCGCGACCGTCTCCGGCTCAGCCTCACCGAGGGAGAGACCGACGGGGATGAAGTCACAGCCGACCTGGCCGTTCACCGCGAAGAGCGTCGGCAGTGCGTACTGCACCGGCAGCGCGCCTGCCGCGATCTGCGTTCCCATGAGCACGCCGACGACCTGGGCGATCGCGGCACCTGGGCCGAGGATCGGCGACAGGAACGGGAGCCCCGTGATGACGCCGAGCAGGATCAGGCCGATCGGGTTCGAGGCCAGCGGCGACACCGCGTTGGCGATGAAGTCCGAAGCGCCCGTGTACGTGACGACTCCGATGAGGAGCGAGACGTACGCCATGAACGGCAGGATCGTGTTGAGGGTCAGCTTGATCGCCTGGCGGCCCGAGGAGAGCAGCGTGTTGATGAAGTAGCCGATGGCGTTTCCGAACTTCACGACGAAGCCCGTGAATCCGCTTCCCTGCGCTGCGACCCTGGCGCGTGCATCCGCCTTGGCCTTCGCCGCGACCTCTTCCGGGCTCAGGCTGGGCGCCTCGGCTGCGGCCGGGGCACCAGCTGCTGCCGTTGCCGCCGCGTCGAGCGCGACGACGTCGCGAGGGGCGACGTCGGAGACGAAGATGTCCTCGGTGATGAACTGGGCGAGCGGGCCGCCCGGTTCGCCGGGGTACACATCCACCGTCGGGATGCGCTTCTTCGGGTACACGCCGATGCGCGCCGTGCCACCGCAGTTGATGACCGCGCAGAGCACGTTCGCGTCCGGCACGTTGTTCTTGAAGCCGTCGACGGCCTCAGCGCCCGTGAGCTCTGCGATCTTCTGGGCGACCGGGTGGATGCCACCACCCGTGACCGACAGGACGATGTTCTTCTCGGCGTTGGGGACGAGCGTCAGCCCGTCGCCCCATCCGCCGCGACCGCGGTTGACCTTGACGCCCTTGTAGTCCGCGGTGCTCGCGCCGCCGTCGGCCGAGTTGGCGTTCGTGTTCTCAGCGTCTGTGCTCACAGGACACCACCTTCGCTCTTGGAGCCCTGGAGGTGGCCCTCTGCATACATCTCGTCGAAACGAGCGAACGTCGCCTCGTGTCCGCCGCGCTTGATGAGGATCTTCGTGATCCACTGCGTCGTTATGCCGCGGATGAAGATGACGACGATGCCGACCATGAAGTACAGGGCCGCGAGGGTCGCGTACTTGTCCGGTGCGATGGAGAGGACACCGGCGGAGATGCCCGTCCAGACGAACAGCTCACCCGCGTTGGCGTGAGGCAGGAACGCCGTGACCGGGTGCACGAACGACACTGCGGAGTCGTAGAAGGCCGGCTTGTAGCGCTCGGGGAGGAAGCGGCCGAACGTGTAGGCCATGGGGTTCGTCAGCATGATGACCGCGATGATCGGCATGACCGTGTAGCGCGTGATCGCGTACTTGCCCGCCCAGCGGACGGCGCGCGTGACGCGCTCCTCGCCGATCCACGTGGTGACGGCGTACATTGCCGTGAGCAGCACGAGAAGCAGGGGGAGGATGCCCGTGATGAGGCCCATGAGGCTCTCGGCGGAGGCGTTGAAGAGGCCGATGAAGTTCTCGGCGATCCAGGTGATTACTTCCATGCCGGCTGCCCTCCCGACGTGGTCGTCGAGCTGTGCTCGACTGTGCTGGCCGCGGGGGCGGCGAGCGGCGACGTAAACCGCATGTTCTGACTCCTTTGTCGGGGTGTGCACGAAGTTGCAAATAGATATGATCGTTTGTGCACCTGCCGAAAGTGTAGGCATGCGGGACCCCGTGCGCAAGTGCGGGTTTTCACCCATCCGAAACGGCTTCGGTTCGACTGGCAGGTTCTGTCAGAACCTGTCACCCCTCAGCCGCCAGACGTAGCGTTTTCAGCATGAGCACCACGAACCTCACCCTGAACAACGGCGTCGAACTGCCCAGCATCGGCTTCGGCGTCTACCAGTCCGCACCAGAGGAGACCGCAGCCGCCGTCGCCGAAGCCCTGCGCGTCGGCTACCGCCACATCGACACCGCCGCCGCCTACGGCAACGAGCGGGAAGTCGGCCAGGCGATCGCCGCATCCGGAGTACCCCGCGACGAGATCTTCGTCGAGACCAAGGTCTGGATCAGCGACTACGGCTTCGACGAGACCCTCCACGCCTTCGACAAGTCGGCCCGCAAGCTCGGCCTCGAGCAGCTGGACCTGCTCATCCTCCACCAGCCGCTCCCCACAGACTGGGAGAAGACGATCGGCGCCTACCGTGCCCTCGAACGGCTCTCCGCCGACGGCAAGGTGCGCGCCATCGGCGTCAGCAACTTCATGCCAGACCACCTCGACCGGCTGCTCGACGCGACCGACATCGTGCCGGCCCTCAACCAGATCGAGCTGCACCCCTACTTCCAGCAGAAGGACGTGCAGGAAGCGGATGCGCGCAACGGCATCCTCGACCAGGCCTGGTCACCCATCGGCGGCATCACGTTCTACCGCGAGGGCGACGGCGGAAGCACGCTGGAAGACGCGACGATCCGCGCCATCGCGGACGCCCACGGCAAGAGCCCTGCGCAGGTCATGCTGCGCTGGCACGTGCAGGAGGGCCGCTCGGTGATCCCCAAGTCGGTCAAGCCGCATCGCATCGCCGAGAACTTCGACATCTTCGGCTTCGAGCTCACGCCCGACGAGGTCGCCCAGATCGACGCCCTCGACAAGGGCGTGCGCCGCGGGCCCGAGCCCGAGTCGCTGACGCTGGAGGCCTACGGCATGCCCATCCCCGAGGCCTGATCCGCGCGGCCGCCCGCGGCCTGACCGGTGCGGCCTGATCCGCGCGGCCTGATCCGTGCGGCCTGATCCGTGCGGCCGCGCGCCTCTCAGCGCTGACCCCACCTCGCGGCGGTTCTCCCCCTCGCGGGTGTCCAACTTCCGGGACGAGAACGCCCGCGCAGGCCCAAACCGCGCGCCTGAGCCGATCTGGTCCCGGAAGTTGGCCAGCCACCCGTCGTCAGCCGAGTCGGGGCCGGGCAGGCTCCCGGGCCGACGCCGACGCCGACGCCCGGGCCGAGGCCCAGGCTGGCTTGGCTCCGCCCCTGTCCAACTTCAGTGCAGAATCAGCTCCGACGGAAGCTCTACTCGCGTTCCCGCCGGAATCTGCACTGAAGTTGGACAGCGGCGCGTCTGCATCCGCCAGCAGGTACTCGCGGGGCCTCCCTCGCTCGAGCCCGCGGGCGTAGCTTGGACACATGAACGATGTGCGCGAGCAGGTGAAGGAGTTCCTCAGCTCCCGCCGGGCGAAGATCACCCCCGAGCAGGCTGGGCTGCCGGCCTACGGAGGGAACCGCCGCGTCGCGGGACTGCGGCGCGAAGAGGTCGCGATGCTCGCCGGCGTCTCCGTTGACTACTACGTGCGGCTCGAGCGCGGCAACCTGTCGGGCGCATCGGAGAGCGTGCTCGATGCCATCGCGTCGACGCTGCAGCTCGACGAGGCCGAGCGCGAGCACCTGTTCAACCTCGCGCGGGCGAGCGCTCCGCCCAGGCGAGTGTCGAGGAAGCGGGGCGGCGGCGAGCTGCGCGCCTCGGTCCGGCAGATGCTCGACGCGTTCTCCGAGGCTCCCGCGTGGGTGCGCAACGACCGACACGACGTCCTCGCGGCCAACCGCCTCGGCCGGGCGCTCTACTCCCCCGTCTTCGACGACCCTCGCCGGCCCGTCAACACGACGAGGTACATCTACCTGAATCCGGCGGCCCGCGACTTCTGGCCGGACTTCGACCGCATCGCCGCCGACGCGGCATCCATGCTGCGGATGGAAGCGGGCCGGAACCCCCACGACCCTCAGCTGCACCAGCTCATCGGAGAGCTGTCGACGCAGAGCGAGCTGTTCCGCGAGATGTGGGCGGCGAAGGACGTGAAGTTCCACCGCAGCGGTGTGAAGCGCCTGAACCACCCGGTCGTCGGCTTGCTCGAGCTGAACTTCGAGTCCCTGCCGCTGCCGAGCGAGCCCGGTCTCACGATGAACGTCTACACGGCCGCCGAGGGTAGCCCCAGCGCCGACGGCTTGCGGATGCTCGCATCCTGGGCGGCGACGGAGTTCCCCGTCGAAGCGCAGGCAGCCTTCCAGCAGCAGTAGGCGCGAGCCGGCTGCCGGCTGCCTGTTGCCTGTTGCCGCCCTGCTGCACGCCCCTCGTACGCACGCGAAATTGAGCCAGACGCATCCGCCCACAAGGGTTCTGGATGCGTCTGGCTCACACTTCAAAGGCGTGAGGCGTGCAGGGTCAGCTGGTGGCCGAGCGGCGCGTGAGGCCCTGCCAGCCGTCTCGCGTGTGCCCGCTCACCACCCGCTCTGCGGGTATTCCTCCGGCGTGAGCAGCTCACCCCAGACCGTCTCGGGCTCGTCGGAGTCAGCGCCTGGAGCTTCCCAGAGCGCGAGGTGGCACATGAAGTTGTCGGCGGATGCGCCGTGCCAGTGCCACTCGCCGGCCGGGGTGTGGACGGTGTCGCCCGGGCGCAGCTCGATGAGCTCCTCACCACGCGACTGCACGTAGCCGTACCCCTCGGTGACATGCAGGGTCTGACCGACCGCGTGGCGGTGCCAGGCGGTGTGCGCGCCCGGGGTGAAGCGCACCAGGTTGAGGCGGGTGCGCGACGGCTCAGTACCCGCGTAGTAGGCGTTGAAGTAGACGTCACCGGTGAACCACTCGGCTGGACCTTTGCTGGTCGCGCTCTTCGGCTGGAGTTCTGTGCTCATGAGGGTGTTCCTCTCGACAATCGATCACGCATTTTCGGTTCGCGCGCGGCCGCGCACGCGGTGAGCGTGCGCGGTGAGCGTGCGCGGCCGCGGGCGCCTACATCTGGACGAGCACCTTGAGGGCTTCGCGCGCATCCATGGCGGCGTAGCCGGCCGGCACCTCGTCGATGCCGATCGTGCGGTCGAAGACGCGGCCGGGGTTGATGTCGCCGTTCAGGACCTGCTGGATGGCCGGTTCCATGTAGGCACGGACAGGGGCGGGCCCACCGGTGAGGGTGACGTTCTTGCCGAAGAGCGAGCCGAAGCCGATGGGCGCATCCTCGTACTGGGGCACGCCGACCCGGGAGATGACGCCGCCGGGGCGCACGATGCCGTAGGCCTGCTCGTAGGCGGGCATGTGGCCGACTGCTTCGAGGACGACGTGGCTGCCTTCGCCGTTCGTGAGGTCCATGACCTGCGCGATGCCGTCGTCACCGCGCTCGGCGACGACGTCGGTTGCGCCGAACTCGATGCCGAGGTCGGTGCGCGAGGTGTGCCGACCCATGAGGATGATGCGCTCGGCGCCGAGCTGCCTGGCGGCGAGCACAGCCGAGAGCCCGACGGCGCCGTCACCGATCACCGTGACGATCTTGCCCGCCTCGACGCGGCCCATGTGGGCTGCGTGGTAGCCGGTCAGATACACGTCGGACAGCGTCAGCAGGCTGGCGGTGAGCTCAGCGCTCTCCCCACGGCCGAGCGCTGCGGCGTCGACGCCGGGCACGACGACCAGGCTGCCGTCGGCCTGTGGGATGCGGGCGAACTCCGCCTGCAGGCCGCCGACCTCGCGGCTGCCGTAGAAGCCGCCGTGGAGGCACGACGTCTGCACACCCTCGCGGCAGAACACGCACGTGTTGTCCTGGAACGCGAACGGCGCGATGACGAAGTCGCCGACCTTCAGGGTCGTGACGGCGGCGCCGAGCTCCTCGACGATGCCGATGAGCTCGTGTCCCATCGGGGACCCCTCTTCGCTCGCCTGCATCGAGTGATACGGATGCAGGTCCGAGCCGCAGATGCACGCCTGCGTGACGCGCACGATCGCGTCCGTGGGCTGCTGGATGGTCGGGTCGGCGACGCTCTCGACTCGGACGTCGCCTGCCGCGTACATGAATGTGGCCTTCATGGGTGCCTCTCGTTGCGCTTCCGGGAACGGCAGCGCGCCCGCCGCCCTCGTCGAGAGCACCGGCCGCCGCCGTTCCTCCATTGGATCGCTATCAGCCTGCGCCCGGGAGGGGCAGGTGTGCCAGGTACTGGCATGCCCTGCCACGGCGCGCGGCGGGCCTGCGGCGTGCAGCGCGGCCAACTTGCGTGACGAAAACGGCGCACCGGGGGCCCGAAGGGCACATTCCGGGCCCATCCATCCCGCGAGTTGGACAGGGGATTCCGACGGCGGGGCAGGGACTCGAGGACGGGACAGGGGCCCCTGGACGGGAGAGGGGATTCCTGGGGCTGGACAGCAGGGCAGCCCCTCTCGGCGGCGGCCAACTTGCGTGACGAGAACCGCTGCCGGGCCCCCTGAGAGCGCATCCCCGGCCGCCTCATCACGAAAGTTGGCCAGGTGGGGCAAACGGGCGGCGCGGGCGCGCGCCAACACAGGCGAACGGCTGATGCCGGCGCGCAGGGCGAGGGCCTCCGCCCAGCGAGACCGGGCGACCGAATGCGCGAAGGAAGAGGGGTGCACCGCCGCTCCGCGAAGGCTGAGGGGCGTGCCCTGCCGCTACGCGTCGGCGGTGAGCCCCTCGTGGATGCGGCGGAGGTCTTCGATGAGGGAGCCGATGAGCACCCAGCTGCCGCCCTTTGGCGCCGAGACGACCAGCGGGGCGGTGAGGGCGGGCGGTTCGAGGATGAACCCGCGGGGCTCTCCGGGCTCGCTCGGGATGAGGATGCGCGTGTCGTGGGCTGCCCGTCGGAGCTGCTCGGCGATCGCGATGGCCTGCGGCTCGTCCGCGAGGGTCGGCTCCCAGTGCTCTGCGACAGCGCGGGTCATGCCGGTGAGCTGTGTGACGATCGGGCGGAAGCGGTCGAGGAGCTGGCGGCACTCGACGAGCTCCTCGTGGTGGCTCGACTTGCGCGGGTTGAAGGCGAGGGACTCCAGGCCGTCGGCGATGGAGTTCTCTGCGGCGCCCGCCATGGGGCGCAGCAGGCGCGCTTTGAGGAGCATCTCGGTGAGGCTCGCGGCGGTCTGCGGCTGCTCGATGGCGTCGGCGAGTCGCTCCAGCGACGCGGCGATCTCGTTGCCGAGCATCGCGGTGTCGCGCTGCGCAGGCCCGACGAGCACTGGCGGCAGGATGATGGCGTTGACGAGCAGCCCGAAGGCCGCGCCGATGAGGGTCTCGAGGATGCGATCGAGCGCGTACTCGGGCGTGGATGCGCCGAGCGCGAGCACGAGCATGGCGCTGATGGCGACCTGGTTGCTGGTCGTTGCGGTCATGCGCAGCAGCCAGGCGACGATCATGGCGACGACGATCGCGAGGAGGATCACCCACGACTGGGGGCCGAGCACGAGCGAGATGGCGCTCGCGACGGCGACGCCGATGACGACGCCGGCGCTTCGCTCGAGCGCCTTCGCGAACGACTGGTTGACGCTCGGCTGCACGACGAGCAGCGCGGCGACGGCGGCGAACACCGGCAGCGGGCCAGGGATGAGCCACCCTGCGAGCAGCCAGGCACCCACGGCCGCGATGGCGGTCTTCGCGACCTGCAGTGCGGGCACGCGCTTGCTCGCCTGAATCCGGTCGAGGCCGGTGAGACGGGAGAGGGAGCGCACTGACTCAGCGTAGGCCGCGGGCCGGGGACGAAGCTCAGCGAGGGCCAGGAGCCTCGGTCAGGACGTGGTCGCCGTGAAGATGACGAGGGCCAGGACGACGAGCAGCAGGATGACGAAGATGAAGACGCCGCCGGCGATGAGCAGGGCGAGGGCGACCGGGTGCGCCTGCCACCACGGCACGAGGCGAGGGTCCCGCTGGCGCAGCTGCGGCGGCGTGACGAGCTCGGGGACGGACATCCACGGCACGCCCCGGCTCGCGAGGTCCTGCATGATCGCCGTGAGCTGCTGCGTGCTCCACATCTGTCCGACGAGGATCAGCAGGCGGCGGTCGTGGCCCGTCACGATGAGGTGATGGGTGGGAGGTCCGGAGAAGCCGCCGAATGACATCCGGTCGACGGTGACGACGCTGGTGGCCTCGGCTGCCGCGAACCGGCGGGTGCGGAACATCCACCTGTGCTCGATCCAGCCGTCGCCGAAGCGGATGTAGGTCTCGCGCATCGACTTGCGCGCGAGCCAGATGGAGAGCGGCACGGAGCCCCCGAGGAGGACGACGATCAGTGCGCCGTAGCCGAAGCCGAGCCAGAAATCCTGCAGCGAGAAGATGACGGTGAGGATCAGCAGGAGCGGGGCGAGCATCCCGAGGCTGATCCAGGACTGCCGCATGTTCAGCGCGACGGCACGGCGCTGGGTTTCCGGGGAGAGGCGTAGCTCGTGCATTCGAAGAGCCTAGAGCGTGTGCCCGTATGGTGGGCGGATGCCGAGACGCTCGCCGACTGCACCGCACGGGGTGGATGCGACGGGTTCCGCCGTCGCTGGCCCGAACGGCCCGGTGGCGGTCCGGTCCTACGCGCCCGCCGCGAGCGCTGCCCGGCTCTCGAGTTCGCCAGTGATCTGGCTGCACGGCGGCGGCTTCTACTCGGGCGGCCTCGACCAGCCGGAGACGCACGAGGTCGCGCTCGCGCTCGCGCGCGCGGGGTTCGAGGTGACGACCGTCGACTACCGGCTCGTGACGCTCGGCGGGCGCGACCGGGCCCAACGCGAGGCGTCCGGGTCCGCGCAGCGGCCGGAGCGGTCTGGACGCGCACCACAGTCGGGACGCTCAGCTCGGTGGGAACGCGACCGTCGCCCCGACGTGCGGTTCCCGGTGCCGCTCGACGACGTGCTCGCGGTCGTCGAGGCGGTCGCCTCCCGGTCGGGTCGTGATGTGGTGCTCGGCGGGGCGAGTGCCGGTGCCTGCCTCGCTGCGGCGGCGGCGTACCGGCTCGCCCGAGCTGAGCGCTCTCCCGTGCGGGGCCTGTTCCTGACCTACGGGACGTTCCACGCGCAGCTGCCGACCCGGTCCTCCGAGCTGCTGAGCCGACTGCGCGGAAGCCGCCGCTACGTCCACACTCCCTGGCTCATCGGAGCCATGAACCTCAACTACGCGGGGAGCGAGGACGTGCTCTCACGTCCGGACGCGTTCCCCGGCGGACACGACCTGACGGGCCTCCCGCCCTCGCTGGTGGTGGACGCGGACCGCGACGCGATGCGCGCATCCGGTTCGTCGTTCGCGCGCGAACTCGCCGCAGCCAGCGTCGACACCGAGTACCGCGTGATTCCCGGAAGTGCGCATGCCTTCCTCAATCGGCCGCGCGACCCGGCCTTCACTCGCGGCATCGACCTGATCAGCGAGTGGATGCGGCGCCTCGACTGAGCGGACCCGCGCGGACCCGCGCGGACGACGCGTTCCGCGCAGCGCGGCGCTGTTCAGCGTCGCGGTGCCCGGGGCGGGTGTGCGTCTCGCGGAACTCCGACGCGCGTGACGAACAGCGGCACGTCGCGGCGGGAGAGGCCGAGCCGGTAGCGTAGCTCGCCCTGCGCGAGCGAGGAGTCAATCACCTCTGAGGCGGGCGCGAACGCCGCCCCGCGCGCGGTCGCACGCAGCCAGAGGCGCATGAGCGCCTGGCCGGCCTCGAGCACTCGCGCGGGTGGCAGCCCGAGCGGGGAGTTGAGCACCCGCGTGATCTCTGCCCCGGAGCCGAGGTCGAGCAGCTTGGTGTCGGCGACGAGCACGAAGGCCGTCGCCTCGGCTGGGGCGTCTTCGTCGGCGGCCGACACTGGCACCTCGAGCAGCACCCGACGCCACAGCTCGCCGAGCGGTGCGGCGACGCCGACTGCCGCGTCTCGGAGGCGCCGCTTCCTGGTGAACGCGGAAGCGAACCGGGTGGCGAACGCGGGGATGCCGAGCGCCTTGTCGTTCAGCCCGTCGACCGTGTAGCGCGGATGCGAGGGGTGGAGCCGCAGCCAGTGCGCGAGCTCGCGCGCCACAGCCGGCTCTCGCAGGGTGTCGGCCGTGCCGAGGGACGAGAAGTGCCGCAGATCGTCGGCGTCGACGGGAACGAGCCGCAGCCACTCGGGGAGCGAGCCGGAGAGCTCGAGCACCAGACCACGCGCGGGCTCGAGCCCGCTGCGCACGGTCTGGCGTGCGGCGAGCATCCGTCGCTCGGAGTCGGGGTCGAACGCGGACTCGGCGTGCTGTTTCGTGTCGCCGCCGGGCGAAGACACGGTGTCGTGGTGCAGCTGGATGCGGAGCACCGGTTCGTCGCTTCTGGCCTGCACGATCGCTTCCGGGTCGGCAAGCGCGGGGAGGAGCTCGACGTCGAAGGCCACGCCGTGCGATGCCGCGCTGACGCTGAAGGCCTCGAGCCACGCGCCGAGGCCGAGCAGCGTGTCGCGTCCGGTCGGGTCTGCGGCTGGGAGCGTTCGTCTTCGCGAGACCCTCAGCTCCACGGCCACCCCGTCGCCGATCATGCGCGGCGACCACGGCTGGGTGTTGTGCGCTGACGGTGCCGACGCTGCGTCGGCGATGATCTGATTCAGCGTGTGGATGCCGGTCATGGCTGCTCCCCCTGGTTCGTCGCCTGCTGCTGCCCCGCGATCGCTGTGTCTGTGCCCTGACTGCCCCGATTGCCCACGGGCCGCCGGTAGAACACCGTGCCGTGCAGCTCCGATCCGCCCATCCTGCTGAGCTGCCTCGCCGAGGCGGGGTTGTCGAGGCCGATGTAGGTCGAGCGCAGTGCCGTGTAACCGCCCTCGATGAGTGCCTCGCCGACGGTGCGCCCCAGCAGCGTGCTGATCCCGCGACCGCGAGCGTCGGGCGCCGTGCCCTGGATGGTGAGCACCGCTTCCCGCGGCTCGCGCCGTTGGCGCCAGATCTCGAGCAGCTGCCTCGCCCCGATGCGACCGGAGGAACGCTGCACGATGCGAGTCACGTCGGGCACGCAGAGCAGGAAGCCGAGTGGCGCACGCGTCTTCGCGTCGAGCGCGAACACCCAGATGGCGGGGTCGATGATGGCGACGAGCCCGCTGGTCGCCTCGCGCATCTGCGCCGGTGAGATCTGCGTGTAGTAGGGCAGCTCGGCGAAGGCGGCGTTGACGAGCTCCCGCTGGCGAGCGACATCACGTGCGAACCGAAACCGCGACGCCCGTTCGATGACGATGCCGGCGGCCTCGAGTTCGGCCTCGGTCGGCGCCGTGAAGGCGTCGCTCTCGATCTGTCCAAGGCGACCCTGCTCGAGTCGGGCGATCCATGTCGCCGACTCGTTCCACGTCGTGAAGCCCAGCCCCTCGTAGGCGCCTGGCACCCAATCCGGGTTCCAGGCCCCCTCGACGAATCCCCGCTCGCCGAAGCCCGAGGTGACGACGCCGCCCACTTGGTTGGGGAGCAGGGTGACGGGTCCGAGGAGCTCGTGCCGACCTGCCTTCGCGGCACGTTCCTCGATGGCTCCGACGATCGCTCCGAGCGCCTCCGCGTCGGCCGCGGCGACGGCGCCGAACAGCTGCAGGCTCGATCCGAGCTTCGCGTCGAGGGCGCTGCTCGTGTGCGTGACGGCGCGGGCGACCGGTGCTTCGTCGCGGTAGGCGAGCAGCAGCTCCACCTTCGACTCGTGCGCGTGCTTGTCCTTCCACCACGAGCGGAGTGTCGACTCGAGCACCAGCACCTCACGGCTCGGGTCTGAGACGCGCCCCGGCAGCTCGACGAACTCCAGGAACTCGAGCTCAGAGCTGACGCGTCGCACCTCGAGCGCAGGCCGCGACGCGTCACCCGCTTCCGTCTCTCGACGCGTTGCGCCTTCCTCGAGACCCGCCAGCTCCTCCTCGCTCGCGAAGAGTCGGATGAACCCGGCGTCGGCGTTCTTGGTGTCCTTCACGATCCACTGCATGAGGTGCCGGTGCTCGGGCATCCTCGCGAAGCGGATGAGGGCGTCGCGCGTCGAGAAGTTCGCCAGCGTGCCGAGCGTCCACGGCGCCTCCCAGTAGATGCCGTGCCAGCAGTAGTCGGGCATGCGCCGCATCTTGCCGGTCATCCGACCCCAGATTCGACTCGTCACTGCCCAGGCGAGCGGGGTCGTGTAGCGGGTCGCACCCACGAACATCGATGCGGTGTCGAAGATCGTGTGCGACGGCGGCGGGATGGGCGTCGCGAGCCGCTTCGGCTTGCGCGTGGGCTCGGCGACGAGCGGTGGCGTGCGCCCTTCGGCCCGTTCCTTGGCGACGGGGGCGAAGTGGGGGTTGTGCGCCATCTCGCCGGGTGGCGGCTCGGGGTCTGCCCGCCAGATGCCGTTCGAGTAGCCGCGGGTCTCGGCGAGCAGGAGCTTCGTGCGCCCGTCGTGTCGAGCGGCGACCTGGCGGGCGCGCTCGACGCTCGCGAAGAGCAGCAGCTCCGCCGAGACACGGCGGTCGCGGAGGCGCCGCCGCCAGATCACGCCCTCCCGCTCGGCGCTGCGCCCCTCGACGATGACAAGGGCCTCCGCCCTTCCCTGGATGGGCGCCTTCGAGAAGTCGGTGGTGTACACGGCCTACTCGGCGTTCTTCACGACGTAGACGTTCTTGATCTTCGCGTTGCCCCCGGTGAACGGCCCCGTGCCGAAGGAGTGCACCTCGATGCGGAGGTCACCCGTCGTCGGGTCCTCGTCGAGCGACTGGGCGAAGTCGCGTGAGACGGAGGCGAGGTGGTCGACGATGCCCGCCCTCGTCGTCTCGCTGAGCGTCGCGAGCTCCTCGCTCGAGAGCGCCGCGCCCTCGCGCAGCTGGAGATGCACGACGGGCCGCTGCTCGTGGCCATCGAGCTCGAGCAGCCCGAGCTTGAACGACTCGATGTCGCCAGCGTGCGGGTTGTCGCGGTAGAGCCCGTTCTCGATGTCGATCGGGTAGAGGTTCGCGCCCATGTACGAGATGGTCGAGTCCTTCCTGCCGAAGAGCAGGAGGAACGGCAGCTTCATCCGCTGGACCGCGAATGCGCGGTGGAACGCCCTGGACAACGCCGGGTCGAGCTCGGCGATCTTCTCCCGCACCTCGGGGAATGAGAGGATCTTCGCCTCGTCGCCGATGTTGTAGCGCAGCTTCGGGCTGAGCACGGCAGACGAGTTGAGGGTCACGACGAGCTCGTTGCTCGCGTTCGTCTCGAGGTAGGTCTCGAGCGGGTTGTACTGGAAGACCATCGGAATGCGAGACTCGTCGTCACCGAGGAGCGCCCGCCTCAGTCGCTCATCGGCGAACATCGCCCGGCGCAGCCACACGCACGCGTCGGACTCGCCCGCCATGCCGATCGTGAGGTCGGATGCCCCGTACCCCGAGTACACGCGGCCGAAGCGCTCCTCCAGGTAGTCACGCAGCCCCTCGGTCATCGCCTCGCCGCCGACGAACCCGTTGAGTCGATGCTTCGACCAGTCGAACCACTCCTCGCCGTCGAGCCGGTCGCGCAGGTGCTTCAGGAACGGCGGGTAGGCGCTCACCAGGTACTGGTACTTCGGGCCGAAGTGACGGATGGTGTCGACGATCTTGTCGATGTCCGGGCCGGTGTTCTTGACCATCGAGATCTTCGACAGCGCGTGGCCCGTGTTGGTGCCGGTCGCCCAGGCCCCCATCGAGAAGGCGTTGATGCCGAAGAGCTTCTTCGTGCCGAACAGCAGAGTGATGTAGCCGGCGACGTTGTTGTGGATCGTCTTCAGCTCGTGCCGCCCGCGGATCCAGTTGAAGGGAGAACCGCTCGACCCGCTCGACTCATCGACCACGGTGCCGACCGTGTCGATCTCCCCGCCCCAGCAGCGCTCATCTTCCGTGTAGCGCTTGACGTAGTCGTCCTTGCTCGTCTCGGGGTAGCTCGAGAGCTGCCACCACCGGAACGTGAAGTCGTTCTCGTGCAGCCACCGCTGGTACGCGGGCACGTCGAGGTTGGCGCGCTGGCAGATCATCCAGGCGTTGAACTTCGCGAAGTCGCCCATGGCCGGCACGTAGTGGCGGGCGGTCCACCGCCAGACGGCGGGGTGCAGGTGGTAGAGGTCGTAGGTCTTCGTGAGCGCACCGGAACCGAGGCGCAGCAGCGTCTGCCGCAGCTTGGATGCACGCTGCAAGCCGGCTGGCCCTGGGCTCGCCGCTCTGCCTGTCCCCGACTCCCGAACACCGATCTGCTGCGTCACGTCGCTCCCCCGCCTCTCGCCACCGCCGAAGTGTGGGCATAGCTAAGCACGAGCCACGGACATTCAGCCTGAGACGCCAGAAATAATACATTCCATGGAATATAGTTCTCTGGAATGTGGTTGCATGCCTGTATGACCGATTCGAAGACCCCGTCCTCCGACTTTCTGCGGGCACTCGTGAGCACGCAGATCCGGCTCTGGAATGACGCGGACGCCGCTCTGCGCCCCATCGGAATCCCGCTCTCGCATCTCTACGCCCTCAACGCGATTGCCGAGGCCGGCACCGTGCGGGCGAGCGACCTCGCCGCGACGATCGGCATCACGGTGGGCGCCGCGAGCAAGCTCATCGACCGACTCGAGCGCGACGGGCACTGCAGCAGGCGCGCGAACCCTGATGACCGCCGCTCGGCCCTCGTCGAGCTGACGGCCAGCGGCTCGCGGGCGCAGGTCCAGGGGTCTTCCGCCCTCGAGGCGTACCTGACGTCCCGCCTCGACCTCACGGGCACTCGCGCCGAACGAGATGAGCTCTCGGCCCGGCTGCACTCGCTGACCACCGCGCCCACAGACGCTGCAGAAGGATCGGCAAGCGAGTGAGCGAGCGCATGCGTGCGGTTGTGCTGCGCGAGTTCGGCGGCCCGGAGAAGCTGCAGCTCGAAACCATCAAGAGGCCGAAGGCGCACCCTGGCGAGGTGCTCATCCGCGTGCAGGCGTTCGGCCTCAACCGCTCCGAGTACCACTTCCGCTCAGGCGTCGCCGAGGCCGGCGAGCTCCCCCGCGTGCCGGGAATCGAGGCGACCGGCATCGTCGTGGATGCGCCAGGCAGCGACTTCAGACCAGGCCAGCAGGTCGCGACCATGATGGGCGGCATGGGCCGGTCGTTCGACGGCGGCTACGCGGAGTGCGTGACGGTCCCGGCAGCACAGGTAATCCCTTTCCGCAGCAATCTCGACTGGTCGATGCTCGGCGCGCTCCCCGAGATGCTGCAGACCGCCTGGGGGTCCCTGTCGACCGGCCTCCAGGCGAAAGAGGGCGACAGCATCCTCATCCGCGGCGGAACATCGTCGGTCGGGCTCGCGATCGCAGCGCTCGCCGTCATGCGCGGGATACGCGTCTTCTCGACGACCCGTAACCCCGACCGCTTCCATCACCTGCGCGACCTCGGCATCGAGCATCCGCTGCTCGAGAACGGTGCGGTCGCAGCTCAGATCCGCGAGATCGCTCCGGACGGGGTCGATGGGGCAGTCGAGCTCGTCGGCGCGACGACGCTGCGCGACACGCTTCGAGCCGTGCGCACGGGAGGGACAGCCTGTTTCACCGGCATGCTCGCGGACGACTGGATCATCCCCGAGTTCTACCCCATCGCATGGCTGCCCAACGGGGTTCGCCTCACTGCCTATTCTGGGGAGGCGAACGACCTGCCCCCGCACGTGCTGCAGGACTTCATCGATGCGGTCGAACGGGGCGACGCACGCGTCCCCATCGGCCACGTGTACCGGATGGACGAGATCGCCCAGGCGCACACCGACATGGAGTCTGGTCGCTACGTTGGCAAGCTCGTGGCAGTGCCGTGGACTGGCTCAGAGCTCTGATCCGCGGGCTGACCCGCGCGGCGTCCGGGCTGCACGCGGCGCACGGCTGGATGCTCCCTCCGTTGCCTGACGCCACCTCGGGCGACCACCCCACAGCTCCATAGGCGACTCGTAGCATCGCCATAGCCCCCTCCTGGGCAGGCGACTCATGCTGACGTTCATCCCCGATGAAGAGCAGGAGCACCGCCATGATCAAGATTCCCGAACCCGACCTCACGCCTGACGGACCCGCCTACGAGGGCAGGCTCCTCGACCGAGCGGACGAGGAGGTCGTCGACCAGGGCGTCGCCTTCGACATCGGCACGCTCCTGTCGCGGCGCGGACTGCTCAGCATCTTCGGAGTGGGCGTCGGAACGGTCGCCCTCGCCGCGTGCACCCCTGCCGGGTCGGGTGCTGCGGGCACCGCCGCGGCGACGGCAGCTGCCACGGCTAGCCCTACCTCGAGCGCTTCGGCAGCGGCCGGCGCCCTCCCAGCGAGCGAGATCCCCGACGAGACAGCCGGCCCCTATCCGGGCGACGGCTCGAACGGCGCGGATGTGCTCGAACAGTCCGGGGTCGTGCGCAGCGACATCCGCACGAGCATCGGCAGCAGCACCGCAGCTGCCGGCGTGCCCATGACGCTCACGCTCACGATCCTCGACATGGCGAACGGCGACCGGCCGTTCGAGAACGTCGCCGTCTACGTCTGGCACTGCGACGCCACAGGTGGCTACTCCATGTACTCCGAGGGCATCGAGAACGAGACCTTCCTCCGCGGGGTCCAGGTCGCCGACAGCTCCGGCAGCGTCACCTTCACGTCGATCTTCCCTGCCTGCTACACGGGCCGCTGGCCGCACATCCACTTCGAGGTGTACCCGACGGTCGACGACATCACCGAGTCCACCAACGCGATCTCGACCTCGCAGGTCGCGCTGCCCGAGTACGCCTCGGACGCGGTCTACGCGCTCGCGGGCTATGAGGGCTCCGCCTCGAACCTTGCCCAGGTCAGCCTCGACTCCGACAATGTGTTCGGCGACGACGGCGGAGCCCTGCAGCTCGCAACCGTCACGGGCGATGCGACGAGCGGCTACAACGTCGCCCTCACCGTGCGCGTCGACACCACGACCGCCCCGACCGCAGGCGCGGCCCCCTCCGGTGGTGGCGGTGCCGGAGGGCCAGGCGGCTCCGGCGGACCCGGGAGCTGATCGACCACCGACCACCGACAACCGAAGGATCCCGACATGCTCGCGAATCTCACCGGCTGGCACGGCCTCGCCGTGCTCGCCATCATCGTGCTCATCTTCGGCGCGTCCAAGCTGCCCGCCCTCGCGAAGAGCGTCGGACAGTCGATGCGCATCCTCAAGACGGAGGTGCGAGCCCTGGACACCGAGGCGACCGAGGCACCCCCGGTGACCGCTCCGGAGGTCAGCACCGACGGTCACCTCAAGGGAGGAACGCCGAGCCAGCCGCGAGGAGCGGTCCCGGATCAGCGCTTCCCGGATACCACCAGCCGCTCCACGGCGAGCTTCAAGTAGGGGGCGGTCGCGCTGCCGTCGGCAGCCGCCACCTCCTGCGGCGTGCCCTGCGCGACGACCTCGCCGCCCTCGTCCCCCGCACCCGGCCCCATGTCGATCACCCAGTCCGCGCCGGCGACGACGCGCATGTCGTGCTCGACGAGGATGACGGTGTTCCCCAGATCGACGAGGTCGTGGAGATGCCCGAGGAGGCGATCGGAATCAGCGGGGTGCAGCCCTGAGGTCGGCTCGTCGAGCAGATAGAGGGTGTCGCCCTGCTGAGCCCGACGCAGCTCGGCAGCGAGCTTCACGCGCTGCGCCTCGCCGCCCGAGAGCTCCGGCGCGGGCTGGCCGAGCGACACGTAGCCGAGCCCGACATCGGTGAGCGCATCCAGATGCTGGAGCACCTCCGCCCGACCGGCGAACTTCTCCCGCGCCTCGGTGACGCTCATCGCGAGCACGTCCGCGATCGACGACCCCTCGTACTCGATCTCCAGCGTCTCCGCGTTGTAGCGCTTCCCGCCACAGGTCGAGCACGGTGCCTGCACCGTTGGCAGGAAGAGCAGCTCGACCTCCATCGTCCCCTCGCCCTTGCACGTCGGGCAACGGCCGCTGGGGAGGTTGAACGAGAATCGGCTCGCCGAGTACCGCCTGCGCTTCGCCTCATCCGTCGCGGCGAACAGCGAGCGGATGCGGTCGAACAGCCCCGTGTAGGTCGCGACGTTCGAGCGTGACGTGCGCCCGATCGGCGCCTGGCTGACCTGCACGATGCGCGTGAGCCGCTCGGCCGGGCCGATGGCTCGACCGCGCGTGGTCTCCGCCGCGACGGCGACCATGGGGTCTGCCCCGTCCGGCTCCTCATCGGCGACGGCCTCGCCCAGCTCACTCGCAAGACTCGCGCGGAGCAAGTCGGGCAGCGCCTGGTTCACCAGCGTCGTCTTCCCCGAGCCCGAGACCCCCGTGACCGCGGTCAGGCAGCCGAGCGGGAACGCCACGGACAGTCCGCGGATGTTGTTGCGCACCACACCCTCGAGCGCCACCTGCTGCTCCCTGGGCCGAGCCTCACGCAGCTTCGGCTTGGGCGAGTCCTCGCAGTCGAACAGGTAGCGCCGCGTCACCGATTCCTCGGCGGACCGCACCCCCTCGAGAGCGCCCGAGTAGACGATGCGGCCGCCGGAAGCTCCTGCCCCCGGGCCGATGTCGACGATCCAGTCCGCCTCGCGGATCACGTCGAGCGAATGCTCGACGTAGAAGACCGTGTTGCCCCGATCGCGGAGCCCGCGCAGGATCCGGAGGAGCGCCTCCGTGTCGGCAGGATGCAGACCCGCCGACGGCTCATCGAGCACGAACACGACACCGAAGAGCCCCGCGAGCAGCTGGTTGGCGAGCCGAAGCCGCTGCAGCTCACCGCCGGAGAGCGTCCCCGTCTGCCGGTCGAGCGAGAGGTAGCCCAGACCGAGGTCCGAGAGCGGCGCGAGTCGCGCGCACAGCTCACCAGCCAGCCGTCGCGCGGCGAGGTCCTGCTCCGGGGCAAGCGCCTCCCCCTCCCGCACCCAGCCGGGCTCGAGCACACGCTCCATCAGCACGGCCAGCTCGCGCAGCGGCATCGCCGCGAGCTGCGTGATGTCGAGCCCCTCGAACGTCACGGCAAGAGCATCCGGCTTCAACCGCGTGCCCCGACACGACGGGCACTGCACGCTCTCCATGAACGCGGCCGCCTTCTCGCGCATCCGCTCGCTCTTCGAATTGGCGAAGGTATCGAGCACGTACCGCTTCACGCCGACGAACGTGCTCATGTACGAGGGCTCGTCGCCCGCCGCCACCGCGGCGCGAACCTGCGCGGGCGACCTGCCCGTGAACACCGGCACCTGCGGCTTCTCCGTCGTGTTCAGCAGCCACGACCGGCGCTCGCTGGGAACCTCGCGCCACGGGATGTCGATGTCGTAGCCGAGCGAGACGAGACTGTCCCGGAGCTGCTTGCCGTGCCACGCCGTCGGCCACGCGGCGATCGCCCCGTCGCGGATGCTCAGCGACGCATCCGGGATCATGAGCGACTCGGGCACCTCGTAGACACGGCCGAGCCCATGGCAGTTCGGGCAGGCACCCTGCACGGTGTTCGCCGAGAAGTCCTCCGCGAGCAGCATCGGCGCACCCTCCGGATACACGCCGACCCTCGAGAACAGCATGCGCACGACATTCGCGATCGTCGACGTGCTCCCGACCGTCGAACGAGCGCTCCCGCCTCCGCGTTGCTGCGGGAGCGCGACCGCAGGCGGCAGGCCCTCGACTGAATCCACGTCGGGCGGCGAGACCTGGTTCATGAGGCGGCGTGCGTAGGGTGCGACCGACTCGAAGTACCGCCGCTGCGCCTCGGCGTACAGCGTCCCGAACGCGAGCGAGCTCTTCCCCGAGCCCGAGACCCCCGTGAACGCGACGAGGGCATCCCGCGGGATATCGACATCGACGTCCCGCAGATTGTGCTCGCGGGCGCCTCGGACCACCACCCGGTCCGGCGCTGCAACTGATGTGTGTCCTTCGACGAAACCCATCGGAACAGCATGACTCGCGCTCTCGACCCGAAACTGAACGCTTCAGGTAACGCAAGGTTACGCAGAGCTACGACACGACCACACCGGGTAGAAATGTCTCGTTGTCCGAACATATGACAGCTCCAAGCTGGACAAAGGAGTTCCCATGACCGACCAGACCACCACCACGCCCCGCACCATCGGCGTCGGCCTCATCAGCGTCGGCTGGATGGGTCGCCTCCACTCGCGCGCCTACCGAGCCGTCCCCGACCACTTCCCCGAGCTTGGCATCAAGACGCGGCTCGTCGTCGCCGCCGACCCCGTGCCGGAAGCCCGCTCACAGGCAGAAGAACGACTCGGCTTCGAGCGCACCGTCGCCGACTACCACGAAGTGCTCGCCGACCCGGAGGTCGACGTCGTCTCGATCTGCTCCCCCAACTTCCTGCACGCCGAGATGGCCATCGCGGCAGCCGAAGCCGGGAAGCCGTTCTGGATCGAGAAGCCCATGGGACGCTATGCGTCCGACTCGCGGCGCATCGCATCCGCAGTGGATGCCGCCGGCATCGTCACGGCTGTCGGGTTCAACTACCGCAACGCACCCGCGATCGCCCACATGAAGCAGCTCATCGAGGAGGGCGCCATCGGCCGCGTCACGAACGTGCGCGGCGCGCTCCTCGCCGACTACTCGTCCGACGCCCTCGCACCGCTCACGTGGCGCTTCGAGCGCGAGCGCGCCGGATCCGGCGTGCTCGGCGACCTGCTCTCGCACGGCCTCGACCTCGCCCAGCACGTCGTCGGCCGCATCGGCAGCGTCTCCGCGACCGCCGAGACCTTCATCACCGAGCGCCCAGCCCCGGGCACGGGCATCGTCGACCGCTCCGCCCCCGGAACCGGCGAGCTGAAGCCCGTGGAGAACGAGGATTACGCCGCCCTGCTCATGCGCTTCGACAACGGCGCGATCGGCATCATGGACTCCAGCCGCATCATGCGCGGCCCCCGCGCCGAGTACGCCCTCGAGGTGTACGGCACGAAGGGCTCGCTGCGGTGGGACTTCCAGCGCCTCAACGAGCTCGAGGTCTGCCTCGACTCGTCGAACCCGTACGGCTACACGACCGTCTACATGTCCCCCGGCCACGGCGAGTTCCACCGCTTCCAGCCGGGCGGCGGAACCGGCATGGGCTTCGACGACCTCAAGACCATCGAGGCGGCGCGGTTCCTGGAGAGCGTCGTCACGGGCAGGCAGGTCGCTCCGTCGGTCGCCGACGGGCTCGTCGCCGCGCAGATCGTCGAGGCCGCGGAGGCGTCCATCGAGGACGGCCGCTGGCACGACGTGCCCGCCCGCGCGTAGCCACCGGCACGGCTTGCGCAACGCGCGGCACAGCGCCCGCCGCGCAACGAGTTTCGGGATGGGTTCCACGCCTCCGGATGACTTACAACCCACCCGCATGCGCGAAAGCCATCCCGAAACTCAGCGCCGCATCCCGGCCGGACGCCCTGCGGAACGCCCACCGCACGACGAGCTTCGGGATGGGGTTCCACGCCCCCGGATGACTTACAACCCACCCGCATGCGCGAAAGCCATCCCGAAACTCAGCGCCGAGGCCGCGCAGGCGTCCATCGAAGACGGCCGCTGGCACGACATGCCCGACGCGCGCGTAGCCGCCGGCGGCGCCCGGCAGAACGCGCGGCACGACGCCCGCCGCGCAACGAGTTTCGGGATGGGTTTCACGCCTCGGGATGGGTTGCAACCCATCCCGAGGCGTGAAAGCCATCCCGAAACTCAAGATGCGCGCCAGGCGCCGGCGCCAGAACGCCGCGCCGGCGGGAGAGCCGCCGCGCCGGCGGGAGAGCTGCCGCGGCGCCGCTCTAGAACGTGGCGGCGTCGATCACGAAGCGGTAGCGCACGTCCGACTTGAGGACGCGCTCGTAGGCCTCGTTGATCTGCGCGGCGTCGATGAGCTCGATCTCCGGCGCGATGTCGTGCTCGGCGCAGAAGTCGAGCATCTCCTGCGTCTCGCGGATGCTCCCGATCGTCGATCCTGCGAAGGAGCGGCGGTTGTTGAAGAGCGTGAACGCGCGCACGGGGATCGGCTCGGCCGGCGCACCGACGTAGACCATGGTGCCGTCGAGCGTCAGCAGGTTGAGGTACTGGTCGATCTCGAGGTTCGCGCTCACCGTGTTGATGATGAGGTCGAACGTGTTCCGCAGCTCTGAGAACGTGGCCTTGTCGCTCGTCGCGTAGTAGTGCTTCGCTCCGAAGCGCAGTCCGTCTTCCTGCTTGCTGAGGGTCTGCGAGAGCACGGTGACTTCGGCGCCCATGGCGACGGCGATCTTCACGGCCATGTGGCCGAGGCCGCCCATGCCGACGACGGCGACCTTCTTGCCGGGTCCTGCATTCCAGTGGGCAAGCGGCGAGTACGTCGTGACACCGGCGCAGAGCAGCGGGGCGGCCTTCTCGTACGGGATGCTCTCCGGCACGCTGAGCACGAAGTCGGCATCGACGACGACGTTCGTCGCGTATCCGCCCTGCGTGATGCTGCCGTCGCGGTCCTTGCCGCCGTACGTCATGACGTTGCCGTTGGTGCAGTACTGCTCGGAGCCGGCCTTGCAGTTGTCGCACTCGCGGCACGAGTTGACCATGCAGCCAACGCCGACGCGGTCGCCGACCTTGTGCTTGGTGACGTCGGAGCCGACCTCGGCGACGGTGCCCACGATCTCGTGGCCGGGGGCGAGCGGGTAGGGGACCTGGCCCCACTCGCCGCGCACCGTGTGGATGTCGGAGTGGCAGATGCCGGAGTAGGCGATGTCGATGAGCACGTCGTTCGCTCCGACGTCGCGGCGCTCGATGGTGATGGACTCGAGCGGTTCGGTTGCTGAGGGGGCGGCGTAGGCCTTCGCGGTCGTCATTCGTGCTCCTTCGGGATGTGCGTGGAGGTCGTTCGCTCGCCTGCTCCGGTTCTCGGAGCACGGCGGGACCGAGGAGACTCTATGCCTCGCCCCCGACCGTCACTCTCCGCGAGCGTTCAGGTCGCCGCGCTTGAGCGCGACGTTGGGATGCGTCGGCCGCGCCGTCGCGTCCGGCTGAGCTGGCGCATCTGGACCCTTCGCGGCGGCGCCGGTCACCGCATCCACGACCTCGTCGACCGAGACGATGCGCAGCATTCCTGTCTCGAGGCCGACGGCGACCTCGTCGGGGATGACGTACATGGCGCGTGTCTCAGGGCCGGCGGTCGCGGTTCCTCGGAACTGTCGCTTCGACATGACCCTCGCCTCGCGCGGCGCGCCACGACGACGACGCCGGAACTGCCGGGCGAGGAACCGCCCCAGGGTGACGCCGCCGGCGATGCCGATGCCGATGGAGCCCGCCTGCACGAGTCGCAGCACGCCGTCGTCCGAGGAGGAGCTCGACGTGATGTCGAGCATCCCCTGGTAGATGGCCAATCCTGGGAGCAGGGGCACGGTGCCGCAGACGGTGGTGATGGTGGCGGGGATGTGCAGCTTGCGTGAGAGGCCTTCGCCGAGGACGCCGATGATGAGGGCGGGCACGGCGGTCGCGACGAGCGGCTCTGTTCCGGCTGTCACGAGGATGTCGTAGCCGAGGTACGCGATTCCGCCGAACACCATGGCGACCAGGGCGGTGCGCACGGTCGCGTAGGACGCGAGCGCCCACGCCGCGGCTGCGATGGCGGCGCCGACCACCTGCACGGCCGACGGCCACGGCTGCACGGATCGCTCGACGAGGCGCAGGTCGATGCCGAGGCCCCGCGCGACGTCGAGCACGATGGCGATGCCGACGATCAGGCCGAGCGTGAGCAGCACCACTTCGAGCAGCCGCCCCATCGCCGTGATGGGGAAGCCGTTGATAGCGTCGTCCGCTGCACCCACGAACGACATCCCGGCGAGCAGCACGACAAGCCCGGATGCGACGACAAGCGCCGGCGGGAGCGCGGCGAAGTCGACGGGCAGCACCGGACGCAACGCGAGCAGGCCAACGGCCACCCCCGTCGCGATAGCGGCGCCAGCGATCTGCAGGAAGAAGGCGGGAAGCCCCCAACGGCCAAGCGCTTGGAGGACGAGGTCGACGATCACGGTCGTCGCCGCCGAGAGCAGGCAGACGAGCGGTCCGCCGCCGAGTAGGAAGCCGACGCCGCCGGCCATGAGCGCGAGCCACACGGTGACCATCGACCGGCGGAAGCGCTGCGGGGCGACGAGGATCTCGTCGAGGCGCTGGTGGAACGACTCGAGCTGCTGCAGGGCCTCTTCCAGCTTCGCCGGGTCGTCGATCGTCTCAGCGACGTCGATGTCGTTGGGGTCGGCCGCGATCTCGCGCGACAGCTCCATGACCCGGGTGAGGCGGTCGTAGTCGGGGAGGCGGCTGTTGACGACGCGCAGCAGGCTGATGCCCGCGCCGTCGTTCGCCCCGTCGTGCACGACGAGGATCGACGTGAAGGTGAGGTCGATCTGGCAGTCGACGCCGAACGCCTTCGTGGTGCGGCGGATCGCGTCCGTCACGTCCGTCGCGGAGGCACCGAGCGCGAGCATCGTCTCGCCTACCCGCACGGCCAGCTCGAGCACCTCGCGGATGCTGCGTTCGGCGAGCAGGGCACGCTGCGCGCGGCGCCCGATGGTCGTCGACGGGGTTTTCCCGCCGACCTTCCTGGCCAGGTTGTCGAAGAAGTTCTTACCGCGCACGGCCGGAGTCTAATTGCGCGGGAGGGGCCGCGTCAGCGTCCGGAGACGATGTGCACGAGGCCTCTCAGCGCCGCTCCGAGCGGCTCGACTTCGTCGGCGGTGTTGTGCGCGTGGAAGGACAGCCGCAAGTTACCGGCGCGGTTGGCGGCCATCACGTCGAGGCGCTCGAGCGTGTCCTTGATCTGCAGGGCTGCGCCCTCGACGGGGGCGAGCGCGAGGATCGCGGAGCGCGCATCCGGGAGTCCCGCCGCCGACGCGAATGCGGCGCTCACCTCGAGCGCGTGGGCTTGCAGTTCCGGCGCCCCCACTCCGAGGAGGAACTCGAGCGAGGCCTCGGTGCCGACCCATGCCTGCCAGGCGGGCGAGACGTCGAAGCGTCGCGCATCCGCTGCGAGCCGGAGCGGCAGCCCGTAGATGCTCGACCACGGGTCCTCACCTGCGTACCAGTTCGCGGCGAGCGGGCGGATGCTGTCGTGCAGTTCCGGATCGAGCGTCAGGAAGGCGGTGCCTCGCGGGCACAGCAGCCACTTGTAGGCGGCACACACGGTCGCGTCGAAGCGGCTCGCGTCGACGTCGTTCCACCCGGCGGACTGCGTGAGGTCGATGAGGGTGCGCGCCCCGTGCTTCTTCGCCGCAGCTTCGATGGCGTCGAGGTCGGCGAGGGTGCCCGTCGAGGACTGCACCGCCGAGACGACGACCCAGGCCGTGTCCGAGCCGATCTCCTCGGCGAGAGTGTGCACGGGCACCTCGCGCAGCCTCAGGCCACGGTCGGCGTGGGCCGCGAACGGGAAGCTGACGCTCGTGAAGTCGTTCTCCGCGAAGAGCACCTCGGCGCCGTCCGGGACCGAGGCTGCGATGAGTCCGACGAGGGGCGAGACCTGGTTGCCGATCGCCACCCAGGCGGCGGGCACGTGTACGAGCTCCGCGTAGAGCTGCCGCGATCGAGTGACCGTGGCGTCGTAGTCGTTCGCCTGTCGGCGCCCCGCGCTCCAGCCTGTGATCTCCCGCGTGAGCGCATCCGTTGTCGCCTTCGGCGGCAGGCCCATCGACGCGGTGTTCAAGTAGAGGGGCTCCGCCGTGAAGGAGGCTGCGTGGATCCAGGACATGAGGCCAGGCTAGCGACCGGTGGTGGGGCGATCATCTCCGAGCGCGAGGCCACGTCGAACTGCATGGCGGTGGGCGTCTCCGTCGTCGACGAGTTCGGTCTTCCGCTCGAGGTGGCCGCGGCCCCCATCACCGTGGAGCTCATCGACGAGGTGCGACAGCTCCACATCCTGTCGTGACCGACCAGTTCCCCAGCCTGAGTCTGCCGTTCCGCGGTCGCGCGATCACGTCTTCCCGACGGCCGCACCGCTCGGTACCCTTCGAGCATGACCGAGACGACAGCGCTGCGCCGTTCGAAGACGCCCCTCTGCGCGGCGGTCCTCGCCCTCGCCGTCGCAGGGCTCGTGGGATGCGCGCCCGCCGATCCGCAGACCGGAGACCGGTCCCCGGGTGACGAGCCGTACCTCGTCGAGTTCGAACCAGAACCCGCCCGGTCTGCCACGCCCACGGAGGGCGAGCTGTTGAGCTCGCCGGATCGTGTCAACGGGGCGGCGGTCCTCAGCGAGGACGGCACCCGCTTCACGGTGATCCGCACAGACAGTCCGGATGACTCCTGCAGCGAAGCCCCCATCCGCCTGATGGTCGTCGACCCGACGACCATCCTCGTGACCTACCGCTTCCTCGGCGAACCTGGCCAATTGTGCAGCGCCGTGGGGACGACCCGCGTCGACGAGTTCGAGGTCCCGCCTGGAATCGAACCGCGCGGCGTCGAGGTGCGCACCGCGAACGAGGCGACGCTACCCGCGCCACTCGCGTTCGATGCGGCACCGGCCACGGACGGCGGTGGGGGTGCGAACGTCGAGTTCCCGAGCCTGAACGCGTTCGAGCTGCTGAGCTCGGCGATTTCTACGCCCGAGGAATCGGCCACGGTCGTCAGCACCGACCCCTACGGCCCAGTGCCTGCCGTCATCTCGCACCCGGACGGCTCGTTCTCCGTTGTCCGCACGGACTCCGCCGATCCGTGCGGCCGGATGCCAGCAGAGCTCGTCGCACTGAGCGCCTCCGAGGTCGCCGTGCACTACCGCTTCCTCGGCGAACCCGGTCAGGACTGCGGCCTCGAGCAGATCGATCGCACCGACACCTTCTCTGCCCCGGCGGGCGTCACCGGTGCGGTCGCCGTCTCGATCGCCTTCGAGTACCCGAAGTACCGCCCCATCGTCATCGAGCAGCTCCCGACGTGAGACGGGAGAAGGCAGCTGCGTGATTCCAGGACAGGCGCCTCGACTCCTCATCGCGAGTTGAACTCGCCCTCCCGCAGCCCACCCGGCAGCGCCGTGTCGCACAGCCGGAGCCTTCCCCGGGACCGCCCCGCTCTGTAGCCTTCGAGCATGACCGAGACGACAGCGCTGCGCCGTTCGAAGACGCCCCTCGCCGCGGCTCTTGCCGCGCTGGCTCTCGCGACGCTCGTCGGATGCGCGCCCACGGACCCGCGAGTCGGGAACCCGAGCGAGACGCCCGGGGCTGACGGAGGCGTCTACGTCGAGGAGTTCGATCTCGCGGTGGCCAGAGCTGCGACCCAGGAGGAAGAAGAGCTGCTCCGCCAGGAGGACAACTTCCGGGTCGAAGCCGCCGTGCTGAGCGAGGACCGGGAGACGTTCCGCGTCGTTCGCAGCGACAACGGGGTTGACACCTGCAGTGAGGCGCCGTCGCGGCTCATGGTGCTCGACAGCACGACGATCCTCATCACGTACGCCTACCTGGGCGATCCTGAACAGGCCTGCACACTGACCGGGATGACGAGGGTCGACGAGTTCCAGGTCCCGCCCGGGATCGACCCGGAGGGTGTCGAGGTGCGCATGACGAGTGAGTACGTGCAGACCGACGACCCGACCGTGGAGATCCCGTCCGGGGCGACGACGGAGGCGGTCGCCCCAGCTTTCACCACGCTGGACGGCGCTGTGGCACCCGTCGCGACAGCCGAGCAGTCGGCCCTCATCCCCGGAACGGACATCACGCGGCGTCGGCCCGTGGTCGTCGCCAATGACGACGGGACCTTCACAGTCATCCGCCCAGACGGCGCTGAGCCGTGCAGCCACGTGCCGAGCGAACTCATCACATTGAGCGCATCCGAGGTCTCGATCAATTACCGGTACCTCGCGAAAGACGGTGACGGTGCCAGCTGCAGCGTCGAATCGATCGACCGCGCCGACGTGTTCGGCATCCCTGCGGGCGTCGCCGGGAATGTCTCCGTCTCGATCACGCACGAGAGTTCCCCGCTCGGCCCCATCATCATCGAGCCAGCAACGACGTGAGATCGTGAGCACATGAAACTCGCCGAAGCGCTCCTGGAGCGCGCTGATCTGCAGAAGCGCGTCGAGTCGTTGCAGGCTCGCATCGTCGCGAACGCCTCCTATCAGGAGGGTGAGCAGCCGACCGAAGACGCGAGTGAGCTGCTCGAGGAGTGCGCGACTCGCCTCCTGCAGCTGGAGCGTCTCGTGACGTCGATCAACATCACCAACGCGACCGCGCCCACGGAAGATGGGCGCACCATCACGGCGCTGCTCGCGGCGCGGGAGACGCTGCGCACGCAGCACAGCATCCTGGTGCGGGCAGCGGATGCGGCGGCCGGGTCGTGGGGGCAGCGGCAGATGCGCAGCGAGCTGCGGCAGATGTCCGCCCTGCCGGTGCGCGACGTGCGTGCCAAGGCCGACGGGGTCGCGCAGGCGCTCCGCGAATTGGACGTCGTCATCCAGCGCACGAACTGGGAGGTGGAGCTCCTCGAGGCGTAGCCGTCGACGGAGCGAACACGGGGAAGACTGTCGCGGTGAGTCGGTAGGCGAACGGCGCGAGCACACACCGAGGGCTGGCGGTTTCCAGTCCACCTGTCGACGCGGTGGGCAGCGTCTCGGCTTCGGCCGTCACACCTCAGCCCAGCATCCCTCACCGGGAACCGCGCACGTAGGACACCTCATCACCATGTGCTGGCCGGACGCCGAGGGCGGGATCGGGGACCTCACCGCACCGAGAACGACGGGCAGCGCCTTCTGCGTGCCCGCGGGGTTCGGTGGCGCCTCGTTCGCGTTACACCTGCTCGCTCGGCAACACCGATACGGCGAACCACTGCCCGTAGCCGTCCTGCGCGAAGGTGAGCGTCGATCCGCGGTCGATGGTCGCCTCGTTGTGGGTTCCGCACATCGACACGTGCTGCGTGTCGTAGGAAACGCCGGGGCGCACCTTGCCGTCGATGACGGGCAGCAGTGCAACCGGGCCGTCGGTCGTCAGGCCCGGCAGGTCGCGGTCGCCGACGCGGAACAGCTCGCGGTCGATGCCGGAGCTCGCAGCGAGCGCATCGACATCGCTGTACGGGCAGCCGAGCACAAACGCGCTCGCGTCCTCGGGGAGCAGCTCATCGATCTCCATCGTCGCCGAGAGCTCGTTGACCTTGAGGTGATCGACCAGGCGCACCGGATCGGGCGTCGCGCAGGCCGACAGCGAGGTCACGGAGAGCACACTGAGGGCGACGAAGGTCACTGCTCGACGGGGGTGCACAGGAGTGACCCTACTTGTTGGACCGGGTCTATCGCGTCATCCGAAGTGGTGAACTTCGTCATCCGAGAGATGGATGTGACGCATCCGTGGCCGTGCATGCGGACTTCCGGCCTTCCGCGCCTGCGGGCCTGCGGGCGGAACCAGCCCCCGCGGCACCTCTCCCGAACCTAGGAGCGATCTGCGGAGCGCACGCCGACCGCGTGAGAGATGGGTGTGGGAAAGCAGTCGCGCGGCTCGAGGAGCTCCGCCCGGTGCGTGCCACAGCTCGCACAGGCGCTGTAGATGATCGTGCCGAGCGACGTCGCGTGTCGGGATGCGGTGACCCATCCGTGCTCGACGCACGTCGGCCCGGCGTCGGCGACTGCTGGAACGGGCGCGTGCGCGGCGGCGGGGAGCGCGATAGGGTGCGTGGCGAAGTCATCTGCTGGCGTGAGTTTCTTCATGCCATCGAGCCTGGTGTAATAGCCTTATGCATCTCAACCCTTACGGTGAGTACGCCGTCATCCTGGCCGCTTCGCTGGCCAACGACTGGCCAGCGGACCGCCCCGCGCTCCTCGCTCGCACCCGCGAGCACGGGATGACCATGCCATTTCCGCCGGAGGCCGAGGACCACGCGCGCACCCGAGCCGTGATCGACGAGTGGCTCCGCGTCGTGGATGCCCCGAGTGACGAACAGCGCGCCGAGGTCCTCAACACCCTCATGGCCTCGGCGACGGCATATCCGCGCCTCACCAACCACGACAACGAAGGCTGGCACCTCCACTACCGCGACTGGAACATGTCACTGCCGGACATCTTGCTCGCCGTCATCACCGTCGGCACCGCCCTGCACCTCACGACGCGAGGCATGCACCGCCTCGGCCGGTGCGCGGCCGGCCTCGACGAGGGCGACGAGTGCCGCAACGTGGTCGTCGACGTCACCCGCAACGGGCGCCAGCGCTACTGCTCGTTGCGTTGCGCGAACCGGGCCGCCGTTCGCCGACACCGGGCTCGCGCGACGAGGTGAGCGCATCCGCACCCAGCACGCTCCTCGCCGAGGGCGCCTGCGAGGTGCCCGGGATGCGCGTGATGGGTTCCCGCGACCGTGATGGGAAGAAACCCATGACCAGTCACCGAAACCCATCACGCCCAGCATCGAAACCCATCAGGGATGCAGAAACCCCGCAAGCTCACCCGGCGCGAGTCGCACGCACGCGACGCCGACCACCCGGAGCTTTGCCAGGCAGGGCCGCGCCAGGCAGGGGCCGCGCCTGCTAGGACCGCGTCGCCTCGAGGCCGCGCTCGAGGTCGGCGAGGATGTCCTCGATCCCCTCGATGCCGATCGACAGGCGGATGAGTCCTGGCGTCACACCGGCCTCGTCGCGCTGCTCCTGCGAGGAGCGCTTGAAGATCGTCGACTCCATGTGCAGCGCGAGCGATCGCACGTCGCCGATGTGCGTCATGTGACTGACCAGGTCGAGGGCCTCCACGAACTTGCGCGCCGCATCCGGGCCGCCGGGAAGGTCGAACGAGACGACGGAACCAGCACCGTCCGGCAGGTACTTCTGGGCCAGGGCGTGGTACTCGTTCGACGGCAGTCCCGAGTAGTCGACCGAGGCGACCTCGGGTCGGGCCTCGAGCCATTCGGCGACGCGCTGCGCGTTCGCGACATGGCGCTCCATGCGCAGCGACAGCGTCTCGATGCCGTGCAGCAACAGGAACGTACTGGTCGGCGGCACCGTGGGTCCGTAGTCGAGGACCGTGACCGACTTCACGTAGCTCATGAACGTGTCGGCGCCGTACCGCTCGATGAAGGAAGGGGCCCCCTCGAACGACCCCTTCGTGAAGTGCGGGAACCGCTCGGAGTTGGCGGCCCAGTCGAACTTCCCAGCATCGACGATGACACCGCCGATGACCGAGCCATGACCCGAGAGCCACTTCGAGGTGGAATGGATGACGATGTCGGCGCCCCACTCGATGGGGCGACAGAGGTAGGGGGTCGCGACCGTGTTGTCGACGATGAGCGGCACCCCGGCCTTGGCGGCTACGCGCCCGAGCAGCTCGAGGTCGACGACGTCGTTCTTCGGGTTGGGGATCGACTCCGTGTACACGGCCCGAGTCTCGGGGCGGATGCGCGCGAGCCACTCCTCCTCGCTCGCATCCGCGCGGAGGAACTCGAAGTTCAGGCCCTGCCGGGTGAGGCTGCCGTCGAACAGCTGCCGGGTGCCCCCGTAGAGGCTCGCCGTCGAGAGGATGTGGTCACCGGAGGCGGCCAGCGAGAACAGGGTCATGGCGATGGCCGCCTGCCCGCTCGACACGACGAGCCCGTTCCGCCCGCCTTCCAGGTTCGCGATGCGCTTCCCCGCGACGACGTTCGTCGGGTTGTCGCCGCGCGAATAGGCGCGCCCGACGCTCTCGCCGGAGAATCGGGCCTCGGCCTCGTCGTAGGACGGGAAGACGTACCCGGCGCTCTGGTAGATCGGGGTCACGCGTGCGCCGACGTCGCTGTCGACGACCGCGCCGGCGTGGATCTGCCTGGTCGCAAAGGTCTGTTCGTTTCGCTCTTCAATGGCCACAGGGTCAACGTACGGAACTCGCGTCAGCTTGTGGAGCCGCGGCGAAACCTTTGGAAATACGCGAGGGGCCTCGAGCGTTTGCGTGGTTACGTTTCCCACATGCCCTCGCCGACAAGCAGCACCGAGACCACGAGGCGCTTCGACGCCGTCACCCGCGCGGAGCTGGCCCGCCCCGACAGCCGAAAGTGGAGCCTCAACGAGGGCACCATCGGCGCGTGGGTCGCGGAGATGGACTTCGGGACGGCGTCGAACGTGCGGCAGGCGATCCTCGGAGCAGTCGAGAAGGACGAGCTCGGCTATCTCGCCCCGCCCACCTGGGCGCGCACGGCGACGGCCGCGTCCGCGTTCTTCGAGCGACGCTACGGCTGGGCGGTGGAGCCCGAGCGCATCCACCACATCGCCGATGTCATGGGCGCCTTCGACGTGTTCGTGCGTCACTTCACGGCTCCGGGCTCTCCGATCATCGTGCCGACGCCCGCGTACATGCCGTTCCTCGTGACCGACGCGTTGCAGGGGCGCGAGACGATCGAGGTGGCGGGAGTGATCGAAGACGAGCGCTGGACGCTCGACTTCGAGGGCATCGAGCGTGCCTTCGCGAACGGGCCGGCCAACGTGGTGCTCGTCAACCCGCACAACCCGACGGGCGCCGTCTACACGAGGGACGAGCTCCTCCGCCTCGCCGACATCGTCGAGCGCGGCGGAGGCCGCGTCTTCGCGGACGAGATCTGGGCGCCGCTCACCCTTGATGGGCCGCAGCACATCCCGTACGCGTCCGTCTCGGCCGAAGCGGCCCGCCACTCGGTGACCTCGACGGCGGCCTCGAAGGCGTGGAACGTCGCTGGCCTGAAGTCCGCGCAGATCATCTTCACGAACGACGCCGATCTCGAGCACTACCGCACGTTCGGCTTCGGAGTCGTGTGGGGCTCGTCGATCCTGGGTGCGTTCGCCGCCGAGGCCGCGTACAGCGACAGCGACGGCTGGCTCGACGAGGTGAACGCGGCGCTCGTCGAGAACCGCGACCTCCTCTTCCGGCTGGTTGCCGAGCTCCTGCCCGGCGTGCGTGCCATCGTGCCCGAATCGACCTACGTGGCCTGGCTCGACGTGTCAGCCCTCGGCATCGATGGCTCACCCGCGAAGTTCTTCCTCGACAACGCCGGCGTCACCCTGACCGCAGGTGCGTCCTGCGGTGCCGATTTCGAGCAGTACGTGCGCATCGTGTTCGCCACCCCGAAGCCGGTGATCGAGGAGATCATCCAGCGCATGGCCGACGCTCTCGCGGCCCGCTAGGGCACCGCACCCTCCCAACGGAGCGGCAGGCGGGCGGGCCTAGGCCCGCTCGCCGAGACCTGATCGCCTAGTTCTGCTCGGCGATGCGCTCGTGGTGGCGGATCACCTCGGCGATGACGAAGTTGATGAACGTCTCCGCGAACTCGGGGTCGAGGTGCGCCTCCTCCGCGAGCTGGCGGAGGCGGAGGATCTGGCGTCGCTCACGGTCGGGGTCTGCGGGCGGAAGGCCGTGCTCCGCCTTCAGCTCACCGACGAGGGTCGTGAACTTGAAGCGCTCGGCGAGCATGTGCACCAGCGCGGCATCGATGTTGTCGATGCTGCCGCGGATCGAGGTGAGCCGGCGCAGCGCTGCATCGTCCGACGTGTGCTGGACCTGCGCGTCGCGAGCGGATGCGGGGGCCTCGACGCCATCGACGTGCTCGTTCCTGACTGCGGGGGCTTCGCTCGATGAGGACATGCCAGGAGCCTAGCGCTGGCTCCGTGTCGCGAGAAATACGCGCCAGGCGCGGCACGGGACCGATACTCCCCGCAACCGTCCCAGGATTGGAGATTGTCAACAATAGACAGCAGGGCTAGCCTGGACGCATGTCGAACCCCACCGAGCCTGCCGACGGCCACCGCCACGACGGCGATCAGCCGGCGCACGACCACGACGGCGGCGAGGCCTTCAGCCCGACGCATCCGTGCGTCGAACGCTCCTCCGAGCTCCACGAGGACCACGGGCACAGCCACGGGCTCGGCGACCACACGACGGCCACGGGCAAGCACCGCAAGAAGCTCATCATCGTCCTCGCCATCACGGCGAGCGTCTTCCTCGTGCAGATCGTCGGAGCCTTCGCCTCGAACTCGCTCTCCCTGCTCGCCGACGCCGGCCACATGCTCACGGATGCGGCCGGCGTCACCGTCGCGCTCCTCGCCAGCTACGTGGCGACGCTCCCCGCATCCTCCCGCCGCACCTTCGGCTTCCAGCGAGCGGAGGTGCTGGCGGCACTCATCAACGGACTCATCCTCGGCGTCATCGCCGTCACGATCTTCATCGAGGCGATCCGCCGATTCGGGCAGGAGGTGGAGGTCGAGTCCGGCATCATGCTCGCCGCGGCGGTCATCGGAGCCGTCGCGAACCTCGTCTCGCTCCTCGTGCTGCGATCGGGCCAGAAGGAGAGCCTCAACGTGCGCGGCGCGTACCTTGAGGTCCTCGGCGATCTGCTTGGCTCCGTGGCCGTCATCATCGCGGCCATCGTCATCTGGGTGACGGGGTGGATGGTCGCCGACCAGATCGCGTCGATCCTCATCGCCGTCCTCATCTTCCCAAGGGCCATCAGCCTGCTCCGCGAGGTCGTGGACGTGCTCATGGAAGCCACCCCGAAGAACGTCGACCTCGACGCCACTCGCAGGCACCTGCGGTCCGTGCCCGGGGTCGTGGATGTGCACGACGTGCATGCGTGGACCATCACCTCCGGCGTGCCCATGTTCTCCGCCCACGTCGTCGTCGCCCCGGAGACGCTCGACGAGCGGGGCCTCGACGCGGTGCTGTGCGAGCTCGATGCGTGCCTCAAGGAGCATTTCGAGACGAGCCACAGCACCTTCCAGGTCGAGCCCGCCACCCATGTCGACCACGCGGCCCACTCGGGCCAGCTCCACAGCTGAGGACGCACCCCATGAGCGCAGCAGCCACGCTTGGTCTCCAGAGCCAGCAGACCTCGGCGATCATCGCCGACCATCTCCGCGAGCAGGTCATCGACGGCTCGTTCGCACCAGGTGCACAGCTGAACGAAGCGCGCATCGCCGCTGACTACGAGGTCTCGCGCGGGCCGGTTCGTGAGGCGCTGCAGCGGCTCGTCCAGGAGGGCCTGCTCGAGAGCCGCCGCAATCGTGGCGTCTTCGTCCGAGAACTCACCGACGAGGACGCCGCGGAGATCTTCGCGGCCAGGGAAGCACTCGAGTGCGCGGCCGCCGCCGTCATCGCGGCCAAGCCCCCCGCCGAGCGGGCGAGCATCGCCTCGACCCTGTCCGCCGTCGTGGCGGAGCTGCACGAAGCCGCCCATGCCGGCGACGAGATCCGGGCACTCCGCCTCGACCACGCCTTCCACCGGAGATTCGTCGAGAGTGCAGGCAACTCGCGCCTCTCCCGGGCGTACTCGACCATCGCGACCGAGTCGCTCATCTGCACCTCGCACGCAATCGGCGCGCACCCCGCGCTCGGCGACTTCAGCACCCATCACGAGGAACTCGTCCGCCTCACCGAGAAGGGCGACATCGAGGGCATCCACGAGGCCGTGCACCGGCACCTCACACCGCGCACCGCCTGAACGGGCACCGCGACCGGCGCGCGAGCTCGAGGCACAACGACGAAGAGCGCATGCCCCTGAGGGCATGCGCTCTTCGCACGTTCAGCGTTCCGGGCCGCCGAATGGGAACCCGGAAGGCGGGACTCCTAGCCGCCGAGGCCGTCCAGCACAGCTGCCGTTCCGGAGAGGCCGAGGCGTGAGGCGCCGGCTTCGACCATGGCAAGCGCATCCGCCGTCGAGCGGATACCGCCGGACGCCTTCACGCCGAGCCGTTCGCCGACCGTGGCACGCATGAGCGCCACGGCATGGGTGGATGCTCCGCCAGCGGCCGAGAAGCCCGTCGACGTCTTCACGTAGTCGGCCCCCGCGGCTTCGGAAGCCTGGCAGGCGGCGACGATCTCGTCGTCCGTCAGCGCGGCAGACTCGATGATGACCTTGAGGAGTGCGGAAGGGGCGGCCTCGCGGACCGCGGCGACGTCCGCCTGCACGAGGTCGGCCCGGCCAGCCTTCAGCATGCCGATGTCGATGACCATGTCGAGCTCGTCGGCGCCGTCGGCGACGGCCCGCGCCGCCTCTGCAGCCTTGATCGCGGAGTGGTGCTTCCCGGAGGGGAAGCCGACCACGGTCGCGATCTTCACCTCGCCCGGGTCTCCCTGCACGGGGAGCATGTTGGGCGAGACGCAGATGGAGAACGCCTTCAGGGCCTTGGCCTCCTCGAGGAGGGCAGCCACCTGCCCAGGGGTCGCGTCGGTCTTCAGCAGCGTGTGGTCAACGATGCCCGCGAGCTCGGCTCGCGTGACCCGGTCATCCGGATGCGACTGTTCGTTCACCTCCGCCATCAGCTGACGACGTTGATCTGCACGTCGACGTTGCCGCGGGTGGCGTGCGAGTAGGGGCAGATATCTTCGTGCGCGATGCGAGCGACCTCTTGGGTCTCCTCGCTCGACAGGTTCGGCGCGTAGACGTCGTGGACCACCGAGAGCTCGAAGCCAGTGGGCTCGCGCTTGCCGATTCCCACCGAGGTGGAGACGGCGGCGTCCTTCGTGTCCTTGCCGAGCTGCTTTCCTGCCGCGTGGAATGCGCCGAGGAAGCAGGCCGAGTATCCAGCGGCGAAGAGCTCTTCAGGGTTGGTGCCCTCTCCGCTGCCACCCATCTCCTTCGGGGGACGCGTGTCGAGATCGATGCGGTCGTCTTCCGAACGCACGTGGCCGTCGCGGCCACCACCGGAAGCGTGGGCAATTGCGGTGTACACAGGAGTCGTCATGGGTCCATGGAACCACGTCTGCTGACGGACACGCTGAGCCGAGCTCCGCGTTCTCCTTCAGCGGGCTGATCTTCCGTCGACGAAACCCGCCTCGCCCACCAGCGCCTGCCCGGCCTCGACACGTGCACGCAGCCGCTCGCGGACGGTCGACCACTCTGGCTCGATGACGGAGAAGCGGACCGTGTCTCGCCAGGTGCCGTCCGCACGGAGCTGATGACGCCGCAGCACCCCCTCCCGGGCAGCGCCGAGCTTGGCGAGCGCCGCCTGCGAGCGTTCGTTGCGGTTGTCGACGCTGAACTCGACCCTCCCGAAGCCCACCCGGAAGAGGTGGTCGAGGAGCACCAGCTTCGTGGCCGGGTTCACGACGGTCCCCCACACCGCTGGCGCGTAGGCGGTCCACCCGATCTCCGCCGACTCCCTGGCCAGGTCGACGCGACCGATCGAGGTCGTGCCGACAGCCCGCCCGTGCTGCGGTCCGCCGTTGACTCTGACGACGTAGGTGCATCCGTGTCGGGGCCCAGGCGTGTAGTTCTCCACCCAGTCGCCCCAGTCTCGACGGTCGGGCATCCCAGCGGGACCCCCACCCCATCCGGAGGCGAACACCTCTGGCACGCAGAGGACATCGCCCAGCTCCGCCCAGCCTGCCGCGCTCGCCGGATGCAGCGAGACGTGCCGGCCTTCGAGTACCTGCGAGGGTTCGAGATGCATACCCTCATGAAACACGATCCGAGCGCGCCGATCGACACCGACGCGTCCAGCGCCGGGAGGCGCGCTGCGGGTTCGGGCACAGCGGCACGGAATGCCGATTCCGCTTTCGCAGCCTGGACCGGCCCGACGCAGACCCCGCGAATCGCCAGATCAGGCATGGATTCGCGAGCACACCGACCAAAAGACATGTGGACGATCCGAATGGACTAAACGGTTCATTAGCGACACCAGACGCGTGCGTCGGCCCGCCACCACCGTGTTAGCTTCCTTCATGTGGTGAGCGAAACGGCACCGCCCGGGCAACCCCACGAAAGTGAAGCAGCCTTCGGCGGCACAGCCACCACATCCGTGAGATCTCGAGCTGCGGCTCGAGGCGGCGAACGGAACAGAGAGCAACCAAATACTCCCCTCGCCGGCGCGTAACGCCGGGTTCGAGAAACTGCAGCCCGCATCAACACGGGGTGGGCGTCATCGGGGGACGACGCCCGACTGCACTCCTCACCTGGCGACCGCGGCAGGGGACGATGGGCACCAACCTCGGGGGAGGTTGGTGCCCATCACTGCATGCGCGGGCGGTGACGGGCGCCTGAGGTCAGGAGGCTCGATACCTGCCCGGCCGATGATTGAGCATGATGATGAGACTCAGCACGCCGGCACCGAACGCCGAGATGAGCACCTGCGACGGGTCGAGGACGGTGAAGGAGGCAAGCACCACCAGCAAGTCGAGCGCGAGCAGCACGTAGCCGGCCCGCACGCCGAACTTCTCCTGCGCCACGAGTGCGACGACGGTGAATCCGCCGAGACTCGAGTTGTGTCGGAACAGGATGAGCAGCCCGACGCCGCACAGGACGTTGCCGAGCACCGCCGCGTAGACGGGAGGCAGCTCGAGAGGCCCAACCCCCGCGACGGATGCATGCAGCGAGGTCAGCACGGAGACGAGCGCGATCGAGACGAGGCTCCTCACGACGAACCGCCAGCCCTTGCCTCGAGCGGCCAGCGCGAAGAACGGCAGGTTCACGACGACGAAGATGACCCCGAATGGAACGGGCAGCACGTACCCGAGCAGCAGCGCCAGGCCGGCGGTCCCTCCGGTGACGAGGCCGCCCGACTTGAGGAGGAAGAGCCCGAACGAGATGACCAGAACTCCGACGGCGAGGCCGGCGATGTCGTCGAGAGCGCGGTGGCGTGGAGGCGCGACGAGTTCAGGCATGCGCCGAGCATGTCGCCCGGGGGTAGTCTGCGCAAGACAAGCTGCGCAGACTGAGCAGTTTGCACGCTCTCCGCACCTGAGGAGGAGATTTGCCCAATCATCGCGGCTTCGACGCCCTTGACGCCCGCATCATCCGGACGCTCGACCGACTCCCCGGCGCGTCCGTGCTCGCCCTCTCGAGAGAGCTCGGCGTCGCCCGGAACACTGTGCACGCTCGCCTGTCGCGGCTCGCCGACGAGGGGATGCTCTCGCCGGAGAGCACCCGCCTCAATGCCGCCGCCCTCGGCTATCCGCTGACCGCCTTCGTTGCGCTCTCCCTCAGCCAGAACGCCGCCGACGAGGCCTACGAGCGACTCGGCGAGATGGCCCAGGTCGTGGAGGTGCACTCGACGACCGGCGATGCCGACCTGCTGGCGCGTGTCGTCGCCAAGGACACCAGCGACCTGCATCGAGTGACGCGCGCAATGCTCGAGCTGCCCGGCGTCACCCGGACGAGCACCACCGTCTCGCTCTCCGAGGTCGTGCCGTACCGGCTGGCACTCATCCTCGACGACCTCGCAGAGGGCTGATCCGCGCCGGCTCGTCCTGCTTCGTGGGCTCGTCCTGCTTCGGGGCTAGTCCTGCTTCGTGGAGAACGCCGAGTCGAACGCCGCCTCCGACGGACGATACGTGGACAGCTTGCGCACGAACCCCAACGCCTCAGGAGCACCCACGAGACGGTCCATACCCGCGTCCTCCCACTCCACCGACAACGGCCCCTCGTAGCCGATCGCGTTCAGCATGCGGAAGCAGTCCTCCCACGGCACGTCCCCGTGCCCGGTCGAGATGAAGTCCCACCCACGCCGCGGATCCGCCCACGGCAGGTGCGAGGACAACCGCCCATTGCGGCCGTTGCTGAGGCGCTTCTTCGTGTCCTTGCAGTGCACGTGATAGATGCGGTCCTGGAAGTCCCACAAGAACCCCACCGGGTCGATGTCCTGCCACACCATGTGCGACGGATCCCAGTTCAACCCGAACGACTCCCGATGCCCGATCGCCTCCAACGCACGCTTCGTGGTCCAGTAGTCATACGCGATCTCGGACGGATGCACCTCGTGCGCGAACCGGACCCCGACCTCCTCGAACACATCCAGGATCGGGTTCCACCGGTCGGCGAAGTCCTGGTAGCCGGCATCCACCATCGCCTCCGTGGCAGGAGGGAACATCGCCACGTACTTCCAAATCGACGAGCCCGTGAAGCCGGTCACCGTCTTCACGCCCAGCGCCGCTGCGAGGCGGGCGGTGTTCTTCAGTTCCTCCGCGGCACGCTGCCGCACCCCTTCCGGCTCCCCGTCCCCCCACACGCGGTCGGACACGATGTCGCGGTGGCGCTGATCGATCGGGTCGTCGCACACCACCTGCCCCTTGAGATGGTTCGAGATCGTCCACACCTTGAGGCCATTGCGCTCGAGCACCTCCAGCTTGGAGGCCACGTACTCGGCGTCATCCCACCGCCACGGGTCGAGATGATCACCCCAGCAGGCGATCTCGAGGCCGTCGTAGCCCCACTCCCCCGCCAGGCGAGCAACCTCCTCGAACGGCAGATCGGCCCACTGACCGGTGAACAACGTGACAGGACGAGACATGTACTAGCTCCTCTGGAGTTCTGGTTCGACTGAGGTGTGCGGGGCATCGCTCGGAACGGGAATCGAGACCCACGAGCTGCCGCGTGCCGAGCTCTCCTCGACGGCGGCGAGCACCCGCTGAACGGCGAGGCCGTCGGCGAACGAGGGCGCCGGAGCGCGGTGAGCCGCGATGTCCTCGACCAGCTCGACCGCCTGGTGCGTGAAGGCGTGCTCGTAGCCGAGCCCGTGGCCGGCCGGCCACCACGCCTTGATGAATGGATGGTGCTCTGGCTCGGTCACGATGATGCGCGTGTACCCGGCCGTGGTGGGATCGCCGCTCGCGTCGAAGTACTCGAGCACGTTCATGTCCTCGAAGTCGAAGGCGATCGATCCCGTCGTTCCGTTGATCTCGAGCCTGATCGCGTTCTTCCGGCCGTACGCGAAGCGCGTCGCCTCGAAGACGGCGATGGCGCCGCCCTGCAGGCGACCGAAGAAGACTGCGGCGTCGTCGACCGTGACGGGACCGCGCTCGGTGCCGCCGGTTCCGGAGAGCCCCGCGAAGTCCTCGGCGACGGGTCGCTCCTTCACGAATGTCTCCACGAGACCCGAGACTCCGCTCAGCTGCTGGCCGGTGATGAAGTGGGTGAGGTCGACGATGTGCGCCCCGATGTCGCCGAGCGCACCCGAGCCGGCCTTCTCCTTGTCGAGACGCCAGGAGAGCGGCGCGTTCTCGTCAGCGAGCCAGTCCTGCAGGTATTGGGCTCGCACCTGACGGATGTCGCCGATGCGACCCTCCGCGACGAGCTGCTGCGCAAGGCGGATCGCCGGCACTCGCCGATACGTGAAGCCGACCATGGCGCGCACGCCGTGGGCCTCGGCGGCGATCGCCACAGCGTTCATCCGCTCGGCCTCCTCGACCGTGTTGGCGAGCGGCTTCTCGCAGAGCACGTGCTTGCCCGCCTCGAGCGCCGCGATGGCGATCTCGGCGTGCGTGTCGCCCGGCGAGCAGATGTCGATGAGCTGCACGTCGTCGCGAGTCAGCAGCTCCCGCCAATCGGAGGTGCTCGACGCCCAGCCGAGCTTGTCAGCGGCCTGCGCCGCCTTCGCGGCGTTCCGGCCAGCCACGACGCGCATCTTGGGCGCGAGCGGCAGGTCGAAGAAGCGGGGAGCGTTCCGCCACGCCTGCGAGTGCGCGGCCCCCATGAAGGCGTAGCCGACCATGCCGATGCCCAGGTCCGGCTGTGCGTCTTGACTCATTGTTCACTCTTTCGTTCAGGAGGCCAACGCGGGGCGGAGTCAGAGAGGAGGAGAGCCCCGCCCCGCGCGGACAGTGTGAGCAGCTGGTTACGACTCGAACGCCGCGTCGATGTAGTCGCCGACGTTCTCGCTCGTCACGACGGGAGCGTAGAGCTGCACCAGACGCGGGACGCTCTGCGACGTGAGGTCGCCGAGCGAGCGGTCGTGCGCGATGAGGCGGGCCAGCTTGATGCCGTCGGCCGCCTGCGTCGACGGGTAGACGACGGTCGCCTTGACGACGCTGTCGCCCTCCTGGATCTCGCGCATCACGTTCGCCGAGCCCGCACCGCCGACGAGGAAGAACTCGTCGCGGTTGGCGTTCTCGATGGCAGAGAGGACACCGACACCCTGGTCGTCGTCGTGGTTCCACATCGCGTCGATCTGCGGAGCGGCCTGCAGGAGGTTCGTGGCCGCCTGCTCACCGCCCTGCACCGTGAAGTCGGCAGCGACACGGTTCGAGACCTCGAGACCGCAGTCACCGAGCGCATCCGCGAAGCCCTGGCTGCGCTCCTGGGTGAGCGGCAGGGAGTCGATGCCGGCGATCTCGGCGACCACGGCGTCTGGCTTGTCCGCGAGCTGCTCGCACATGTACGTGCCGGCGCTGACGCCCATGCCGTAGTTGTCGCCGAGCACCGTCGTGCGGGCGGCGAAGGGGCTCGTGAACTCGCGGTCGACGTTGATGACCGGGATGCCCGCCTCCATGGCCTTGGTCGCGACCTCGGTGAGGGCGGCGCCGTCGAAGGGCAGCAGCACGATGGCGTCGACGCCGTCGTTGATGAAGCCCTCGATCTGGCTGATCTGGAGGTTCACGTCATTCGTGCCCTCTGCGACGCGAAGCTCGACGTCCTCGTACTTCGCGGCCTCCGCCTCGGCGGCGGACGTGATTGCGCCCATCCAGCCGTGGTCGGCCGCCGGGGCCGAGAAGCCGATGACCAGCGGCTCGCCGGCCGCGTCGTTGTCGGACGCCGTGGCGTTGCCGCCTGCTGGCGCCTCGCCCTCCGCCGCCGGCGGGGTGTTCGAGAGGCAGCCGGTGAGCAGCAGCAGCGCCGAAGCGGCCGTTGCGCCTGCTGCGAGGATCCGGCGCTTTCGGGAAGCTGTCTTCCTGAAGGAACTCGTGGACATGGGGATCTCCTTTGATGCTGCCATGGTGATGGGGTTTGGGTCTGGTGAGGTTCGGTGGGTCTGGAGAGGATGGGTCTGGAGAGGATCGGGCTGGAGGGCCTGGCTCGCGCCCCGTCCCGCGGCTAGGACGTCTTGGCCCGCGACGAGAAGCGCTGCTGCAGGAGGACGGCGATCACGATGATCGCGCCCTTCGCGATGGCCTGCACGGAGCTGTCGAGGTTCGCCTGGATGAAGATGTTCGTGAGGGTGGCGAAGATGAGGACGCCGAGGACGGTGCCGACGATCGTGCCGCGACCGCCGACGAGCAGGGTGCCGCCGACGACGACCGCCGCGATCGCATCCAGCTCGTAGAGCATGCCGTTGGTGGACGAGCCCGCCGTCGTGCGGGCGAGCATCATGATGGACGCGATGCCGGCGGTCAGACCGACCAGCGCGTAGAGGTACATCGTGTGGCGCTTCACCTTGATGCCGGCGAGGCGCGCGGCCTCCGGGTTGCCGCCGACGGCGACCGTACGGCGCCCGAAGGTGGTGCGGTTCAGGAGGAACCAGCCGCCGATCGCGACGAGCACGAAGATCCACACGATGACCGGGATGCCGAGGAGGTCGCCGCGGAAGGTCTCGAGGAACGAGTCGACGTTGACGATCTGCGTGCGACGACCGGCGATGAGCTCCGCGAACCCACGGGCGGCGACCATCATGGCGAGCGTCGCGATGAACGCCACCACCTTGCCGTAGGCGATGAGGACACCGTTGACGACACCGGCGCCGAGCCCGACGAGCAGCGATGTGAGCACGATGACCCACCATCCCCAGGCTTCCGCGTAGGCCTGCGTGGAGAGCGTCGTCGCCCAGACCGAGGCGAGCCCGAGCACGGAGCCGACGGACAGGTCGATGCCGCCCGCCGTGATGACGAACGTCATGCCGATCGAGAGGACGCCGATGATGGACGCCTGGCTCAGCACCACCATGAGGTTGTCGACGCTCGCGAAGCGCTCACCCGCCGAGACCGTGCCCGCGATGCAGAGCACGACGAGCGCAAGGATGAGGCCGAAGTTGCGGGCAGAGCTGCCACGGAAGAAGCCGCCGCGCTTGGCGTTGTCGCTGGCGACCTCGTGCTCCACGCGGGAGCTCTCGTCGGCGGCGGGGGCGATGATCGTGCCGTCCTGGGATGGCGAGCCGCCGTTCGGGGCGGAGGACTGGGGAGTCTGAGTGCTCATGCTGCGCTGCTTTCCATAACCATGTCGAGTACGGCGTGCTCATCGAGAGCGGATGCTGGGCCTTGGTGGACGACTCGCCCCTCGGAGACGACGAGCACCCGGTCGGCGAGGCCGAGGACCTCCGGGATCTCGCTGGAGACGACGACAACCGCAGCGCCTTCGTCGGCGAGCTTGCGGATGAGCGCGTAGATCTCGGCCCGCGCGCCGACGTCGACGCCTCGGGTCGGCTCGTCGAGCAGCAGCACGCGGCAGCCGTGCACGAGCCAGCGGGCGAGCATCGCCTTCTGCTGGTTGCCGCCCGAGAGCGTGCGGATGTCGCGGTCGACGCCAGCCGGCCGCAGGTCGAGGTACTCCGCCTGCTCCTGCGCAGCGCGGCGCTCGTCGCCTTCCTTCAGCCAGGAGAACGAGGCGAAGCGCTGGAACGTGGAGAGCGTGATGTTCCGGTAGACGGGCTCGTCGAGCAGGAGCCCCTGGCTCTTGCGCTCTTCCGGCGCGAGGCCGATGCCCGCGTTCACGGCGGCCGTGACCGAACCGCGCGCGAGCGTCTTGCCCTCGACCGTGACCGTGCCGCCCGTCGCCTTGCGCGCACCGTAGATGGTCTCCATGATCTCGCTCCGGCCGGCACCGACGAGCCCCGCGAATCCGACGATCTCGCCGGCTGAGACGGTGAAGGAGACGTCGGAGAACGTGTCCGCGAGCGCAAGGTCCTGCACGTCGAGCAGCACGGGGGCATCCGATGGGAGCTCAGGGGATTCGGGGAACAGGTACTCGACCTTGCGGCCGGTCATGAGGGTGATGAGCTCCGAGGTCGGAGTCTCGCTGACCGGCAGGTTCTGGGCGACCGTGCGGCCGTCCTTGAGCACCGTGATGCGATCGCCGATCGTGCGGATCTCCTCGAGCCGGTGCGAGATGTAGATGATCGCGACGCCCGCCTTCGTGAGCTCCTCGACCACGCGGAAGAGGTTCGCGACCTCCTCGGAGTCGAGCACCGCGGAGGGCTCGTCCATGACGATGATGCGGGCCTCGTGCGAGAGCGCCCGTGCCATCGACACGATCTGCTTGCCAGCGGCGGAGAGCTCGCCGACCTCGGTCGTCGGTGAGATCTCGGAGTGCCCGAGCCGCGCCAGGATCTCCTTCGTCCGCTGTTTCGCCTCGGCACGCCTGGAGACGCCCGCGGTGTCGAGTTCGTGCCCGAGGTACACGTTCTCCGCGACGGTCAGGCCGTCGACGACGTCGAGCTCCTGGTACATGGTGGCGATGCCGAGCCCGAGGGCAGCGACTGGGTTGGGGATGGTGATGGGCTCGCCGCCCAGGAGCAGCTGGCCCTCGGTGGGCTGGTGTGCGCCTGCGAGCACCTTGATGAGCGTCGACTTGCCAGCGCCGTTCTGGCCGAGCAGGCAGTGGACTTCGCCGGGGAGGACGTCGAGGTCGACGCCGTCGAGCGCCCGAGCACCTGGGAACTGCTTGACGATGCCGCGCATCTGCAGGAGGGGGGAGGGACCCGATGTGGGGTCTTCGTTGACCATGTGTCGAAAGCTACCGTCACTTTTGTCGACGGTCAAGCAAAAGTGTCTTGCCTGTTGCACAATTGAGATACGCCGCCACACAGAAGCGCTGCAGTCACCGAAGACGGTCAGGGCGGTAACGTGGCGAAGTCGGCTCTCGCCGACCACCGATCCGAGAGAGAAGACGCGCATGGTCATCGAGCAGCTGCCGAAGCCGGCGTCGCGCCAGCCTGGCCCCGGAGAGCTCTTCCAGCTGCTCCGCGACGGCGCCCCCCGCACGCGCGCTGAGCTCGCATCCGTCACCGGCCAGGCTCGCTCCACGGTCGCGACCCGCATCGACATGCTCATGGCGGCGGGCCTCATCGTGACCGTCGGCGAGGCCCACTCGACGGGCGGCAGGCCCCCCGCCGTCTTCGCCTTCTCCCCCGAGAGCAGAGTTGTCCTCGCCGTCGACCTCGGCGCGACCCACGCGAGAATGGCCCTCACCGACCTCGCCTCGAACATCATCGCCGACTCGGAGGACAAGCTGCCCATCGACCTCGGGCCGGACGCGGTGCTGGCCTGGGTGTGCACGAAGGGCGACGAGATGCTCGCCGCGTCGAACCGCGGGCGCCGGGAGCTCGTGAGTGTCGGCGTCGGCCTCCCCGGGCCCGTCGAGTTCAGCTCCGGCCGCCCCATCAACCCGCCAATCATGCCCGGCTGGGACGACGCAGACGTCGCCGGCAGGCTCGGCGCCCACTTCGACGCTCCTGTGCTGGTCGACAACGACGTCAACATCATGGCCCTCGGCGAGCACCGGAGCGAGTGGCCCGAGGTCTCCGACCTGCTCTTCGTCAAGGTCGCGACCGGCATCGGCTCCGGCATCATCGCGGACGGCTCGCTGCGACGCGGCGCCAGGGGCGCCGCAGGCGACATCGGGCACATCGCCGTGCCTGGCGCCGAGAGCATCCCCTGCAGGTGCGGCAACCTCGGCTGCCTCGAAGCCGTCGCCGGGAGCGACGCCATCGCCAGAAGGCTCCGCGAAGGGGGCATCGAGGTGGCGGGCAGCGGGCAGATCGTGGCGCTCGTGCGCTCTGGAGACCTCAGCGCAGCCCGCGCCCTCCGTCAGGCCGGCCGCGACGTCGGCACCGTGCTCGCCGCCTGCGTCAGCATGCTCAACCCGTCGATGATCGTCATCGGCGGGAGCATCGCGGAGGCCGGCGAGCAGCTCATGGCCGGCATCCGCGAAGTCGTCTACTCGCGCTCACTTCCGCTCGCGACGCAGCACCTTCGGGTCGTGGCGTCGCGAGCCCGAGGCGACGCCGCGATCCTCGGCGCCAGCGCCCTCGCCATCGACCACGTGCTCTCGGCCGACGCCATCGACGCCGCCCTCGCCTAGCCGCTCCCACCGGCGTGCCCAGGCGACGCCATCGAGCGACACAGATCGTCGACTCTCGGACAGACGGACGCGGTGCAGCAGCCAGCAGCGCACCGCGGACTACGCTGGACCGGTGCCAGAATCGCCGCGGGAGAGTCCTTTCCTGGAGCAGACAGCACCGCATCTCTCCCGAGCGGTGAGCCAGAACAGCAAGGGGAGTGCATGAACGACCGGCAGCCAAGGGCAGCGCACGCAATCGCCTGCGATCCGAGCACACCGTTGCAGGTCCTCGTCGATCTCGCCGCCCAGCGCTGGGACCTCCATGCGCTCATCGCCGCGAACCCAGCCGCTTCCCCTGAGCTCATCCGCTGGATCCGAGGCGTCAACCCGACGCTGTCGACCGGACGAGCGCCAGGTCGCCAATTAGCGGCGTCACCAGCCGGTCCAGCATTCGCACCGGCGGCGGCGCCTCACGTGCCTCGCCGAAGCCGCGGAGTCGGCGGCTGGCTCGCCGGGTGCGGATGCCTGGCCGTCGTGGCCATCGTGGCCGTCGTCGTCTTCGCCGGTTTCGGCGCGCTGCTCTTTTCCGGGGGTGATGAGACGGGCGGCTCCTCCAGCGTGGCGACACCCGACGCCGCCCCCACGGCAGACTCCGAGATCGACACCCAGCGCGCGCTCTATGCGGACGAACGCGCGAAGATCGACGAGCTGTCCCTCGAGTTCGAAGAGTCTCCCGTCGCCTGGCTGGTCGCTGAATTCGAGTGGTTGTTCCGGCAGGACGAGAAGATGGCTGATCCGAACCTGCTCGAGTACACCGCGCAGACGATCGCAGCGCAGGCGAAGACCTTCCGAGAGGGACTCGAGGTCAGCGTCGCTGAGGCTCAAGCCCGGCGCGTGAACACCAGCGGCTTGGTCACGGAGAGCATCGTGGACACGGCAGGCAAAGGGTTTATCGACGTGCAGTGGGATGCGGCAACCGCGTGCACGGCCGACGATCGGGAGGACTGGCGCACGACAGGGTGCATCACGAAGGAGGACTCGCTCACCGTGCACCTGCTCCCGGAGAGCGAGCTCGGCGAGTGGTCGAGCAAGTTCACCGTCGTGCACGAGCTGGCCCACGTCTACCAGCGTGCCGACAACGCCAGCGTCTTCGACTATCGCGGCGAGTACAACGACCTGCTCGCGCAGGGCCTGTTCCAGGGCAGTGCCGAAGCCATGGCCGACTGCTACGCCTTGACCTACTACGGTGAGTGGTCGCTCACGAACGGCGACACGACCATCGGCTACGGCTACGTGTGCGACGAGAACGAGCGTTCAGCGATTCGAACCTGGGCGTCGAACCTGAACGCGCCCATGCAGTAGCGCGCCTAGGGAACCAGCCGATCGCATGCCCAGGAGTCGACTCCTCGTGTATGGCGGCAGCGGATGTGCTCAGCGCCGGAGAGGTCGACCGCGTCGATCGCATCGACCGTGACGCGGACCCACGCGAAGCGCTCGAACGCAGCCTCATCGCCCGTCCCCCGAGCGTCGGAGGCCCCATCGGCCAGCCGAGTCCCGGGCACCTCCGGCTTGTCGTAGAGCCGCTTCGACCCCGACCCGAGCCCCTCCCAGACCTCACGCCGGACCGCACTGTCGGTGACGATCTCCGCGCGGCCGTCCAGGCGCAGCTGCACGTCGAGCTCCGGATCGTAGAACGTGAGGGCCGCTCGAGCGTTCTCTGCCAACTCGCCGACCTTCGCCGTCCGACTGTCCGTCGCGAACGCCACGATGCCGCGCCGCTCATCCACGGCTCGCAGGATCACGGCCCGGACGCGGGGCTCTCCGCCCGACGCCACGGTGCCGAGGTAGCCGAGCGTGAACGGCGTGCGCCCTGTCGTGGCTGCGACGAGCGACGCCCACACCTCACTGATGTCGCCAACATCGATACTGCGCTCGACGCTCACGGCAGGATCGAATCGACGTAGCCGCCGTCGACGCGCAGGGCGCCTCCGGTCGTCGCCGAGGCCAGCGGCGATGCCAGGTAGGTGACCAGGTGCGCGATCTCCTCCGGCTCGATGAGACGCTCGATGAGCGACTGCGGCCGGTGCCGTCGCATGAACTCCCGCTGCGCGTCGTCCCAGGCGAGGTCGTCGCCCACGAGCTCGGCCATGAACGCCTCGACCCCGCCGGTGTGCGTCGGCCCCGCGATGACGGCGTTGACGGTCACCCCGGTGCCCTTGACCGCCTTCGCGTAGCCGCGCGAGACCGCGAGCAGCGCCGTCTTGGTCATGCCGTAGTGGATCATCTCCTCGGGAATCACGACGGCTGAGTCGCTCGCGATGGAGATCACCCGCCCCCAGCCGCGCGACGTCATGCCCGGAAGGTACTCGCGCATGAGACGCGCGGCCGACAGCACGTTCACCTCGAAGTAGCGCAGCCACTCCTCGTCGCTGATCTCGAGAGCGGGCGTGCTGCCGTAGATGCCGAGGTTGTTGACGAGGATGTCGAGGTCAGGGAACGCAGAGCGGACGACGGCCGCGCCCTCCGCCGTAGCGAGGTCGGCGGGCACCCCCTCGATCGTCGCGTCTGGCACGTGCCCGCGCAGCTCGGCGACAGCCGACTCCACGCTGGCGGCTCCGCGCCCGTTCACGATGACGTGCGCGCCAGCGGCGGCGAGATCCGCGGCGATCGCAAGGCCGATGCCCTGCGTGGAACCCGTGACGAGGGCCGTGCGGCCCGAGAGATCGATGTGCATGCGCCGATCCTGGCACCACCGCCTGACCGGTCCGTGCAGATCTCGCCGTCCGGTCAGGCCAGGTCGTCGAGGGCGTCGCGGGCGACTCGCAGCGCGTCGTTCTGGCGGGCGCGGATGCGGGTCCGGAGCTCCGAGAGCACGGCGACGGCGTCGCGGTGCTCTGCACCCGCCTCTCCGCGCTCTTCCTCCTGCGCGGACTGACCGAGCTGCTCGCTCAGCACGCCGAGCTCCTCGTCGAGCATCGACGAGTCCTGCAGCTCGCCGAAGGCCTGCGCGAGGCGCTTCCACTCCTTGCGCTGCTTCTTCGCCGTCGCGTCCGGCAGCTCGTCGATGGCCTCGTAGCCGTAGCGGACCGACTTCGCGGCCTTGCGCACGTCGTGCCAGCGTTCGAGCTTCTTCGGCTTCTTGCGGGCGCGTTCCGTCCGCTTCTCGACCGTGGCGATGGCGGTGCGGGTCAGGCGCCGCATGGTGCCGAGGGCACGCCGATCGGCGAGCCCTGCGAACGGGGGCGCGGTTACGAAGGAGACGAGGCTGTCGTGCAGCGCGTCCCAGCGCTCCCCATCGAGTTCCGTCCGGAAGGATGCGAGGGCGGCTGCGTGCCGGTCGCCGATGAGCGCCTCGATCCGCGCTCTGGCGACGTCGACGGCCCCCGCGCCCGCCTCGAGGTGTCCCGCCGAGTCGAGTTCGCCGAGCACGAGCTCGCGGAGGACCTCCGCATCACGGGGTGCCCCGAGCACGCCCCCAGCCCACTTGAGCTCCCCGGCGAGGGACTCGACCGCATCCGCCTCGAACAGGGCGCCGAAGACCTTGAGGAGGCTCCGCAGCCTGCGCAGGGCGACCCTCGCCTGGTGCACCGCGTCCGGAGCATCGATGCGGGCCGCGGCCTCCTGCTCCTGGAACTCGCCGAACCGCGACGCGATGGCGAAGACGACCGCGTCGCCGGCCGTCCCCTGCCCCGTCGGCGCCTGCGCGGGCTGGACCCCGTCGAGGCTGCGAACGAGCTTGGAACGGTGGATGGACGGGGTGAGGCCGGCATCGAAGAGCACCGCCTCGATCTCGTCGAAGACCCGGGTCGATGCGCCGTCCGCCAGCTCGACCTCGAACTCCCGCCACTCGAGCGTGCGCTCCTCGCCGATGCGGACGACCCTGGCGTGCACGACGTCGTCGCAGATGAGCGCAGCGAGCGCGTCGTCGTCATCCCGCGCCCCGCCGGCCGACCACGCGCCGCCGCCACGCACCTCAGTGGTCGTGCGCGTCGTCGTGAGCTCCACGAGCGGAAGCACGGGGCGCTCGCCGATGATGTCCGCGAACTCGGCGCGCAGCTCCGGCGGGATCCGCCGCGGGGCGCCCACGGGCGCGTGGACCTCGATGCGCTCGTCGCCGCTGCGCGGACGCTTGAGGTGCCACCCCTCGTCGTCGCCACCCGTGCGGCGACGCAGCACGCAGCGGGCGTCGAGGATCGCCAGCTCGGGAGTGTCGACATACTCGGCGACGAGGGTCTCCGTGACCGGCTCCCCTGCTCGGAGCCCCGCGCCGAGCTTCGAGAGCTCGGGCTCCCCCGCCCCCTCGGGAATGTCGTACTTCCGCTCGATCTCGCGCTGCTCGGAGGTCGTCCGAACCTGATCGTTCTTCGACTCGATGCTCATTCGGAAAGGCTAGCTCCCGGAGCCCAACGCGGCCCTCATGAGCGGGAGCTGCATCGGCAGGCGAGCAACGGAGACGACAAACGCGACGACCGACGAGGCGGTGCGCTTCCGCCACGCCCGGCGGCCCAGGTCGACGCTCATCTGGGCGTTGGCGGGCCAGACCGCGAGCAGCACGGCCGCGCTCGCGAGCCCCGCGATCGACCGTGTCGACGGGCGCACGAGCCCCGCCGCGCACGCCAGCTCGGCGACGCCGGACGCGACCACCAGCTCGCGGCTGTGCCCCCGCAGCGGTTTGGGGATGATCGGTTCGAAGACGGCGGGCTTCACGAGGTGGATGACGCCGGAGACGGCGAAGGGAAGGACGACGATCCACGGGATGGCCCCGCCGTGTCCGCGGGAGCGGCGTTCGAGTGTTCTGGACGACATGGAAGCATCTTGCCCGGCGCTCCCGAACGTCACCCAGTCGCCACCCTCCGGGGTCCGCTAGCCCTCTTGGACTTCCTCGGCGAGGAAGGCGAGGGCTGCGGCACGGAAGTCACGCGAGCCTGGAGCGTTGAAATGGTGGCGGTCCGGGATCTCGAAGAAGCGGGCCTTGGGCGTCGCCGCGGAGAGTGCCTTGGACCCCTCGATGATCCCGTCGCGGGACCCGGTCGCGAAGAGCACCGGCTGCTGCGGCACACGGCCGAGGTCGGGGTCGGCCTTGCCGGACGCGCGCATCCCCTCGGCGATCGCGAGCAGCGCCCGCAGGTCGTTGCCTCCGACGCGCTCCGTGAGGGCGAGGTAGTTCTGCGTCACCGGGTCCTGCACCGGGGTGCCGTGGTCGATGAGCTCGCGCACCTGATCGATATCGAGGCGCCCGAGCGGCACGCCATCCGGGACTCCCCCGAGCACGACCCGCGGGATGCGGTCGGCGAAGTCCTGTGCGACCTCCCAGCCGACGCGCGCGCCGAGCGAGTAGCCGACGTACAGCGCGGTGTCGACGAGGTACGCGTCGAGCACGGCCTCGACGTCGGAGGCCAGCGTGCGGATGTCGTAGTCGCGCCCCTCGTAGGGCTTGTCGCTCTGCCCGTGCCCGCGCTGGTCGAGGCCGAGCACGCGGTAGCCGGCGCGCAGCAGGTCGCGCACCCAGCCCGTCGCCACCCAGTTGTCCTTCGTGCTCGACGCGAAGCCGTGCACGACGATCACCGTCGGCGCGTCCACATCTCCCCACGTGTACGTGGCGATGCGGTGACCGTCGCCGACCATCACGAACTGGGGGTCTGGGAGGACGGTCAGGGCTGCGGGGGCGCTATTCACGTCGTCGATTGTCTCAGGCGTTGAGCGCTTGCCCGCACACGGGCGCTGACGGCGATGCCCGCGGTCAGTCGATGAGGTCGTGGATCTGAATGATCTCGTCGCGCTTCGGGCCGACGCCGATCGCGGAGATGCGGGCACCGGAGAGGCGCTCGAGTGCCTGCACGTAGAGCTGCGCGTTCTCGGGCAGCTCCTCGAAGGTGCGGCATCCGGAGAGGTCCTCGGTCCAGCCGTCGAAGTACTCGTAGATGGGCTTCGCGTGGTGGATGTCCGACTGCGAGACGGGCATCTCGTCGAAGCGGACGCCGTCGACGTCGTAGGCGACGCAGACGGGGATGCGCTCGATGCCGCTGAGCACGTCGAGCTTCGTCATGACGAAGTCGGTGACCCCGTTGATCCGTGCCGTGTAGCGGGCGACGGGAACGTCGTACCAGCCGGTGCGGCGCGGGCGTCCGGTCGTGGTGCCGAACTCGCCGCCTCTCGTGCGGAGCAGCTCACCCCACTCGTCGAACAGCTCGGTCGGGAAGGGGCCGGCGCCGACCCGCGTGATGTAGGCCTTGACGATGCCGATGATGCGGTTGATCTGGGTCGGGCCGACACCGGCGCCCGTGGATGCGCCTCCCGCGGTCGAGGACGAGGACGTCACGTACGGGTAGGTGCCGTGGTCGACGTCGAGCATGGTCGCCTGGCCGCCCTCGAAGACGACGTTGCGGCCCGCGTTGAGGGCGTCGTAGAGCTCGAGCGAGGTGTCGCCGACCATGGGACGGAGGCGCTCGGCGTGGAGGAGGAGCGCGTCGACGATCTCGTTGACCGTGATCGCGCGACGGTTGTAGACCTTCACGAGGAGGTGGTTCTTGCCGAAGAGCGCTGCTTCGACCTTCTGGCGGAGGATGTTCTCGTCGAAGAGGTCCTGCACGCGGATGCCGATGCGGTTGATCTTGTCGGCGTAGGCGGGGCCGATGCCGCGCCCCGTGGTGCCGATCTGGCGCTTGCCGAGGAACCGCTCGGTGACCTTGTCGAGCGTGGTGTGGTACCCGGTGATGAGATGCGCGTTCGCGGAGACGCGCAGCTTGGAGGTGTCGACACCGCGCGCCTCGAGGTGGTCGATCTCGTGGAAGAGCACGTCGAGGTCGATGACGACACCGTTGCCGATGACGGGGGTCACGCCTGGGGTGAGGATTCCGGAGGGCAGCAGGTGCAGCGCGTACTTCTCGTTGCCGATCACGACCGTGTGGCCGGCGTTGTTGCCGCCGTTGAACTTCACGACGTAGTCGATGCGGTCGCCGAGGAGGTCGGTTGCCTTGCCCTTGCCTTCGTCGCCCCACTGGCCGCCGATGATTGCTACGCCTGGCATGTGTCGCCCCTGTTCTGTCGGATCGGCGCAGCTCGCGCCTGTCGTGTGCGTGGCGTGAGCCGCGCGGTCGGCGGACCGACTCGGCGGCCCTGCCTTGTTTCCTGCTTGTCTGCTTGCGCGGGTGCGCCGCTAGCTCGCCGCGTGCATCCGCTCGATCTCGGTGATCGCCTGCGGGTCTGCGTCGTGGAGCAGGCTGGCGAGGCGCTCGGGCTCGCCCTCCTCGCCGATCTCGGCTGCGCTTCGTCGGAGAGCGTAGAACGCGCGCAGGACTCCCTTGTTGGGGTCGTGCGACCACGGCACGGGGCCCTGGCCTCGCCACCCGGCCTTGCGAAGGGCGTCGAGCCCCCGGTGGTAGCCGACGCGTGCGTAGGCGTACGCGCCGATCGTGTTGCCGTCGGCGTGCGCGGCGTCTGCGAGGGTCGCCCACGCCAGCGATGAGGCCGGGTGCTTCTCGACGATGGCTGCAAGCGCGGCCTGGTCGTGGGGCAGGTTGGACAGGTCGTCGACGACCTCTGGCTCAGCCGCAAGGCGCGTCTCGGGGATGCCGAGGAGATTCGTTCCGGTCACGGGAGCCGATTCTATCCTGTGCTCGTTTCGGGGCGCGCTCGAGAAGTGAAGCTGTGGAGAAGCGCGACTCAGAAGACCGGGTCAGCGCGCTGGGAAGATCGCGCACGTGCTGGTCGCCGTAGCGAGGAGCACGTCGGCGGAGTCCCTGAGCTCGGCTTCGACGAACGCCGCCCTCGCCCCTGACTTCACGACGCGACCGCGCACCCGGACGGGGCCCGTCTCCACGGTCATGGGGCGCAGGAAGCTGACCTTGATCTCGAGGGATGTGTAGGCCTGCCCCGGGCGGAGCGTCGTGTGGACTGCCGTGCCGCACGCCGAGTCGAGGAGCGTCGCCGCGAATCCGCCGTGCACGGTTCCGATGGGGTTGTAGTGCGACCGGTCGGGAACACCCTCGAAGATCACCTCGCCCTCGGCGAAGCTCACGACGGTCATGCCGAAGTGCTGCGCGATCGGAGCGATCTCTGCACCGTTCGCGAGGTGAGCCCTCAGCTGCTCGAGGCCGGTCATCGAAGTCGGGTCGGTCATGTCGCTCCTTTGCGCCATGGCATCCGGAGATGGATGCGCACCGAAGAGCCTCGCACCCATCGGCTGGCACTTCGAGAGCCTTGTGGCGACCATCCAAGTGGCCGCTCGCGCTACCAGGGGAGGAAGGCGAAGAACGAGACCGCGATTCCGATCGAGATGGTGGCACCCACGAAGCAGAGCGCAAGAAGCTCCCCGGGCATGATGGTGCGCTGGTAGACGTCCCAGTAGCGCTCTTCTGCCCGTCGTCGAGCGGCGGCTACTGCACTGCGGTTGAGCCTGCGTCGTTGTTTGAGCACATAGGTAGCTTATTTAACTAAACAAAGCCGAAGACGGGGGTTGACTCTCGAGGAGGCACCCACTAGTGCTGCGGAGCGCCCTGCGGCTCGGCCGCCTCGACCGAGCCGACCATGCCGGAGAGGAACTTCGCCACCCCGTCGAGCTCCTCGGTCGTGAGCGAGTCGACGACCGCGATCATGCGCTGGTGCATGAGGCCGAGCGTCTCCCGCACCTCACGGTCGGACTCCGCGGTCGACGCGATGATCGAGGCCCGCCGATCGGTGGGGTGCGGCCGCCGCTCGACGTGACCGCTCTTCACGAGGCGATCAACGAGGCCCGTGACGGAGGCGGAGGAGATCTTGAGCCGCTCCCCCAGGTCCTTCTGCACGACGACCTTGCCCTGGCGCTGCTGCTGGAGCAGGAAGCGAAGCGCGAGCAGGTCGTTCTCGTTCATCCGCATCGACGAGCGCGTCCGCGCTCGCATCTTCGCCTCCGCTTCGCGGTAGTCGCGCAGCAGGTTGAGCACGTCGACCGAGGTCGCATGCTCTCCGCCGGTCGGGTACCAGTACCCGGACGAGCGCTCAGCGGGCGTGTGCGCCATGGTCCTCCTCGTGGTGGCGCCGTCGACGCCATGAAACTAGTTCAACAAACTAGCAAAAATGGGTGCGCCCCGGTGCGGAAACCACAGACAGAGCCCCCGCTGGCAGGTTTTGCCCGAGATTTCCGCTCGTGACGCCCGCGGAAGTTCCGCGACCGCGGAGAGCACGCGGATGTTGGTGGCTGGTGAGACTGTTCCTGAACGGAAACGAAATGGGGCTGAACGTGACCACACTCACCGCCGACGACCGCTGGGGCATCCAGCAGACCCTCGCGCTCTACGGGCACTTCGTCGACAACGGCGAATGGACCCTGCTCGACTCGGTCCTCGCTCCGGATGCGCGCATCGAGAGCCCTGCTGGCGAGTTCACTGGCGCATCAGGAGCGAGAGCCTTCGAGCAGCAGCTCGCGGCCTCGCTCGGCGGGCACCTGCCCTCCCACCACACCATCAACACGGTCATCCGGGCTGGCGAGGCCGCCGGGTCGGCCGTCGCCTGGAGTCGCTACGTGCTCGTCACCTACGAGGCATCCGCCGCAGGCGGCGACTACCTCGACACCCTCGAGGAACGCGACGGCACGTGGGTCATCACGAGCCGCCGCATCACGGAGCGAAACCGCGAGCGCCCGAGCGGACAGTACTCGGCCGAGGGCGCGGAGTCCTTCGCGAGCTTCGAGTCGTCGCGATGACAGCGCAGAGCCCGAGCGCCGTGGCAGCGCAAGTGCCTGCCGCCGACGCCGCCGAGGTCCTCGACGTGCTCGCCCGCTACGGGCAGGTCATCGACAACCGCGACTGGGATCACCTGCGCAAGGTATTTACGGAGGACTTCTCCTTCGGCACGGGCCCGAACGCGGTGCGCGGTGACGAGGCGCTCGCCCGGGTCATCAACACCGTGCAGCCCTACCACCCGCACTACACCACCGACACCGTCCTCCATCGGGTCGACGCCGACACCATCACGTCCTGGTCGAAGTTCCTCCTCGTGCGAACGGACGGCACGACGGCGAGCGGCGACTACATCGACACCATCGTCCGCACGGCAGACGGCTGGCGCATCAGGGTGCGCGACGTGAGCCGCGGCTCACGCCCGCCGAGCGACCCGGGCGGCGCTTCGACTCGCACCTTCTCGTCGGAGCGCTGGCTGTCAGTGGTCAGCTGAGAAAGTCGCGGGACACGGAGCGCGGCGCCAATATCAGTCGATGCAGGGGCCCTCATGATCGAAGTGGGTGCCACGGAGCTGGCATGAGGCCGCTTCTTGATCACTGCGGTCTACGCCCGCCTTTCCGGCGAAGTCCATGACGATAAAGTTCGACTGCGCCCCGTCTGCAAGCCCATCTGCCAACTCGGCGGCCTCGTCACGCGTCGCGAAGCGGTAGTAGTCAGCCTGATCCGTCGACCAGGCCTCAAGACAGTCGATCTCTTCGCCGCAGGCCGACTCCGTGATCTCCACGGGGTTGCTGGCGTAGTCGGGGCCCGTGTACTCCGCGTCGACCACCGCTTCCCTGATCGTGAGTCCGTATTGTGGGATGAAGATTGAGCATCCGCTCGTCGAGAGCAACGCGGCTGCGCAGAGGCCGGAGATCAGACCCGCGCGAAGTGCGCGCGTTTTCATCGCTGGTCCGCCTGATGCACGGGGCCAGAGCCGTTCGCCTCCCCCGCGGAACCGACACCTGGCTCGGGCGGGGCGCCAGGCACACCAGGCGGGTAGACCGCGTCCGAGGCCGGAACGTACGCCGTCCAGCCGGAGTCAGCCTCTGCACCCAGAGCCCGGTAGGTGACGGACCCCGTGCGGTCGCCTTCCGCTGTGGAGATGATCTCCATTCCGCCCTCAGCGACTTCGTCACCGCTCGGCTCCGTGCCGTCGCCGAGGAGGCGCCTCGTGAGCGCGGACTGCGCCGACATCAGTTCGTCGAGCTCGAACAGCAGGATCTCGTCGTCCGGCTCGACGCCATGCCGTGCCGCCGCGAGCACCGCACGGCGGATGAGCTCCTTGGCGAACGACCCGGTGGTCTGCTCGGCACGACCCGACGCCTCCAGGAGCGCTTCGTCGCTGAACGGCAGGCCCGCGGCGTACTTCTCGAGCAGACGGTAGCGCTCCGGCCCGCCTGGCAGCGCGATCTCCACGGCCAGGTCGACGCGACCGGGACGCGAGACGAGCGCCCGCTCGAGCACCTGCACCCGGTTGGTGGTCATGATGAAGGCGACGTCGGCATCGCCGTCGAGGCCATCAAGCGCGTCGAGCACCTCGAAGAGCAACGGCTGCGGGGACGCGTGGCGTTCCATGGCAACGAGGTCGATGTCCTCGAGCACCACGATCGACGGCTGCAGGGTGCGGGCCAGTTCGGCGGCCGCGCTGATGTGCTGGATGCTCGACCCGGTCAGCAGCACGGCCGTCACCCCCTCCGTGCGGCTCAGGAGATGCCTGACGGTGAGCGTCTTCCCGGTCCCAGGCGGGCCGTAGAGCAGCACGCCCCGCTTCAGATGCTGGCCTGCGGCAAGCAGGACCTCACGCTGCCGCCCGATCTCGATCACGTGCGACACCACTGATTCAAGGACGCCGTACGGCAGGATCACGTCGGTCTCGGCGACGGCCGGTCGCTCCAGGAACGACGCACCAGCGTCCATCCGGTAGTCGCTGTTCTCGAACGCGAGCACCTTGCCGCGCAGCACGCTGCGCTCGATCATGAGGGCGCGAACCTCGCCGAGGAGATCGGAGACGAGCGAGGGGTCTGCGGCGGTGAGCACCTCGAGCTGCCCCTGCGGTCGGCCCATGTCGGGGCGGGATGCGCGCTGCATGACCACAACTCGGGCGCCACGGTAGGTGAAGAGTCGTGCACCGAAGCTCACGACCTGTCGTGTCGACCTGGGACCTGTCGCCTTCTCGGCGAACTCGGCGGGCCCCGACCTGAACGGCATGTGCGGGCTCGAGATGAGCTCCGCGAGGCCGGCGTGCGCGTGGGCGGAGCCACCGGCGACACCGACGAGCCTCGCTTCGCCGCGGGCGGCGATCTCCTCAAGCGCGATATCCGCGTCGACGATCCGGTAGCTCGCGAACTCCTCGACGACAACCGGGAGCGCTTCGGCGTCGGCGCCGAGGAAATCGCTCAGCTCGCCGCCGAAGGGCGTGCGCACGACTTGGACCTCGGCCGGCGTCTCGTTGACGCGTTCGAGGAACCGCTTGAACGCACGGAAGAACTGGACATCGTCGTGTGACTGCTCGCTCATGCCATCCCCTGCCTGCGGGCGAATCCCGCCGCTCCAGAGCCTAGAGCCGCATCGCCGGAGAGGCACCCTGTAAATAAACGATATTCAGTTAAATCGGCCCGAACCCTGGGTTTCCAAGGCCCCATCTCCTAGGCTTCACCCAATCGCGCGATGCTGCGCGCACGCATCCAATGTCTGGAGTGAGTTTGAGCACCTACGTAGTCGTGAACCCAGCCACCGGCGAGCAGGGACAGGAATTCCCGCTCGTCACATCCGAGGGCATCGAGACCGCCCTGCAGAGCCTCGACGGCGCCTACCGGACCTGGTCGAAGCCGAGCACCGTCGCAGAGCGCGCCGCCCTCATGAGCCGGGCAGCCGAGCTGCACCGCGAGCGCCGCGAGGCCCTCGCCGAGATCATCACGAAGGAGATGGGCAAGCCCATCGAGCAGTCCTACGGGGAGGTCGACTTCAGCGCCGACATCCTGCAGTACTACGCCGACAACGCGGAGAACTTCCTGAAGGACGCCCCGATCGAGCTGCTCGGAGGCGAAGGCACCGCCCTCATCCGCCGTTCCGCCCTCGGTCCCCTCCTCGGCATCATGCCCTGGAACTTCCCGTTCTACCAGGTCGCTCGCTTCGCCGGCCCGAACCTCGTGCTCGGCAACCCGATCCTGCTGAAGCACGCCGGCCAGTGCCCCGAGTCGGCGACAGCGCTCCAGCAGATCTTCGCCGACGCCGGGTTCCCCGAGGGTGCCTACGTCAACATCTTCGCCACCAACGAGCAGATCGCCGACATCATCGCCGACGACCGCATCCACGGCGTCTCACTGACCGGCTCGGAGCGCGCGGGCGCCGCGGTCGCCGAGATCGCCGGCCGCAACCTCAAGAAGGTCGTCCTCGAGCTCGGCGGCTCCGACCCGTTCATCCTGCTCAGCACCGACAGCGTCGACGAGGCCGTCGAAGCCGCGGTCGCCGCGCGCCTCGATAACTCCGGGCAGGCCTGCAACGGCGCGAAGCGCATGATCGTCATCGACTCGCTCTACGACGAGTTCGCGGAGAAGTTCACGGCCGCGATGACCTCGGTCGCTCCCGTCGACCCGACGAAGGACAACTCGGAGCTCGGCCCGCTCTCGTCGGCCCCGGCCACGAAGAACCTCGCCGAGCAGGTCGAGCGGGCTGTCGCTCAGGGCGCGCAGCTCCTCGCGGGCGGTGGCCACGACGGCAACTTCTTCGAGTCGACCGTGCTCGCCGGCGTCACCCCCGACAACGACGCCTACACGGAAGAGTTCTTCGGCCCCGTCGCCGCCCTCTACAAGGTCGGCAGCGAAGAGGAGGCCATCGATCTCGCGAACGCCACGCCCTTCGGTCTGGGCTCGTACCTCTTCACGACCGACCAGGAGCAGGCGCAGCGCGTCGCCGACGCCATCGAAGCCGGCATGGTCTACATCAACGGCGTCGGGCTCGACAGCCCCGAGCTGCCCTTCGGCGGAGTGAAGCGCTCCGGCTTCGGCCGCGAGCTCGGTTCGCTCGGCATCGAGGAGTTCGTGAACAAGAAGCTCATCCGCCAGGTCAAGTAGACGGCCAGCGCGCAGAGGACAAGCGCGGCACCGCCTCTCCGGAGGCGGTGCCGCGCTTGCTGCATGTGCAGGGCGCGACCGCACCCTCCAGCGGCGATGTCGGAGGTACCCCCTAGCGTGTGAGCATGCTTGAACTCCTCGCCATCGAGAACTACCGGTCCATCAAGAGCGTCACGCTCGGGCTCGAGCGCTTGAACGTCATCACGGGGGCGAACGGCAGCGGCAAGTCCAACCTCTACCGAGCGCTGCGCCTGCTGCACGACATCATCCGCGAGGGGGCCCTCTCGTCGCTCGCGATGGAGGGCGGTCTCCGGGCGGTCATCCACGCCGGCAAGCGGTCCCGCGGTGAGCCCGTCACCCTCAAGCTCGGCCTGCGCACCTCCGGGGTGTCCTTCGCGACCGACCTCGGTATGCCCTCGCCGGAGCAGGTCCAGAACTTCGCGATCGACCTCGGCATCCCGATCATCTCCGATTTCCCCTTCGACCCGGTGGTCAAGAGCGAGCTCGTCTGGGCGAGCGAGCTGCTGCGCCCCTCGACGACGCTCGTCGAACGCCGCGCGAACTCGGTGCGCGTGAGAGACGCCGACTTCAAGCTCGTGCAGGCCGAGTGGAGCGTGCGCGAGGCCGAGTCGATGCTCGCGACACTCGCCGACCCCTCAACAGCACCCGAGCTGTACGCGCTGCGCGAGTCGGCGCGCGGTTGGCGCTTCCTCGACTACCTCCGCACCGACGCGGCGGCTCCCGCTCGGCTGCCGAGCCCCGCCACGTTCACCCCGGTGCTCCCCGACGACGGCTCGCGGCTCCCAGCCGCGCTCGCGACGGTGCAGCGAATCGGCCAGGCGGGGGCCTTCCACGACGCCATCGATGCTGCTTTCCCGGGGTCACGGGTCAGCGTCGAGGAAGACGAGTCTGGCATGGCGAAGATCGTCATGTCGCAGCCGGGCCTTGCGAGGCCACTGGATGCGCGGGAGCTGTCCGACGGCACGCTGCGGATGATCCTCCTCGCGACGGCGCTCCTCTCGCCGCGCATGCCAGAGCTGCTGGTCCTGAACGAGCCGGAGGCGAGCCTCCACCCCAGCCTCCTGCCAACGCTTGCGGGCCTCATCCGGCGAGCCTCGGAGCAGACGCAGGTGATCGTCGTCACCCACTCGCAGCCCCTCGTCGATGGCTGGCGCGACGACGCGAACGTCGTCGAGCTCGAGAAGGAGGCGGGGGCGACGAGCATCCGCGGCAAACTGCAGTTCGACGGACCGCTCTGGGTCTGGCCGAAGCGCTGAGTCACCGAAGCCGCGCCTACTTCGCTTCTCCGTAGCTGTCCACGACGTGCGCGACGACGGGGAACGTGACCTGGCTGCCGGCGAACAGGAAGCGCCCTGCCTCTGCGGCGGCCGCGATGACCTCCGCGGCGGCGCGCTCCGCGTGCTCGGCTGGCGCGTGCACGACCACCTCGTCGTGCAGGAAGTAGGCGAGGTGCGCCGTGCGCTCGAGCGGCGCATCCGCGACCGAGCCGGTGCCCCGCGGGTCGCCCGTTCCCGAGCCGAGGGCGGCGAGGCGCTGCCGGATACCTGCCATCCACGTGAGCGCCCATTCGGCTGCCGTGCCCTGCACGATGAAGTTCCGTGTGAAGCGGCCGAAGTCGCGAGGCGAGAACTCAGCGGGCGGCCACGGAGACGTGCGACCGAGCCAGGTCTGCACCTGCTGCCCCCGCTCACCGGAACGCGCAGCCGAGGCGACAAGCCCCATGGCGTGCGGGAACGCCCGCTCGAGACCCGGCAGGAGGACGGCGCTCTGGCCCGTCGTCGCGCCGTACATGGCCCCGAGCATCGCGACCTTGGCGCTGTCTCGGTCCGGCACGACGCCGCGGTCGACGAATGCCGCGTACATGTCGCGCTGCGCGCCCGCCCGCGCCATGGCCTCATCCCCCGACATAGCCGCGAGGATCCTCGGTTCGAGCTGGGCCGCGTCCGCGACGACGAGCTTCCAGCCGGTGTCGGCGACCACGGCGCTGCGGATCTCCTTCGGGAGCTGCATCGCTCCGCCGCCGCTCGTCGCCCAGCGCCCGGTCACTACGCCGCCCGGCACATAGTCGGGGCGGAACCGCCCACCGTGGATCCACTCCTCGCGCCACGTCCAGCCGTTCGCCGTGAAGAGCCGGTGCAGACGCTTGTAGTGCAGCAGCGCATCGACGACCGGATGCGATTTGCCGACGAGTTCCCACTTGCTGGTGCTGGACACATCGAGCCCCGCCCGGCGCAGTGCAGCGAGGAGGTCTTTTGGCGAATCGACGTTGAGCGTCGCCTCCCCGAGCGCAGCTCGAACAGCTGAGGCCGCCGCCTCGAGCTTCGCCGGTCGGCCACCCGTGCCCCTCGCGCCGAGCGCCTCGACGAGCACTCCCTCGTGGCGTTCGACGCTGAACGGCATGCCCGCCGCCCGGAGCTCGGCCGCGACAAGGGCACCAGCGCTCTCGACGCCGACGAGGAACGCGAGGGCGCCCTTCCGATCCGCTTCCTGATCCGACGCCTCCAGCCCGGCGAGCTGGGCGTCGAAGAGCCGCCGCGTCGCCTCGGGTGTTCCCGGGTTCTCGGCGTCGAGATCGAAGAGGCCCTCGCCGGGGTGCGAGCCCCCACGGGCATCCGCCACGTCGAATCGAGCGTCGAGGTAGCCGGCCGTGATGAGGATGCGCCCGGCAAGGCGCAGATCGTGGCAGCGCCCCACCCGCACGCCGTGGGCGAGAAGTCGCGGCACGATGTCCTGGCTGTTCCACACCCACCGGATGGGGTCGGACGGCGGCGCAGACCGCTCACGTTCGGACACGAGCTGCGCGAGGGCGATCGCGTCGGGAACGGTGACGGGCGCCGACGCCTCGTCGCCATCGGCGGGACCTCGCCGGTCTTCGAGCGCGAAGCCGCGCGCGAGCGACGTGACGAGGATGTGCATCCGTTCATTGTGGGGCAGGGCACCGACAATCCAGGACGCCGATACCCGGGTCGCCCCGGGTCTGCGCGATTCCACAACATCCGCGGGCACGCTGGTCGCATGGAAACGAAACCGGTGTCCCCCGCCGGAGCGTCGACCGACAGCCTCGAGAACGTCACGCGCAGCGTCGCGCGGGATGGCACGAGCCACGTGGTGACGCTCGAGCGCGACTTCGCGAATCCACCAGAGAACATCTGGGGCCTGTGCACGACCCCGGAGGGTCTGGCCCGCTGGTTCGAGCCCGCCGAAGGCGAGCTCCGGCAGGGCGGCAGGTACCGGCTGACCGACAGCGGCACCTCCGGAACCATCGAGCGCTGCGAGGCGAACGCCCTGATGCATCTGACGTGGGAGTACGACGGCGACGTGAGCCGCGTCAGCCTCGCCCTCGAGCGCGCGGGGCAAGGGACGCGCCTCACGCTTCGACACGTCGTGGCGGACAACGAGCACTGGGCCCAGTACGGGCCAGCTGCCACCGGCATCGGCTGGGACGGAGCTCTCCTCGCCCTGGCCATCGCCCTCGCCGACGAGGACGCGGACGTCCACGCGACCATGTCGGCCTTCAACGACTCCGACGGCGGCAGGCGATTCGTCGCCTCCGCGGCTGACCGCTGGTGCATCGCGCATCTGAGCGCGGGCGCCGACCCCGACGACGCCCACGAATCGGCGACGCGCACCGCGGCCTTCTACACGGGCGACGAATAGCCGGTGCGGGAAGGCAGGCACGGCCGACGAGACGCCTCCGACCCGCCGGGAACACCTGACGCCTCTCGGCGGTTGCATCCAGGGTGACTGTTCCTCTCTCAATCCTCGACCTCGCTCCCATCGCCCCTGGCCAGACCGTCAGGGAGAGCTTCCAGGCGAGCGTCGAGCTCGCCCAGGCTGCCGAGCGCTCCGGCTACCGTCGTGTCTGGTACGCCGAGCACCACAACATGCCGACGATCGCGTCGAGCGCGACGAGCGTGCTCATCGGGCACATCGCCTCTCAGACCTCCACGATCCGGCTGGGCGCGGGTGGCGTCATGCTCCCGAACCACTCCCCGCTGGTCATCGCGGAGCAGTTCGGCACCCTCGCGACGCTCTACCCGGACCGCATCGACCTGGGCCTCGGGCGCGCGCCAGGGAGCGACCAGGCGACGTTCCGAGCGCTGCGGCGTTCCCCGGCCTCCGCCAATGAGTTCCCGCAGGATGTTCTGGAGCTGCAGGCGTTCCTGCGCGGCCAGTCGACCATCCCCGGCGTGCAGGCGGTGCCGGGCGGTGGCACCGAGGTGCCCCTCTACATCCTCGGCTCGAGCCTCTTCGGAGCGCAGCTCGCCGCACAGCTCGGCCTGCCATACGCGTTCGCGTCGCACTTCGCCCCGGACCAGCTGTTCCAGGCCGTCGCCCTGTACCGCGAGCAGTTCCAGCCCTCCGAGCAGCTCGCGGCGCCCCACCTCATCGTGGGGGTCAACGTCGTCGCGGCCCTCGATTCGGCGGATGCGCAGGAGCAGTTCACCCGCTCCCGGCGCTCCAGACTTCGCAGCATCCTGCTGCGCGGGCCGAACTCCGATTTCAGCGATGAGCAGATGGACCAGATCATCGCGAGCCCGCAGGGGCAGCAGATCGCGAACATGATGCGGTACACGGCGGTGGGAACCGGGCAGGAGGTGCGCGACTACCTCACCGAGTTCGCGGAGGCGACCGGCGCCGACGAGCTCATCATCGGGCACGGCTCGCTGGAGAGCGCCGATCGGGTCCGTTCGCTGGAGATCACGGCAGAGGCGATGCGCACCCGGGAGCTCAGCGGTTCCGTGTGAGCCGCGGCGGTCTCGCCGGCATTCGCCGGGGAGCTATCGTCGGGGGATGGACCTCATCGGGCACGCCTTCACGACCACCGACTGGGCGGCAGTAGCGCCGACGCAGCACTCCGGCGAGACCGGCGGCGCCACCTGGCGGACGCAGCAGATCGGTGACACGCGCATCCGTCAGGTCGAGTACTCGCCGGGCTATCTCGCCGATCACTGGTGCTCCCGCGGGCACGTGCTCCTCGTGCTCGAGGGGAGCCTCGAGACCGAGCTCGACGACGGCCGCCGCGTCACGCTGGAGGCGGGCCAGAGCTACCAGGTCGGCACCGGCATGGAAGCGCACCGCTCCAGCACGGCGACCGGCGCCAAGCTCTTCGTCATCGACTGATCGTCGGCCCGAGGGGCGGCTACGGGGCGCGCCGCGCTCCACCCGTGCCGCCGGTCCCGTCATCGTCGGTGTCCGCCGACGGCGTCCCGTCGGCGGTCGAGGCGGCGGCTGACGCGTCCGGGAGCTTCCCGAACGCGAACACGTTGGCGAGCTTGCCGACCGCGCCGAGCAGGTCGCCCTTCTCGCCAGCCGTCTCGGCACCGGATTTCTCTTCACGCCCGCTCCGCTCGCCCGGGCCCCCAACGGGGTCACCGGCGGCCGAGCTTCCGAGGCGCGCGTCGCGGCGTCGCTTGTCTTCCATGGGGGCTCCCGCCTGTTCGCTTGCGGAGTTCTCGCGTCTCAGGCAAGCACGCGATCCTCCGCGAACCTGGGGAGCGGGGTTCAGGGGCGCAGCCGGGATCTTCAGTCGGGCCGCTTGGCTTCGATGAGGTGTCGAGTGGAGTGCGCGACGAACGCCCCCTCGCGCTGGATGAGCTCGTGCAGCTCTCGCAGGCGGGTCCGATAGGCGTCGACGCTGAAGCCGGGAACCCACCAGATGACCTTCCGCAGCAGGTAGACGACTGCCCCAACATCTCTGATCTCGATGCGGAGCCGCTCCTCGCGGAGGTCGACGATGTCGAGTCCGGCCGCGACCGCAGCCCTCGCCTCATCGTCCGCGCGCCGCTCGAGACGCGCCTGCGGCTGAGGGCCGAGGAAGTACTCGATGAGCTCGAAGACGCTGGCGGGGCCGACGTGCTGCGCGAGGTAGGTGCCGCCGGGGCGCAGCACGCGTGCGATCTCCACCCACCAAACCGTCGCCGGGTGGCGGCTCGTCACGAGATCGAAGGCGCAGCTTGCGAACGGCAGCGGCGGCTCGTCGGGGTCGGCGACGACGGCAACGCCCCTCGGATGCAGCAGCCGAGTCGCCTTCGCGACGTTCGGCGTAAAGGACTCCGTCGCGACAGCCAACGGCGGCATGACGGGCGACAGCGCCAGGACCTCGCCCCCGCCCGTCTGAATGTCGAGGGACGCCTGCGCACGCCCCATCCGCTCGCCGAGGAGGCGCGCGTAGCCCCAGCTGGGCCGTTCCTCGCTGGCCCGCCCATCGAGCCAGGAGAAGTCCCAGCCATCGACGCTGGCGGCCTCGGCCTCGGCGATGAGTTCCTCGAATGCGCTGTCCATCACCCCATCATGTCGAACCTCGCGGACGCCTCTCGGGAACGCGCGTGTCACGATGGGGCATGCCCGTCGTCGAGTCCCGCTGCATCGTCCACGTCGATCCTGCGACGGCGTTCGCCGTATCCCAGACCACCGGCGAGGTGCGGATGCGCTGGGACCCGTTCATCCGTCGTCAGCACTTCCTCGACGGGGCGACGCTCCCCGCGAAGGGGGTGCGCACCGCCACCGTGCAGCGGCTCGGCTTCCGGATGATCAGCGAGTACGTCTCCTACGCCCCGCCGACGAATGTTGGCATGAAGATGACGAAGGGCTCCTGGTTCTTCGAGCGCCTCGGCGGGGGCTGGCGGTTCACACCCGCCCCGGACGCCGAGGGCGACGGTGAGGCCCGCACACTCGCGGTATGGCGCTACAACTTCGCCTGCAAGCCGAAGTGGCTCGCCCCGGTCGCGGAGCGCATCGGGAAGTTCGTGCTGCAGCGCGACATCGACCGCCGCATCCGCGGATTCGCACGCGGATGCGAAGACCCCGTCGTGCTCGCCGCGGTCGCCGCCGCGGCTTAGGAACGCCCAGCAGCCGCACCCATATACACATCCCTACCGCTGCCGGTACGCTTGTGTACATGCCAGAAGAGAGCGTTGCCGAGTTTGCCAAACGTGAGGGGGTGTCCCCTCGCCGCGTGCGCGCACTCATCGAGCAAGGCACCATCCCGGCCCGCCAGGTGGGTAGGCAGTGGCTCATCGATCAGTCCTCCGCACACCGCCCCGCAGCCTCTCGCCCGCTGGCCAACCGGATGCGCGCGAACCTCCTCGCGATCCTCTCCGGAGATGCCCCTGAGGGGCTCTCGACATCCGAACGCGCACGACTCCGCCGCTACCGCAACGAACTCATGCACAGCCCCGATCCGGACCGCATCCTTGGCGCTTGGATCCGCGAAGAGGCACCCCTGAAGCTCCAGGTGGCTGCCCGTGACCTCGCCGACCTCGCCGCCGACGAGCGCATCGTCAAGTCCGGGTTCAGCGATCCGCGCGCCGAGATCGCCGCCGCGGGCCAGCTCGAAGCCCGGGTCGCCAAGGATGATGCCGCCGCGATCCGCCGCGAGTACCTGCTCCGGCCATCCGAGAGGCCCAATGTTCTCTTGCACCTCACCGACGAGAAACCGCCGTCACCCCTGCCTCTCGGGCTGCTCCTCGTAGACCTCGCACACCATGACGGTGTCCGCGAGCGATCCCGCGTCGCCGAACTCCTCCGAAAGGTCGACGATTGACCATCACCGCCCCAGCCATGACTCCCGCCCAGGCCGAGGCGTGGCACGCGCTCTTCGAGGTCTACAAGGCGCACCCAAAGGGCTGGGCGCCCGTCGGCGGGCAGATGGTCCACTCGCTCTGCTGGGAGCGCGAGGCGGACCCGCCTCGGCCCACGCAAGACGCGGACGCCGTCCTCGATATCCGGGCACATCCAACCATGCTCTTCGACTTCACCAAGACTCTTACCGACCTTGGCTACAAGTCCGCAGGCGAGTCGCCGTCGATCCTCGAAGGCATGAAAGGTGTGCAGCATCGCTGGGTGAAGGGTGAGGCGCAGATCGATGTCCTCATTCCGCGATTCTTGGGGGAGCACGCCGACAATCGAACCGGCGTCACGGGCGGCCGCACCATCGCCGCACCTGGTGGCCAAGGCGCTTTGGATCGCTCCGAGGTGATCGAGGTCGCCGTCGCGGGCGTCACCGGGACCGTGATTCGACCCACGCTTCAGGGAGCCATCATCGCGAAGGCGTCCGCAATGCTGATCGGCGAGGGCGCCAAGGCAGAGCGACACCTCAACGACCTGTCGATCCTCGCCTCACTCGTCACCCGAGGCGACCGAGTCGGGGAAAAAGTCACCAGGACCGAGGCTGCCAGGGTCCGGGCTGCGTTCGCAATGATCCTCGCCCGCCCACATCTCCATCTCAGCGTCGGCGTGGACGCGGAGACGATCAAGATCGTCCTGGATCAATTCGTTTTGGAGTGAGAGCGGGATGCCGGTGGGTTGGGGATGGGAGAAATTGTGCCTGACCTAGGCGGTACTTTGCTGCGGCCTCAGAAGAACGTGCGGTGAATGCACGGTGACGGGAGCCGGAAGCCGAGAAGGCCCCGGCCGGTGCGGTTGGCACCTGCCGAGGCCTGCTCAGTTCAGTTCAGTTCAGTCGCAGCCGCGCGGGCTCAGACCTCGTGCGAGTTGCGTCGACGCAGGCTGGCGATCAGCAGCGCGCCGCCGGCGATGAGCACGGCGAGCCCTCCGATGAGCCAGGGACCCGCATCCTGAGCACCGGTGGTCGCCAGGTCAGGCGAGCCGGTAGCTCCGGGCTTCACGGGAACGGCTGCGGGGGCCGTCGTCGTCGGGGTGACCGACGCTGTCGTCGTCGGGGTGACTGACGCTGTCGGCGTCACGGTCACGGTCGGCGTCGCCGTCGCCGTCTCCGTCGGCGTCACGGTCGTGGTCGGCGTGGTCGTCTCCGTCGGCGTCGTCGTCTCGGTCGGCGTCGTCGTCTCCGTCGGCGTGACCGTCTCGGTCGGCGTCGTCGTCTCCGTCGGCGTGACCGTCACGGTCGGCGTCGTCGTCTCCGTCGGCGTGACCGTCACGGTCGGCGTCGTCGTCTCCGTCGGCGTCGTCGTCTCCGTCGGCGTCGTCGTCTCCGTGGGCGTCGTCGTCTCCGTCGGCGTCGTCGTCTCCGTCGGCGTCGTCGTCTCGGTCGGCGTCGTCGTCTCCGTCGGCGTCGTCGTCTCCGTCGGCGTGACCGTCACGGTCGGCGTCGTCGTCTCCGTCGGCGTCGTCGTCTCCGTCGGCGTCGTCGTCTCCGTCGGCGTGACAGTGACGCATTCACTGGTCGTGAAGGTGTTCGTGTCGAGGGTGACCGAGCCGTTCCTGGCGAGCGCACGTCCGTCGACGGTCGATCCCTCGTTCACGGTGATCGAGGTGAGGGCGAGGATCGAGCCGACGAAGGTCGTGTCGGTGTCCAGCGTGGCGGAGCTGCCGATCTGCCAGAACACGTTGCACGCCTGTGCGCCGTTGAGGAGCGCGACGGTGCTGTCGGGTGCGGTGGTCAGCGCGGAGCCGATCTGGAAGATGAAGACCGCGTCGGGATCGCCTTCCGCGTCGAGGGAGAGCGTCCCGGTGATGCCCGCGGTGCTCGAAGCCTCGTACACGCCGGCCGTGAGCGTCTGTCCGCCGAGGTCGGCGCTGATGGGCGCGTCGGCGGCCTGACCTTCGAGCGCGTTGTACGCGGTGGTCACATCCGCCTGGGCCTGCAGGGAGTTGGCGTCCGTGGCGTGCACGTCGCCGAGCACGATGCCGGGCGGGAACCCGCTGATCGCCGTCCCGGGGTTCACTCCGAGGTCGCCATCGAGCACGCTTGGGCCGGTGTTCGTCACCGACTGCCCGCCGAGCACCGAGTAACTGGCGGCGGTGCCGAGGTCGGGCGCCGTGCCGATGGCCTGGGCCGACTGGGAGCCGAGCAGGACTGGGAAGAGGCCCGCGACGGCGACCGTCGAACCCGCAAGGAGGAGGAGCTGCTTGCGTCGAAATCTGAGGGGAGGAGTGGTGCGAACGGATGTGCTTCCCATGGGGACCTTCCTGGTGCCGCGGATGCGGGCGCGCGCGAGAATGCGAGCCCGGCTGAGACTAGATGAACTCCGGGAAACTTATTGGGGGTTGCACTCTGCTCGGCAAAAGCGCACTGTTGGTAGCCATTCCAGGTCAGAGGCTGCGAGCGGCGGCGGCGAAGACCGCCGACGCGGTCCTGCCGAGGGCCTCCGTATGCAGCTGCCATTGCTGCCAGAACAGGGGCACCGAGATCGACGCGCCGGGGTCGATCTCGACGAGCGAGGCATCGTCGCCTCCCTGGAGGTCCGGCACCAGGCCCCAGCCGAAGCCGAGGCGAATGGCCCGCACGAAGTCCGCGGAGGACGGCACGAAATGGCAGGGCGGGCCCGCCGGGTCGACGCCGACCCCGCGCAGGTAGCGCTCCTGGAGCCTGTCTGCTCGGTCGAAGACCACAACGGGCGCGTGCGCGAGCACCCCTCCCGAGTTCCGAGCGCCCCCCGTGAACCAGCGTTCCACGAAGTCCGGCGATGCCATCGGCGTGTAGCGCATCTCTCCGAGCAGCGCGGAGGTGCACCCCTGCACGGGGACCGGGTCGGCGGTGATCGCGGCGGTCACGGCGCCCCGGCTGAGGAGGTCCGTGGTGTGCGCCTCGTCGGCTCGGTGCAGGTCGAAGGCGATCTCTCCGGCCAACGGCGCGAGGGCGGGGAGCAGCCAAGTCGCCAGTGAGTCCGCGTTGACGGCGATCGGCAGCCGCTCGAGCGAGGGCGGCGCCTGGGCTGCTCCAGGAGTGGCGCCGGAGGCTCCGCCCACTCGCCCGAGGACGTTCGACGCCTCCCTGCCGAGCGCATCCACCTGCCGTGCGAGGCGGAGGAGGACCTCGCCCGATTCGGTCGGCACGACCGGCTTACTGCGTTGAAGCAGCACGCGCCCGGTCTCGCTCTCCAGGGACTTGATGCGCTGGCTGATCGCCGAGGGCGTGACGCGCAGCTCCCGGGCGGCCGCCTCGAACGTGCCCGTCTCGACGGCGGATCGAAGCGCTGCGAGGCGCTGAGGGTCGAACGCGTTCGGGGAATCAGGCATGAAGCAATGCTAATGATTCACAAGAAACATGAGCTGGACCATCACCACGGGCACGAATACGGTCACACCATGACCCCGGATCTGCTCCCCCTGCTCGCTGGCTTCGGCTTCGGCCTGTCGCTCATCGTCGCGATCGGCGCGCAGAACGCGTTCGTGCTGCGCCAGGGACTGCTCCGCACACATGCCCTCGCCGTGGTCGCCGTGTGCGCCCTCTCCGACGCGATCCTCATCCTGCTCGGCATCGGGGGTGCCGGCATCGTCTTCACGGCGCTCCCCTGGCTGACGACCGTGGTCCGCATCGGGGGCGCCGCGTTCCTCCTCGGCTACGCCGTGCTCGCGGCCCGCCGCGCCCTCAGGCCGAAGGCACTGGATGCGGACGAACCACGCGCCTCGGCCGCCCTGCTCCCGACGCTGCTCACGGCACTCGCGCTCACCTGGCTGAACCCGCACGTCTACCTGGACACGGTGGTCCTGCTCGGGTCCGTCGCGAACACCCACGGCGATGCGCGCTGGCTCTTCGGCGCGGGGGCGGCGCTCGGCAGCATCGTCTGGTTCACGGCTCTCGGCTATGGAGCCAGACTCCTGCAGCCGGTCTTCGCGCGCGCCGCCGCGTGGCGCATCCTCGACGCCATCATCGCCGTGGTGATGGCTGGCATCGCGGCCTCCTTGCTACTCGGGCTCTGAACCAGGCAAACCGCCGCGTCACGTCCCGCAAACTCCCCAGCCGCGAGCGCTATCGTCGGCCCAGTCAAGGAAGATCCCGACCGGAAGGCCAACGATGAGCGACCAGAAGATTTCCCACGACGCCGACGGCGAAGAGAAGCCGAACGGCCTCGGCGAAGACGGGACGATTCCCGATTCCGACGATGGAGTCGCCGTCGGCTACGACCCGGACGCCTCCACCTTCGAGCCCGAAGAGGACTGACACCGGCCACCCAGCCGGTTGATGCTGTGGCCCGCGACGCTCCGGCGACGCGGGCCATCTGCGTCGAGACTCACGGGCTCCACGCATCCGGACCCCCGCGGCTTCCCAGGACGAGCCCACAGGCTCGCGGGATGAGCCACCAGATGCACGATCACGAAGACAGCCTCTCCACGGACGAGCAGCTCGAGAAGGACACCGCCTACTCCCCCGGAAGCGAGACCGAGACGCAGGCGAAGCAGGAGACCGGCACCGCACGGGTCGACGAGGTCGACGGGCGCCTCGACGGCGACATCGACACCGACAAGGTGAACGTGCGGCCTGGCACGGGCGGGCCAGACGACGTCGGCGATATCGACGCGGAAGGCATTGAATTCCCCAGCGCGGAGGAGGCGAGCCGAGCGGCCCCCTCGGACAGCTAGCCCTTCTCGGCCAGCGAGGCCGAGGCGGGGCCGTCCGACCTCAACACCAGCCGGTAGCCCATGCCGGCCTCCGTGAGGAGGTGGCGAGGCTCGGACGGCACCGGCTCGAGCTTCTTGCGCAGCTGCGACATGTACAGCCGGAGATATCCAGTGTCGGTGACATGCTCGGAGCCCCAGATGCTCGTGAGCAGCATCTGCCTCGTCACGAGCCTCCCCGCGTTGCGCACGAGCAGCTCGAGCACCTGCCACTCCGTCGGGGTGAGGCGCACGTGCGCCGCCTCTGCCCCTCCCGTGCGCACGACGCTCTTCGCGGCGAGGTCGACGGACACGTCGCCGAAGGCGACGACAGGTTCCGCCTCGCCCTGCGGCACCCGACGAGACAGGGCACGGATGCGCGCGAGCAGCTCGTCGACGGAGAACGGTTTCGTGACGTAGTCGTCGGCGCCGGCATCGAGCGCATCCACCTTGTCGCCAGCCCCGCTGCGTCCGGACACGACGAGGATCGGCGCGTCCGACCAGCCGCGGATGGCTTGGATCACTTCGATCCCGTCGAGCTCGGGCATCCCGAGGTCGAGGAGGTACAGGTCCGGGCGGCGCTCGGCCGCGATCGAGACGGCCTCCGTTCCGTTGCGGGCGACGAGCACCTCGTACCCCTTGGCGGTGAGGGTGATGCGCAGTGCGCGCAGCAGCTGCGGGTCGTCGTCGGCGATCAGGATCTTCATGCGCGGTCTCCCTGGATCTGCTCGGGCGGGTTCCCGGTGACCGGCAGCGTCACGACCATCGTGAGCCCTCCTCCCGGGGTGTCCTCCGGCACCAGTGTGCCGTGCATTCCCTCCACGAATCCCTTCGAGATGGCGAGGCCCAGCCCGAGGCCCGTCGAGTTGTCGGTGTCGCCGAGGCGCTGGAAGGGCACGAACACGTCGTCGCGGCGTTCGGCGGGGATTCCGGGCCCCCGGTCGATGATCCTGATCTGCACGCTCCCGCCGAACTCGCTCGTCGCGAGCCGCACGCGGCGGTTCGGTGGCGAGTGCCGGACCGCGTTGGCGAGGAGGTTCACGAGCACCCGCTGCAGGAGGGCCGGGTCGGCGGCGACGGATGCGGCGCTCGAGTCGAGCGCGAGCTCCACGTCGTCCGGGCCGAGCTGCAGCTCGTCGAGCGCGGGCACGATCACGTCGGCGGGGTCGGTCGGCATGATCGACACGGCGAGTCCCCCGGACTGCAGTCGACTCACGTCGAGGAGGTCGGTGACGAGAGCGGCGAGCGTTCCGAGGCTCTCGTCCGCGGTCTCGAGGAGCTCGTCGCGGTCGGCTGCCGCGAGTTCCTCACCCGCCGAACGCAGGCCGCTGACGGCCGCCGTCGCCGAGGCGAGGGGCCGCCTCAGGTCGTGGCTGAGGGCGGACAGGAGCGCCCGTCTGACCTTGTCGGAGGCGGCGAGCGGGGCCACCTCGTCTGCCGCGACCCGCAGGTCGCTGTGCTCCAGAGCCGCACCGAGCTGGGCGACGATGACCGTCAGGAGGCGACGCTCAGAGGCATCGAGCTCGCGCCCGTGGAGCTCGAGTCGCGCGCCAGCCCCGTCTGACGTCCCCGCGCTCACCGGGATGACCGCGTGGCGGTTCCCGCGCACCGGCTCTCCGCAGCTCGCGAGCACAAGCGGGTCAGCCCCGCTGGCGTCGCCCCGAGCATCCATGAGTCGTACACCCGCGAGCCCAAACGCCTCCCGTGTCCGCTCGACCAGCGCCTGCAGGGCGCTCTGCCCGCGCAGCACGCTGCCTGCAACCGTCTGCAGCAGCTGCGACTCCGCGGCGGCCCTCCTCGCCTCGCGCGCCCTCCTGGCCGCCCGGTCGACGACGAGGCTCACGAGCGCCGCGATGACCACGTAGAGGACGATCGCGACGAGGTGGCTCGGCTCGGTGATGAGGACGGTGCCGAATGGAGCGACGAAGAAGAAGTCGAGCGTGACCCCCGAGAGCACGGCGGCGAAGAGCGCGGGCCACAGCCCGCCGATGAGGGCGACCGTGACGACGAGGAGCTGGTAGCTGAGCGCGTGCGTCGTGAACGAGTCGACGCTGCCGAGCGACGCCAGGAGCCAGGTCAGCAGTGGTCCAGCGACCAGGGCGAGCGCCAAGCCCGCGATGCGGCGACGCATCGTGAGCGCACCGCCGAGCCGCGGCAGCCGCACCCCGCCGCCGGCTCGCGCGTGGTTCACGATGTGCACGTCGATGCTGCCCGCCTCGCGGGTCACCGCGCTCCCGACGCTCGGCCCCGTGAGCAGCGCAGCCAGACGATTCCGGCGGCTCACGCCGATGACCAGCTGGGTCGCGTTGACCGAGCGCGCGAACTCGATGAGTGCCGCCGGGACATCCTCGCCGACGACCTGGTGGTACGTTCCGCCGAGCTCTTCGACGAGCGCCCGCTGGCGCGCGAGGTGCGCTGGGTCTCCGGCGCGAAGACCGTCCTGGCTCGTGACATGCAGCGCAAGCAGCTCCCCGCTGCCCGACCTCGCGGCGATGCGGGCGCCGCGGCGCAGCAGCGTCTCGCCCTCCGCGCCACCGGTGATCGTCACGACGACTCGCTCGCGCGCCTCCCACGTGGTGTCGATGCCCTGCTCGGCGCGGTAGCTCTGCAGGGACTGGTCGACCTCATCGGCGAGCCACAGCAGCGCCAGTTCCCGCAGCGCCGTGAGGTTGCCGAGGCGGAAGTAGTTGGAGAGCGCGGCGTCGACACGCTCCGCCGGGTAGACGAGGCCAGCCGCGAGCCGATCGCGCAGCGCCTGGGGCGAGAGGTCCACCACCTGCACCTGGTCGGCGCGACGCAGCACCTGGTCGGGGATCGTCTCCCGCTGCGGTGCGCCCGTGATCTGCTCGACCACGTCGCCCAGCGACTCGACGTGCTGGATGTTCACCGTCGAGAGCACGTCGATGCCGGCCTCGAGGAGCTCCTCGACGTCCTCCCAGCGCTTGGCGTTGCGCGAGCCGGGGGCGTTCGTGTGGGCGAGCTCGTCGACGAGGGCGATCTCGGGGCTGCGCTCGAGCACGGCGTCCACGTCCATCTCCGAGAGCGTCACGCCGCGGTGGAGGGACTCCGCACGCTGCAGCACCTCGAGCCCGTCTGCTGCGGCAGCCGTCGCGGCCCGGCCGTGGGTCTCGACCACCGCGACGACGACATCCTGTCCGGCTTCGCGCATCCGCCTGCCCTCGTGCAGCATCGCGAATGTCTTGCCAACGCCAGGGGCGGCGCCGAGCAGCACCCGCAGCCGTCCGCGCTTCGCCATGACTCAGCGCTCCTTCGTATCCATGGTCGTGGCCTGCAGCTCGACCAGGGCCTGGTTGAGTTCGAGCACGTTGACGCTCGCCTCCCCGAGGAAGCCGAGGAAGGGGCTGGTCGTATGCGCTGCGACCAGAGTACGGACGTCCGCCTCCGCGAGCCCGCGAGCCTCGGCGACGCGTGCCACCTGCAGGGCGGCGTACTCGGGGCTGATGTGCGGATCGAGGCCGGATGCGGACGCCGTGACGGCGTCCGCGGGCACCTCCGCGAGCGAGACGCCGTTGAGCTCCGCGACTTCGCGGCGCCGCTCGTCGATGGCTGCGACGAGCTCCGGGTTCTCGGGCCCCAGGTTCGAGCCGGAGGAGGCGCCCGAGTCGTAGCCGTCGCCCGCGGCCGATGGGCGCGACTGGAAGAACTCGGGAAGCGGGTTGCCCTCGGCGTCGGTGAAGGACTGCCCGATGAGGCTGGACCCGATGCTCGTGCCGTCGTCGTGCAGCTGGGAGCCGTTCGCCTGGGCTCCGAACGCGAGCTGCCCGATGCCCGTGATGACCAGGGTGTAGCCGACGCCGAGCACGAGCGTGAAGAGGAGCATCGCCCGCACGGCGACCCAGGTGGTACGCGCCGTGGCGCGAGTTGAGGAGTTCAAGGTGGAGTCCTGTCAGATCAGTCGGGGCGGTGGTCGCGGGGTCAGAAGCCGGGGATGAGGCGCACGACGAGGTCGATGAGCCAGATCCCGACGAACGGTGCGACGATGCCGCCAGCCCCGTACACGAGCAGGTTCCGGCCGAGCGTGCTCGCGGCGTTCGCTGGCCGGTACTTCACGCCCCGGAGCGCGAGCGGCACGAGCGCCACGATCACGATGGCGTTGAAGACGATGGCGGAGAGCACGGCCGAAGCAGGCGAGTGGAGACCCATGATGTTGAGGACCCCGAGACCGGGGTACACGCCCATGAACATGGCCGGGATGATCGCGAAGTACTTGGCGATGTCGTTCGAGATGGAGAACGTGGTGAGCGCGCCGCGCGTGATGAGCAGCTGCTTGCCGATGCGCACCACGTCGATGAGCTTCGTCGGGTCGGAGTCGAGGTCGACCATGTTGCCAGCCTCCTTCGCCGCCGACGTGCCCGTGTTCATCGCGACGCCCACATCGGCCTGCGCGAGCGCCGGCGCATCGTTCGTGCCGTCCCCCGTCATCGCGACGAGGTTGCCGCCGTCCTGCTCGCGGCGGATGTAGGCGAGCTTCTGCTCCGGTGTCGCCTCGGCCAGGAAGTCGTCGACTCCGGCCTCCTTGGCGATGGCGGCCGCCGTGAGCGGGTTGTCGCCCGTCACCATGACGGTGCGGATGCCCATCGACCGCAGCTCCGCGAAGCGCTCGCTGAGGCCCTCCTTGACGATGTCCTTGAGGTGGACGACGCCGAGCACGCGCCCGGCGGCCGCGCCGGTGCCGGGCGCCTCCATCACGGCGACGACGAGCGGGGTGCCTCCGCTCTGCGAGATGCGGTTCGTGGCGTCCTGGAGCTCCTCGAGCCGTGAGGCCTCGAGTGGCGCGCCCTCGTCGGCGAGCCAGGCGGTCACCGCGGACCCGGCACCCTTGCGGATGCGCGCGCCGTCGGGCAGGTCAAGTCCCGACATGCGGGTCTGGGCCGTGAACGCGACGACCTCGCCCTGCGCCGCACCCGGTTGGGCGGCGAAATCGACGCCCTCCTGGCGGGCGAGCTCGACGATGGAGACCCCCTCGGGGGTCGGGTCGGCGAGCGAGGACAGGGCAGCGGCGCGGACCAGTTCCTGCTCGCCCGTGGCGGGCATCCGCACGAACTCGGACGCGCGCCGGTTGCCATAGGTGATGGTGCCGGTCTTGTCGAGCAGCAGCGTCGTCACGTCGCCGGCGGCCTCGACGGCCCGCCCGGACATCGCGAGCACGTTGCGCTGCACGAGCCGGTCCATGCCCGCGATGCCGATCGCCGACAGCAGCGCTCCGATGGTGGTCGGGATCAGGCACACGAGCAGGGCGATGAGGACCGTGATGCTGACGGGCTTCGCCGCGTACGAGGCGATCGGGTTGAGCGTCAGCGCGACGACCACGAACACGATCGAGAGTGACGCGAGGAGGATGGAGAGCGCGATCTCGTTGGGCGTCTTCTGCCGGGAGGCTCCCTCGACGAGGGCGATCATCCGGTCGACGAACGTCTCGCCCGGCTTCGAGGTGATGCGAACCACGATGCGGTCGGAGAGCACGCGGGTGCCCCCGGTCACGGCGCTGCGGTCGCCACCGGACTCGCGGATGACGGGTGCTGACTCGCCCGTGATGGCCGACTCGTCCACCGAGGCGATCCCCCAGATGATGTCGCCGTCGCCCGGGATCAGCTCGCCCGCGGAGACGACGACGACGTCGCCGAGGGTGAGGTCGGCCGAGGAGACCTCGACGGTGCTCCCGCGCTCCGCCCCCGGGTCGCCTGCGGGGTCGTAGCCGCCCACCCGGTGAGCCGCGGTGCTGGTCCTGGTCTGCCGGAGGGTCTCGGCCTGCGCCTTGCCTCGCCCCTCGGCCACCGACTCCGCGAGGTTCGCGAAGAGCACCGTCAGCCACAGCCAGACGGCGATGGCGATGGTGAACGAGGCGGGGATCTGCGTGCCGCCGGAGTCAGCCGGACCGCCCAGGAAGGGCTCGGCGATCGCGAGCGCCGTCGTGAACGCCGCTCCGACCCACACGATGAACATGACCGGGTTGCGCCATTGCGCGCGCGGGTCGAGCTTGCGGAACGCGCCGGGCAGCGACGCCATGATTGGGATGCTCTGCATGGTCAGGAGAGTCCTTCTGCGAGGGGGCCCAGCGCGAGCACTGGGAAGTAGGTGAGGGCCGTGATGAGGACGCTCACGCCAGTGAGCAGCCCGATGAACTGCGGGCGGTGCGTCGGCAGGGTGCCGACGGTGGCCGGCACCTTGTCCTGCGCGGCGAGCGAGCCGGCGAGCGCCAGCACGAACACGATGGGCACGAAGCGGCCGAGCAGCATGACGATGCCGAGGGCCGTGTTGAGCCATGGCGTGTTCGCCGTCAGGCCGGCGAACGCCGATCCGTTGTTGTTGGCGGCGGAGGTGAAGGCGTAGAGCACCTCGGAGAGGCCGTGCACGCCCGGGTTCCAGATGGACGTCGACTGCACGTCCTCGCGGATGCCCGGGATGGCGAAGCTCAGGGCGACTCCCGTGAGCACGAGGACGGGCGTGACCAGGATGTAGAGGCTCGCGAGCTTGATCTCCCGCGGGCCGATCCGCTTGCCGAGGTACTCCGGGGTGCGCCCGATGAGGAGGCCGGCGATGAACACCGCGATGATCGCCAGCACGAGCATGGCGTACAGGCCGGAGCCGACGCCGCCTGGGGCGATCTCGCCGAGCATCATGTTCAGCATCGGGAGGAGGCCGCCGAAGGCCGTGTAGGAGTCGTGCATGGAGTTGACGGCCCCGGTCGACGTGCCAGTGCTCGTGGTGGCGAAGAGCGTCGATCCGATGATGCCGAAGCGCTGCTCCTTGCCCTCCATCGCTCCCCCTGCGGCCCCGGGCGCGGCGCCGATGCCCGCGCTTTCGACGGCGGTGAGCACGGCGAACGACACGGTGAAAAGCGTGGCCATGACGGCGAGCACGGCGATTCCCTGGCGGCGGTCGCCGACCATCCGCCCGAACGTCCGAGGCAGCGAGAACGGGATCGCGAGCATGAGGACGATCTGCAGCAGGTTCGTCACAGCGCTCGGGTTCTCGAACGGATGCGCCGAGTTCGCGTTGAAGAAGCCGCCGCCGTTCGTGCCGACGAGCTTGATCGCCTCCTGGGACGCGACGGGGCCGCCCGGGATGGACTGCGTCGCCCCGGCGAGCGTCGCGACGTCGGTGAACCCGTTGAAGTTCTGGATGACGCCGCCTGCGAGCAACGCGAGCGCGGCGATCGTCGACATGGGCAGCAGGACTCGGACGGTGCCCCGCACGAGGTCGACCCAGAAGTTGCCGAGCGTTCCGCTGCGCGTGGCGGCGAGACCGCGCACGAGGGCGATCGCGACGGCCAGGCCGACCGCGGCGGAGACGAAGTTCTGCACGGTGAGCGCCGACAGCTGGACGGTGTAGCCGAGCGTGAGCTCCGGCGAGTACGACTGCCAGTTCGTGTTCGTGACGAACGAGACTGCCGTGTTGAAGGAGAGGGGCTCGGACGGCGCCGGCAGCCCAAGCGAGTAGGGCAGCCACTGCTGGGTGCGCTGCAGCAGGTAGACGAGGAGCACACCGACCGCGGAGAAGATGAGCACTCCGCGGAGGTACGACTGCCAGGTCTGCGGGGAGGCGGGGTCGACGCCCACGAGCCGGTACGCGGCCCGCTCGAGACGCCAGTCCTTTTCTGAGGTGTAGACCCAGGCGAGGTAGTCGCCGAGGGGGCGGTGGAGTGCCGCGAGGATGAGCGCGAGCGTCAGGAACGCGAGGGATGCCATGAACACAGGAGATCCATCCATCAGAAGCGCTCCGGTTTCAGGAGTGCCACGACGAGATAGACGATGGCGGCGATGCCGAGAGCGACCGCGACGATGTCGAAGACGATCACAGCTTCTCCATCGCCTTGCCGAGCAGGCCGATGGTGGCGAAGAGGGCGAGCACGCCCGCGACGAAGACAACGTCAAGCACTTGGGCTCCGTTCGGAGGTCAGCGGCCGAGCCGAGGCGGCTGGGCTGCACGCCGTGAGGCGCAGTGCTCGATACAACTCCTCTCAGAGCGCCAGGAGGGTCGTCCTAACGGAACCCATACGAGGTGGATGCCCTTCCTTACAGAACGCCGATGCCGCCTCGCAGCTTGCACCGCCATGATGAGGGTCGGCACCCGACGCGGTGCCGAGGAGGCAGGGCTTCGACCGATGAACGTACTGGTGATGGGCGCGACGGGATACATCGGCAGCCGAGTGATACCGGTCCTGCTCGACGCGGGCATGGAGGTCACGGCCGGCGCCCGCAAGCCGGGCGACCTCGACGCGTTCTGGTGGGCCGAGCGGGTGCGCCGGGTCGAGCTCGACGTGCTCGATGAAGCTTCCGTCGCGGCAGCGGTGACGGCCGACGTCGACGTCGACGCCATCCTCTACCTCGTGCACGGCATGGCGAGCGACGACTTCCGCGAGGCGGATCTCGAGGCGGCGCGGCTCGTGCGCGCGGCCGCCGACCGCTCTGGGGTGCGACGCATCGTGTACGTCTCCGGCATCATCCCGCCCGTTGCGGAGGAGGAGCTCTCGGAGCACCTCACTTCGCGCCTCGAGGTCGAGCGCGAGCTCCACGAGGCGGACGCGGTGGTCGTCACCCTGCGAGCCGCCATGGTCCTCGGCGCGAGCTCCACGAGCTTCGAGCTCATGTCGCAGCTCGCCGCGCGGCTGCCCGTGACCGTGGTGCCTGCGTGGATGCAGAGCGACGTCGAGCCCATCGCGGTGGTCGACCTCGCCAGGGCCGTGAGCGGCGCGCTGACCGCCGACGTCTCGACGCGCGCCTACTCCGTCGGCGGCGGCGAGCGACTCCCCTACCCGAGACTCATCGACCGCTACGCCGACACCGTCGAGAAGCGCCGACCGCAGGTCATCCTGCCTGGACTGCCGGAGCCCCTGGTCGCGAGGCTCGCCACCCTGATCACCGACGTGCCGTCCTCGACCGTGACGTCGCTCATGGAGAGCCTGCGCGAGGACATGGTCGCCGACGACGACACGTGGATCGCCGAGCTCCTCCCGGAGGACGCCGAGCGCCCGCTGTCCATCGACGAGGCGCTTCGTCGCTCCGTCGCGCAGCCCGACCCCACCGTGCCCGCGTCGCAGCGAGACCCGATGGGGCGGCTCCCCGGCGACCCGTCCTGGGCCGCGGCTGCCGCTACCGTCTGAGCAGCTTCCAGGTCGACGGCAGGAGCGCGCTGACGGCCGCGATCTTGATGGCGTCGCCGATGAGGAAGGGCACGACCCCGAGCGCGAGGGCGGTGCCGAGGTCGACGCCGAGCGAGACCGCGAGCCACGGCACGCCGGCCGCGTAGACGAGGAGCGTGCCGAGCACCGTGGCGCCCACTGTGGACGCGACGTGGCGGTCGGCGCGGCGACGGGCGAGCGCACCGACGGCGACCGCGGCCAGCACGTAGCCGATGATGTAGCCGAACGACGGGAACAGCACACCGGAGGCCCCGTCGGCGAAGATGGGCGCGCCGAGAGCTCCGAGCGCGAGGTACAGGCCGGCGCTCGCCGCGGCCCGAGCTGGCCCGAGGGATGCGCCGGTCAGCAGCACGGCGAAGGTCGCGAGCGAGACGGGCACGGGCGTGAACGGCAGCGGGATGACGATGAAGCCGGCCGCGATGAGGAACAGCGTGCCGCCGAGCACGAGCGCGACGTTGAGGAGCTGAACTCCGGTGCGTGAACCGGCCCCGGCCACGAGATCGGCGAGAACGCGGGGCACGGCGCCATTGGCGGGACGCCTGGCGGCGTCGATCGATTCGGTGCTCATAGGGAGTTGGACCTTTCTCTCGAATCTCCTGAACGGTGTTCAGTGAACAGTGTTCAGTAGATTAGCGCCATGACACCCCGTGGTCCAGCCGAAGGCGCCTCGCGTGACGCCGCACGCACCCCTGCGAGCAGCCACGAGAAGCTCAGCCGCACCGAGATCGTCACCACAGCGCTCGAGGTGCTGGACGAGCACGGCCTGCCGAACCTCTCGATGCGGCGCATCAGCGACTACCTCGAGGTGCAGCCGAGCGCGCTCTACTGGCACTTCCCCAACAAGCAGTCGCTGCTGGCGGCCGTGAGCGACCGCATCCTGCGCCCCCTCACCGCCGAGACCTGGCTCCTCCCGGGTGCAGGGACCGAGCCCGGAACACAGCAGACCCGCACCCTCGCGCTGCAGCTTCACACCGCGCTCCGCTCCCGCAGGGACGGCGCCGAGCTCGTCTCGAGCTCGTTCGCCCTCGGCCTGCTGACCGTCGACCTGGTGCGGATGACCTCCGGCGCGGCCCGCAGCGACTTCGCCCTCGATGGCTGGGGCGGTCGCACGTGCGCCGAGGCGGTCGTGCACTACACGATCGGGCAGGCCTTCCACGAACAGCAGCAGACTCACGCCGCGGAGGTCGGCGCCCTCCAGGCCCACGCCCAGGACCCACTCGAGCCGCAGGACCCCACCGAGCGCTTCACGGCTGGCCTCGACCTGATCCTCGCCGGAGCCGCGGCGCTCGCGAAGGACGAGACGAGCACCGCCCCCTAGGCGAAGTCGACGTGCTGCAGCACCCACGTGTGCATCGCGACGGCCGCCGCCGCTGACGCGTTGATCGAGCGAGTCGAGCCGAACTGCGAGACCTCCAGCACAGCATCCGACACCTCGACGGCCTCCGCCGACACCCCTGGGCCCTCCTGCCCGAACAGCAGCACGCACCGCTCCGGCAGCTCGTAGGTCTCGATGGGCACGCAGCCGGGCACGTTGTCGATGGCGAGCACGGGCATGCCCTCGCTTCTCGCCCAGGCGATGAACGCCTCGACCGTCTCGTGGTGCACGACGTGCTGGTACCGATCGGTGACCATGGCACCCCGCTTGTTCCAGCGGCGCTTGCCGACGATATGCACCGTGTCGGCCGCGAACGCGTTCGCGCTGCGCACGATCGAGCCGATGTTCATGTCGTGCTGCCAGTTCTCGATCGCGACGTGGAACGCGTGACGCTTCGTGTCGAGGTCGGCGACGATCGCTTCCATCGACCAGTACCGATAGCGGTCGATCACGTTCCTGCGGTCGCCGTGCTCGAGAAGCTCCGCATCGAACCAGGGCCCCTCTGGCCAGTCCTCGCGACCGCCGGGCCAGGGGCCGACCCCGTGCGGGGCGTCGTCTTCGCTGCCGAACTGCTGCTGTTCACTCACCGCCACAGCCTAGGCGCGCCGGGCCGCGAGCGTGGCGTACACTCCACTTAGAGTCGAACTGACCTTAAGTATCCGCCGCCACGGCGACACCACCAGCAGAGCAGAGAGCAGCGGATGACCGCCACCAACGCGACCCTCGCCGTCTCCACGGTGATCTTCGCGCTGCGCCCATCCCCGCCCTCGTCGCACCGGGCGCCAGCGCCCACGATCTGGGTGCCGCTCGTGCGCCGTCAGCGCCAGCCGTTCATCGACCTCCTCGCCCTCCCAGGCGGACCGCTCGGCGACGAAGACCTCGGCGCCGCCGCCTCGCGCACCCTCTTCGAGACGATGCGCCTCGCGCCCAAGTACCTCGAGCAGCTCTACGCCTTCGGCGACGCCGACCGCGTCTTCGGCAACGACCCCCGCGTCGTCTCGGTCGTCTACTGGGCGCTCGTGGGCGGCGAGGAGGCCAGCTCCGCCCGCCTCGGAGACAACGTGCGCTGGCACCCCGTCGACGACCTGCCACCCCTCGCCTTCGACCACCGGCGCATCATCGACTACGCCCTCTGGCGGCTCAGGAACAAGGTCGAGTACAGCTCGATCGCGCACAGCTTCCTCGGCGACTCCTTCACCCTCGCCCAGCTGCGGGAGGTCTACGAGGCAGTGCTCGGCAGGCCGCTCGACGCCGCCAACTTCCGCCGCGACATGCTCGCCTCGAAGTCCCTCACCGAGACCGGAGAGACCCTCGCCGGCACCCGACACCGACCCCCGAAGCTCTACCGGTACCTCCCCCAGAAAGACGCAAGCCATGACCACGACCGCCTCAGTGCACACCACGATCACGCGCATCCAGAACGGCAAGCAGGCGGGCGAGAGCTGCTCGCCGGAGCTCGTGAAGTCCCCGTGGGTGTTCGACCTGCAAGTGCCGTCCTACGGGCCTGGGGCGTCGATGGCCGACCGGCTTCCGCCCGCGGCGCCCAGGCAGGAGCTCCTGCCGGAGGAGTACCGGACCGCGAGTGACGAGGAGATCCACGACCGCATCCTCGCCGCCAAGGCCACGCTCGGCGACCGAGTCGTGACCCTCGGCCACTTCTACCAGCGAGACGAGGTCGTGCAGTACGCCGACTTCATCGGCGACTCCTTCCAGCTCGCGAACGCCGCCAAGGCCAAGCCGGAGGCAGAAGCCATCGTGTTCTGCGGCGTGCACTTCATGGCGGAGACCGCCGACATCGTGTCGGCACCGGAGCAGGCCGTCATCCTCCCGAACCTCGCGGCCGGATGCTCCATGGCAGACATGGCCGACAGCGACTCGGTCGAAGAATGCTGGGAGCAGCTCACCGAGCTCTACGGCACGGAGCCGGACGCCAGCGGCCGCGTGCCCGTCATCCCCGTCACCTACATGAACTCCTCCGCCGAGCTCAAGGCGTTCTGCGGCCGCAACGGCGGCATCGTCTGCACCTCTTCCAACGCCGAGACGGTGCTGACGTGGGCCTTCGAGCGCGGCCAGCGGGTGCTCTTCTTCCCCGACCAGCACCTCGGCCGCAACACCGCGAAGGCCATGGGCGTGCCCACCACGGAGATGCCGCTCTGGAATTCGCGCCGCCCCCTCGGCGGGCAGACCCCGGAGTCGCTCGACGCCGCCAAGGTGATCCTCTGGAACGGCTTCTGCTCCGTCCACAAGCGCTTCACCGTCGCGCAGATCGAGAAGGCCCGCGCCGAGTACCCCGACGTGCGCGTCATCGTGCACCCCGAGTGCCCCATGGCGATCGTCGACGCCGCCGACGAGTACGGCTCCACCGACTACATCACCAAGGCCATCGCGGCCGCCCCAGCCGGGTCGGTGTTCGCGATCGGCACCGAGATCAACCTCGTGCAGCGCCTCGCCGCCGAGTACCCCCAGCACACCATCTTCTGCCTCGACCCCGTGGTGTGCCCCTGCTCGACGATGTACCGCATCCACCCCAGCTACATCGCCTGGGTGCTCGAGGGGCTCGTCGCGGGCGAGGTGCGCAACCAGATCAGCGTGCCCGCCCACATCGCCGAGCCCGCCAGGGTCGCCGTCGAGCGGATGCTCGCGGCAAGGCCGGACACCACGATGGCGTCCTGACATGGCCCGGGAGGCCGGGCCCCTGCGGGTCCTCATCATCGGGAGCGGCATCGCCGGCCTGACCGCCGCCCTCTCCGCCTGCGCAGAAGGCCACGACGTGAGCGTCGTCACGAAAACGACAATTGACGACACCGCCACGTCCCACGCCCAGGGCGGCATCGCGGCGGTGCTCGGCACTCGCACCGGCATCGGCATCGGCATCGGCGACGCCGACGACAGCGTCGAGTCGCACGTCCGCGACACCGTCGCGGCCGGTGCCGGCCTCGGCGACCGGCGCGCCATCGAGGAGCTCTGCCGTTCCGCGGAGGCGCGCATCCTCGAGCTGATCGCGCTCGGCACCCGCTTCGACCGGGAACCCGCCGGCGCGCTCAGCCGGGGCCTGGAGGCCGCGCATTCGCACGCCCGCATCCTGCACGCGTTCGGGGATGCCACGGGGCGCGAGATCCAGCGCGCGCTCAGCGCAGCAGTCCGATCGGCGGCCGCGAAGGGCGAGCTCCGGCTGCTCGAGCACACGTTCCTCGCCGACGTCGCGGTGCGCTGCGAGCGTGCCGTCGGCGCGTGGCTGCTCAGCCCCGAGGCGCCGACGCCCCGGTTCCACTCCGCCGACGCCGTCGTCCTCGCGACGGGCGGCACCGGCCAGCTCTTCGCCCACACGAGCAACCCCGCCGTCGCGACCGGCGACGGCATCGCCGCCGCAGCCAGGGCCGGCGCGCAGCTCGCCGACCTGGAGTTCGTGCAGTTCCACCCGACAGTGCTCGCCGGCTCCGGCGGCGCGCTCATCTCGGAAGCCGTGCGCGGGGAGGGAGCCGTGCTGCTGAACGAAGCGGGCGAGCGGTTCCTCCTCGGCGTGCATCCCGACGCGGAGCTCGCCCCACGCGACGTCGTGGCGCGGGGCATCGCCGACGAGATGGCGAGGCAGGTCGGCCGCCCTGTCCGCCTCGATGCGAGGCACCTCGGGCGGGAGTTCCTCGAGCGCCGGTTCCCCAGCATCACCGCGCACATCGACGAGAGCGGGCTCGACTGGTCGCGCGAGACCGTGCCCGTGACGCCGGCCGCCCACTACCTCATGGGCGGGGTCGTGACCGACCTCTCCGGGCGCACGAGCATCCGCGGATTGTTCGCCGCCGGGGAGACCGCCCGCACCGGCGTGCACGGCGCCAACCGGCTCGCGTCGAACTCGCTCCTCGAGGGTGCCGTGTTCGGGCGTCGCGTCGCGGAGGCGATCCACCACGACGCCGCAGCGCGATCCCTCGCCGCCGCTGACCAACTTCCGGGACCAGATGGGGCCAGGCAAGCGGATGGCTGCGCGGATGCCGGTCTCATCCCGCAAGTTGGTCAGACGGCGGCGGCGGCAACCGCGGGGGTGGCGGGGGCGCAGGCGACGCCAGCCTTCTCGCGCGGGGCGCTGCAGGGGCTCATGTGGGCGCAGGCGGGGCTGCACCGCAGCGGTCCGGCGCTCGAAGACGCCAAGCTCACGCTCGACGCGTGGGTCGAAGCACGGCCAACAGAGGGGGCTTCCTCCTCCGTCTCCGACCGCGAGGACACGAACCTGCTCCTCCTCGCCCGCCTCACGGTGGCCGCAGCTCTTGCCCGCACCGAGTCGGTGGGCGCGCACTTCCGATCCGACGAGCATCCGGCGGCGGGGGCGGCAGTGGCCGCATCCCCGCCCGCGTCGCCGCGCGCGCTCCCCCGCTCGCTCCCCCTCCGACAGAAGGCGATGGCGCACTGATGCTGACTCCTGCCCACATCGCGACCGCCGTGAGCGCGGCGCTCGCCGAAGACGCCCCGTGGGGTGACATCACGGTTCATGCGCTCATTCCCGTCGAGGCGACCGCGAGCGCGACGCTCGTCGCCCGCGAGGCGGGGGTGCTCTCGGGCATCGACGTGTTCGCGGCGGCGTTCCGGCTGACGGATGCCGAGGTCCTCGTCGATCTGCACGCCGAGGATGGCGAGGCGTTCGCGGCCGGGGATGTGCTGGCGACGGTGACGGGCCCCGCCGGGTCGGTGCTGACGGCCGAGCGGGTCGCGTTGAACTTCACGCAGCGGATGAGCGGCATCGCGAGCCTCACTCGGAGCTACGTCGAGGCCGTCGCCCACACCTCGGCTCGCATCACGGACACCCGCAAGACGACGCCAGGGCTCAGGGCCTTCGAGCGGCACGCCGTCGCGAGCGGGGGCGGCCGGAACCACCGCTTCTCGCTGTCCGATGCGGTCATGGCGAAGGACAACCACCTGGCGGTGCTGCTCCAGCAGTCCGGTCTCGGGGTCACGGATGCGCTCCTCGCGGCGCGAGCGAGGCTGGGCCACACGACGCACGTCGAGGTGGAGGTCGATCGGCTCGACCAGATCCCGGCGGTGCTCGACGCGGGCGTGGACACGATCATGCTCGACAACTTCTCGCTTGCCGAGCTGCGCGAGGGTGTCGCCCTCATCGCTGGTCGGGCGGTCGTGGAGGCGAGCGGCGGGGTGAGCCTCGAGACGGTCGCGGCGATCGCGGAGACCGGTGTCGACGTCATCTCCGTCGGCGCACTCACCCACAGCGCGCGGGCCATCGACCTGGGTCTCGATATGTCGCTCGAGGTCGGGCCCGTGTCAGACACCGATGACTGAGGCGGGTGCCTGACGTGCTGCACCTCGACGCCGCGGCGACCTCGCCGGTTCGCGAGGAGGCGCTCGCCGCCGCCTGGCCGTTCCTGACGGCGTCGTTCGGCAACCCGTCAAGCACGCATGGGCTCGGCGAGGAGGCGGCTGCAGCGCTGGCGGACGCTAGGAAGAGCGTCGCGGCCGTGCTCGGCTGCCGCGCCACCGAGGTCGTCTTCACCTCGGGCGGCACCGAGGCGAACAATCTGGCGGTCAAGGGCCTCGCGCTCGGCGACCCGCGCGGACGGCACGTCGTGACGAGCCGCCTCGAGCACGAATCGGTGCTCGCCTCCGTCGACGCACTGGTACGGCTCCACGGCTTCGAGGTGTCGTTCGTCGACGTGGATGCCCGGGGCACGGTCAGCGCGGAGTCGCTCGCCGATGCCCTCCGCGACGATACGACGCTCGTCTCGGTCTCGACGGCGAACAACGAGGTCGGCACGGTGCAGGACATCACCGCTCTCACTGTCGTGGCCCACGCGCGCGGTGTGCCGTTCCACACGGACGCCATCCAGGCGGCGGGCTCCCTCGACATCTCGATGTCGTCGAGCGGCGTGGATGCGATCAGCGTGTCCGGCCACAAGCTCGGGGCCCCGAAGGGGGTCGGGGTCCTCGCGGTGCGGTCGAGGCTGCCGCTCGAGCCGCTCATCCACGGTGGCGGCCAGGAGCGTGGGCGGCGCTCGGGCACGGAGAACGTGGCCTTCGCGGTGGCGTTCGCGGTCGCGCTGCGACTCGCCGACGAGGAGCGGCGCGCGGGTCAGCTCGACGCCGTCAGCGCCAGGGACGCCTTCATCACCGCGGTGCTGGGGTCGATCCCGGGCGCGCGGCTCACGGGCCACGCATCCGCTCGCCTCCCCCGGCACGCGTCGCTCGTCATCCCCGGCATCAACGGCGAGACGGTGCTGCTCGAGCTCGAGCAGCACGGCGTGCTCGCCTCGGCTGGCGCGGCCTGCGCCGCTGGCCACGACGAGCCGTCGCACGTGCTGCTCGCCCTCGGCATCGCGGAGGACGACGCGCGGACGGCCCTGCGGTTCACGTGGGGAGCGTCCACGACCGCGGAGGAGCTCGGTGGGGTGGCGGACGCCCTCCTCGAGGCGGTCGCGCGCGTCTCGAGGGGCTAGCGCCTGCGCTTCGGGGCGCCCGAGAGGAGCCTCGAGCCGTCCTTCGTGAGCTTCCGGTACTCGACCCCCTCTGGGCCGAGACGCCTCCGCATGGTGCGCAGCGCATCCACCGACGCGTCGACCGTCACGACCCTGCGCCCGCACTCGCGCGCCACCGCCGCCGTCGTGCCGGAGCCGCCGAAGAAGTCCGCCACCCAGTCGCCCTCACGGCTGGATGCGCGGATCATGCGCCGCAGCAGCCCCGCCGGCTTCTGCGTCGCGTAGCCGGTGCGCTCCTTCCCGGTCGGGGAGACGATCGTGTGCCACCAGACGTCCGTCGGCAGCTTGCCCCGCTCCCGCTTCGCCTCGGTGACCAGGCCGGGTGCCATGTACGGCTCACGGTCGACCTCGGCGGCATCGAAGTGGTACTTCTTCGGGTCCTTCACGTAGACGAGGATCGTGTCGTGCTTCGCCGGCCACCGCTTCGACGTGCGCGCCCCGTAGTCGTACGCCCAGATGATCTCGTTGAGGAACTTGTCGCGCCCCACGAGCGCGTCGAGGACCACCTTCGCGTAGTGCGATTCCCGGTAGTCGAGGTGCAGGTACAGGGTGCCCGTCTCGTCGAGCAGCCGCCAGGCCTCCACGAGGCGGGGCTCGAGGAAGCCCCAGTAGTCGGCGAACTCGTCGTTGAACGCCGAGAGCTCCCCGAGGGTGTGCTCGTAGCTGCGACCTTGGAACCCCGTGCGGGTGAGCGGCGTGGATGCTGGGGCCGCGGCCTCCGATTCGGCGGGCGCGGCGTCGTGCGCGAGCGCCTCCCCGAGCTCGGCGGCTTCGACGGACTCCTCCACTGGCGACTGCCGTTTCACCTTCACCGACTGCCGCTTCTGCTGCTTGCCGGTGTTGAAGGGCGGATCGAGGTAGATCACCTGGAAGGCACCGTCTGGGAGGCGACTCATGGCGTCGAGGTTGTCGCCGTGCACGACGAGGTCGGGTCCTGCGGCGTTCCACAACGAGGTCACCCGTCGAGATTAACGCGCCGAGCGAGCCGGAACGTGCACACTCGGCCGTATCCGGGCGCAGGCTAGGGTTCTGCCATGACGGTGAACTTCGACGACGGTCGCACCATGAAGCAGCGGATGCTCGCCGGCGAGCTGTACCACGCGGACGACCCGGAGCTGCTGGCGGGGGCGGAGCGCGCGGTTCGGCTGCAGGCCGAGTACAACGCGGCGTTCCCCGTCGACACGGAGCGCGCATCCGGGATCCTCGCCGAGCTCCTCGGCAGTCTGGGCGCGAACGTCACCGTGAAGGCGCCCCTGTACGTCGACTACGGCTCCAACATCACGATCGGCGACGGCACCTTCGTCAACGTAGGTCTCGTGGCGCTCGACGTCACTCCCATCACGATCGGTGCGAGCTGCCAGATCGGGCCGAACGTGCAGCTGCTGACGCCGACGCATCCGCTCGACCCCGAGCCCCGTCGCGCCGGCTACGAGGCGGGCGCGCCCATCACGCTCGGCGACAACGTGTGGCTTGGCGGCGGCGTCATCGTCTGCCCCGGCGTCACGATCGGCGAGAACACGGTCGTGGGCGCTGGTGCCGTCGTCACGAAGGACCTGCCCGCGAATGTCGTCGCCGTGGGCAACCCGGCACGCGTCATCCGATCCCTCGACTGACCGGACCTCACGGAGACGGAGCATCCATCATGGCTTCACGCAGCTACGCACGCGGCACCACGGAGTTCGACCGTGGGCTGACGTTCTTCGACGCGGTCTACGCGGTCGCCATCACCCTGCTTGTCGTCGACATCGTGCCGCCAACGGCAGACCATTGGGCGAGCTGGGATGCGCTCGCCGGCTCCGGCGTGCTCGACCAGCTCCTCGCCTTCGCGATCAGCTTCTTCGTCATCGCGAACTTCTGGAAGGTCAACCACCGCCTCATGGGCGAGGTGTCGGCGCTCGACGGCCCGCTGCTCAACACCAACATCGTGGCGATGTTCTTCATCGTGCTGCTGCCGTTCAGCACCGCGTCGATGAGCGAGGCGACCCTCGACGCGCAGCCCCTGCCGGTCGTGCTCTACGCCGTCAACATCATCTGCGCGTCGCTCGCGCAGCACGTCATCTGGGTCGTGGCCGTGCACCGCGGGCTCACGGAGCCGTCGCGGGCGGCGCGCCGCCGGTCGGCGTTCACGTTCGTCGTGCCGGCCGTGTTCGCCCTGTCGATCCAGGTCGCGTTGCTCCTCGGCCCGGACCCTGCGCGCTACACCTGGCTGCTGCTGCTCCTCACGGGCCCCGTCTCGTCGGCCATCCAGAAGCGGATGGCCGCGCGCGACGGCGAGGAGCCGGAGGACGCCTAGCCGTTGCTCGCCGTGAGGTTGTAGACGTCAAGGCGTGTTCAGTAGCGCGATGAGGGCGTTGATCGCTGGTTCGAATTGAGGGCGCGAGGGTGTAGCGAATCCGGTGACGAGCGCTCGGGGTTGCGGATGGCTTCGGGTGTAGCGGGAAAGCGTGTGCACTGCGACAGCGTCTGAGGAGAGGCCGTCATGGTCGCTCGCCAAGGTCACCTGATCCTCACTCACCGGGATCAGGGCGTGGAGTCCGGCCGGGATACCGGGGACGTCGTACCCCGCACTGTGGAGCGCGCGTTGAAGATAGGCGCGGCGTCGAGCGTATTCGCGGCGCTGGCGGCGGATGTGGCGTTCGTAGTCCTCGCTGCGGATCAGGTACGCGAGAGCGAGCTGGTTGAGTACCGGGGCGCCGCCAGTGAGGGCCTCGGAGACCTCAGTGACGGGCTGTACGAGATCGTGCGGAAGGACGAGCCAGCCGAGCCGAAGCCCGGGATCGAGGGTCTTGCTGGCGCTACCCGCGTAGACGACGTGTTCGGGCACGGATCGTTGCAGTGCCGCGATCGGGCGACGATCGAAGCGGAATTCGCCGTCGTAGTCGTCCTCGATGATGTAGCTGTCGTTTGTTGTGGCCCAATCAGCGACGAGTTGACGTCGGGTGGGGGCGAGCGCGCCGCCGAGCGGGAACTGATGCGCCGGGGTCAGCAGGACTGCGTTGGTCTCATTGCGTAGCTGACTGACATCCGCACCGTCGTTGTCTACGGGAAGATCGTTCACGGTGAGCCCGGCCGTGCGCCAGGGCCGGTCGATCCCGGGCAGCGATGGGTCTTCGATCTCGATCGTTGTCGCGCCCTGAGATGCGAGTGCGGCGGCAAGAAGCGTGCAGGCGGTGCGGAAACCAGCACAGATCACGATCGCCTCGGCAGTGGTCTCTACCCCGCGGGCTCGACTGAGATAGGCCGCGAGCTCGCTGCGCAACTCCAAGACGCCCGCTCCATCCGTTTCGAAGGCCCCCGCGGATGACGCGGCGCGCCGGGTGGCAGCGAGCCATCGTGCGGTCGGGAAGGAGCCACGCTCAGGCTGCCCTGGTCGCAGATCAAACCCAGACCGCATCCCGGGGGCAGTCTTCTCCGTGCGGTGTGCCGGGGAGGTGTTGCGAGCGACGAAAATCCCGGCCCGCGGCCGGGCTTCCAGGACGCCTTCGGCGACGAGGTCGTCGATCGCGGCCACGACGGTGTTGCGGGCGATGCCGAACTCCACAGCGAGTTCGCGCGTCGCAGGCAACCTGGCCCCTTGAGCGAGGGCACCTCGTGCGATCGCATTGCGGATGGTGTGCTCGACCGCACGCGCTTTCGGCAATGACCTGTCCAGACGGAAGAGATCATCCATTGGACCAAGATACTGCTCGTCATCTGGAACTTTCAGATGGTCCAGGGCTGGTTTAGCCTCGTGAGCGTTCCTGACGAGAGGGGTTCCTGTTGCGCATCTTCATTGCTGGTGGTTCCGGCGTGCTCGGGCGTGCACTCATTCCGCTGCTCAACGCGGCCGGGCATGAGGTGGCAGCCACAACCCGCTCCGAGGTCAGGGCGGCCCTCTTGAGCCGGCTCGGCGCGGCCCCGATCGTCGTTGATGCGCTCGACAGAGACGCCGTGTTGCAGGCGGTGGGCCAGGCAAGACCAGAGGTGATCGTGCATCTCCTGACGGATCTCGGCACGGGAAGCTCTGCAAGCAACGCGCGCTTGCGCATCGTGGGCACCCGCAATCTCGTCGACGCAGCCCGGCAGGCTGGTACGTCTCGGATGATCGCAGAGAGCATCTCCTGGGTCTACTCCTCTGGAGCCGAACTCGCCGGAGAGGCCGAGCCGCTCGATCCCGACCCCGCCGAACCCAGGCGTACGACGATCTCCGCGGTGAGGGCGCTCGAGTCTGCGGTCAGCGAGATCCCGGAGCATGTTGTGTTGCGGTTTGGTCAGCTCTATGGACCAGACACCTGGTACTCCCGCGACGGACGCTACGGACAGGACGCACGAGCCGGTCGCTTGCAGACCACCGAGACAGTGGCGTCCTTCATCCACACCGCCGATGCTGCCCACGCGGCCCTCCTCGCGCTGGGGTGGCCGAGCGGGATCTGGAACATCGTCGACGACGAGCCCGCGGCCGGGTACGAGTGGGCACCACTCTTCGCGGCCGCAGTCGGCGCACCCGAGCCGAACACCCCGGACTCCGGCAATATCGGTCGCCCCGTCTCGAACGCGCGCGCCCATGACACCGGTCTCGTTCTGCAGCACCCAAGCTGGCGCGAAGGTTTCAGCACTCTGTGAGGCCAGCATTCCGGCCCGGAACCTGGCGACAGGCCGTCATCACCTACACGGGAGTCCTGCCCGTCAGCCTGGTCCTCAACTTCGTCCGCCCCACTCACTGGCCACTGGCCACGACTGGTATTCGTCGTCTCCAACGCCGCCGTCCTCGTCGCAGCACTGAACTGGGCGTTATTGCCGGCGCCGCGTCAACAACGTCCTGGTCTCAGACGTCTAGCCCTTTGGCACGTACGCGTTCGTGAACGCGTCGCCGTCCAGCGGCTTCTCGAGCAGGTCCTGATCGCTCATGAACGTCGCCATCGTGGCCCACACGTCGGCGTCGTTCGTGAAGAGCGGCTGCCCCTCCTGCGCGGACAGGAACGGGATGGTCGCCTCGAGCGTCGCGAGCGCGTCGCTCTTCGCCTCGTCCGTGTAGAGGGTCGGGATGTACTCGGCGGCGATGTCGATCGACTCCTCCGGGTTGTCGATCACGTCCTGCGTGGCCAGTGCGAGGGCCTCGAGCACGGGGGTGATCGACGCGTCGTCGCCCTCGATGATCGAGTCGGCGACCCCCAGGGACGGGCCGACGAGGGTCGGCGCATCCGCCGGCGCGATCTCGATCGTGCGAACCGGGAAGCCCGCCTTCTCGAACTGCACGGCGTCGTTGTTGATGTAGCCCATGACCCCATCGACCGCGCCCGTCGTGAGCGCCGCCTGCTGCGTGTAGCCGATGTACTCGATCTTCACGTCGTCCGCCGTCAGCCCGTTGCTCTGCAGCAGCGACAGCAGCGCGAAGTACGTCTGCCCGTAGGGGCCGGGCGTGCCGATGGTCTTGCCGCGCGCATCCTCGGCCGTCGTGATGTCGGAGTCCTCCGGCACGATGAGCGTCGCCGGGTACGTGTTGTAGAGCGTCGCCACCGAGGTGACGGGGATGTCGGCCGCCCGCGCCTGCGTGATCTCATCGCCGCCCGCGTACACGAAGTCCTCCGTGCCGTTCGCGAGCGCACCGAACAGGTCCTCGCCCTCGCCGTGGTGCCGCAGCTCCACGTTGACGCCCTTGTCGTCGAAGTAGCCCTTCGCCTCGGCCACGTAGAACGGCACGAACTGGATGTTCGGGGTGTAGGTGAGGCCGATGGTCACGTCGCCCGCGGCCGCGGCGGGTGCCTCCGCGCCGTTGCCGTCTGCCGAGGGGGAGCATCCGGCGAGCACGGCCACGGCTGCCACGGCGCCGGCCGCGATGACGGAGCGCACGGCCCGCGAGCGGAAGCCCGCGGTGGTTGGACGAGTGTTCATGGGCGTCTCCAGATCGAGAGAGGGCGGGTGTGAGGTCAGGCGGGGAGCGGTTCGTCGGCGAGCACGCGGGCGCGCCGCCTCGACTTGGGTTCGTCGTCGTTCCAGGTCACGGCGTTCTGGAACAGCCGCATGAGGATGTACAGGGCGACGGCGAGGAGCACGAGCATGAGCAGCGTGGAGAAGATACCGGGGATGTCGTTGGCGTCGCGGTTGAGGGTGAGGAGCATGCCGAGCCCCCGCCCACCCATCGTGAACTCGCCGACGACGGCACCCGTGATGGACAGCGTCACACCGGCGCGGATGCCGGCGAGCACGCTCGGCAGGGCGAGCGGCCCCTCGACCCACCACAGCAGCTGGTACCAGTTGGCGCCGTCGATGCGCCCCGCCTCGATGACGTCCTGCGGGAGCTGCCGCACGCCGAGCACGGTCGTGACGATCATCGGGAAGAACGACATGATCGCGCAGAGCACGACCGTCGGGGCGAGGCCGTAGCCGATCCACAGCACGAGCAGGGGTGCGAGGGCGATGGCCGGGACGGCCTGCGACGCGGCCACGTACGGGGTGATCGCGACATCGACCCACGGGAGGCGCGCGATGAGGTAGCCGAGCGGCACGGCCACGAGGATCGCGAGGAGACTGCCGAGCAGGGCCGCCGAGAGCGTCACCCACGCGTGGCCCAGCATCGGGCCCTTCGTCACGTCGAGCCAGAAGCGCTCGGCGAGCTGGCCGGGAGCAGGGAGGAACTGCGGCGAGATGAGCCCCGCCGCCGTGACGAGCCACCACACGGCGAGCACACCGATCGCCACCGTGATCGGTGCGAGGAAGCGTGCTGACGTCGTGTTCATCTACCCGGCTTTCGTGGAAAGCTCCGGGGATGACGAGGCGCGTGGAGGTCGCCGAACTGGTCGGCGGATTCCACGAGCTGACGGTACGCCGAGGCGTGCCGTCACGTGCGCCTCCCTTCCGGACTTTCACCGTCGGTTCCGGAATTTCACCAGATCAGCCACTCCCTTGCGGGAGCAGGTCGCGGACTATAACCGCCGGCTCGGAATTACACCGACCCCGGAGCACGTGGACTCTGTCGCCAGAATACGACACGCCCCCGTGATGCGCGACATCGTGACGCTCCGCGACGAGCGAACAGCTCCAGGGAATGCCTGGACAGCAGCGTCGTCGCCCTTGCCACCGTTCTCTCGGGATGGTCTGCACGCACGCGGATGGCTTGCAACACATCCCGAGGCGCGAAAGCCATCTCGAGACACGGCTATCCGGCGGCGGCCTGCGCCTCCGCGGTCTTCTTCGCGCTGCGGAGCTCGCTGGAGATCGCGGCTGCTGCGATGGGCTTCGCGAGGCCGAGGCGCTCGGCGATGCCGCCGGCGTCGAACTCCGCATCCACCGTCACGCGGGTGCTGGCCGGGGTGATCGCCTCGGTGCGCACCTCGGCGGCGAAGGACGCACGGCCCTCGACCGATTCCCAGCGAAGGCGCTTGCCCGGCTCGTTGACGACGACCTTCGCGTCGATCGAGCGTCGCTGCCCGACGAGCTCGACGTCCCACCTGATGAGATCAGGGCCGAGCACCTCGACGTGCTTCACGATGCTGAGGACGCTCGGGAGCGACTCCGGCTCGGCGTAGAGGTTGAAGAGCACGTCGACGGGCACATCGATGTCGATGGATTCACTCACGAAGGTCATGCGATGAGCGTAGCCGTCGCACGCTACCGGTTCGCCGCGAGCGAGCCGGTCGTGGACGCCCCCGGCGTGGAGGCGAAGCAGCGGTAGCCGCGCAGCCCCGCGTCCCAGTCCGCCTGGTTCAGGGGGTAGCTGGCCTCGATGACGAGCCCGGGCACGGCCGCGGCCGCGGCGGTGTCGAGGACGTCGCTCGCCTGGCACGTGATCTGGGCGCGGTCCCTGAGCGCTTCCTCGCCCGGATACTCGGCGTCTGCGGACAGCGTCGTCGCCTCGACGTCGGCGAGCAGCTGCCCCGAGTGCTCGGCGTCGCAGTCGACGACATCGAACCTGGGCTCCCAGGGCGAGACGTAGTCGCGGATGCACTGGCCCGGCTCGAGCAGCGACGCGTCGGCGCCCGCGAGCGGCACCTCGGTGAGCGCGGGCCCGGCCGTCTCCTCTGGCGGGACCTGACCGTCGCCGAACGGCTGGAGCCAGACTCCGAGCGCGGCCCCACCGAGGAGGAGGACCCCGATCAGCGCTGCGAGGACGCCGCGGTTGCGGCGCTTCGCGGCGCGCTCCACCTGCTGCTCGCGTGCTTGAGGCTGCTCGCGCGCCTCAGGCGTGGGGGTCGCTGCCATGGGGAGTGCCTAGGCGAGGCCCAGGTCTTCGAGGCCGATCGCGGCGCGATACGGGTAGCCCGCGGCTTCGATGACGCCCTGCGCTTCCGTGGCGCGGTCGACGATGACGGCGACGCCGACGACCTTCGCGCCGACCTTCTCGAGGGCTTCGATGGCCTTGAGCGGCGAGCCGCCCGTGGTGGACGTGTCCTCGAGCACGACGACCCGCTTACCTTCCAGGTCCGGCCCTTCCACCTGGCGGCCGCGGCCGTGGTCCTTCGGCTCCTTGCGCACGACGAACGCGTCGACGATCTTGCCCTGCGCGAGCCCCTGGTGCATGACGGCGCTCGCGAGCGGGTCTGCACCCATCGTGAGGCCGCCGACTGCATCCACCGGCGCGCCCGTGAGGGTCTCGAACTCCACGATGACCTCGAGCAGCACGCGTCCGATGAGCGGCGAGGCGCGGTGGTCGAGGCTCAGCTTGCGGAGGTCGATGTAGTACGTCGCCTTCTTCCCGCTCGTGAGGGTGAAGTCGCCGTGGAACACGGCTTCGTCGCGGATGAGTTCGATGAGGGCGTCGCGGTCTGTCGTCACGGTCCTCAAGCCTAATCGCCCGAGGGGCCGGTCAGCGCGCTGAGAGCGAGTCCGCTGCGATGGCGTCGGCGATCGTGGCCCGCGGATGCGCGCGACGCCACTCCCGCAGGGCGGCGCCCGTCGGCAGCCCGTGTTCGTCGCGGCTCGCGGTCATGCCGCCGCCACCGGAGGACGCGGGCCGATGGTCGCCTGCCCCGGACGACGTGGTCGGGTCGAGTTCGCTGGTCTTCGTCACGGTGTTCGTCTTCATCACGCCTCCTCCGGCCAGCGCCTAGCTGGCCTTCGTTGTCTCGGGATGCTTCCGGTCCTGCGCGTCGAGCTGCCGCCAGCCCATCAATCCCCTCGGCCCGCTGTCAAGCGCCCTGGGCCGTCGATGGCCTGGACTCGCCCATCTCCGCGACTCCCAGTGAACTCTGCGGATCCTGCGACGGCGGCGATCCCAGCGCCTCCAAGGCCGCCGAGCGCGCGCACGCTGTGAGATCGCCGAGACGCCGAGACCCGGCCACCGAAACGACGGTGGCCGGGTCCCGGCGTCCAGCGGAGTTGTCACGCTCCTCGCGGAATCAGCGGCTGAGGAACTCCAGCACGACCCGGTTCCACTCGTCGACGTGACTCACGTTGACGCCGTGGGGCGCATCCGCCACGACGTACAGCTCGGAGCCGGCGACGGCCTCGTTCGTGCGAGCTCCGGACCCCTCGAAGGGCACGGTCGCGTCGCTGTCACCGTGGATGACGAGCGTCGGCACCTTCACGGCCTGCAGGTCGTCGCGGAAGTCGGTGCTCGCGAACGCCGCCATGGCCTGCAGGGCGGCGGGCTTGAACGCCTGCTTGGTCAGCTCGATGGCCGCCTGGCGCTCCTGCTCGGAGACGACGAGCTTGTCGTCGACCGAGTAGAACGTGGTGATGAAGCCGTCGTAGAACGACTCCTGGTTGGCGGTGAGCGCGGCCGTCATCTTGGCGGCCTCTGCAGCTTCGAGGGGGCCGTCCGGGTTGCCGGCGGTCTTCAGCAGGTACGGCGGGACAGCGGATGCGAAGACGACGCTGTGCACGCGCTCGTCGCCGAACTTCGCGAGGTAGCGGGCCACTTCGCCGCCGCCCATGGAGAAGCCGACGAGGGTGACCTCGCGCAGGTCGAGGGCTTCGAGCACCGACTGCAGGTCGTCGGCGAAGCTGTCGTAGCTGTACCCCGTGAGGGGCTTGTCGCTGCGGCCGAAGCCGCGGCGGTCGTAGGTCACGACGCGGTGGCCGGCGGCCTCGAAGGCCGGCACCTGGTGGTTCCAGGCTTCACCCGAGAGCGGCCAACCGTGGATGAGGACAACGGGGCGACCGGTTCCGCCCGTGTCGTCGACGTGGAGCTTCGTTTCCGCGAGCAGGCCGTGGTGTGCGGTGATCTCAGTCATTGCGGTGCCTTCCCGCGCCGCGACTTGCGACGCATCGGGAATCATTCGGAGCCGGGCTTCGCATCGGATCGGTGGCTCGGAGGTTCGGAGGCAACGCTCAGACGTCGATCGTGAAGGCGAGGAGCTGGAACGGCGGCCGCCCGTCGCCGGGGTCGACGGTGCGCACGCGCGACTCGAGGATGGAGAAGCCGAGCCGCTCGTAGAGGCGGTGCGCTCGCACCATCTGCGGTCCGCTGTTCATGACCACGCGCCGCAGCCCGCGCTGTCGCGCGAGCTCGATGACGAGCCTGGTGAGGATCGCGCCGACCCCGCGCCCGCGAGCGCCTGGGTCGACGGCGAGCAGCCGGAAGTCGAGCTCCTCGTCGCTCTCGGGCAGCGTCGTGAGGTGCTCCCCCGGTTTCGGCGTCACGACGGATCCGAGCAGCTCCCCGTCCCCCGCATCCACGGCGACCCACACCTGGTTGGCTTCGGCGCGCTCGGCGACGGAGACGATGTCGTCGCGGTAGTGGCCCGAGATCGTGTACTCGAGTTCGTAGGCGCGCAGCGAGAGGGCTGAGACGGCGTCGATCTCGTTCGGCCGCACGAGCCGCACCACGACGCCGGGGTCGAGCTGCAACGGCAGCCGGTAGTCGATGTGCGGGACGCGGGACGCATCGGCGACCGCCTCCGTGTCGCTCGCGTCGTCAGCCCCGTTGGTGCGCCGATACCCCAGGCCCTCGTAGAGCGCCTGCGCCGCGAGGTTCTTGCCGCCCGTGTCGAGCACGAGCGCGGATGCGCCCCACCCGAGCGCCGTCTCGCTCGCCGCCTGCATGAGGCGCTTCGCGACGCCGAGCCGCTGCGCGGTCGGTGAGACGGCGAGGAGGCGCACCTCCGCTTCCTCCCCCGTGGCGAGGCGCGATGGGCCCGTGCCGGCGCGCGCGATGCTGAGCGTGCCCACGACCTCGGCGCCGTCGCGGCCGCCGGAACCGTCGCGTTCGGCGACGAGCACAGCACCGGCTGCGGCTCGTCCCTCGACGTCGCGCACGAAGCGTCGGCGCTCCTCGCCGACCTGCAGGTTCCCGTATGGCCCAGCGGCGAACGCCGCCTCGCTGACGCGGATGACCTCGGGCCAGTCGGCGGGCGCCGCCTCGCGGACGCGGATCCCAGCGGGCGCTGGCGGCACGGGTGCGGCCGACGCCGCCTGCGTCGGCACGGGTGCGGTCTGCGTCATGCGGCGGATGCCCCGACCAGCTCGTCGCTCCAGAGCGTCGTGGGGAACTCCTCGCGGAGCGCTGGGATGACGGCAGTGGCGAAGTACTCGAGCTGGTCGAGCTGCTGCTCGTGCGGGAGCGTGGTGGGGAGGCTGATCGACTGCAGGTCGTGGTCGAAGGCGCCGTGGAAGCGGCCGATCTTGTCGATCACCTGCTGCGGGCTGCCGACGAGCGCCGGCCCCTCGGCGATGGCGTGGTCGATGTCTCGGAACACGGAGTTGTTGCCTGGCACGTTGGTGGCGGCGACGAGGGCCTCGTAGACGGGCCCGTACTGCTCCTTCGCCTCCTGGGAGGTCTCGGCGATGAAGAGCGAGCCCGCGCCCGCGCCGACGAACGCGGTGCGGGGGTCATGGCCGTGGCGCTCGAACTCGTCCCGGTAGTGGCGCACGAGCACCTCGTAGTTGCGCAGAGGCTGGATGGCGTTCGCCGAGAAGAGCGGGTCGCCCCACTTCGCCGCGAGGGCTGCTGAGGCGAGCGTCGTGGCCGAGCCGTGCCACACGCGGGGCGGTCCGGCATACGGCCGCGGCAGGGTCGTGACCTTCGTGAGGGGGCGCGTGAACTCGCTGCCTGGCCAGTCGAGCTCGGTCTCCCGCCACAGCTGCCGGAGCAACGCGTACTTCTCGGCGAGCAGCTCCCACTGGTCGTCGATCTCGAGACCGAACAGCGGGAACTGGGCGACCTCGTTTCCTTTGCCGATGGTGATCTCGAGGCGGCCACGCGAGAGCTGGTCGATCGTCGCAAAGTCCTCGGCGACTCGAACGGGGTCGAGGATCGACAGCACGGTCACGCCCGTCTGGAGGCGGATCGTCGACGTCTGCGCCGCGATGGCCCCGAGGAGCACGCTCGGCGAGGACGACAGGAAGCGGCCAGCGTGGCGCTCCCCCACCGAGAAGGCGTCGAAGCCGAGCTCCTCAGCGCGCAGCGCGAACTCGAGGGTCTCGTGGAGCCGCTCGGACGGCGTCAGCTGCTCGCCCGTGACCGGGTTGGCGACGTACGGGACGATGTCGAGGACCTGGAACTTCACGCTGAGGCGCCCTCTGCGTGCTCGCCGGCCTTCGCGAGCGGCGTCTTCTCCCCGGCCTCGATGCCGACGGGGAGTCGGTTCTCGGCGGGAGGCAGCGGGCAGGTCGCGAAGACCGTGTACGCGCAGGGCAGGTTCACGGCGCGGTTGAAGTCGACCGTGACGCGGCCATCCGCATCCGGCGCCGAGACCGACAGGGCACGGTTCGCGGCGTACGTCGTGAGGCCGCTCGTCGCATCCGTGAACAGGACGAGCAGCGATCCAGCCTCGTGCCCATTGAACGCGGTGAGCGAGAACTGCTCGCCGCGAAGCTCGAAGGTGACCCTGCCCGGCGAGGAGTAGACGTGCTCGAGCCCCTCGACCGCCGCACCGACGGTGACATCGCGCGGCTCGTCGAACGCCTCGAATGTGCCCTGCGCGCGCCAGCGCGGGTTGGGGAGGTAGGTGGGGGTGCCCGAGTAGGCGGCCAGGTAGTCGTAGTCGGGGTCGCGGGGGCGCACGATCGTGAAGCCTCCCCGCTTGGCGATCTCGATGAGCACCCTGCCGGCGCGGGCGGTGACCCCGTCGCGCTCGGCGATGCACGGGAACCGGTGCAGCCGGGGCCCCTGCAGCAGGAGGCCGTCAGCCTCGAGGGTCTCGCCGTCGGCAAGATCGACGATCGCCTGCCCGTCCTCGAGCGACCAGGAACCGGGGATGCCGTCGATGGCCTGCGGATCCTCCGACAGGAAGTTCAGGCTGGTCACGGCTAGGAACCCGTGGCCATCGGTGCGCCGCTTCTCGTGCTCGACGTGCCACGCCTCCCAGTCGCGGTTGAACTGGGCGCGGTCGACGTCGCGGACAAGGGACGGGGAAGCCGAGATGCTCATGCCGGGATGGTAGGCAGACGCCGCCTGGAACCGTAAGACGGGGGCTGCGCCGGACTACTCAGGGCGTCACATTGTGCAAGGCGGGCGGTGCGTTTCAGGGGACACACCGGAAACACGACTGCAACACACTTCGTTCGTTCGCGTAACACCACCGCCGCGCAGGCGAAACAGCACGAGCGCACCATGAGTGCACCCCGACGCCCCACGTGCGTCCCTTGCAGAGAGGTCTACAACGATGGATCAAGGAAATACCGCATTCATCCTCTTCGCGGCGGCGCTCGTGCTGCTGATGACACCAGGACTGGCGTTCTTCTACGGAGGCCTGGTCAAGGCGAAGAGCGTGATCAGCATGATGATGATGAGCTTCGGAGCGATCGGCCTGATCGGCGTGCTCTGGGTGCTCTTCGGCTACTCGATCGCCTTCCCGGCGGCTGAGGGCCTGAGCCCGCTCTTCGCGATCGACCCGTCCGCGATGGGGCTCTCCAGCCTCCTCGAGGTGCCGGAAGACGCCGCCTACCCACCGCTCGCGTTCGCCGCCTTCCAGGCGACCTTCGCGATCATCACCGTCGCCCTCGTCTCCGGAGCCATCGCCGACCGCGCGAAGTTCGGCTCGTGGATGATCTTCGCCGGCATCTGGGCGACCGTCGTCTACTTCCCCGTCGCGAGCTGGGTCTTCAACTTCGGCCTCGCCGATGACGGCTCCTTCGCCTACGGCGGATGGACGACCTACGGCCTGCAGGAGACGTTCGGCCTCGGCGTCATCGACTTCGCCGGCGGCACGGCAGTGCACATCACGGCCGGCGCGGCAGCCCTCGCCCTCGCGATTGTCCTCGGCCGCCGCGTCGGCTTCGGCAAGGGAGCCCACGTCCCCCACAACCCGCCGTTCGTGCTCCTCGGCGCCGGCCTCCTCTGGTTCGGCTGGTTCGGCTTCAACGCCGGGTCCGAGCTCGCCGCTGACGGCGTCGCAGCCCTCGCCGTCGTCAACACGATCGCAGCCCCCGCGGCCGCGCTCCTCGCCTGGCTGGTCGTCGAGAAGATCCGCGACGGCAAGCCCACCTCGGTCGGCGCAGCATCCGGTGCCGTCGCGGGCCTGGTCGCCATCACCCCCGCCTGCGCATCCCTCGACCCCGTGTGGGCGATCCTCCTCGGCGTCATCGCCGGAGCCGTCTGCGCCATCGCGATCGACCTGAAGTTCAAGCTGGGCCTCGACGACTCGCTCGACGTCGTGGGCATCCACCTCGTCGGCGGCCTCATCGGAACCCTCTACCTTGGCTTCTTCGCCAACGGCACCGGCCTGTTCCTCGGTGGAGACGGCACGCAGCTCCTCGTGCAGGCCATCGCGGCCTTCGCCATCATGGCGTACTCCTTCGTCGGAGCCCTGGTCATCGGATTCATCATCCACAAGACCATCGGCTTCCGTGTGAAGGACGAGGACGAGATCGCCGGTCTCGACACCGTCTCGCACGGTGAGGCTGGCTACGTGCTGGAGGACACGCGCGTCTAGCGTCGCCCCGTTCACCGACCTCGAAGGTGGCGGCACAGTTCACAGACTGGCCGCCACCTTCTGGCCTTCCCCCACCAGGGCAGCGCCAACCCCAACTGAGCTACACGCAGATTGGACGCCGTTCGATGAAGATCGTCACGCCGCAGTCGCTGCCCCGGGAACGACTCGGCACCGACCTCCGCTCGGGAAGCGTGCACGAGATCTGGCGCGACCCGGACGACGAGGTCGACCCCAGGTGGAGCCTCTCCCTCGTCGACGTGAAGCGAAACGTGAAGTCGCTGCACCGACCTGAGGGAACGGTCGACCACTGGCTCGGCATCAGCGGGCCGCAGCTGCGACTCGTGGATGGGACACGGCAGGAGAAGGTGCGCGCCGACCACCAGATCGTGGTCGAGTCGACGACGCCGCTCCTCCTGCTGCGCAGCTCCATCGGACGCGCGAAGAGCACCCGGCTGCTGCGGGTGACCCGCAAGTCGGAGATGCAGCCCATCATCCTCGGCCGCGTGTTCGTGAGCGACCCCGTCGAGTTCGACCCGGACGTGCGGGCCATCTACCTGATCAGCGGGCGCCTCCGCGTCGCCGACACCGACCTGGCTGAGGGCGAGGCGGCGATTTTCGACGACACCGTCCCCCCGGTGATGCACTCGGATGGCGCCTTCGTCGCGACCATGGCGATCCCCTGCGTCGAGGTGCCCCAGGGCTCGTGACCGGGCTGTGACAGGTACGCGCTTGATCGTGCCGAACCGTTATCGCAAACGTCGCCGCGCATCTGCTCGCTCCCCATACGGTGGTGAGCGACAGCTGGCAGAGAGCCGGCAGACGGGGAGCATCAATGCGCGTCGACTTCTTCCGTCTGGCATCCCTCGTCGCTGGGCTCGCAATCGCCCCACTAGCGCTCAGCGGTTGCACGGCGCTCGATACTGCACAGGAGGCAGAGCCCAGCCCGACCGCGACGCTCGTCGCGGAGTACACGATCGAGCCCGCGCTTGAGCTGACTCGCGAAGAGGCGATCAGCAAGTGCGTGACCGCGATCAAAGACAAGTACGCCGGGCCGATCTTCGGTAGCGACCCGGAGGTGTCTTCCTACGAGGCGATCTTCGGACACCTCGCGCCTCAGGTGCACCAGGACGGAATGAATTGGGTGGTCTCCTACTCAGGCGCAGAAGCGTTCTCCCTGAAATGCACGACACAAGGCGATCAGGTCAAGATCTCACTCCCCGGCAACTGAGCCCGCATTCCGCTCCCCGTTCGACGCATTCTCGCCTCCCTCCGCGGTTGCTCTGAACCCCTACGGGGCGTAGAGCACGGCGTAGCCGGCGACCTCGCGTGCGTACTCGGCCGGGAGGTTGTAGGCGGAGATCGCGGTGTTCCAGCCGTCATCGCTCGTGAGCTCGCCACCCCGCTCGCACAGGTAGGCGGCCGCCGTCTGCACGGCGTCGTCGATGTGGTGCGGGTCGGCGACCCCGTCGAAGTTCGCGTCCTGCCCGAACTTCGCCCACGTCTCCGGGATGAACTGCATGGGGCCGACGGCGCGGTCCCATTCCGTGTCCTCATCGAGGGCACCGCCGTCGGTGTCCGGGATGGCGAGGAACCCTGCGCTGCCATCGAGCGGCACGCCGATGATGCGCGGCTCGACCTGACCCGAATCCAGTACCTGAGACCCGCCGTACGTGCCGTGTCGGGACTCGACGGCCCCGATACCGGCGAGGGTGTTCCAGCCGATGCCGCACTCCGGACGTGTCTCCGAGACGCGGATCGCGGCTCCCGCGTACGCCGAGAGCGCCCTGGTCGGGATGCCCGTCGCCTCCGAGGTCGCCTGCACCCAGGCCGGAGCTGCGAGCTCGGCGAGCGGCACATCCCAGATCCCGTACCCCGCCGACTCGGGCAGGGCCTGCGCAGGCGCCGCCGGGTAGCCCTCGGCCGCGGGGTCGAGTTCCGGCTCCGTCTGCACCTGAGCCTCCCCGCTGCCGACCTCGTCCTCGCCGTAGGCGGGTGAGAAGAAGGACCCGGCGCATCCCGTCAGCAGCGAAGCGGACGCGACGCCGACACCCAGGGTCATGAGCAGACGGGTGCGAGCGGGGGTGCTGGCAGACGAGGCGATGATGCTGGCCCTTCCTGGGGTCGGCGGCGGGGGTCGGCGGCTGGCTGGGGCCGAAAGGCTCAGCGTACGTGCGACCACGGACACCCGACTGGATGCGCGCCGAACGCGCTCAGGCGCGTTCGGCTTCTTCGGCCAGCCCAGCCTTCTTCTCCGGCACGAGCTTCAGCCCGATGACGGCCAGGATGATGCCGGAGATGAACACGGCCTTCCACGGAGAGAACGCTTCGTCGCCCGTCGCCATCGCGTAGATGACGGTGAGCGCCGCCCCGATGCCGACCCACACGGCGTAGGCGGTGCCGATCGGGATGCGAGCCGCGGCCCACCCGAGGCCCAGCATGCTGAGCACGACCCCGACGAAGAAGACGATCGTCGGGCCGAGCTGCGTGAACCCGTCCGACTGGCCGAGGGCGGTGGCCCAGACGGCTTCGAGGATGCCGCTGATGACAAGCGCGATCCACGCCATGGTCAGCTCACCACCTTGAGGCCGATGACGGAGCCGACGAGCAGGAGGAGCAGGAGGACTCGGGCGACCGAGACGCGTTCCTGCTTCGTGACCATGGCCCAGACGACGGTGAGGGTCGCGCCGATGCCGACCCAGACCGCGTAGGCGGTGCCGGTGGGCAGCTGCGTCATGGCCCAGGCGAGGCCGGCCATGCTGATCGTGAGCGACACGAGGAACACGACGACGGGGACGGGCTTCTTGAAGCCCTTCGAGGCGGAGAGCGCTGAGGCCCAGACGGCCTCCAGCATTCCAGACAGAATCAACACGAACCAAGCCACGACGGCTCCTTCTGAGTCAGTCTTGTCGTGGTGCGGGTACTGCTCCCTCGTCCGCAAGCCCGATTCCGGGGCTTCAACATCCAAGGGTAGCAACAGCCAGGACCATTGGCCAGGCCTGAGGCGCGGTCGCTGCGGATGCACAGGGGCTGCCGATCCACACCGTCGGATGCACACCACGGCGCACCTGACAAGGGGCGGGGGCATCCATCCCGACGCGGCACAGACTCTGAGCATGTCCCCAACCACGCAGCCCCCATCGCAGACTCCGGCACTCAAACGCGACGTCACGGGGCTGCTGCTCTTCGTGTTCATCCTCGGCGACGTGCTCGGGGCCGGGATCTACGCCCTCGTCGGCACGATCTCAGGCGAGGTCGGCGGCGTCACCTGGCTGCCGCTGCTCGTCGCCCTCGGCCTGGCCTTGCTCACAGCGGCGTCGTACGCGGAGCTCGTCACGAAGTACCCGAAGGCGGGCGGCTCCGCGGTGTTCGCGCAGCGCGCCTACCGCTCGGAGTTCGTGTCCTTCATGGTGGGCTTCTGCATGCTCGCGGCCGGCGTCGTGAGCGCGGCGAGCCTCGCACTCGCGTTCAGCGGCGACTACCTGGCCACGTTCGTCGATCTGCCGCCCGTGGTCGGCGCATCCCTGCTGCTTGTGCTCATCGCCCTCGTCAACCTCCGCGGCATCAAGGAATCGCTGCGCTCGAACATCATCATGACGTGCATCGAGCTCACCGGTCTCGTCTTGGTCGTGGTCCTCGTGGGGGTGCTCGTCAGCAACGGCGGTGGTGACATCGGCCGGGCAGTGTCATTCGGCGACGGCATCAGCCCGCTCCCGGCCGTGCTCGGCGCGGCCCTGCTCGCCTACTACTCCTACGTCGGATTCGAGACCTCGGCGAACCTCATCGAGGAGGTGCGCGAACCGTCGAAGGTGTACCCGAAGGCTCTCTTCTTCTCGCTGCTCACCGCCGGCTTCATGTACATGCTCGTCGGCACCGCAGCATCCATCGCCGTGCCAGCTGGCGAGCTCGCCGAGTCCACCGGCCCGCTGCTCGACGTCATCGAGGCGACCGGTGTGCCGGTTCCGGCTTGGCTGTTCAGCGCGATCGCCCTCATCGCGGTCGCCAACGGAGCGCTGCTGACCATGATCATGGCGAGCCGCCTCACCTACGGCATGGCGGGGCAGGGCCTGCTGCCCCGGATGCTCGGGCGTGTGCTCCCCGGGAGGCGCACCCCGTGGGTCGCCATCATCGTCACCACCGTCTGCGCCATCGTGCTCACCGCAACCGGCGGCATCGCCGTGCTCGCCGAGACCGTCGTCATCCTGCTGCTCATCGTGTTCATCAGCACCAACCTCGCCGTGCTCGTGCTGCGTCGCGACAAGGTCGAGCACGCCCACTTCCGAGCCTGGACGGCGCTGCCCGTGCTCGCGATCATCTCCTGCATCGTCCTGCTCACGCAGCAGAGCGGCGAGGTGTGGCTGCGCGGCGGGATCATCGTCGCGGTCGGGCTCGTCACGTACGTCGTGCTGCGCTTCGCGCGGCGAACACGGACGAGGGACTGAGGTTCTACACCCCCGCGGGCATTCGCGATACCCCCACGGGGAAACACAGGGCGGCTTGGTCTGGTTGCGACAGCGGCGTCTTCTTGGCGTCGCGCTCGATGACGAGGAGACACCCATGTACTTCCACGCACAGACCTGGATCAATGACATCGCCGACGGCGAGCCAGACCCCGCAGCGGCGAACGCGCTCCAGGAGGGGCTCGGTGGGCAGTTCGGCGAGATGCGCACCATGATGCAGTACCTCTTCCAGGCGATGAACTTCCGGGGCCCCACCGCGAAGCCCTACCGCGACCTCATCCAGGGCATCGGCACGGAGGAGATCAGCCACGTCGAGCTCATCGGGACGACGATCTCGCGCCTCCTCGACGGCTCCCCCGAGTACACGGGCAAGCTCACCGACCCAGTCGACAAGCCGGGCTCCGGCGGCGCGACGCCGCTGAAGATCGCGCTCGACACGAGCAACATCCACCACTATCTCGTGGGTGCGCAGGGTGCGCTGCCGGTGGACGCGGCCGGCAACCCGTGGAGCGGCAGCTACGTGTACAACTCCGGCAACCTGCCCCTCGACCTGCTGTACAACCTCATGCTCGAGTCGACGGGGCGCCTGCAGAAGTGCCGCATCTACGAGATGACCGACAACCCGACGGCGCGCGGCACGATCGCCTACCTCATCGTGCGCGATCAGGCGCACGAGAACGCCTACGCGCGGGCGCTGGAGACGCTCGGCGTGAGCTGGAAGTCGCTGCTGCCCATCCCCAAGACGAACGCCGAGGCGTTCCCCGAGGTGAAGGAGCTCCTCGACCTGGGGTTGCAGAGCAAGCAGTACTCGTTCGACCTCGACGGCAAGTCGGAGGCGGGCAAGATCTTCCAGGGAGCGTCGCCCTCGAACGACGGGACGACGCTGGACGCCTCCGAGCAGTCGCCGGCAGGTGCCCCGTCGTTCATCGCCGACGCGCGTCTCGAGGAGTTCGCGCCGGGGCTCGACGCCGAGCTGCTCGCCCTCATCCAGGCGACGGCCGAGCTCGAGCTGTCGGAGGTCAACGGGTTCTACGGGCCGACAACGAAGTAGAGCGAAGACAGGGCAGCGCGACCGGCCCCGGTCAGAACGGCGGAGGGTCGACGCCAGAGGCTGGGTCAGGCGACGGGCCGGTCGCCGGGCCAGAAGCCGGGCCGGGCGCCGGGCCAGCGGACGGGCCGGTCGCCGGGCCAGCGGACGGGCCGGGCGCCGGGCCAGCGGACGGGCCGGGCGCCGGGCCGGTCGCCGGGCCAGCCGACGGGCCAAGCGCCGGGCCAGAAGCCGGGCCGGTCGACGGGCCAGAAGCCGAGTCAGCGTCTGGGCCAGCGACTGGACCAGAAGCCGGGCCAGAGAACGGGCCGGAGAACGGGCCAGGCGCAGATCCCGGCGGTTGCACCCGGTAGGTGCTCCCGCGGATCTCGATGCCGGGCGCACCGCCCGGCGAGGGCCCGAAGGTGACGCCGCGCGGTTCAGGAGCGTCGACCAGGACGATGCCGCTGGGCGAGGTCCACTCGAGGACCCCGCCCGGCAGCTGGCGGACCCGCCAGGCCGTGTTGCCTTTCACCGTGTGGTTCCAGCGACACAGCCCGGCGAGGTTGACGAGGCTCGTCGGCCCGCCCTCGGACGCCGGGATCGTGTGGTCGAGGTCGCATTTGTCGGCGGGGAGGCGGCACCCCGGGAACCGGCAGTGCACGTCTCGAGCGCGCAGCCACGCACGCATCTCCTTGGTCGGCCGATAGCGGTCGACCTCGACGACCGTTCCCGTGATCGGGTGGGTCAGGATGCGCTCGAAGCTCGGTGCGTTGGCGGCGAGGGCCTTGGCGACGCTCATCGGGATCGGCGTCACGCCGTCCAGAAGCGCGGGAGTCGTCTCGAGCGAGCTGCCGTCGCCTGCCCTGGCGTCGAGCATCGTCAGCACCGGCATCGTGACCGATGCCTTCGCGGTGATGCCTGCCGCAGCCGGGCAGGACGTCAGCTCGCCGGTGAGGAGCAGCTCGGCGAACACGTCGGCCCGCACCTGGTGGAAGGTTCGCGGGTCGTCGGATTCGCCGCCCCTCGCCGCGATGATGGACTTCGCAATTTCGGACAAGCGCCCGTCGATCGCCGTGAGCACCGGCAGCGAGTGCCGCGCGCCAAGCGACGCCATGCCGTCCGCCTCGCGCGTGACGAGCACAGCCCGCGACCCCATCGCCTGGTCGTAGCGTTCCTCCAGCGACGAAGCCGTCAGTCGCTCGGCCTGCTTGATCGCGAAGTCCTTCAACCTGCCCGGCGACGTCGACCGGGCCTTCTCGAGCGCAACCTGCACGAGCAGCTCACGCCGCGCGGCCTGTTCCGCTGGGTCTTCGTGCACGATGATCGTGCCCGCCTCGCACACGATGCGCGCGTGCGCCATCGACACCTCACCGGCCGCGAGCGCCGCGTGCACAAGCGGGAAGTCCTCCGTGAGAACCGCCGAGCGGCCCATGATGCTCGCGACGGCCTGCCTCGAGGTGTTCGTGACCGCCGCGATCTCCGCCTTCCACGACCGCAGCGCCCACTCCTGCTCGAGGGTGCCCGCTCGCTCATCTTCAGCGACCCCGGTTCGTGCCGCCAGCGCGTAGACGCGCGCCTGCTCTGCCTGCGCGCGGGCCACGTCGGCGTTCGCCTCGGCGATCAGGGAGACCAGCAGGAAGCGCTCGAGGTTGCGCACGCGCTCGACCATCTGGGCAGGTGGCATCCACCCTTCCGGGATCCTCGTTGCGAGCGCTTCATCGATCATGCGACCAGCTTCCCCCGAACCACCGACATTCTTGGTCCGGTCCGACGACACGCTCGAAACTCACCGCTGAAGATGAGGAGTTCTGCTGCGCTCCCTTCCCCGACGCCGACGCCGACGCCCGACCACGCCAACGGCGAGGTCGACCAGCAGGAACGCGGCGAGGCTGGCTCCCATGAGCGGCAGGAACACCCCGACCGCTGCCGCACCCGCCAGCACGAGCAGGACGCCCCACCACGGCGCGCGCCGGAGCGCTCCCCGCGGTGGAGACGCGCCGACACGACGCGACGGGTCGTGCTTCGGGCGCCGCTGCCACCACATGGCGTAGCCCCACACGACCATCGCCGCGATGCCGATGGCGACGGCGAACAGCACGAGCTGGTTGGCGAGGCCGAACATGGAGCCCATGTGCAGGTCGATGCCCCACCGACTGAGCTTCGCGACCGGCCCGAACTCGGCGAAGTCGACCCGGTCGACGACCTGCATCGTCGCGCCATCGATGGCCACCGCATCCACCTCGGTCGGGAAGCTGCGCTGGATCTCCTGCACGACCCACGCCGTGCCCGGCTCGGCCGGCGGCCTGATCTCCACGAGCCCCGTGTTGACGTTCACCTCGTGCGCGACCGACAGCACCGAGTCGTAGGCGCGCGGGCTCAGCGCTGCGACGTCGGCACTCGGCGTCGGCGCACCGTGACCGTGCCCGTGCCCGGCGTGCTCGTCGTGCTCGTCGTGCTCGCCGGCAGCAGGGCTGCCCGCGCCGTCGAGGCTCGTACTGACCGACGGCGTCGTCCAGCCCACGGCGGCGCGCAGCTCACTGAAGTTCGCCCCGCCGTACTGCGACCAGGTGATGCCCGTGACCGACAGGAAGAGGGCCCCGACGAGCACCCAGATGCCGGTGGATGCGTGCAGGCTGCGCGTGCGAACGAACCCTTTCGCAGCGAGGTTCGGCCGCAGCAGCTCGCGCTGCTGCGACGTCCGCTTCGCACGGCGAGCCCGCCGATACCTGGTGGCCCAGAGGCCAGCTCCGGCGAGTGCGACGACCCCGAGCCAAGACGCCGCGAGCTCGCTGTAGAGCCTGCCGGCATCGCCGAGGTGGAGGCTGCGGTGCAGGTCGGAGACCCAGGTTCGGAACGGCAGGGAGCCCGAGGTGCCATACACGGGCAGGTCCCCGCGCACCTCGGCGGTCGCGGGATCGACGAAGACGGCTCTGGTCGTGCTCTCCCCCAGCCCGGCATCCGCGTACATGACTCGCGTCGTGTCGCCGGGTTCCGGGGCCGGCCGCACCGCGACGATCGCCGGGGCTGCACCGTCCGCACCGGCCGCACCGGCCGCACCGTCCCCGATGTAGGCGTCGGCCGCCTCGATCTGCTCGGCGAGCGGCAGGTACTCGTCCGCCGTCGGCGCGTGCAGCTCGCGGTCGTACACGAGCTGCTCGATCTGCGGTGTCAGCGCGTACAGTGCGCCGCTCAGCGCCGCGATGAGGATGAACGGGCCGACGAACACGCCGGCGAAGAAGTGGAGGCGCATCAGCAGCTGAGCGAACCAGCCTCGCCGTGGAGTCGGACGCGCAGCGCTCACGCGAGGATCCCCTCTCCGATGTAGCCGCCTTCCGCGCATCCGGGTGGGATGGCGAACACCGCGGAGCCGATCGGCGTCGTCCACTCGTTGAGCAGATCGAGCTCGTCGAGGCGCCGCTGCACGGGCACGAACTGCGCGTCCACGTCCGCCTGGAATGAGATGAAGAGCAGGCCGGAGTTCGAGATCTGCTCGCCGCTCGGGGCGTCGTCGTAGTTGTAGCCGCGGCGGAAGAACCGCTCCGCCGTGTTCTCCGACCGCGCCCGCCGCAGGTGCGAGAACTCGGCGATGACGGGGAATCCCGCGGCGTTCTTGGCGGTGAAGTCGGGCTCGTCGTGCTCCTGGGTTCCGGTGAGCGGGGCCCCGTTCGCGAGGGTGCGCCCGACCGACTGCTCGCGGCCGCTGCGGTCGAGCCTGTCCCACTTGTCGAGGTCCATGCTGATGCGCCGCACCACCATGCCCGTCCCTCCCGCGAACGCGCCTTCCGTGATCCACACGAGCTGCTCGAAGTCGACGGTCGGCGGCGCGGGGTTGACGGTGCCGTCGACCTGCCCGAACAGGTTCCGCATCGTCGTGCCGGATGCCTCGGAGCCGCGTGCCCGGCGGAATCCGGGCTGCGTCCACCGCACGGTCGCGAAGCTGCGGGTGTCCTTCAGCAGCATCCGCAGCGCGTGGGCGACGGTGAACGGGTCGTCGGCGGCGACCTGCAGGAGCAGGTCGCCGTCGTTCCACGCGTCCTCGAGGCGGTCGATCCCGAAGGCGGGGAGTGGCCTCAGCCAGGCGGGGGCCTGCGTCGAGGAGGTGGAGGCGCGGCGGACGAACTCCGGCCCGAACCCGAACGTGACCGTGAGGTTCGCGGGCACCTGCGCGAGCTCGGGTTCCGAGTCGGCGAGCGCCGGTTCGCCGCGTGCGAGCCTCGCCGCGTCGTCGGTGAGGAGCTGCATGAGGCGGCGCAGCGCGTCGCGGTCGGTGCCGTCGCGCAGGTAGAGGGCCACGAGTGTCGCGTGCGCCTGCGGCGGTGTCGCGATGCCGGCCTGATGCTGGCCGTAGAACGGCACGGTGTCGTCCCCCGGCAGGGGAACGGGAACGCTGTCGTCCTGGCTCGCAACGGGTGCCGCGAGGCGGAGCGCCTGGTCTGCGCCGATGGCCGCGGCCGCGCCGAACCCGGCGACAGCTCCTCCGAAGAGGAGCTGCCGCCGGGTCGGGCGGGTGCGACCAGGGCTCTGGTCGCCGTGCATCAGCTGTTGTCCGCGTGGTCGCTGTGGTCGGCGTGGTCGCTGTGGTCGGCGTGGTCGCTGTTGTCCATCTCCATGTTGCCGCCCATGTCATCCATGTCGCCGTCTTCGTAGGTCTCGTTGGCGCCCGCGTAGTCCTTGGCAGGGGCGGTGAAGTCGAGCGTCGAGTCGTCCGAGAACGTGAGGGTGAACGTGATCTCGTCCCCCGCGACGATGGGCTCCGGCAGGTCCATGAGCATGATGTGGTTGCCGCCGGGCTCGAGGGTGAGCGCTTCGCCGGCGGCGATCGTGAATCCGCCGCCCTTCTCGCGCATCGTCATCTCGCCGGTCTCGTTCGCGACGGTCTCGTGCAGCTCGAGGGCGGTGGATGCCGGGCTCGCGACCGAGACGATCGTCACGTCCCCGGCCCCCGTGTTCTCGATCTCGCCGAATGCGGCGGACATGCCGGAGTCCTCGGCCTTGACCCAGGTGTTCTCGACGGTGACGGAGTCGGCGGCGGGCGTCGCCGAATCGGCATCAGCCCCGGTCGCGGTGCTTGCCGTCGCGCACCCAGTGAGGGTGAGTGCGGCGGCCGCGAGGAACGCCGCTGCTGCGAGGGGGCGGGTGGTGGTGGTCGTCATGCTGGTCGTGCTGGCCATGAGTGGGGTTCCTTTTCGGGAGGAGAAGTGAAGGTGTTGGGCGGCCGAGTCAGCGCGCATCGGCGTCGCCGTCCTGCTGGGCGCCCTTGCGGGAGCGGACGATCACCCAGGCGACGCCGAGCGCGACGACCGCGCCCAGCCCGCCGATGAGGAGCAGCCGCGGCACGTCGAACGCCGACCGGGAGGTGACCTCGGCCGTGGGCCCGGTCGTCGCGCCGGAGTCGGACTCCGAGGCAGGGGCCGAGTCGGCGTCCGGCACGGCCGCCTCGCTCGGCACCGGTGTGGCGGCCTCGGCGGCGAGCGCATCCGCTGCACTCGCATCGCCGACCGTGAACGGGATCGTGCCAGTGATCGGGTGCCCGTCTGACGAGACGACGCGCCAGTTGATGGTGTAGGAGCCGTCCGGCAGCGCGTCGTCGATGGTGCTCGTGACCGCGGAGCCGTCGATGACCGGTTCGCCGGTCGCCCAGGCGGTGCCGTCGGCGTCCTCGAGGACGATCATCGGCCCGATGTCCATGATGTCGGCGGAGTAGCGGAGCGTGACGTCGGCGGGTGCCGCGTCGAGCGCCGCCCCCGGCGCTGGTGCGCTCTCGATGAGCTGGTCGTGCGCCTGCGCGGGGGCCGCGCCGGCAAAGCCCAGGAGGCAGGCCACGAGCAGCGCGAGCACTGCGGCGGCCGCGCGGAGGGCGCGCTTCGGTTCGGTGGTCGGTGGGAGGAGTGCTTGGGTCGTGGAAAGGGAAGTTGAGTCGATTGACATCTCGAGAATTCCTCGGGTCTGTCCGACCGCACGCGAACCGAGCGCGCAGTGGGCGCGCGGCTGCCGCGGACGGAGAAAGTTCGACGCCGACCCGCACCGGAGTGCCTCCCCCGTGGAAGAGGAGGTGAGGGAATGCGGTGCTAGCTCGGGGTCGCGAACGTTGAGGGTCGCTGGGGCGCGGGCGGGCCGCGTCGCGGCTGCGTGCGCCCGGCGCGAACCGTCAGCGACGGCACCCAGGGCAGGTCGAGTGGCGCCGAGTCGACGGTCGCCATGGGGCGCGCGCCTCGGGCGAGGAGGAGGAAGATCGTGCGCAGCAACGGCAGCAGCAGTTCGACTGCCGCGTCCTTCGCCCTGGCGAGGCTCGCGACGAGCGTCTCGCCGAAGAAGAGGGCGAGGGCCGTCAGCACCGCGGCCACGGCGTGCATCGCCCACATGAGCGCGCCGTCGTGGGCCAGGTGCAGCGCCGCGCCAGAGGGAACCGCGCTGCCCGCGCTCGACGCGAAGTCAGCCATGGCGGAGGCTGCGGCGAGCTGGCCGTGGCCGGCGTGCGCATCCGCCGCCGACCCCGCGCCGACGGCCGCGGACGGCGTGCCGAGCACGAAGAGCGTGTGGAAGAGGAACTGGCTGGCCCCGACCGACAGGGCCAGGCGCAGCGAGTCGGTGCGGATGCGCGCGAGCAGCAGGCACGCGAGCACGGCAAGGCCGAACGGGAAGGCGACGCCGAGGAGGCCCGGCATCCCGCCACCCGCGAGGACGTGCGAGGCAAGCGCGATGAACGTGGAGACGGAGGCAGCGACGAACGCGAGCTGCACGCGGCGGACCCGGGCGGCATCGCGCGGGCGCTGATCGACGGGCGCGGCCAGGCCGGCCTCGACGTCGAGATCGGTGCCGAAGTCGAGATCGGTGCCTCGCAGCTCCACTTCACCCATGGCGGGTGTCAGCAGGCCGGTCGAGGTCACCCCTCAAGTCTAGGCGGCTCTTCTACGCCTCGTAGACGCGGCCCTTCCATGCGACACGGCGTCGCCCGGCCAGCGCGTAGACGGGCAGCACGAGCAGCGGACTGATCGGGCCCAGGATCCCCTCCGCCAGGTCGAGCGGCCGGTATCTCCCCGTGATGACGCTCACGAGGGTGCGATCGAGGAGCCCGGCGATGCGGACGAAGTGCAGGATGCGGGCAGTCGCGCCCCTGCCCGCGCTGGCTTGGGCACCCGGCCACACGCGCAGCACCCAGGGCAGCGTGTAGACGCAGACCGTGAGGAGGCTCGTCACCGCCATGAGCGCTCGCGAGCCGTGGTGGAGGCCGAGGAGCGACTTCGCGAAGCCGCGCACGGAGCTGCCGTAGCCGTCGTACATGCGCACGGCGATGGCGGTTCCGCCGCGCGCGACGACAACCCGCCCGCCAGCGGCGCGCATCCGCTCGGCGAGGCGCATGTCCTCGACGAGCTCCCCGCTCACGGCGGTGTGGCCCCCGATGCGGTCGTAGGCGGCGCGGGTGAACGCCATGACCTGGCCGTTCGCGACGACCGGCGCGCGCCGGTGCTGCAGGGCCACGGGCACCGAGCCGAGCACGACGGCGTCGTTCAACGGGGTGATGAGCCGCTCGCCGAGCGTCCGCGTCTCCTGGCGCGGGAACACCGTGAGCAGATCGGCGCGGGACTCGCGCATGGTGGCCAGCAGCGCATCGAGCGCGCCGGGGCTCCAGCGCACGTCGGCGTCGGTGAACACCAGCACGTCGCTCGGGTGCCGCGCGACGGCGTCTGCGTCTGCGTCTGCCTCGGCTGCTTCAGGATCTCCTGACCAACATCGGTGCGATTCCGAGTGTTCTCGGCCCGCAGCGGGCGTTGCGGGCGGATTCTGCACCGAAGTTGGACACTGGCTTGCGCGACCAGCGGGACCGGGAGCGGCACGACCGGGAAAAGGAGCGGGAGCGGGAGCGGGAGCAACTGCCTCTGCGAGCTGCGCGCACGACCAGTTCTTGCCCGTCCAGCCGTCGGGGCGGGGCGCGCCGCCGAGCACTCGGGCGCCCGCCGACTCGCTGAGGGCCCTCGTCGCATCGCTCGACTCGTCGTCGAGCACGACGACCTCATCGGCGCCCTGCCCGAGGAACCCTGGCAGCGTCTCCTGCAGGGTCGCCTCCTCGTCGCGGGCGGGGATCAAAAGCGAAACGCGAGGAGCAGGCTCCCGAGCTGGTGCGCCGGCCCGCAGGCTCGGCTGCGTCAGCAGGTTCGCGAGCAGCACGACGGACCGTGCACCGAGGTAGGCGAGCGCGATTCCAGCGACGGCGCGGCTCGCGAGCCCCCGGTTCACCCGCGCCCCCTGCCGCGCGCCCCGCCGCGGCGCATCCCGAAGCCCTCGGGCCTCGTCAGGTAGGCGAGCATCCGCCCGGCGATCCCGACCCGGTCTCGGCGGAAGCGCTGCGCGTCGAACACGACCCGGTACCCGGGGAGCGGGCGGGCGGGATCGGCGGCGTCGAGCGCCCGGTCGAGCTCGTCGAGCATCGACGCGAGCGCCGCCCGGAGCTGCTCCGGGCGCACTGGTGCGCCGAAGCGGATGAACGCCTCCGGCTTCGCGGCGCCCCGCAGGACGACGCGGATCGCGACGGGCACAAGCGGCACCCCAGCTCGCTCCGCGACCCACTCGGCACCAGGGTGCAGGGCGGACAGGCCGCGTCCGGCGCGCAACTCGCCCTCGGGGAAGATCAGCGCCCAGTCGCCCGCACGGGCGCGGGCGACGAGGGTGCGGAGCGCGCGCGGAGGCACGGCCCCGACCAGCCTCAGGAACGGGAAGCGCTGCAGCTGCTCGTCGCCCATCATGACCGCCACGTCGGAGCCGACGTTCCTGGCGAAGAGGCCGATGAGATAGGCGTCCCACCAGGAGCCGTGGTTCGCGGCGAGCACCGCCCCGCCCGCCGGGGGCGTGCCCGTGACGGCGATCGAGAGCAGCCCCGTCCGCACGTCGCGCACAGCGCTGCGCACGAGCAGTGCGCGGGCCAGGCGAAGCATCATGGTGTGCTCGACGCTATCGCAGGCGAGGGAGCGACAGGCCGGTCGGGTGGATGCTCACCAGCCGCGCAGGCCGGCGGCGACGATGCCCCCGACGACGAGCAGGAAGACCAGCAGGTCCGTCCAGGTGGCGACGAGCTCGTTCGTGCTCTTGCCGCGCTTCGCGAGGTGGCGCAGGCCCGCGAGGCCGAGGTAGATCGCCCCAGGGAGCGCGCCGATGAGCCCCCAGCCGGGGACGAGCGACGAGACGAGTGCGACCACGCCGAGGCTGAGGTTGGCGAGGCCGAGCTCTTGCACGACCTGCGCGGTCGCCGCTCCGGTCTTCATCATCGTGTCGGTCGCGGCACCGGTTCCGGTTCCGGTTCCGGTTCCCGTCTCGTCCCGCACGGCGGCGTCGTCGTCGTCGTCAGGAGCGTCTTCCGCGTCGTCGTGCGCCGCCCCGAGAATCGTCTGCGTGGTGCGCCGCGGGTTCGTGAGCTGGCTGATGCCGGCGACGATGAGGCGTATCCCCACACCCCAGAACGCGAACCAGATCCCGAACACGATGGCCGGGTTCCCGCCCGCGACGCCCAGGTGGACGCCGCCGAAGATCAGCGGCAGCACCACTGTCTGGAGGATCACGAGGAGGGCGTACATGCACGGTCCGATCGGCGTCGGGATGCCCGCAGCACCACTGCCGATCTGAGCGGTCAGTGCTGCATCGCTGCATCGAGGGAGGGGTGATCTGCACGCTATTGCATGCCGAGTACCGCCGACAACACGGCGACGTGCGTTTACATGGACCGCGGTACTGAAAGAATGGCCGGGTGAGCATCCACCCGAGTGTCACGCCGAAGAAGCCCTGGTACCGCCGGAAGAGCAGGACGGTGCCCCTCGGCGTGCTCTCGGCCGGGCTCGTGGGCGCGATCATCTGGGTGTCGACCCCCTGGCCAGCTGCCATGCTCATCCGCGCCCTGTTCGAGCTCGACGCGAAGCGCACCATCACCGAGATGGAGGCGTTCGCGCCGACCGCCGACACCCTGCAGGCGCAGCTCGACGTCCCCTACGGCGACGACGGATCGGACACGAGCTTCGACCTGTACTCCCCCGCTGGCACGAGCGAGGCACTGCCGACGGTCGTGTGGATCCACGGGGGCGCGTGGATCTCCGGCGGCAAGCAGAACGTCGACCCGTACGTGCAGATCCTCGCCGCCGAGGGGTTCACGACGGTCGCCCTGAACTACACGGTGGCCCCCGAGGCCACGTACCCGACGGCGCTCACGCAGCTGAACGACGCGCTCGCGCACCTCATCGAGCACGCAGCCGAGTACAACATCGACCCGAACCGTATCGTCCTCGCCGGCGACTCCGCGGGCGCGCAGCTCGCGAGCCAGCTCGCGACGCTCGCCACGAACCCCGACTACGCCGAGCTCGTCGGTCTGACGCCAGCGCTCGCCGGCGAGCAGATCGCCGGGATGGTGCTGAACTGCGGCATCTACGACGTGAGCGGCATCCCGGACGCGCCTGGCCTCGGCGGCTACGGCTTCCGCGTCGCGCTGTGGGCCTACCTGGGTGAGAAGGACTGGTCGCAGACGCCCGGCGGCCTCGAGATGTCGACCCTCGACTCGGTGACCGCCGACTTCCCGCAGACGTGGATCTCCGGCGGAAACGCAGACCCGCTCACCTCGAACCAGTCGCAGCCGTTCGCGGCGAAGCTGCAGGGGCTCGGCGTGCCGGTCACGACCGTCTTCTACCCGGACGAGCACCAGCCCGCGCTGCAGCACGAGTACCAGTTCAAGCTCGAGGGGGCGGATGCGCAGAGCGCGCTCGCCTCGACGATCGACTTCCTGAAGTCGGTCACGTCGGCTGCCTGACCGCCGCCGCGCCGCCCGCCGCCCGCCGCGCCGCCAATAGGTCGCTTTCACCCCGTTCTCGGCGTCGAAATGGGGCGAAGCTGACCTATCCGGCGGCGTGGTTGGCGGCGGCGGCGGGGGTGGCGGCGGCCGAGATGAGCAGCGCCCCGAGCGATGCGGCGATCGTGATCGACGCGGCCGCCCCGAACGCGAAGCTCGCCGGCATGTTCGCCCCCACGGCGAGGTAGGTGCCTGCGTAGACCGAGAGCGCCAGGGCCGCCGCGAGGCGTTGGCTGAGCTGGAAGAATCCGGCCGCGACCCCATTCACCCCTGGCGGTGCCTCGTTGAGCGTCAGCGATTGATTCGATGGGATGAAGAGCCCGGAGAAGAACCCCTGCAGCGTCCCGGCGCCCAGGATCCCGAGCACGATGAGCGGCTCCGATCCGGTCGTCACCAGGGCGATCTCGACGGTCACCACGATGAGCGCCAGGCCGAGGACCCACGTGATCCCGCTGCGGCCGAAGCGCCGCACGAGCCGCCAGCTCAGCATCGACCCGACGACCATGCCGAGGGCGCGGGGCGTGAGCAGCAGCGCCGCAGCGAACGGCGAGTAGCCGAGCCCCTCGATGAGGAACAGCGTGGTCAGCAGTCCGATGCCGAGGGCAGAGCCGAACGTGAGCGCGGCGACGGCGGTCCCGAGCAGGTAGCCGCGGTTGCGGGCGAGCTCGGGATGCAGCACCGCGGCGCCACCCCGCGCGTATACGTGACGCTCCCAGAGGGCGAAGAGCACGAAGAGCGCAACCGCAGCCGCAGCCAGCGCTGCGAGGAGGACCCCGTCGCTCACCGCCGCGACCAGCAGCGCGAGCGTGCCGGTGCCGAGCAGCACGACGCCCACCGCGTCCACCTGTCGCAGCGCACTTCGCACACCGCCCGGCACGGCAGACGGCCGCGGCAGCACGAACACCGCCGACACGATGAGCACCACGGCCAGCGGCACGGCGAGCAGGAAGACGAGCCGCCATCCCGTGTCGTCGGGGAGGACGGTCAGCAGGATGCCCCCGCCGAGCGGTCCGACGAGCCCGGCGGCCGAGCCTGCGGTCGTGTACCCGGAGAGCGCGCGCGAGCGCATGATGCCGCGGAAGGTGTCTTGGAAGAGCCCAAGCACCTGGGGGTTCACGACGCCGGCTCCGAACCCCTGCACGAGGCGGGCGATGATGACGGTGGTCGTGTCGTCCGCGAGCGCGGCCGCGAACCCGGCGACCGCGAACAGCGCGAGCCCGAGCAGGTACAGCGAGCGTCGCCCGAGCAGGTCGCCCAGCCTCCCGGCGCCCACGAGGGCGAGCCCGAACGCGAGTGAGTACGACGACGTCAGCCACTGCACCTGTGCGCCATCGGCGTCGAGGGAACGCTGGATGCTCGGCACGGCGAAGCTGAACACGGCTTGATCGAGGAGGGTCGTGAAGGCCGTCGCGACGCCGAGCGCCAGTATGAGCCCGTCCGGGCGCCCTCGACGACGGAGAGCTGAGGGCGCGGCGAAACCCGCCGCGCCCTCAGCCTTCGAGGACGCGACGGGTTCCGTCGCCATGGGGTGCGCGGCGATGGCTACTCCTCGCGCGGGAGGCCCGCGGGGTTCACCTCGGAGACGTCGATGCGCTCATCCTGCAGTCCCCAGCGGTCGAGGATCGCGTCGTACTGGCCGTTCTCGATGGCGTGGTTGATGACGATCGAGACGGCTTCGATGAGGCCGTTGTCCTTCGCGGTGCCTGCTGCGATCTGCGCGTTGGCGGGGAAGCCGCCGTTGAGGGTGCCGACGAGCTTCGTCTCGCCGTCGCTCGCAGCCTTGAACGCGGCGGTCGCGTTCGGGCCGAAGTTCACGTCGACTCGACCAGACTGCAGCGCGAGAGTGCCCGCCGCGTCGTCTTCGAAGTACTGGAAGTCGACCGGCTCGAGCCCTGCGGCCTTGTTCTCCTCGTCCCAGGCGACGAGGATCTTCTCCTGGTTCGTGCCGGCGCCGACGATGACGGAGAGGCCCGCGACGTCCTTCGCCTCGGTGATCGACTCGATCTCGCTGTCGGCCTTCACGTAGAAGCCGAGCACGTCCTCGCGGTAGGTGGCGAAGTCGAAGAGGTCCTTGCGCTCTTCCGTGACCGTCACGTTCGAGGTGATGAGGTCGTACTTGCCGGACTGGATTCCGAGGGGCCAGTCGGCCCAGGCGGCGACCTCGCCCTTCAGCTCGAGGCCGAGCCCGTCGGCGATGAGCTGCGCGAAGTCGGCCTCGCTGCCGAGGCGCGTCACGTTGTCGTCCTCGGCGAGGAAGCTGAGCGGCGGGATGTACGCGCTGCCGACGACGGTGAGCTTGCCGGCCTCGGCTGGCTGCCATCCGGAGGCCTCGAGGGCGGCGATGGCTTCGGGAACCGGGTCGATCTGCGGGCGGCCGTCGACGTTCGCGCTGGTCAGGTCGAACTGGATGAGGTCGCTCGCGGGGGCCGCGCCGTCTGGCTCTGCTGCCGTGACGGGGGCCGACTGGCCGTTGACGATGAGGGTCGTGGCGACGACGCCGATGACGGCGAGTGCTGCGACACCGCCGGCGATGACGCCGACCTTCTTCTTGTTGAGCTTTGCCATGGGTGGCACCTTTCGGGTACGTGCGTTGCTGAAGTTGTGGGGTGGGAGATGAGCGACAGGCCAGGGTGTGGCTAGAGCACCTTGCGGATGAAGTCCTGCGTGCGCGGATGCTGCGGGTTCGTCAGCACCTGCTCCGGTGTGCCCTGCTCGATGACGCGGCCGGCGTCGAGGAACACGATGCGGTCGGCGACCTCGCGGGCGAAGCCGATCTCGTGCGTCACGATGACCAGCGTCGTGCCGCCGTGGGCGAGCTCGCGGATGACGTCGAGCACCTCCCCGACCAGCTCGGGGTCGAGTGCGCTCGTCGGCTCGTCGAAGAGGAGCACGTCCGGCTTGAGCGCAAGCGCTCTGGCGATCGCGACGCGCTGCTGCTGGCCGCCGGAGAGCTGCCGCGGGTAATGGTGTTCCTTGCCCTCGAGGCCCACGCGCTGGAGGAGCTTGCGCGCCTGCGCCTCTGCATCCGCTTTGGATGCTCGCTGCAGCGCCACCGGCGCAGCCGTGATGTTCTGCAGCGCCGTGAGGTGCGGGAACAGGTTGAAGTTCTGGAAGACCATGCCAACCCTCGTCCGGCGGCGAAGCGTCTCAGCTTCGCGCAGCTCGAAGAGGCGGTCTCCCTTCCTGACGTAGCCGATGTACTCGCCATCGATGAGGATCGATCCGCCGTCGACGGACTCGAGGTGGTTGATGGTGCGCAGGAGCGTCGACTTGCCGGAGCCGGAGGGCCCGAGGAGGGCGACGACCTCGCCTGGTTCGATCTCGAGGTCGATGTCGTGCAGCACCTCGTGGGTGCCGTACGACTTGCTGACGCCGCACACGCTGACCTGCCCGGATGCTGCGCTGCTGCGCTCGAGTTCCGCTTCGGCGTTCCGGTTGATGGTTGCCTGGCTCATGCTCCGCTCACGTCCTTCCGTGCTGGTGTTGGCGCTGGTGCTTCTGTGGGGCGGGCTGTCGCGCCCGCGGGGATGCCGTGCTTCTTCCGGTCGAGCGCCTTCGCGCTCTCGGCGCTCTCTCCGTCCGGCTTCTCTGGGTCCTCGCGCTGTTTCTCTCTGCCTCCGCTTTGCTCACCGTCGTCGAGCAGCGCCCACTTCTCGGAGATCCACGCGCGCGCCTTCTGGATGGGCGTCGGCGGCAGTTCCCGGTGCGCGCCCTTCGAGAAGTGCCGCTCGATGTAGTACTGCGCGATCGAGAGGAGCGTCGTGATGATGGCGTACCAGACGACCGCGACGAGGAGCAGCGGGATGATGCGCTGGTTGCGGTTGTAGATGACCTGCACCGTGTAGAACAGCTCAGGCAGGGCGACGACGAACACCACGGAGGTGCCCTTGACGAGGCCGATGATCTCGTTGAAGGCGTTCGGCGTGATGGCGCGGGCCGCCTGCGGCAGGATGATGCGGAAGAAGCGGTACCGGCGGGGCAGGCCGAGCGCGGCGGATGCCTCGAGCTGGCCCTGGTCGACGGACAGGATGCCGGCGCGGATGATCTCCGCCGAGTAGGCGGCCTGGTGCAGGGAGAGGCCGAGCGTCGCCGCGGCGAACGAGGAGATGAGCTGCACCGTCGGGAACTCGACGAGCCAGAAGTCGGTCGTGAAGGGCGTCCCGAGCCCGAGCGTCGGGTAGAGGTAGCCGAGGTTGTACCAGACCACGAGCTGCACGACGAGCGGCACGGACCGGAAGAACCAGATGAAGCTCCACGAGAACGAGTTCAGGAGGGGCGACTTCGAGAGGCGTGCGACCGCGAGCAGGGCACCGAGGATGAAGCCGATCGCGCCGGAGAGCACCGTCAGCTGGAGCGTCAGGACAAGCGCGTTGAGCACGATCTGGCTGAAGAAGTACTCGCCGAAGACGTTCCACTCGTAGCGCTGGTTCGTGACGAGCGACCACGCGAACTGGGCGACGGCGAACACGGCGACGGCGGAGAGGATCCACAGCACCCAGTGCTTGGGGTGGACGACCTTGAGGTGCTCGCCCGGCCCGAGCGTCTGCATCCGCCGGCTCGCGAGTGGCTTCGCGTCGTCTGGCGGCGTCGACGACGGGCTGTCGGTGGTCGGTGCGGTGTCGAGTTGTGACATCGCGTTCTCCTCTCGGCGGACCCTCGATTCGAGGGGCTCACCCTCGATTTCGAGGGCATGTCGAGAAGGTATGGGCACGCGGATGCGGGGGCGACGGCCTCCCTTCACGGAAGTTCCGACACGGTCGCGCGGCGAAGCTCCGCGTCACATTCGGTCACCTGCTCGTCAGGTGAGGGGCCAGCGAGGGGTGCATCCGCGGCGTAGCGTTGAGGTCTCCCCCCTCCGGCCGCCCCACCCGCACGACAGGAGCCCCCGCATGCCGACCGTCCTCCTCACCGGCTTCGAACCCTTCGACGGCAACACGAGCAACCCGTCGTGGACGGCCGTGCAGGAGGTGCGCGATCGCTGGGACGGCGACGCGGAGATCCACGTGCGTCAGCTCCCCGTTGACTTCGCGAGGGTGGACGACGCGCTGCGGGCCGCCCTCGCCGAGGTCGACCCTGACATCGTGATCGCCGTCGGGCTCGCCGGCGGCACCGACACGATCAGGGTGGAACGGGTCGCGATCAACGTCGACGACGCGCGCATCCCCGACAACAGCGGCTTCCAGCCGATCGACGAGCCCATCGTGGGCGACGGCCCCGCCGCGTACTTCAGCACCCTGCCCATCAAGGCCGCGGTGGAGGCCGTGCGCTCGAGCGGCATCCCTGCCGTCGTCTCCCAGACCGCCGGCACCTACACCTGCAACCACGTCTTCTACCTGCTCCTGCACGAGCTCCGGCAGCGGGCCGGCGCACGAGGCGGCTTCGTGCACATCCCGTACTCCGCGGAGGAAGCCGTCGGCACCGACCGCCCCTTCCTGCCCATGGACCAGCTCGCGAGCGCGCTCACCGCCGTCGTGCGAGCGACCCTCGCGCACGAGAGCGACGTGCGGGTCGGCGGCGGCACCCTCGACTGAGCAGGGCCTCAGAGCCGGTACGCGATGGCATCGGAGGCGGCGAAGGCGAACCACACGCGAGTGCCGGGCGCCAGGTCGAGCTCAGCGACCCTGCCAGGCGGCACGTCGGCGGAGAACTCGGCGCTCCGGACCCGGATGATGTCCCCTCGCGGCTCGAGGTCCGTGACGATGCCGGGGAGCACGTTCCGTGAGGCACTCGGCTCCGCCGGGTCCTCGGTGGTGACGGCGACCTGCGTCGGCCGCACGGAGATCCCGACCCGCGTGCCGGCCGCGAGCGTTTCGACGAAGCTCGCCGCGAGGCGCTGCCCACCGTCGGCTCTGACGGAGGCGGCGTCGAGGGCGGTGCCGGTCACGAGGTTGAGCGCGGCGAGGCCGGCCGCGAACTGCGTGGTGGGCCGCTCGAGCACCTCGCGCGTGGGGCCGACGTCGACGATGCGCCCGCCCTCGAGCACGACGACGCGGTCGGCGAGCATGAAGGCGTCGAGCACGTCGTGCGTGACGATGATCGTCGTCTGATCCGCCAGGACGTCTCGGAGCATCCGTCGGATCGCCGGCGCGACCGACACGTCGAGGGCTGCCATCGGCTCGTCGAGCAGCAGCAGAGCGGGGTCGGACGCGAGCGCCCGGGCGACGGCGATCCGCTGCGCCTGGCCCCCGGAGAGCTGAGCGGGCCTGCTCTGCGCCAGTCCTCCCGCATCGACGCGGTCGAGCCAGCCGGATGCGCGCGAGTTGGCCTCGGCACGCGAGCGTCCCTTGCTGCGCGGACCGAAGGCGACGTTGTCGAGTGCGGTGAGGTGCGGGAAGAGCAGCGCGTCCTGCGCGAGCATCGAGACGCCACGAGCATGAGGTGGCAGCCAGCGTCCACGGCCGCGATCGCCGATGTCGAAGAGGACCTCGTCGTTGAGCCGGGCCGTGCCGGTGTCGGGGCGGACCAGGCCCGCGATGAGCGTGAGGAGCGTCGACTTCCCGGCGCCGTTCGGCCCGAGCACCGCGACGGTCTCGCCGTCGGCGATCGTGAGCTCGACGTCGAACGCCCGCGCGCGCACGGTGGCGGCGAACTCGAAGCTCACGACGCGCTCCGCCGGAGCCTGAAGCCGTTGGCCTCGCCGGCCTGGTGGGCCACCGCGACCACGATCACCGCGACGGCGACCAGGACGAGCGACAGGGCGACCGCGGCATCTGGATCGGTTTCACGCTGGAGGTAGATCTCGAGCGGGAGGGTGCGCGTGACGCCCTGCAGCGAGCCCGCGAAGGTGAGAGTGGCCCCGAACTCGCCAAGCGCGCGCGCGAAGGAGAGGACCGCGCCGGAGATCACGGCGGGCAGCACGAGCGGCAGCGTGATGCGGCGCAGCACCGTGGTGGGCCGTGCACCGAGCGTGGCGCCGATCGCCTCGTAGCGCGTTCCGACGGTGCGCAGCGCCCCCTCGAGGCTGAGCACGAGGAACGGGAGCGCCACGAAGGTCTGCGCGAGGACGACGGCCGTCGTCGAGAACGCGATGGTGATCCCCATGGCCTCGAAGCTCTGGCCGAGGAGCCCGCGCCGACCGAAGGTGGCGAGGAGGGCGATGCCGCCGACCACGGGTGGCAGCACGAGCGGGAGCAGCACCAGGGAACGGAGGAGCTTCTGCCCCCAGAAGTCGGTGCGGGCGAGCACGATGGCCATGGGTACCCCCAGGAGGACGCAGAGCACTGTCGCGCTGAGGGAGGTGCGGAGGCTCAGCAGGAGCGCGTCGATCGACGACTCCGACGTGACGAGCGGAACGAACTCGGCCCAGTTCACGCGGGTGACCATCCCGATCAGCGGAAGCAGCACGAAGGACGCGCCGATGATCGCGACGGTCAGCACCCAGCTGGGCACGGCGGCAGCGGCGGAGCTTCTTCGGGGCACTGGATGCGTTCCTACGGCTGGCCGAACCCGGCGGTCGCGAGCACGTCCTGGCCCACTGCTCCCGTGACGAAGTCGATGAACGCCTGGGCGACCTCGGGGTTCGTCGACGCGGCGACCGGGGCGATCGGGTAGGTGTTCACGGCCTCGCTCGACTCGGGGAACCGGATGCCGGTGACGGCGTCTCCTGCGGCGATGATGTCGGTGACGTAGACGAGTCCGGCGTCCGCTTCTCCGGAGGTGACCTTGCCCAGCACGTCGGTGACCGACGACTCCTCACTCACCGGGGTGATGTCCACACCGGTCGCCGTCTCGACGGCGAGCGTCGCGGCGCCGCACGGCACCTGGGGAGCGCAGACGACGGTCTTCGCCTCCGGCTTGGCGAGGTCCGCGAAGGTGGCGATGCCGGCCGGGTTGCTCGGCGGGACCGCGATCTCGAGCACGTTGGTGGCGAAATCCACCGGAGCGTCTGGCGCGATGAGGGTGGCGTCCGTGAGCTTCGCCATGTTCTTCTCATCGGCCGAGGCGAACACGTCGGCCGGGGCGCCCTCGGTGATCTGGGTGACCAGGTCGGAGGAACCGGCGAAGTTCAGCTCGACCGTCACGCCCGGGTTGCTCGACTCGAACTCGTCGGCCAGCTCCGTGAACGTGCTCTTGAGCGACGCCGCCGCGAACACCGTGATGGATCCCTCGAGGGCGGACGCGCTCGCCGGGGCAGTTTCCGCGGCGGGAGCTGCGGGGGCGCCACTGCCCGCGCAGGCCGAGAGGCTGAGAGCAACCGCCGCCGTCAGCAGCGTCGCCGCGATCTTCCTGGTGGGGGTCATGCGTCGAGACCTTTCGGGCAGTGGTTCGAAGATCGAGGCACGGGAGCTTCTGAGTGATCCTGGATCTGAGGAACCAGTTTGGCCCAGGGCCCGAATTTGCGCCACGAAGCCAACTCTACTGCCGCAGCTGCGGTTCTGCCGTGCCTGCCGGAGACCCGAGGGCACGCCGGCCGAAAGCACCCACGCACGACACCCCGCACCTCACGACCACCCCTAGGGCTGTGCGACCTGGATGCTCCAGGGCTGCGGGGTGCCGTCGATGCGCCTCGCCTCTTCGACCTCGACCACCATCGGACCCGGCTGCCAGGTGCGCGAGACGGTCTCGGGAAGCTCGACCTGCGTCAGCTCGGGCGTCGCCCCGTGCGTGGTGATCTGCAGCTTCCCGTAGTCGCCGGCACTGATCGCGGCCTCCCCGCCAGCCCCCGTATAGAGGTACAGACCGGCGCCCTCACCGGAGAGGGTCGCATCGAACGTCGGAAGGACGTCGACAGCGGAGAGCGTCATCTCCCACACGCCACCCGAGATGACCTGGATGCTGTTGGTGGCCACGGGCGTCGGGTCTTCGCCCCGAGCCGCGGCGTCCGCACCAGCCGTGTTCACGAGCCATTGCGTGGTGTCCCCCGGGATGCCGCTGCTGAACTCCACGTCCTCCGTGGCCTGCGGGTTCGCGACCAGGAAGGTGACGTCGCCCATGGTGTCGACGACCTCCAGCACCGCGAGCTCTCCGGCGCCGGAAGGAAGCAGGACGTCGATGTTCGCCTCCCCGTATCCGCTGAGCGGCACCCCTGGCTCGAGCGTGAGCTCTGGCACCGGATCGGTCACGACGGCGTCGCCCTCCAACCCGACCGGCGTCGACGTCGCGCTGCTCTCGGCGGCAGAGCTCTCCCGCGAGTCGGAGGCGAACTGCAGCAGCTGGATGCCGGCGGCCACCACGAACAGGAGGATTGCGAGGATCGAGACGGCGACGCCCTTGGCGCCCGAGCGGAAGCCGCGCCTGATGGACGGGGCCGCGAAGATCAGAGCCAAGACGATCCCGAACCAGAGGCCCACGAGGGCCGCGACGATCGCGGCGACGCCGGCACCCACGGCGAGGCCCGGCTTGAGCCCGGGTTGATTGCCGGTCGGCCTGCCACCCTGGCGAGCCGCGCGACCAGACGGCGCCGGCGGGAGTGGGGGTGGCGGGGCTTGCCCCGCGGTGGTGGGCTGCGGTGCGTCGGCCGCCTCGAAGGGAGCCGACACCGAGGGAGACGCGGGCCCGGACCCGCGCCGCAGGGCGTCCTGCGAGCCGCCGTGCGTGTAGGCGAGGCCGCGCTTCGCCTCCTCACCGAGCCGGTCGAGGTCGTACGTGGCGCGCGCTGCGGTGCTCGTCGCGGCGCGCCCCTCATCGCGGGCGAACTGCTCGGCCGCGCGCTGCGCATCCCGCGCCGACTGGCCAGCCGAGCGCTGGGCGTCCTGCGACGTCTGATCGAGGGCACGCTGTCCGTCCTGCGCGCGCTGCGCGGCGGCCCGCTCGGCGTCCCTCGCCCGCTGCTCGCGCTCCTGCTCGATGCGGTCTGCGCCGCGACTCGCGGTGTCGGCCCACTGCCGCACGAAGTCAGGCGCCTTGTAGTCCGCCGGCGGCGTGTACCCGTTCTTGCTCTCCACCACGGTCGCACCCCTTTGTCACTGTCTGCGCCCATTCAACACCACACCCCCGACAGGCGAGCCGTTGTCACCCGGGCACCCCTGACGTAGCCTTGTCCTGTCATTAGAACGAATCACAGCAGCGCAGAATCGAGAGCACCATGAGCGCGTCCACCCCCGCACGCATCGGCGTCGTCGGCTACGGGGCTGGCGGCCACCGCTTCCACGTGCCCTACATCCAGGCCGTCAAGGGCTGGGAGCTCGCCGGCGTCGTCACCCGCTCAGCGGAACGCCGCGCGATCCTCGCCACCGAGGCACCGGGCGTGCCAGCCTTCGATTCGCTCGACGCCCTCCTCGACGCCGGCGTCGACGCGGTCGTCATCACCACCCCACCGGACACACGCCGCGAGCTCGTCCTGCGAGCCCTCGAGCGCGGCGCGCACGTCGTCGCCGACAACCCCTTCGCGCCCACCGCGCAGGGAGCGCGCGAGCTGCAGGCAGCCGCGGAGCGCAGCGGTCGCATCCTCACCGCCTACCAGAACCGCCGCTGGGACACCGACCTCGTCACGCTCAAGCAGGTCATCGACGAAGGCCAGCTCGGGGACATCTGGCGCGTCTCCTCCCGCATGGACCAGGACGACTCCGGCACCCTCGAGACCGGCCCAGCCCACGGACTCCTGCGCGACCTCGGCAGCCACCTCGTCGACCAGATGGCCTTCCTCTTCGGCCCCGTCGAGCGCGTGAGCGCCCACCTCGACATCACCGAGGTGGACGGCGTCGAGGTCGACTGCGGCTTCGACGTCGCCCTCCACCACGCGAACGGCGTCTTCACCCGCGTCGCCTCCAGCAAGATCAACCACCTCGACGGCCGCGAGCTCATCGCGTACGGCGACCTCGGCGCCTACGAGTCGCGCATGGACGACGTGCAGACGGCGCAGATCGATGCCGGCCTGCGCCCAGCATCCGCCGCCGCCGGCTGGGGAGTCGAGGCCGAAGCGCGCTGGGGCACCCTGCACACCACCGAGGGCAGCCAGCAGATCCCGTCCGCGCGCGGCGACTACGCCGAGTACTACCGGATGCTCCTCGCCGCAGTCCGGGGCGAGTCCGCTCCCCCGGTTCCCATCGAGCAGGCCGTGCACACCGTCGAGATCCTGGATGCGGCACGCGAGAGCGCGCGCACCGGACTCACCGTGGAGATCTGAGCCGCACCCCTCGCCCCTCCACCCCGCTACCATCAAGGCACGGGGTGCGACGGCGGGCCAATGGGGGCTCGCCTGCGAAGGGGGAAGCATGATCCACGGAACCGAGTTCACCGGACTGCGCGAGGCGCTCGACGACATCGAGCCGAGCTTGCGGACCGGACTCGAACGGCTCATCGACGACGTCGACGCCGACGACATCGCCACGCGCGAGCCACGCGACATCGTGGGCGCCGCGGCGACCATGCGCCGGCTCGCCACACGACGCAAGACGGGCGAGACCCTCATCGCCGTGTTCACGCCGACGCTCAAGGAAGAGGGCTGGAGCTCCCGGCGCACGATCGTCGACATCTGCACCGCGGATGCGCCGTTCCTCGTCGACTCCGTCACTGCGGCGATCGCGCGCCAGGGCCTCGCCGTGCACCTGCTCGCGCATCCCGTCGTCTCGGTTCGCCGCGACGACGCCGGCGAGCTGCTCGAGATGCACGCCCACGGCGGCACCCTCGAATCGTGGATCCACCTCGAGGTCGACCGCATCCCCACCGAGGAAGGCCGCGACGAGCTCGCCGACCGGCTGCAGCACGTGCTCGACGACGTGCACACCGCGGTCGCCGACTGGCGGCCCATGCGCCGAGCCTGCCTCGACCTCGTCACCGACCTGCGCACGGAGCCGCCCACGAGCGTCGACGACGGCGAGGTCACCTCCGCCGTCGAGTTCCTGACCTGGCTCGCGGAAGACAACTTCACGTTCCTCGGCTACCGCGAGTACTCGCTCGAGACCGATGAGCGGGGCGAGGAGGTGCTGCGCCCGCTGCCGCACACCGGGCTCGGCATCCTGCGCCGACCGTCCACCGCGACCACCCATCTCACCCCGGAGGCCCAGCGCACCGCCCGCGAGCCGCGACTCCTCACCATCACCAAGGCGAACTCCCGCGCCACCGTGCACCGCGACGTGTACCTCGACTACATCGGCGTCCGCAGCTTCGACGAAGCGGGCAACGTCACCGGGGAGCTGCGCTTCCTCGGCATGTTCACGTCCGTCGCCTACGCCGCCTCCGTGCTCACCCTGCCCATCGTGGGTGCCAAGGTGCGATCCGTGCTCGCCGCATCCGGCCACGCGCCGAACTCCCACTCCGGCAAGGACCTCCTGCAGATCCTCGAGCAGTACCCGCGAGACGAGCTGTTCCAGGACAGCACCGAGCACCTCCACGCCGTCGCGTCCGAGATCAGCCGGCTGCGAGAGCGCAGGCGCTACCGCATCTTCCTGCGCCGCGACGAGTTCGGCCGGTTCGCGTCCGCACTCATCTACCTGCCGCGAGACCGCTACAACACGACCGCGCGCCTCCGCATCGAGCAGGAGCTCCGCACCGCCTTCGACGCGAGCCAGGTCGATCACGCGACGAAGGTCGGCGACTCCCCGCTCGCCCAACTCCACTTCGTCGTGCGCGCCGCCAAGGGCGTGCACCTGCCAGAGGTCTCCGAGCAGGACATCCAGCCCCGCATCGAGCGCGCCATCCGCGGCTGGGATGAGGAGCTCGTCGACGCCCTCCACCTCGACCACGATGAGGAGCGGGCAGCCGAGATCCTGAGCACCTACGGCTCGGCCTTCCCCGAGGGATACAAGGAGAACATCCCCCCGAGCGACGCGGTGAAGGACATCGCCCTCCTCGAGCAGCTCGACGAGGACACCACCTTCGCCGTGCACCTCTACGCGCCGGAAGAGGACGAGCCCGGGAAGCGCTACTTCACGTTCGCGTCGCACGACGTGTACCCGCTCACGATGGTGCTCCCCACCCTCACCGATCTCGGCGTCGACGTCGTCGACGAGCACCCGTACGTCGTTACCCTGCCGGACGGGCGCAACCTGCACATCTCCGACTTCGGGCTCACCGCGCCGAGCGCGTCCGTGTGGAACGACGCCGAATGGGGTACCGAGCTCGAGTCGGTCTTCAGCGCCGTCTGGTCGGGGGCCGCAGAGAGCGACCGCCTCAACTCGCTGGTCCTCCTTGGCGGGCTGCGCTGGCGGCAGATCGTGATCCTCCGCGCCATCAGCATGTACCTGCGGCAGGTCGGCACCACGTTCTCCGTCGACTACATCGAGCAGGCCCTCATCGCCAACCCCGTCATCGCCGCCGACATCGTGCGGTTCTTCGAGACGAGGTTCGACCCGGACTTCGCCGGCGACCGAGAAGCGGCGCTCGCCGCGCTCGCCGAGCAGCTCCAGGAGGCCCTCGACAACGTCGCCAGCCTCGACTACGACCGCATCCTCAGCTCCATGATCGGCATCGTCGACGCCACCTGGCGCACCAACTTCTACCAGGTGGATGCGCAGGGCGAGCCCAAGTCGTGGGTGTCGATGAAGCTCGACTGCACCCGCGTGCCCGGCCTCCCGAAGCCCCACCCCATGGCCGAGATCTGGGTCTACTCGCCAGAGGTCGAGGGCGTCCACCTCCGCTTCGGCCGCGTCGCCCGCGGCGGGCTGCGCTGGAGCGACCGGCGCGAGGACTTCCGCACCGAGGTACTGGGCCTCGTTAAGGCGCAGATGGTGAAGAACGCCGTCATCGTGCCGACCGGATCGAAGGGCGGCTTCTTCGCGAAGCAGCTCCCCGCGCCGAGCGACCGGGGCGCGTGGCTCGAGGGCGGCCGATCCGCCTACCGCACCTTCATCCGCGGGCTCCTCGACATCACCGACAACCGCGACGGCACCGACATCGTGCCGCCGCCACGGGTCGTGCGCCACGACGGGGACGACTCCTACCTCGTCGTCGCCGCCGACAAGGGCACGGCCTCGTTCTCCGACATCGCGAACGGCATCTCCGAGGAGTACGGCTTCTGGCTCGCGGATGCCTTCGCGTCTGGCGGCTCGGCCGGCTACGACCACAAGGGCATGGGCATCACCGCCCGCGGCGCGTGGGAGTCCGTGAAGCGGCACTTCCGGGAGCTGGGCCACGACACGCAGACGCAGGACTTCACGGTCGTGGGCGTCGGCGACATGTCGGGTGACGTGTTCGGCAACGGCATGCTGCGCTCGGAGCACATCCGCCTCGTCGCGGCGTTCGACCACCGGCACGTGTTCGTCGATCCGACCCCGGATGCGGCGGCCACGTTCGTGGAGCGTCAGCGGCTCTTCGACCTCCCCGGCTCCTCGTGGGACGACTTCGACCGCAGCGTCATCTCGGAGGGCGGCGGCGTCTTCCCGCTCTCCCAGAAGTCGATTCCGGTGACGCCGCAGATGCGGGAAGCGCTCGGCCTCGACGCCGACGTGCGGCGCCTGACCCCGCTCGAGCTGAAGAAGGCCGTACTGCTCGCCCCCGTCGACCTCCTCTGGAACGGCGCCATCGGCACCTACATCAAGGCCAGTGACGAGACGAACGCGGAGATCGGCGACCGCGGCAACGACGCGGTCCGCGTCGACGGCCATCAGCTCCGGCTACGCGTCGTCGGCGAGGGCGGCAACCTCGGCGTGAGCCAGCGCGGTCGCATCGAGGCGGCCCTCGCCGGGGTGAGCCTCAACACCGACGCGATCGACAACTCCGCTGGCGTCGGCACCTCCGACCGCGAGGTCAACATCAAGATCCTCCTCGGCGCCGTGGAACGCGACGGCCGCCTCGACCGCGACGCCCGCAACGAGGTACTGCGCGCCATGACCGACGAGGTCGGTACGCAGGTGCTGCGCGACAACTACGAGCAGAACGTGCTCCTCGGCAACTCGCGCTCGAACGCCGCCAAGATGCTGCCTTCCCACAAGCGGCTCATCACGTGGCTGGAGGAACGCGACGAGCTCGACCGCGACCTCGAGTTCCTGCCGAGCAACGCCGAGATCAGGCGCCGCATCGACGAGGGACGCGGCCTCACGAGGCCCGAGTTCTCGGTGCTCGTCGCCTACGCGAAGCTCGCGCTCAAGAGCGACCTCGCCGAGACCGACCTCGCCGAGGACCCGTGGTTCGCGAACACCCTCGCCGAGTACTTCCCGGCCGAGGTTCGCGAGCGCTACGCGGACGACCTGCACGCGCATCCGCTGCGCCAGGAGATCATCGTGAACTCCGTCGTGAACTCGATGGTCAACCGCGGCGGCATCACCTTCGCCTACCGCGCCCAGGATGAGACGGGCGCAACGAGCGAGGAGATCGCGCGCGCCTACGTCGCCGCCCGGGAGATCTTCGACCTGCGCGGCTTCGTCGTCGAGATCGAGGCCACCGACAACCTCGTGCCGGCGTCCATCCAGACCGAGCTGTACCTCGGCTTCCGTCGACTCCTCGACCGGGCGACTCGCTGGATCGTGCAGCACCGGCCCGACAGCATCGACGTCGGTGCGGAGATCGAACGGTTCAGCGGCCCGGTCGCGCAGTTCGCCAGCCGGATGGGCGAGCTGCAGCAGGGCGAGGAACGCGAGCGCTTCGACGCCCGCGTGCAGGAGTTCGAAGACGCCGCCGTCCCGCGTGCGCTTGCGCTGCGCGGGGCCGGCCTCCTCGAGCTCATGCCGCTGCTCGACATCATCGAACGCGCGGACCAGCACGGCTGGGACCTCGAGGAGTTCGTCGGCCTCTACTACGTGCTGTCGGCGCGCGTCAGCTTCGACGACATGCTCGTGCGGGCGACGGCACTGCCGCAGGACGACCGCTGGGGGTCCATGGCGCGCGCCGCCATGCGCGACGACCTGTACGCGGTCATGATCGAGCTCGCCGCCTCCGTCATGACGCAGACCGAGCCGGCCGAGCACACCGCGCGCATCGACGCGTGGATCAGCCAGCTCGGCCCCAGCGCCGCCCGCGCGCTCGACGAGGCTGCGGATGCAGTGCACGCTGGCGACGACACGGGTCTCGCCACGCTGTCGGTCGCGCTGCGGCGCCTGCGGTCGCTCGTGCGCTGACCGCGGGCGCGGGCGCGGCCTCGACGCCGGCCCTCATCGCTCAGCGGCGAGCGCGCGGAATACTGGCACGAGCGAGTCGGGCACCGGCTCGTAGGAGAAGCGATCGGGACCGGAGAATCGTGATCCCTCGTTCCACATGGCAGCCGTGACACCTGACGTTGCGGGGTCGTAGTCGATCTCGAAGCGACTCAGCTCCGAGACGTGCTGCATGAAGAGCTTCGATGCGCGCCCGTTGCCTTCACGGAACGGATGCGCATGGTTGACGTACGCGAACACCTCGGCAGCCGCGGCCGCGAACTGGTCGATGTCGAGCTCCGACCAGTCGAGCTCGTCGATGATCCGGGCGGCGTCCTCGAGGTATCTGGGGATGTCGTCGAGCTCCGCGAACCCGAACTGGTCTTTGTAGATGGGCACCGTGCGGTACTCCCCTGCCCACTCGTAGATGTTCCCGAAGAGCTGCCTGTGGAGCGCTTTCACGTGTGCAGCGTCGTATGTCTTCGGGATCGACAGCAGACCCTCTTCGACGAGCGCCTGCTGCGCATTCGCCTCGGCGAACTCCGCCCTCGCCAGATCGGCCTTGTCCCGCAGCCCGAAGAGGTTGCGCAGCACGGAACCGCCCGGCTCCCAGAGGTACGAATCCCAGGCGGCGCAGTCGGCCGCCATCAGCTCGCGGCAGCGTGCGCGTGCGTGCGCTCGATCGCACCGGCGACTCGACGGTCGTACTCGGCCTTGTCGATCGCTCCGCGCAGCAGGTCAGTCAGGTTCTCGACGTCTTCGCGATTCGGCACCCAGCCCTCGTGCCAGCTGGAGGCGAGCGCGTTCACGACGATCTTGCGCTGCTGTGCGCTCAGCGGGGCGAAGAGCTCCGGCCAACGCTCCTGGATGTCGAATTCGACGGCCATCTCGAGCCTCTCGCTCAGTGGGCTCCAAGTCTACCAAGCAGCCCATCCCGCACCCTGGCTTTACCGATCGATACAGCGTACCCTCTGTACCAATCGGTAAAGAGCCGGTGGCGACATCGAGGAGCTTCCATGGACGAGCGTCCACCCCTTCCCCCGTTCACAGCAGAGACCGCTGCACGCAAAGCGCGAGCGGCCGAAGATGCCTGGAACACGCGTGATCCCGAGCGGGTCTCCCTGGCCTACACCGTCGAGAGCGCCTGGCGGAACCGTGATCGGTTCGTGAACGGGCGCGCCGAGATCGTGGCGCTGCTCACAGAGAAGTGGAGCCGGGAGCTCGACTACCGGCTCATCAAGGAGGTCTGGGCCTACGAAGGGAACCACATCGCCGTCCGCTTCGTCTACGAGTCCCACACCGCGACGGGGCAATGGTTCCGCTCGTTCGGCAACGAGAATTGGGAGTTCGATGAGCACGGCCTGATGCGTCGTCGACTCGCGGCGATCAACGACGTTGCGATCGACGAGGCCGACCGACTCTTCCACTGGCCCCTCGGCCCGCGACCGAGCGATCACCCGGGGCTGACCGAGTTGGGCATCTGAGCGTCATGGCCAAGCCGTCGACGACTCGTGAAGCCGTGATCCCCCTCCTGACGGAGACATTCCGCGAGCACGGATACGAGGGGGCCAGCATGGCCATCCTCCAGGACGCGACCAGCCTCGGCCGCGGGAGCCTGTACCACTTCTTTCCCGGTGGCAAGGAAGAGATGGCGGCGGCAGTCCTCGCCGACATCCAGGCATGGTTCGACGAGCGCATCTTCACACCGCTGCGCGCCACCAGCACCAACGCGGAGGAGGCGCGACAGGGCATCCACGCCATGATCGACGAGGTACGGGCCTACTTCCGCTCCGGTCGGCGCGCGTGCCTCCCCGGCGCATTCGCCACCGGCCGCGAGCGCGACCAGTTCGATGAGGCCGTGCGCGGCTACTTCACCGAATGGGTCGACTCGCTCACTGCCGCCCTGGCCGCCGCGGGGTCGCCGGAGCCCCGCTCGCACGCGCTCCAACTGGTCGCTGCCATTCAGGGCGGCATCGTCCTCGCCCGCGCACTTGATGATCCCAACGCGTTCGACACCGTTCTCGACGCAGCATCGCCAGCGCGCAGGCGCTAGCGGCTCACTGCCGCTGGCGGTCACTCATCCTGAGTTCGGCCCGCGCCTGCGGCGATGCGATCGTGACGATCGTCTACTCGTCGAGCGCCCGCAGCGCGCGCAAGTGCACCCCTGCCCACGAGCGGAACGGCTTCCATGCCTCGGCGATCTCGTCGATCGAGCGATCAGCGCCGTAGCGCTTCATGACCTCCTCGCTCAGTCGACCCTCGTTGCGCGGCAGCACATCGGGGAAGTTCGCGCCGCGAATCACGACGAGCTCGGCCGAGAACGGCCCCATCCCCAGGATGCTCTGCACCTGGACGAACGCCTCGGACGACTGCAACGAGCGCAGGTAGGAGCCGGAGAGCTGGCCGTCGAGCGCGGCCTCGGCGATCGCGTGCAGGTACTCCGCCTTGCGCCCGGGCAGGGTGAGTGACGCCGCCCGCAGCGTGGCCGGAGACGGAAAGGCTCCGTCGTCGCCGAGCTGCAGCGTGAGCCGCGTCTTGATCGCCACCGCCTGGCGCATCTGCAGCCGTTGCGACAGCACCGACCACACGGCCGCCTCGTATGGCGAGAAGAAACCGCACGGCCTGAACCCGGGGAGCCGAGCCTGCGCTTCCGCGACGACCTCATCGCGCGCCGCGACATCGGGCCAGCCGCGCGCATCGATGTCTATCGACAGCAGCCGACGGACTTGCTCGGTCGCGGCATCCAGATCACCCGGGCCCTCCACCACGATGCGGACGGATGGCCCGTCCTGGGTGATGACGGCATCCACTCGCTGCCAGTCGGTATCGCAGAGAAAAGTGGTCTGGATGCCCGCGGTCTCCGTCTGGGAAGCGAGCCTGCCGGGGGCGACCCCCTCCCAGAAACGCTTGCTGGTGGCGAGCGACCAGGGCCCGACGATCTCGTGAACCGTCTCGAGTCGAGTCATGTGTCCGACCTTGTCGTGGAGAGTGATGGCAGTGCCGCCGGGCTCGGTGGAGGTCAGCGTGCGGCCAAAGGCTCCGTCGACGGGCGCTGGGAACGATCGCAAATATAGGGCCATCCACCTGGATCGAGACTCGGAGGCGGCCGACATCGGCCACCACCAGTCGATGGGCACGCCAGCAGGGAGGGCGCCGCTGAGCCGACGACGCCTTCCCTGCCCAATGCACCTCAGCGCCGAGGCTGGTCAGCCGATGCGCAGTGACAGAGGATCGTTCACGGCATAGATCGGGCTTTCACCGCGCAGTGCCCTCGCAACGTCGTCGAGCGCCTTGGACTTCGTCTCGGCGAGCGACTCCACGCTGTAGTGAGCAGAATGCGGGGTGAGGACCACGCGCTCCAGACCACGCAGCGGATTGGTTACCGACATGGGGGCCGGTTCGCCCTCACGAGCGTCGATCCCTGCCCCGGCGAGGCGCCCGGAACGGATCGCAGCAGCAAGCGCGCCCTCATCGACCAGGCCGCCTCGCGAGACGTTGATGAGTGCTGCGCCGGCGGGCATGCGATCGATGACGGCACTGCTGATGATGTTTCGCGTGGACTCGAGGAGGGGGACGTGCAGCGAGAGGATGTCCGACGTCTCCACCAGCTCGTCGAAGCTCACGGGAACGAATCCGAGCGCTCGGATGTCGTCGGCCGAGACACCCGGATCGTAGGCCTGGACGTGATATCCGATCGCCGAGGCCATGCTGGCCACGCGTCGGCCGATCCGTCCGATCCCGAGCAGCCCGAAGGTCTGGTCATCCGGTCGCCTGGTTCCGGCCGCGAGAGCGAGCGACGCCGTCCCGTCTCGGTGCATCGCCTGGTCGAGCGAGGCGATCCGCCGCGAGACTGAGAGCGCGAGCGTGATGGCGTGAACGGCCACTTCGCGGTAGTTCGAGTCCGGCACGTTGGTGACCCACATCCCATTGGAGGTTGCCGCATCGATATCGACACCATCCAGGCCGATACCGAATCTCGTGATGGATCGGCAGCGGGAGAGGCTGTCGATCACGCGGCGGCTCAGGGGCTCCGCCAACGCGATGATCGCGTCGGCGTCCCCGGCAACCCTGATCAGCTCGTCTTCAGTGGGTGCATCCACCGTCACGAACTCGACATCCATGCCGAGGAAGGCCTTCTCTGCTTCTTCGGCCAGCGGGACAGCGCTGTTGGTCAGGACCACTTTGTAGGACGCCATCAGCGGGTACCTGCGGTTTCTGCCTCGGTCGAGAGGCTCTGGATAGCGTGCCACTCGGACATCGCGCCGCTGACGGCCCAGTTCAGGTCGCCACCCGACAGGATCACCCGTGCTCCGCTCGCGAGGTACCGCTGCGCATCCGGAACCGTGAAGCAGAACGCGCCCGTGCCGACGCCGTGGGCGGCAGCGCTGCTCAGCACGCGATCGATGGCTGCCCAGTGCTCGTCCGATCCCATGCGAACGCCGAGGGAGAGGGCGAGATCGCCCGGGCCGATGATGACCGCGTCGAGGCCAGGAGTGGCAAGGATCTCATCGGCCGCTTCGACACCTTCCGCGGATTCGATCTGGATCGCGACGAGGACGCTGGCGTTGGTCACGGCGGAGTAGTCCGGGGATGCGAGGCTGGCTCCATAGGCAGCACCACGGCCAGGACCGCTTCCTCGCTTCCCCTCCGGGGCGTATCGAGCTCGTTCGACGACTTCAGCTGCCTGAGCCGCCGTCTCGATACGGGGAACGATGATGCCGGCGGCGCCTGCGTCGAGCACGCGGGAGATGTAGTGACCGACTTCGGGCACCCGCACGAGCGCGGGAGTCCTGTGCACGTCAGCAGCACGGACGAGCTGCTCGAGCTGCTCGATCGTCGTGGCGGAGTGCTCGAGGTCCATGCAGAGCACTTCGAAGGGGGTCGCGGCGAGGGCTTCGACGAGCGTGGGGGAACCGGTGAGGATCGTGGTGCCGATCACGGGTGCGTCTCGCACACGGGACCGGAGGTCGTACTGCGGCATTGCTGCTCATTTCTTTCTGGTGGTGCTGGTGGGATGTGTGCAGCGCGGAGTGCGGTGCATCGGTGAGACGTCGAGGATCATGCGGAGGACTTCACTCCGAGCCCGCGATGGGCAGATGCTGATTCCACTTCCTCAGCGGTGAGAGTCGGGCGGGCGATGAGCATTCCGACGATCGTCATCGTCTGAGCGAGCACGATCATGGCGGCGACGAGCCACGGCGCACCGCCGAGTGCGAGGACGAGAGCCGTCGCTATCAGCGGAGTAGGACCGGCGACCAGCGCCCCCTGCAGCTCACGCGAGGAGGTGAGACCTGATGATCGATATTCCGTGCGGAAGATGGCCGGGAGGATGATCAGCTGGGCGGCATTCCCAGCGGCCCAGCCGACAGCCCAGATGAGGACGCTCGCGACCACGATGAGCGGGAGGTTTCCCGTCTGGAGCGCCATGAAGTACGGGAACGCGAGGATGATGCCGCCGATCGCTCCCGCGTACAGGACGAGCTTGGCGCCCAGCTTGTCGGTCAACCGCCCCCAGAGTGGCAGGACCAGAACGCCGACTCCCATCATCACGAAGATCGTGAGCAGGGTCTCATCGGCGCTGAGCCCGATCTGACCCGAGAGGTAGCTGATGCCGAATGCCTGCGCGACGAAGCCGGTGACGTTCAGCCCTGATGGCAGGAGGAAACCGGCAATGAAGTTTCTCGGGCTCGCCTTGAACGCGTCCCCCATCGCCGCGAGCGGATTCCTGCGCGCCATCGGGGCCCGGCCGGCGTCACGCTCACGCTGGACTCGCTCGAACTCGGGCGATTCACCGACCTTTCGGCGCAGGAGGAGACCGATCACCGTGAGCACGGCCCCGAGCAGGAAGGGCACACGCCATCCCCACTCGAGGAACGCTTCGGAGGTCAGCGCGGCGCTGAGTCCCGTGAAGAGCACGAGCGAGAGGATCGCGCCCATCATGGATCCGACCAGCAGGAAGGAGGAGTGATAGCCCTTGGCCTTCTGCTGAGTGGATTCGTTGACGTAGATCATCGCCGAGGCCAGTTCGGCTCCTGCTCCGAATCCCTGCATGAGGCGGAACAGGACCAGGAGCGCTGGTGCCCAGATGCCGATCGCGGCGAACGGCGGGAGGAGACCGATGCTTGTCGTTGCGACTCCCATCAGGATGATCGAGAAGATCAGAACCGGGCGCCTGCCCCATCGGTCGCCAGCGGCGCCGAGGACGATGCCGCCGACCGGGCGGGCAGCGAAACCGACCGCGAACGTTGCGAAGGTTGCCAGCACCGCGACGGAACCCGCCCCTTCGGGGAAGAAGAGGGGCGCGATGACCAGGCCCGCGACGTAGGTGTACAGGCCGTACTCGTACCACTCGATGAATGTGCCTGCCGTCGCTGCGGCGATGGCGCGAAATGATCGCGCTCGGGTAAGTCCGTCTGCCGGCGATGTTGGGGACGCCACGACATCTTGGTTGGACACTAGAGCTCCTTTGCTCGGTTGAGGTCAGAGTATTGCGTACTGTCGACAATCGCAAGTCGCCTGTACTCTAAGAACATGGCCTCACGCAGCGACTTCCAGAAGATCAGACCCATGTCGCTGACCGATGAGGCCCAGATGCAGATTAAGGAGCAGATCCTGAACGGCACGCTCCGGCCGGGCGACACGCTGCCGGACTCGGTGATCGCCGAACGCATGGGGGTCAGCCGTTCGCCTGTGCGCGAAGCGCTGCGGCTGCTCGAGCAAGTCGGGCTGGTGGAGAAGGCGACCCATCGCGCATATCGCGTGCTCTCGATCGACCGCTCCGACCTCCCGGAGCTGGCCGCGCTGAGGGTTGCCGACGAACTCCTCGCCGTGCGACTCATCGTGCAGAACCGCACCCCGGTTGATTCGCTCCGCGTGCACATCGACGAGATGCGCACGGCGGAAAGCTCCGAGGAGTTCGTCGCAGCCGACACTGATTTCCACGCCGGCGTCGTCGCCCTGGCCGGGCTGCCGCGGCTGTCGAGTCGCTACGGGGCTTTGCGCGACCAGATCCGACTCGCGCTGAGCGTGACGCCGCACCCGTCCGGTCTTGGGACTCCCGAGTTCCTCCGGTCTCACGAGGAGTTGTATGACCTGCTGGAGGCGGCTCTGGCCCACGGGCAGACACGCGAGCTGCTCCGAGCTTGGGAACTCCACGTCCTGGCGGGCATGTCATCGACGGGAATGCTGACGCCGCAGGACTAGGCCGACTTCGGCGCAGCACGCGGTGCTGCCCAGCAGAACGCTGTGCACATGCGGCCTCCCCCACGGCCCCCTAGGAGAACTTGCGGCCCTCGTCGCGCTTGTACAGGAACACGGCGAGGAAGCCGAGGACCGCAGTCCAGGCGAGGATGCCGAGCAGCGCCCACACGGGGAACTCGCTTCCGGAGACGGTCGCGATGACGAGCTCGCGGGCCTGGCGGACGGGCAGCACCTTCGACGCCGAGTCGAGCCAGTCGGGGAACAGGAAGGGCGGCAGGAACAGGCCCCCGCCGAACGCGAGCAGGAACATGAGCACCTGCGTGATCGCGATGGCGGCCTTCGGGCCGGCCGTCGTGCCGACGATCGCGCCGATGAGGGCGGAGGGAACCGCGGTGAGCACGACGGCGACGAGTCCGAGCAGCACGCGCATCGGGGTCGGGTCGGCGGCCGTGAACAGTCCGCCGACGACGAGCAGGGGGATGATGGCCAGCGTGGCCATGACCAGCGTGCTGATCACGAGACCCGCGATGCGCGCCGACGGCTTGCCGGGCAGCGTGCGCAGGTAGGGCACCCACGGCTTCGACCGCTGCTCCGCCAGGTCGAGGCCGAGGCTGAAGAGGCCGTTCGTCATGAATGCGAAGACGATCATGGACGCGGTGGCCTGCGTCGCGAACGCCGGGTCGTCGACGATGGCGCTCTGCGGCAGCACGAAGAAGCAGAACGCGAGCGTCGGGAAGACGAGCGAGCCGATCACGGCGATGGGCACGCGTGCGGTCTCGATGAGCGAGTACTTGACGTGCGTGGCGATGAGTCCTGCAGTGGACATGGTCCTCAGCTCCTGTTCTGGGCGTTCTGCGTCATGGCGAGGAACGCCTCCTCGAGCGTGGCTCCGCGAACCGTCAGGTCCGTGAAGGGGGCACCGGATGCGACGAGCGAGCGGATGAACGCATCCGAGTCGCGGACGAGTGCCGTCACGAGCCCCGCATCCGCTGTCCGCCCACCGGACGCCGAACCCTCGACAGCTTCGGTGAGGGCGTCGGCGTCGATGGCCTGGATGCGCGCGACGTCCACACCGCGCATCGTGACGCGTCGCCGGGAGACGCTGCCGACGACCGAGGCGAGGCTGCCGTCGGTGATGACGCTGCCGTGGTCGATGACGACGACTCGCTCGGCGAGCTGCTCGATCTCCTCGAGGTGGTGGCTCGTGACGATGACCGCGCAACCGCTGCGGTGCTTGGCACGGAGGGCATCCCAGAGGCTGCGCCTCGCATCGACGTCGAGGCCCGTGGTCGGCTCGTCGAGGAGCACGAGCTCGGGGTCGCCGACGAAGGCGAGGGCCACGGCGAGCCGACGCTGCTGCCCGCCAGAGAGCGAGCCGCACTGCTTGCCGAGCAGGGGGCCGAGGTCGAACGCATCCACCAGCCCTCCCCTCGCCGCGGGTCTCGGGAAGTGCGCGGCGACGTAGTCCAGCACCTCCCCGACCTTGAGGGCCTCCGGCAGCGCGCTCGCCTGCGGTGTCGAGCCGACGCGGGTGCGGGTGCGCACGTCGAGCGGGTCGCCGTCGAAGAGACGGACCGTGCCGGTCGTGGGCGAGCGGAGGCCGAGCAGGAGCGACAGCAGCGTCGTCTTGCCCGCGCCGTTCGGGCCGAGGAGACCCACGCACTCCCCCGCCCGGACGTCGAGGGTGACGCCGTCGAGGGCCGCGTGCTGGCCGAAGCGCTTCACGACGTCGGTGACCTCGACGATGGATCGTGCCGGCGTGGTGGCGCGCTGTTCGCGGGTGGGCTGTGCGTCCATGTCATCCTCCGAGGAGCTTCAGGAGCGCCGTCCGGTAGCTGCGAAACGCTGCGCGTCCGGCGGGGCTGATGGTCAGATACGTGATGGGCTTGCGGCCGGCGAAGGCCTTGTCGATGACGACGTAGCCGGCGTCCTCGAGCTTCGAGAGGTGCGTCGTGAGGTTCCCGGCGGTCATGTCGAGGAGGCTGCGGAGCTTCGAGAAGGTCATCTCGTCGCCGTCGTCGAGGCTCTCGGCGAGGGTCGTCATGATGCGCAGCCGAGCAGGGGCGTGGATGATCGGATCGAGGTCGATGCTCGTGTCGCTCATGCGGCCACCTCGTCTCGCAGCGTCGGCTCGCTCGAGATGACGCCCGTGCGCAGCAGCACGATGAACGTGATGAAGATGAGCGGACCCACAGTGCCGTAGACGAGGTAGTGGGTTGGGGCGCCGAGCGCCGTCGCCACGACCACGAGGGCGACGACTGCGGCGCCGAGCGCGAACTGCGCTTTCGATCGTGACATGGCAGCGCCCGCCATGTAGAGGACGCCGATCGTGAGGGCGAAGATGCCGGGCATGAGGAGCGGCGCGAGCAGGGGATCGTTCACCTGGCGCAGGAGCGACGCCGCGAAGAACCAGGCACCGATCATCGAGATCGACCAGGAGAAGCCGTAGAGCATTCCTGCGGTGTTGCTGCGGCCGCGCATCCCGCGGCCCATGGAGATGCCGGAGACCGCCGAGACGATGATGCCGATGACCATGAGCACCCCGAAGACGATGAATGCGGTCGCGGTCGGGATGCGCAGCGCCGGGTTGCCGCCGCCGTCCTCGGCACTCCAGAGGGCGAGGAATCCGACGAGCCAGGCGAGGGCCCACGTGGCGAGCAGGATGTAGAGGGCCCGGTCGAGGCGGGTGCGCGTGGTGCGCTGCTGCTCGCGCATGAGGGCCAGCATCTCGCTCGGCGCGAGGGCTGCCTCGTCGTCCTGCGACGGGGTGATGCCGGCGGGGGTCGAGCTTCCGTTTGTCTCCATGCAAAGTAGTTTGCGTTACAAACTGGTTTGCGTCAACCGCGATACCTGGGCGATAGCCTTGATCGCATGCGCATCGCCACCTGGAACGTCAACTCCATCCGGGCCCGCTCGGGCCGAGTCATCGACTGGATGGTGCGGGCCGACATCGACGTGCTCGCGATGCAGGAGATCAAGTGCAAGCCGGAGCAGTTCCCTCGCGAGGTGTTCGAGGAGGCCGGCTACGAGCTCGAGATCCACGGCCTCAACCAGTGGAACGGCGTGGCCTTCGCGAGCCGCCTCCCCATGAGCGACCCTGAGATCACGTTCGCCGACATGCCCGGCTTCGGCAAGACGACCCCGGAGGGCACGCTCCCCCTCGAGGCCCGCGCGCTCGGCGTCACCGTCGAGGACCTCCGCCTCTGGTCGCTCTACGTGCCGAACGGGCGCGAGCTCACGCACGAGCACTACACCTACAAGCTCGCCTGGCTGAAGGCGCTGCTCGCCGACATGACCACGTGGCGGCAGGCGCATCCGGACACCCCGCTGGCCCTCATGGGCGACTTCAACATCGCGCCCCTCGACATCGACGTGTGGGACCTCGCCGCCTTCGTCGACTCGACGCACATCTCGGCCCCCGAGCGTGCCGCGTTCGAGGCGTTCCTCGAGGCCGGCTTCGTCGACACCGTCCGCTCGCGTGGCGTCGAGGGCTACACGTACTGGGACTACAAGCAGCTCCGCTTCCCCCGCAACGAGGGCATGCGCATCGACTTCATCCTCGGGAACACCGAGTTCGACGACCTCGTCGTGGATGCATCCATCGAGCGCGACGAGCGCAAGGGCGACGGCCCGAGCGACCATGTGCCCGTCGTCGTGGAGCTCGACCTCGAGACCTCCCTCGACGACGACCGCCCGATGATCTTCTAGAGCCGGCACCGGGATAGGAACCTGGCTACTTCTCGGAGCCGGCGACCATGCCCTTGATGAAGTACTTCTGCAGGAAGAGGTAGGCCACGAACACCGGCAGGACGGCGAGCAGCGATGCCGCCGCGGCGGCCGGGAGGTTGCTGCTCTGCACCGAGAAGAACGAGGCGATCGCGGGGGCGATGGTCTGCATCTCAGGCGAGGTGAGGATGTACCCGGAGATCGCGAACTCGTTCCACACGGCGACGCCGGTGAGGATCACGACGGTCGCGGTGACCGGCTTGAGCATGGGGAACACGACGAGGAAGAGGATCTGCAGTCGGTTCGCGCCGTCGATGGTGGCCGCCTCCTCCACCGATTGAGGCAACGACCTCATGAACGCCGTGTAGAGGAAGATGCTCAGCGGCAGCTGGTGGGTGACCATGACGAGGATCGCGCCCCAGTACGTGTTGAGCGCTCCCATCTGGTTGAGCAGCGTGTACAGCGGAACGAGGATCGACAGCGGCGGCACCATGATGAGGCCGAGGATGCCGAACGAGACGATGCTGTTGAGTGTCGAGGCGCGTCGGGCGAGCGGATACGCGGCAAGTGCTCCCAGCACGCACACGAGCACCGTCGAGACTCCGGTGACAATGACGCTGTTGCCGATGGCGCGCAGGATGTTGCCGCTCTCGACGGCGATGGCGAAGTTGCCGAAGAAGATGTCCGTCGTCGGGAACAGCCATTGGGAGGAGCGGTCGGTGCGCTCTTTGAACGCCGTGGTGACGGCGATGAAGAACGGGAGCAGCTGCACGGCGGAGGCGACGATGAGGACGGCGCCGAGCCCGAGGGCCGTCCCCGTGGCTCGGCTCGTTCGCTTCGGGCGGCCGGTGCTGCGCGCACGCCCGCCGCTGCGAGGCGGCTTGGTCGGTGGGGCTGGATGCTCCACCTTCGATTCGGTCACGGTCGTTGCAGTCATGCGCGGTCCAGTCGTCGTCGGTTGAGCAGGGTGTTGAGCCCGAGGGTGAAGAGCACGATCACGAGGAACAGCACGATGCCCATCCCCGAGGCGTAGCCGGCGCTCTGGTTGTCGAAGTAGGCGACGCCGATGAGCGTCGAGACAGAGTTGGTCGAGTAGCCGGGGCCTCCGCCGGTGAGCACGACGATGACGTCGAAGAGCTTCAGCCCGCCGATGAGGTTGAGCACGATGCTCGTCGCGAACGCCGGCTGCAGGAGGGGCAGCGTGATGTGCCAGAACTGCTTCCAGTACCCGGCGCCGTCGAGGGTGGATGCCTCGTAGAGCTCGGTGGGGATCGATTGCAGCCCGGCGAGGTAGATGATCATGGAGACGCCCACGAACTGCAGCGAGTTGACGAGCACGATGATGGCGATCGCGGCGCCCGAGTCGCTGAGCCAGGCGACGCGCTCGCCGCCGAGCCCGACGACGATGTCGTTGAAGGCGCCGTTGTTGTACTGGAAGAGCAGGTAGTACATGGTGCCCATGACCACGGGCGAGACGAGCACCGGCAGGTAGATGATCGCCCGGGCCAGGTTGCGGCCGCGCACCTTCTGGTCGAGGGCGAGCGCGAGCCCGAGCCCGAGGGCCTGCTGGATGATGGTCGACCCGAAGCCGTAGATGAACGTGTTGATGAGCACGAGCCGGAACGTCTCGTCCTGGAAGAGGCGAGTGTAGTTCGAGAAGCCGACGTCGCTGCGGTCGGCGCTGTACCCGTTCCAGTTCGTGAAGGAGATGGCGGCGCCCGTCACGAGCGGGTAGATGGTGAAGACGGCGAACAGCAGGAGGGCCGGCACGTAGAGCAGGTTCATCCCTGCTCCGGCGAGAGGGGAGGACCCCCTGCTCCGCCGCGCCCTTGGTGCTCTGGCTGGCAGCTTCTGCGGCGTTCTTGCAGTGTCAAGCGAGCTCATGGGGATCTCCTCTCAGCATCCGCTCGCCGTTCAGCTCTGGCCCCAGAGGCTGGTGAAGTCGGCGTCGACCTGGGTCACGGCCTGGTCGACGCTGGACTGGCCGGTGATGATCGAGTCGGTGGTGGTCACCATCGTGTTCCACATGCCGTTGGGCAGGTAGACGCGGTCGAAGTACGGCACGAGCGGCGCTGAGCCGGAGATGACGTGGGTGTCGAACGACTCCTGCAGCGGGCCGAGGTCGGCCGAGGCGTCGGTGAGTCCGGGGAGGTTGCCGACGGATTCGGCGAGCACGGTGATGTTCTCCGGCTGCGCGAGGAACGCCAGGTAGGCCTTCGCGTCGTCGAGGTGCTCGCTCGTCTTCGAGATGCCGAAGGCGTTGAACTCTCCGCCGACCAGGTACGGGTCTTCGTCCGTGAGGGAGGGGACGGGCATGAAGCCGAGGTTGGCGTCTGGGTTGTACTGCAGGGCGTTGTTGGCTGCCTGGTTCTGGCTGAAGACGAAGGCGGTGTTGCCGTCGGCGAGCGCGCGCGACACGTCGTCGGAGGTCGCCGAGGAATAGTCGGGGTTGAAGTAGCCGGAGGTGCGCCACCCGTCGATGAGGTCGAGCGTCGTCGCGTAGGGCGCGTCGACGAACGAACCGGCGCTGAGCTCGTCGAGCTGCTCGGGCGTGTAGGCGCCGGCGACGATCCAGTCGGCGAGGTTGCCGGCCGGGCCACCGTCCTTGCCGGACACTGCGATCGGGGCGATCCCGCTCGCATCGACGGCCGCGGCGGCTTCGGCGAAGTCGTCCCAGGTGGAGATGGAGGCGGGGTCGACGCCGGCCGCGGTGAGCACGTCGGCGTTGTAGATGATGCCTGCGACGTCGGTGTCGATGGGGAGGGCGAAGAACTCGCCGGCGTCGTTGCGCATGGCCGAGTCGAGGGCTGGGTTGAAGTTGGCGGCCCAGGCCTCGTTCTGGAGGGGCTCAAGGAACTCGCTGTAGCGGAGGAGCGACCATCCGTGGGTGGCGAAGATGTCCGGGGCGTCGCCTGCTGCGAGCCTGACCTTCATGTCGGCCTCGTACTGCGAGCTGGGCGCGACGAGGTCGATCGTGACGCCCGGGTTGGCTTCTTCGAAGGCGGCAGTCACTTCCTCGAGGGCGATCATGAGCTTGGAGTCGACCGAGGCGTTGGTCTGGAACTCGATGGTCGTGCCGGATTCGGCGGAGCCGCCACTGCAGCCGGTGAGGGCGAGGAGGAGCGTCGCTGCGACGGAGGCTGCCGCGACGGTGGTAGCGCGAGACTTCATTGTCATTCCTTCGTGTGGGCGATGGATCCGGCCGACCGCAAGGACGCGGATGGCTCCATCGCTATCTGCCGACAATTTATGCGAGTAAATATTTAACCGCAAGGGCCAATAATTCAGACACATAACGTGTTGACGCGAGTAAATACTCATGCGATGCTCGAGGTCCGCGCCCGACTCCCCACCGTGGTGGAGCCAGGGTTTTCCTGTCACCTTGAAAGGTCACCAATGTCGCTGTCCCTGGGAATCGTCGGAGCCGGTCAGTTCGCCGGCCAGTTCGCCACCCTCTTCAAACTCCACCCCGGCGTCGACCGGATCCTCGTGACCGACGTGCTGTCCGAGCGCGCGGAGGCGCTCAACGCATCCGCCGACCTCGACGGAACCGCCGAGAGCTTCGAGGCCCTCCTCGCCGACGACTCGATCGACGCGATCGCCCTCTTCACCCAGCGCTGGACGCACGGTCCGCTGGTGCTCCGCGCGCTGCAGGCTGGCAAGCACGTGTACTCGGCAGTGCCCATGGCCATCTCGGAAGACGAGATCGCCGCCATCATCGAGGCGGTGCGCGAGACCGGCCTCACCTACATGATGGGCGAGACCAGCTACTACAACCCGGCGACGATCTACGCGCGCAACCAGCTCGCCGACGGGAAGTTCGGGCGCATCTTCTACGCCGAGGGCGACTACGTCCACGACATGGACCTGGGCTTCTACGATGCCTACGCCTACTCGGGAGGCGCCGAGTGGAAGCGCACCGCGAGCTACCCGCCCATGCTCTACCCGACCCACTCCATCGGCGGCGTCCTCGGCGCCATCCCGGGCCACGCCACCAGCGTGAGCTGCATCGGCGTGGTCGACGATCGCCAGGACGGCGTCTTCGACCGCGAGATCAGCATGTTCGACAACAACTTCTCGAACGCGACGGCCCTCTTCGAGCTCTCCGAGGGCGGGTCCATGCGGATCAACGAGATGCGTCGCGTCGGCTACCCCTCGCACATCCGCGAGAGCCGGTTCCGCTACTTCGGCACGGAGGGCAGCTTCGAGCAGCTCGCCGAGGTCGCCGTGTGGCAGGACAAGCAGGGCGTCACGGATGTCTCCGACCTCATCGCGACGGATGCGACTGCGGATGCCGACGACCCGTCGCTCGCGCACGTCGCCCCCGCCCTGCGCGACGCGTTCGTGTCCGGACACTCGAAGGTGCACGACACCTCGCGGCTCCCCGCGGAGTTCTCAGGTGTCCACAACGGACACGAGGGCAGCCACCACTTCCTCGTCGACGACTTCGTCACCGCCGTCAACAACCGCACCCTCCCGCCCGTCAACGCCTGGGTCGCCGCGCGCTTCACGCTGCCAGGCATCGTCGCGCACCGCTCTGCCCTGGCGGGTGGAGAGCGACTCCCGATCAACGACTTCGGCGACGCACCCGCGGCGCTCGGTGCAGTGAGCGCCGACGCCGCACGCGCCTGACGGAGCGAGCGATGAAGATGCGGGCGTCCGAGGATTCGGGCGCCCGCATCGACCGTAAGATCGACTCGAGTGAACGAGGAGTAGTGATGCCCGAAGGTGCACCCCGGAAGGTCACGCGCCGGGACGTTGCGCGCCACGCAGGTGTCAGCGATGCCGTCGTCACGTACACCCTCAACGGCCGCGCCCCCGTCGCGCCGGCGACCGCGGCGCGCGTGCGCGAATCGATTCGCATCCTCGGCTACACGCCGAACGCCGCGGCCCGCGCACTGAAGATGGGGTCCTCGCGGCTCATCGGCATCATCGTGCCGGACACCACGAACCCCTTCTGGTCGGAGCTGTGCCAGCAGGTCGAGAACGTGGCGGCACGTGAGGGCTACGCCGTGCTCGTCGTGAACTCGCGCGACGACGACAACCGGGCCATCGCACTCGCCCGGTCCCTCGCCTCCCGGCAGGTCGACGGATTCCTCGTCGCCTCCATCGTGCACCCGAACGAGGTCACCGCCTTCAACGCGCTCGGCATCCGCTGGGCCACCCTCAACAACCCCCACCCCATCGCAGGCACCATGGGTGTCGGCGTCGACCTCGATCAGGGCGCACGCGACGCCACGCGCCACCTCATTGACCACGGCTACCGCAGGATCGCGTTCGTCGGCTCGACGAAGGATGCCCGCTACGGCGGGTGGACCGCCGAGCTCGCCTCCGCCGGCCTCGAGCCCGGGCTCGTGTTCCCCGCCGACTTCGAACGCCGATCCGGGTACCTCGCCGGCCGCAACCTCGCCGCCGCGAGCGCCCAGGTCGACGCGGTCTTCATGAGCTCCGACCAGCTCGCGATCGGAGCGATGCGGGCGCTCCACGAGGCCGGCGTCGACATGCCGGGCGACGTCGCCGTCGTCTCGTTCGACGGCACGGACGACGCCGAGTACGCCTGGCCAGGGCTCACGACGCTCGCCCAGCCCATCGCCGAGCTCGCCGAGCAGGCCGTCTTCCGGCTGCTCGGCGTCGGGAGCATCCCGGACGAGCGGCCTCGGGGCGAGCTCGTCATCCGGAGGTCCTGCGGCTGCGAATGAGCCCACCGACTCGGCGGTCGCGGCCTCGCGCCACGCCGATTCGGGCGACTGGCGAGCTCAGGCGTCGGGGAGCTCGAACTCCCGCGCCTGGTCCCAGGGCTCGGTCCAGCCGAGGCGGTCGAAGATGCCGTCGAGCAGCATCGCCGTGAAGCCCCAGACGAGGTGCTCGCCCGATTCGTTCCGCACCATGAACGCCGGCCCACGCCATTCCTCGCCGTCGCGGCGCAGCACCGTGGTGCCCCGATTCATGGGGTCCAGCAGCTCGGCGACGGGGGCCCGGAACACGGCCGCCGACTCCGCCTCATCGACGACACCGACCTCGGACGCACGCCGCCACCAGGCGAGCACGGGCGTCACGAGATGCCGCGAGTAGGTGAGGGGCACGGGCTCGAGGGGGCCGAGCACGTCGATGCCATCGGCATCGAGCCCCGTCTCCTCCACCGCCTCGCGCAGCGCGGCCGCGACCGCATCCCTGTCCTCCGCGTCGACCCGGCCGCCCGGGAACGCGACCTGGCCCGGGTGCGAGCGCAGCGTCGAAGCTCGCGCCAGCAGCAGCACGTCGAGGTCACGGGAGACGGCGCCGGCCTGTGCTTCGCGATCGCTGGGAAGCGAGTCGAGGACGCCGAAGAGGATGAGCACCGCGGCCGAACGGGAGACGCGCACGAGGCGCTCATCGACGGGCGACAGGTGCACGGCAGGCTCTCGCCCAGCAGCCGCGCACTCGGCGAGCTCGGTCAGCTGCGCTCGCGCCGCCTTCGTCACGGGTTCAGGATGCACGGCTTCAGCGTACGCGGCGCTCGCCGGCTCAGCCCTGCACCGCGGCGGTCACCAGCTCGACACCGATCTCGCGCACAGCCGCCGCGTCGGCCTCGGAGATGCCCTCGTCGGTGATGACGGTCGAGAACCGATCGAGCCCGCAGACGCGGTAGATCGAGTAGCTGCCGAGCTTGCTGCTCGTGGCCAGCAGCACCGCGCTGCTCGCCACCTCCATGGCGGCCAGCTTCACATCCACCTTCTCAGCGCTCGGCGTGGTGACTCCACGCTGGGCGTCCCACGAGCTGGCGCTCACGAACGCGATGTCCACCGCGAGCTGGCGCAGCACGCCTGCCGCGAGGTGCCCCACGCTGGAGCGGTTCGCGTGGTCGAGCTTGCCGCCGATGTGCACGACCTCGACGTGAGCGTCGCCAATGAGGGAGCTCACGATCGTGAAGTCGTTCGTGACCACCGTGGGCGCGGCCAGCGCCCGGATCGCGGGGAGCAACGACGAGGTCGTCGTCCCCGCGTCCAGGTAGTAGACGCCGTCGTCGCGGAGCAGCTTCCCCGCGGCGAGGCCGATGGCCGCCTTCTGCGCCCGCTCCGAGCTCGCCTTCGCGTCGAAGCTGGGCTCGACCGCGACGGAGCGCGCCGAGCGCACTCCCCCTGGCACCACCGCGGCGACGCCCTGGCTCACGAGTTCGCCGATGTCCCGGCGCACCGTCATGTGCGACACCCCGAGCAGCTCCGTGAGCTGATGCACGCTCAGCACCTCGTGGGCACTCAGCAGCTCGAGGATCTTCTGACGTCGCTGGTCCGGAATCAACGGCGGCTCCTCGGTGTGGCTTCTCATGCGACCTCTAGATCAGTCCTGCGTAGTACAGCACGAGAACGATAGCGAATCCCGTCACGCCCGAGATGATCGAGGCGACGCCGATCGACCTGATCCCCTGGCCGACCGTCATATTCGACAGGGTCGTCGTCACCCAGAACCCGGACGAGTTGGCGTGCTTGAAGATCTGCGCGCCCGTGCCGCAGGCGAGGTAGACGGCGAGCGCGGACACACCGAGGTCGTCGATGAGGGGAGCCATGATCGCCGACGCGGTGAGCATCCCGAGGATGTTGGAGCCCGTGATCGTGCAGATCGCTGCCGCGACGAGGAAGGGCACGATGAGGGGCGGGATGCCGACCTCCTGGATGACCTCCGACATGCGCTCGGCCACCCCGGTCTCGCGGATGAGGAGGGCGAGCGCGCCGCCGACTCCGGTCAGGGCGAGCGGCATGGCGGCCGTGCGCAGGCCATCCTCGAACATGCCGTTGACGATCTCCTTGCGACGCCACGCGCCACCGAAGAGGGGCAGGGTCGACAGCACGCCGATCGCGAGCGCCATGATGGGCGCTCCGACGAATCCGACGAGCTCCTGGATGAACGAGCCCTCCGGAAGCGTCGGACCCAGCAGCGAGTCGATCATGATGAGCGAGATCGGCAGGTAGATGGGGAGCAGCGCGAAGCCGAGCCGGACGGGGAGCCCCGTGAACGGGCTGAGCGCGAGCGTGCGGCCGACGCCGCCGTTCTGAGCCGTGAGCGTCTTCGTGGTGCCGGAGCCGCCTTCGCGCTGCTCCTGCTCTGCCTGCTCCGCCTTGGCGATCGACTCGATGAACTCCGCCTTGGGCGCGACGTAGGTCTTGATGCGCGTCAGGTAGAACGTGGCGACCGCGATGCCGGGCAGACCGACGAGCAGTCCGTACATGATGGACATGCCGAAGTCGAGGCCGAGCACTCCCGCCGCGGCGAGGGGGCCGGGCCCTGGCACGACCAGCGAGGTCATCACGTAGGCGCCGATGTAGAGGATCGGACCGAACTTCATCATCGACTCCTTCGACCGGTAGGCCATGGCGGAGACGATCGGGATGAGCATGATGACGGTCGTGTCGGCGATCAGGGGGATGCCGATGATGGTCGAGGCGAGGGCGATGCCCCATGGCATCTTGCGCTTCGTTCCGAGCATCTTCTCGACGGACTGCGTGATGCGCAGCGCCCCGCCGCTGATCTCGAGCGCCTTGCCGAGCACGCAGCCGAACACGATGAGGAGGCCGACGTTCGCGAGCGTGTTCCCGAAGCCCTCGTTGATGAGGGAGACGGTGCCGGCGCCGCCCTGCCCGAACATGAGGCTCAGCACGGCGACCACCACGAAGAGCACGAACACGGGATGCACCTTGAACCGTCCGATCATGAGCACGAGGCCCACGATCGCGAACGCGAAGGAGAGGAGGATGAAGACGTCAGACATGGCTGCCCTCCCGGACGTCGTCGCCAGCCCACGCGGCGAGGAGCTCGGCGTCGTGGTCGGCGAGGTCATCGATGAGGATGAGCTCGCCGGCACGCACGTCCCGGGCGAGCGTCGCGCGCGACGCGACGTAGAGCGGGGCCACCTTCTCGGACTCGGGACCCGCCTCGAGCAGCACGGCCTGCACGCCGGTCACGTCGTGGTGGTGTCCACCCATCTCGAGGAGCGTCCCCGCGGCCAGGTCCGCTTTCGCTCGACCTGCCATGAGGATGCTCCTCGTCGGCTCCGGACTGCCGTACGGCGCCCCGAGGTGCACGGCGAGCAGCAGCGTCATCGGCGTCTCGACGCCCATGAAGTGATACGGCAGGTAGATGCAGGCGTACTCGCCGGAGCGACTGACGACGTGGCCCTTGCCGCGCAGCACCTCCCAGGTCTGCGCGTCGTAGGTGCGCACGACGACGAAGACGCCGCCGCCGAACGATGCCTCGTCCGGGGTTCGCAGCACGGAGAACACGTCGACGACGCCGGTCCGCTCGAGGACTCCGCCGGAGGACTTCGGCGCGTAGATGTCGGCGAGCTCGCTGATGCGGGCCACCGGGTAGTGCATGAGCTCGTCGTCGACGACGAAGCCGGTGTGGTTGGCGACGACCGCCATCTCGCAGTAGTCGGCCGTAGCGCCGGTGGGGAGCGCCGCGACGGCTTCGGCGCGAGCGCACAGCGTCGCGGGGATGTCGTCGCCGAGCGTCAGGTGCTCGCCGAGCTGCGGTGCGTGGATCTGCTTGTCGAGGTGGGTGACGGTGCCGGCGGACGGGTCGAAGACGAGGTCGTACTCGCTGGACTTGCCGATGGCGACGATGTCGAGTCCGAGGGTCCGCACCCAGGAGACCAGGGCGATGAGGTTCGCGGGCTGGTCTCCGCTCGCGGGCGTGTAGACGACGCCGTTCTCGCGGGCGATCGAGGCGAGCTCGATGCCAGCGACCGAGTCGACCTCCTTCGAGACCATGGCGACCGGCCTCGACGCGCGCAGCGCATCCGCGGCCACCCGGTAGCCGAACCCCGGGTCCCCGGTTGCCTCGACGAGGATGTCGAAGGCGTCGGGAAGCAGGAGCTCGCGACTCGCGACCACGGCGGTCTTTCCGGCCGTCACGACCTCGAGTACTTCGCCTGGTGTGCCGCAGACGACGACGGAATCGGCCGTAAAGCCGACCTCGAGGGCGAGCTCACGCGCACCCTCCGGGTCGAGGTCGCAGAGCACGCTGGCGTGCAGGTCCTCGATCTGCGTGGTCTGCGCGAGCAGGGTGCGAGCGAATCCGCCCTTGGCCCCGGTGAGCGCATACTGCACGCGGGTCCCGCGATGCGCGGCGAGAAGGTACTCGATGTTCATTGGTCTCCGTTTGGCGTCGTTGCCAACGACCGGCAGGTCGTCGTGCTGACATCATGTATAAAGGATTCACAGATCATGTGCAAACACTCACAGATATTCACACTGTCTCGTTCGAGTGCTGCAGCAGGAGGGAACCCAACTTGACGATTCTTCACGGCTGCGTGGCCGACGACTTCACCGGAGCAGTCGACCTCGCGGGAAACTTCGCGGCACGAGGGCTGAACGCAGTCGTCATCACCGAGCCCGACGCAGCGCTGCACGAGCTCCCCGGCGACACCGAGGCGGTCATCATCGCCCTCAAGACGAGAACCGCGCCGCCCGACGCAGCTGTCCGCCAGAGCGTGGATGCGTTCCGCCGGCTGTCCGAGGCAGGCGCACGCCAGCTGTACTTCAAGTACTGCTCGACCTTCGACTCGACCGAGCAGGGCAACATCGGCCCCGTCATCGACGCCATGCTCGCCGAGCTCGACCTCACGACGACGATCGTCGTCCCATCGTTTCCCGGCAACGGGCGAACCGTGCGCGACGGCCAGCTCTCCGTCTGGGGCGAGCTGCTCGAGCACAGCTCGATGCGCCACCACCCGCTGACGCCCATGACCGAATCCGACGTGCGTCTGCTGCTCAGCCGGCAGGCGCAGACCCCGGTCGGCTTCATCGACCTCGCGACGGTTCGCGACGGCGCGGAGGCGCTGAGCGCGGCGCTCGAGGGCGCCTCGACTCCAAGCGCGGTGGTCATCGACGCCGTCACGGACGCCGACCTCACCACCATCGCGGCAGCCAGCGCAGAGCTGAGGTTCGTCACGGGCGGATCCGGACTCGCGCTCGGCATCCCAGTGCCCGAACGTCGCGCAGCCGAGGCGCCCCGACTCGCGGCGCTCGCTGGCCACCGCGTCATCCTCTGCGGCAGCGCCTCCAAGCGGACCCAGGAGCAGGTGCAGGCAGCCAAGAAGGCGGGATTCCTCAGCCTGCAGGTCGATCCGCGCGCCGGCACCGAGCAGACCGTGTCCATCGTCAGGTGGGCCCGTGAATACTGGGCGGAGCGCCCAGACGTACCCGTCCTCGTCTACGCGACCGGCTCCCCCGACGACCTCGCCACCGACGACGCGTCAGCGCACGCCGACGCCGCCGATCGCATCGAGCGCACGCTCGCCGAGGCCGCAGTCGCGCTCATCGACGCCGGCGCCGTCGAGGTCATCTCGGCAGGCGGCGAGACCTCCGGCCGCATCGTGACCGAGCTGGGGATCAGCAGCCTCAAGCTCGGACAGCCGATCTGCCCTGGCGTGAGTTGGGCCCGAGCGACGACCGCAGACAGCCACGTGATCAACCTGGCCCTCAAGTCCGGGAACTTCGGCTCCACCGAGTTCTTCGTCGAGGCCTGGGACGAGCTCGCGTGAGCCCGACCGCCAAGCTCGACCAGGTCGCCGAACTCCTCGACGCCGGCCGCCGACTCTCCGACCTCGGACTCAGCCCCGGCACCTCAGGCAACATCTCCATGCGATTGGGCGAGCGGATGCTCATGAGCCCGACCGGCACGGAGCTCGGACGCCTCCAGGCCGACCACCTCTCCGAGGTCTCCCTGGCGGACGGCGCGCACCTCGCCGGCCCCCGACCGTCGAAGGAGCATCCGCTGCACCGGGCGTTCTACGAGCGCAACCCGGGCACGCACGCCGTCATCCACCTGCACTCCATGCACGCCGTCGCCGTGTCCCTGCTGGACCCGTGGACCACGAGGTCGGCGCTCCCGCCGCTCACCCCGTACTTCGTCATGCGCGTGGGGCAGACCCCGCTTGTGCCCTACGCGCACCCCGGCGATCACGACCAGGCCGACGGCATCCGCGCACTCGACTTCGCGTTCGACGCCGTGCTCATCCAGAACCACGGGCCAGTGACGAGCGGCGCCAGCATGGACGCCGCGATCCAGGCCGCGATCGAACTCGAAGAGGTCAGCAAGATAGCCCTCATCACCCGAGGGCACCGGGTCGCCCAGCTCACCCAGACGCAGGCGCAGGAACTCGCGCTGCAGTACGGACGGAACTGGGACTGACCCGGGCCGAGCCGGCTGCTAGAGCGCGCCGCCTGCCGCCGCAGGCGCGTCCGCGTCCTGGCCGCTGTCGCCGATGGTCTCGCGGGCGATGAAGTTCTCGATGTCGAACAGGTTGTCGCCCGCGCGCTTCGCGATCGTGACGAGCGTCGACATGGAGGCGACCTCCTCGACCTGCTCCTTGAGGAACCAGAGCATCGCCTGCTCGCCGATCGCGTCGCCGTCAGCACGCGCAGCGCGGAACAGCGCCTCGATCTGCGAGGTCACCTCCTGCTCCTGCGCGAGGGCAAGCGCGATGGGCTCGACCACATCTGCGAACTCGGTCTTCGGCGCGGCGACGCCGGGGATCGTGACGCCGAGGTCGCGGTCGAGGCGGTACTGCACGAGCATCATCGCGTGGTTCCGCTCCTCGACCGACTGCTGGTAGAAGTGCGCCGCGAGCTGCGGGAGGTCGTGGTTGTCGAACCAGACGGCGATCGCGATGTACTGCTGCGAGGCCGAGAACTCGTTGCCGATCTGGGCGGTCAGAAGGTCATTGAACGTAGATGAAGTCACGCCGCAACGCTACTCCTGGCAGGTTTCGCGTGGCGGTCAAGTTTCGTCGCGGTGCGAATCGTCCACAGGAGCAGGGCGACACCGGTCGCCGCCACGAAGGGGAGGCAGGTCAGGCCGAAGGCATCCCCGATGATCGCCCCCGTGCTCCCCCAGTACCTGGTCTGGTCCGCATCAACGCCGATCCCCGCGACGATGCTGTCCACGATGACGGCGACGCTCAGCGCTGCGCAGGCGGATGCAGCCAGGACGGCGACCGAGGCAAGCCACAGCAGCGACGCTCGCAGGCTCAGCGCGATGGCCCTCGTCACATCGAGCGCCAGCCATACGCCGAGCACCACCGCTGCCGCGATGCTCGCGTACGCGATCGGGATGAGCGTGCCGGCGAGGCGCGCACCCTCGGCGGAGTCGCGATCAACGTCGGATCCGGCAGCCGCGTTCGGGAACACCAGCAGCATGTACGCCAGGTACCCGGCGATGATGACGAGCAGCACCGCCCTGATCGCGGCGCGCGCGACCCAGCCACGGTCAGCACCAGCGCTCGTCTCGCTCATGACCGCAACGCTAGAGCCAGGCGCGCCCAACACCAAACGACGCGGGCGGGCCGGTCGGCGAAAGCTAGGCTTGAACGGAACCCCGGAGGCTGCATGAGCGACGCACACGACCACGACGAGATCGGCGTGGGCTCCGTGCACCGCGAGGTCGACCCGGCCACGGTCGGACCGCAGCCGGGCGACCTCGAGCGTGCCATCGCCATCCAGGTGCGCGCGTACCGCCTCGCGACCGGGATGTCGGTCGCCGAGATGGCCGACAAGGTCGGCATCTCCAAGGCCATGCTCTCGAAGATCGAGAACGCCCTCACCTCCTGCAGCCTCACCACCCTCGGCCGCCTCGCGCACGGCCTCGACGTGCCCGTCACCGCCCTCTTCCGCGGCGTCGACTCCGACAGGGAGGCCGTCTACGTGCCGGCAGGCCACGGGGCGCAGATCGTGCGCCGCGGCTCCCGATCCGGCCACCTCTACGAGCTCCTCGGCGCCCTGCGCGGCCAGCACAAGCGCATGGAGGCGGTGCTCGTGACGCTGACCGAGGCGAGCGAGGTGTTCCCCCTCTTCCAGCATCCGGGCACCGAGCTGCTCTACATGCTCGAGGGCCGCATGGCCTACGGGCACGGGGACGCGCGCTACGAGATGGGCCCCGGCGACACCCTGCAGTTCGACGGCGAGGGCCCCCACGGCCCGGAGGAGCTCATCGAGCTCCCGGCGCGTTTCCTCTCCGTCACGGCGTACGGAGACCGCGCGGAGGGCTGAGCCTCGGCTGGTACCTTGGCCGGCACGACGACTCGCGCACCTGCCAGGGGGAACCATGGAACAGCCCGACCACATCCCGACCATCGGCCCCGAGGAAGCGAAGCCGCTGCTCGCCGAAGATCTGCTGCTGCTGCTCTTCAATCCAGACGACGGAACGATCGGCGGCGAAGGCACCCTCTTCTACGTGCTCGCCGGTGCCGTGCTCACCGAGCTGGCCCTGAACGACCAGGTCGCTATCGAGAAGGCCGGCCTGCGCGGGACCCTGGTGCTCTCCGTGGGTGAGACGGCGCCGGAGGACGAGATCCTCCGGGGCGCGTGGGAGTACTCCGACGGGAAGCGGCGCGAGGTGCAGGGCATGCTCGCGTCCATCGGCCCCCAGCTGCGCGGCCAGCTGCTGGAGAGCCTCATCTTCCGTGGCGACCTGCACCGCGAGCAGGGCAAGACGTTCGGGTTCATCCCCAAGACCACCATCAGTCTGGGCGACACGGGCCGACGAGCCGCACTCATGAGCCGAGTCCAAGCCGTGCTCATCGACGGCGCCGAGCCCGACGCCCGCACCGCCGCACTCGCGGCGCTGCTCTCCGCGAGCGGCTCGCTGCCCACCCTGCACCGAGAGCTCCCGTGGGAAACCGAAGTGATCAACCGAGCGAAGGCACTCGAGGCCGGCGACTGGGGAGCTGCCGCCGCGAGCTCGGCGGTCTCGCGCACCATGAACGCGATCACCATCAACGCCGCCGTCGCCGCGAGCGTCGCCGCCAACGCGAACGCAGCGAACAGCTAGCCCTGCGCTGCCCCGGGCACGCGCGAACCCCGCGAACCCCGCGGCCCCCGCGACCCCCGCGAGCAGTTTCCGGGTGGGTTCCACGCCTCGGGATGGCTTGCACCCCATCCCGAAGCGTCAAAGCCATCCCGAACACGGTAGGAAAGCGCACGCAACGCGCGCCCGCCCGCCGGAACCCACGCGGACCCGACCGACCCCCGCGGCCCCCGCGAGCAGTCTCCGGGTGGGTTCCACGCCTCGGGATGGCTTGCACCCCATCCCGAAGCGTCAAAGCCATCCCGAACGCGGTAGGAGAGCGCGCGCAGCGCGAGCCCGACCGAACCCCGCGGCCCCGACCGAGCCCCGCGGCCCCCGTGGCCCCCGCGAGCAGTTTCCGGGTGGGTTCCACGCTTCGGGATGGCTTGCACCCCATCCCGAAGCGTCAAACCCATCCCGAACACGGTAGGAGAGCGGACGAGACGCTCGCCCGCCGACAACTACCGAACCGCAACCGGCTCCGAAACAGCCGCCGCCGGGGCCGCCGCTGGCTTGAGGCGCTCCCGGCGCCGCTTGAGCGCGATCGACAGGGTGGTGAGCGCGAGGGCGGCGACGAGCCAGACGGTGAGCATCCCGTATGCCTCGCCGATGCCGATCGACCCGCCGGCCACGAGTGAGCGGAACGCCGTGACGGCGTAGTTCAGCGGCAGCCAGGAGTGGATCAGCTGGAAGAACGCGGGCGCCGTCTCGACCGGGTAGGTGCCGCCGGCCGAAGAGAGCTGGAGCACGATCATGACGAGCGCGAGGAATCGACCAGGAGGGCCGAGCAGCGCGTTGAAGGCCTGGTTGACGGCGACGAACGTGACGCTCGTGAGCAGCGCGAGCGCGACGAGCCCGAGCATGTTCGCCGGCTCGAGGCCGAGACCGAACCGCACGATCGTGAGCATGAGGAGGCTCTGGGCCGCGCCGAGCATCGCACCGGGTGCGAAGCTGCGCAGTGCCACGACGATCGCTGGCTGGCGGCCGAGCACGAGCCGCTCCCGCAGCGGCGGGAACATCAGGTAGAAGGCGAGCGCGCCGACCCAGAGGCCGAGCGTCATGAAGTACGGCGCGAGACCGTAGCCGTATGCCGGCACCTCGTTGAGGCGGGTCTTCGTGATCTCCACGGGCGTCGACGTGACCCCGGCGAGGTGGTCGGCCTGCGCATCCGTGTAGCTGGGGATGTCGGAGACCCCGTCGTCGAGGCCGTCGGCGAGGGTCTTGCTGCCGTCCGCGAGCTGCGTGATGCCGTCGTTCAGCTCGGTGCCGCCCGACTCCGCGTCGGCCGTCCCGTCGGCGAGCGTCGTCGCGCCCTGCTCGAGCTGCGTCGCGCCGGAGGCGAGCTGCGGCGTCGACTGCGCGAGGGTGGATGCACCAGCCGAGAGCGTCTGCGTTCCCGTCGCGAGCGTGGATGCGCCATCGGCGAGGGACTGCGTGCCCGTCGCCAACGTGGCTGCGCCGTCGGCGAGCGACTGCGTGCCCGTCGCGAGGGTCGACGCGCCGGATGAGAGCTGCGAAGCGCCAGCCGCGAGTTCTGCGGACTTCGTCGAAGCCGTCGAGATCGCCGCGACGAGCTCGTCGGCCTTGCCGCTGAGCGGCGCGACGGATTCGGAGAGCTGGGTTGCACCGGCCGCGAGGCCTGCCGACTTCGACTGGAGGAAGCTGAGCCCCGTACCGGCCGCCGCGTCGCCGACCAGGCCCGTCATGCCGGCGCTGAGCCCCGCGGCTTGCGTGTCGGCGGCTTGTGCGGATGCGGAGAGCTGCGTGATCTGCTCCTTGCGCTGCTCGTCCGAGAGCGTGTCCCAGCTCGAGAGCAGCGAGTCGACGTCACCCGAGAGCTCGCTGGTGCTCGACGCCAGCTGCGACGCCCCGCCGTTGAGTGTCTCGGCTCCGGTCAAGGCGGTGTCCACTCCGCCGGCAAGAGCTGTCGCCCCTGTGTCGAGCGCCGTGGCACCGGATGTGAGGGCGGTGACCTTCCCTGGCAGGTCGGTGGCGGCCGTGGACAGCTCCGCGAGTCCATCGCTGAGGAGCTGCGCACCGGAGCTCGCCGTGCCCAGCCCCGTGCTGAGCTCCTGCGCGCCGCCGTTCGCGCTGGCCGCGCCCGCGCTGAGCTGCTGCGCGCCCGTGTTCGCGTCCGCGGCGCCGGAGCTGAGCTGCTGGGCACCCGAGTTGGCGGTGACGAGGCCGGTGTTGAGCTGCTGCACCCCCGCATCCACCTGGGTCGCCCCATCGGCGAGGGTCGCGCTGCCGTCGGCGAGCGCGAGGCCGCCCTCACGCAGCTGCCCGAGACCCACAACCAGCTCACCGGACCCCGTGCGCGCCTGCTCGGCGCCGTCGTTGAGCTCGGTCGCGCCGTCGGCAGCCTCCGAGACGCTCTCGTGGATGTCGGTGAAGCCCACGTAGACGTTGCGGAGGTACTCGTCGGAGACCTCGGCGGCGAGCTCGTCGGCAACCGTGGTGCCGACCGTCGACGCGATGTTGCCGACGATGATGTTCGCGCCGTCGTTGGTGGTGATGGAGAGGCGGGCGATCGCCGCATCGAGCGGGTCGTCGCCGCCCGCCGAGACAGCTGCCGCCGAGAAGCCCGCCGGAATGTCGAGCACGGCGAGCACCTTGCCGGACTCGAGCGCGCTCTGCGCCTCGTCCGCCGACATCTCGTGCCAGCTGAAGTTGTTCGACTCGGTGCTGTCGACGAGCTTCTCGGTGAGCGTCGCGCCGAGGTCGACGGGCTCGGCGGGCTCGCCGTCGGTCGTCGTTGCGGGCGTCGCAGCCTGGTCGCTGTTCACGATCGCCGCGTTGATGTGGTCGAGGCGGTGCGTCGGGTCCTCGTTCGACCAGATCAGCGAGCCCGCGTAGATGAGGGGGATGAGCATGATGCCGACGATGACGACGAGCGTCCGCCGGTGCGTGCGCACGAAGTCGGGGAGGGAGAAGGAACGCATGGGCGTGGGGAGTCCTATGAGCGAGCGTGCTCGACGCGGAGGGCGTCAAGCTCGGCGACAGTCGCGCCGGAGGATGCGAGAAGCAGGGAGGAGAGGCGTTCGACGAGCTCGTCGATGGATGCGCGTGCATCCGCTGCCGTGCCGGCTGCCGTGGCCGCCTCGGCCGGGGCATCGGCCGGGGTCGCGACCTCAGCGGCGGCGAAGAGCCACCTCGTGACGTGCCACATCGCGCCGGCCGCGAGGAACTCGGCGCGATCCTGCGGGGTGTCGGGACCGCGGCGGCGGCGGATGACGGGGCCGAGCGGCGACGACTCGAGCAGGCGCGTCGCGAGGTAGGCGATGATGTCGCCCGTCAGGAGGCCGAAGCTGCTCTCGAGCGCCGCCCGGTAGAAGGGCGCGTCGGCGGCGAGCTCGCCGAGCAGGGCGCGCAGCGTGCCCCGCACGAAGGTCGGCCACGACGGGTCGTCGCCGACGCTCGGGATGCGGTCGAAAGCCGACTGCAGACGCCGCAGCGCGGCCTCGCGGATGAGGGCGGCGGTGTCGTCGAAGTGCTTGTAGAAGGTGGGGCGGCTCACTCCTGCGCGACCGACGATGTCGGTGATGCTGAGCTGCGCCGCATCCGTCCCCTCATCCAGCAGTTCGACGACGGCTGCGACGAGCGCCGCCCGCGAACGGACGAACCTCGCATCTTCCTGGCTCACGGCACTCCTCGATCACATCTAATTTACAAATGTAAATTAGCACGATCGAGTGAGAACGCAAGGGCCAGACCGGAGATGGCCAGGGTAAGGCCAGAGCGGACCGGGGTCGAACCAGGGACGGACGCCAGATGCCCGCAAGCCCTGACCAACATCAGTGCAGAAACCTGCAGATTCGGGCGCGGGGCCGCGAAACGAAGCCGAATTGCACTGAAGTTGGTCAGGCGTCGCGGCGAGCGACCCCCGGCGCACCGCCAGCGCGCGGGCCGCCGCGCTACCGCAGCACGCGCCGCGTGAAGTCGTTGGCGAAGACGCCGCTGGGGTCGTAGCGTTCGACGAGCTTCCGGAAGTCGGCGAAGCGCGGGTACAGTTCCGAGGCCTTCACGCGCTCGTCGAACACCTTGCCCCAGTGGGGGCGCCCGCCGAGCGGCGCGAAGATCTCGTCGAGCAGCGGCAGCAGCTCGGCGACCTCCGGGTCCTGCTTCCACGTGAAGTGCAGGCCGACGACGTCGTTGCCGTGCATGGGGCTCAGCCACAGCGAGTCGCGCGCGACCGTCCGCACCTCGTTGACCAGCAGGTGGGGGCGGATGCGGTCGGCGATGCCCGCGAGCGCGAGCAGCGCATCCTGCGCCCGAAGCCGTGGGATGAGGTACTCGCTCTGCAGCTCGGCGCCGTTGGAGGGCTGGAACTCGAGCTTGAAGTGCGGCAGGCGCTCGTACCAGGGGCCGGCGACGCCGAACTGCTCGCTGCAGGCCACGGCGGAGACGCCGCGGATGGGGTGCATCGCCTCGGTGGCAGGTGTTGCGCCGAAGAAGTCGCCAGGTGCCACCTCGCTCGCGAGCTGCTTCACCCACACCTGGTCGATGAGCTCGTGCTCCGCCCACGTCGTGAAGGCGCTCACGCTGTACCCGGCGCCCGTGATCTCGTCGAAGTTCTCGAGCAGCGCCGCGAACGGCAGGTTCTCGAAGACGCGCTGCCGCACCTCGAAGTGGGGCACGACGTCGAGGCGGATGCGCGTGACGACGCCGAGAGCGCCAAGCGACACGACGGCCCCGTCGAACCCCTCGTCTCCCCGCTCGAGCACGACGACATCCCCATCGCCGGCGACGAACTCGATGGCGGCGACGGCTGCCGCGAGGCTCCGGTTGGTGTTGCCGGAGCCGTGCGTTCCCGTGGCGACCGCGCCGGCGATGGAGATGTGCGGGAGGGAGGCGAGGTTCGCGAGCGCCAGGCCGTGTTCGGCGAGGTCGATCGCGAGCTCGCCGTAGCGGGTGCCCGCTCCGATGGACACCCACCGACGGTCCTCGTCGATGCGGAGCGGGCTGCGCAGGCCGCGCGTCGAGACCTGCACGCCGCCCGTGTCCGCTATGCGGTTGAACGAGTGCCCACTGCCGAGCGCGCGCACCGAGTGCCCGCCGGCCACCGCAGTCCGCACCACCTCGCTGACCTCGGCCGTGCTCGTGGGGGTGGCGATCTGCTCCGCCTCGAAGGTGATGTTCCCGGCCCAGTTGGAGGTCACTGCGGTCCTGCTTTCTGCGACGTTGCGAAGTGGATGCACCCGGCGGAGCCAGGCCAGAGAGTCAGGCCCGAAGCTCCACCGCCGACCACCATACGGGGGCAAGGCGGGTTGATCAGTCGCTGGCCGACTTCCGCGACCAAACCCGCACGTCCGACTCGGGCAACACGCTGGCCCGCCTGACCAACATGAGTGCGATTTCGCGCCGAATCGCCGCCGGACACCGGCAACGCGCTGTCTTCGCACTGATGTTGGCCAGCCGAGCGCGAGCTCGCGGACCCGCCCCCTGGCGGTGAAGATGCGCACCACCTAGGCTCGCCTGCCATGCGGATCGTCGTGTCGGGAACCCACGCAAGCGGCAAGAGCACGCTCATCGGCGACTTCGTGGCCGCGCATCCGGAATACCGTGTCCTCCCCGACCCGTTCGAGGAGCTCCTCGACGACCGCTTCGATGACCTCGACGCGGCCCTCTTCAGCCGCCAGCTCGACATCGCCGCCCACCGGCTTGCCGAGCTGCCTAAAGGCTCGGACGTCATCGCGGAGCGCGGCCCTCTCGACTTCCTCGCCTACCTGCACGCGCTCGAGGCGCTCGGCAGGCCCGGGCGCTCGCGCGCGGCGATCCGGCGCGGTGCAGCGCTCACCCGGCACGCGGCCGAGCGGGTGGATCTCCTGGTACTGCTCCCCCTCGCTTACCGCGACCAGATCTCGGTGAGCGATGACGAGGACCTCGAACTCCGGGATGCCATGAACGACGCGCTCCTGGACCTCGCCGCCGAGCCGGAGCTCAGCAGCCCACGCGTCGTGGAGCTCACGGGCGACCGAGCGGAGCGCCTCGCGGGGCTCGAGGCGGCCTGCCTCGAGCTCTGACCAGCCTCCGTGACAAGACCCCCAGCTCCGGGGCTTCAAAGCCGGGAGGTGGGGGTCTCGTCACGGAAGTCGGTCAGGCGGCGTCGGTGGCCGCAGACCGGCCGTCGCCCTAGTACTGCTTGCCGGGGATCCAGCTCGTGCCGGCGAGCGGCACGTTCGCCATCGCGGCCGACTCGACGGTCAGCGCGACGAGGTCCTCCGGCTCGAGGTTGCGGATGTGCGACTTGCCGCACGCGCGGGCGATGGTCTGCGCCTCCATGGTGAGCACGCGCAGGTAGTTCGCGAGGCGACGCCCTCCCTCGACGGGGTTGAGGCGGGAGGCGAGCTCCGGGTCCTGCGTCGAGATGCCGGCCGGGTCGCGCCCGTCCTGGAAGTCGTCGTAGAAGCCGGCGGCCGAGCCGATGTCGGCGTACTCCTGCTGGTAGCGGGGGTCGTTGTCGCCGAGCGCGATGAGCGCGGCCGTGCCGATCGCGACGGCGTCGGCGCCGAGCGCCATGGCCTTCGCGACGTCGGCTCCCGTGCGGATGCCGCCGGACACGATGAGCTGCACCTTGCGGTGCATGCCGAGCTCCTGGAGCGCCGCGACGGCCTGCGGGATCGCGGCGAGCGTCGGAATGCCGACGTTCTCGATGAACACCTGCTGCGTCGCAGCCGTGCCTCCCTGCATGCCGTCGAGCACCACCACGTCGGCACCGGCCTTCACCGCGAGCGCCGTGTCGTAGTAGGGGCGGGATGCCCCGATCTTCACGTAGATCGGCTTCTCCCAGCCGGTGATCTCGCGAAGCTCGGCGATCTTGATGGTCAGGTCGTCCGGGCCCGTCCAGTCGGGGTGGCGGCTCGCGGATCGCTGGTCGATGCCGATCGGCAGGGTCCGCATCCCGGCGACGCGCTCGGTGATCTTCTGCCCGAGCAGCATGCCGCCGCCGCCCGGCTTCGCGCCCTGGCCGAGGACGATCTCGATCGCATCCGCCTTGCGCAGATCGTCGGGGTTCATGCCGTACCGGGAGGGCAGGTACTGGTAGACGAGGTGCTTCGACTGTCCACGCTCCTCCGGCGTCATGCCGCCGTCGCCCGTCGTCGTCGAGGTGCCGACCTCGGAGGCGCCGCGCCCGAGGGCCTCCTTGGCGTTCGCGGAGAGAGCGCCGAAGCTCATCCCGGCGATCGTGACCGGAATGTCGAGGTGCAGGGGCTTCGAGGCGAAGCGGTCGCCGAGCACGACGTCGGTGCCGCAGCGCTCGCGGTACCCCTCGAGCGGGTAGCGCGACATGGATGCGCCGAGGAACAGCAGGTCGTCGAAGTGCGGCAGCTGCCGCTTCGCGCCCCACCCGCGGATGTCGTAGATGCCCGTGCGGGCGGCGCGCTGGATGTCGGAGATCGTCGCGCGGTCGAACGTCGCGGACTCGCGGAGGCCGAGCTCGGCGAGGCGAGCGGGTGACTGCGGTGCGCCGACGGTGGACGTGGGCTGGTCGATGAGAGTCATGAGTGGCGCTTCCTGCTCGGCCTAGTAGGCGTTGTCGACGTTGAAGTGGTAGAGCTTGCGGGCCGAGCCGTAGCGCTTGAACGCGGCCGGGTCGTCGTCGCGGCCGGCTGCGATGAGCAGCTCGGCGAGCTCGGCGAGGTGCTCCTCGCGCATGGGCTTCTCGATGCAGTCGGCGCCAAGCGATTCGACGGTGCCCTGCACGTAGATGCGGGTCTCGTAGATGGAGTCGCCGAGAGCTTCCCCGGCGTCGCCGCACACGACGAGGCGGCCGGCCTGCGCCATGAACGCAGACATGTGCCCGATGCTTCCCCCCACGACGATGTCGACGCCCTTCATGGAGATGCCGCAGCGGGCTCCGGCGTTGCCGTCGATGACGACGAGGCCACCATGGCCGGTCGCGGCGGCCGACTGGGAGGCGTCGCCCGTGACGTGCACGCTGCCGCTCATGATGTTCTCGGCGAGCCCGACTCCGGCGTTGCCGTTGATGGTGACGGCGCCCCGCTGGTGCATTCCGGCGGCGTAGTAGCCGACGTGCCCGTCGATCGTGACGTCGATGGCCGAGCTGATGCCGACGGCCACGTTGTGCTTGCCGGCAGGGTGCTGGATGCTCCACCTGGTTCCGTCTTCCGCCGCCTGGACGGCTGCGTTCACGACTCGCACATCCTGGCCGGCGAGGTCGATCGTGGTGGGGCTGGCCTCAGCAGTCGCGGACGACGAGGGGGCCGCCGCGGGAGCAGCGGCGCGAGGAGCTGCGGGTGCGGCCGCTGGGGCTGCCGCGTACTGGGTGCTGTCTAGAGTGACCACGTGTAGACCTTTCCGGGGACTGGTTCGAAGATGTCGGCGGACTCGATGCCGGGGAGCTGCGCGAGGGCGCGGTACTCGGAGGCCATGGCCACGTAGTCGTCGGTGACGGCCACGATGGCGGGCTTGCAGGCGATGGGGTCGCGCACGATGGCCATGCTGTCGGCGGTCGTGACGACAAGCGTGTAGAAGCCGTCGAAGACGTCGCCGAGGTTGATGAGCGCCTCCTCGAGGGTGTCGCCCTGCTCGAGGCGGGAGGCGATGTAGCGCGCACCGACCTCGGTGTCGTTCTCGGAGTCGAACTGCACGCCCGTGCGCTTCAGCTCGCGACGGATGGAGGCGTGGTTCGAGAAGGACCCGTTGTGCACGAGGCAGAGGTCGTCGGCGACGGCGAAGGGGTGCGTGCCGCCCGCGGTCACGGCCGATTCGGTGGCCATGCGGGTGTGCGAGACGCCCTGGCTCCCCGACATGGACTCGAGGCCGTGGTTGGAGGCGACGTCCATGGGATTGCCGACGCTCTTCATGACGGCGAGGTGGCCGCCGCGGCCGATGATCGTGGCGGTGGGGAGGGCCGCGCTGACCGCATCCGCGAGGATGCTCGTCGACAGCTCGCCGCTCACGAGCGTCGTGTCACCCACGACGGACACCTTCGGCGCCGCCCCGGCTGGGAGGGTGCGCTCGAGTTCGGCGGTGAGCTCCTCCACGGTGAGCAGCTGCGTGCCGCCGAGGAGGCTGAGCGTCGACGCGGCGCTGCCCGTGAGGTCGGGGTTGTCGTACACGGCGAGGCCCGCGGAGTCGGGTCCACGGTCGACCATCTCGCAGAGCATGGTCTGGAGCAGGTCGCCCATCTGCGGCCTGAGCTGGGGGTTGCGCAACTGCAGCGCGGCGATTCCACACACGGGCGTGGTCCTTTCGGGGTGGTCTTGTCTGGTCTCTGGATGCGGGTGGATCAGAAGGCGGTGAGGTAGGTGTCGAGCTCCCAGTCGCTGACCTGCGCGTGCCAGGTGAGGAACTCGGTCTCCTTCGCGTCGGCGAAGTAGCGGCCGGTGGCCTCGTCGCCGCTGAGGCTGGCGAGGATCACGGGATCGCGGCGCAGCGCCTCGACGGCGTGGAGGAGCGTCGCGGGCAGCACGGCCGCGCCTTCGGGCGCCTGGCCTGGACCGGAGGGGTTGCCTGGGTCGATGCTGTTGTCGATGCCATCGAGGCCGGCCATGATCGAGGTCGCGACCGCCAGGTAGGGGTTCGCTGCACCGTCCCCCGAGCGGAGCTCGACGCGCTTGTTGTCCGGGACCCGCACCATGTGCGTGCGGTCGTTGCCACCGTACGACGCCTTTCGCGGCGACCAGGTCGCGCCCGAGCTGGACGTGGCCGTGCCGATCCGCTTGTACGAGTTCACCGAGGGAGCGAGGAACGCCTGCAGGGCGGGCGCGTGCTCGAGGAGCCCTGCCACGAAGCCGTACGCGACGGGCGAGAGACCGAGGCCCCGCGCATCCGGTGCCGACTCGCTCGCGGCGTCGCCGGTGGATGCGGCGGTGCCGCTCGCGCTCGGGTCCGCCGGGAAGAGCGGCTCGTCCTGCTCGCTCCACAGCGACAGGTGGAGGTGCAGGCCCGTGCCCGTGCGGTTCGTGAAGGGCTTCGGCATGAACGTCGCCGTCATGCCGCGCTCTTCGGCGAGCACGTTGAGGATGTAGCGGAGCGTGATGACGCGGTCGGCGGTCGTGAGCGCGTCGGCGTAGTCGAAGTTCTGCTCGAACTGGCCGGCGCCGTCTTCGTGGTCGTTGGCGTAGTTGCCCCAGCCGAGCGAGTTGATGGCGGTCGAGACGGAGGCGAGGTGGTCGTACATGCGAGTCACGCCGCGGGCGTCGTAGCAGGGGCGAGGGCCGTTGTCGCGCTTGTCGGCGGGGGCGAGGGTGCCGTCTTCGGCGCGGTCGACGAGGAAGTACTCGACCTCGGCGCCGACCTTGGCGGTCATGCCGCGCGTGGCGAGCTCGGCGATGGCGCGCTTCAGGATGTTGCGGGGCGCGTACGGCCACGGCTCCCCGTTGACGTGCGGGTCGCAGTGCACGAGCGCGAGGCCCTCGCGGACGAACGGCAGAGGGGTGAACGAGTCGAGGTCGGGGATCGCGATGAGGTCGGGGTCGTGCTGCTCCTGGCCGATGAGGCCGGCGGCGAAGCCCGCGAAGCCGAGGGCGCCCGCCTCGAGCTCGTCGGCGGCCGAGGTCGGCACGAGCTTCGCGCACGGCTTGCCGTTGAGGTCGACGAACGTGGCGAGGATGAACTGCACGCCGTGCGCCTGGGCGAGGTCGCGGAGCGTGATGCGGTCGCCTGCCGCGAGCTCTCCTTCGACCAGCTTGGGGGCTAGTTGTGTCATGGTCGTCTCCCGCATGGTGTTGATGTTACCTGACATGAAACCTTGTTCGCCAATAGTAGACAGACGGATGTTTCCACAGCGTTCGCCCCTGTAAACACTGGGTTACGGGAAACGGGGTGAGGGCCGCCCATCCCATCCGCAGACCTCGCGCATCCGCAGACCTCGCGCCTGCGCACCTCAGCTGGCGCCTTCCGGTGCCCTAGCCCCAGGTCTGCAGCCGACAGGCCAGGCCACAGGGCGCGGGGCAGGGCAGGGCAGGGCAGGGCGCAGCGCAGGCCAGGGCGCAGGGCAGGGCAGGGCGCGAAGCAGGGGGCACTGCCAGGGCCTCCCTGGTGTCGGTGGTGCGACATACGCTCCTGGCATGGAGCACACGAACCTCGGCCGCACCGGCCTCCGCGTCAGCCGCCTCGCACTCGGCTGCATGAGCTTCGGCGACCCGACACGCGGCCTGCACAGCTGGACCCTCGACGACGACGCGGCAGCACCGCTGCTCCGCCAGGCGGTCGAGCTCGGCATCACCTTCTGGGACACGGCGAACGTGTACCAGCAGGGCACGAGCGAGGAGATCATCGGGCGCGCGATGCGTCGCTTCAGCCGCCGGGAGGAGATCGTGCTCGCGACGAAGCTCTCCGGCAAGATGCACGACGGCCCCGGCGGCTCCGGCCTGTCCCGCACGGCGATCCTCGAACAGGCGAACGCGTCCCTCGAGCGACTCGGCACCGACCACATCGATGTGCTCTACATCCACCGCTTCGACGACAGCACCCCCGTCGAGGAGACCATGCAGGCGCTCGACGACCTCGTGCGTGCCGGCAAGGTGCGCTATCTCGGCGCATCGTCGATGTACGCGTGGCAGTTCGCGAAGCTGCAGCAGGCCGCCGCGGTAGGCGGATGGACCCCGTTCGTCGCCATGCAGGACCAGTACAACCTGCTGAAGCGCGAGGAGGAGCGGGAGATGATCCCCATGTGCGCCGACATGGGCGTCGGCCTCGTCCCGTACTCGCCGAACGGCAAGGGGCGCCTGACCCGGCCGCGCGGCGAATCGACGGCACGCGCCGAGCTCGACTCGGTCGCGAAGGCGTTCGATGCCGATGCCGACGGCCCCATCATCGATGTCGTCGAGCAGATCGCGGCCGAGCGCGAGGTCCCGATGGCACGAGTCGCACTGGCGTGGGTGCTGCGCAACCCGACGGTCGCAGCGCCCATCGTCGGGGCGACCAAGGCGAAGCACCTCGATGACGCCGTCGCGGCCCTCGAGCTGACGCTCACCGAGGACGAGGTCGCGCGACTCGAGGCGCCGTACGTGACCCAGCCTCCATTCTGGTGGTGACCCGACGCCTCTGGCGGTGATCGAGCGGCGGGCGTAAACACTGCGTTAAGAGCGGTCGCAGGCAGGTTTCCGGAGGGTCATCGCGCCCTTCCGGGGCGATGGAATGGGCGCATCCACCACATTCGCGAAAGGCGCACCATGCCAGCTGCTCCCCTGTTCGACCTCTCCGACACTCGCGTCGTCGTCACCGGCGGCACAAAAGGCATCGGCTTCGGCATCGCCAGCGTGTTCGCACGGGCGGGCGCGCGGGTCGCGGTCGCTGGTCGCTCGCAGGCGGGGGTGGATACGGCCGTCGCCGCGCTCTCGCTCGTCGCCGACGCGGACGCGAACGCAGACACTCGGGCCCAGATCTCGGGGTTCACGGTCGACGTCACCGACCCCGAGTCGTGCCGCGCGCTTGCGGCGTCGACCGCGGCGGCGTTCGGCGGCATCGATGTGCTCTGCGCCAACGCGGGGATCTTCCCGCAGGCGGACCTCGCGACGATGACGCCGGCGCAGCTCGACGAAGTGCTCGACACGAACGTGAAGGGCACCATCTACGCCGTGCAGGCCTGCCTGCCAGCCCTACAGGAATCAGGCCGCGGCCGGGTCGTGCTGACCTCATCCATCACGGGCCCGACGACCGGCTACCCGGGCTGGTCGCACTACGGGGCCTCCAAGGCCGCGCAGCTGGGCTTCATGCGCACGGCCGCGATCGAGCTCGCGAAGCACGCCATCACCGTGAACGCAGTCCTGCCCGGCAATGTCGAATCCGCTGGACTCGACGAGATGGGCGAGGACTACCTCGCGTCGATGACCTCCGCAGTCCCGCTGCGGAGACTTGGCCGCGCCGAGGAGATCGGCTACGCCGCGGCGTTCCTCGCCAGCCGCGAGGCGGGATACATCACGGGTCAGACGATCGTCATCGACGGCGGCCAGACGCTCCCCGAGTCTCCGGATGCACTGGGCTGACCCGAGCAGCACCGCGTCCAGCGAACCCTGTGGCGACTCTCAGGATTAGCTAGCTAACCTAACTATCCGATCATCCACTCTTGAACCGAGGAACCCCATGAGCCTGCTCGAGATCCCCCGCGAGTCCACGACCCGAGCGGTCGTCGATTCCGCTCCTCGACAGCTCCGCTGGCTCTCCCCCGCGAACGGACTCTGGGTCGCGATGCGGGAGACGGCCTCCGGCGACGACTTCGCCGGGTTCGTGGAGCTCGTGCACGGAGAGTTTCGCGCACACGACGGGCAGGGCACCTTCCTCGGCGCCTTCGCGACCCGCGAGGCCGGGCGAGACGCCATCGAGGGCGCAGTCCGCAGCTGAACAGGCGCACCGGGCGGCCGGAGGCCGGAACCGACCAGCTGGTAAAGTTGGGTCCACCAGACACCAACGACCAGCGACGCTTCCGTCGCCGGCCGTCACGCGCCAGGGCTGAGCCCGCGCGAAGCGGTCCGCCGAGGACGCTGCTGGCCTACCGCGAGATTGGATCCCATCCCGCATGCCTCTCCTCACCATCCTCATCGGTGCCGCCCTCGTCGTGACGGGCGCGATCGCCTATTTCGTCAGCGACACCGGCAGCCTCACGGCCCTCATCCCGGCCGCCGTCGGCCTCCTGCTCGTCATCGCCGGCCTCATCGCCCGCAACCCGAAGCTCCGCAAGCACGCCATCCACGGCGCGCTCGCCGTCGCGCTCCTCGGCGCGCTCGGGTCGCTCATGAACGTCGCCCAGCTGGGGGACCTCTTCGCCGGCACCGCCGAGCGCCCCGGCGCGATCATCAGCAGCACCGTCATGCTGGTCCTGCTCGTCGCCCTCATCACGGCCGGCGTGCGCTCGTTCATCGCCGCCCGCCGCAGCCGTCAGACGTCAGCCGTCACGAGCTAGCGGCAGCTCCCCGCCCCAGGCTCGCCTGGAAGCGGATCAAGTACCCGTCGGGGTCCGTCACAAGGAATTGGCGGACCCCGACTTCGTCCCCACCCACCCGGTACCACTTCGTTTCCGGCGGCATGAAGAGCTCCCGACCGGTCGCGAGGACAGCCGCCGCGACCTCGTCAGCATCGGCCACGGAGATCTGGAAGTTGATGCCCCTCCCGAGCGGCGGCTCGAGCGGCCCGGTTACCCAGTTCCGGCCGACGCCGCGCTGTTCGAGCATGAGATGAGCGTTGCCACGGGTCAGATACGCGAACCCCTCCTCGGGTCGGTCGTACTTCACCTCGAAACCGCATCCATCGACCCAGAACGCAAGGCTGATTCGGACGTCGGTGACGAGCAGCTCGGGTACGAGGTCGGGCAGATACTCGGATGGGTCGAGAGCACTCATGTCCGCATCGTCGCACGTCGATGCAGCCATGTTCCCGTCGTGTCACCGAGCTACGGCGTGACCCGCATCCGCCGCCCGCTTCCACTGACCCGACGCCCAGTCTCGCGACGTACCGTCGATCGATGATCGGACTCAACCCAATGCACACCGTCGTGATGGTCGCCTACTTCGCGGTCATCCTTGCGATCCTGGTCCTCACCATCTGGGCACTGATCCTCGCCATCAAAGCCCTTCGCAAGTACCTGCGCACCCCGGATGCGCAGCAGCGGCTGCAGCCGCCAGCTCCGCCCGAGATCGACTGAGATCGACTGAACCCGGACTCGGGACTCCGACCTGCCCCGAGGTCCCGCGCGTCGAGGCCTAGACCCGGGTGAGCACGCGGAGCCCGGCGATCGCGCAGTCGGTGCTCCCGTAGCCGTCGAGGTCGCGCACCGAATCTCCCGGCGCGAGCCGCGATTCGGTGGATGCGAGCACGCGCTGGGCTGCGTTCACGACGCTCACGTCGCCGAACTCACGCAGCGCCGGGAGCAGCTCTCGTTCGACGTCGTCGACGAGGAGGTCCATGGCGACGACGCCGAGGAATCGCCGCCCGTTCCAGACGGGCATGCTGACGGTGAGCGTGTACTCGTCGCTGCACAGGTAGTCGACGTGCGGGCCCGCGACATGACCCTCGCCGGTCTCCCGGGGCACGCGGAACCATTCGAATCCGCTGTAGTCGATGTGCTCTCGGCTTGGCGTCTGCGCTGCGAGCCGCAGCTGCGAGCGCATCGGGCCCTGCCACCAGGACAGGTGGCCGCGGGACGGGCCGCGAAGGTCGAGGGATGCGACGAATCCGGCCCCGAACGCGGCCGGCCAGGTACGAGTGAAGACCGCGAGCGCGAGCGGCTCGACCAGCTCGTCGAGGCGACGGTCGCTGAGTTCGCCCCGCGACTCGAGGTCGCCGAGCACGGCACCGAGGTCGCGGCTGAGCGTTTCGAGCACGTTGAGTGTCGATCGGAAGTAGTCGTCGAGGAGCGCAGCTGGGCCGCGTCGAACCGCGGTGGCGTCGATCGTCATGGAGCGGCTCCTCTGCCTCGGTGTTGGCCGATGGTACACAGCGGAGGGCCGCTTTCACTGGGTCGACCGGCGAAGATCGGCGAGAGCCCGTTCCGCGTCACCAGGCGAGCGGCGACATGCGACCATTCAACAGCACCCGCAGCGCCGCGTGCACCTCGAGCGCGTTCCTTCGGTGGTCGTCGGGTGCGACGTCCCGCGCCGCACGGAGGCACACTCCCTCGAGGTCTCGTTCTGTGACCCCGTCGGGGAGGCACAGCATCCACTGCACCGCCCGCGGGGGCGCCGGCACCCCAGCATCTGCGAGGTACTGGACCATGTCGTCGTGGATCCCGCTGATGTCCTCCTCACTTAAGAAGGTGCCGTCGGCTGGCCCGCCGACACGCTGGCCACCGCCGTCCGTCTCGACGACGGGGTCGTACCGCGCCGGCTCCTGATACACCCAGCTGGGGCCGGCGAGGTAGGCGATGAGCGCCAGCCACCCGTTCGGCTCCAGCCTCATGAGATTGGTGGTCTGCATCACGTTCTCCGTGAAGTCGCTCCAAGACCAGTTCGGCAGCCCCGCGAGTGCGGCGATCCTCACCTCGTTGTCGTTGATCGGCATACGTTGGCCCCCCAGCCATAGTCGTTCCCCGGCACCCGGCACCATCACGGCGCCGGCGCGCCTACCGCTCGAGCAGCGACCTGCGCTTTGCCTCGAGCCGTTCGACGACGTCGCTCACCGTCGCGCGCAGAGTCTCGCGCGCGCCAGCGGTGTCCCCCCGAGCGACATCATCGACGAGTCCAAGTATCTCGCCTCGCTGCGCCTCCCGCTCGGCGTCGTCCACAGCGAGCAGCCCGAGCAGCGGCGAGAGCTCGGATTGCACGCGCATCTGCTCCTTGGTGAGCCGCACCGACTGCCCGAGTGCGCACAGTTCGACGACGATGTCGTCGGCGACGTGTCGCCAGAGCGCGGGCGTCGGCTGAGCCTGCCGCCCGGAGATCGCGGCGTCGCCGAACGCCGTGAGCCGAGCGCGGATCGCGTCGACCTCGCTCGGCGCAGCCCTGGAGGCTGCGAGTTCGAGGCAGCCAGCGGTGACGGCGAAGTAATGGGCGGCGAGGTCACGCAGCGCCGTGCGGGAGATGGATGCGAGCTCGGCGGCGGCGTGTGAGGCAGGGTCGGCGCCCGCGGTGACGAAGCTGCCGCCTCCGCGTCCTCGTTTCGTCGTGACGAGGCCGCGTTGCCGCAGGAGGACCAGCGCTTCGCGAACGGTGACCGGCGAGACCCCGAGCGACTTGGCGAGCTCGCTCTCTGGGGGCAGGCGCTCCCCTGCCTGCAGAACGCCGCGGTTGATGGCGACGCTCAAGCGACGCTCGACGAGCGCGGCCTTGCCCTGGTCGGCGACGGACCGAAACACCGCGTTGCGCAGGCGCGACGGCACCCCGGCTTCGGGGTTTGTCCGCTGCGGCGTTGGCACCCCGCCATTGTCGCCCATCCGCCCCTGTACTGGCAGGGTGCAGATGAGACGCGGCGGGCGCGGCGGCCCCTGTCCAACATGAGTGCAGAATCGGCCCCTGAATCGCCAGTGACGTCCAGAGGCGACGAGTCTGCACTGAAGATGGTCAGCCCCGCAGGCGCGGACTGAAGAACGGCAGCGCGATGGGGGCGAACACCACGCCGCGCGAGGCCTTCACGCTGCCCACGATCGAGAACACGATGTGCGTCACGGAGACGGCGAACCAGAGCGTGATGGGGATGCCGATGGGGAAGAACGACCCAGAGTAGGTGTCGTCGAGGACGAAGAGGAACGCGATGTGCAGGGCGATGAGGATGATCGAGGAGAGCAGGTAGGTGAGCCCCCAGTTGGCGGCGTTGGTGCGGTTTCGCTCGCCTTCCTCGGTGGCGGGCGCGCGCGACCTGCCGGCCGCGATCATCACGATGCCTGCCGTGATGGCGGTCACGAACGGGAACGGGATCACCGCGATCAGCCCGAGGCTCCACTGTGTCGCGCCGTTCGCCAGCGGCCGCGTCAGGAAGACCGGCGAAGCCGACGCACCGGTGGGCGGGGCGAACTGCGGTGCGTTCGGGCTCGTCGGCGGGGCGCTCTGGGAGGGCAGGCTCGTCGCAGGGATATTCGGCGCCGCCTGGACCGGTGCCGCCTGGGCGGGCGGCTGCGGCTCTCCGGACGGCTCGAAGTAGAGGTTGCTCGCCCACGCCCCGGAGCCCGTCAGCTCCTGCAGCCGCTCCGGCGGCAGCTCGAGTGCTGTGCGGATGAGCGCGTCCACGTGCTGCTCGGTGTCGCAGACCATCCCCTGCGCCTCCCGGAGCATCTCGGGGTGCGGGTTCTCGTCGTCCGTGGCGCTGAGCACGTGGATCTCCGCGACCTCGAGCAGCAGGTAGCGTCCACGGTTCGCGGGGTCGCGCAGCACGCTGCGCGCCTCGGCGATCTGCCGCTGCGTCTCCTGGTCCTGCGGGAGCCGAGCGAAGAGGCGCTCGAGGTTGGCGACGCCCTGGTCGTAGTCGCCGAGGATCGCTGCCGCCGGCGCATCCCAGATCGTCGACGGCACCAGCCGACCAGACCCCGAGACGAGCAGCTCGTGCACGAGCGGCACATCCCAGTTCCACTCCGACAGCCCGGAGACACGAGCGAGCGGAGCCCCCTGCCCCGGAACCTCGTCGACAACGTAGAGATAGCTGCGGTTCGCCATCACGCGAGCCTAACGGGAGACGCCCGCACGCCGAGATCGCTCGCGGCGATCCGGGGTGCGGGCGTCGAGATCGACCCGGTCAGTCTTCGTCCTCATCCTCCAGCTCGGCCTTCTTCTCCACCTTCGGGAGGCAGTTGAAGAGGGCGTAGCCGATGAGGCCGACGACGATGGCCGAGATGATGGCCGGATGGAGGAGCGTCTCCGAGGCTCCCTCGATGAGCCAGGGCTGCGCGAAGATGAGCCCGATGACCTGGGCGAAGACGAGCACGAACGCCAGCAGCAGGAAGACGATCATCGCGATGCCGAAGAGCGGATGCAGGATGCGGTGCAGTGAGGTGCGCATGATTTCAGACTCCTATCCGCCGGGGACCGGGACGATCCCGAGCGCGATCAGGACGCCGAGCGCGAAGAACGGCACGACGTAGTAGATGATGAGCGGCACGAACGTGGACTCCGGTTTGGCTCCCGTGAGGCCGCTCGCGACGAAGATGGCGCCGGAGGCGGGCGGGGAGGCGCCCTCCGTCGAGGCGAACACGAGGATCGCGATGACGGCGAGCAGCGGGTCGATGCCCGCGGCGATGAGCGTAAACAGCGACACCTGACCGACGGCGGTGAGGGTTGCCGTCGACGACAGCGGGCCCGCGACCAGCACGATCAGCAGCCCGATGAACGTCACGAGCAGCCACAGCGGGATGTCGACGCCGCTCAGCAGGTTGTCGACGTCCTCCGCGAGGCCGAGCTCGGCGAGCACCTCGCTCGCGACGACGGCGAAGAAGAGGAGCGCGACGATCGTGTAGAACTTCGGCGCCCCGCTCGTGATGAGATCCCACCATCCGCGCGGCGAGCGCGGCAGGTCCTTCCAGGCGACGAGCGCGGCGAAGAACATGATGAGGACGGGGATCCACACGATGAGCGAGATCGATCCCATGGCTTCGGAGAGCACCGGCGACGCCTTGAGGGCGTCGGCGAGGGGCCCGACCGAGATCGCGATCGGGATGATCGCGCCAAGGAAGATGAGGGTCGACGTTCCGCCGCGCTTCATCGCGCTGCGCCACGGCAGGATCTCGGGTCCCGAGGCTGCCGTGATCTTGTCGCGCTTCACGAACCAGCCGATGAGGCCCATCCGGAACACGAACTGGTAGATGCCGGCGACGAGCAGCGCCAGGTAGACCTCGCTGGTCGTCACGAGCGTGCCGGCGAATCCGATCATGATGACCATGGACGCGCTCGGGGGAAGCGCGGTGCCGAGGCCCGCGTTGCCGGCGATGACGGTCGCGGCGCGCGAGCGCTTCCATCCGGTGCGCACCATCCACGGACCGGTGATCGCTCCGGAGGAGGCCGCGTTGCCCGTGTTGGAGCCGCCCGCGACGGCTCCCATGGCACCGGATGCGAGCGTGTCGACGATCGCGGGGCCGCCTGGCAGCTTGCCGAAGAGGGAGGAGAGAATGGCAATGAGGCGATCGATGACGCCGGTGCGCTCGACGAAGTGCGTCATGAAGACGAACGCGACGGCGGCGTAGAGGACCTGGTTCTCGGATGCTTCGACGACGGCGGTCACGGCGTACTCGGGGGCGTTGAACCCGGCGAAGGCGAGCGTGACGAGGAAGCCGAGGATCATGGCTTCCGCCATGTTCCGCTTGACGACGACGTTCCAGGTGACGATCGTCGCGATGAAGGCGACGAGGGCGATCAGTGCGACAGGCATGACCCTCCCCTGCGTCGGCGGGGCGGGTGCCCCCGGTCGGTGATGCTCATGGCAGCTCCTTTGCTGTCTATGGTCTGGTGCGCCGGATCAGGCGCTGGGATTCGCTTCGGCGCGCTGGCGCAGGATCTCGACACGGCGGCCCGCCTCGTCGGCGAGCACCGCCCGGCCTGCCCTGAGCGCGGCAGCCGCGCGGTCGATCGGGAGGACGAGCACGCCATCCTCGTCGGCGACCACGTAGTCGCCGGTCGAGCAGATGGCGCCTCCGAGCGAGATGGTCTCGCCGACCCGCCCGGGGCCGGACTTGTAGGGGCCCGCCGGGGAGACTGCGACGGCCCAGACGGGCAGGCCGATCTCGGCGATGGCGGAGACGTCGCGCACTGCGCCGTCGACGATGATGCCGCGCACCCCCGCGTTGACCGCGCGCTCCGCGATGAGCTCGCCGAGCAGCGCACGCTCGGCGTACCCGCCGCCCGCGATGACGAGCACCTCGCCGGGCCGGACCACCTTGAGCGCCTCGTGCAGGGCCCGGTTGTCGCCTGGATTGACGAGCACGGTGCGTGCGCGTCCGGCGATGGGGCCGGAGGGCCAGATGGGCTTGATGCTCGAGTGCGCGAATCCGAGCCGGTCCCCGCCGTCGCCGAGCGCCGCCGTCGGCACCGACTCGAGTTCCGCCGCGAAGTCGGGCTTCGCCTCGAGGGCGAGGTCGACGTGTCGGCGCCTGGCGCCTTCGGTGACGGGCCAGTTCCCCGGAAGCGCGCTCAGCAGCTCGAGGCTGTCGCCGAGCTCGTGGCTTCGCCGGTCTGCGTGGATGCGCGTGCCCTCGTCGAGACGCGTGACGGCAGCCTCTCCGTCGACCAGGGTCTCGACGATCTGGGCGCGCATCCACGCTTCCTCGCCAGCAGCACGGCCGGCGGACATGGCCTCGCTGATGAGCGCGCCGAGTCCCTTCATGTACACGCTGCGCAGGAGCTTGCGGCCGGATGCGTCCCCGATGGTGTCACTGACGACGTCCGCAGTGGCGCCGATGGAGCGCAGTACGTCGGCGGCCGAGTCCGCGTCGGGGCCGGAGAGGATGACGCGCACCTGCGCGCCGAACTTCTTCACCGAGCCGATCACGGCCCCGTCGACGACCTTGGCGCGTTCGCCGATCTCGTCGGCGACGGCCTGCTTCAGCTGCGGGGATCCGGCGTTGAGGTCGAGGAACACCGCGGTCGGCTCGAGGTGCGGTGCCGCGTCTCGCGCTGCCCCTGCGGCGTGGGCCGCCGTGGTGAGGCCGAGCACCGCGTCGGCGCCGGCAACCGCCTCGGCGATCGAGGTGGCGCTGGTCATTCCGGGGATCTCGACGCTCCTGGGGTCGAAGCCGACGACCTCCCAGGAGGCTTCGACGAACGCCTTCGCGTACATGCTTCCGGCTTCACCGAGGCCGAGGACAGCGATTCTCATGAACGACTCCGTTGTCATCAGGCAGAGTTTTCTATCACTCTGCGCAAGTTGATTTCGCGTAACGATAGCAGGCGTCCACGTTCGCGGCCAGGGACGGGACCAAGCAAGGTCTCGTTGCACCCGGTGGTACGTTGAGGAATCACCTGGCACGGAGGGGAAAACGCAGTGAGCGTTGAGCGCGTCAATCAAGGCCGGACGCTCGAACGAGCGCTCGACGTCATCGAGTGCGTCGAGGCATCACGGACGCCGCTGAAGCTGACGCAGATCTCCAAGGCCACCGGCCTGCACATCACGACCACGCAGCGCATCACCACGACCCTCGCGCGGCGCGGGTACCTCAACTCGACCGAGGCCGGCTACACGCTCGGCCCCGTCGTCCTCGCACACGCGCACGCGTTCATGCTCCAGGACCGGCTCGCCTCCGTCTCGCATCCGGTGCTGCAGAACCTCACCGAGACGACCGGATTCACGTCGTCCGTCTACGTGCGCTCGGGCTGGTCGCGCATCCTCGTCGCGCGCGTCGAGCCACCCGAGTCGCTCCGCTACCGGTTCCCGATCGGGCAGCGCCTCGACCTCGACGTCGGTGGCGGCAAGGTGCTGCTCGCGGCCGTCGCACCGGAAGAACTCGACGAGTTCCTGAAGGACTACTCGGGGCTCGCACTCGCCAGCGGACGGCATCAGACCGCCGACTCGCTTCGATCTGAGCTCGCCGAAGCCGCGGCGACGGGCACCTACGAGAGCCATTCAGAGCGCTACCCGGGAACGGTGAGCCTCACCGCCGCCATCACGGACTCGCGCGGCACCGTCATCGGCGTCGTGAATCTCGTGACGACGGAAGAGACGATCAGCGAGGACGGGCTCGCGAGGTTCAGGTCCCGCGTCATCCAGGCAGCTCGCGTCATCGGCGAGCAGCTCTGACGGATCAGGCTCCCAGCGCCGGCCCTTCTCCCGGGTGCGCCAAGGCGTGCATCACTTGCCGAACAGGTCTCCGAGGCCGGGGATGTCGAAGCCGAAGTTGCCTGCCTGCTCCTCGACGCCGCCGAGGAACTGGTCGCCCCCGCCCGTGAGCTGGTCGCCGGCGCCCGCGAACTGGTCGCCGAATCCGCTGACCTGGTCGCCGAGCCCCGAGACGGCCTCACCGATCCCGCCGAACTCGCCGAGGTCGGCCGTGAGCCCCTCGAAGCCCTCGATCCCGGACGCGGCGATGCCGTCGAAGTCGATTCCGGATGCCATCGCGTCGCCGATCAGCGGAAGCGCGACGGAGCTGGCGACGGCACCGCCGACGACGCCGAGCGCGATGCCGCCGAGCGCACCAGCCCCGACACCCGCCGCAGCTGCACCGGCGACGCCCGCGCCACGGCCGAAGCGAGCGGACCCGCCACGACTCGAGCCGGGCGTGAAGTTGGAGCCACCGCGGGAGCCCGCGATGCGCTTGCCCGCCCCGAGCACCTTCGCCATGAACCCGGGTCGCTGCACCTCGCCGCGCGTCGCCGCCCGTGCCAGGTCGTCAGGGGAGCTCGACTGCGGGCGGTCGTACGGACCGGACTCCGCGCTCAGGCGCTCACGCACCTGGTCGCGCTGCTCCGGCGTGAGTCGCTGGAACGCCTCACGGTGCGCCTGCTCAAGCTGGTCAGGCGCCGCGGTCTTGAGGAGGTAGTCGTACTTCGCAATGGCCGCCTTGTCCGCGGCAGTCCCTGAGCTCGGATTAGAGGCCGGGCGCGAGCCATAGCTCGGAGCGCTCGGCGGCTGCTGCCCGTACCGTGGGCCGGAGTCGCGGGCGGTGTACTGGTCAGACTGCTGGTACTGGTCGCGCTGCTGGTGCTGGTCACGCTGCTGCGCGGCGTCCCGGGCGGGGTAGCCCTGCTGGCCGCGTGGCTGCTGCCCATCCCCCGTCACCTGATCGGCGACCTTGCGGACCATGTCCTTCCAGTCCCCGGAGCCGCTCTTGCCGCCCCGGTTGCCCCCGGAATTGCCGGAGTTGCCGAGGGCCTTCGAGGCCGCGCCGAGGATCTTGTTGAAGTCAACCATGCGCTTATCGTCACCTATCGATCTATGGAGAACGTATGGAGCGCGTGCGCGTCCGCTCAGAGCGTCTTCGGCAGCATCCGGCAGAGTCCGACAACCGACCTCTTCTGCCCGACGCCCGCAGGCCGTATCGTTCGCAGAGCGGCGCCCCCACGCCGCAGACCGGAGCATCATGCCTTCCTTCCTCCCCTCGAGCCACACGACCGCAGAACGGCCTGCGCCTGGCCGCCCGTCCCGCCGAGCACTGCTCTCGACCGCGGCCTGGACCACCCCTGTCTTCGCCGCCGCCCTGGCAACTCCCCTCGCCGCCGCATCCACGGCCCTCTCCACGATCGAAGGCAACTTCACGCCCTTCGACACCGAGCTGGCAGTCGGCCAGAGCACGGAGGCGGTCATCGCCTTCATCGAGACCTCCGGCGTCGACTACACGGGCACCGTGTCGATCCTCATCTCCCCCTCCCGCGAGACGGATACGGTGATCGCCACCCTCTCCGCGTTCGGCCCGATCACCACCGACCCGGAGACGACCGGACAATGGAGCTACGCGCAGGAGGGCACCAAGCTGCGCGTCACCTACTCGGGCTACATGGAGGGCTCCGTCGGCATCCGCGGCTACCTGCAGTCGGACACGAATTCCGGGATCACGGTCGACACCGGCGGACAGTACCTGCTCACGGAGACCAGCCACACCATCGAGGTCGAGTCGGCGAAAGCCGTCGCCGACAACGTGCAGACGGCGTGGACGATGACCTACGGCACTGACGGCATCGGCGCCCCCTGATCTGGTGCGGGTAGCGTGACGCCATGAAGTTCACCGTCGAACCTGCATCCGTTCCCCGCCGATGAACACGCGTGCTGTGCAGGCCGGTGCGGCCGCGGAGGTGCTCGGCCCGTATCTGGAGCGGCTCCGCACCGAGCTCGAGATCCCGGCCGACTACCCAGCCGACGCGCGAGCCGAGGCCGAGGTAGCCGCAGCCCACGAGTTCGGCTCGGACTCCGGGCGACACGATCTCCGCGAGCTGCCGTTCGTGACCCTCGACCCTGTCGGCTCGCGTGACCTCGACCAGGCATTCTTCCTTCGCCGCGTCGAGGCCACCGGCGAGGACGCTGACGGCTTCGAGGTGTTCTACGCGATCGCGGACGTCGCATCCTTCGTCGAGCCCGGTGGGGCGCTGGACGCGGAGACGCACCGCCGCGCCCTCACCGTCTACGGGCCGGACGGCCGATTCGGCCTGCACCCGGCCGTGCTCAGCGAGGGCGCCGCGAGCCTGCTCCCCGGGGTCGATCGGCCCGCCGTCGTGTGGCGGATGCGTCTCGACAGCTCGGGCGCGCTGCTCGATGACATCGAGGTGCGTCGATCCATGGTGCGTTCCCGGGCGCAACTCGACTACCCCTCGGTTCAGGCACGGCTCGACGCCGGAACCGCCGACGAGCTGCTCGGGCTGCTGGCGGAGATCGGCCGGCTGCGCATCGACGCCCAGTTCGCGCGCGGCGGCGCGACGCTCGAGGTGCCCGACCAGGAGATCGAGCGCAGCGACGACGACAAGCGCTACCGGCTCGTGCTGCGGGAGCCGCTCGCCTGCGAGGAGTTCAACGCGCAGCTGTCGCTGCTCACGGGAATCGCAGCCGCGACCCTGCAGCGACGGGCGGGAGTGGGAATCTGGCGCACCCTGGATCCCGCCCGCGACGAGGACGTCGAGCGCCTGCGTCGCGTCGCCGCCTCCCTCGGCTTCGACTGGGCACCGGAGGTCTCGTACGCCCAGTTCGTCAGGACCATCGACGTGGCCCGGCCCGAGTACGCGGCGTTCGCGACCGAAGCCACCCGCCTGTTCCGCGGAGCCGGGTACGCGGCCTTCGGCACGCGGGAGCATCCGGACGTGCCGAGCGCCGCATCCCACAGCGCCATCGCCGCCGAGTACGCGCACGTGACCGCCCCGCTGCGGCGCCTCGTCGACCGCTACGGCACCGAGATCGCGCTGGCGTTCTGCGCCGGAGAACCCGTGCCGTCGTGGGTCGTGGATGCGCTCGAGGCGCTGCCCGGCGAGATGGCCGAGGGCTCACGCCGTGCGAACGCGTACGAGCGGGCGGCGGTCGATCTGCTCGAGGCGGTCCTGCTCGCGCCCCGTGTGGGCGAGGAGCTCGACGGGATCGTCGTCGATTCGTCGCCCACCGGGCCCGCCGATGCGGGTCAGGCGAAGGCGACCGTGCTGCTGCGCGACCCCGCAGTCCGGGCGAGGGTCGTCGGCGGCGCCGCGGCCCTGGAGCTGGGCGCCGCCATACGAGTCCGCGTCGACTCGGCTGATCCGGAGAAGCGCGCCGTCACGCTGAGCGTCGCATGATCCGCCCCTGCCGCCGAGTAGGGCGCTTTCAGCCCGTCGCGGGGGCCCAGGTGGGGCGAAAGTGACCCGCTTGAGCCGCGCGAGCTCGCCTGAACCGCGCGACGCCGCGCTGCCACCCCCGCCGCCGCCGCCAAGTAGGCCACCTTCAGCCCATCCCGGGAGCCCAAGTGGGACGAAAGTGGCCCATCTGGACCGGATGAGCCCGCCTGGCCTGCGCGAGCCCGCCGAACCGCGCAGCGCCGCGGGCGCCGCGCTACCGCCGCCAAGAAGGCCACTTTCAGCCCATCCCGGCAGCCCAAGTGGGGCGAAAGTGGCCCGCCTGGCCCGCGCGACGCCGCTGCCGCCGCCGCCAAGTAGGCCACTTTCAGCCCATCCCGGCAGCCCGAGTGGGGCGAAAGTGACCCGCCTGAACCGCATGAGCCCGCCTGGCCTGCGCGAGCCCGCTGAACCGCGCAGCGCCGCGGGCGCCGCGCTGCCGCTGCCGCTGCCGCTGCCAAGAAGGCCACTTTCAGCCCATCTCGGGAGCCCAGGTGGGGCGAAAGTGGCCCATCTGAACCGCGTGAGCCCGCTCTACCTGCGCGACGCCGCGGCGCCGCCCCTTACACCGCTGCCGCTGCCGGCGCCGAGTAGGCCACTTTCATCCCGTTGCGGGGCCCGGGTGGGGCGAAAGTGACCCGCTTGAGCCGCGTGAGCTTGCCGGATCCGCTTGAGCCCGGCTGAGCCGCATGAGCCCGCTTGAACCGCGCGACGCCGCGCCGCGTATCCGCCGCCGCCGAGTAGGCCACTTTCTGCCCGCTCCGGGAGCCCGGGTGGGGCGAAAGTGACCTTCTTGCCGCAGATGCGTTGCCCGGCGGTGCGCAGGCGACGCGCGCAGAAGGCGCGGTCAGGAGAAGCCGACCAGGGCGAACCAATCAGGCCAAACCGGTCGGGACAGAGCTATCAGGACGAACCAATCAGGCCGAACGGAGCATCCACGACCTCGCCGGAGACGCCTTAGAGCGAGGTCCAGGTGAACGAGTAGCCGTTGCCGTTGCGGTGGCAGGCCTCGGTGATCTTGGTCCACGAGCTGATGTAGGTGCGCTGCACGGCCTGGCAGTCGGCGAGCGATCCGCCGGTCCAGTACGACTGCGTGGTGCCGGCGCTTGCTATCGCGGGTGCTGAGACGGCGATGCCGACGGCGAAGAGGGCTGCGGTGACGGTCGAGACGATGCGACGCATGTTGACTCCTTCGACTGGCCCGGCTGGTCCGGGGTGTCGGCGAGCGTAGTCCCGCGCATTGGGGTGGGCTGGTGGATCCGCGCTCCACGGCGGGGCGGGGAGAACTCCCCTCCCCCGAACCGGCGGGCGAAGCGGCGCAGAGCTGGGCGTTTCCTTGGCGATCTCGCCGGGTCTTGGAGCAGAGAGTGCTATCCACCCGGAGGAGAAACAGGATCAGCCGGACCATGTGAGCAGTTCAGCAGGGCCCGCCTCCATTTGCCGGTCGAGGAAGCGCCATGTCCGGATCCCGCTCGGCACCGCGGTCGGCCAAGGCGAAGTCATCTCGGGTCAAGACGAGCAGCCGTTCGCTCTCGCGGCGGCTCAGCTCGTGGAATCCCAGACGCTCCGCGAGCCTGAGCGATCCGGTGTTGCGCGAATGCACGACCGCGAGGACCATCCGGGCATGCACAGCCTCGAATGCGAACTGGATGACGGCCTCCGCCGCCTCCCGCGCGTATCCATTGCCCTGAGCATCGGGATGCAGCACCCACCCGATCTCGACGCTGCGCACTTCGCTGGCAACGGCCCGCAGCTGCAGGGAGATATCACCGATGAGCCGCCCCTCGAGTTCGACGGCCAGCGCCATGAAGTCCTCGGCCCTGCAGAGCCTCGTGGACTGCGTGCGGACACGGAGGTGGCGCAGTGCCTGGCCGCGACTCCTCGGTGGCCAGTTCAGGAACTCGCGAACTCGCGCTTCCTCGTGGAGGAGGAACCACTCCTCAGCGCTCGCCAGAGTGTGGGCGCGCAGAAGGAGACGTCGAGTCTCGAGCGTCGGAGCGGAGACCGCTTCGCCGATGCCTTTCCCCCGGAGTCGCCCCACGCTCGCCCTCAGGAAAGCGCGGAAGCTCATGCTTTCCCATCACCTGATCCCGTCTCCCTCTGCCGGAATGCCGACCGCCGGCCGACGAAGGTCAGCAGCAACGCCACCGCCCCGAGCAGCATCATGGCAGCGGGCAGGACAAGGCCATCGAAGACTTCGAGGAGCCCTGCGCCGAGAATGCCGGCGCCGAAGATCGCGAGATTAAACGCGACGGGAAGGAATGAGTTCGCGACGTCCGAATTCTCGCCCCCGGCTCGCGTGAGCGCGTTCTGCAGCTGCGGCGAAGCCCCTCCGAAGCTCACACCCCACAGCGCCGCCGCCGCCAGGAGCGCGACGGGCGAGCCCTGCCCTGCCAGCAGCACGACCGCAGCGACGATGAAGGCCAGCACGCTGAGGTGGAGCAGCAGGCTCGGATACCTATCGAGGAGCAGGCCGGTCACCGCCACGCCGAGTAGAGAAGCGATCCCGTAGGCGAGCAGCATCAGGTCCGGGGTTATCGCGGTGCCCGTCTCACGGAGGTAGGGCGCGACGTACGTGTAGATCGTGCTGTGCGCGAGCATCCAGACGAAGATCACCGCGAGCACGACGGGGACCCCTCGCAGGCGGAGCACCCGCGCCATGGGCAGGCCCGCGAGCGCGGGACGGCCTGGCGCGTCCGGGACGACAAGGACAACCGCTATGGCGACCAGTGCTGCGAGCGCGGAGAGACCGGCGAACGACCATCTCCAGTCGGACACGGCTCCGATCCAAGCCCCAAGTGGCGTCCCGAACGCGAACCCGAGGGGCGCGCCGATCGCGACGATCGCGATCGCGGCCCCCAGCCGCGAGGGCGGACTGATTCGCACGGCGTAGGGCGCGAGCATCCCCCAGATCACTCCAGAGAATGCCCCGGCGATGAACCTCGTGACGAGTGACAGCGCGATGTCAGACGAGAACGCGGTCACGGTGTTGGCCGCAACCAACCCCGCGATGCTGACGAGCAGCAGGGGCTTTCGACGGAGGCGGCGCGTCAGCGAGATGGCGGGAATCGTGACGATGACCGTGCCAAGTGCGTAGGCGCTGACGAAGAGCCCCACGGTGCCCTCCGCGGCTTTCAGCCCGTCGGCGATCTCCGGCAGAAGACCGGCGGGCATGGTCTCCATCGCGACCAGGATGAATCCCATGAGTGCGAGGACGATGAGCGGTGCGAGGCGCAGCTGCGGAGCCCTCGCGCCTCCAGTGGACGCCGGCGCTTCGGATGTGCGCGATGAGGGTGAGGTCATTCGGCGGACACCGTTCCAGTCGCAGGCACAGCAGCACGCACTGCCTCGACGTCTTCGAACGTGCCAATCGGGATGATCCCGGGGAAGTGACCGACGGAGTCGTAGTAGAGGACGAGCCCCTCATTGGGTGCGTAGTAGCCGATCGTCCCCGCTTCGGCGGCGCTTCCGGACGGCATGCCCTCGAGGGAGAGCGCCCTGGGGAGGGTCGCGATCTTCTCCTGACCGCCGAAGTCCTCGAACGACAGCTCGAGGGGCAGCTGCGTGAGGAGATCGGCGGAGGTCGCGGACTGGTTCAGCACGCCGCGGACGGTGACGTCGCCCATGCTGATCGTGATGTTCGTCGTGGTGGGCATCAGGTCTTCGCCCTCCGTTTCGCTCGCCGCCGATGGTGGTGTCGAGCTCGTGGCGCCAGTAGCGTGCGGTGCCGCCTCGCTCGCGCTCTCTCCGGAGGCATCCACACCCGTGCAGCCCGCCAGCAGGAGTCCTGCCGCGAGCAGGCCCGCGGCGGCAGCGCGCACCTTCCCTGCGCAGTCGATTGCGATGCTGCTCATGTTGTCCTCTCCGAGGGAGCGGTCGTCGTCCCTGTGTCGTCCAGCAGTCAACGCCTCACGTGAGGTGGGAGGGAGAGTCCCGCTAAAGGGGTTCCAGCAGAGGCACCCCAGAAGGCGGGCACTGGTCGTACCGTGGATCCATGGACAACCGGGGCGAAGTGCGAGCATTCATCAGCTCCCGCAGAGGCAGGCTGACCCCAGAGCAGGCGGGGATCGACCCGGGCACGACTCGACGGCGTGTGACCGGCCTCCGACGGGATGAGGTGGCACGGCTCGCGGGGGTGAGCGTGGAGTACTACACCCGCGTGGACCGGGGCAACCTGACGGGTGTCTCCGAGAACGTGCTCGATGCTGTGGCTCGGGCACTGCAACTCTCCCAGGCGGAGCACGACCACCTGAGGGATCTCGCTCGGACGGCCAACCTGGGCGCGAAGGTCCGCTCTCCCAAGCCGCGGGCGTCCGGGCTGCGCCCGACCGCGCAGCATCTGCTCGACTCGATCACGGGCGGTGCCGCGATCATCGGGAACAACCGCATGGATATCGTGGCCGCGAACGAGCTCGGCTTCGCGCTCTATTCGGAGATGTACCGGGGCACTGCGCGGCCCGCGAACCACTCCCGATTCATCTTCCTCGACCCTCGTGCGCGCGACTTCTACCCTGACTGGGAGCGGGCAGCCAACGTCAACGTCGAGATCCTCCGGCGGGAGGCCGGCCGTTCGCCATTCGACAGGCAGCTCACGGACCTGGTCGGAGAGCTGTCTGTGCGCAGCGACGAGTTCCGCATCCGATGGGCAGCCCACGATGTCCGCCGACATTACTCCGGCGCGAAGCATTTCCGACACTCGACGGTCGGCGCACTCGAGCTGGTGTACCACGCGATGGACCTCGAAGACGACCCCGGCCACACCATGACGGTCTACACCGCCGTGCCAGGCAGCTCTTCCGAGGAAGGCCTGCGTCTGCTCTCGTCCTGGGCCGCCACGGAGAACATCGCGGGCATCGCCCGCGAAGGAGCGGCGCGGAGCATCGGGCAGGCTGACCGCGCTGACGTATAGCAGCGTCGCGTCGGTCGAGGGCTACCTGCCGGGTCCGTCGAGCTCCGACTACGATCGATCGCGTGCATTTCTCGAGCTCCCCCAAGCAGGCAGGCGCCGTCACGCAGTCGAGGTCGATCCGATGAGGCTCGCCGTCATCGGTGCCGGCCAGATCGTCGCAGACTTTCTGCCGCACGTCGCGAACGTACCCGGGCTGGAGCTGGCGGCGATCTACGGTCGCCCGCCGCGTCTCCAGCACCTGGAGGAACTGCAGGAGCGGTTCGGCATCGAGCGCGTCTTCACCGACCTCGACGAGTGCCTCGCCGACCCGAGCGTCGACACGGTCTGGGTCGCCGTCCCGAACTCGCTGCATTTCGAGGTGTCGCGCAAGGCGCTCGAGGCGGGGAAGCACGTCATCTGCGAGAAGCCGTTCGTGCTCCAAGAACGGGAGCTGCAGGAGCTGCGCAGACTCGCGGCGGCGCGTGAGCTGATCCTCATCGAGGCGATCACGACGCAGTACCTCGCGAACTACCGGTGGATCAAGGAGCATCTCGACCTCGTCGGCAGGATCAAGGTCGTCCAGTCGGACTACTCCCAGTACTCGTCCCGCTACGACGCCTTCCGCGAGGGCACGGTGCTGCCGGCGTTCGACCCCGCGCAGGGCGGCGGTGCGCTCATGGACCTCGGCATCTACGCCATCCACTTCGTCGTGGGGCTGCTCGGCCGGCCGAAGCGGGTCAGCTACACCGCGAACGTGCAGCGCGGCGTCGACACGTCCGGCGTGCTGATCCTCGACTACGGCGAGACCACGGCGGTCTGCGTGTGCGCGAAGGACTCGGACGGCCCCATCCGCAGCAAGATCCAGGGCGAGGACGGGTGGATCGTGGCCGACGGCTCCCCGAATGTCCTGCCATCGCTGAGCTACGCGACCCGCGGCGGCGAGGCCGAGCAGCTCGACCTCACGAAGTACCCGCACCGCATGGTGGAGGAGTTCCGAGAGTTCGAGCGCATCATCCGCGAGCACGATACCAACGAACGCGACCGGCGCCTCGACCACAGCGCCGACGTGCTCTCCGTCCTGACCATCGCCCGAGAGGGGCTCGCATGACCACACCACTCATCCTCGTCGCGAACGCAGGCGAAGGCTCGATCTCGGTCTTCCGCTTCGACGGCGCCTCCCTCGAGCGGACCTCGGTCGCGACGGACCTGCAGGGATGCTCGAACTTCGTCGTCGACGCCAGCCGCGACCTCGTCTACGCCGCGGTGAAGGGCAGCCCCGCGGCGATCGTCACGCTGCGCCTCGACCGCGAAGCGGGCGAGCTCACCCCGATCTCGCGTCGCGAGACGCCCCGCGGCGGTCTGAACTACGTCGCGCTCACACGGGACGGATCCGCGCTGCTCGGCGCGGCCTACTCCGCCAGCTACGGCCTCATCGCGCCGATCGACGAGGGCACGGTCGGCGAGCCGACGACGATCGTGGAGCATCTGCACCTGCACTCCGTCGTGGCGAGCAAGGACGGCCGTTTCGCGTACTTCGTGTCGCTCGGCGACGATCTCGTCGGGCAGTACGCCATCACCGATGACCTCGAGCTCGAGGCGCTCCACCCGGTGGGTGCGACCGCGCCGACCGGCAGCGGCCCGCGCCACATCGTGCTCAACGGTGCCCAGACGCAGGCCTACGTGATCACCGAGTTCAGCGGCGAGGTGCTGCGCTTCGAACGCGACACGAGCACCGGTGTGCTCTCGCTCCTCGATTCGGCGAGCTACGCGGACGCGCTGCAGGGCCTGCAGCGCGGAACCCTCGGCGCGAATCCGCTGGAGCCCCGCTCGATCTGGGGTGCCGACGTGCACTGGGGCGCTGACGAGCGGTTCCTGTGGACCTCGGAGCGCACGACGAGCACCCTCGCGCCGCTCGAGGTCGCCGAGGACGGCTCCCTCGAGGATGCGCGGTCGTTCACCGTCACCCAGCAGCATCCCCGCGGGTTCGCGCTCAGCCCCGACGGCCGCTTCCTCGTCGCCGCAGGCGAGGGTGGGGCGCAGGTGTCGCTCTACGAAGTGCGCGGCGACCACCTCGCCGAGTTGCAGCAGGTCGAGACCGGCGCCGGCGCGAATTGGGTGCGCTGGGCCTGAGGCCGGGGTCGGCTGTTAGCGTCGTGCCGTGACCGAGCCGATCATCCGCCCCGCCGTTCCCTCCGATGTCCCGCAGATCCTCGACCTCATCCGCGGCCTCGCCGTGTACGAGCGCGAACCGGATGCGGTGAAGACGACCGAGGCGCAGCTGCACAGGAGCTTCTTCGGCGAGCGGCCTGCGGTGTTCGCGACCGTCGCCGAGGCGGCGGGAGCGAGCACAAGCGAGCCCGGTGCCCCTCGCCTCGACGGCATGGCGCTCTGGTTCCTGAGCTACTCGACGTGGGAGGGCGAGCACGGCATCTGGCTCGAAGATCTCTACGTGCGCGAGGCTACGCGCGGCGGCGGCCTCGGGACGGCACTCCTCCGCTCGCTCGCGCAGGAGTGCGTCGCGGAGGGCTACCGGCGCCTCGAGTGGTCGGTCCTCAAGTGGAACGAGCCGTCCATCGGCTTCTACAGGAGCCTCGGCGCGTTCCCCATGGACGAGTGGGACACGTTCCGGCTCACGGGCGATCCGCTGCAGGCGCTGGGCGGCTGAGCAGGATCTCGCCGAGCCAGGCGGCGGCGGGTGGTACGGCTCCCCTTCGGGTGACGTACGACACGTGCCGCTCCCCCAGGTCCTGCACGGCGGGCCGCAGCACGACGTCGAAGTCGTGGTCGATGGCGGCGTCCGTCGAGAGGGCGAAGCCGAGCCCCTCGGCGACGAGGCCGTGGATCATGTAGAGGTCGTCCGTGCGCATGAGCTCACGCACCGGGTAGCCGAGCGATTGGCCGACGCGGCGCAGCACGCGGTCTGAGGCCTCGTCGTTGCTGCGGCTGAAGACCCACGGCACCTCCCGCAGGTCGGCGAAGTCGATGCTGTCGCGGCTCGCCCATTCGCTGTCGCGCGCGACCATCACGCCGTATGGCTCGGTGAGGAGACGCTGCAGCATGAGGTCCGGGACGGCGAAGGCGGGCTCGACGGACACGTCGAAGATGAGCCCCGCGTGCACCTCGCCGCTCCTGAGCATCCGCACGATCTCCGTCGGCTCCCCTTCGACCACCTCGACCCGCACCGACGTGCGCTTCTGCAGGCTGGCGATCGCCGAGGGAAGCAGGCGTGAGCCCATCGAGGCGAACGTGCCCACGCGCAGGGTGACGACGCCCGCGTCGCGCTGATCGGCGACCAGCTGCTCGGCCCGGTCGATACGCGCGATCGCCTGCTCGATCTCGGCGGCGAACGACACTCCGAGCGGGGTCAGCGACGTGCCCCGCCGCCCGCGGTCGACGAGGCGGGCGCCGAGGTGCGACTCGAGGCTGCGCAGATGGTGCGTCACCGTCGGCACCCCGTACTGCAGCGCCTTCGCAGCCCCCGTGAGGCTTCCGTGCTCCTGGACGGCGAGGAGCACGCGGAACTGCTGGAGGTTCATCACCCCTAGACCGTATGTCACTGACGGCAGGATCCTGCTATATCGCCGTCTCCACTTCGTTCCTAACCTGAACGCATGTCCATCCTCCACACACCCGTCCCGAGCAGCGCAGCTCAGGTCGACGGCATCACGACCCCCGCCGGGCACCGCATCCCGCGAGCGCAGTTCGAGACCCCGTACGCCGACGCTCTCCGCTCCCTCGCCACCCACGACTGGCAGCGGATGCACGTGCCGGCACATCACGCGAAGGCGGTGAATGCGCCCGGCGTCGCGAGCATCGTCGGGGCCGACGCGCTGAGCCTCGACTTCCCGATGCTGTTCAGCGGCGTCGACCAGGACACGTGGCGCCTCACGACGCCGGGCCGAGTCACCCCGCTCATGCGGGCGCAGGACCTCGCCGCCGATGCGTGGGGAGCGAGCCGCGTCTGGTTCACGACCAACGGAGCCTCCGGCGGCAACCACGTCGCGACGACCGTCGTGCGTGGCCTCGGCACCGAGTTCGCGGTGCAGCGCAGCGTGCACTCGAGCGTCATCGACGGCATCACGCACGCCAACCTGACCCCGCACTTCGTGCACGGCGCCGTCGACTCCGGCCTGGGTGCCGCGCACGGGGTGACTGCGGAGCAGGTCGCGGCGACCCTCGCCGAGCATCCCCGATCCGCTGCCGTCTACATCGTCTCGCCGAGCTACTTCGGGGCGGTGGCCGATGTCGCGGCGATCGCGGCAGTCGCCCACGGGCACGGGGTGCCGCTCATCGTCGACGAGGCGTGGGGTTCGCACTTCGGGATGCACCCGGCGCTCCCCACGAACGCGGCACGCCTCGGCGCAGACCTCGTCATCTCCAGCACCCACAAGGGCGCGGGCTCGCTCACGCAGTCGGCCATGCTGCAACTCGGCCACGGGCCCCACGCCCGGCACCTGGAGTCGCTCGTCGACCGGGTCGTCCGCTCCTACCAGTCGACGAGCTGCAGCGCCCTGTTGCTCGCCTCGCTCGACGAGGCGAGGAGGCATCTCGTGACGCGGCCAGACGCGGTCGACAATGCTCTCGCATCCGCCCAGCGCATCCGCCGACTCGTGCACGACGACCGCAGGTACCGCGACGCGACTCCCGACATCCTCGCCAGCCCCGATGCCATCGCGAACGACCCCTTCAAGATCGCCATCGACACTCGAGGCGCCGGCATCACCGGCACGGATGCGCACTACCAGCTGCTCCGCGACCACCGTGTCTACTGCGAGCTGTCGACCCCCTCCGCGCTGCTGGTGCTGGTCGGCGCGACGGCTCGGGTGGACGTCGAGCGCCTGTGGGGCGCACTGCAGGCGCTCCCCGAGGCGGAGGTCGAGCCGATTCGCCCCGTCTCGCTCCCCGCGAGCTGCGAGCGCGCGATGGGCCTCTCGGACGCGTTCTTCAGCCCCGTCGAGACGGTGCCGCACACGGAGGCGGTCGGCCGCATCTCCGCCGACTCGCTCGCCGCCTACCCGCCGGGTGTGCCCAACGTGCTGCCAGGCGAGGTGCTCAGCCAGGAGGTCATCGACTTCCTGCGGCACACGGGCGCAGCGCCGTCCGGCTACGTGCGCGGCGCGAACGACCCGGCGCTCTCCACGTTCCGCGTCGTCGCCTGAACCTCGATCCTGCCAACGACCACCAGCGCGCACACGGCGCCCAACCTCAGCACCACGACATCAGCACAAGGGAGTGTCATGTCCACGACAACCACCGCGCATCCGCCTCAAGGCGAGATGCAGCGCGGCCTCAAGAACCGCCACCTGCAGCTCATCGCCATCGGCGGCGCCATCGGAACGGGGCTGTTCCTCGGCTCCGGCAAGCTCATCAGCGTCTCCGGGCCGTCGATCATCTTCGTCTACATGGTGATCGGGTTCTTCGTCTTCTTCATCATGCGCGCCCTCGGCGAGCTGCTGCTCTCGAACCTGCACTACAAGACCTTCGGCGACATCGCGAAGGACATGCTCGGGCCGTGGGCGGGCTTCTTCGTCTCCTGGAACTACTGGTTCTCGTGGGTGATCGCGTGCGTCGCCGACATCGTCGCCATCACCGCCTACGTGCAGTGGTTCAACGCCGACATCCCGAACTGGCTGCCCGCGCTCATCGCCGTCGTCGTGCTCACCGTCCTGAACCTCCAGCCCGTGAAGTGGTTCGGGGAGACCGAGTTCTGGTTCGCGATCATCAAGATCGTCGCCATCCTCGGCCTCATCGCCGTGGGCATCGTGCTCATCCTCACCCGGTTCCAGAGCCCAGACGGTGACACCGCCACACTCGCGAACCTCTGGGAGCACGGCGGGATGTTCCCCATGGGCGCGAGCGGGTTCGTGCTCGGCTTCCAGATGGGCATCTTCTCGTTCATCGGCGTCGAGCTCGTCGGCACGGCCGCCGCAGAGACCGAGAACCCGCGCAAGACGCTGCCGAAGGCCATCAACTCGATCGTCGCTCGCATCCTCATCTTCTACGTGGGCGCCCTCATCGTCATCATGAGCGTCACGCCGTGGGACAAGATCGAGCCGGGCAAGAGCCCGTTCGTGTCGACCCTCGCGATCGCCGGGTTCGGCCTCGCCGCGTTCGCGATCCAGCTGGTGGTGCTCAGCTCGGCCGCGTCGAGCGCCAACTCCGGCCTGTACTCGGGCACGCGGATGCTGTTCGGGCTCTCGAAGGACGGCCACGCCCCGAAGGCGTTCGCGATGACCAGCAGCCAGGGCGTGCCGACGAAGGCCGTCTTCTTCACCTGCGTCTTCCTGTTCTCCGCCATCCCGCTGCTCTTCGCGGGCGACGAGGTCATCGCCGCCTTCACGTTCGTCTCCTCGATGTGCGCGACCCTCATCCTCTTCACCTGGGGCTCCATCGTGGTCAGCTACATCGTGTACCTGCGCCGCTTCCCCGAGAAGCACCGCGCGTCGAAGTTCAAGATGTCGATGGCGCGCGTCGCCCCCTGGCTCGTGCTCGCCTTCTTCGTCTTCATCGCCGGCACGCTGCTGTACGGCGACGACACCCGGCTGCCGTTCCTCGCGGCCCCGGTCTGGTTCGTCATCCTCACCTTCCTGTGGCAGCTGCGGAAGCGGAAGCTGCAGCGGGAGGGTCGTCCGCTGACCGCCCCGATCCCGACCATCCCGCATCCGCTCGACGAGCGGGACTGACCGGGTGGAGGTGCGGCATGCGCGCCGCACCTCCACCCTCCGCCCAGGACGGCCGGGCATGCTCTGCGCATGAGGAAGCTGATGCTGAACACGTACCTGTGGGTGGCGGTCGCCTTCTACGTCGTCGCCCTCGCCGATCTCGCGAACGACGGCAGCATCTGGATCGTCTGGTTCGCCCTCGGCATGGTGTTCACGGTCATCGCCTTCCGGAGGCCGAAGCCCGAGCCTCACCCCGAGACCGCCGAGCAGGAGGAGAGACCGTGACCGCAGATCTGAGCAAGGGCGACCGCGTGAGCTGGAACACCCCGCAGGGCCGCACGCAGGGCGAGGTCGTCGAGAAGAAGACGAAGGACTTCCAGTTCGACAAGCAGAAGTTCACCGCCTCAGAAGACGAGCCGGCGTACATCATCGAGTCGGAGAAGTCTGGGGCGAGGGCCGCGCACAAGGGATCAGCGCTGCGCAAGCTCTCGTAGGCTGGAGCGCATGGCAGATACCGTTCTCGAGACCGCCGACCGCCACTACGAGTCCTCGCTCGAGGGCAACGACGTGCGCCTCGTCGTCGCCGACATGGACGGCACGCTGCTGCTCGACGACCACACGGTTCCCGACGCGTTCTGGGCTCTCCTGCAGCGGATGCGCGAGGCCGGCGTCGAGTTCACCCCCGCGAGCGGCCGACAGTACGCAACCCTCGCGAAGCTCTTCGAACGCGACTCCGACGGCATGTCGTTCATCGCCGAAAACGGCACGTTCGTGGTCCGCGACGGCCAGGAGGTCAGCTCGCTGACGCTCGATGAGTCGTTCATCCGGCAGGCGATCGCGCTGCTGCGCGGCCTCATCGAGAGAGGTCACGACCTCGGGATCGTGCTGTGCGGCAAGAAGTCGGCATACATCGAACGCGGCGACGACGTGTTCATCGCAGAAGCCCGCAACTACTACGAGGCGCTCACGGTCGTCGACGACATGCTCGACACCGATGACGAGTACGTGAAGATCGCCGTCTACGACTTCGCCGAGGTCGAGACCGGGGCGGCCGCCGAGGTGGACGAGCTGCGCGAGTCCCACCGGGTCGTCGTGTCGGGCCACCACTGGATGGACATCATGCCGCCTGAGGCCAACAAGGGCCTCGCTGTGCGACAGCTGCAGGAGCGCCTCGGAGTGACTGCGGCGCAGACAGCGGTCTTCGGCGACTTCTTCAACGACGTCGAGATGTTCGCCGAGGCCGAGCGCTCCTACGCGATGGTTGGCGCGCATCCCGAGGTCAAGGAACTCGCGAAGTACCTCGCCCCCTCCAACCAGGAGCAGGGCGTCGTCACCGTCGTGAGCGCGCTCCTCGACGCGCAGGCGTAGCGCTCCGGATCAGTCGCTCCCCGAGCCGCGGGGATGCGTCCGGGCCGGGTATCGGCGACCGAGATGGGTTCCCGTGACCGTGATGGGTTTTCGCGCGGCCTCGTGATGGGTTTTCGCGACTGGTGATGGGTTAATTCCCATCACGGTCACCGAAACCCATCACGGCCACCGCTCGGGGCACCGGCAGAGCACCCAGGGCCCGCGCGAGGGGCTCCACAGGCAAGGCCGGCGCCACAGACAGTTGTGGGCCGACGCTGTCGCGCAAGGTTGTGGGGTGACGCTGTCGCGCGGTGGCGGGCCGACGCTGTCGCAGACAGTTGTGGCCTAGTGCTGTTCCACGGAAGGGGAACGGTACCAGGCCACAACTCTGCCGCGGAGGAGTGGGCCGGGGCTGTCGCGCAGAGTCGTGGGCCGGCAGTGTCGCGCGGAGTGGTGGGCTGGCACTGCCGCGGAGCAGTGGGCCGACGCTGCCGCGGACAGTTGTGGGCTGACGCTTTTCCACGGAGAGGGAACGGTACCAGGCCACAACTCTGCCGCGGAGTGGTGGGCTGGCACTGCCGCGGACAGTTGTGGGCTGACGCTGTTCCACGGAGAGGGAACGGCACCAGGCCACAACTCTGCCGCGGAGGAGTGGGCCGAGGCTGTCGCGCGAAGTCGTGGGCCGACAGTGTCGCGCGAAGTCGTGGGCCGACAGTGTCGCGCGGAGTGGTGGGCTGACGCTGCCGCGCGGGCCGACGCTGCCGCAGACAGTTGTGGCCTGGTGCTGTTCCACGGAGAGGGAACGACACCAGGCCACAACTCTGCCGCGTGGATGCGCGCGGCCGGCGGGCGCATCCGCCGGCCGCGCGCGGCCCCGCCAGCCTCAGCCCTCGCGGGCGCGAGCACGAGCACGCGCAGCCTGGCGGGGCGGACCCGCGCGGGCTACACGCGGTCGGGGGCCGCTTCGATGAACGTCGTCGGCACGTAGCGCTTCAGCTGCGTGACGTGCGACGGGTTCAGCTCCTCGAGGGAGTGCGCACCGAGCAGCTTCATGGTGCGGATGATCTCGTCGGAGAGGATCGCGATGGTGCGGTCGACACCCTCGCGCCCGCCGGCCATGAGGCCGTACAGGTAGGCGCGGCCGATCATCGTGAAGTTCGCGCCGAGTGCCACGGACGCGACGATGTCGGCGCCGTTCATGATGCCCGTGTCGACGCCGATCTCGAGATCTTTGCCGACCTCGCGTGCAACGGCGGGGAGCAGGTGGAAGGGGATCGGAGCCCGATCCAGCTGCCGCCCGCCGTGGTTGGAGAGGACGATGCCGTCGACGCCGAGGTCGGCGAACGTCTTGGAGTCCTCCAGGTTCTGGACGCCCTTGATGACGATCTTGCCCGGCCACATCTCGCGGATGACCTTGAGGTCCTCGAAGTTGATCGTCGGGTCCATCGCCGAGTCGAGCAGCTCGCCGACCGTGCCGCCCGTCGTCGCGAGCGACGCGAACTCGAGCTTCGGGGTCGTGAGGAAGTCGATCCACCACCAGGGGCGCGGGATGGCGTTGATGATCGTGCCGACGGTCAGCTGCGGCGGGATCGAGAAGCCGTTGCGCTTGTCGCGCAGGCGCGCGCCTGCGACGGGGGTGTCGACCGTGAAGTGCAGCGTGTCGAAGCCAGCCTTCGCGGCGCGCTCCACGAGGCCGTAGGAGATCGAGCGGTCCTTCATGACGTACAGCTGGAACCAGTTGCGGCCGTTCGGGTTGACCTTCGCGACCTCTTCGATCGTCGTCGTGCCGAGCGTCGACAGGGTGAAGGGGATGCCCGCGGCGGCGGCGGCGCCGGCACCGGCGGTCTCGCCCTCGGTCTGCATGAGGCGCGTGAACCCGGTCGGGGCGATCGCGAACGGCATCGCCATCGGCCCGCCGAGCACAGTGCTCGACGTGTCGACGTTCGCGACGTCGCGCAGCACGGACGGGTTGAACTCCACATCCCGGAACGCGGTGCGCGCGCGGCGCAGCGACAGCTCGCCCTCGGCGGCGCCGTCGGTGTAGTCGAACGCCGCCTTCGGGGTGCGCCGCTTCGCGATGCGCCGCAGGTCCTCGATCGTGAGCGCCGAGTTGAGGCGGCGGCGACGGCCGTTGAGGTCGGGTTTCTTGAACTGCATGAGCTCGAGCAGCTCGAGGGGCTTGGGGGCTTGACGTTTCACCATGGGGCAGCTGCCTTTGCTTCTATCGGGTGATCTTCGGGTCGTAGCGGATGATCTGCGTCGATCTGGCGACGATGGAGCGGATCTCAGAGAGACTGTCGGGGATCCAGCCGTGCGCGCGCGCCTGCACAAGCAGGTTACCCATCGCGGTCGCCTCGACGGGGCCCGCGAGCACGGGCATCCCGGATCGGTCGGCCGTCGCCTGGCAGAGGAGCGCGTTCTGCGATCCGCCGCCGACGATGTGGATGACGCTCACCGGATGCTCGGCGAGCGCGGCGGCTGTCGTGACGGCCTCGGCGAAGGCCTGCGCGAGGCTCTCCACGATCGAGCGGACGATGCCGGCTGGCGTCGTCGGTGCCTCGAGGCCACGCTGGGTGAGCCACTCGGCGATGCGCCCTGGGATGTCGCCTGGCGCCATGAAGACGGGGTCGTTGACGTCGAAGATCGGCACGTCGCCGCCTACCTGGGCGGCGTCGGCGAGCAGCTGCTGGAGGGTGCTCGAGCGCTGCGCGTCCGTCGCCGCCGGCTCCCAGTGCCGCTGCGATTCCGACAGCAGCCAGAGGCCCATGACGTTGTGCAGGAAGCGCACGCGGCCGTCGACGCCGCCCTCGTTCGTGAAGTTCGCCTCGCGGGCGGCGTCGGTGACGACCGCCTCGTCGAGCTCTAGGCCGACGAGGCCCCACGTGCCGCACGAGATGTACGCGAAGTCGCGCCCCTCGTTGGGGATGGCGACGATCGCGGAGGCCGTGTCATGGGAGCCGACCGCGACGACGTCGATGTCACGCCCGACGACGCGGGCCGCCTCGCCCTCGAGCGAGCCGAGCACGGCACCAGGGTCGACGAGGTGCGGCAGGATGCGGGCGGGGACCCCCACGCGCTCGGCGAGCTCCGCATCCCACTCACGCGTGTCGGCGCGAAGCAGACCCGTCGTGGAGGCGTTGGTGCGCTCGGCGACCTGCGCGCCCGTCAGCCAGTAGGCAAGCAGGTCGGGCAGGAGCAGCAGCTGGTCGGCGAGGCCCAGCAGCTCACCGTCGGTCGCGAGCTGGAAGACCGTGTTGAAGGGCAGGTGCTGGAGGCCGTTGCGGCGGTAGAGCTCCTCGGCGGAGGCGATGGCGTGCACGGCTTCGACGCCCCGGGCGGTCCGCTCGTCGCGGTACGCGTACGGGACCCCGAGGACACGGCCCTCGCGCAGCAGCGCGTAGTCGACCGCCCACGAGTCGATGCCGATGCTCGCGATCTGGCCTGGCGCGTCCCGCTCAGCGGCGGCCAGCCCGTCGAGGACATGCTGGTAGAGGCCGAGGAGGTTCCAGTGCAGCCCGTCGCGTGTGCGGACGGGGTTGTTCGGGAAGCGCGCCTCGTGGCGCATCGTGAGCACGCCGTCCGTGATCGTGCCCGTGATGACGCGACCGCTCGTGGCTCCGAGATCGACCGCCGCGACCGTGCGGGGCGCATCCGCCCCGCCCCGGCCTGCGGCGCTCGATCCCTGCGCAGCAGACTCGGTCATCGCAGGAAGGCCGCCGCGACGCCCGAGTCGACGGGGATGTGCAGACCGGTCGTGCGTGTGAGCTCCGGGCCCGTGAGCACGTACACCGCGTCGGCGACGTTCTCCGGCACGACCTCGCGCTTGAGGATGGTGCGGTTCGCGTAGTACTGGCCGAGGTCCTCTTCCTTGACGCCGTAGGTCGCGGCGCGGTTGGCGCCCCAGCCTGCCGCGAAGATGCCGGAGCCGCGGACGACGCCGTCGGGGTTGATGCCGTTGACGCGGATGCCGTGCTCGCCGAGCTCGACCGCGAGGAGGCGGACCTGGTGGGCCTGGTCGGCCTTCGTCGCCGAGTACGCGATGTTGTTCGGGCCAGCGAAGACGGAGTTCTTCGAGGAGATGTAGATGACGTCGCCGCCGAGCTTCTGCTCGATGAGCGCCTTGGCGGCGGCCTTCGACACGAGGAAGGAGCCCTTCGCCATGACGTCGTGCTGCAGGTCCCAGTCCTTCTCGGTCGTCTCGAGGAGCGGCTTCGAGAGGGAGAGGCCGGCGTTGTTGACGACGAGGTCGATGCCGCCGAACGCGAGGAGGGTCGCGTCGATGGCGGCCTGCACGCCTGCGGCGTCCGCGACGTTCGCTGCGACGCCGATCGCGACGTCGGTGCCGCCGAGCTCGGCGGCGGCGGCCTGCGCCTTCTCGAGGTCGAGGTCGGCGACGACGACGCACGCGCCTTCGGCTGCGAGGCGGGTCGCGATGGCCTTGCCGATACCGGATGCGGCGCCCGTGACGAAGGCGATGCGGCCCTGGTGCGTCTTCGGCTTCGGCATGCGCTGCAGCTTCGCCTCCTCGAGCGCCCAGTACTCGATGCGGAACTTCTCCTCGTCGGAGATCGGGGAGTAGCTCGAGAGCGCCTCGGCGCCGCGCATCACGTTGATCGCGTTCAAGTAGAACTCACCGGCGACGCGCGCGGTCTGCTTGTTCTTGCCGTAGGAGAACATGCCGACGCCGGGGACGAGCACGATGAGCGGGTCGGCACCACGGATGGCGGGCGACTCGGCCGTCGCGAACTTGTCGTAGTAGGCCTTGTAGTCGGCGCGGTACGCAGAGTGGAGTTCCTCGAGGCGGGCGAGCTGCTCCTCGACGGATGCCGTGGTCGGCAGGTCGAGCACGAGCGGCTTGACCTTGGTGCGCAGGAAGTGGTCGGGGCAGCTCGTGCCGAGGGCGGCGAGCTCGGTGAGCTTCTCGCTCGCGAGGAAGTCGAGCACTCGCTCGTCGTCGGTGAAGTGCCCGATCATGGGGGCGTCGTGCGAGGCGACGGCGCGGATCGACGGCGCGAGGGCCGCTGCGCGTGCACGGCGCTCGTCGGCGGGGAGCGCCTCGAAGCCGCTCACGACGCCGCCGAAGGGGTCGGCCTTGCCGTGTGCATCGATGTACGCCGCTGCAGTGTCGATGATCCAGAGCGAGTTGCGCTCCGATTCCTCGGAGGTGTCGCCCCACGCGGTGATGCCGTGCCCGCCGAGGATGCAGCCGATGGCCTGCGGGTTCTCGTCCTTGATGTTGGCGATGTCGAGGCCGAGCTGGAAGCCGGGGCGGCGCCAGGGCACCCAGACGACCTTGTCGCCGAAGATCTTCGCCGTCAGCTCCTCGCCGTCGGCCGCTGTCGCGATCGCGATGCCCGAGTCGGGGTGCAGGTGGTCGACGTGCGCCGCATCCACGAGGCCGTGCATGGCGGTGTCGATCGACGGGGCCGCGCCTCCCTTGCCGTGGAGGCAGAAGTCGAAGGCTGCGACCATCTCGTCCTCGCGCTCGACGCCAGGGTAGACGTTCGTGAGCGCGCGGAAGCGGTCGAGGCGGAGCACGGCGAGGCCCTGCTCGGTGAGCGTTCCGAGGTCTCCCCCGGAGCCCTTCACCCAGAGCAGCTCGACGGGTTCGCCCGTCACCGGGTCGGTCTCGGTGCCCTTCGCGGAGGTGTTCCCACCCGCGTAGTTCGTGTTCTTCGGGTCTTCGCCGAGGCGGTTGCTGCGCGAGATGAGATCGGCTGCTGCTGGGTTCGTCATGTCAGTTCCTTCGAAGCTCGTGAGGTCGGTGAGGGGTGACGCTTACGCGCCCCAGCTGGCCTGGACGCCGCCGACGCGCTCCTCGGCGACCTGCTGCTCGTACCCGGATGCACGGAACGCGGCGAGCGGGTTCGCGGGCAGGCCGCGCGACTCGCGCCACTCGGCGAGAGCGGGGCGCACGTCGGTCGAGAACGCGTCCATGTAGATCTCGTGTGCGACGAGCACGTCGCCGGCCTTCTGCGCCGCCGTGAGGGCGTCCTTGTCGATGAGCAGCGCGCGGGCCGTCATCTCCTGCACGTTGAGGACGGAGCGCATCTGGCCCTGGATCTTCGACTCCACGTTGTGGCACTGGTCGAGCATGAAGGCCACGTCGGGGTTGTTGAGCCCACCGCCGCGGATGACCTCGGCGAGGATGCGGAACAGCTGGAACGGGTCGGCCGAGCCGACGATGAGGTCGTCGTCGGCGTAGAAGCGCGAGTTGAAGTCGAAGGAGCCGAGGCGTCCGAGGCGCAGCAGCTGCATGACGATGAACTCGATGTTGGTGCCGGGCGCGTGGTGGCCGGTGTCGAGGCAGACCATGGCCTTCTCGCCGAGGGCCGCGACCTGCACGTAGCTCGTGCCCCAGTCCGGAACGTCGGTGTGGTAGAACGCCGGTTCGAAGAACTTGTACTCGAGCACGAGGCGCTGGTCGTCGCCGATGCGGGCGTAGATCTCCTGCAGCGAGTCGTGCAGGCGGTCCTGACGGCCGCGCAGGTCGGCCTGGCCGGGGTAGTTGGAGCCCTCGGCGAGCCAGATCTTCAGGTCGCGCGATCCGGTCTCGTCCATGACGTCGATGCAGCGGAGGTGGTGGTCGATGGCCTTGCGGCGCACCGCTGCGTCCTCGTGCGTGAGGGCGCCGAACTTGTAGTCGTCGTCCTGGAACGTGTTGGAGTTGATCGTGCCGAGCTCGACGCCAAGGTCTTCGGCGTGCTTGCGGAGCGCGCCGAAGTCGTCGACGACGTCCCACGGGATGTGCAGGGCCACGCTCGGGGCGAGCGCGGTGTACGTGTTGACCTGGGCTGCGTCGGAGATCTTCTCGAACGGGTCGCGCGGCGTGCCTGCCGTCTGGAACACCTTGAATCGGGTGCCTGAGTTGCCGAACGCCCAGGACGGGAGCTCGATGCCCTGTCCTTCGAGCGCTGCAAGCTGGTCTGCGGAGAGGATGCTCACGGTTCGTCGCCTTCGTTGGTCGGTTGCGGATGCGCTCCCGGGCCGAACGACGTCGTCCACGGCTTCGGGAACTCGATTCACGGTATGCGGGCGAGCGGGGATGCCTGTTCGCGCCGAACCGTATTGAATCGTTTCAGTGATCTCAGATTACGAGCCGGAGTGAATCGTGTCAAGCACGTGCGGCGGTTCACGTCCGCCCACCGGGGTGAGCCGGGCGGGACATCCGCGTGAACACGGGCGAAACCCGCATCCACTACCCTCGGAAAGCGCATTCCAGGACACCGCACGAGCAGGGACCATCGCACGCACATGACACGAACCCACCCGATGGCCGAGCTGCCACACCCCCGCCGCCTCCTCGACCTCGGCCCCCACAACGGCGCCCACCGCGTCGCTGTCCGCGCTGGCATCTCCGTGGGCGTCCCCCTCCTGATCCTGTGGAGCATCGGGCACGTCGAGCTCGCGCTCTACTCGACCTTCGGCGCCTTCGTCTCGTTCTACGGGCGCAGCCACTCGCACGTGATCCGCGCCCGCCTGCAGAGCGGCGTGGCCGTCGGCATGGTCGGCGCTGTCAGCGTCGGCGCCGCGGTGAGCCTCTCCGAGCAGCGCGAGTGGCTCGTTCTCCCGGCGACCGCCGCCTACGCGGCGGTCATCACGGGCGCCGCCCAGCGGTTCGGATGGAAGCCGACTGGCGCGCTCTTTCCCGTCTTCGCACTCTCCGCGACGGCCTCCATCCCGGGAGGCGAGGCGGATGCGCTCCTCGCGGCCGGCACGGCGGCCGCGTCGGCGGCCTTCGCCCTGATCGTCTGCATCTCGGGCCTGGTCCGCCCAGCCGCCCGCGAGTTCGAGCGCCGGGCACGAGCATCCGCCGCCCCGACCAGACCCGAGAGACTGCGCATCAGCGCGGCAGTGGGGGCCGGCCTCGTCGTCGGCGTCGCGGGGCTCATCCCCACATCTCTCGGGCTCGACTACCCCTACTGGGCCATGGTCGCGGCCGCCGCCGCGCTCGCGACCTCGGGCCCCGACGAGCAGCTGGTGCGGGCCGGCCACCGCCTCACGGGGACCATCGCCGGAGTGGGCGTCGCGTGGCTGATCATGGCCGTCGACCTGCCTCCGCTGGTGACGATCGCCATCATCTGCGTGCTGCAGATGTGCGCGGAGCTGTTCGTCGTGCGCAACTACGGACTCGCCCTCGTCTTCGTCACCCCGCTGGCGCTGGTCATGCTCGACTTCGCGCACCCGCAGCCCGATCTCACCCTGCTCTTGGCCAGGATCCTGGAGACGGCCATCGGCGTCGCCGTCGTGATCGCGGCCGCCCTGGCCTGGCGCTGGACGGAGCGCTCGCGGGAGCCGACGGCGGGTTGAGACCTTCGTCACGATCGCACTTGACACGTTTCAGAGCGAGTGGCAAAGTGGAAAGCGCTTACCCGCTCCGAGTGGGATATCGACCACGGTCAAAGATGACGAGGATTTTCAATGACGAGAACACAGAGTGACACTGGTGCGGTGTCACAGGAGAACGAGGGCAAGACACCCCGCAAGGCCGCGCTCAGCGGATGGATCGGCAGCGTCCTCGAGTACTACGACTTCACGCTCTACTCGCAGGCGGCGGCGCTGGTCTTCCCCGTCGTCTTCTTCCCAACCGGCGACCCCACCGTCGCCCTCATCTCCTCGCTCGCGACCTACGCCGTCGGCTACGTCGCGCGCCCCATCGGCGCCATCGTGCTCGGCAACTGGGGAGACAAGCACGGCCGCAAGAACGTGCTCGTCATCGCGATGCTCCTCATGGGCCTCTCGACGATCGCCGTCGGGTTCCTCCCCACCTACGACCAGATCGGCCTCTGGGCGCCCCTGATCCTCGTGTTCCTGCGCCTCATCCAAGGCTTTGCCGTCGCCGGAGAGCTCGGCGGTGCGAGCGCCATGATCGTCGAGCACGCCCCAGCAGGCAGACGAGGGTTCTTCGCGAGCTTCGGCCTGCAGGGCACCCAGGCCGGCTCGATCATCGCGACCGCCGTGTTCATCCCCCTCACCGCGGTCCTCACGGACGAAGCCTTCATCGAGTGGGGCTGGCGCATCCCGTTCATGCTGAGTGCCGTCGTTGTCCTCGCCGGCTTCCTCATCCGCAAGCACGTCGAAGAGCCGCCGGCCTACACCCGCTCGCTCGCGGTCCAGCAGGCCCAGAACCGCCAGGCGCCCGTCATCGAGCTCTTCAAGAACAACGGCTGGACGGTCTTCCGCGCCATCCTCATGACCCTCGCCAACGTCGCCGGCGTCACGACCCTCGTCTTCGGAACGAGCTTCGCGACGCAGGAGGCCTACGGCGTCGCGATGCCCGCCTCCACCTTCCTGTGGGTGCCGCTCATCGCCAACGTGGCGGCCGTCATCGTCATCCCCGTCTTCGGCATGCTCTCCGACAAGATCGGGCGCCGCACGCTCATGATCGTCGGCTCGTTCGGATCCGGGCTCGTCGCGATCGGCTACCTCAGCGCCATCCAGTCCGGCAACCTCGTGCTCACGATCGTGCTCGCGATCCTCATGATGGGCGTGCTCTTCCAGATGTGGAACGCCACCTTCGCGACGTTCTTCCAGGAGCTGTTCCCGACGCAGACCCGAGTGACCGGCTTCGCGATCTCGCAGAACGTCGGCCTCATGATCGTCGCCTTCCTGCCCTCGATCTTCACGTTCGTGGCCCCTCCAGGCTCGGACAACGTGCCGCTGGTCGTCGGCGGGCTCACCCTCGCCATCGCCACCGTCTCAGCCCTCGCGACGCTGTTCACTCCGGAGACGCGCGGCAAGGACATCGAGAACCACGACTGAACCCACCCGAAGGGGCGTTGACCGAGGCCGTCCCCGCGCGGGGGCGGCCTCGACCGGCATCGAGGACACCGCACGCGCCGGCATCGGCGAGACTGCATCACGACGGAACGAGGACACCATGACGAGAATGCGCGCAGCCATCGTGGGCACCGGCGACGTCGCTCGACTGCACGCCGAGGCGATCGCCGCCAGGGACGACGCGGAGGTCGTGGTCGCCGTGGACGTCGACGCGGACCGGGCAGCCGCCTTCGCCCAGAAGTACGGCATCCCGCGCTCCGCGACCTCGCTGCCAGACGGGCACCTCGACGTCGTGCACCTCTGCACCCCTCCGGCAGGCCACGCGGCCCAGGCCGAAGAAGCCTTCGCGCGCGGAGCTCACGTCGTCGTCGAGAAGCCACCGGCGCTCACCCTCCACGACGTCGACCGGATGGTCGCAGCCGGCGAGGCCGCAGGCAGGCACCTCGCCGTGGTCTTCCAGCAGCGCACCGGCACCGCGACGGCGCACGTCAAGCGCCTCCTCGACGACGGCCACCTCGGGCGCCCGCTCCTCGCCCGCTGCGACACCTTCTGGTTCAGGGACGACACGTACTTCGCCGCGCCCTGGCGAGGCACGTGGGCGAACGAAGGCGGCGGGACGACCCTCGGCCACGGCATCCACCAGCTCGACCTGCTCGCCTACCTCCTCGGCGAGGTGGATGAGGTGCACGGCCAGACCTGGCGCCTCGCGCGCGACATCGAGACGGAGGACGTCTCGACGGCGGTGCTGCGCTTCGAGTCCGGCGTCGTCGCGACGGCGATGACCAGCGCCGTCTCGCCTAGGCAGGCGAGCTCCATCCGCATCGACACCGAGCTCGCGACGGTCGAGCTCGAGCACCTCTACGGGCACGGGCACGCCAACTGGCGCATCACCCCACGCCCGGGGGCGGATGCGCCGAGCAGCTGGGCGTTCCCCGCGGCCGAGCGGGCGAGCGGGCACGACGCCTACATCGACGCCGTCTACCCCGCCCTCGCGGCGGGTGCCGCGCTGCCGGACGTCGCCTCCGCGCCCGCCAGGTCCATGGAGATCGTGGCCGCCCTCTACGCGTCGAGCGAGCGCTCGGCCGCCGTCGCCCTCCGTGAGGTCAGGGAGTCGGGCGAGCTGCGCGGACAGATGTCCGCTCGGGTGCGCGACGAGCGCCGGTCATGAGCTCACCTTCCCGCGACGAGCTGCCCTTCGGCCTCGGCACGGTCGTGCACCGCGACCCGAGCGCGCTACCGATCGAGTCGCCCCGCCCCTACGTGCATCCGCTGCGAACCCCCGCGGGCACCGTCGTGAGCGACTTCCGTCCCGCCGACCACACCTGGCACTGGGGCCTCTCCGTGACCGTCGCGAACATCCGCATCGGCGACGCCGATCACGACATCAACCTGTGGGGCGGCGTGACCTGGGTGGATGGTCGAGGCTACGTGCAGCTCGACAACAACGGCTCGCAGACGGTCGACGAGACGCAGCCGGCCGAGGGCACGCAGCTCACGTGGCGCGAGGCCGACGGCTCCGCGTTCCTGCGGGAAGAGCGGATGCTCGACGCGAGCATCCGCGACGACGACGGGCGCAGCATCGGCGTCCTCGATGTCAGCAGCCGCTGGACGAACCTCCGCGACGCCGAGCTCGCGTTCGGCTCGCCCACGACCGCCGGCCGCCCGGACGCCGGCTACGGCGGACTGTTCCTGCGACTGCACCCCAGCTTCTCGGGCGCGCGCCCGCTGTCGCCGCTGCTGCCCGCCGACCCGGACGCCACCCTGCACGGCGCGGAAGCCGCCTGGCTGGGTCTCGAGAGCGGACCCGTGACCGTCGTCATGGGCGCGCATCCGGCGAACCCGGTCTCCCCCACCCCGTGGTTCGTGCGGAACGACGCCACCCCCATGCTCTGCGCGGCCCCGTTCTTCCACGAGGAGTGGAGGCTGGGGCCCGGCGAGGGCGCGACGTGGCGCTGGCGCATCCTCCTCTCCGACTCGCCGCTCCGCGCCGAACGCATCACCCACCTGCTCGACGAGGCCTGAGCGGCGAGCCTCCGTGGCCTTCGGAGTTGCCGCCCACGAGCGAGGCACCCGCCCCGCAGACCCCGCGTGCCCTAGCATCGCTGTACACCGAAGGAGGCCCATGGCAGTCAGCGTGCGCGACGTCGCGACACTCGCAGGCGTCTCCGTTGGCACGGTCTCGAACGTGCTGAACCACCCAGAGAAGGTCTCGAAGGCCACCGTCGACAAGGTGCAATCGGCCATCGAGGAGCTCGGCTTCGTGCGCAACGACGCCGCCAGGCAGCTGCGCGCCGGCGAGAGCCGCACCGTCGGCCTCATCGTCCTCGACCTCCGCAACCCGTTCTTCACCGAGGTCGCGCGAGGCGCCGAAGAGCGCGCCGCCGAGCTCGGCTTCTCCGTCCTCGTCGCCAACAGCGACGAGCAGGAGGAACGCGAGCGCACCCACCTCGGCCTCTTCGAGGAGCAGCGGGTCTTCGGCGTGCTCGTCACCCCCATGGCCGCCAACATGCCCCAGCTCGAGCGGCTCCACAAGCGCGGAACCCCCGTCGTGCTCGTCGACCGTGAGAGCGCCGACGAACGCTACCCGTCCGTCGCCGTGGACGACCGCACCGGCGGCCGCATCGCCGTCGAGCATCTCCTCGAGACGGGGCACCGCCGCGTCGCGTTCCTCGGTGGGCCGATGGAGATCCAGCAGGTCACCGACCGCTTCGAGGGCGCCCGCGACGCGGTGCGCGAGGTCCCGGACGCGACGCTCGAGGTACTGATGACGGATGCGCTCTCCATGTCCGAGGGCAGGCGGGCGGGGCTGCTCCTCGCCGAGCGCGACGGCGCCGATCTCCCCGACGCGGTCTTCGCGGCGAACGACATGCTCGCGCTCGGGCTCCTGCAGAGCCTCCAGGGCACCAGCCACGCGACGGTGCCCGAGAGCATCGCGCTCATCGGCTACGACGACATCGACTTCGCGGCTTTCGCCTCGACCTCGCTCAGCTCCATCCACCAGCCGGCGCACCTCATCGGCTCGAAGGCCATGGACCTGCTCGTCGCCGCGGCCCGGGACCCGAAGTCGACCCCCGAGCACATCCGCTTCACCCCTGAGCTGGTCGCCCGCGCCTCGACCGCACCCCACGCCTGACGCCCACAACTCAGCCCTGGGCGGCCGAGCGCTCCTACGCGATGGTTGGCGCGCATCCCGAGGTCAAGGAACTCGCGAAGTACCTCGCCCCCTCCAACCAGGAGCAGGGCGTCGTCACTGTCGTGAGCGCGCTCCTCGACGCGCAGGCGTAGCGCTCCGGATCAGTCGCTCCCCGAGCCGCGGGGATGCGTCCGGGC